>JAUIKS010000006.1 GCA_030430565.1 Polyangia bacterium
GGCGATGGCTGACGCGCTCGGCTGATCCGCGCGCCGGCTCACAGCGGCGCGGCGTTGGCAGGCCCTCTCGCTGCGGGGTGCAGTCTTCGTGAAACCGGGAGTTGGGGCCTCCGCGTGATCTCGACGTACGCGATGGGGTCCGTCGTGGAGGCGTCCGTGTGCACGCTGACATCGCTGTAACGCCGCGCGAGACTCTCTAGCTGCTGCGGCGTTCGACACACGAGCCACCAGTTCATGTAGGCCTCGAGGTAGCAGAGTTCATAGCAGTCCGGCGTGAAGTTGCCGATGATCAGCCGCCCGCCGGGGTTGAGCGCGTCATAGAGCGCATCCGTCAGACGCGCGGCGATCGGATCCGGCAGGTAGTCGTACAGTCCCATCGCGTAGATGAGGTCAAAACCGCGTAGATTAAACCTACCGTAGAGCAGTGACCTCGCGTCTGCGTGCACAGGCTCAACACCGTAGGACCCGCAGGTGCGCTCGACCTCGTCGAGGCTCCTTCGATCCTGATCAAGCGCGACGAATCGGCCGAAGTCGCCGCTCTTCAGCAGCTGGCTGTCTTGCGCCTCGCGCAGGTGGCCCGACGCGACCGAGAGGATATGCGGCGACTTGACGCGCTGCGGCAGCGTGTCAAGGGCCTCGGTGACCTTGGCCTTCCTCGCCCGCACTGCGGTCGCCACGCTGTAGTTGTTGATCCCGCGATAGATCTCTCGCCCGAGTGACGTCGCGGCGGACAGCTCTCGCCCGACCTCCTCCGAGTTCGGCTCCGACAGCCCGCTGTAGAGAAAGTCGATCGTCACCGCGTCGCCCGGGTAGCCTCGGTATTTGTCGCGGGCGTATCTCGTGAGCGGATCCTGCAATAAAACGTCACGTATTTTGTGTTCTTGCAGCGTCTCTTTGATGTACGATTTCCAACGACGCTGATTGACCCACAGCCCCTCATCGTTCGTAAATTGCCTGCGAAAAGCTGAGAGCGCTATGCCTAGTTTGTGCAGTCCTTTGTTGGTGTCACATTCCGTGATAAGATCATGGGCGTTGTTTAGGGAAGCTACTAGGCGCTCGTGCGTTGTAAGGGTCTTCTCGTTGCGCTTGTACAGTTGAGTTCTTTGTGATTGCAACGACATCCCGATTATAATATTTATAAAATGGGAAAAGCCTACAGAAATGTGCGTGCGATAGACTGCGTTGGTGGCTAGGTGGGGGCGGTAGTTTCCTCGGTTTGTATCCGTGCAGACCATGTGAGCGGCCGTTGGACGGTGTTTGCGCATGTGTCGCACCTTCGCAATTGGAGAATCTTCGAGATATTCGTCACTAGAGATCCGGAAGAGCCAATAAAGTCGTTCGAGATGCTCGTCATCCGCGAGAGCCGGTGAGCAAATAAAGTCGTTCGAGCTCGCCTATGCGATGGACGATCTAGACCGGCCGAAATCTACGAGTGCTACGCTCGAAGAAAGAGCTGGCGCTTGACTCGATTGAGTATCTCTTCTCGCTTGAATGGCTCTAGGACGTAGTCGTCGATGCAGCCGCAGATCTCTTCGAATTCCGAAGTGTCGCTATTACCCAGGATAGCGAGCACCGGAGTGCCCTGCGTGCTCGTTACGCGGAGCTTCCTCAGCAAGCTTTGATCGAGCTGCGGGCGCTCTACATCGAAGAGCACGAGCGCAGGCGGCGTCGCGCGGACGAACTTCTCGAGCTGCAGGCGGTCCCTCGTGAACACGACGTTGTAGTGCCCGAGGAGCACGTGCCCGAGAAAACGGAGCATCACGATATTCGTCGAGAACACGAGGATCTGCGCGGCCTCGGCGTTATTGACCTCGCGCAGGGAGTCGCCCCCCTGCGTTGGCGCGTCGCCGGGCGACCGGGGCACAGCCTCGAGCTTTGGAGGCGCGACCCTGCTGAAGACCTTCCCCGAGATATCCCCGACAGGCAGCGTGATTGTGACGAGTGTCGGTTCACGCGCGCCGCGTCGCACGATCGAGATGTCTCCGTTGTGCGCGTCCACGGCCTCCTTGACGAGCGCGAGACAAATGCTGATTGAGCTGATCGACGAGCGCTCGCTGCTCTCGAGTCGCCGCTTTTCGAAGCTCCGCAGCACCCGATCAAACTCGCGCATGGGGACGCCGAGGCCGTTGTCTTCGAACTCCATCGTGACAGCCGCGTCGCGCGCGTAGAGTCGAACCGAGATGTAGCCATCGCTGGACTTGTCGCCTAGCTCGAGCGCGCTCGAGAGCAGGTTGTAGAGGGCGAGCTTCATCTGCTGGATGTCGGCCGCGATTAGCACGGGTTGAGTAACGCCGTAGAAGCGGATCCTCGGCCGCTCGTAGCGAATCTCGAGGCTGGCGACGACAAGGCGGAGCAGCTCCGCGAGATCAATGCAGCGCTTCAGCGGCGCCCCGGACTCCCGGCCAAATCGCGCGAGCTCGAGCATTCGATCGATCATCGAGAGCAGCTGCGAGGTGCTGCTCAACCCGATCCTCACCATCTCGCGGGAGGAGTCGGAGCCGGGGTCACGATCGATCTCCTCGAACGACTCTCGGATCAGCGAGAGCGGCGCCAGCAGCTCATTGTTGACGTCCGCGAGGAACTCGTTGCGCAGCCTCACGCGCTCTTTAATGTTCATCGCCTTTCGCAGCTGCGTCTTCGTCAGCAGCTCATGGCGCCGCAGGTTGATGTAGAGCCAGACGGCGACATCCGCGATGACGCAGGTCCATACCAGGAAGAACACGCTCTCGAGCGCGATCGCGGGATCGTAGCGCGGCGCCGCCGGGATGAGGAGGTTGATCGTGAAGTAGTACGCGAGCGTCGTGGCTTGCGCGATGACGTGCGTCCTGACGCTGACCGGCAACAAGATCGGCGCGCCCATGAGGATTAAGTTCATCCCCGCGTAGTAGCGGGACTCAAAGCCCCCCAAGAACACGGTCATTGTTGCGATGCTGCCGGCGAGCAGCGACACGCCGGCCCAGATCACGATCTTCGCGTGGGCGCGCAACGGGCCGCGGTAGAGGAGGTACAGCACCAACAGCGCGAGCACCGTGAGGCCGCGTATCTTCAGTAGGGTATTGATGTGGTCTGGGTAGACAAACCGGTCCAGTAGCCCGAAGCCGGCGTAGACCGCGAAGGCGAAGGCGAACGAGAAGGGCAGACGATCCGCGACATACTGGTCGGCCCACCCCTGAAAGTCCGAAGTCTCGTCGATGAATCGCGTGTTCTTTGAGCGCTCGCGTGATTCCCGAGCCTTCCCTGCGGACGAAATACTCATAGTTATCGAACCGGCTTAGTGATCTTCTAAACGGCGCGCCGCCTTGGCAGATTCAGCGCCTCGCGGGTAAATCCGCGCGCGACCGGTCAGCCGGGTTATTGACCGACTGAGCTCGTCGTGTAGATAGAGGCGCCGCCACTAATTGCATAGTTACCGCGCACGCTGCTTTGATCCTCGCGATCATGGCCGCGGGCTCACTCGGCCGCGCGAGTCTCCGCGAGGCCGGCCGGCTGGGACGTCACAGTCCTCGACGGCGCCGTCTCGATCACCCCGGGCGGCGCTGCTTCGGATGGCGACGAATGCAGCGAAACCCACAGTCGCCCACACGCCTGTGCTCTGGGAAGCGAACGCGAAACGCCGAGCGGACGAAGCGAGCTTCGTCCCACGCGGATCCCCCACGCGCGCTCCGCCAACCGGACTCGAGCGACCCAACGGGATCGACGAGCGTCGCGCCGCTGTACCGCGCTTGGTCATCGCGGCACCACTCCCAGACGTTGCCGTGCATGTCGTAGAGCCCCCACTCGTTGGGGCGCTTGCGCCCGACGCGGTGCGTCCTCCGCCCCGCGTTCTCGGAGAACCAGGCGTATCGATCGAGCGCGTCGAGGGCGTCGCCGAAGCAGTAGCGGGACTGACTGCCGGCGCGGCAGGCGTACTCCCACTCCGCCTCGGTCGGTAGCAGGACGGGGCATCGCTGAAGCCAGCTGAGCGCGACGCAGAAGTCGCGCGCCTCCGACCAGCTCACGCGCTCGACGGGGCGTCGCGGATCAATTCGATCGCCAGCCGGGTTCTCGCCGGTCACGACGGCGTAGAGCGCGTGCGTCACCGGTGCGGTCATGATCTCGAAGGGCTTCGTCAACACCACGTGGCTGCGCGGGCGCTCGTCTTCATCTCCCTCGGCGTCGCCGCTACCCATCCAGAACGAGCCCGGGGGGAGCCGTCGCCATCGCGGAGACGTCGAGGGAGCGTCAAGCCCGTCGAGCAGCTCTTCTTTGATCCGGTCCGCCGCATCGTCGGCGCCGATCGCGAAGAGCGCGGCGTCGAGGTACAGGAGCGTCACCATATCGGGCGCCTTCCTCGACATCTCATAGAGACGGGTCGTGAGCTCGTCGCGCTCCTCAATTCGCGTGATGAGCTCGCGGATCAGCTCGAGGCTCCCCCGCATCCCGAACACCTCGATGAGCTCGCCGATCTCGACCTCCTCGATGTTGGCGAGCGACCTCAGCGCGAGCGCCTCGTTGACCTCGCGCAGCGGGGCGAGGAACTCGATCGGGCGCTCGTCGCTCAGACCTGCCAAGATCGCGAAGACCTCGGACCATCGCGCGGTCTGGTTGCGCAGGGCCCATGACCACGGGTTCCACCACTGACGTCGCCCGCCGATCCGCGCCGCGAATGTGCGGATGCCATCCGGGCCGCGTTTGCTGAGCGCCTCGGCCGCGAGGCACTCGAGGAACAAGCGGTGGCGAAAGCCCCACCGGGCTCTCGCGCGCCCGACCGGCTCGAGCAGGCCTGTGTCGGCCGCCAGCCCGGCGACGAGCTGCGGGTCCTTGGCGAAGTACGCGTCGAATTCGGGCGTCTTCCGCAGGTGGTGCTCGAGCTCGGCGGTCGTCCAAGGACCCGAGTGGGCCTGCAGCAATGACAGCGACAGCTCTCGCAGGCCGTCGTGGATCGACTTGCGCGAGAGCTCGACGTGGGGGCGCTTGTTATCCGGGCGAGCGCAGCCGTAGATGTACCGCTTCACGACCTGCTGATAGAGCTCTGCGCGCCTCCGGGGCAGCGGCGCGGAGTCGCGGTCACGGGCGAGAAACGCGAACATCGTCAAGAGGAAAGGGTTCGACGCCAGCTCTCGCAGCGTCGGGTACGCGCGCAAGACCTCGAGGATGTCGTCGACCGCCGCGGTAGGGAGCTCCCAGTTCTCGAGCAGCTCGCGCTGCCGGACGACATCGAGGGGCAGGAGCGCGACCTCGGTGAAGTCCTCGGACGGCTGCTGATACCCGAACCGTCGGCTCGCCACGACGATCGGCGCCCGCAGATGCTGCTCGTACTCGCCGATGGTGCTCAGCGTGAGCTCGCGTCGCTCAGGCCGCACCTCGTCGAAGCCGTCTAGCAGCAGGAGCGCGCGACCATCTTTTGCGTAGCGGGCGAGCCCCGCCCTGAGCGCCTCTGGATCAATATCGTCGTACCCGGTGGTCTGAACCACGTCGTTGGCGATGAGCGCGAACAGCGAGTCGCTCCGGTTCGGAGCATACTCGGCGAGCTCGGGCAGCGAGACCAGGAGCGGGACCGTCCCGAGCGGCAGCTCGGCGCCGTCGAGAAGCCGCGCGCGAGCCTGCTGCGCGCGGACGTAGGCGAGGTGACGCAGCTCGGTGCTCTTCCCGGACCCCGGCTCGCCTTGCAGCGTCCAGCGCCCGTTAGGGCGCTGCTCGAGCAGGTCCTCGAGCGTGAGCTCCGTGTCGATCGCCTCGCTCGAGCTCGGCATCCCGTCGACCGGCTCCGCGCTCAGCCTGCGACTCAGGAGAGGGACGTATACGGCGTTGAGTCGACGCTTCGTGCCGGGGCCGTGGAATATCCGTACACGGTCGTATTCGTTGCTGACCCACTCGAGATAGCGAAGCGAGAGCGCTTGGCGCGGCGTCCCGACGGCCCCGCGGATCAGCTCCGCGCGGAGCGGCTCGAGCTCCTGCGCCCGATTCGGGAAGGTCGAGGTCAGGTAGTCAAAAAGCGCGTTGTGGATGGCGCCGTTACGTCGCAGCTCCTCAACAGCGGCGTACGCGAGCGCCGCGAGCGAGGCTGGTTTTCCGGGCAGCTGCGATACAGCGCCTCCGAACATCGACACCAAGAGACGCAGCTCGTGGTCGCTATGAGAGTCTTGTAAGAAACCGCAGAGCTTATGGACGGCTTCGGGCACGCCGCGCTATTGTAGCGAAGATTCGCTCGTCTGAGCTTCGGCCAAGGCTCGATACACGCGAGCCGGTTAAGGTGTGGCTTTTAGCCACGCTCGCGCTCGGCTCGTTCGCTTTGTTCGTTAAATTTTATACATGTTCATTTGGTCATGTTTTAGGATACGAGCGTTCGCTCGAGGCGTGCTCGCCGCCTGGGTCACGCGCCTGTCGTCGCGGGGCGCCACGCGTCTCGACGGTGGTCCCGAGCTGCTCGAGCGCTCCTGACGCCGCGGAGCCTCGGGGCTGACGGCGAGCTCGATACCTCGAGGGCTGGTCGAGCGCCGGCGCGGGTTGTTGGAGAGTTCATGGAAACGGCGCGCGTCGTGACGTGCTTCGCCGCAATTCGGAGTCGTTGACCCCATTTCGAGCTCCAAGCCGGACAACGTGCTGATCGACCGCGACGGTCGCGTGCGCGTGGTTGACTTCGGGCTCGCGCGGGCCGACAGCGACCCGCTCGTGTCCGACTTCTCGGGGGAGCACGCGCCCGAGCTCGTGCGGGACATGTACACCCAGGAGGCGGGCGCGCTTACGGGCACGCCGGCGTATATGGCCCCGGAGCAGCTCCGGGGGGAGCGCGCGACCGAGGCGGCTGATCAATTCAGCTTTTGCGTGTCGATGTGGGAGGCGCTCTACGGCGAGCGCCCGTTCGCTGGCGATGATATTGACGCGCTGCAGCGCGAGCTCGCGTCGAGCGAGCAGCCGTCGGCGCATGGGCGTCATGTGCCGGCGTGGGTTCGTCGTGTGCTGCGTCGCGGTCTGTCCCGCGCGCCGGAGCGACGCTACCCGAGCATGAAGGCGCTGCTCGACGCGCTGGCGCGGGAGCCAGGTCGGGCGCTGCGGCGCGCCGTCGCGATCGGGGCCGTCGTGCTCGGGGTCGCGGCGGCGGCGTTGGTCTACAAGCGCGCGCTCGATCACGAGTACGCGCGCGCGCTGGAGGAGGAGCGGCGGCGCTGCGCGGGCGCGGAGGAGAAGCTCGTGGGGGTGTGGGACGCGGAGCGCGGCGCGGCTCTCGAGCGGCGCTTCGCGGCTGCGGGGCTCTCGTACGGCGAGGACGCGGCGGGGCGCGTGGGGGCGGCGCTGGACGACTACGCGCGGAGGTGGGCGGCGGAGCACCGAGAGGCCTGCGAGGCGACGGTGGTGCGCGGTGAGCAATCACAGGCGCTGCTCGATCGTCGGGTCGTGTGTCTCTCGCGCGTGCGCGTCGAGCTCGGCGCGCTCGTCGACGTGCTCGTAGAGGCAGACGCGCGCGCGATCGAGGGCGCGGCTGAGGCTGTGCACGGGCTCGCGCCGATCGATCGGTGCAGCGCGGCGGCGGTGCTCGGGCAGGAGTCGCGCGACGAGGCGCCGACGTCTCCCGAGGTCGACGCGGCGCATGAGCTGCTCGCGCGGGCGCGGGCGCGGGCGGGCGCCGGGCGGCCGCGGGAGGCGCTCGCGCTGGCGCAGCGGGCGGTCGCGGTCGCGGAGGCGCTCGAGCGTGGGCCGCTGCGGGCCGAGGCGTTGATCCTGCAGGGGACGCTGCACGCGGAGCTCGCGGAGCTCGAGGAGGCTCGCGCGGCGCTGTGGGAGGGGCTCTGGACCGCGGAGGAGTTTGGGCGATACGCGCTGGCGACCCTCGCGGTCGCGGAGCACGTCGACCTCACGGGGACGCTCGCGGGGGAGCCGGTCACGGCGTTGCCGTGGACGCGCTACCGTGGGCTCGCCGAGCGTCGTCTCGGCGCCGAGCACGTCACGCTCGCGCGGCTCTTGCTGAGCCTCGCGCGGACGCAGCTCCTCAACGATCGACGCGACGAGGCCGAGGAGCTGTTGACGCGCGCGCTGGCGATCCTCGAGCGCGCGCGCGGGCCGAGCCACCCGGCGCTCGTCCCGGCGCTGAACGAGCTCGCGCGGGTCCGACGAATGACCGGCGCCGAGGGGCGCGGGCTCCCCGAGGCGACGCGCGCCTTGGGGATCGCGGAGGAGGTGTTCGGCGAGCATCACCCGCAGACCGCGGTGGCGCTGCGCAACGTCGGCAACGCGCTGCTGTACGACGAGCAGTACGAGCCGGCGCGAGCGCGGTACCAGCGGGGGCTCGAGATCGTCGAGCGCGCGTACGGGCCGGAGCATCCGGCGCTCGCGGGGTACGTCAGCAACCTCGGCGTGATCGCGAAGCGCCTCGGGCAGCTCGAGCGCGCGCGGGAGCTCTACGCGCGCGCGCTCGCGATCGCCGAGCGTCATCACGGCGCCGAGCACGGCGCGCTCGTGATCCCGCTGTTTAACCTCGCCGGGCTGCTGACCCAGGCTGGGCGCTACGCCGACGCGCACGGGTACTTCGAGCGCATCCTAGCGATCAAGGAGGGCGAGCTGGGGGCGGGTCACCCGGGCCTGACGCGTGAGGCGACGGATCTCGCGCTCAACCTCGAGCGGATGCGGCGGGCCTCGGAGGCCGCGGTCGCGTGGCGCCGCGTCGTCGGGATGTATGAGCGCAAGTTGGTTGACGCGGAGGCGCGACAGGCGAGCGCGCGCGCGCGCGCGGAGCTGCGGGCCAGGCTCGGCGAGGCGCGGGCGTGGTCGGGTGATCCGGCGCGGGCGCAGGAGGACTGCGAGGCCGCGCGGGCGCGCATGGTCGCGACCGGCGAGGCGACGCGCGGGCGGCTGCTCGAGATCTGCGACGGGGCCGTCGCGTTCGCGCGGGCGCGGGGCGGGGGCGACGACGCGGCGGCGCAGCTCGAGGAGGCGCGGCGCCTCTACCGTCGGGCCGAGGACGCCGCCGCCGCCCGTAAGCTGGTGGTCGAGCGGTGGCGGCTGTAGGCGTCGCGCGGGGCTGATCTGTCCTATTGAACGCGTATCACGCGCCGGGGCGTACACCCGCTGCTCGGCGTCGTCGCGGACAACGCGGGCTCGCTAGAGCGCGCGCAGGGCGTCGCGGACGCGCGCGACGTAGAAGCGCTTGTCCCCGTCCGGGAGGTCATGCTCCGAGAGCCATGTCTCAAAGCGCGAGCGCGCCTCGGGGTAGCGGCGGGCCAGCGCGAGCACCCCGTGATCTTCGAAGTCGTAGTAGAGCGTGCCGCAGAACTCCCACTCCTGTTCGAAGAACACCGAGATCCACAGGGGCGCGGCCGCGGCCCCCAGCAGGTGGTTGAAGACGAAGCACAGCACGCGCGTTGTCTCGTAGCCGAGCGCGGCGCTGCGGCGCGCGTAGTCCTCGAGGCCGGCGAGCGCGTCCTCGACGGTGGGCGAGCCGGCGCGCGCGAGCGCGTCGAGCTCGGCGGCGGACAGCGGCCCCGCGCCGGCGAGCGCGGCCAGCAGCGCGCGCGCGAGCAGGCCCTCGGCCTCGGGGTCGCAGGGCAGCGCGGCCTCTCCGGTCGCCGCGCGCCCAGAGAGCCGACGCTCGTAGAGCGCGGACCAGAAGCCGAAGGTCGCGGGCAGCGGCGCGCCGGCGCGCGCGAGGGTCCGCAGGGCCTCGGCCAGCTCGCCGATCCGGACGACGTCGAGGTAGGGGGGGGCGCCGCGCAGGCTGTAGCTGCTGACGCGCCAGCCGCCCGGGGCCGCGCGGGCCCAGGTCCCGGTCGCCGCGCTGGCGAGCAGCGCGGCGCTCAGGCCCTCGCCGCCGGCGCAGCGCAGGGCGATGGTGACGGCCGCGCGCTTGCTGTTGAGGTCGACATCGATGAGCTCGAGCCGCATCCCGAGCGCGCCGGCGGTCCGCGCGAGCGGGCGCGCGCGCCGGAGCACGTCACGTCGTGTCGCGCGCTCCGCCGGGGGCAGCTTGCGCGGCAGCTCCGCGCCGGCGCGCAGGTCGAGCAGGGTCTCGCGGTGCCAGGGCAGGTAGAGCAGGGGGGGCTCGTCGCCGCCGCCGAGCATGATCGTCCCGGCGCCGGCGTGCTCCGCCGCTGGTTCGGGGGCTGGCGCGAGCTCGAAGACGGCGTCCTCGTCGCGCTCGCGGTCGCGGAGGACGACCGCGCCCGCGTCGGGCTGGAACGCGAGCGCGTGATCGACGACGACCGCCGGGGACACGCTCGTGATCTCGAGGAGCGCGTCGTTGTGGTCGATGAGCCAGGTACGGTGACCCCGCTCGAGCAGCGCGGTCGCGCGCGCGCGCCCGGGGAACAGCCGCAGGCGCCCGCCGCCGCGCAGCGCTCGGCGCCAGCGCACGCCCGCGTCGAGGGTGCCCGCGAGCAGCTCGTCGCCGCGCGCGACCATGAAGGACCCGTCGGCGCGGACGACCAGCGCGCGACGGTCACGACGAGCGGGCTCGCGACGCGTCGCGGGGACCCGCGCGGGCGGGAGCGTACGGCCGCCCGTGAGCGGCACGCGACCCAGCACGGATCGAGCGTTCGCGGCGGCGTCGAGGAGCGCGAGCGCGTCGTCCTCGAGCGTGATCAGGCGCGCGCCGTCCGGGTGCAGCTGGGCGCCGCCGGGCAGCTCGCCGCGTTCGAAGCGACGCAGCGCCTTGAGGGTCGGCAGCTCCCACAGGATCAGGCGGTCCGGGCCGCGCTGCCACGTGAGCGCGCGGCTGCCGTCGGCGCTGATCGAGACCCCGCTGGTGACGCCGCCCCGGATCTTGCGGTCGCTCTTGCACGTGCGCGGCAGGCTCAGGCGCGTGAGCGCGAAGCAGTCGACGAACACGAGCGCGGCGCCGTCCGGAGTGAATCCGTACACCTCGGCCGTTATACACGCCGCGCGCCGCGGCTCTGTCAGCGTCGGCGCCGACGGGTCGCGAGCAGGAGCAGCGCGAGGCCGAGACCGTGTCCAGGGCCGCGCGACGGCGCGAGCGCGTCCGAACGACAGCCGCAGCCCGCCTCCCCGGTGTCGGTCGCGCCTCGGGAGTCGGTCGCGGATCCGCTGCCGCTGTCGCTCTCATCGCTATCGTCGTCGTCGTCGCCGCCGGAGCCCATCGAGTCGCCGCCGGTGCCGGTCGACCCCCCGGTGGTCCCTGCGCCCTGGGGCCAGCCGTGGCTGTGGTTCCAGGCGTCGAGCATGGTGTCGATGATCGGCGCGTTGTCGAGCAGGACCTGCGGCGCGCCGACCATCGTGGCCTGCTGAACCTCGAGGGTCCACGGCATCTCGTCGGGGAACTCCGGCCAGGTGCCGGGGGAGCTCGGGATGTAGACCTCGCGGCCGTCGGGCAGCGTGACGATCGAGGCGCCGTCGAGCTCGCAGTCGAAGTCGCGCTGCGCGGTCTGGAGCGCCGCCACGTCCGGCAGCTCGGGGTTCTGCATGAAGATCGGGTCCTCGTTCATCTCGCTGGGCGAGATGGTCGTGTACATGCGCGTCAGGTACGGCCAGGTCTCGACGAGGTCGAGCGCGCGCTCGCCGGGCTCGATGATCCGCTCGAGCAGGTCCTGGGCGAAGCCCGCGCCGTCGCCCCAGGCCTCGTGATCGATCTGATCCTTGAACTCGCTGAGGTAGTAGTAGAAGTCGTCGGGGTCGAGGCCGTCGGGCGGCGGCAGGTGCTTGAGCAGCAGCGGCCGCAGCTGCGGGTGGCGGTACACGAGCTGCTGACCGAAGAGCTCGAGCAGCCCCATGCTGTGGAGCAGGTTGAGCGCGTCGCCGGGCGGCGCGTCGATGAACACGCTCTCGTCCCACTCGTCGCTGAAGATCCCGCCGGTGGGGACCACGTCGCTGCTGCCGGCGTACTCGGTGACGAAGGCGTTGCCCTCGGCCGGGAACGCGTCGACCGCCTGGCTGATCACCTCTTTGTAATTATCAGCCAGGTTGAGCCAGTCGAGCTTGAGCGGGTTGACGAGCACGTGCCGGTAGTTGCTCGGGACCGTGCGCGCGCTCCCGAGGAAGAACGCGCGGATCTCCATGTCGTCCTGGGCCGCGATCCGGGTCAAGCGCAGCGGGATGCACGGCTCAGCGCTGCTGAAGCGCAGCGCGATCGGGTGGATCTCGGAGACGCCGGCGCCGTGCGTGAGCTTGAAGGCCGCGAACAGGTGGCCCTCGTCGAGGTACTGCTGGAGGATCGGCGCGGCCGCCTCGTCCTGCTGGTAGCCGTTGTCGCCCAGCCACTGCATCAAGCCGGGGACCGACTCGCCGTCGAGCACGGTTATGTCGAAGGCGCCGACCGTGCCGGTCCAGACGATCTCGGGCTCGGGCTCGGGCTGGCTGGCGCCCATGTCGGCCTCGCAGATGAACTCACAGCCGCCCGTGTTGCTCCCGCCGTCAAAACACTGCGTGGTCGAGAGCGAGTAGGTCGGGACCGTGCCGGCGAGCAGGCTGTCGAACAGCGGCTGCGAGCCGATCGCGAACTCCGGCACGGCGGTCAGCGGGATCAGCCAGGCGAAGTCCTCGGCCGGCGTGTCGGGGTCGTACTGGATCTGGATGTGGGCCTCGACCTCGGGGCCGTCGACCACGAACAGGATGTTCTCGCCGGTCTGGTCGACCGGCATGGCCTGGGGGCCAGCATCACAGAACGTGCCGCCGCACGCCGACGCGCGGTCCGGCGCGGTCGATATCAATACGGTTAGCAGCGCGGGGGGGAGCGCCAGCAGCGGGGAGCGCCCGCGCCAGCGCGCGGCGTGCGACGGTCGCGACGCGGTGTGTAGGCTTCGCATCTCATGGGCTTGGTACAGCCGCGCGGCGCGAGGATTCGGGAATTTGCGGGGGCGAGCGCGCGCGGGCGCGCGCCCGCGCCCGCGACAGCGGATCAGGTCGGCGGGCCGCAGGTGGTGTTCTTGAGCTGAAAGCCCGTCATGTCCGAGTAGGTGTACGGCGCGTCGAGGCCGTCGTAGCTCTCGCACTGGTTCGAGTCGCTGTCGCACTTGTAGGCGGTGGTCTCGTTGATCAGCCACACGAAGCCGTCGCGGTCGACGCCCACGCCCTTGGTCCCGCCGTCGGGGATCGTCAGGGTCTTGATGACGTCGAGCGAGCCGGGCTCGATGCCCATGGCGCCGCCCGAGGTCGAGACCCAGACCAGCTCGTCGGCGCCCTGGGCGAGGCCGCCGAGGCTCAGGGTCGCGCTGTCCGGGTAGTCCCAGGTCATCGAGAGCGGGTTGTAGCGCGCGACCCCAGCGCCGCCCGTGCTCGAGACCCAGACGTAGCCCTCGGCGTCGACGGTGATCCCGTAGGAGGCGACGTTCTGCGGGATCGTGTGGATCTCGTAGGCGAGGTTCTGGGCGTTGACGAAGGCCATCTTCTTGTTGTCGGGCGTGAACGGCAGCCCCTGGGGGAGGAACCACAGGTTGCCCGAGGGATCGACCGCGCCGCCGTAGGCCCCGAACTGCGCGCCGGGGAAGGTCTCGATCTCGACGGTGTCCTCGATCGCGCCGGTGTCGCCGTTGAGCCGGTAGACGACCACGCCGCCGGGGCCGCCGAGGCCGGGCAGGCCCTTGGTCGCGCTCGCGACCGTCCAGACCCGCGCGCCCTCCCACTTGCAGGTGTCGGGGTTGAAGGTGCCCTGCTCCCAGGCGACCGGCCGCTGGTTGCTGACGTCGAAGGGGGTGTGCCACGCGATGCAGTCATCCTGTCCCCAAGGCAAGATGTCGTCCGCGCCGGTCGAGGTCTGCAGGCCCGGCTGACCGTTCGCCATCTCGTCGCAGTCGGCGTGCAGCGCGTAGATCTTCGTCAGGCCGCCGTGCCGGTTGGCGACCGCGACGTCGCCGTTGAAGTTGACCGAGGTCCGCGAGGGGTTGCCGTTGCCGTCGGGCCGCGTGTAGTAGCGCCCGATCTCCTCCATGGTCACGGTGTCGATCTTCGAGACCGTGCCCTGCTCGGCGTTGGCGATCCAGATGTAGCTGAAGTCGAGTTCGAAGCCGCAGGCGGTGCAGTCGCCGGTGCCGGTGCCGGTGGTCTCGGGGCTGCCGACGTCGTAGATCGGTCCGCTCGATCCGGCCTGCGTCGTCATCGTCATCGAGGTCGCGCCGTCCGTGGCGGTGCCGCTGACCGAGGTCGTCGCGCTCGCGTCCGACTCCGAGCCGGTCGCGGGGCCGGCGGTGGTCGATGTCGGGCTCGAGCCGCCGCCGGTGATCGCGGCGCTGTCACTCTCGGTCGCGCCCTCGCTGTCGCCGCAGGCGGTCAGCGCGAATGGGAGCGCGAGCGCGAGGAGCAGCGTGGGGGACGTCGGGGCACGGAGAGGTCGGCGCATCAGTGAGACTCCTGGAAGATCCGCGCGTGATCGCGCGAATTCACGCTCGCACGCGCGCGCGCGCCCGCGCAATGGGGAGGCTCACGCCGCCCTGCGGACGATCCTCGCGGCTTTGACGGACGGATCCCTCGCGGACGCGGACGCGGGCGCGGACGCGGACCAGCGCGGCCGTCGGGGCCCCGGGGCTCACTTGCCCGTCGGCGGCGGGCCTGGCTTGGCTCGCTCGTTGAGCGCCGCGCGGACCTCTCGGATGTCTTCCATGGTCAGCGCGGCGCGCAGCTGGATCGCGGCGTCTTCGCCCTCGGTGAGCTGCACGCTGTCGATGACGCGCTCGGGCACGCCGGTCAGCTTGGCGAGCGGGCGCACGTTGTCGAGCTGCGAGCGGGCGCGCGTGAGCATCGACGCGGCCTGCTCGTCGCTCTTGGCGCGCGCGCTCAGCTCAATCGCGAGGCCGTCGCTGAGATCGAGGGTGCCCGCGACGTCGGCGATCCCGTCGATGCCCTGCTCGCGGAGGGCCTTGATCGCGTCGGGGGGGAGCACGCCGGCGAACCAGATGTGCCGCGCGCTGTCGAGCCGCGCGAGCGCGGGACGCAGCGGGCCGGCCGTCGCGCGGGAGCGATCGCTGGGCGCGGCCTCGGGGCTAGCGAGCGCGCGGGCGATCGCCGGCAGCCACGGGGCGGAGGCGAGCACGAGCGTGTCGTCGTCGGCGAGCAGCCCGACGAGGGCCGGCTGATCGTCCATGCGCAGGCGCTCGCGCCCGGATTCATCCTGGTCGAAGTGCCATGTCCCAGCGCCCAGCTGGTCCGGCAGCTCGCGGTGGACGCACTCGAGCTTGGCCTTGTCGCCGACGCCGGCGCCCGAGATGATCACCGCGAGGCGATCGCCGCGGGGATCGACGCCGATGTCGAGCGCGGTCAGGCCCGCGAGCGGCAGCTCGCAGCGGCGCATGGCGTCGAGCGCTCGCTTGGTCGCGGCCTCGCGCTCCATGAGCGCGCGGTTCTCGGTCCACAGCGGCGTCGTCTCGAGCGCGGCGAGGTCGACGTGCGCGACCATCGTCGCCTCGGCCGGGAGCGCGCCCGTGTGCAGCGGCCCCGTCCCGGGCGTGAGGACGAGGGGCGTCGCGGGGTCGCCTGCGGCCTGGGGCGGCTCCGCGTCGGGCGTCTTCTCGGGAGCCCCGGCCTTGTCGGAAGAGGAGGCGGAAGAGGAGGCGGCGGCGGAGGCGGCGGAGGTGGAGTCCGACCGCGAGCCGCACGCGGGCGCGAGGGACAGGGCCAAGAGGCCGATGAGCGTCGCGCGCAGGCCCGCCGAGTCCGCGTAGGTCCTCCGAAGCACGTGCCGAGACACGAATAGAGGTCGCTTCGAGCCGCGCGTCACTGCCATGTGCGGGTCTATACGGGGCCCGGTGAAGAGGGGTCAAGCGCGGGGCGCGTAGGCGCCATGGGAGGCCTCGAGGCTGTCGGTCGGCGTCCGACACCAAGGTCGCGCGCGAGGGGCGCGAATCGTCGCAGAACGCCGCGAAACCGCTCGACTCGCTAAAAACGTCAACGGCCGTGGGTCGACGGTCGTATAGTCAGGCCGTGCGAACCCAGGGAGCACGGACGCGCCCACGCGTGCGCAGGGACATGTCACGAGATCCGCGACGACAGCTTCCGCGACCGGCGTAAGCGACGATAGATTCAGCTCCGCCCATGGACCTCGGGAACTCGACGTACATCTGCCTGGATATTCCAGAGCCGCACTACTCCCGGGTCCGCGACATCCGAGAGGAGCACTGCGATCGTCTCGACAACTTCCCGATCGAGATGACCATCGCTGGCTCCAGCGGCGTCGGGGCCATCAAGAGCCATCACACCTGGGACGAGGTCGAGCGCAAGCTCGTCGAGTTCTGTCGCAATCGCCCGCCGATCGTGACGGCCTTCGCCGGCGTCGTGCGGTTCCCAGGGACCGACATCTTCGTGCTCAGCATGCGCGACCCCGGGCCGTTTCAGGCGATTCACGAGGCGCTCCAGCACGCCGGATTCGAATTCGAGCCCAGCCGGTTCCCGTTCTTTCCCCACGTCAGCCTGCGGATGTCGGGGCCGCTCAGCGAGTCCGCCATCAATCAGCTCTTCCGGCTGCGGATCAAGGGCGAGTTCACCATGGACACGCTCTCGCTCTACCAGATGCGGCGCAACCCGGGCGGCGAGAAGGTGGTGCGCGTGTGGGAGCACCGGCTCCAAGGTCCGCTGGACGAGTCCGCGTGAGCGACGCGCGGGCTCAGACACGCGCCGAGCCGGCCGGCCGGCTCGCGCGAATCGCCGCCGGCTGAGGAGACGAAGCGCGGCGCCCCGCGGCATCACTGGCGCTCTTGTGGTAACGATCCGTCATGGATTTGACTTCGGTGCGCGGTGTTCGTTCGCTCGCAGCCTGTGGTGAGCGTCCACGTGTCGTCTCGCGCATGCTCGTTCCGACGCTCGGGCTCTTGGCCTTGGTGACGGCGTGCGGCGACTCGATCGGGGGGACGTCCGATACCGGCATCACGACGGCCTCGAGCACGATGGCCGCGACGACCATGGGGATGACGGGCGAGCCCACCACGAGCGCGGGCCCGACGACCGGAACCACCGACCCGCTCGAGACGACCGAGGGCACCGCCGCCGAGACCACCCAGGGCACATCGGCCACGGAGTCGACGACGAGCACGGACACCGAGGATCCCACCTCGGACACGGAGACGACCGGCGATCAGCCGGCGGACTGCGAGGCGCCCGGCATCCTCGAGATCTGCGATCAGGGCCTCGACGGATCTGAGACCGACCACGCGTTCTGGGCCCTGGGCGTCGACTGCACGGATCCCGACCCCGATGACCTCTCGGGCGTGATCCCGATCTTCAACAAGAAGTTCAAGCAGTTCTCGCAGTGGAACAACCCCGAGACCTGGCGGGTCATCGCCGGCTTCGGCACCCACGAGGAGCAGGGCGAGCTGCTGTTTGGACCGCGCGAGGGCGAGCGCCTGCTGATGGTCAGCACCGGGCGCATCAGCGAGCCCGACGGCGACGGCGTCGTCACCGAGCTGCCTGGTTCACAGTTCGACAACAACAACAACCTCAACGAAGACCTCGACGCGCTGCCGGCCCCGCTCAGCCCGGATCACGGCAGCAACGGCGGGCAGGGCGGGGACCCCTTCGTCGACTGTGACGGCGTGGGCGACTGCTCCGACAGCATCCTCGACAACTGGATCCAGGGCGACGAGGCCCCGCGCGACGTGCTCTCCTACGCCTTCGACGTGCAGGTGCCCGGCGGGACCAACAGCTTCGGCTTCGACTTCGTGTTCTTCTCCTCGGAGTACCCCGACTTCGTCGGCGACGCCTTCAACGACATGTTCATCGCGTGGTCGACGAGCGAGCTGTTCACCGGCAACGTCTCGTTCTTCGAAGGCGGGCCGCTGACGGTGACCTCGCTGGCGACCGCGATCGACTCGGGCTACTCAGGCGACGCGCCCGAGCTGGCCGGCACCGGCTTCGAGGGCTACGGCGCGACCAAGTGGGTCACGGTCAACGCCCCGGTCGCGCCCGACGAGGTGTTCACCTTCGCCTTCGCGATCATGGACATGGGCGACAGCAACAAGGCGACCGCGGCGCTCATCGACGACTGGCACTGGGGCTGCAAGGAGTGCGAGCCCTTCGAGATCAACCCGGACTGCGGGACCGAGGGCGAGCCGCCGTGCTGCGGCATCTGTATCGACAAGCTGCTCGATCCCGAGTGCAGCACGCCGGGTCACCCGCTGTGCTGCCTCGACTGACGACGAGCGCGCCCGGGTCTGCGCTGCAGGATCGTGACCAGCAGGCGCCGGTGGTAGAGCAGGTGCAGCAGGCGTAGGCGACCGGCGAGCGTGCGGCCGTGCTTGCCGGTGAGCTGCGGCAGCGCGCGCGGCAGCTCCCAGCCGACGGGTTGATCGGCGGCCAAGATGGCGCCGTAGACCTGTGACTGACGGTGACACGGGGCGCACTCGGGCGGGCACAAGCCGTCGCGCGTGAGCTCTCGGGCGACGCGCCACGCGGCGAGCTGCGCGTGTCCTTGGTGCGCGCCGCTGAGGGCGCGCTCGATGAGCTCGCGAGGGTCGTCGATGGTCGCGCGGTAGAGCTCGACGAAGCCGGGGATCGGCGAGGGCGCGCTAGCGAGGCGCTCGAGACCCGCGGGCTCCACGCGAAGCCGTCGCTGGATCAGCTCCTCCAGCGTGACGCGGAGGAGTCGCTGGTACGGCGTGGTGAAGCGGCGCCTGGGCGCGCCCAGGAGCGCGACGGCCAGCGGGCGCGCGGCGTGATCGAGGAGCCGAAACGCGGCGCGCAGGTGCCACTCGCGGCGCCACGGATCTCGCGTCTCATCGGTGAGGGCGCGGATGAATCGCGCGGTGACTAGCTCGCCGTGGCGCGCGACGGTCTCCGCCGGCAGCAGCGCGTTCGAGGGATACCAGCGCTCGCCGATCGCTACGAGCTGCTTGTAGGCGCGCGCGTCGAGCTCGTCGTTGTGGCGGAGCGCGGCCCAGGCGAGCTCTTCGCAGACGAACTCGGCGGCGGGCCGGGCGACGTCGGTGGGGAGGCGCCCCGGCGTAACCTTCTTCCAGATCCGCTCGCGGAGCTGCGCGATCGTCTGGACGCCCTCGAGCGTCACGTCGAGCTCGCGCGCCAGCACGAGATAGCGGTTCGGATCGTGGGGCACCGACGGCGAGCGTAGCAAGCTTCGAGTCGCCCGCGGTCTGGCGCGAATCAAACGCGGGGAGCGGCGACGCGACGCGACGCGACGCGTATCAGTAGTATATGACGACGAGCCCGTGGTTGCCGTCGCTGCCCGGCGCGCCGCCGTCGCCGATCCCCGCCATGTAGTCGGGGTCGGCGCTGTTCGCCGCGTTCGCGCCGGCGCCCGCGACCACGCAGCCGTCCTGCGGATCGACGTAGCTGCTGCCGCCGCCCCCGCTGCCGCCGGTGTTGAGCGCACAGTCGCCGCCCCCGCTGCCGCCGCCGAAGTAGCCGCCGCCTCCGCCCCCGCCGCCCTGGCCGGGCGCGGACTTGACCGTGTAGCCGCCCTGGAACTGCGCGCCGCCGAGGCCCATGCCGCTCTGCAGGGTGCAGCCGCAGGTCGTGGTCCCGCCCGCGCCGCCGCAGGCATGGGTCGCGCCGTAGCCCTTGGTCCCGTAGGTCATGTCGCCCAGCGGCGGGTCCTCGCCGTCCGCGCCCATGGGGCCTCCCGCCGCGCCGCCGTCGGGGCAGGGCTCCTGCACGTTGCAGCCCCCCGCGCCGCCGCCTCCGCCCGCCGTGGCGAGCTCGTCCTGTCCGCGTCGCAGCGCCGAGCGCCCGGCGCCGTTGCCCGCGAAGTAGCCGCCGTGACCGCCGCCGCCGTAGGCCAGATCCTGCGCGAACGAGTCCTGGCCGCGCTCGCCGACGATCACGGTCAACGTCTCACCTGGCGTAACCGACAGGTTGGCGAGCGCGAAGCCGCCGCCGCCGCCCGCACCGTTCTGGCTCGAGTTCCACGACCCGCCGCCGCCGCCCCAGAGCTTCACCCAGATCGAGCTGACGCCGTTCGGGACCTGAAACTGCTGGTCGCCGCCCGCGAACATGAAGACGGCGCTGTCGAGTCCGCCCAGATCGGGATCGAGCTGGTCCTCGGAGCAGGCGACGGGCGGATCGACCGGGTCGTCGGCGCACGCGCCCAGGCTCACGTCCTGCACGTCCACGAGGCCGTCGCAGTTGTTGTCGACGCCGTCGTTACAGACGTCCTCGGGCCCGGGCAGCACGAAGCCCTCGCACGCGCCCCACATCGCCTCGCCGTCCTCGACCACGCAGGCCTCGGTCCCTGACATGCAGACGCCGACGTCCTGGGTGCCCTCGGGCCCGGGGTAGCACGGCTGGATCTCGCCGTCCTGACACGCGCAGGTCTCGTCCACTTCGTCGTCGCAGTTGTTGTCGAGGCCGTCGCAGATCTCGTCGGTCGGGCCGATCGCGCCCTCGCAGGCGCCCCACGCCGCGCCCGCGCAGGTCTGCTCCCCGGCCTGACACTCGCCGACGCCCTGCTCGGGGAAGGGGAAGCAGGGCTGGGTCGCCCCGTCCTCGCACGGGCAGCCGTCGTCGATCTCGCCGTTTTCGTCGTCGTCGACGCCGTTATCGCAGATCTCCGAGAGGCCGCCGGTGGTCGGATCCGAGGTGCCGCCGGTGGTCGCGTCGGTGGTCGCGTCGGTGGTGCTTTCGGTGGTCGCGTCGGTCGTGCCGATGGTCTCCGAGCTGCTCGTCCCCGGGCCCGCGCTGGTCTCCGAGGTGCCGCTTTCGCTGGCGCCCGTCTCGCTGCCGCCGCCCTGCGTGGTCCCGGTCGCGGTCCCGCTGTTGGTCGTCGACGCAGGGGTCGTCTCCGAGGACGCCTCGCTGGTCGCGTCCGAGCTCGAGTCGCTCGCGTTGATCGCGTCATCTCCGCACGCGCTCAGGATCAAGAGCAGCGCCCACGGCGTCGCCTTCGTAGCCCACGTCCCCATCCCCATCCCCATCCCCATCCTCACCCCCGATCGCGGCGACTCTAACATATGTCTATACGGACAGGTCCTGCGGGGCGCCTAGCGGGCGAGGAGCGTGTCTGAGTGACCCCCGCGGCGCCAGGTCGCCGCTAGCGCGCGGGGTCGCGGTCTGCGACTATCCCCAGCGTGTCGCGCCCGCCGACGAGCTCGTCCGCCCCCGCGCACGCCGAGCCCCGCGTGGGCCTGGCGGCGCTCGCGTTCGTGTTCCACGCGCCGGGCGTCGTGGTGCTCGCGGGACGACGACTGACCCGGCGGGCCCGACGGGTCAACCTGCTCGCGCTCGCGCTCACGCTGCTCGCGATGGCCGCGGCCTACCTGCTCGCGGTCGACGGCGGGGTCGGGCGCGCGGTGCTCGTGACATGGCTCGTCGGGCATTTTGCCTGGAGCGTGTTGTTCTCGGTCTGGATCGCGCGCGGCGGGGCGCTTCGATCGCGCTGACGCTCGAGCGCGCTGACGAGTGATGACGAATTGAAGCGTCGTCACGCGACGCGGCTCGTTCGATCGCCACGCGGAGCGGAGCGGGCGCGGGGGATTTCGCGTGACAGCGTCGCGCCGGCTCCCGATACTAGGCGCGATGATCGGCTACGTCACCATCGGCACCAATGATCTCGATCGCGCCGCGGGCTTCTACGACGAAGTGCTCGGGCTGCTCGGCGGCACGCGACTCATGCCCTTGCCCAAGGGGTTTTTGTGGGGGGTCGGCTTCGGCAGGCCGATGATCGGCGTCACTCGACCCTTCGACGACGAGCCGTCGACGGTCGGGAACGGCATGATGATCGCGCTCATCGCGAAGTCGCCCGAGGTCGTGGACCAGGTGCACGCCAAGGCGCTCGAGCTCGGCGGCGCGGATGAGGGCGCGCCGGGCCCCCGCGGGGAGGGGGGCTTTTACGGCGGGTACTTCCGCGATCTCGACGGCAATAAGCTCGTCTGCTTCCACATGCGCCCGCCGAAGAAGCAGTAGCGGATCAAGACGCGCGTTGAGCCGCGCGGGCGCGTCGGTGTTGTGTCCGCTCCCAAGGTCCCCGCGCGTAGCGAGCCCAGCCTCGCGGCGCGGCCGGTACCTGTATGACTCGAGGGACTGGTTTTATCGAGGCCGCTTCGAAGACGTCGCGTCCGCGCGAGGTCTCGGAGCACGACGGGCGGCGAACCAGCAGCTACCCGATCATCCCAACCTTCACCTCGCCGTCCAGACTGTACCACGAGCGTGGGGACTGGCCGCAAGCGGCAAAATTATGGTGACGTCGCGCGTCCTCGCCGTCACGGCCAGGACGCTTGAAATTCGGAACCAGGAGCTGTGGGATGGAAGCTGTACATTCGACCATGGGCAGGGGGCGTGACGGCGTAGCGACGAACGCCGTGACGATTTACGCGCGGCGTGCAAGGCCGGTAGCGATCGCGGGGCGGCGATGAGCGCCCACGCGGTGGTGATCGCGGGCGGCGGGCCGACGGGGATGATGCTCGCCGCCGAGCTGACCCTCGCTGGCGTTGATGTGGTCGTCGTCGAGCGACGCGAGGACCACATCCTCGACGGCTCTCGCGCCGGGGGGCTCCACGCTCGCACCCTCGAGGTGCTCGACCAACGCGGCGTCGCTGAGCGCTTCATCGCCGCGGGTCAGCGTCACCACGCCCTGGGCTTCGCGCTGAACCAGCTCGACATGCGCGACCTCCCGACGCGCCACAACTACGTGCTGGCGCTGTGGCAGCACCACATCGAGCGACTCCTCGCCGAGTGGGTGTTCGACGAGCTCGGCGCGCCGATCCTGCGCGGGCGCGAGGTGATCGACTTCGCCCAGGACGACCGCGGCGTCGACGTCGCGCTGTCAGACGGCGCGTCGCTGCGCGCGGAGTACCTCGTCGGCTGCGACGGCGGGCGCAGCCTGGTCCGCAGGATCGCCGGCGTCGAGTTCCCCGGCGCCGACGCCATGACCAGCTGGATGATCGCCGAGGTCGAGATGGACGGAGCGCCCGAGCTCGGCTTCCGACGTGATCATCTCGGCACCCACGCGCTCGGCCGCCGCGGCGTCGGGGAGCCGATCCGGGTCGTGCTCACCGAGCGAGACGTCGAGCGCGCGGGCGCCCCGGACCTCGAGGAGCTGCGCGCGGCGCTCGTCTGCGTGTACGGCTCGGACTTCGGCCTGCGCAGCGCCAGCTGGATCTCGCGCTTCACCGACACGGCGCGCCAGGCCGCGGAGTACCGTCGCGGCCGCGTGCTGCTGGCCGGCGACGCCGCCCACATCCACCCCCCGCACGGCGGCCAGGGCCTCAACACCGGCGTGCAGGACGCGGTCAACCTCGGGTGGAAGCTCGCCCAGGTGGTCAACGGGACATCTCCCGAGGCGCTCCTGGACACCTATCACGCCGAGCGACACCCGGTCGGCGCCCGCGCGCTCCGCAACGCGCTCGCCGCGGTCGCGCTCGGGATCTCCGACGCCCGCCACGAGGCGCTGCGCGAGACCATGACCGAGCTGCTGGGCATGGAGGAGCCGCGCAGGCGCGTCGCCGCGACGATCGCCGGCCTCGACATCCGCTACGAGCTCGGCGAGGGGCACCCGCTGCTCGGGCGGCGCGTACCGGATCTCGACATCGAGACCGAACGCGGGCCCGCGCGGGTCTACGAGCTCCTGCGCGACGCCAGGCCCGTGCTGCTCAGCCTCGACGAGCCGGTCGCGTCCGCGCGCGCGCGCTGGCCCCGTCGCGTCCGGCTCGTCCACGCCCGACGCGAAGGCTCGTGGACGCTCCCGGGGCACGGCGAGGTCGCGGCGCCCCCGGCCGCGCTGATCCGCCCCGACGGACATGTCGCCTGGGCCGGGGCGCTCGATGACCCCGCGCTGCCGCGCGCGCTCGAGCGGTGGTTCGGCGCGGCCGGACCGGGGTGATCGCGGGTACCGTGGATCGGCCCGCTAGTCGCTCGGCGGTGACCAAGCGTCGGCGGGCAACAGCTGCATCAGCTCGCTGTGCGCCGCTTCGCTGTGGGTCTCGACCCACTGTCGTTGCTGGCGCAGTCGCGCTTCGAGCTGGCGGCGCGCGTCGGCCTTCTCGTCCGCGTTGAGGGGCACGCGCTTCATACACTCGGGCGGGATGCCGTCGCCCTTGTACTCGTCGTAGACGCAGACCGTGATCGTGTCGTCGCGCAGGGCCTCGTCCACCGCCTTCGCGAGCGCGTCGAGCTCGGCGAGCGCGAGCCGCTTGAGCGAGTCTGGCGAGCTGCGCAGCGCCCTCGCGCGCTCGGAAAGACCGCCCTGGGGCGGGCTCTCGACGCTCTCATCCTTGATGGGGAAGGACTGTCCCATGCCGAAGGACATCGTGCCGGCGACGGACCCCGACTCGACGATGAAGAGCTGCAGGCCCACGTGCTCCCCAAGCACCCGCTTTCCTCCTTGGGACCACGAGAAGCTCACGCCGAGGCCGTCTTCCGCCGGAATCTCGCCGAGCGAGAAGGACAGGCCGAAGACCTGCGGCCAGTCTTTGTCGTAGTGCAGGACCTCGAGGCTGGTCCAGGCGTGCCCCGGCGCGCCGCGGCGCCCGCCGCCGGCGCAGTTGTGCTCGCTGCCCTCGCCCCGGCACCACTCGACGTTGACGAAATTCCCGAACCGGCGCAGGGGGAAGGCGACCCACGGGGCCTCGTCGCGCGCGAGCGCCGTGCGAAGCTTGGCGTAGGCCTCGGCCTCGGCGGGGCTAGCGAACTTCAGGCGGGTCGGATCGATCTTGTCGTCCTCGCCCACATAGCCCGGGTTCGGCTGGAGCGCGGAACCTGAGCGCTCATCTCGTCCGTCGTCGCCCTCCTGCACCAGCGCTGGATCCGGAGCGCTCGGGCGATCGGGCGGCGCCGGGGTGGAGCAGGCGTACAGCGAGACAGCCGCCGCGAACGCGGCCGCGACGGAGCGACGGGTGTGGAGCGACATGGCGGGGTTCGGCTCGACCGAGCCCCGATCGTACCACTCGCGGCTGCTCGCTACGGGTGCTCGACGCGCTCCCAGCCGGACTCACCGCGCCGGAACTCGTAGGTCGGGAAGTAGTCGAGGTCGAGGCGCAGCGTCTGCAGCTGGCTCTTGCCCTCGAGGTCGAGGGTCTTGACGCGCAGCGAGGCGCGGTTCGGTCGCCCGCGCACCACCTCGAGGAAGGCGTCGAGATCGGGGGTCGGGCGACCGTCGACCTCGGTGATCATCCGCGCCGCTCGCATCTTCGAGCGGCTGGCCGGAGAGCCATACCAGTACAGCGAGATGTAGACGCCGGCGGGCGGGATCCCGCGCTGGATCATCACGGCGCGGTGCGGCGTCTGCAGCAGCGCGCCGGCCCAGTGGAGCACGCGATCGGTGCCCGCGCCCGGGATCGCGCGGGCGCGCACGGTGGTCTTCATCGGCTGTCCGTCGCGCAGCAGCTCGACCACGACCGGGCCGTTGGCGAGCGCGCGCTCGAGCTCGTGGAAGCGGGTCGCCGGCGCGCCGTCGACCGTCAGCACGATGTCGCCGGGGCGCCAGCCGTCGCCCTCGTCTTGCTCACAGCGCGCGCAGATCCGCGCGACCTGCAGCGCGTTGCGGGCGCCCTGGTCGTGGGCCTCGAGCTGACGCGCGTAGGCGTCGGGCAGGCCGTGGCGGCGGGCCTTGGCCAGCGAGACGTGGCGGAACTCGGCGCCGGTGTCGAGGAAGCGCGGGCGCGCGCCCTCGCGCAGCGCGGCCAGAACGTCGCGCAGCAGCGCCACCGGCGTGCCGTGCTCGGTGACGCGATGATCCTTGCCGACCTGGTACGAGAACGCGGACCACAACGCGACGGCCTCGCCGTCCCCGTTCGCCAGCAGCCCGCCGATGGTCTTGACCGAGGACGAGATCGAGATCCGGTCGAGGTTGGCCTCGCGAAACCGCGGCGGCTGGGGCAGGGGGAGCTCGAGCGGCTCGATCGTCGTCACGTCCGCGCTCTGCGTCAGGACCTGCTGGTTCTTCTTGAGCGCGACCAGCGTGACCGCGTCGCCGGCCTTGGCGGGCTCCGCCGCCAGCGGCAGCTCGGTCACCGGGGTCTCGCCGATCGCCGACGGGTCATAGCGGATCACCGCGAGGTTGTGCAGCGGGTGGACCATGACGATCTCGCCGGGCAGCTCGATCGAGCCGGCGAAGGTCAGGCGGACGTCGGCGAGGGTCAAGGGCACCGTGTTCTGGTCGCAGACCACGAGCCCGCGGCCGCGGTCGACGACGACGCCCGCGCCGCGAAACCGGCTGCGGTGGATGCCGTCGAGCTTGAAGGGGAGGCGCACGTCGACGTAGACGAGCGCGCGCGCGAGCGCGGCGTGCTTGCTCGACGCGTCGCCCGGGTAGGTCGCCGACACGGGCTCGATCGGCGGCGCCTGCGGGGGCGGGGGCGACGGCGTCTTCGGCCATCGCCCGGTCTCCTCGTCACGCTCGGCGCGGTGCATCTCGAACCACACGCGATCCATGGTGAACAGCGAGAGCCGCTCGCGCGCGGGCGCCTCGAGGCTGTAGGAGCGGGCCTTGACGGGCGCGCCCTGGGGGATCGCCTCGAGCGCGCGCTGCATGCTGTCGAGCTCGGGCGTCGGCTGCCCGTCGATCGCGAGCACCACGGCGTCGCGCTCGAGATCGCAGCCCGTGAACAGGTAGCCGGTGTTGGCCACGTAGACGCCGCGCAGCGGGACGTCGTGGGCGCGCGCGCGCTGGTAGGAGAGGTCGTGCAGGATCGCGCCGCCCACGGAGAGGTAGGCGCGCGGCGTGATCGCGTGGAGGTCCGCGACGCGAGCCTCGACCTCGCCCGGTTTACCGCCGCGATCAAAGGTGATCGTGACCGACTCGCCGACGCGCTCGTCGAGCACCCCCTCGAGCGTGACGAAGTTGGTGATCGGCCGGCCGTTGACCGCGAGCAGCACGTCGCCGAGCTCGAGCTTGTTGTGCACGGGGCCGCCGGGGAGCAGCTTCGAGACCACCAAGAGCCCGGTCCCCGCCGGGTGCCGCGCGCGGGTCTCGGCCTCGCGCTCGGCCGTGAAGCCCAGCCGGCGCAGCTCATCAAACGGCGTGTACAGGAACGTCGCCATCAGCGTGCCGCGGGGGATCGGCGCGCCGCGCTGGAGGCACGAGAGCGCGCGCACCACTCGCTCGAGCGGCAAGAAGAAGCTCGACGCGGCCTGGGTGCGCGAGCCGGCGTTCAGCGCCACGACATCGCCGAGGCGATCGACCACGGGCGAGCCCGACGAGCCCCCCGAGGTGCTCGAGGCGGCCTGGATGTAGAACGTATTGAAGTCGTTATAGCGCCGCTGCCCGTAGTTGGGCGCGGGGCGATCGAGGCGCGCCAGGGTCCCCGCGAGGATCGAGAGCTTCTCGCCCGCGTCGTTGCCGACCACCCGGATCTCCGTGCCGACCCGCGCTTTCTCGGGGGTCAGGCGCAGCGCGGTGGGCTCCATAAAGCGCAGGCGCGCCGGGTCGAAGCGGAAGAAGCCGAAGTCGTGCACCGGGTCGCGGTAGACCGCGCGCAGGGGGACCTCTTCGTGGTTGAGGAACACGGCCTCCGCGACCGACGGTCCGCCGCGGACCACGTGGCGATTGGTCAGCATCAGCCCGCGCTCGCGGTCGACGACGAAGGCGGTCGCCTGCGCGGTCTCGTTCCACTCGGTGTCGAAGGGGCGCGTGCCGTCGATCCGGACCGAGACGACCGAACGTGCGACGCGCTCGAGGCACTGCTCCCAGCGCTCGATTCCGCGACTGTCATGGACATCGGCGACGTCGTGAACCTCGGGGATCCCCGCGGGGGTCTTGGGAGGTTGCGTAGGCGGCTGGTTCGGAGGTTGCTTCGGTGTCTGCTGCAAATCCGGTCCTGGTACCCCCGCGCTGTCAGGGTCGGTCTCCACGAGTTTCCTCCGGAAGAACGGACAAACCCTGTTTCGAGGATCCTGGATCGATCTTGCGACGCCTGGCCCGGGAGCACAAGTAGCGATGTTCGGTGCGCCGCGCGATCGCGCGAATCCATCACGAACGCCGCGTCCTCATACGGAGAACGCGTGATTTCGCGTTCCGAGACGCCGACTCGACCGGTGCCGAGGGCCCGCGCGGGCGCGTCGAGCTCGGGAGTAAAAACTCGAAAAATCGCGGATTGCCTGGACGGATTCCCGTGGGCCCCAGGACGTGTATACACACGTTTTCGCGGTGCGCTCGTTTTGGGAAATTCCCTTGACGTACACGCAACTCCGGGAGACAACCAATCCGTCATGGCTCGCCTTTCTCCTGTTCTCACCGTCTGCGCTGCGCTTGCTCTGCCCTTCGGATGTGGCGATAGCTCCGAGACTTCGTCGCTCTCCAATCCAACGGGTCCGACCAACGCGAGTAACAACACAACCGACGGGGACACCTCCGGCTCAACGGGGGCGGCCACGGAGGATGGCTCGAGCGGCGACGCGACAACGGCGGGTCCGGGCGACGGTGACGGAGATGGAGACGGCGACGGAGACGGCGACGGCGACGGAGACGGCGACGGCGACGGAGATGGCGACGGAGACGGCGACGGTGATGGCGACGGCGATGGCGACGGCGACGGCGACGGTGATCCGGGCTGCGGCGACGGCAACATCGATCCCAACGAGCAGTGCGACGGCGCGGATCTCGACGGTCTCACCTGCGCCACCCTGGGCTACGACGGCGGCTCGCTCGCCTGTGACCCGGTGACCTGCACCTTCGACACCTCGAGCTGTGAGACCGGCGGTCCGACCTCGGGCGGTGCGTAGTCAGGGCGCCAGCTGTACGGATCGTGCGGCGGACATGAACCAAAGATGGGCGAGGGGGCGCGGCTTCCTCGCCCTGTTCATTGTCTGCGTCTCGATCTTTTTGTTCACCGCGCCGGGGCGGATCCAGTTCCCCGACGACGAGATCGTCTACCAGACCACCGCGTCGCTGTGCGAGCGGGGCACGCTGGCGATCGACGGGATCCCCAAGCGCACCGGCGAGCCGAAGGGGCGCCCGAAGGGGACGTTTGGCTGGGCGCCCGGCCCCGACGGTCGACGCTACGGCTTCTTCGGCCACGGGTTGTCCGTGGCGGCCATGCCGCTGTACGCGCTGGCGTGGCGCACCGAGCAGACGGTCCCGAAGACCTGGACGCACGCGGTCCGCTCGGACCACTTCGTGTTTCACAAGCGGTCGCACAAGGCCGACTGGACGCGCCTGCTCGTCAGCCTCACCAACCCGCTGCTGACCGCGGCGGCCGCCTGCGCGCTCGCGCTCTGGCTCTCGCTGCTCGGCTTTGGTCGTCGCGCCGCGCTGGCGACCGGCGCCGTCTACGCCTTCGGCACGGTCGCCTGGGCGTACTCGCGGACCTTCCTCAGCGAGCCGCTGAGCGCCTTGCTGCTCTTGCTGACCGCCGCGGGGGTCGCCGCCTACCACCGCCGCCGCGCGCGACACGAGCGCGGGGCCGCGC
The DNA here is from genome assembly GCA_030430565.1 of Polyangia bacterium. Lineage (GTDB taxonomy): Bacteria > Myxococcota_A > Polyangia > Nannocystales > Nannocystaceae > JACKDW01. The sequence goes on from JAUIKS010000006.1 coordinate 29,199, forward strand.
GCGCGCTGTGGATCGCCGGCGCGCTCGCGGGGCTCTCCCTGCACGTCCACATCCTCAACGTCGTCGCGCTGCCCTGCTTCCTCGGCTACGCGCTCGCGCCCGCGCTGCGCGAGCGGGCCGGCGCGCGCGTCTGCGGTCGGTCGTGGGCGCTCGCGGGCGAGGACCGGCGCGCGCTGCTCGGCGCGCTCGCGCTCGCGCTCGCGGGCGTCGGCCTGCTGCTGCTCGGGCATTACCTGCGCTTTGGGTCACCCTTCGAAACCGGGCGCTTCGGACACTACAGCCGCTGGGTGTGGCCGTGGACCGGGCTCGTCGCCCAGCTGGTCGCGCCGGGCCGCAGCCTGTTTCTGTACGCGCCCGCCATCGTCGTCGGCCTGGTCGCGCTCCCGCGTGCGCGCGCGCGCCTGCCTGACGCGCTGTGGTTCGCGCTCGCGATGATCGCGATCCGCTGGATCTTCATCTCCTGCCGCAGCGACTGGTACGGCGGCTGGGCCGTGGGCCCGCGCTACCTCGTCCCGGTGATCCCCTTCGCGTTGCTCCCGCTCGCCCAGGCGCTCTCTGAGCTCCCGCGGGCCCGGGCCCGGCGACGCGTCTGGATCGGCGCGGGCCTGGCCGTGAGCGTGGCGGCGAGCGCCTATCTCGGCTTCTACTCGATCTTCGAGTGGATGTGGCGGGTCTCGCTCGACCCCGAGTTTAAGGCGATGGGCTTCATCGACGCCTCGCACTGGCGCGTGATGGCGAGCCCCTACGTCGGCTACGCGGGCCTCAAGCCCGACATGCTCTCGCTCGGCGCCCAGCGCCTCGCGGAGTTCGGGCACCCCAGCCTGCGGGTGGTCTTCATCGTCATCGCGGCGGTCGGCGTGCTCGCGCTCGCGGTCTTGCTGTGGGAGCTGGCGCGCGACGACGACGCGTCGCCCTCCAAGGAGGCGGACGAGCTCGACGCCGAGGTGGACGACGAGACCTCCGAGACCTCCGAGACCTCCGGGAAGCGCGCCTCGTCGGAGTAGCGCGCGGGCTCAGAGCCCGAAGCGCCCGACCCACGGGCGCGCGTACATCATGCCTGGGTGCGAGAGCTCGTCAGCGCCGATCGTCATCTCGCCGAAGAAGTAGCCGGCCATGTACAGCGCGTCGTCGCGCGTGACGAGCGGGCCGCCGAACTCGAACTCCGCGGGCGGCTCAGGGTCCTTTCCGCCGTAGCGCGCGCTCGCGACGTGCGCGCCCGAGTCGGCGCGCAGCCGGGCCCAGCAGAAGTCCGAGTTGCCCACGATCGAGAGCGTGTCGTCGACGTCGCCGAAGTTCGCCCCGACGCGGCACATCGTCGACAGCAGCACGTGTCCGCGAGTCGCGTCGATGGTGATCGCGCCCGCGAGCTCATCGGTGTCGCCGCCGTAGGTGTCGCCCCAGCTCACGGTGCCGTCGCTGTTCAGCGCCAGCGCGAAGACGTCGTAGAGGCCGGCGCTCTCGAGCATGACGTCGGCGCTGGGCTGAATTGTCCCGTTGGTCGCGCCGATCACGTAGACGCGGTCGTCATCGCTGGCGAGCCCACTCATGAGGATGCTGCCGCCGCCGCCCGCCGCGATAGGGACGGCCCAGTCAGCCATACCGCCCGGGCCGACACGCGCGACGAAGCCGTCGTCGGTGCCCATATTGACGATCTTGGGCCCGCCCGGAAAGTCGAGCTGACTGGCGACGAGGCCGCCGACATAGATGGTGTTGTCGGGCCCGGGCTGGGCGAACATGGCGCGATCGTGCCCGTTCGCGGCCCCTAGCCCCTGCGACCAGACGTGTCCGAAGGAGCTGTTGAAGCGGGCGATGAGCACGTTGTAGCTGCTGCCCAAGCCGGGCTCGAGCGCGAGCGGCCCACCGCCGAAGTCAGGCGCGTCCTGGTACATCCCGACGACGACCACGTCGCCGTTGTCGAGCACCATGATGTCGTTCCCGTATTGGCCCTTGGGCGCGCCCCAGCCGAACAGCTCCTCCGCCGTCCCGTCGGGCTTAAACCGCGCGAGGAACAGGTCGGCCTCCTGCGGCTGACGCATGATCATCTCCTCGCCGAAGCTGATGTTAGCGAGAAACGCCCCGGTGGCGAGGATCGTGTCGTTGTCGGGGTCGATAGCGACCGCGCGGAGCTCGTCGTCCTCGCTGTCGCCGGCGTCGAGCGCCCACGCGACCGCCCCGTCGGGCGTGAACTTGATCAGGAAGATTCGCCGGTAGCTCGCCGCTTGCAGCTTGGTGTCCCCGATGTCGATGGAGCCGGTGAAGTGGCCCGCGACGATCGCCGCGCCGGTCCCGTCGATCGCAATGTCCTGTATCGTGACCTGGCTGTCCTCATCGCCGAGCGAGACGACCCAGTCCGGTGAGGGCAGGCAGGAGGGGTCTGAGGGGCACTCCGACTCGTTCCCCGTGGTCGCGCTCGTGGTCGCGTCCGTGTTCGTCTCGCCCGCCGTCGTCGTAGCGACGTCAGTCATGCTCGCCGCGGTCGCGCTCATGCTCGGATCGCTCGTGCTCGCGTCACCGCTCGCGCTGGTCTCGGTCGAGGCGTGACCGTCCGTGTTCGCCTCGCACAAGCCCGCGACGCACTGCTGACCGTCGTCGCACTCGCTCGCGCTGTTGCACGGGAGGCCCGCGGTGCCCGGCTGCTTCCAACACCCGGTCGCAGCGACGCCGAGCGGCAGGAGCATCAGGAGAGTCAGGCGCGGGAGCGAGCGACGCATCGTCTCCATGGTAGCCCGTCGCGCCGCGTCAGGCGCTCTCGTACTCGGCTTGGCGCCGCTTGAAGGCCTCGAGCCCTCCCTCCATGAGCCGCAGGATGTGCTGCTTCGCGCCGTGGACGTCGGCCGCCGCGAGCAGGCGCGAGCTGCGACCATCGGCCTCGAGCACGCAGACGTTCTCGGCGTCACCGAGGACCGGGAGGTTGGGGTTGTGGGTGATGAACAGCAGCTGCCGGCGCCCCTTGATGTCGCGGACCTGCGGGACGATGGCGTCCGAGATGAAGCTGTTGTCGAGGTTGTCCTCGGGCTGATCGACGAGCAGCGGCGCCTCGCTCTCGAGCAGCAGGATCGGCAAGATCGCCGAGCTCTTCTGCCCCGTCGAGAGCTGGTGCGAGGGCCGCCAGGTGTCGCCGATCTTCAGCTCGATGCGCGGCGCGTCCTCGAGGTCGATGACATCGAGCGTGAACCGGCGCTCGGGCTCGCCGCGCAGCTGCTTGAACAGCGCCTCCGCGAAGTCGGGGGTGACCTCGGTGGTCCCGGCGAGGGCGTCGTGGTCGTCGCGGTCGCACAGCTCACCGAGGCGGGCCGGGCTGACGAGCTTGATCAGCTTGTCGATGGGGGCGCGGTACTGTCGACCGGAGCGCTTCATGATCGAGACCAGGAATTCGCGGTAGGGCCCCCGCGCCGCGTCGGCCTTGACCTTGACGCGCACGCGCCCGCCGAGCCGCGTGCTCACCGTGTCGGCCGCCTTCGCGCGGGCGTCGTGGCGGCGCGTCCGCGCCGCCTGGAACGCGGCGCGCAGGTGCACGCGCTCGCGCTGCGCGGCCTCGAGATCGCGCTCGTAGGTGTCGAGATCCTGCTTGGCGCTCGAGAGCCGCACAACCTCGCGCGCGGCGGCGTCGCGGTCCTTGATGCGCGCGCTGTGGGCCTCCGCAGCCGCCATCAGCCGGCCGTACTCTTCTTCCTGGGGCTTGTGCGCGGTCACCAGCGCGGCGTCGACCTGCGAGACCTCCTGCTCGAGCTGAGCGAGGCGCTCGAGCACCGGCGAGAGCAGGATCTCGAGCTCGGTCTCGCGGCGCACGAGCGTGCGCGCGAGGCCGTTGAGCAGCTCGCCGTTGGGCCCCTCCTGCACCTCCTGGGGGATCCGGCCGGCGAGCTGACGGATCTGCTGCGGCAGCGTGGCCGCGATCTGCTCGCGCAGCTCGCTGACGACCTTGCGCGTGTGGTCGACGCAGCCGCGCTCTTTCTGACGCAGCGACCGGTTGTTGGAGGCGAGCTGCAGCCCCGGGGGCACGCCCGCCGACTCGAGCGCCGCGTTGGCGGCCTCGAGCTTGCGCTCCCAGCTCGAGAGGTCGACGAGGCTCTGGCGCGCCGTCTCGATCCGCGCGCTCAGCTGGATCACCTGCTGCGCGTTCTCCTTGAGGCGCGCCGCCGCCTCCTGCACGTCGGTCGCGATCGCCTGCAGCGAGTGACTGCACAGGCGGTCGATGAGGTCGCGCTGGGCCTGCGGGCTCTTCGAGATGTCCTCGATCTGGTTGTGGCTGAACAGCGCCGCGTCGATCAGCACGCTCGACTTCAGGACCGCCGCGTCGAGCCGCTTGCCGCTCGCGTCCGTGACGACCGGCGGATCGCCGGCGGCGCGCCGGACGTTGTAGGTCAGGCCCTCGCGGCTCTCGACCTCGAGCTCGACGCAGCCGGTCTTGCCGAGGTTGGCCAGCAGCAGCGCGTGGAGCTGCTCGCGCTGGGCTTTCTCCGAGGACGTCTCTTGCCCGGGGATCTTGTTGAGCGCGTAGCGGATGAACTCGAGCACCGTGGTCTTGCCGCTGCCGCGCCCGCCGATGATGCAGTTCAGACCGTCGGTGAAGCGGACGTCCAGCTGATCGAGGAAGCCGCCGTAGACGCGCAGGCGCCGGAGCTTGTGGTGGCCCGGACCGGTCGCGTGCGCGGAATCGCCAGCGCTGGGGTCGACGGGGTGCGGGGTCGAGGTCGTGGACATGATCGAGCTACTCCTGCGTGTCCTGCAGGCGCGGGCGCTGCGGGCCCACGCCGATCGGCAGCTGCGGCCACGCGGCCGCGCGCGTACGACGTCATCCCGACGTCGGGTCTGCGCTTATACCCCGCGGCTGCCTCCCGTGACTCCGCGTCGTGCTCGGGTTACTGACAGTGTGACGCCGTCCCGTGATCTGAGGCGGAGCAAGCAGCGCCGGCCACATAACCGGGTTTTCAGGTCATATTGCCAGTGGTGGAAAAACGCGTAGTGATGCGTACTCCGACGTCGCGCATGAAAGCCTGTGACCTACAATGGCGGCCCATGCATCGGCCGTCTTCCAAGTCGTGCTCCCAAGCCCGTGCTCGCCGCTGGCGCGCGACCACGCGGGGGGCGCTGGTCCGTGGCGTGGTCGCCCTCGGAGCTGTCAGCGTCGTCGCCTGCGGCGCGATCGACGGCGCGCGCGAGCGACTCGCCCCGTCGAAGACCGCCACGGCGCCTGCGGCGGCGGAGCAGGATCCGCTGCCGGGCGCGCTCGTGGAGCTGCTGCCCCACGCCGTGCGCCGTCGCGGCGCCAACGAGCTGGTGTTCGAAGTCGACAGCTTCGTCGTCGCGCTCGCGCGGGCGCGGCTGCAGGCCGGCGAGTCGCCGGTGCCGATCGCGGCGCGCGACGATGATTATGTCCTTTTGGACAGTGAGGGCTCGAGCGCGACGCTGGCGAAGCAGCTCGGCCTCGAGCCGGGGGACGTCCTGCAGTCCGTGAACGGCGTCGACCTGCGCGCAGCGCCAGGCGAGGCGCGGGCGCTGCTCGACGCGCTCGACGGCGGCGCCAGCCTCGAGGTCGAGCGCGACGGCGTCACGATCACGATCGAGTACCTGTTCGTCGACGGCCTCGCGTGGGCGCAGGCGCGGGGCGTGACGCCGCCGGGCGTGGGCGTGGGCGCGGGCGCGGCGGACGAGGTCCCCGACCTGTCCGTCGAGCTGGAGCCCGAGCCCGATCCCTTCGCGCTCGCCGAGGCGCGCGCGGCTGAGCGCGCCGGCGGGCGGCCGTCCGCTCGTGGCTCGGGCGCGCGGCCTTCGTCCTCGCCGGCTGGCTCCACGAGCGGCGGCGAGCGGCCCGCGACGCGACCTGGCTCCAAGGCAGGCGCGGGCGGCTCGGGCGGCGCGGGCGGGAACTCGGGCGGGAAGTCGCGGACGACCGCGACCTGCGCGAGCGCGACCAGCTGCACGATCAGCCGCAGCGAGTTCAACCGCTACCTCAACAACCCGGCCAGCCTGGCGAGCGAGGCTAGCGTGAGCAACGTCGGGCGCGGCTACAAGCTCTCGGGCGTGCGCGCGGGCGGACCGCTCGACCGCCTGGGGATGAAGAGCGGCGATGTCATCACCTCGGTCAACGGCTACCAGATCGCCGACGACGCCGACGCGATGGCGCTGTACTTCGGTCTCGGCAGCACCAGCACCTTCTTGGTCCGCTACCTCCGCAACGGTCGCGCGCAGTCCAAGACGATCCGGCTTCGCTAGCAGCCGCCTCGCGTGGTCTAGCGCGAAGTCGCGCGTTTGCGGAAAGGCGGACGATCCCGGCTACTATGACGATGATGGTCTGCTTGTCTCATACGCGCGCTCGCTCTTTGTATATGCCGACCGCAGGGCTGCTCGCCGTCGCGCTCCTGGGTCCAGGGTGCATCGTGATCAACGACGGCTGGGAGCCGGTGATGGGCGACTCCGACGCCGACACGACCGGCCGGCCGACGATGACGACGACGGCGACTGGCTCGACGACCGCGGCCGGCATGACCACGGCGGTCGACACCGGCAGCGCCGACGACGACGACGACGACGACGAGAGCGACACCGAGACGAGCGAGGAGACCTTCACGGAGTCGACCGGTGACGTGAGCACCGGCGGCGGCGGAGCCGTGTGCGGCAACGGCATGGTGGAGGGACCCGAGGACTGCGACGACGGCAACGTCGAGGAGGGCGACGGCTGCAGCGACGCCTGTCACGACGAGCCGGTCGGGGTCGTGCTGAACGAGCTCGAGCCGACCGCGCTCGAGGGCGTGGACATCGGCGAGAAGAAAGAGCTGATCTGCGGCGTCGAGGGCGGCAACGGCGTGATGCCCGGCCTCGACGCCTACGGGGTCTCGCCCCACATCACCTACCTCCGCGGGGCCTGCGTGGTCATCAACATCGATCTCATCCTCGACAAGCTCGAGCTCGTCCTCGCGGCGCCGTTCCCCAGCGACGTCTACGGCGGCTACGGCGGGAACGAGTTGATGGAGGACGCGGTTTGCCCGCCGGGTGAGCTGATCGTCGGCTTCCGCGGGCTCTGGGACGGGGACGGCATGCGCGGGATCGAGCTCGCGTGCGCCGAGCCCAAGATCTACGAGGGGCCGGACGGCTTCGCCATCGAGATCCCGCCCCACACCTGGCAGGAGGTGCTGGTCGGCTTCGAGGGCGGCGGCGAGCCCTTCGACCCGATCCTGTGCCCGGACAACACGGTCGCGGCCGGCGCGAAGCTCTACGACAACGGCGAGCCGTTGATCTACGGCTTCGAGCTGTTCTGCCACGAGCTCGAGCTGATCTACGACGATCCGTGAGCTCGAGCTGATCGACGACGAGCGGCGGCGCCGGCTTGACCGGAGGGGGCGCCCGTGTACCCTGACTCCAGTTAGTTCTTCGGGACAGGTCATGTCACGCTCCGTTCGCAAGCAGCCCGTCCAGAGCCACTCGGATCGGTACTGCCGCAAGCTCGATATTCGTCGCGCGCGGCGGCGAGCCCGCGACCGCCTGCGGCGCGGCGGCCCCGAGTCCGACGTTCCGCCGACGGGGCAGCACCCGGACCGCGACGTCGGGCGCAGCGGGCGCTGGCGCGTCGATCCGCGCCGCTGGCCCAAGGTCCTGCGCAAGTAGGCCGCGCTACACTCGAGTGATGCGGACGATCACGATCGCGGCGGCGAGCTACGTCGCCCTCACGCTCACCGCGTGCGAGGTCACGCGGGCCCCCGCGCCTGCGCCTGCGCCCGCGGATGGGGTCGAGGCGTCGCCGACGCCCGCGCCGCCCACAACACTCCCCGCGGAGACCTCGTCCGCGCGCGGCGACGACGAGGTGCGCGGCAGCGTGCGAACCATCGGCGGTCAGCGAGTGCTGCACGTCCACGGGACGGCGCGCGAGATGGGCTACGCCCACGGCTACCTGCTGCGCGCCGACATCCTCCGCGTGGTCGAGGGCTACGTGCTCGCCGACATCCCGCGCGCGACCTTCGACGCCTTCGCCGGCGTCTACGCGGGCGTCGCCGACATCAGCCCCAGGCTGCGCGAGGAGGCCGCGGGCGTGATCGCGGGCATGGAGGCGGCGGGCGGCGCCCGCGTCGGCGGCCTCGAGCGCGCGCTCACGGTCGACGACCTCCTGCTCATGAACGCGATGACCGACCTCGTCAGCATCGGCTGCTCCTCGCTCTCCGCCTGGGGCCCGAGCACGCGCGACGACCCGGCGCTCGCCGGGCGCTTGGCGATCGTCCGCAACCTCGACTGGTCCTCGAATCCCGCCTTGCTCGAGAGCCAGGTCATCATCGCCTACGCGCCGAGCGACCCCGACGCGCAGGCGGTGGTCTCGGTGGCCTTCGCCGGCTACCTCGGCTGCCTCAGCTGCATGAACGCGGCCGGCGTCGGCGCGCTGTTCAACATGGGCTACGGCGAGGGGCACGCCTCGCTCGCCGAGGCCGCCGCCGGCTTCTCGCCCGCGAACCTGCTGCTGCGCGACGCCCTGCAGGCGCGTGATCTCGACGGGGACGGGCGGAGCACCGCCGAGGATGTCGCCGGCGCGCTCGCGCGGGCCCGGCACGCGGGCAGCTACATCGTGCACCTCGTGGAGCCGGTCAAGGTGGCGGAAGAGGCAGGTCGCGCGCCGGCGCGCGTGCTCGAGGTCGAGGCCGAGGGCGTCGCGACGCGCGGGCCCGAGGCCGACGCGAGGCTCGGCGCGAGCGCGCTGGCGGCGACCAACCACCTGCGCGCGCGCGAGGCCCCGCAGGCGTGCTCGCGCTACAGCCGGATCGAGCGCCGCGTCACGCGGGCGGGCGGGCGGCTCGACGCCGAGGGGCTCTGGGCCCTCGGCGAGTCGGTTCGAATTGAGCGCGACGTCGTCCACACGCTGATGCTCGCGCCCGGCGAGCGCCAGCTCTCGGTGCGCATGCGTGTGCCAGGGCGCGCGATGGAGGGCGCGCCCGCGCGCGTCGACTACCGCTGGGAGCAGCTGTTTGAAGCGCCGCGCGGGTCGTCGTGATGCGCGCGCGGTCTGTCTACATGACCCTTCGGGCTCTCAGGCCTTGGCCGGCGGGGCGCTGGCCTCCGCCGGAGCCGGCTCCGGCTCCGGCTCCGCGCGCTTGAGGTTGATGATCACCTTCGAGGAGCCCGTCGCGACGAGCGGCGGCGGCTCGGCGAAGGTTCGCACGCACGCGACGCCGGACTGGTAGGGGCGCGCGCTCTCGTACTTGGGCTCGATCACCAACACGCCCTTGGCGTCGACGTAGCCCCAGCGGTGCTCCAAGCGGATCGCGGCGCGCCCGTCGGAGAACACCTCGGCGAGCTCGTACTTGGGCTCGATCACCATCGCGCCGCCGCGGTCGATGTAGCCGAAGCGGCGCCCGACCTTCACCGCCGCGAGGCCCTCGGCGAATTCGTGCGCGACCGTGAAGCGCGGCGTGATCGCCCACTCACCCGAGGGCCCGACGTAGCCGCAGCGACCGTCCTGGCTAGCCGCCGCGAGGCCTTGGCAGAACGCGCCGGCGCTGTCGAACTGCGGCGGGATCGCGTACTCGCCGTCCGGCTTGATGAAGCCGTATCGGTCCTCCTCGAGCACCGGCGCGACGCCCTCGCTGAACGGCCCGCCGTACTCGTAGGTCGGCTTGATGATGACCTGACCGGCGCGGTCGATGTAGCCCCAGGCCGGCTCGCCGATGCGGCTCAGGGCTTGGTACGCCCCATAGCCGCCCGAGAACGGCGCGAGCTGGCGCGCGCCCTTGGGGGCGGCGAAGAACTCGCCCTGACGGTTGATGTAGCCGCGCGTCTCGCCCTTCGAGACCTCCGCCATCCCGTCGGAGAACGCGCTCGCGGCCGTCAGCTCCGCCTCGATCACGAGCCCGCCCGCGGTGTTGATGTAGCCCCACTTGCCCCCTTGCTTCACCGGCGCCAGGCCCTCGGAGAAGCCGTAGGTCAGCTGGTAGCGGGGCGTCATGACGACCTCGCCCGAGGCCTTCATGAAGCCGAACTGCCCGTCCGCGTCCTTGAACGCGATCAGCCCGTCGGCGTAGGGCAGCTGCCACTCGCGGTTGGAGGACGGCAGCTCCGCGCCCGAGGCGTCGATCAGCATGAGCGCGCCGGGGCGGCCGTTGGGGTTGAAGTAGGGGAAGTCGATGCCGTGCGCGAGCTGGTCGAGGAACGCCTCGTCGGTCATGTAGCTGTTGTCGCCCTCCTCGAGCATGTAGCGCTCGAGGCGGTCGAGCAACGTCAGGAACTCGCGGATCCCGGGCGGCGCGTCGCCGACCAGCGTGCCGTACTCGTGGTTGAGGCGCACGGTGATCCGGCCCTTCTTGCCCGGGCCCTCGTAGACCTCGAGATCGTGGACGAACTCCGCCATCGCGTCGCCGTAGGTCCCCGCGACGCGCTTGAAGCGGAACTGCTCGAGCTGCTCGATCAGTTCGGCGAACACCGCCTTGTCCAGCTGCGCTTGCTGCCGGGTCTCCGGCGTCCTCAGCTTGACCGCGCCGTCGTCGTCGATCGTCAGGACGGTCTCATCCGCGGACAGACGCGGGCTGATCCGGTGCAGAATTTGGCTAGCGCGGCGGAGCGTCTTGAGCACGGTCGGAGTCCCTGGGGGGGAGGGGAGGGCGCCGAGGGGCGGGGAGGCGGGCTAGGAGGCCATATCGCGTTCGGTGTCGGTGGTTTTATCGGAGGACGACGTCGCGGAAGACGTCGCGCGCGTCAGCGCGGCTTCGAACGCGCGCACGATATCGCCGGCGCGCTCAATATCGTGGATACCGTCCACGCTCTTCCCGGCTTGGAAGTACTCTTGATAGGCCGAGCCGCGGAGGTTGGCGCGCTTGAGCTTCCAGATCGACTGCACGCTGAACAGCGCGCGCATCCAGTGCTTCGTCCGTCGACCTCGGAGCATCGCGCGGGCGAGCGGGCCAGCCTTCGTGCCGACCTTCTGCACATAGGGCGTATTGATAATCGAGACCGGCACGCCCGAGAGCTTCTCGGTCAACACGATGTCATCGGCCTCGGCCTCGACGATCGCGCGCTTGTAGTCACCGTGGGCGCGGCACTCGTGCGTGGCGATGAAGCGCGTGCCGAGCTGCGCGCCGGCGTAGCCGAGCCGCAGGGTCTCGACGAAGTCCTCCGGCGAGCCGATCCCGCCCGCGCAGATCAGCGGCTTGCCGAGGTCGCCCAGCGACTCGACGAGCGCCCGCGGATCCTGACGCCCGGCGTGACCGCCCGCGCGCGCGTTGACGCAGATCAGGCCGTCGACCCCGGCCTCCAGGGCCTTGAGCGCCCACTTGCGCTCGGTCACGTCGTGATAGACGCGCCCGCCGGCCGCGTGCACCCTCTCGACTACCCAGCGCGGGTTGCCGAGCGCCGTCACGAAGAAGCGGACACCTTCCTCTAAGGCCACGTCGACCCACTGTCGCGCGCGGTCCTCGTAGGCCTTGACCAGCTTCTCGACGATGATGTTGACGCCGATCGGGCGGTCGGTGATCCGCCGGATCAAGCGCAGGCCCGCGCGGTACTCGTGCCCGTGCGCGTAGATCAGCGACATCGGCTGGACGATCCCGAGCCCGCCGGCGGCCGAGACGGCCGCGACGAGCTCGGGGTTTGAGCACGGGTACATCGCCCCGCAGATCAACGGGACCGCCGCGCCCGAGTCGCGCGTGAACGCTGTCTCGGTGGACAGCTCGGTCTCGCGGGGCGTGGTCATGGTCTCGAGCGTCAGGTGCGGGGCGATGGACGGCTCAGCTCGCCGCCTGGGCCTGGGACTGCCGCAGCGCGTTGAGGGCGCTGCCGGCCTTGAACCAGCCGATCTGCTCCTCGTTGAAGGTGTGGTTCACGTCGAAGCGGTCGATGCTGCCGTCCTTGTGGGCGAGGACGACCGTCAGCGGCTTGCCGGGCGCGAACTCGCTGAGGCCGGTGACCGACACGCGATCGTGCTCCTGCACCTTCTCGTAGTCGGCGGGGTCGGCGAAGGTCGCCGCGATGACGCCCTGCTTCTTGAGGTTGGTCTCGTGGATCCGCGCGAACGAGCGCGCCACGACCAGGCGGCAGCCGAGGTGGCGCGGCTCCATCGCCGCGTGCTCACGCGACGAGCCCTCGCCGTAGTTCTCGTCGCCGAACACCGCCCAGCTGACGCCCTGCGCCTTGTAAGCGCGCGCGAGCTTCGAGAGGTTGATGCCCTGCTCGCCCGTGATGACGTTGTTGCCGGTGCCCGGCTCCTTCGTGAACTGGTGATTCGCCCCGATGAACATGTTGTCGCTGATGTTGTCGAGGTGACCGCGGAACTTGAGCCACGGGCCCGCCGGCGAGATGTGGTCGGTGGTGCACTTACCCACCGCCTTCAGCAGCACCGGCAGATCCTTGAGGTCCTCGCCGTTCCACGTGTCGAAGGGCGTGAGCAGCTGCAGGCGCTTGCTGCCGGGGGCGACGATGACCTCAACCGCGTCGGCCTCGGGACCCTCGGGCGCAGGGGAGTCGAAGCCCGCGAGGCCGGCCTCGAAGCCGTTCTCCGGCAGGCCCTCGTTGGGGGCCGGGTCCGGCGGCGGCAGCTTCTTCCCGTCGATCGTGTCGGTCAGCGGGTTGAAGGTCATGCGCCCGGCGAGCGAGAGCGCGACCACGGTCTCGGGGCTGGCGATGAAGCTCAGCGTCTGGCGGTTGCCGTCGTTGCGGCCCTTAAAGTTGCGGTTGAAGGAGTTGATGATCGAGTTGGTCTCCTTCGGCGCGATGTCGGTGCGCCGCCACTGCCCGATGCACGGCCCGCAGGCGTTGGCGAGCAGGGTGGCGCCGGCGCTCTCGAACACCTCGAGCTGGCCGTCGCGCTTGATCGTGTTGTGGATCTGGTCGGAGCCCGGCGTGACCATCAGCGGCTTCGCCAGCTTCTCGACCCCGACCTCCTGGGCCTGTCGGATGACCTCCGCCGCGCGCTCCATGTCCTCGTAGGACGAGTTCGTGCACGAGCCGATCAGCCCGTAGCGCAGGTCCTCCGGCCAGCCGTTGTCCTTGAAGGCCTGGGCCAGCTTCGAGATCGGCCAGGCGCGGTCCGGCGAGTGCGGGCCGTTGACGTGGGGCTCTAAGGTGTCGAGGTCGATCTCGACCACGCGGTCGTAGAACTTGTCGGCGTCGCCCTCGACCTCGGGGTCGGCGCGCAGCTCCGCGGCGTGCTGCTCCGCCAGCTCGGCGATCGCGGCGCGTCCGGTCGCGCGCAGGTAGGTCGCCATGGAGGCGTCGAAGGGGAAGGTCGAGGTGGTCGCGCCGTGCTCCGCGCCCATATTGCAGATCGTGCCCTTGCCGGTGCACGAGAGGTTCGCGGCGCCCGGGCCGAAGAACTCGACGATGTGGCCGGTGCCGCCCTTGACCGTCAGGATGCCGAGCAGCGCCAAGATGACATCCTTGGGGGCGGTCCAGCCCTTGAGCGTACCGGTCAGACGGACGCCGATGAGCCCGGGCATGCGGACGCCGAACGGGCTGCCGACCATCACGTCGACCGCGTCGGCGCCGCCGACCCCGATCGCGATCATGCCCAGGCCGCCGGCGTTGGGCGTGTGCGAGTCGGTGCCGATCATGTGGCCGCCCGGGAACGCGTAGTTCTCGAGCACGACCTGGTGGATAATGCCAGCGCCCGGCTTCCAGAACCCGAGGCCGTACTTCTTGCCCGAGCTGGCGAGGAAGTCGTAGACCTCCGAGTTCTCGTCGATGGCGCGGAGCAGGTCCGACTTCGCGCCGGTCTGCGCGCGGATCAGGTGATCACAGTGGATCGTCGTCGGCGCCTGGACCCGCGGGATACCCGACATCATGAACTGCAGGATCGCCATCTGGGCGGTCGCGTCCTGGAGCGCGACCCGGTCCGGATAGAGTCGGATCGACGACTTGCGGCGCTCGACATCCGCGACGCTCTTGACCTCTTCGGGGCGCATATGCGCGAACAGGACCTTCTCGGCGTAGGTCAGCGGACGGCCCAGCAGTGTGCGGGCCCAGGCGTGGCGTTCGGCTTGCGTCTCGTAGAGTGCGCGTACTGCGTCGACGGAAAGCTCGGGTGCTGCGGACATGCGCGGAAGATACACGCCACCTGGGGCTTTGCGAAGCGTCGACGACGCGATTCCGAGGCCTCCACGCCGATCCCTGTCTCACATCACGGCGCGCGTCGAAGGTCTTCGACGGCGGTCGAATCATCGTGGACAGACCCGGGGTTTGCGACCTCGCGCGCGCGGTGTAGCGTGGCGGTCACGCATGGTCACGCGCCAGAACGACTCTCCCCGGACCTCGGCCGCCGCGAAGCGATCTTCGCGATCGGGGGGCGCGGGCAAGCGAGCGCGCGGGTCGAAGAGCACGAAATCGCAATCCCAGGGTGGGGTGACCAGCCCCCGGCGGGTGCAGGGGGGCGTAGCGACCAGCGACGTCGTGACCTCGGCCCACGTCGGCGACAACGCCAAGCTGTTCGCGCGCATCCTCGCGCTTCACGTCCCGCCGGGCTCGCGCGTCGCGGACGTGACCTTCGGCAAGGGGGTGTTCTGGAAGCTCGTCGACGACGACGCCTACGAGGTGCACGCCTCGGACATCGAGCTCAAGCCCGCGGTCGTCGGCGCGCGCCCGTCGTTTTTGTACGCCGACGGGATCGACTGTCGCGCGCTCCCGTACGAGGACGAGAGCTTCGACTGCCTCGTCCTCGACCCGCCCTACATGGAGGGGCTGTTTCGGCGCAAGACCGATCACATGGCGGGCTCTGGCACGCACGCCGCGTTTCGGGTCGCGTACTCCAACGGCCGCGCGACTGAGGGCGAAGGCGAAGGCGAGCCGAGCAAGCGCCCGCGCTGGCACGACGCCGTGGTCGACCTCTACGCGCGCGCCGGTCGAGAGGCGGCCCGCGTGCTGCGGCGCGGGGGCGCGCTGATCGTCAAGTGCCAGGACGAGGTCAGCGCCAACAAGCAGCGCCTCACCCACGTCGAGATCATCACCGGCTACGAGAGCCTCGGGCTCTACTGCAAAGACCTGTTCGTGCTCGTGCGCCCCAACAGCCCCGGCGTCAGTAGGCTCAAGAGACAGGTTCACGCGCGCAAGAACCACTCGTACTTCTTGGTGTTCGCCAAGCGGGCGACCCGGATCTCGAGCGTGCTCGATTTCTCGGCCGGCGGTCTCGACCGGCGCGTGTAGCGCGTGACCGGAATCGCGCGCGAATCGTCGATGACAAAATGTCACGACCCCACCGACGAATTGACAGGTGGGCGACGCGTCAGTCGCGCTGCTGCGCTAATTGACCGTAATTACGAGCCTAATAATTTGGGATCCGGGTTTGCTTAGGAGTACCACGGAGTCCCCTTATGACTGATACAGCGACCGCGCCGACCGTCCTCGTCGTCGATGACGAGACGAGCATCCAACAGGCCCTCTCCAAAGTCTTGCGCAAGGAGGGGCTCTTGGTTCGCACGGCGAAGAACGGCAAGCAAGCCCTCGACATCCTGCGGCATCACCCCGTGCACGTGATGATCACCGACCTGCGGATGCCGGGCATGAGCGGCACGGACCTGCTCAAGGCCGCCAAGGCGATCACGCCCGAGGTCGAGGTCATCGTCATGACCGCCTACGGCACCGTCGAGAACGCGGTCACGGCGATGAAGCAGGGCGCCTACGACTTCCTCTCCAAGCCGCTCAAGCGCGCGGCGATCGTCGCCGCGGTCCGCAAGGGCCTCGACCGTCACCAGCTCGTCGCCGAGAACCGCGAGCTGCGGGCCCAGCTCGCGGCGGTCACCAACAAGTCGATCGTCGGCACCAGCCAGGTCATGCGCGCGACCCTCGAGATCGCCAAGCAGGCCGCGAGCTCCTCGGCGACCGTCTTATTGCTCGGCGAGAGCGGCACCGGCAAAGAGCTGCTCGCGCGCTACATCCACCAGCAAAGCCCCAGGGCGGCGCGCTCGTTCGTAGCGACCAACTGCGCCGCGCTCCCCGAGAGCATCCTCGAGTCCGAGCTGTTCGGACACGAGAAGGGGGCCTTCACCGGCGCGACCCGGCACCGCGAGGGGCGCTTCGTCGAGGCCAACTCCGGCAGCCTGTTCCTCGACGAGATCGGCGAGATTCCCCTCCACGTCCAGGTCAAGCTGCTGCGCGCGCTGCAAGAAGGCGAGATCGAGCCGGTCGGCGGGCGCGTGAAGAAAGTCGACTTTCGGCTCGTGTGCGCGACCAACCGCAACCTGACCGAGGAGGTCAAGGCCGGGCGATTTCGGGAGGACCTGTTCTACCGGATCAACGTGATCCCGATCCGCGTGCCGCCGCTGCGCGATCGCATCGAGGACGTGCCGCTGCTCGCCGACCACTTCCGGCGCATGTACTCGCAGAAGCACGGCAAGAGCATCCAGGGTTTCGCGGACGCCGCGCTCCGGCTCATGGGTCGGTACGGCTGGCCCGGCAACGTCCGCGAGCTCGAGAACGCCGTCGAGCGCGCCGTCGTGCTCTCGCGCGGGCCGCTGGTCGACGTCGACGACCTGCCCGGCGAGCTGCGCGATCCGCAGGCCGCGCACGGACGTCAAGTAACATTCTCGATCGGCACGCCGCTCGAGGAGATCGAGCGCCGGATGATCATGGAGACGCTCAAGTTCACGCGCGGAGACAAGCGTCTCGCTGCGGACTTGTTAGGGATCGCCACACGTACTATCTACCGCAAGCTCGAGGCAGGTCTCGTCAGCCCCAAGCGGGACAGCGCGAGCGCGCGCAACGTCCAGACAGGCCCGAACACCGACGGCGGGGATGGTGTACTGCACTGAAGAGCTGGTCACGCGGCGTGCCGTCCGCTGACCGTCAAGCGCTGATTCCATGGAAGCCCTGTTCAAAAAGTACTACTGGGTCGTCAAGGCGCTCGGCCTGATCGCGATCGCGGGCCTCGCCGCCTCGACCGCGGTCAACTTCGTCGCGCCGGGCTACCTGCTCAACGTCGACGGCGCGCTCGTCGAGAGCGACGACGAGGGCGACACCGACGGCGACGAGGATGAGGACGAAGAGGACCTCATCGAGAAAGAGAAGAAGCGCCGCGCGGCCATGCGCAAGAAGCGGACGAGCAGCAGCTCGAACGCCGGCACCCGCGAGGCCGCGCGCACGATCACGGCGACCAACGTGTTCTGCCCGACCTGCCAGCCCGAGGTCGAGGACCCCAGCCTCGACCCCAACGGCTCGCCGCTGCTCGTCGACGAGGACGGCCGCCCGATCGGCGGCGTCCAGCCAGGCGAGGTCCCGAGCTCGCTGCCGCTCAAGCTGATCGTGACCATGGAGTCCTCCGATCCGCAGTTCTCGCAGGCGACGATCCTCAACACCGAGACCGGCGGCGTCACCCCGGTCTGGCCCGGAGACCTCATTCAGCGCGGCGTGCTCGTCATGTCGGTCGAGCGCGCGCTCGTGCATATACGCAACGGCTCTCAGCTCGAGTACCTCCAGCTCGGCGCCGATCCGCCCAAGGTCAAGAAGCGGACGACCGAGAAGAAGGAAGAGAAGAAGGAAGAGAAGCCGAAGAAGAAGAACAGCCGCGAGATCCCGGGGGCGGAGGACGCCATCAAGTGCGACGACGACGGCCTCAGCTGCACCGTCGAGCGCTCGTTCGTCGAGAAGATCCTCAACAACCCGGCCGCGCTGGCCAAGCAAGCCCGCGTGATCCCCTCGCTCAAGGACGGCGAGTCACGCGGCTTCAAGCTCTACGGAATTCGCTCGGGCAGCCTGCCGAAGCTGCTCATGTTTAAAAACGGCGACACCAT
This sequence comes from Polyangia bacterium, assembly GCA_030430565.1. Lineage (GTDB taxonomy): Bacteria > Myxococcota_A > Polyangia > Nannocystales > Nannocystaceae > JACKDW01. The sequence continues at coordinate 46,886 of JAUIKS010000006.1, forward strand.
CACCCAGGTCAACGGCAACGATCTTAAGTCGGTGGACGGCGCGATGGCGCTGTACACCAAGCTCCGACGCGCTTCGAACCTCTCCGTCACGATCGAGCGCAAGGGCAAGACGCTGAACAAGGAGATTACGATTCAATGAGCACGCGACGACGCAGCTCTCCCGACACAACTCGCGGCGGGCGTCGCTCGGCGCGCGCCTGCGTCGGGCTCTCGATCGCAACGGCGCTCTCGCTCGCGTCGCCCGCGGCGACCGCGGCCCCCGCACGCTCCGCGACCGCGCGGCCGCTGCCGAACCTCTCGACCTCATCGGTCGGGCGCGGCGACCCGACCGGCGCCAGCTCGACCGCGCCCGCCAGCTCGACTGCGGGCGCGCGGGGTGGCGAGCTGATCGGCGATGAGGGCGGCGGGCTCCCGTACAACACGTGCAAGCGGCAGCCGCGGGGCGCGAAGTTTCGCATCACGCTGCCCAAAGAGACCGAGCTGGCCGACCTCGTCAACTGGATGATGTCGATCAGCTGCCAGAAGTTCATCTGGGATCCCAAGGTCCGCGGCACGAAGGTCACGATCCTGTCCCCGGAGCCAGTCACGGTCCGTGAGGCCTACGCGGCTTTCTACGCGGCGCTCGAGACCATGGGGCTGACGGTCGAGCCGTCCGGCGAGTACTTCAAGATCGTCGAGACGAACGACGCGAAGAGCAAGACCTTGCCGATGTACGACGACGGCAAGAACGCGCCCAACAGCGATCGCTTCGTCACCCAGCTGGTCCGCGTCAAGCACGGCGACGCGAACGACATCTCGAAGGTGCTCGGCAACCTCAAGAGCAAGCAGGGCAGCATCGAGATCGTCGGCAACCTGCTGATCATCACCGACAAGGGCTCCAGCATCCGCCGCCTGATGCGGATCATCAACGAGCTCGACCAGGAGGGGCTGACCGGCGAGAAGATCTTCTTCTACCAGCTGCAGTACGCCTCGGCCGAGGAGGTCGCTGAGATCGTCCGCGAGATCTTCGGCGAGAAGAACGCGGCCAAGGGCAAGGCCAAGAACGCCAAGAAGAGCACCGCGCCCAGCTCGTTCAGCCGCGTGATCGTCGACGAGCGCACCAGCACGCTGATCATCGTCACGAGCCAGGCCGACTACGTCGTCATCCGTCGGCTCATCGAGCAGCTCGACGTCAAGCTGCCCGGCGGCGGCGGGCGCCTGCACGTCAAGCCGCTCAAGAACGCCGACGCGGTCGAGGTCGCCAAGGTGCTCTCGCAGCTCGCGGCCGGCGCGAAGTCCTCGGGCGGCAACTCGGGCGCCAAGGGCAAGGCCGGCAACCAGGGCGCGGCGGCGCTCTCGGCCACGCTGTTCTCGGGCGACGTCAAGATCACCGCCGACCAGGCCACGCGCTCGCTCGTGATCGTCGCGTCGCAGACCGACTACGAGGCGCTCGAGCCGGTCATCGATCAGCTCGACTCCGAGCGCACGCAGCTCTACATCGAGATCTACCTGCTCGAGGTCAAGCTCGGGCGCAACCTCGAGGCCGGCGCCAGCGGTCACTTCGGCGGCGCCTTCAACACCAGCGTCGGCGAGGCGAGCGGCCCCGCGATCGCCATGGGCGCCTCCTCGAGCTCCGCGCTCAACTCCCTCGCGCTCAGCCCGACCGGCCTCACCGGCCTCGCGGGCGCTATCCTCGGCCCGCCGATCCCCGGCTCGGCGCAGTACCTGGGCACGCCCCAGGACGTGCCCGCCTTCGGCGTCGTGCTGCAGGCGCTGCAGACCAACGACGACGTCAACGTCGTCTCCGAGCCGCACATGTACGCGGCCGACAACCAAGAGGCGCTCATCGAGATCGGCCGTCAGGTCCCGACCCAGGGCGCGCTCTCGTTCTCCGGCGCGGGCGGGCAGGGCCAGTCGCTCGTGCCCCTGCAGAGCGTCGAGCGCATCGACGTCACGCTCAAGATCCAGATCAAGCCCTACGTCAACGACCACGACACCGTCACGCTCGACGTCGACATCGAGGATCGCGACATCGAGAGCAGCAACCCGGCGCTCGGCGTCACCACGACCAAGCGCCGCCTCAAGCTCGACAAGATCGTCGGCCGCGACGGGCAGCCCGTGGTCCTCGGCGGCCTGATCCGCGAGCGCGAGGCCGAGACCGTGCAGCAGGTCCCGGGGCTCGGCTCGGTCCCGCTGCTCGGCTGGCTGTTTAAGCGCAAGCAGCGGACCAAAGAGAAGGTCAACCTGCTCATCGTCATGATCCCGCACATCCTCGAGACGCCCGACGACGTCCGGCGGATCCACGAGCGCCGCGATCGCGAGCGGCTCGAGTTCATCGAGCGCGAGACCAACTTCAAGCCCCACGAGCTTCCGCGCACCGTCAACTTCCGCAAGAAGTCCGGCCTGCTCTCCGCGATCGATCGCGAGGCCCGCGAGATGGAGGTCGCCGAGGAGCGACGGCGCGCGGCCGAGGAGGAGCTGCGCACCGAGATCATCACCGGCGAGATCGGCCTGAGCCCGAAGGTCCTCGGCGACGAGAGCTCCTCGGGGGCGCGCAGCAGCAGCGTCACGCTCAAGCCGCAGGCCCGCGGGGGCGCGGCGAAGAAGTAGCGGCCGGCAGGGTCAAGTAGATCGAAGATCACGCAGCGACGTGTCAATCAAGCAGGACAGAGCAGCATGGCGACGGCAGGCGTAACTCGGGGCGACGAAGGGCAACGCGGGGGGTTGTTCTCCGCGATCGGCGTGCGCCCAGAGCAGCGCAGCCTCGGCGAGATCATGATCGAGGCCGGCTCGATCGGGCCGGACGCGCTGGCTGAGGCGCTCGCGATTCAGCACCTCGAGAACGAGCGCGTCGGTCAAGCGCTCGTGCGGCTCAAGCACTGCAGCGAGTGGCAGGTGACGCAGGGCCTCTCGCGGCAGTTCGGCATGCCGGCGCGCGAGACCGTCGACGTCAACAACATCGACGACGAGCTGATCGAGGTCCTGCCGATCCAGTACGCGCGCGCGAATTCGGTGCTCCCCTGGCAGCTCGATAAGGACAGCGGCGTGCTGCAGGTGCTCGCCTCGGATCCGCTCAAGCTCAACGACATCGACGACCTCAGCCAGGTCTACGACGCCGAGCTCGCGGTCACGCTGATCCCCCAGACCGCGGTCCACGACCTCATCAACAAGGTCTACGCCAAGCGCACCAAGGACGTCGATCTCGAGCGCAAAGAAGAGGAGTTCGAGGAGGAGGACGAGGACATCCTGCACGCCTCGGCCGAGGACGCGCCGATCATCCGCTTCGTCAACAGCCTGATCTTCAACGCCTCGAAGGAGCGCGCCAGCGACATCCACATCGAGCCGGCGGACAAAGAGGTCATCGTCCGCAACCGCGTCGACGGCGTGCTCCATGAGGTCAAGCGCGCCCCCAAGGCCCACCTCGCCAGCATCATCGCGCGCGTCAAGATCATGGCGGGCCTCAACATCGCCGAGAAGCGCCTGCCGCAGGACGGCCGCATCCGCCGGCGGATCGCCGGCAAAGAGGTCGACATGCGCGTAGCGACCGTGCCCACGGCGCACGGCGAGCGCATCACCATCCGTCTGCTCGACAAGACCGCGATGACGCTCGACCTCGACGCGATCGGCATCGCGCCCGACCACCTGCGGATGATCCGCGAGACCATCCACCGCCCGCACGGCATCTTCCTCGTCACCGGCCCGACCGGCTCCGGTAAGACGACCACGCTCTACTCGGCGCTCTCCGAGATCAACCGCCCCGACCTCAACATCCTCACCGTCGAGGATCCGGTCGAGTACCAGCTCGCCGGCATCTCGCAGGTCCAGGTGCAGAGCAAGATCGACCTGACCTTCGCCAAGGGCCTGCGCAGCTTCCTGCGTCACGACCCCGACGTGATCATGGTCGGCGAGATCCGTGACCTCGAGACCGCCGAGATCGCGATCCAGGCGTCGCTCACCGGCCACCTCGTGATGTCGACGATCCACACCAACGACGCGGCCACCGGCATCACGCGCCTGGTCGACATGGGCGTGCAGCCGTTCCTGGTCGCGTCCTCGCTGGTCGCCCTGCAGGCGCAGCGCCTCGTCCGTCGGCTGTGCGCCGCCTGCTGCGAGGCCTACACGCCGTCGGCGGCCGAGCTCGAGGAGGTCGGGATCGACGCCGAGAAGTTCATGGACGGCGTGCCGCCGCTTAAGGCGCCCGTGCTCGACGAGCACGGCGAGCACGTGCCGCTCAAGGCCTGGAAGGGTCGCCGCCTGCCGCCGCCGCGCCACCTGTACCGCGCGAAGGGCTGCGCGCAGTGTCACGGCAGCGGCTACGCCGGCCGAACCGGCGTCTACGAGGTGCTAGCGATCACCGAGACGATCCGCCGGCTGGCGATCCGCAACGCGGACGCCAGCGAGATCAAGTCGGCCGCGCTCAAGGAGGGCCTGCGGACGCTGCGTGACGACGGCGCGCACAAGGCCCTGACCGGCGTGACCAGCCTCGACGAGGTCATGCGCGTGACCGCCGAGGAGGCGTAGGAGCATGCCCGCGTACGCGTACACCGGCCTAGGAGCCAAGGGGAGACAGGTCAAGGGGATCGAGAGCGCCGACAACGTGGCCGCGCTTAAGGCCGCGCTCAAGCGCAAGGGCATCTACCTTACGTCGGTCAACGAGACCTCGGCCAAGGTCACGAAGACCAGCAAGCAGGGCGACTCTGCGGGCGGCACCGAGATCGACGTCGGCGCGCTGTTTGACCGCATCTCGCAGTCGACCGTGTCCCGCATCACGCGGCTGATGGCGACGATGCTGAGCGCCGGCGTGACGCTGCCGGAGGCGCTCGCGGCGTTGGTCGAGCAGGTCGAGAGCGAGCGCCTCAAGGGCATCCTCAGCAACATCGCGACCAAGGTCAACGAGGGCTCCGCGCTGGCCGACGCGATGTCGGAGTACCCCAAGGTGTTCCGCACGCTCTACATCAACATGGTCCGCGCCGGCGAGGCCTCGGGCTCCCTCGAGGTCGTGCTCGTGCGCGTCGCCGACTTCATGGACCAGCAGGAGGAGCTGCGCGGCAAGCTCGGCAAGGCGATGATCTACCCGGCGGCGATGACGGTGATCAGCGCCTTCATCGTCGGCCTGCTGATGGTCAACGTCGTCCCGCAGATCACCGGCATGTTCGAGGACATGAACGCGCAGCTGCCGTGGAACACGCGCCTGCTGATCGCGGTCTCGAACTTCGTCGGCGCCTACTGGTGGCTGATCATGATGTTGATCCCGGTCGTCGTCGAGCTCGCCCGTCGCTGGCGCAACTCGAAGCCGGGCCGGCTGATGACTGACACGATCCTGCTCACGCTGCCCGTGGTCGGCGACCTCGTGCGCAAGGTCGCGATCAGCCGCTTCACGCGGACCTTGGCGACGATGCTCGCGAGCGGCGTGCAGCTGCTCCAAGCCCTCGACATCGTGCGCGCGCTGCTCGGCAACGTCGTGCTCGAGAAGGTCGTCGGCGAGGCCCGCGACAACATCCGCGAGGGCCAGGGGATCGCGCCCGCGCTCAAGCGCAGCGGCCAGTTCCCGCCGCTCGTCACCCACATGGTCGCGGTCGGCGAGCGCTCCGGTCAGCTCGAGCAGATGCTCGAGGATGTCGCCCGCGCCTACGACCGCGAGGTCAACAACGCGCTCGAGCGCATGACCGCGCTGCTCGAGCCGCTCATGATCGTGCTGATGGGCGGAAGCGTCGGCTTCATCATCTTCTCGATCATGCAGCCGATCATGATGCTCAATGAAATGGCGGGGGCGCAGTGATGGTTATGTCCACGCGCTTCGCGTCCGCCGAACCAGACGACGCGGCCGCGGCCTCGCGGCCGGCCGCGCGACCGAACCACCCGAGAACAGCCCGCCGCGCCGTCTCGCGCGCAGCCCAGGAGAGAACAGCCATGCAGATCCAAGCCCAAACCCCGGCCCTCAGCCGTGCTGCCCGAAAGGCCAGCCGCGGCATGACCCTCATCGAGATCCTCGTCGTGCTCGCTATCATCGGCCTGATCGTCGGCGGCGTGAGCGTGATGGCCTTCGGTCAGCTCGAGGGGGCGCAGATCAAGAGCACGGGCAACGACGTGACGCAGATCCAGACGCACTGTCAAATGTACATGATGCAGAACCAGAACAAGTGCCCGAAGTCGATGACGGACCTCAAGGCCGCCGGCATCACGTCGCGCGTCAAGAAGGACCCGTGGGGCAACGACTACGTGATCACCTGCCCGGGTCAGCACGACAAGTGCGACGTCAGCTCCTTCGGCCCGGACAAGACCGCGGACACCGAGGACGACATCAAGAGCTGGGAGGCGCCGGGCTCCGCGAAGGGCGACGAAGAGGACAAGTAGGGGCGCTCGCGTCAGTCTCCGCTACGCTGTCTTGAAGACCAGGTACGATCATGCTCCGCCGCGCGCACCCCCAGGCTCTTCGCCCGCGCCGCCCCCACGGGCGGCCGGGGCGAGCGCTGCGGCAGGCCGGCATGACGCTGATCGAGATCATGATCGTGCTGGCGATCTCGAGCCTGATGATCGGGATGGTCCTCTACAGCGCGAACTCCGGGCGCGCCGCCGAGGTCACGCGCGCGACCAACCAGCTCGCGAACACGATCCGCTTCACCTTCAACAAGGCGCGGGTCTCCGGGACCTACTTCCGGATCAACATCAACATCGACGACCGCGAGTTCTCGGTGCAGCAGGCCGACGAGGCCATGTACATGCCCGCGACCGATCGCAACGGCGAGCCGGTGGTGCTCACCGAGTCTGAGAAAGAGGACCGCGAGGCGCGAGACAAGCGCGCCGAGGAGAACTACAACCGCTCGGTCATCGCCAAGATCCTCGACGCCGAGGCCAGCGCGGACGAAGACGGCGGCGACATCGATCCCTACGGCGCGTCGGTGCGCAAGGTGCCGCGTCAGAAGCCCCCGGTGTTCAGCGCCTTCGACGACGAGAACGCGCTGAGCGAGGTCAAGAAGCCCTTCAAGCTGCCGAAGGAGCTCGAGATCGTCTCGATCCGCACCGAGCACGATCCAAAGCCGATCCAGAAGGGCGAGGCCAACCTGTTCTTCTTCCCCCAGGGCCGGACGCAGAAAGCCCACATCCAGCTGCGCAAGAAGGGCGCCAAGGCGAACGACGAGGGCACGGCCTTCACGATCATCGTGCACCCGCTGACGGGGCGCGTCGACATCAAGGAGGGCCTCGTCGAGCTCAAGCTGCCGACGGACGCGCGCGACAAGGAAGACGACACGGGGCGGCGCCAGAACCGGAGGGCGTTCTGATGGCGGCGAAGCGTCAGACGGCGAGCTCGACGAGGACGCGGCGCGGATCCGAGGGCTTCACGCTGCTCGAGGTGATGATCGCGGTGGCGATCCTCTCGGTCTCGATGGTCGGGCTGTACACGGCCCAGATGGCGAACATGAACGCGACCGCCTACGCCCGCGACATCACGGCGGTCGCCTTCCTCGGCGAGTTCATCATCGTCGACATCGAGAACCAGCTCGAGAAGGACGGCGGCTGGGTTCAGCAGGACAAGACCTACGCGGGCGACTTTAGCGAGCAGGGCTGGCCCGACGTGCAGTACTCCTGCCTCATCGACTTCGTCGAGATGCCCGAGTACTCGCAGCTGCGCGAGGTCAAGGACGCGTCGGAGCAGGACACCGACGGGCGCTCCGGGCAGCAGTACCAGGACGCGGCCGACCAGATGTTCAACACGCTCGCGAGCGTCTGGCCGATCGTCAAGAACGCGATCGAGCAGTCGATCCGCAAGGTCACCTGCGACATCCTCTGGAAGAACGGGGATCGCCAAGAGGTCCTCACGCTCGAGACCTACTGGACCGAGCCCGCGAACCTGACCAAGCTGCCAGATATGGGCGGTGAGTTCACCGAGGAAGACGACCAGAGCGGGAGCGGTGACGGTGGCGGCGGCGCGAGCTCCGGCGCGGGTCGTGGCGGCGGCGGTGGCGGCGGCTCGCGCCCGAGCGGACCGACCGGCTCGCGACCGAGCACTGGCATCGGACTGGAGTCGAAGACCAAGTGACCAGGCCTGAACGCGTACGACGACGTCGGGGCTCCCAGCGCGGGCTGACGATGATCGAGGTCCTGATCACCCTCACGATCATGACGATGATGATGGTCGCGGTCTGGTCCAGCTTCCGCACGCTGCAGACCGGGATGGAGCTCACCGAGCGCACCCAGCAGCGCTACTCGATCCTGCGTAACTGCATGGGGCGGATGAGCACCGAGCTGTCGATGGCGTACCTGTCGTGGAACCGACCCGCGGACGAGGATCGGCACTACACGCTGTTCGAGGGCTACGACCAGTCGAACGAGGATCGCCTGACCTTCTCGAGCTTCGCGCACGTTCGGCTGCGCAAGGACGCCAAGGAGAGCGACCAGACGGTCATCCAGTATGTGCTCGACGTCGACGCCGAGGACAGCCTCAAGAAGCACGTCTACCGCCGCGAGAGCAGCCGCCTGATGGGCGACACGCCCGTGCAGATGGCCGACTACGCGCCGGCGTACGTGTTCTGCGAGGACGTGATCTCGCTCGACTTCAAGTACTGGGACCCGCGCCTGCGTGACTGGCGAGACGAGTGGCGCACGACGAGCAAGGATCAGCAGCCTGATCGCCTGCCGCCGCGGGTCAAGATCGAGCTCGGCTTCATCGACGAGTTCGGCGAGGAGCGCAAGTACGTCACGCAGACGAACCTGCTCATGCAAGAGAAGATCGACATGTCGAAGTAGGGAGCGAGGCGAGCGTGGAGAATCGACAAGGCAGCGAGCGCGCGGAGACGGAGGAGACCCTCGAGGTCACCGACGCCGCTGTCGCTGCGCCCGCGGGCTGCGACGCCGAGCGCGAGCTCGAGCACGAGCTTGAGGCGGACGAGGACGCGCTCGACGAGGACGACGGTCCGTCGCGCCGCGCCGAGCACGGCGTCGCGATCTTGATGGTGATCGCCTGTCTCGCCGTGCTGATGCCGATCACCGCGAGCTTCAGCTACACGACGCGCGTCGACTGGCAGGCCGCGATCAACCAGCGCGACGAGGTCACCGCGCGCAGCCTGGAGCGCGGCGCGATGCGCCTCTCGCTGCTGATGTTCGAGCTGCAGCGCGCGGTCTTCAGCCAGAAGCAGTTCCGCGAGTTCGCGGGCGCGATGGACATCACCCAGGTCGCGCCGTACCTGATGTCGGTCTTCGGCTCGGAGGACGGCGCCGAGGGCATCGCGGGCATGGCCGCGCTGGCCGGCGTCGACGGCATCAACACCGAGGCCTTCGAGCCGCTCGCGCTGACGACCGGGACCTTCGAGGTCCGGCTCGAGGCCGAGAGCGGCAAGATCAACCTGAACTGCCTGGGGCGGACGGAGAAGCAGGGCAAGAACAGCCCGCAGCAGCGCACCATCGAGATGCTCGACGTCCTGCTCGCGCCCTCGCTCTACGACCCGCTGTTCGAAGAGGAGCAGGCGCTGACCGGCCAGTACTACTCGCGCTTCGGCGTGGTCAAGCGCGTCGTCGACTACATCGACGACGACCGGCGCGTCTTCGACATCGTGCGCATGGTCCCGGGCTCGGGCTCCGAGAGCGTCTACCAGTACAAGAACTTCCCGGACCCCTTCGAGCCGCGCAACGCCCCGCTCGACAGCGTCGCCGAGCTCGCGCAGGTCGAGGCGATCACCGACGACATCCTCAACATCCTCCGGCCCGAGGTGACGGTCTACGGCGGGTGCAAGGTCAACCTCAACTTCGCGAGCGCGCAGCAGATCGCGATCGCGCTGCGCTACTCCGCGATCAACCAGGACAAGTGGAAGACCGAGGGCGAGAACTACCTGCTGATGACGGTGCCCCTGGCCAACTACATCGTCTCGGTCCGCGACCTGACCCTGTTCGACGACCTCAAGGGCTTCAAAGAGTTCGCCGAGAAGCCCGATCAGTTCTTCAACCCGCTGATGAGCCTCGGAGCCGACAGCGACAGCCAGGGCTTCGGCAACTCCGATCTCGGGATGCCGCGGATCCCCGAGGGCATCAGCCTGCACATCAAGGGCAAGGAGCCGTCCGACGACGATGAGGGCTGGGGCGGTCTCGGCGACATCGCCACGATCGAGCCCGAGCGGGTCTATCGCCTCGAGGTCATCACCGAGGTCGGTATGGTCAAAAAGCGCCTGTCGGCCGTCTACGACATGCAGGCGACCCGCACGCAGACCTCGGGCAAGGGCGCGTGGGTGTACTACCGCGAGGACTGAGGCGACCTCGCTCTACTCCTCTATCCACTCCTCTATCCACCCCTCTATCCACCCCTCTATCCACCCCTCTAACTATTTATCTCGCGACTCGACCTCTCCAACCGACGTTCAAGCGACCTGACTCATGGCACAGAAAATCATCGGACTGGACCTGGGCACTCACGCCGTCAAGGCCGTGCTCGTGAGCACCGGGCTGCGCACCGTCCAGGTGCTCGACGTTCACGAGGAGCCGGTCGTGACCCGCGAGGGCGTCGCTCCTATCGACGCCGCCGTTGAGGTCGCGCTGGCGATGCTCCGCCGACGCGGCTGGACGCATCACCCGGTCGCCTTGGTGCTCCCCGGCACGCAGGGCAGCTACCGCCTGCTCAAGTTCCCGTTCCCGGACGCGCGGCGGATCGGGCAGGCGGTCTTGTTCGAGGCCGACGGGCAGTTCCCGATCTCGCTCGACGCGCTCGAGCACGATCACATCGTCTTGCCGCCGCAGGGAGGCGAGGGGAGGGCGCTGGTCGTGGCGAGCCGTCAAGAGCTCGTCGCGCGGATCTCGAAGACCTTCAGCCAGGCGCACATCGACGTGAAGCTGGTGACGGTCGCGCCGCTCGCCCTCGCCCAGGTGATGACCGGGATCCCGATCGTGGTCCCGGAGGCGACGGCCGACGAGGAGCCGCGCGAGCCCGTCACGCTCGTCGTCGACATCGGCCGGCGCTCGACCGAGATGCTGGTGCTCGGCCCGAAGGGGCCATACACCGCCCGCGTGCTGCGTCGCGGCGGGCTGCACGTGAGCAAGGCGCTGGCGAAGATCATGGAGGTCGACCTGGCGCGCGCCGAGGCCTACAAGGTCGAGGAGGGCTTCTTGCCGCGCCCGGATGATCCGCCGCCGGCCCCGGACGCGCTCCGAGCGTGTCGGGCGATCGCGCAGGCGCTGGAGCCGTTGGTCCGCGAGCTCGAGCACACGCGGATCTGGCTGCGCTCCGAGTATGGCTATTCGGTCACGTCGATCCGGCTGATGGGCGGCGGCTCGCGCCTGCGCGGGCTCGCCGAGTACCTGCGGGATCAGCTCGAGCTGCCGGTGTCGTCGGGGGAGCTGCACGCCGCCTCGCTGCGCAAGCACGCGGGCCGCGACTGGACGACGACCGCGGCGGCGCTCGGCGGCGCGGTCGGTGCTCACCGCCGCCCGATCGTGCAGCTCTTCACCGAGAGCTCGAGCGCGGAGGCGGGCGGCTGGCTGATCGAGAAGCTGCCGACGATCGCGGCGATGGGGCTCGCTATCATCGCGTTCGGCGCGCTCGACACGATGGCGCGGCTCAGCGCGCTGGACGCCCAGGAGCAGGCGTACCGGGCGGAGCTGGCCGAGGCGACAGAGAAGGTCTTCGGCGAGAAGCTCTACGAAGAGCAGCTGATTCAGGCGAAGCTGAGCGCCGTCGGCGGGGAGGACATGATGAGCCTCGTGCCGAAGCGCGGCGCCGTCGAGGTGCTCGCCGAGCTCGTCAAGGTCTCGACGCCCCAGGGCCCCAAGCCGATCCCCGGCGCGGCCTTGGGGGCGCCAGGCGCGGTCGATCCGGCGACGGGTCTGCCCACGGGCCCTGCGGGCCCAGGGCTCGTGAACGGGCACCCGGTCGACGATGTCGGCCCCTACTCGGGCCCGCTCGCCGGTCGCGGCTTCACCCGAACAGGTCCCGACGGACAGCCTGTCGATCCGTCGGCGAGCGCCGACGGCGAGGAGGGGGAGGAGGGCGAGGCCGGCCTCGGCCCCGCGCCCGCGACCGGCATCGCCTGGGATGACGAGCTGCACTACAAGAAGATCGATATACGCCCGGTCAAGATGTCGCTGCGCGCCTCCGCGACGCGTCGCTCGACGAAGGAGCGGCTCGAGACGGAGCTGAAGAAGATCAACTGCATCAACACGATCAGCAGCGGGAAGTCACAGTCGGCGAACGAGCGCCAGCTGTGGAACATCGAGATCGACCACGACTGCTTCAGCGGGAAGTTGGAGGTGGAGTCATGAGCTCGCGAGTCGGAATGCGCAACAGCATGCTCTCACGGCTGACGCCGCGGGAGCGCAACCTGCTCGGCCTGCTGGCCTTGGTCGGCTTCGTGATGGGCAGCGTGATGCTGTTCACGATGCGCCGCGCTCGCTTCCAGGAGAGCGAGGAGCGGATCGCGTCCATGCGGCGCAGCCTCGACCTGGTCTACCTGCAGGGCTCGGCCTACGCCGAGCGCCTGAAGGAGAAGGAGAGCCGCGAGTCGGAGATCTCGAGCGAGACGTTGAAGTTCGCGTCGATGATCGAGCAGGCGCAGAGCGAGCTCGAGACCGGCGAGCTGCGCAACGACGTCGAGAAGCCGGCGCTGCCCATCGGCGGCGACTCGCTGATCAAGCGCATGTACTCGTTTGACCTGCGGAGCGTGAAGCTCGAGGAGATGCTGAACTTCCTCCAGAAGGTCGAGAACAAGCCGGGGCACATCCTGTACACGGACTCGCTCGATATTCGCTCGCCCAGCGAGGTCGAGGATCGGCTCAACGTCTCGGTTGAGCTGGCGACCTGGGAGCTGCGCAAGCCCGATGATGCAGAGGAGCAGCCGTCCTCATGAAGCTCACGACCTCCACTGGATCCGACGATGACGCGACGCCGAAGCTCTCTCGCCGCGCGCGCATGCGCATGCTGCTGCGCCGGCTGCGGAGCGTCGCGGGCTACGTCTCGCTGTTCTTCGCCGCGTTCTTCCTGTTTATCTGGGTGTTCCTGCCCACGGAGGCGGTCGCCTGGCGGCTCAGCAAAGAGGCCAAGAAGCGCGGCTACATCGTCAACATCGAGAACGTGACCGTCTCGCCGTTTGGCACGGTCTCGGCCTACAACGTCACGTGGATCTACGAGCCGGCGCGCAAGGGCGAGATCCCCGACAGCCTCAGCTTCGACCGGATCGATGTCGACGTCTCGCTGCTGCGGCTGCTGACCGGCACGCTCTCGCTCGAGCTCGACGCCTACATCGCGGACACCGACTCCGACACGGTTGTGCACGCCGAGTACACCCGCGGCGACGAGGTCGACGCGATCAAGGTCGATATCGACGGCCTCCCGCTGCGGCTGGTCCCGACCCTGCAGCAGACGGTCAACACGCCGGTGCAGGGCTTGTTCGGGCTCAAGGTCGACCTGACGGTCCCGGACCACGAGCTCGTGAAGTCCGAGGGCTCGATCTCGATCTCGTGCTCGCACTGCACGATCAGCGACGGCGAGACGCCGATGTTTATGCCGGGCTTCGAGGAGGGCGCGTACACCAACAAGGGGATGACGCTGCCGCAGATCGATCTGGGGAGCCTGAGCGGCACGCTCGTGGTCGCGGACGGCGTCGCCGCGACCGAGGGGATCGAGACCTCGAGCGAGGACATCACGCTGAAGATCAGCGGCGACATGAAGCTGCGCGACCCGTTCCCGCGCTCGCGCCTGGACTTCCGGATCAAGCTGCTGATCACGGAGGCGCTGCAGGCGAAGGGCGAGCAGATGCGGCTGATGGTGCAGACCGCGAGCCCGAAGTCGAAGCTCGATCCGCCCGACGACGGCTGGCTCGGCTACCAGCTGCTCGGCTCGATCGGGAATCGACGGCTCTATGGCTGGAAGCACAAGTCGCGCCAGCAGATCAACAAAGAGCGCCGGGAGCGTGAGAAGGACCGTCAGGCGGAACGACGGCGCGCGCAGGCGGAGCGCAACAAGAAGAAGGAAGCCGCGAAGAAGAAGACCTCCAAGGCCGCGAAGCCGGAGGCGCCCGAGAGTGACAGCGAGGAGCCCAAGAAGACCACGAAGGAGCGCTTCAACGCGGACTCGAGCGGGCCGACAACGCCCGAGGGCGACGGCGACGGCGGCGAGAAGCCGGCCGATGAGAAGCCGAAGGAAGACAGCACCGAGGAGTCGACCGAGGACAGCGAGGAGAGCGACGAGGACGCCGAGGGTGAAGAGAGCGAGGAGAACGCCGAGGAAGAGGACGGCGAGGGTGAGGGCGACGGCGAGGATGACTCAAATGAGGGTGACGGCGAGGGTGACGGTGAGGGCGACTCGGGCGAAGGCGGTGGTGAAGGCGAAGGCGGCGGCGAGTCTAAGAGTGGCGGCAGCGAGGGCGGGTCTGAGGATGAGGACGGGTAGATCCCCGCGTCGCCAATCCGTAGGCCTCGGCTCAGGGCGCGAAACCGGTAGCGAATGCGTGATTTTGAGCTGTGCAAAATTTGCACATGCTAACCCGCAAACGTGTCGTGCACCCTCTCCCTAGGGTCACAGTCCAGTCTCTGTGCCCCTCGAACGGTCTGTCCATGAACGCACAAACAACTCGAGTACTCGTGGTCGATGACGAGCCTGCTGCGCGGTCAGCGATCGGCGAGATGCTCGAGGACGAGGGGTACACGGTTCGGATCGCCGGCGATGGCGAGATTGCGCTCGCGAAGGTCGCGGACTGGGAGCCGGACGTCCTGATCACCGATGTCAAGATGCCGGCGCTCGGCGGCATCGAGCTGATGGAGCAGCTTCGGCAGCGCTTCCCGGACATGGCCGTCGTGATCATGACGGCCTTCGGCTCCGTGGAGGGCGCCGTCAAGGCCATGCACCTTGGCGCGGATGACTACCTGAGCAAGCCCGTGCACTTTCCGCAGCTGCTGGTCGTGCTGCGACGCGTCCTGCAGCATCGGGCGCTGCAGAAAGAGGCGCGCGCGCTCCGGGAGGCGCTGCGCGAGGAGGGCGAGGAGGACGGCGAGCAGCGCACCGTCGTGATCGGGCAGTCCAAGGCCTTCCGCGAGCTGCTCGAGCTCGTGGGTCAGGTCGCTGACTCGCCCGTCCCGGTGCTGCTGCTCGGAGAGACAGGCTCAGGGAAGCAGTTCCTCGCCCGGCTGCTGCACGAGTGGAGCCCGCGCAAGCGCGCCAACTTCGTCGTCATCAAGTGCGGCGCGCTGGATGGGCCGGCGTTTGAGCGCGAGCTCTTCGGCGTCGAGGAGAACGGCGCCGTGCTGTCAGAGGGGCGGCTCGGAGAGGCCGCCGGCGGGACGTTGTTGCTCGACGACGTGACCGAGCTGCCGGCGCGCGTGCAGGAGCGCCTGCTGCTCTTGCTGCAAGACCGAACGTTCACGCGGGTCGGCGGGAGCGCGTCGTGCACCGCGGACGTGCGCATCGTGACAGCGACGAACAAGGACTTCGACCTAGCGATGCGCGAGGGCGTGGTGCGCGAGGAGCTCGCGTATCGGCTCAACGTCGTGACGCTCCGGACCCCGCCGCTGCGCGAGCGGCGAGAGGACGTGCCGCTGCTGGCGATGCACTTCCTGCGGCGCTTCTCGGCCCAGGCAGGTAAGTCGCTGCTCGGCTTCAGCGACCGCGCGCTCGGCATCCTGCTCGACTGCGGCTGGCCCGGGAACATCCGACAGCTCGAGCACACCGTCGAGCGAGCCGTCGTCATGTCGCGCGGGAACGAGGTCGAGCCCCGTGATCTGCCGCCCGAGCTCGCGGCGCGGGCGGGCGGCGTGGATGAGCCGCCCGAGATCCCGGGGTCGACGCTGCGCGAGCTCGAGCGCTACGCGATCTTGCGGACGCTCGAGCACGTCGGTGGGAGCACGAGCAAGGCGGCCAAGATGCTCGGCATCTCGCCGCGTAAGATTCAGTATCGGCTCAACGAGTACCGCTCGACGCGACAGTCCGGCGTGCCCGTGGTCGTCCAGGGGCCGCGGACGAAGTAACTCGGACCGACGACTCGGCGATGAACCTGATCCTGGTCGAGGAGGCCGACTTTGTCGCGGAGGCGCGCGTGCGGCTCACCGATCGCCGGCTGGTCCACGTTCGCAAGGTTCACCGCGCGTCGGTCGGCGACGAGCTGCGCGTCGGTCTGGTCGACGGCGCGATCGGCCGCGGCCGCGTGCTACGCCTCGACCGCGAGCAGCTAGAGCTGGAGGTCTCGTTCAGCGAGGCGCCGCCGCCGGCGCTCGACATCACCCTCGTCGTCGCGCTGCCGCGGCCGCCGAGCATGCGCAAGGTCCTGCAGCAGGCGACCGCGATGGGCGTGAAGCGCTTCGTGTTCCTGCACTGCGCCCGCACGGAGAAGAGCTACTGGACCGCCTCGGCGCTCGAGCCCGACGCGATCCGGCGAGACCTGCTCCTGGGGCTCGAGCAGGCCCGTGACACCGCGCTCCCGAGCGTCGTGTTCGCGCGGCGCTTCGCCGCCTTCCTGGCGGACTCGTGGGGCTCGATGGCGCGCGGGCGACTCGCGCTCGTCGCTCATCCCGACGCGGCGGCGCCGTGTCCCCGCGACGCCGCGGGCCCCGCGATCCTCGTGATCGGCCCGGAGGGGGGCTTCATCCCGAAGGAGGTCGAGCAGCTCGAGCGCGCGGGGGCGCGACGCGTCACGCTCGGCCCGCGGATCCTGCGGGTCGAGACCGCGACGGTGGCCCTGCTCGCGCGCCTCGGCTAGCGAGCGCCTGTCTGCAGCCTCAGCCGCCCGCGCCGAAGACCTGCGTCCACATGTGACCCCACTGACCGCCGGGGTAGTAGCCGATCCCGATGTGCTCGAAGTTGGGGTTCATGATGTTGGCGCAGTGGCCGTCGCTGTTCATCCACTGGTTGACCGTCGCCGACGCCGTCGCGTTCCCGGCCGCGATGTTCTCGCCCCAGGTGTTGTAGTTGTAGCCGGTCTTGTCGATCCGATCCCCGGGACCCTCGTTCTGAAGGTTCGTGTGGTCGAAGTAGTTGTTCTCGGCCATGTCCTTGGAGTGCATGCGCGCGGCGCAGCGCAGGGCCGGGTTCATGGTCAAGGGCGGCGCGGCGCCGAAGTTGCCCTGCGAGCCGCAGTTCGCCCCCTGCGCCCGGTGCATGTTGACGATCGGGAGCATCTCCTCTTCGACCATGTCATACGCCTGGGGCCAATTCGCCGCCGGTCCACAGTAGGGCACGTCGGGGACGTCCGGGTCGCCCGTCGTTGACGTCGAGCTGGTGCTCATGTCGGTGGTGTTGCCCGTGGTCGTGCTGGTCGACGAGTCGTCGGTCGTGTTGTTGGTCGTGCTGTCGTCGGTGGTGTTCCCGGTGGTCGTGCTGTCGGTCGTGCTGTCGGTCGTGTTGTTGGTCGGATCGTTGGTCGGATCGTTGGTCGGATCGTTGGTCGGATCGTCGGTGGTGCTGCTGGTGGTGTCGTCGGTGGAGCCGACGTTGTCGGTCGTTCCGCCGGTCGTGCCGTCGGAGTCCGACGCGGTCACGTCGTCATCGTCGTCGTCGTCGTCGCCGGCGTTGTCGTCGTCGTCGTCGTCGTCATCGTCGCCGGCGTCTGAGTCCGTGTTCGTCTGCGCCAGGTCATCCGGGCCCGTGTAGCAGCCCGTGGACATGACCGGCAGCAGCAGCAGCGAGAGACAGGAAATTGCCGAGAGGACAGGCGAACCACACCTGCGCCGAACAACGTCGCCAAGCACAACCATCGCGGGCAGCGTAGCTCGGGCAGAACTGGCGACGCAACGGCGCGGTGCGTCGGGGGTTCACGTCGGGGTCGGTGTGGCCTCAAGG
The DNA here is from genome assembly GCA_030430565.1 of Polyangia bacterium. Lineage (GTDB taxonomy): Bacteria > Myxococcota_A > Polyangia > Nannocystales > Nannocystaceae > JACKDW01. The sequence continues at coordinate 64,608 of JAUIKS010000006.1, forward strand.
CCCCATGCGCGCGACAGACAGTGCATCTGCATCAATTGTTGGTCGGGATAGACGGCTCCTCGCGGCGTACGCGGGTGATCGATCGCGCGACGGGTGGCGGGCAATCTCGCGCGCGCGCGGTTTCGTGCGCGCGACGGTGTGTGCCTCGGGGGGCGAGTGCGAAGCGCTCGCATATCTCGAGCGGATCTCCACTCGCGACTTCGCGCGGCTCGCTCGCTTTCGCCCGTTATGAGCTTTTGGTCAGCTCGGAGGGCGCGCGTACGCGCTCGCGCGCGCGCGCGAGTCATCCCTCGCGCGGCGGCGGCCGGCGGCCCCGCCCTGTGCAGGCCGGGTCGAGCCGCGGGCTACAGCCCGAAACGTCAGCGCGTCGACTTCTCCCTCGCGGTCCGCGGTCGTGCGCTGGTGGGCTCTTCGGCGAAACGCGGTTTGACGGTGATGCCGCTCGGTGACCGATCGCGGCGCACGGTCGGCCGCGTTTCATCCAGTCGCGTCGACCGAGGACGCGGCGAGGACGACCGGAACGAGCTCGTCGTCCGCGGTCGCGACGAGTCGAGCTGTCCGTCTCCGGCCGTTCAGGAGGTCAACGCGAGCGTCGTGATCGTGCCGGGGGAATCGCGTAGCTTGACGGGCCATGGAGTGAGTCGATACAAATGAATTGGACCGTGGCTGCCAACGTGGGGAAACAACGACAGACGTCGTGATTGGGTGACGACGGTACATCTTCGGAGACGTGATGATATGTGGATAAAACAACTGAACCCGAGGGCGCTCGTCGGCGCGGCATGTACCTCTCTCCTGATGACGACGGCGCTCGCGTGCACGGTGGGGGGAGACCCCGGCGACTCAAGCTTCTCGGGTTCAGGCGCCGTCAGTAACTCGGGCGCGTCGAACGTGAGCAACGCGTCGACCGACGCGGGGACCACGGACGACACCGACGCGGGGACCACGGAGGGCGTCGCCACCGACGACAGCACCACCGCGGGGACGACGGTCGATCCGACGACCGGGAACCCGACGACGGACACGACGGACACGACGGACACGACGACGACGACCGACACGACGACGACCGACACCACAGACAACACGACCAACATGGGCCCGATCTGTGGCGATGGCGTCATCGAGGGCAGCGAGGTCTGTGACGGCGCGAACCTCAACGGCAACACGTGCCAGACCTTCGGCTACGACAGCGGCACGCTGGCGTGCACCGGCGCGTGCATGTTCGACACCAACGGCTGCATGGGCGAGCCGCAGCCGTTCTGCGGCGACGGCAACGTCGACCCCGGCGAGGCGTGCGACGGCGGCAACCTCAACGGGCAGACCTGTCAGTCGCAGGGCTACGACAGCGGTAACCTCGCGTGCACGGGCTCCTGCACCCTCGACACCTCCGGCTGCATGAACGACCAGCCGCAGTGCCTCCCGCAGCCCAACAGCGGCTACTACATGCCGTGCCTCGATCCCAACGAGTGCGGCGGCTTCCCGAACGGCATCAACTTCGGCTGCGTCACGCTCAACGATCCTCCGTCGGACGGGATGTGCACGGATGTCGGTAACTGCGTGAGCGACGCTGACTGCCCGGCGGTCGGCGGCTGCACCGCGACGCCGGACTGTATCCCGGCGATCTTCAACGGCGTCGACTCGGCCTGCTTCCTCGAGTGCTCGAACGGCAAGACCTGTCCGAGCGGGCAGCAGTGCTACAACATCACCGACCTGGGCTTCTACTGCGTCTAGGCGCGCGTCTCCCTCGCGACGCGCGCGCCGGCGCCCGGCGCTCTTCAGCGCGGCGAAGGTCCACGCGCCGCCGTGAGCGCGCGGTCGCGCGTCGGGGGCCGCGCCGCTCCGCGCGTGACCAGTTCCGCGCGCCGCTCGTCGCTTTCGCGCCCGCCGCGATCGTGCCGTCGGCGGCGACGCGGTATCCTGGCCTTGAGGCAATGTTTGATGAACGGTGAAGTCGCGCCCGGGAGCGTCAGCTCGGTCCCGACGCGCGGGGAGCTGCGCGGGATCACGGTGCCGGGGCTGCTGTGGCGGCTGCACGTCGCGCGGGCCTCGGGGCGCCTCTCGCTGCGAAGCGGCGCGCTGACCAAGTCGATGTGGATGACCTACGGGCAGCCGGTGTTCGCCCGCAGCAATCACCCTGATGACCGCCTGACCGAGCGGCTGCGCGAGCGCGGGCTGCTGACCCGCGAGGAGTTCGAAGCGGCCCAGGTCGCGATTGAAGAGAACCGGGGGCGGCGGCGGATCGGGCAGATCCTGCTCGCGGCGCGCCTGATCCCGAAGCGCGTGCTCGACGAGTCGCTGCACGAGCAGCTGCTGTGGATCCTCGACTCGATGTTGACGTGGCGCGAGGGCAGCTGGGAGTTTGACGAGGCCTCAAGCTGCGACGAGTCGGTTACGCTCAACGTGCCGATGTCCGCGATCCTCATGGAGGGGGCGCGCAATCGGCTGCCGGTCGAGCAGCAGTGGGCGACGATCGGGCAACCCGACGCGGTCCCGGCGCTGGTCCTCCGCGGGGACCGCGAGCGCGCGTTGATGTCCTTGGAGGATGATCTGCGGCTCTATCCGAGCGAGCGCTTGTGCCTGCGGCGGCTCGGCGAGGGCAAGAGCCTGCGCGCGCTGCTCGAGGACTTCGAAACCGACGAGCGCGAGCTGATCTCGCTGGTGTACACGCTGCGCCTCATCGGCAAGCTGGCGCTCGTCGAGCCGACCGAGGCAGGTTCTTAAATGCGACGCGCCGCGTCGGGGTGACGCGGCGCGGCGGTGCCGGGCGGGCGCTACTCGGCGGCGGATTCGTCGTTGGAGAGATAGAGCTTTCCGCCGCGCTCGCGAAACTCGCGGGCTTTCTCCTCCATCCCGCGCTCGATCTCGTCGGAGCTGAGCCCTTCGCCGGCGCTCTTCATGTCGCGGACGTCCTGCGTCAGCTTCATCGAGCAGAAGTGCGGGCCGCACATCGAGCAGAAGTGGGCCTCTTTGGCGGGCGCGGCCGGGAGCGTCTCGTCGTGGAACTCGCGCGCGGTCTCGGGATCGAGCGAGAGGTTGAACTGATCGTGCCAGCGGAACTCGAAGCGCGCCTTGCTCAGCGCGTCGTCGCGGGTCTGCGCCCCGGGGTGGCCCTTGGCGAGATCCGCGGCGTGGGCGGCGATCTTGTAGGCGATGACGCCGTCTTTGACGTCCTGCTTGTTCGGGAGCCCGAGGTGCTCCTTCGGGGTGACGTAGCAGAGCATCGCGCAGCCGAACGAGCCGATCATCGCGGCGCCGATGGCCGAGGTGATGTGGTCGTAGCCCGGCGCGATGTCGGTGGTCAGCGGCCCGAGGGTGTAGAAGGGGGCCTCGTGGCAGTGCTCGAGCTGCTCGTCCATGTTCTGCTTGATCTTGTGCATGGGGACGTGCCCCGGGCCCTCGATCATCACCTGGACGTCGTGCTTCCACGCGATCTCGGTCAGCTCGCCGAGGGTGTAGAGCTCGGCGAACTGGGCCTCGTCGTTGGCGTCGGCGATCGAGCCTGGGCGCAGGCCGTCGCCGAGCGAGAACGAGATGTCGTACTTCTTCATCAGCTCGCAGATGCGCTCGAACTCCGTGTAGAGGAAGTTCTCCTTGTGGTAGTGCATGCACCACTTGGCGAGGATCGAGCCGCCGCGCGAGACGATGCCGGTGACGCGATCGGCCGTCAGCGGGATGTGCCGGAGCAGCACGCCGGCGTGGATCGTGAAGTAGTCGACGCCCTGCTCGGCCTGCTCGACGAGGGTCTCCATGAACACGTCGATGTTGAGGTCCTCGACCTTGCCCTTGACCTTCTCGAGCGCCTGGTAGATCGGGACCGTGCCGATCGGCACGGGGCTGTTGCGCAGGATCCACTCGCGCGTCTCTTTGATGTTGCTGCCGGTCGACAGGTCCATGACCGTGTCCGCGCCCCAGCGCGTCGCCCACTGCAGCTTCTCGACCTCCTCCTCGATCGAGGAGGACACGGCCGAGTTGCCGATGTTGGCGTTGATCTTCACCAAGAAGTTTCGGCCGATGATCATCGGCTCGAGCTCGGGGTGCTTGATGTTCGCCGGGATGATCGCGCGCCCGCAGGCGATCTCGCTGCGCACGAACTCGGGGTCGAGCTGCTCGCGGAGCGCGACGAAGCGCATCTCCTCGGTGATGAGGCCCTGACGGGCGTAGTGCATCTGCGTGTTGTTGCCGTCGCTGGTGGCGAGGCGACGCGCGATCCACTCGGCGCGGCGCTTGGGCAGACCGGCGCGCGGATCGACACCCTGGGGGCCGGTGGTGTCGTAGACGCGCACCGGGGGCTCATCGCCGGTGAGCGTGATCTCGCGGAAGGGGACGCCGTGGTCGCCGACCGTGATCTTCTTGGAGTTAGGGAAGCTGTGCTCGAGCGCGGGCAGCGTGCGGACCGGCGTGACGTCGTCGCCGGCGATGTTGAGGTCGATGCGCGGTCTGCTCTTGGGATCCTGTGGCGTATCCATGTGGGTTCGCTTTCCTCCGCCGGTATGACCCGGGTCAGGTTCAAGGGGTCTCTCTCAGGCCCGCAGCCACGAAGCTTGGTTGATTGCTCGAGGGAGGTGCGGGCCACCCCCAGCGTCGTGATTGGCAACCCTAGCGTCCTGCCAGGGATGGTGCAAACGCGCGTGATCACAACCGGATAAGGCGTTCGTGGGAGGGTCCTGGAGCCATGCAAGGATGCTGCAGAATTGCACGACCGCGCGCGGGCACGCCCGCGTTGTCCCCCGTCGCGTTCGCCGGTTTGCTGCTGTGCGGGGCGCTCTGCGTCGCGGGAAGCGTTGGCGGCTGCGCCCTCGCTGACGAGGTGCCAGGGACCGGGGGCGAGACATCGGGGACGGGGACCGCGGATTCGCTCGAGGGGACGCCCACAACAGACGCGGACGAGACCACGGGTGCGGAGGGGACGGAGACCGCGGCCGCGGGCAGCGGTGGCGGCGAGGACGAGGGCGGCTCGGGCGGCTCGGGTGACTCAAGACATCGTTGCGGCGACGGTCGTCTCGACCCCGATGAGGAGTGTGACGACGGAAATCTCGACGATGGTGACGCCTGCCTGAGCAGCTGCGTCTCGGCGGTGTGCGGCGACGGGGTCGAGCACGAGGGCGTCGAGGAGTGCGATGACGGGAACGCGGTCGACGGCGACGCTTGCTCCAACACGTGCGCCGACGCCATCTGCGGTGACGGGGTGTTGTGGCTCGGCGTAGAGGCCTGTGATGACGGCAACACCGACGACGGCGACGGCTGCCCCGCGGACTGCGGGGTGTCGTGGTGCCTCGACGGCGTGCTGAGCGGGGACGAGAGCGACGTCGACTGTGGAGGATCCGCGTGCGCGCCGTGTGTCGAGGGCTCTTGGTGCGCGAGCGCTTCGGACTGTCTCTCGGGGCAGTGCGCCTCGGGCGTGTGCGTCGCGCCGCGGAGCTGCCAAGATGTATTGAACCTCGGCCTCGGCGGGACGGATGGTCCGTACCTCATCGATCCCGACGGTGAGGATGGGGACGCGGACGCCGTGCTGGTGTGGTGCGAGCAGAGCTTCGCGGGCGGCGGCTGGATCCAGGTCTTCCACTACCAAAAGCCCGAGCCGGGTCAGGTCGCCGCGAGCGAATTCCACGCGGCGTTGAGCAAGGCCGAGGCCCTGACGCTGGTCTCGCCGCTGCACACGAGCGCTGCGGTGAAGAGCGTGGGGCTCCCACTCGAGGAGCTGCACGATGTCGCGTTTGTCTGGGCTCCGTCGTCTGCAGAGGACGCCGATCACTACGGCCTCATCAGCGCGCCAAATGGTCTCGAGGGCTTGTGTGTGCTCGAGGGCGATTGCGGCGCGAATGAGCCGGCGGTGACGGCTGAGGTCGAGCCCGGCGGGGCGAGCGTCGAGGTCGCGCCCGCTGACACGGCGGAGAGCCTTCACGTGGGCTTGGTCGACGCCGAGGGGCGGACCTTGTGGGGATACGACCCCGACTCCGCGCCCGAGGACCCGTGGGCGAATTGGTCGCTCGACGCTCCATGCTGCGGAGCCGCCCACGACGACGCGATCGCGCTCCCGGGCTGGCGCTACGCGATCTACGTTCGATAGCGTCATCACTCAAACGGTCACTAGACGCCGGCTCGGGGCTGGACGCATACTCGCGGCCGACGTCGCGGCGCGCGCCCGCGTCGACGGCGAGGAGCGTGGAATGGCGGATACGATCTTCAAGCGCATCATCAGCGGCGAAATCCCGTGCCACAAGGTCTACGAGGACGAGCACGTGCTGGCGTTTCTCGACATCAACCCGGTCAGCCGCGGGCATACGCTCGTGATCCCGAAGGAGCCGGCGGAGACGCTCGACCAGCTCAGCGATGAGGCCAGCGCCGCGATCGGTCGCGTGCTCCCGCGCTTGTGTCGCGCGGTCGTGCAGGCGACCGGGACCAAGGCCTACAACATCCTACAGAACAACGGGTCCGGCGCGCATCAGGCCGTGTTCCACGTGCACTTCCACATCATCCCGAAACCCGACAGCCGGCAGGGGCTCGGCGTTGGGTGGCCCGCGCGTCGACTCGATCACACGGACGGCGCCGCGTTGGCGAGCGAGATGGCCGCCGCGGTCGCGGGTCGCGGCGAATAGCTGTCCCTCTCAGGACACGGCGGGAGTCCGACGCCCCCGCCGTGTCTGGGCTCGACTATCGCTTGAGCCACGCGCCGAGGGTGCTGCGCGGGACCTTCAGCACGCGCGAGGCCTTGCGGATCGAGCCGGCCTCGGCGAGGTAGTGGCGGATCAGCGCGAGCTTCATCTCGGCGAACGTCCCGCGCGGGATCGTGATGGTGTTGGCGTCTCCGCGAACCGGGCTGTCGGCGCGGCGGGGGAGCAGCGCGCGCTTGAAGATCGGTCCGTCCGTGAGCGCGGCGGCCCGCAGGATCGCGTTGCGAAGCTCGCGGATGTTCCCGGGCCATGGGAAGATCTCGGCGGCCTCGCGCGCCTCGGCGTCGATCAGGACCGGGCGCCCGAGCTCCTCGGCGATCGCGGCGGTGAAGCTGTCGATGAGCAGGGCGAGGTCGCCCTTGCGGGCGCGAAGCGGCGGGATCGAGATGGTGAGGACGCCGAGGCGGTGAAACAGGTCCTCGCGGAACTGACCCTCACGGACCCAGCGATCGAGCGGGCGGTGAGTGGCCGAGACAACGCGCACGTTGATCTCGTACTCGCGCTCGGCGCCGACCGGCGAGACGCGCCGAGTCTCGAGCACGCGCAGCAACTTGGACTGCAATGGGAGTGGGAGCTCGGCGACCTCGTCGAGGAACAGCGTGCCGCCGCTCGCCCGGGCGAACGCGCCGGCGTGATCGCGGTGCGCACCGGTGAACGCGCCGCGGACGTGGCCAAAGAGTTCGCTCTCGAACAGCGCCGCCGGGATCGCGCCGCAGTTGACGGCGACGAAGGGGCCGCGGTGGCGACCGCTGAGGCGATGAAGCGCGCGCGCTGCGAGCTCTTTCCCGGTGCCGGTCTCGCCGGAGAGCAGCACGGGGCGGTCGATGGCGGCCAGGCGTTCGACCGAGCGCAGCATGTCGTGAAAGGCCGGTGAGTCGCCGATGAGGCCGAGCTCTCGAACGACCGCGGCGCGGGTCGGACGGGGGAGGCGGGGCGGCGTCGAGCGAGCGGAGCGCGGCGTCGACGGGGTGTGGGGAGGGAGGGTCCGGGGGCGAAAGGAGTGGATCGCGTTGTCGTGCGGCATCGCGGATCCAGTCGGCCGATCGGTGCAGGCGTTGCGTCGGGTGCAGGATTTTTTTCTGCGCCGTGTTCGCACTGTGTCACCCGTGTTACGCGCGAGAAACACCCCCCGATCCGCTATTATCGCCGCGGTTTCGCTTCGGGAACCCACGCGCACCATGACTCCGATGTCCGGGTTGATTCTGATTGTTGAAGACGAGACGGATCTCGTCGACACCCTCGAGTTCGCGCTCGAGAAGGAGGGCTTCCGGACGCGGTCGGCGGGCACGGTCGAGGCCGCGTTCGCGTCCGCGACCGGGACGCCCACCCCCGACCTGATCCTCCTCGATCTCATGCTCCCCGACGGCTCGGGCACGACGCTGTGCAAGCGCCTGCGTGCGGAGCCGGCGACCCGTGAGACGCCGATCATCATGATGACGGCCAAGTCGGAGGAGGTCGATCGCGTGGTCGGCTTTGAGGTGGGCGCCGATGACTACGTGGTTAAACCGTTTAGCGTTCGCGAGCTCGCGCTGCGGGTCAAGGCGGTGCTCCGGCGACGGCAGCCCGCAGAGACCACGCCGGTGCCGGCTCGCTTCGGGCGGCTGCGGGTCGACACGGGCGGTCATCGCGTGTGGATCGACGGCCAGGAGGTCGTGTTCACGGCGCTCGAGTTCCGGCTGCTGACGACCCTGATCGCGCGTCGCGGTCGCGTGCAGACGCGGGACGTGCTGCTCAACGATGTCTGGGGCGTTCAGCCCGGCATCACGACGCGAACCGTTGACACCCACGTTCGGCGGCTGCGAAAGAAGCTCGGGCTGGCGGCTGGATACGTGGAGACGCTGCGCGGCGTCGGGTATCGCTTCACGGCCGAGGTCCCCGATGAGCGCGAGGGCGCGTCTTGAAGCTAGGGCTGCGCGGACGCATCTTCCTCATCTCGGTCATGCTCGTGCTCTCCACCGTCGGCGTGGGAGGGATCTATTTTGAGCAGCGCGTCCGGGGGTGGACGCAGGCGCGCATGGAGCAGGAGCTCGGCGCGTACGCGAAGCTGACCTGCGAGATGGCCCAAGGAGTCGGCGTGCCGGCGCTCACGGGCTTCACCGAGCGTGTCGGGCACACGCTCGAGGCGCGCGTGACCGTGATCGGCTCGGACGGCATGGTGCTCGGCGACTCGAAGCGAGATCCCGAGCGCATGGACAATCACAGCGTGCGACCCGAGGTGGTCGCGGCGCACGAGAGCGAGGGCTTTGGCGTCGCGCTGCGTCACAGCGACACGCTCAACGTGACCATGCTGTACGCCGCGATTCCGTGTCAGCTCGACGGCGGCGCGGGGACGATTCGCGTCGCGCGGCCGCTGCGGGCGCTGCAAGACGCCGTGCGAGCCCTTCGCATCGTGTTCGTGCTCGCCGCGCTGAGCGGGTTGGCGCTCGCGGTGTTCATGAGCTGGATCACCTCGAGCCTGCTGTCGCGAGCGCTGCGCGTCGTGGTCGGCGAGGCCCAGCGGCTCGCGAACGGCACGAGCGAGAAGGGCATGCTGCTGGCGAGCGAAGAGTTCGGCGGGCTGGCGGGCAGCTTCAATAAGCTCGCCGGTGATCTCGAGCGCACGATGGAGACGCTGGCGCAGGAGCGCAGCCGGTTCGAGGCGGTGCTCGAGGGGCTCGCGGACGCGGTGCTCTCGATCGACGAGGACCGGCGGCTGACCATGGTCAACCGGGCCGCGCGCACCCTGTTTCGCCTGCCGCCTGCGACGATCGGGCGCGAGCTCGTCGATGTCATCCGGATCCCGTCGCTTCACGAGCTCGTGCGCGAGGGCCTCAAGGGGGAGTCCGGGAGCGCCGAGTTCGAGGTCATCGGCCCGCCGCGTCGCGTGGTCGTCGCCCGGGTCGCGCGGCTGCCGGAGAACCGCGGCGTCGTCGTCGCGGTCCAGGATGTCACCGACCTCCGCCGGCTCGAGAGCGTGCGTCGGGACTTCGTAGCGAACGTCTCGCACGAGCTGCGGACGCCGGTCGGCATCGTCCGGGCGAACGCGGAGACCCTGCTCGACGGCGCGCTCGAGCGGCCCGAGCTGGCGCGGCGCTTCCTCGACGCGCAGCTGCGCGCGTCCGAGCGGCTCTCGAACCTGGTCAACGATCTGCTCGAGATCTCGCGCATCGAGTCCGGGCGCTACGAGCTCGATCCGGACTACCTGCGCATCGAGCCTCTGACGAGCAAGGTGCTTCAGGCGGTCGACGAGCTGGCGGTGAAGAAGAACATCACGCTGAGCCGCGATATCGAGTCGGATCTCGTGGTGTGGGGGGACACGCAGGCGCTCGACCACGTGCTGCTGAACCTCGTCGAGAACGCGGTGAAGTACACGCAGGTCGGCGGTCACGTCTCGCTCGAGGCGAAGTTCGACGAGGGGGAGGAGGGGCGCCCCGCGACGGTCCGGATCGAGATCCGCGATGACGGCCCCGGCATCGAGGCCGTGCATCGCCCGCGGGTGTTCGAGCGTTTTTATCGAGTCGACCCCGGGCGCTCGCGCAGCGTCGGCGGCACCGGGCTCGGGCTGGCGATCGTCAAGCACCTCGTCGACGCGATGGGCGGCTCCGTCGGCGTCGACCCGATCATCCCGCGGGGCTCGTGCTTCTGGGTGGTGCTGCCGGTGAACCCCGAGGGCGTCGGGACGCCGGAGGCAGGCGAACCCGCCGCGGGCTAGAACGCGTGCCCGGTGAGCAGGTAGAAGCCGACGAACTCGCCGCTGAGGCCCACGTCGAAGCGGATCACCGCGAAGCGATCCCAGATAAAGTAGATCCCTGGTCCGCCGGAGACGTGGATGTCGTCGAAGATCGGCTCGCTGTCCTGAATCACGCGCCCGAGCTCGACGAAGCCCTTGAAGCCGAGCGCGAGCTTGCGCTTGCCCTTGAACAGTCCGAACTCGATGGGCTCGAAGCGCAGCTCGCTGCTCCACACGCCCTTGAAGCGGCCGATGTATCGCCGGCGTAGGAAGCCGCGGCCGATCGTGTGCCCGCCGTAGGCGTCGGGGGAGGGGAAGCCGTAGAGCTGGCCGAGGGGGACGAAGGGCGCGTCGCCGTAGAGCCCGTCGACCGCGATGCGGGTCGCAAAGATGATCTCGTCGAGCCCGAGCCGTCGGTACCACCGAAAGCTGACGGCGATGAGGCCCCACGCGTCGCGATCGCCGACGGGCGGAGCCGCGGCGAACACGACGTCGTGCAGGCCGCCGAACCGCGGGCTGTACACGTTGTCGCGGCTGTCCCAGCTGAGGCCGGTGTGCCCCGGCACGCGATGGGTGTCGCCGAGGTACTGCGGCTGCTCGTCGACCAGCAGCGTGTCGGGGTAGGCCTGCACGCGATCGTAGGCGTAGTTGAGACCGAACAGCATGCGCAGCGTCCCCGGCCCGTAGCTCGTGATCGGCTGCTGGTACTGGAAGTACGAGTCGATCGTCGTGACCTCGCTGTAGATCGAGTCCTCTCCGCGCGCGAAGATCTGCTTGAGCGATTTCTTCTGGTCGAGGCCGAAGTACGGGAACACCGGGTCGTAGCGCGCGTTGAGGCCGAAGCGGAAGCGCTCGTTGAGGTGCAGGAGATCCCAGAGCACAAAATTGACGCCGTACTCATGCACGTTGCGCAGCGAGACGCGCGCCGAGAGCATGGCGAGGACCTTGAGCTTGTCCTCGGGGCGGTACGCGTAGGCCAGCCGCGCGCCGATCTGAAGGCCCACCAGCGGCTCGACCCGGACCGTCGGGAGCGGCAGGACGCTGTGGACCTTCTTCTTGGCCGTGAGGCGCTTGGAGACCGTCGTGTCGTCGGCGGAGGCGGGGCGCGGGGTCGCGGCGTCCGCCGCGATGAACCACTCTGGGATCGTCGATTGCCGAGGCGTCGTCGCGTCGAGGGTACTTTCCTCCTCGCCGTCTTCGTCCTGCGTCTCTTCGGGGGTCGCACTGAACGCGCGTCGCCAGCGTCGGCGCTTGACCGGCCTCTCCGCGGGCTCCTCAACCGGCGACTCCGTGGGGACGTCGTCCGCTGGCTCCGAGTCGGGGTGGGTCGGCGTATCGGCGGGCGCGTCGGCGGGCGCGTCGGCGTGCGCGTCGGCGGGCGCGTCGGCGGGCGCGTCGGGTGTATCGCTCGGTGGGTCGGTGGACCCACCGTCCTGCGGGTCGGCGGGCGTACCGCTCGATGGGTCAAGGGGGGCGCTGGGCGAGCTGGTGTCTGGCTCCGGTTCGGCGGCGGTGACGTTGTCCGGAGGTCGCGGCTCGCCATCACCGGTGGGTGGGGGCGTGTCATCGTGGTGCTCCGGCCAGTGCTCCTCGGGGGCGCTCGGCGTCGGCGCGGCCGGCTCTGCGTGTGCTGACGCGCTGACGAGGAGGCCGAGGAGCGGCACGACGACCCCGAGAGGCGAGACGGACCTGCGCGGCGTCTCGCCCGTCTCCGGCGTCTCCCGCGTGTGGCGGGTAGGCGCTGCCCTCCGTGGTGATTCAAGCGTCACTGCGCTGCGGTGCGATTCTGCGTCGTCGCGCGCCCATGATACTGCCAGCGCGTCAGGTGCCGCTCCCGCCGCCTCACCCGCGGGAAGATCGGCCCGGCTCAGGGGCTTGAACCGCGGGGAGCAGGCTCCTAAGCTCGAAACCGCGATGGCTTCATGGACACGGATTGTCAGTGGTGTTAGCAGCTCCGGCGCGCGCGCGGCCGCCTTCGGGGGGCTAGCGTGCGTATTCGCGATCGCCTGCGGCGACGCGGGCGACGGGACGATCAGCGACGGCACGACGGGCGAAGCGCCCGCCAGCACCTCGGTCACCAGCGACGCCGCGACGACCGATACGACCGACACGGCCGAGACGACCGGTGACGCGTCGGCGGAGCTCCCCCACGGACCGCTGCGCGCCGGGGTCGCGGTCGGCTACCTGGCAGATCCCGTGGGGATCTCGATGGCGGGCTACGGCGCGCGCCTGCCGAAGGTGAAGTCGCCGTGGATGGACGTGCTCAACGGGACGCGCGGCTTCTACGGCTACTTGACGATCAAGGCGATGGTGCTCGAGGTCGAGGGCGAGCGCGTCGCGCTCGTCAAGCTGCCGACCATGAGCGGCGAGGACTCGCTCACCGAGGGGACGATCCGCAAGCTCGCCGAGGATCACGGCCTCGACTTCGAGGGTCGCTTGCTGACCGGCGCGACGCACTCGCACCACACCCACGCTCGCTACTGGCGCCTCCCGCCGCAGCTCGCTGCGGTCGGCGCCGACTCGCCGGACGAGGAGGTCATCGATCGCTTGACCACCGCCTTCGCCGAGACGATCAAGCGCGCGGTCGATGACCTCGACGACGCCGAGTGGGGCTTCGGCTACCAGGACGACTGGGACCCGCAGGATCTGGTGTACCGGGACCGCCGCGGCGAGAACAACCCGACCTACGGCAAGGATCCGCGGCTGACGCTGTTCGCGGTCCGGCGCGCGGGCGACGACGGGGCGCCGCTGGCGACGCTCATCAACTTCGGCATGCACGGCACGCTGTTCAGCGAGGAGAACGAGCTGCTCACGGAGGACTCCGCCGGCGGCCTCGAGATGAAGTTCGAAGAGTACTTCTTCGCGCGGGAGCAGCGGCCGATCCTCGGGATGTTCATTCAGTCAGGTGGTGGTGACGCCTCGCCGGCGGGCGGTCATCTCGGTCACTCGCCGCCCGCGCGCGCCGAGATGATCGGCGAGGTCGCGGCGCCGAGGATCTACGACCTGTACAAGACGCTGGCGTGGGAGCGCGACGCGACGCTCGCGGTCCGCTCGCGCCGCGTCGATCTGCGCTACGACCAGATCGGCTACGACGAAGTGCCGGAGTTCATCGGCGGCGGCGGCATCCCCTACCAGTGGGGCGGCTGGCAGTGCACCGACAACGACGAGGTCATCGACGACAACAACCCCGAGACCTCGATGGAGGGGCGACCCAAGTTCTGCCAGGACGTGAGCGCGCTGCTCTCAGGTCTGCAGCAGCCGATCCCGCACGGGCAGTTCCACCAGACCTACTTGACGACCGCGTTGATCGGGAACGTCTTTATGGTCAGCCTCCCCGGGGAGCCGCTCTACTCGGTGATCAAGTACCTGCGCGAGTCGATGGCGACGCGCGGCCTGCCCGGGGGCGGCGGGGTCGAGACGCTCGCCTTCGGCTACTCGCAGGATCACCTGCTGTACCTCTCGCACCCGGATGACTGGTACCAGGGCGGCTACGAGGTCGAGATGTCGCTGTGGGGTCCGCTCGGCGCGAAGCACCTCGTCGACCGGCAGCTCGAGCTGGTCGACGGCCTGCTCGCAGGGGACGACGAGCCGGTGTTCGCGACCGACTCCGAGGACCTCTCGGGCCCGTCAAGCTTCGAGCCGCGCGCGCTCGAGAGCAGCACCACCGCCGGTGAGCTGCTGCAGGACGTGCCCGCGGAGATCGAGCGCGGACAGACGCTGCGCTTTGGGTGGGGCGGCGGCGACCCGTCCGTCGGCTCGCCGCTCGTGCAGGTCGAGATCGATCCGGGGGACGGCGCCTGGACGCTGTATCCCTCGCCGAGCGGCTGGCCCGGCACCGGGCTCGACAACACGCGCTACCACATGCTCACGCACTACGATCCCGACCCGCCGTCGAACGGCACGGTCGCCGCGTCGCGGGCCCACAACTGGTTCGTCGACTGGCAGCTCCCGCTCGACTTCCCCGGGGCGCGCGTGCGGCTCGTCGCCCGCGGCGAGGCCTGGAGCGGCGCGGAGGAAGTCCCCTACGAGGTCATCTCGAGCCCCGTGCTCGTGCGGGCTCCGGCGGACTCGCTGCTCGAGGGGACCCGCGACGGCGCGCAGATCGAGCTGCGCTGGACCGCGCCCGCGCCCGCAGCCGAGGAGGAGCTCAGCTACCCCTCGGGCGGCTATCGCCTGCTCGACGCGACCGTCGGGCCCGACGCGGTGTTGACCGTGCGCGCGCCTGTCCGCGTCTGGTTCTCAACCGAGGACTTCGAGAGCGAGCCCGTCATCGCCTCGTTCGATGACGAGGTGGGCGCCTACGTCGTCGACGCGGCCGGGCTCCCGGAGTCCGACCTGCTCGCGCACGTGCAGCTCGAGCGCGACATCGTGGCCGCCGTCGTCGAGGCGAAGATCCAGGACTAGCCTGTCGGGTAGACTCACCCAATGCCCTTCGTCCTGTTCGGTCGCAAGCAGAAGGTTCGCCCTGTCCCCGATGGGCGGGCCGTGCGGCGCGCGTGCCCGGAGTGCGGGGGGACGACGACCTTCCGCGAGTGCGTCGTCGAGAAGACCTACACCGCCTACGCCTTCGTTGACCTCTGGAGCTCGGAGACGACGAACTTCGTCTGCAGCGCGTGCCAGGCGGTGATGGAGCTCGAGGAGACCGGCGCGCCCGAACTCACGCCGCGTGAGCGGGAGGAGGCGGAGGCGCGGGCAGAGGCGGAGGCCGCCGAGGCGCGGGCGCGGGCCGAGGCGAGGCGAGCGGAGCGCGAACGCGCGGCCGAGCAGCGCGAGCGCGCGATCGATGACGAGCTCCTGGCGATCAAGCGCAGCCTCGGGGTCGACTAGTCGCCTGCGGCGGGATCCCAGCGCGGGGCGAGCAGGCGCCTGCGGCCGTCCTTTGAGAGCGGCACGTCGGGCTCGTCGAGCCCGGCGCGATCCCACAGCTGGCAGGTCACCTGCTTGTGGTGGGTGTCGAGCGCCTCGCAGTAGTTCGTGAATTTGCAGCGTCGGATCTCGGCGCCGCGCCCGAGCCGGATCTTGCGAAACCAGTCGGGGTCGGCGAGGGACTGCCGCGCGGCCGCGACGATATCCGCCTCGCCGCGCGCCAAGATCGCCTCGGCCTGTTCGAAGCTGTTGATCCCGCCGGCGGCGACGACCGGGGTCGTCAGCCCGATCTCGTGGATCGCCTCGCGGATCGTGGCGGCCAGCGGGATGTTGCGGGCGAACGGCCCGCGCGCGTCGCTGTACACCGTCGGCATGCACTCGTAGCCGCTCTGACCGGTGTAGGGGTAGACCGCGTGACCGACCTTGGGGCGCTTCGCGTCGTCGAACTTGCCACCCTTCGAAACGCTGATGAAGTCCATCCCGGCGCGCGCGAAGGCGGCGGCGAAGTAGCACGCGTCCGCGAGGTCGCTGCCGTCCGCGATGACCTCGTGCCCGAGCATGCGACAGCCGACCGGGTAGCGCGCGCCGACCCGCGCGCGCACGGCCGCGTAGACCTCGAGCGGCAGGCGAGCGCGCCCCTCGAGGGTCGCGCCGTAGCCGTCGACGCGGGTGTTGGTCCGCGAGAGGAAGCTCGCCATGGTGTACGCGTGGGCGTAGTGCAGCTCGACGCCGTCAAAGCCAGCAGCCTGCGCGCGCGCGGAGGCGTCGGCGAACAGCCCCGGCAGCGTCTGCGGCAGCGCGCGGATGTGCGGCAGCTCGAGGTCATTGACCTCCTCGCGGTAGCCGAAAGAGAGATCACGACGTTCGCGGGCCGTCAGCACGGCCGCGCGCAGCTCGTCGTCGGCCGCCAGCAGCGCCCCGCGCAGCGCCTGCTCGTCGACGCTCAGCCAGCGCTCCTCACCTGTCGCTCGGGCCATCCGCGCTCGGTGCCCGGCGTCGGGGCGCAAGAACCTCGCGAAGAACTTCTCGGGCGGCGGCCTGCGCTTGACCGCGAGGAAGTCGATGAGCTGGATCAGCAGGCGCGTGCGGCCCTCGCTCGCCTCGCGCACCGCCTCGGTGAGCGCGCGCAGGCCCGGGATGAAGCGATCGTCGCCGATGCGCAGCAGCGGCCCGCTGGGGATGTCGCGGATGCCCGTCGCCTCGACCACGATCGCGCCCGGCCGCCCCTGGGCGAAGCGTCGGTACCAGCCGATCACGTCGGGCGTCACCTCGCCGTCCTCCGTCGCGCGCCACGGGACCATCGCCGGCACCCAGGTGCGCTGCTCGAGCCGCGTGCCGTCACCGATCGCGATCGGCGAGAACCACCGGCTGCCGGCGGCCTCCTCGGCGCTCGGCCAGCGCGTCTCGCTGACGCGGTGACGGATTCGCGCGGGCGGCGTCCACATGGCGCGTTCCTGGGGAGCGGGTGATCAGGCGACGACAGGCAGCCGCACGGGCGCGCTCGCGCCCCCAGGCAGCTCCTGCAGCTCGGGCCGCGGCGCGCCGCAGACCTGGCCCTTGAGCCCGAGCTCCTCGAGCATCCGCAGGTCGTCGTCGACCGTGCGGTTCGGGGTCGTCAAGAAGTCGCCGACCATCATGCCGGAGGCGCCCGCGGCGAACATCATCGGCGTGAGCTGGCCGAGGTGCGTGCGCCCGGCGGCGATGAAGATGTTCTGGCGCGGGAGCGCGAGGCGGAAGCACGCGATGATCCGCAGCATCTCCATGGGCTCCAGCGGCTCGACCTTCTCGAGCCGCGTGCCGTCGATGCTGACCAAGAAGTTGAGCGGGACCTCGTCGACATCGAGCGCGCGCAGCTCCATCGCCAGCTCGGCGCGGTGCGCCGGCGTCTCGCCCATCCCGAAGATCCCGCCGACGCAGGTCCGCAGGCCGATCCGCTTGGCGTGGCGGATGGTCTCGATCCGCTCGTCGTAGGAGTGGGTCGTGACGATCTTGGAGAAGAAGCTGCGGCCGGACTCGAGGTTGTGGTTGAGCTCGGTCAAGCCCGCGTCCTTAAGGCGCTGCAGCGCGTCCACGCTCAGGAAGCCGAGCGAGGCGTGGGCCTCGGTGTGACCGGCGGCGCGCACCGCCTTGACGCCCTCGATCATGTGCTCGAGCGCCTTGCCGTCATCCGACATGCCGCGGGTCGCGGTCACGAGCCCGAGCGCGGTCGCGCCCTGGCTGCGCGCCTTCTCGCTCGCCGCCGTGATCTCCTCTGGGGGGAGGAACTTCTCGGCCTGGATCCCGGTCGAGAAGTGCCGCGATTGCGAGCAGAAGCCGCAGTCCTCGGGACAGCCGCCCTTCTTCGCGTTGACGATGGAGCAGAGGTGGACCTCGGAGCCGAAGCGCGCGCGTCGGAGTCGATCGGCGGCAGCCATCAGGTCCCAGACCGAGACCGCGCCGCTCAGGTACGCCGTCAAGGTCGCCTCGTCGAGCGCGTCGAGTCGCGGCGGCGCTCCGTCAGCGCCGAGGACCTGGCTGGCGATCACCGCCGGCGTGGAGATGGGGGCGCTGCGGTCGTCTGCGAGGTGCGAATCCGACGTCTGCATGGCGCGATGTATACCCCACGTGCGCGCGGCTCGGGACGCGCGCGGTGGGCACCTCCCGCTGCGCCGTCACGACGGGATGGACCGCGCAAGCGACTGCGCGCCCGCGGTTCGGAAGCGCTCGGCTGGCGTGAGGTGGGAGGGTTCCACGCCTGTCGGCGCGGTGCTATTTTGCCGCACGCCCATGACCAAACCCGCCAAAGGCCCGGATTTCCCCCCTACCGAGCTCTCGCCAGAAGACCTCAAGCGGCACTTTCCCGACAAGGACGAGGTGCTCAAGCACTACCGGGAGATGCTGCGAATTCGCCGCTTTGAGGAGGCGGCCGCCCGCGCCTACACGCGCGGCAAGATCAGCGGGTTTTTGCATCTGTACATCGGCCAGGAGGCGATCGCGGTGGCGACCGCCGAGGCCATTCAGCCCGGCGATCGCGTGGTCTCGACCTACCGAACCCACGGCATGGCGCTCGCGCTCGGCTCGCCCGCCGGGCCGTGCATGGCGGAGCTGTTCGGCAAGAAGGACGGGCTCGTCGGGGGGATCGGCGGCTCGATGCACTTCTTCGATCGTGATCGCGGCATGTGGGGCGGCTACGCGATCGTCGGCAACCACATCCCGGTGGCGGCCGGGCACGCGTTCGCGTCGAAGTACAGCGACGACGGCAAGGTCACGCTGTGCTTCATGGGCGACGGCGCGGTCGGCATTGGACCTGTTCATGAGGGCATGACGCTCTCGGGGCTGTGGGACCTCCCAATCGTCTTCGTGGTCGAGAACAACCGGTTCTCGATGGGCACGCCGCTGCACCGCACGATCCCCGTGGAGGACATCACCGCGCGGGCCAAGGGCTACGGCTTCGCCTCCGATCGCTTCCAGGTCACCAGCGTGACCGCGACGCGCGATCGCCTGAAGGAGGCGATCGAGCGCGCGCGCGAGAACCGTCAGCCGACGCTGATCGAGATGATCACCTACCGCTTCCGCGGGCACTCGATGAGCGACCCCGCCAAGTACCGGCAAAAAGACGAGGTCAGCGCGTGGCGCAAGCAGGACCCGCTCGAGCGGGCGACCGACGCGCTGCAGACGCTCTACGGCATGTCCGAGGAGGAGCTGGAGGCGATCGACGACGGCATCGTCGAGGAGATGGCCGAGGCCTCGCGCTTCGCCGACGCGTCCCCGCAACCTGACCCCGAGGCCCGCTTCGCCAACATCATCGTCTAGCGGCGCGAGCGCTGAGCTAGCTAGGTAGTCGGTACGAGACAGGAGACACTCCCAATGCCAGTCATCCAGATCCGTCAAGCCATCCGCGACGCCATGCGCGAGGAGATGCAGCGCGACGAGCGCGTGTTCCTCATGGGCGAAGAGGTCGGGCACTACAACGGCGCGTACAAGGCCAGCGAGGGGCTGCTCGAGGAGTTCGGCGAGCGCCGAGTGGTCGACACGCCGATCGTCGAGACCGGCTTCGCCGGCGTCGGCATCGGCGCCGCGATGTGCGGGCTGCGGCCGATCATCGAGTTCATGACGTTTAACTTCTCGGCGGTCGCGTTTGACCAGATCTTGAACAACGCGAGCAAGATCCGGCACATGACCAACGGGCAATTTAGCGTCCCGATCGTGTTCCGCGGACCCAACGCGGCCGCGCACATGCTCGGCTCCACGCACAGCCAGGCCTTCGAAGCCTTCTACGCCCACATCCCGGGCCTCAAGGTGGTCGCGGTGGCGACGCCCTACGACGCCAAGGGCCTGCTGAAGAGCGCGATCCGGGACGAGAACCCCGTGGTCTTCCTCGAGAGCGAGCTGATGTACGCCGTGAAGGGCGAGGTGCCCGAGGACGAGTACCTCATCGAGATCGGCAAGGCCGACATCAAGCGGCCGGGCGACGAGGTCACCGTCATCACGTGGGGGCAGGGCGTCCCCGTCGCGCTGAAGGCGGCCGAGCTCGCCGAGAAGGAAGGCATCGACGCCGAGGTCATCGATCTTCGCACGCTGCGCCCGCTCGACGACGAGGCGATCATCAACAGCGTCAAGAAGACCAACCGCTGCGCGCTCGTCTACCACGGCTGGCCCTACGGCGGCGTCGGGGCCGAGATCGTCACGCGGATCCAGGAGCTCGCCTTCGACTGGCTCGACGCGCCGGTCGCTCGCGCGTGCTACGAGGACGTGCCGTTCCCCTACGCGGAGAACCTCGAGGACATGTGCATCCCGCAGCCCGAGCGCGCGCTCGAGGCCATCAAGAAGGTCTGCTACCGGACCTGAGCGCAAGCTCGTTTTCCCCACGACCTCTCACCCGATCGTCCCAGAGCAATCCCATGGCAACAGTAGTCGAGCTGCCCCGCCTCACCGACACGATGGAAGAAGGCGTTATCGCGCAGTGGCGCGTGGCGCTAGGCGAGAAGGTCAAGCGTGGCCAGGTCATCGCCGAGATCGAGACCGACAAGGCGACGATGGAGTTCGAGTCCTTCGACGCCGGCTACGTGCTCAAGCTCGTCGCCGAGGAGGGCGAGACCCTCGCGCTCGGCGCCCCGATCGCCGTGCTCGGCAAAGAAGGTGAGGATCCGGAGGCGGCGCTCGCGGCCTTTAAGCCGTCCGCCGAGCCCGCCGCCGCTGAGGAGGATGTCGTCCCCGACGAGGCGCCCGAGGAGCCCGAGCCGGCGCCGGCGCCGGCGTCGAGCTCGGCCGCCGCGACCACCGTCATCGCGGATCCAAGCGCCGACGCGCCCGACAGCGATCGTATCCCGGCCTCGCCGCTCGCCCGTCGCCTGGCGCGAGAGGCAGGTATTCCGCTGTCCGCGATCGCTGGCTCCGGCCCGCACGGCCGCGTCATCAAGGCTGACGTCGAGCGCGCCGTCGCGGAGGGCGTCACGCCGCCCGCGCAAGCGCCCGCGCGAGCGCCGGGCGTCACCGTCTCGGCCGAGACGGACGAGCACGGCCGCCCCTACGTCAGCAAGGCCGACCGCACCATCCCGCTCTCGCAGATGCGCAAGACCATCGTCAAGCGCATGGGCCAGAGCAAGCGCGAAGCGCCGCACATCTACCTGACCATGCCGATCCGAATGGATCGAGTCGTAGCGATGCGCAAAGAGCTCAACGCCGCGCTCAAGGATCAGGGCGCCAAGGTCAGCTTCAACGACTTCATCCTCAAGGCGGTCGCCCGGGCCCTGCGCGTGCACCCACGCGTCAACGCGACCTACACGCCCGAGGGCATCGTCGAGTACGGCGACGTGCACATCGGCGTCGCGGTCGCGCTCGACGACGGCCTGATCGTCCCGGTCGTGCGTCACGCCGATCAGAAGAGCATCAAGGCGATCGCGCTCGAGGTCCGAGACCTCGCCGGCCGCGCCAAGGAGCGCAAGCTCAAGCCCGCCGAGATGAGCGGCAGCACCTTCACCGTCACCAACCTCGGCATGTACGGGATCGAGGAGTTCATGGCGGTCATCAACCCCGGCGAGGGCGGGATCCTGGCGGTCGGCGCGATCGTCGACGAGTGCGTGCCCGTCGACGGTCAAGTCACGATCCAGAAGCGCATGCGCGTGACGCTGTGCAGCGATCACCGCGCCTTCGACGGGGCCGACAACGCGCAGTTCCTCGCCACGCTCCGCAGCCTGCTCGAGCAGCCGATGTCGCTCTTCGCCTAACCTGGCGATTGCGACATGTCCCAAAAAAAGATCCCGCGAGGGGCGGCCTCGCGGGATCGTGTGGTGGTTGGAGGGCGGGGCGATCGGCGCCCCTGCAATTCAGTCCGTGGGGAGCGCCCGGGTCACGAACATCACGGCCGGGTCGGCGAGCACCTCATCCGTGCAGGGTGGGGGCTGACAGGGCAGCCCGTTCACGTTGACGAAGGTCTTGCGCGGGTTGTTGAGGCAGACGACGCCGCTGTCGTTCCAGCCGGCCTCGACGGGCCAGGCGGTGTCGTGCGTCAGGTTGCCGTCGTCCGACTCGATGTCGATGGGGGTGCCGGTCACCGTGTGGCTCACGCCGTCGCCGCAGTAGTCGGCCCGGTACATGCGGACCATCGCCTCGTGGTGCGGGTCGTCCTCGTGGTAGCCGTGCTCCGTGGCCTTCGCGATCGAGGAGCCGCGGCAGGCGAACAGCGCGTTGTCTGCGTTGTTGATGCGCTGCCCCGTGCTGACATCGTAGGCGCCCGTCAGCAGCGCGGCCTTGACCGGGTTGCCGTCGGCGTCCTTGCAGAGGTCGTCCCACGCTTCGGCGCCGAGCTCACGCCACTGAACGCGCATGAACTCAGTGATGCCCCCGTCTTCGAGCTGCGAGAGCTTGATCTGGTACACGACGTCGTCGATCTTGAAGCGCACCTTGATCTTGTCGGAGTTCGAGACTTTCTGCTTGCCGTTGGGCCTGGTGACCTCGAGCTTGCCATCGTCGTTGATGTGAACGCCGATGATGTCGGGGATGTCGTTGAGCAGCCAGTCGGTGAAGTCGGGGCCGTTCCAGTCGGTGCCGTTCCAGTCGGTGCCGTTCCAGTCGGTGCCGTTCCAGTCAGTCCCGTTGGGGTTGATCGTTCGGAAGGTGATCAGCTCCTCGCCGTCGACGATCGTGCGGATGACTTCATCGGGCAGCTGGGTCTCGCTCTCTACGAACTGGTCGATCTTGTTCTCGTTGCAGCCGGCGGTGAAGAGCACCCCGGCGAGGGCGAGCATGGAGAACTTGACCAGTGTACGCATCACTACCACCTTTGGAACCGTCGGAGCACATAAAACCGCGCCCCAGACACCTCACAGTCTATGGGGAAGCCGTTATCCCGCAAGATTAAATCTCGATATTTAATCAACGCATTTGGTTCGAGGATGAATCGAGCAAAAAAGTCACAAACGCCGGTTTCGGGACCGGGTGACGCTGTTGCGGGCTGCCTCGTCGTTCGCGCTTTGGGGCGTTTCGCGGCGTACATACAGCGAGGATATTGTGGGTATTGTCATCTGTGGCGAACTTGTACACGACTGTCGCTCGGCGCCCTCAGATCCTCGTCGATGTCGGCGGCGAGTGGCAGATTGATTTGCGCCCAAGCTGGCACTTGGGACAATTCGCTACGCGCGTCGGTGAGCCGAGCGTCGCGCCGCGGCCGCACCTTCGCGGTTGCGCCCTCTCCTCAGCCGAGGACCCTCGGCAGCTGCGGACGGCGCGACGTCGTTCGGGGCGAGATGGGACGGAGTCTAGCGAGACCGGTTGGCCGGTAGTTCACGGAGAATTCATGATCATGTCTTAATGATCAGGTGTGTGTGTTCGGGTCGCGTCGTCGCGCGTTACGCAAGCTGTCGAGTGCGCCTGCCGCGTCGCCCTCGAATTCTCTTCCGCGACCCGAGCGCTACTCGCTCGCCCGCCCGCCGAACGGGGCGCACACGCGGAAGCCGGCCCGCGAGTCGCGGAGCGTCGGCGGCACGACGGAGCGATTCGTCGTCCGGGCCATGGCCTCCGTAAAGAGGAACCCGCCGCCGCGCCCTACGTACTCGTCCTTGGTGAGGACCGACGATGTCCACTCGATCGTGTTGCCCGCCATGTCGTCGAGGCCGAAGGGGCTGCGCGAGATGGGGTAGGAGCCGACCGCGTCTGCGCCGACGGCGGGGAGGTCCTTGTTGTAGGTCATGTCGATGTTGCCGTCCTGGGGGTCGAAGGCGTAGCCGTGGGGGAAGATCCGGTCATCAGCGCCGCGGGCGGCTCGCTCCCACTCGAGCTCCGAGCAGAGCCGGGCGCCTGGGACGCGGGTGGTGCGGTCAAGCCACTCGACGTAGCGCTGGATATCGGCGGGGGTGATGCCGCTGACGGGCATGTCGAGCCAGCGGTGGGATTTTCGGCGGGCGCGTGTGGGGTAGACGATGGCTTGGTCCTGGGTGGCGACGTAGCGCTTGTCGGCGCGACCGAGGGTGAGTCGCCAGGTGCCGTCGGGGAGGCGCTCTAAGTGCTGGATGATGCCCTGGGCGTCGACTCGTGGGTTGAGCGCGGAGGCCTCGTTGGGGGGGAGCGTATCGAGGAACTCGATCCACTCGCCGAAGGTGACCTCGTGCTGGGAGATGAGGTACGCGTCGGTGCGAACGCGGTGGAACGGGGGCGCGTCGAGGAAGGCCTTTCGCATGACCTCATCGGCGCTGCCGAAGGGGGCGAGGCCGGGGGGGATGTAGACGAAGCCCGCCGGTATCGCGTCGGGTGTAGGTAGGTCGAGGGTGATGGTGACGGTGGCGTCGCGCTCTGCGACGAAGGGGTACAGGACGGTGGCGCGCTCGGGGAGGGTGGCGGTCAGGCGGTAGCTGCCCTGCGCGAGCTCGGGGAGCTCGATCGGCGCGACGCCGAGCTCACGTGGAGGTCCAGGGAGGAGCTGACGGAGGCCGTTCTCTTCATAGCGCTCGAGCGTCAGGGTCGCGCCCGGGGGAGAGGTAGCGACGGAGAGCTTGCTGGGCGCGTACCAGCGGGCCACGCGGCTGCGGTCGCGATCGTAGAGCTTGAGGCGCTCGACGAGTTCGCGTTTTTGCCGGTCGTTGCGTGTACGTTCGGCCAGCAGCGCGCGCTCGTAGAGGGTGTCGCCGAGGATGTCGCGGAGGTCGGGGCGGTCGGCGTCGAGCGTTAGCGCCGACTCGATCTCGCGGGCCGCGGTCGCGTAGGCGGTGTCGCTCTCAACCGCGAGTTCCTTTGTCTTCTCCCATAGCGCCTCGCCTTCAGAGACAGCGGCCGCGTCGAACTTGGCGAGCGCGTTCTTGCGCTGGACCTCCATCCGCTCGCCGGCGCTGGTCGCCGTCGACCGATGCTCCTCCGCGGCCGTCACGTGGGCGTTGACGCGCTGCTGCAGCGCGCGGTACGACTGGTAGCGTACGCCCGCGTAGGTCAGCACCAGGAGCGTCGGCACCGCGATGATGATGGCGCGTCGTCGTCGTCGGCTGCGGGCGACCGCGCGCACGCTGGCGTCGAGGAATTCTCGCTCGAGCGGGCGCAGCGTGATGCGCTCGAGGCGGTCGGCCTCGTCGACCTGCTCCCCGGTCCACAGCGCGGAGCTCGCTCGAGCGAGGCGCTTCCACTCGTTGGCGGACTGCCCGAGCCGGTGCCGAAGCTCGCGGATGTCTCGCTCCTCGTCGAGCCAGTGGCGCAGCGTGCCCCAGCCGTTGATCAGCGCCTCGTGGGCGATCTCGTAGACGATTCCGGAGGGCGACTCGCGCGCGACGAGCAGGCGCCCGCCGACCATGGCCTCGAGTGAGGACTTGGCCGCCTCGTGGATGTCCTCTAGGTCATCCGCGCCGAGGCTCGCGCGGGTGTCGTCAATCGTGACGAGGCGCATCAGCAGCTTGCGCGCGGCGAGCCGCTGTGTCGCGTTGAGCGAGGCGAGCAGGCCGTCGGCGTGCCGCGCGAGCGCCCCGGTGACGCCGCCGATCCGGCGCAGCTCGGCGGCCGTGATGACGCTCGCGCCCTTGGCCCGGACCTCCCACAGCTCCGCGAGCGCGAACTGGAGGATCGGCAGGCTGCCCTCTTTGCCGGCGACGACGAGGTCCTCGATGAGCGCCTCGGACTCGTAGCGGACGCCGCGGGTCTGCGCGGGCCCGACGATCGCCTCGCGGATGCCGTCCTCGGTGAGCGGCCGCAGGAGGTAGATGGCGCGCGAGAGCTCGTCGCCCAGGTACGGGACCTGGGCGGTGCGGGTCAGGAAGTCGCCGCGGACCGACGCGAGCACGCGGACGCCGGGGATCCCGGCGGCCATCTGGGCGAGGATCTTGCCGACGATCTCGGCCTCTCCGGGGTCGGCGATGGTGACGAGCTCCTCGAGCTGGTCGACGAACAAGAGCCGACCCGCCGCGCGCCCGAGCTGCTGGTGGAGCAGCCAGCCGAGCTTCTCGGGCTCAGACTCGACGATCGGCATCACGCGCTCCTCGTCGAGGTCGAAGAGCGTGCCGAGCAGCGCCAGCAGCGAGCGCAGCGGGTGGCGGCCCGGCATCATCGCGGCCCAGCTCCAGCTGCGCTCGGGCTCGAAGGCGCCCTCGACGACGAGCGGCGCGACGCCGGCGCGGCACAGCGAGGACTTACCGACGCCGGAGTCGCCGGCGACGAGCACGAAGGACTCGGAGCGCAGCCGGTCGAGGACGGCCCGGATCTCGGCGCCGCGCCCAAAGAACAGGTTGCGGTGCTTGGCCTGGAACGCCTGCAGGCCGCGGTACGGGTTACCGGCCGCGACCTGCGGCTGCTGCTCGACGACGAGCACGGCCTCGAGCGCCTCGCGCAGCTCGTCGCCGGAGCGGTAGCGGGCGCTGGCCCGGGGCTGCATGCACTTCTCGACGATCGCGGCGAGCCGCTCGTCGACGGCGGGCGCGAGCTCGTGAAGCGCGGGCGGGGTGCCGCGCTGCACTCGCTCCGAGAGCTCGTCGGGCGTGTGGGCGGGGTAGGGCGGCCGCCCGGTGCAGAGGATGAACATCAAGACGCCGAGCGCGTACACGTCGGTCTCGCGCGTGGCGGGCTCCGAGCGCCACAGCTCCGGCGCCATGTAGTGGGGCGTGCCGACGAAGTTGTCGCTGCGCGAGACCTCGGACTGCTGGCGCACGCGCCCCTGCGAGTCCGTCAGCCGCTCGAGCAGAGCGGTCGGCGCGGTCGAGGAGAGCGAGTCTCCGGGGTCGGGCACGGGCCGCTGCGCGCGGCTCGACCCGCGGGGCCTGCTGACGTGCAAGACGTCGGAGTCCCCCCCGGGGTCCCGGGTTTCCTCGTGCGGCGTGCGGGCGGCCGCCGGTCGCGGCGCGGCGCTCGCCTCGAGCTTGGCGAGGCCGAAGTCGACGAGCTTGACCGCGCCGGTCGACTCGTTGAGGATCGCGTTCGCGAGCTTGATGTCGCGGTGGAGCACGCCCTGGCGATGGGCGGCCGCGAGCCCGCGCGCGAGGCCGATCGCGAACTCGAGCGCGCGTCGCCAGGGGATCGGCAGCGAGAACTCGTGCAGGCTCTTGCCGCGGATGTACTCGGTGACGAGGAAGGTCCGCCCGTCGAGCTCGCCGACGCGGTAGATCCCCATGACGTTGGGGTGCTGCAGCCGCGCGATCGCGCGGGCCTCGACGACGAAGCGCGCGCGCGAGCTCGCGGTCTGGCTCGCGGTGTGGAACTTGATCGCGACCGCCCGGTCGAGCAGCCGGTCGTGCGCGAGGAAGACCTGCCCCGAGGATCCTCCGCCGAGGAACTCGACGAGCCGGTACTCATCGAACTCCTCGGGCGGCAGCCACATGACCGCGCTCGACTGACTCCCTTCGCTCCGTGAAGACGGGTTCTCGCTCGGCATCTGCCGCACCGGGAGCTCCATCCGCGCCGGCCGAGGACCGCGTCGAGAGCACGGCGCCGGGCAACCTGTTCACAGAAACAGGAGTGTACGAGTTAGCGCGAATACGAGCGCGCTCATCATATCACACACTCGTCGCGAGGGCGCGGACGCGGCGGCGCGCGGGTCGTCCGGAAGATCGCCTCGCGCCAGCGCGCCGCGAAGAGCGTGCGCCGCGTCGCGGCGGCGATGTGGCGCTACGCCCCACGCACAACTCGGTGTAGGGGCAAGCGACGGGTCGAGGGCGCGCGAGCTCGCGGCGCGGGCGAGGGGCGCCCGCGACTCGCCGAACAACATGTCTAGAAAGTCATGCGCTGAGCACAATCGACCGCGGCGGAGCGCGGGCGGTCGGGGCCGCGCGTCGAGGATTTCGCTCGGCGCGCGGCGTTTCTGAGCTAGGCTGGCACCCGGGGATGGTGCTGCGCCAGCGTATCGCGACGACGAGCTCCGTCGTGCTCTGCGGGCAGGGGGCGCTCGTCGCCCTGGCCGCCGGGGCGGGCTCAGCCGGCCGGTCGGTCTCGCTGCTGCTCCCGCTGCTGGCGGTGAACGTCGCCGCGAACACCCTGAGCGCGCGCGGCAGCAGCCGCGTCGCGCTGGAGGTCGCGCGCTACGTGGTCAGCGGCCTCGCGCTCGTGCTCGCGCCGAGCCTGCTCGGCTTGGAGGCGCACCCGTGGCAGCTCGCGGTCCCGATCGTCATCGCGCTCTCGCTCGCGGCGTGGGGGAGCCCGGTCGTCCTCGCCGCGGCCGCGTCGATCGGCGTCGCGGCGGGGGCGGGCGCGCTGGCGGGCGGCGCCTCGCCGCTGTTCGCCGTCGCGACGAGCGTGGTGGTGATCGCCGTCGGCGCGCTCGCGGAGCTGCTCGCGCGCTCGCAGCGTGAGCACGATGATGACCGACGCGCGCTCGGTCGCCTGCGGGTCGAGGCGGCGCGACGGCAGCAGTCGCAGGAGAACCTGCGCGCGGAGCGAGTCGATCTCGAGCGCCACGTCGTCGCGCGCACGCGCGAGCTCGCGGCCGCCAACGAGGCGCTGCAGCGCGAGGTCGAGGAGCGACGGATCGCCGAGGCGGAGGCGATCGAGGCCAGCCGGACCAAGAGCTCCTTCCTCGCCAACATGAGTCACGAGCTGCGCACGCCGCTGAACGCGATCATCGGCTACACCGACATCATCCTCGACGGCATCGACGAGCTCGACCCGGAGGAGGTGGCGGAGGACCTCACGACGGTGCGGCGCTCCGCCGACAACCTGCTCGAGATCGTCAACGACATCCTCGACCTCTCGAAGATCGAGGCGGGCAAGATGGACGTGCGGGTCGAGGCCTTCCCGGTCGGCGAGCTGCTCGAGGAGCTGGCGAAGACGGTCGCGCCGCTGGCGATGCGGCAGCGCAACGCGTTCAAGCTCACGTACTCGCGGCTGATCGGCAAGATCAAGACCGACCGCGGCAAGCTTCGACAGATCCTGCTCAACCTCCTGGGCAACGCCTGCAAATTCACGGAGGGCGGGCGCGTCGAGCTGCGCGTCGACCTCAAGATGGAGTCCGGGAAGCCGTGGTTCTTGTTCACCGTCAGCGACACCGGGATCGGGATCGAGCGCGATAAGGCCAACCGGCTGTTCGCGCCCTTCACCCAGGGGGACGAGTCGTCGACGCGGAAGTACGGCGGGACCGGGCTCGGCCTGACGCTCGTGCGGCACTTCACCGAGATGCTCGGGGGCTCCGTCTCCGTCGACAGCGAGCTCGGCGAGGGGTCGAGCTTTAAGGTCAAGCTCCCACGTGAGCTCGCGGACCCGAAGGTCGAGGGCACCCTGATGATCTCGGTGCACTGAGGCCGCGCGGCGACTTGGTACTCTCGCGCGCATGGGCCAGGGACGTCTCGAGGGCAGGGTCATCATCATCACCGGCGCCAGCCGCGGTATCGGCCGCTGCATGGCGCTGTCCTTCGCGCGCGAGGGGGCGCGGGTCGTCGTCGCGGCCAAGAGCGTCAACCCGCGGCCCAGCCTGCCGGGGACGATTCATACCGTCGCCGAAGAGATCACGCGGGCGGGCGGCGAGGCGTTGCCCGTGCGGGTCGACGTGCGCAGCGAGGACGACGTGCGCGCGATGGTCCGCAAGACCGTCGAGCGCTTCGGCCGGATCGACGCGCTCATCAACAACGCTGGCGCGCTGTGGTGGCAGGACGTGCTCGACACGCCGATGAAGCGCTTCGACCTGATGCACGGCGTCAACGCGCGCGCGGCGTTCATGTGCACGCAGGCGGTCTTGCCGACGATGATCGAGGGCGGAGGCGGTCACGTGATCGTCTGCTCGCCGCCGATCAGCCTCGAGAGCATGGGGGGCAAGACGGGCTACCTGATGAGCAAGTACGGCATGACCCTGCTGGCGCACGGCCTCGCCGAGGAGGTCAAGGATCGCGGGGTGTCGGTCAACGCGCTGTGGCCGGTCACGCTGGTCGAGAGCCTCGCGACGATCAACTTCAAGATCGGCGGGCCGCAGGTCTGGCGTACGCCCGAGATCCTCGCGGACGCGGCCCTCGAGATCCTTCGCTCGCCGCCCGCCGAGTTGACCGGCCGCGCGCTGCTCGACGAGGACTTTCTACGCGAGCGCGGCGTGACCGACTTCGCCAAGTATCGCTGCGACCCCGAGCATGAGCCGCCGCGGGTGATGCCCTCGCAGATCCCCAAGGTCGGCCTCGTGCCGGGCTGAGGCCGCCGCCGCGATAAATTCCGCGCTCGCCCGCGTGCAACCGCGCGCCGCGTCAGACGCTGGGGCCGCTGTGCTAGGTTCGGCTCCACGAGGTACTGGCGATGTCGATCACCGATGATGTCCGAAAGAAGTTCAACGAGCGTCTGGACGACGCCAAGAAGCTGCGCGACGAGATCAAGCTCAAGATCCATCTCGGCGGTATGGAGGCGCGCAAGCGCTGGCAGCAGTACGAGCCGCAGCTGCACAAGGTCGAGCAGGAGATCGAGCAGATCAGCGGGGGCGCGTACGCAGCGGCGAGCGAGATGCTCAACGAGACCCGCAGCGCGTTTCAGAAGCTGCTCGGCGAGCTGAAGGCGAACGGCAAGCAGGGGGAGGCTGACGCCGAGGCCAAGGCCGAGCCTGACCCCGCGAGCGAGGGCGTGAAGGACAACGAGTCGACCTGAGCCTCGGCGCCGGCCACAAAAAAACACCGCCTCGGAGGCGGTGTTTTTTTGCTTGGCGGCGGCTCGCTACTGCTGCAGCTCGACCGGGCGCACGTTGTCCTCCGGGTTGCGGTCGATCAGCAGGACCATGGGGTCGACGCCGGCTTTCTTCGGCTCCCCCTCGACCTCCAGCTCGATCGTCGACACGCGCTCGCGCAGTCGGTGGAAGCCGCGGTACAGCACGGTCTCCTCGCCGTCCTCGCCCTTGGGGCCGAGCACGCCGAGCTCGACGAGCTCGCCGCCCTCGTACAGCGGGACCTCGTTCTCCTCGCCGAGGCCGTCCGAGCGGAGCTTGCGGGACTCGACCTCGAGGGTGACCTTGTAGCGTCCACCCTCCAGCGCCTCGGCGCGCGCGCTGTTGACCTTGTTGTCGTACAGCGTGATCGTCCGGAACCAGTCGTCGATGATGTACTTTCGGTCATCCGGCGTCGCGGCCTCGAGCGCGTCGACGAACTCGGCGGCGGTCGTGAACGGCGGGCGCTCGAACTTGTGGGCCGCGATGAACTTCGCCAGCGCGGCGTTGAGCTCGGCCTCGCCGATGTACTCGCGCAGCGCGTAGAGGATCACGCTGCCCTTGTTGTAGTGGATGTACTGCTGATTCTCGTTGAGCATCAGCGGGTTCTCCATGATCCGCTCTCCGCCGCGCGCGCGCAGGTACGAGTCGAGCTCGTGGCGCAAGAATCGCTTCATCTTGTCGCGCCCGTACTTCTGCTCCATGACCATCAGCGCGGAGTACTGCGCCATGCTCTCGACGAGCAGCGTGCTGCCCTGGACATCGCCGCCGATGACCTGGTGCGCCCACCACTGGTGCGCGATCTCGTGGGCGGTCACGTAGTACACGTAGTCGATGTCGTCGGGGTCGACGAGGTTGGCGATGAAGCCGATGCCCTCGGAGTAGGGGATCGTGTTCGGCAGCGACTGCGCGAAGCTGCGGTAGCGCGGGAACTCGATGATCCGCACCTGGCGGTGCTGGTACGGACTGAAGTTCTTCGTGAAGTAGTCGAGCGACTCCTTCACCGAGGTGATCATCTTCTCGACGTTGTAGGCGTGCGGCGCGTGGTGATAGACCTCGATCGCGACGTCGTTCCACTGGTCGCGCACGACGGTGAAGCGCGCGGAGAGAAAGCCGTAGAGGTCGAGGATCGGCGCGTCCATCTTGTAGTGGAAGTAGCGCCGCCCGCCCTCGGACCACTCCTTTTGCAGGTAGCCGGGCGCGATCGCGATCTGGTCCGCGACCGTGCTCACCGTCGCCTCGAAGTCGATCCAGTCGGCCTGGCTCGAGATGTAGGTGTTCATCCGCGCGTCCATGTCGTCGATCGGCAGCATGCGCGGGCGCTCGGGCAGGTCGTGCTCGCGGCGCTTCTCGAGGTCCGAGAGTTCGACGGCGCGGCTGTAGCCGATGTGCGGCGTGATCTCGTTGCCGTGGAAGAACGTCCCGTTGTGGACGATGTTGATGTTGCCGCGGCCGTTGGTGAAGCCGCGGTTGTGCCGCTTGGCCTCGAACTCGAGCAGCATCGTCGCGCCCGGGGCGAGCGGCTCGGGCAGCGTGTAGATCGAGAAGCCCAGCGTCTCGTCGTGCAGCGTGCGCGCGCTCTCGGGGACGCTGAATGAGAGCAGCTCGATCTCGGGGTCGAGGATGATGTGCAGCTCGGGGATCGGCGCGTCTGTCCTGTTGACCAGGGTCAGCTGGCCCTTGGCGTGCACGTAGCGCTGGTCGGGGTAGATGTCGACGTCGAGCTTGATCGCGGTCAGGCGCGGCTGCGGCGCGCCCTCGTACTGCTTGTACTTGCGTTCGAAGTCGACCTGCTCTTCCTCCCGCTGGTCGCTGGTCTTGTAGGTGTTGAGGACGTTGGTGTTGTAGTAGATGTACGCGCCGCTGCCGATGAAGCAGGTGACCATCGCCATCAGGAACACGCTGTGCGCCGGCGTCACGCGTCGACGGGCCTCGCGGGCGCGCAGGCGGAAGCTGGTGTCGGTGCCGCGGACCCAGAACAGGCTCGAGATCAGCCCGAGGATCGCGATCGCGCACAGCCAGTAGAGGTTGAACCAGAAGAACGGGGTCAAGAAGTGCCCGTACTGGTTCATGTCAGAGTAGGGCGTCGGCGGCGTCTGGCCGAACAGCAGCAGGTTGTGCTCGATCCCCACGTTCGGGAGGATCGCCATCGAGAGGTAGTAGAGCACCATCGCGCCGAAGCCGAGGTACTTGTGGTTGACGAGCACCTGCACGGCGAAGGCGAGCACGACGAGCTCAGCCCAGCCCGGGAACTGGATCAGCAGGAGGCCCTTGAGGAACAGGCCGAGCTCGACCTCCATGAAGCCGCTGGCGATCTGGTAGAGGACGCCTGCGACCATCCCCGCGAGCAGCAGGGAGACGACCGCGAGCATCAGCGCGAGGATCTTCGAGGTCAGCGGGACCCAGCTCGGGATCGGCGTCGCGTCGAAGATCTGGCCCATCTTCGCCTCGCGCTCGCGCCAGACCATCTGGCCGGCGTAGACCGTGATGATGGCGAGCAGGAACACGCTGAAGCCGCCGCTGACGGTCTCGAGCACGAAGCGCGTCACCGGCCAGATCGGCGTGGCGTAGGCCTGTCGGCTGCCGAGGTAGAGCGCGCCGAGGACGTTGAACATCCCGAAGCCGACGAGCACGGTGAAGCCGATGCGGCGCGTGACCCAGCGCAGCTCGAGCCAGGTCTGGCTGAGCAGCTGGGCGACGTGAGCGCGGCGCGAGAAGTCGAGGGTCGCCTTGGGGATCGGCGTGTTGCTGGCCACGACCTTCGTCGTCACGCGCTCCTCGGCGGGCGCCTTGCGGCGCTTGCGGCCGCCGGCGATCTGCATGCGGAAGCGCGCGTGGGTGAGCGCGAGCAGGCCGACGCCGACGCCGATCCAGATCGCGCGGTTGAGCAGCAGGTAGCCGTCGAACCAGATCACCTGCTGGTTCTTCTCGGCGACCGTCCAGTAGTTCGTGACGATGCCCCACGCGGTCCCGCCGAAGGGGTCGATCAGCGCGAGCGTGGTTCGGTAGTCGAGATCGCTGAGCGCGCTCTGGGCCAAGAACAGCAGCACGAAGACGACGATCAGCCCGATGTACGCGTTGAGCACGCGACGCGTCAGGGTCGCGAGCGCGAACGCGAGCGCGCCCATGACGAAGAAGTTCGGGATCACGAAGACGACGAGCGACGACAGGTAGGGCGCGAGCGTGATCGGGACCAGCTTCTCGGGCGGGTGCAGCGGGCCGATCGAGCCGAGCATGTGGCCGAGCGCCGCGAAGACGACGATGACGATCGCCGGGAGCAGCGAGCCGAGGAAGCGCCCCGCGAGGTAGCCGTGGCGGCTGACCGGGCTCGAGAAGAACAGCGAGTCGGACTTGAGCGTGTGGTCGCGGTTGACCGCGTTGGCGACGAAGGCCGCCGCGACGAACATCCCGAGCTGGCTGATGATGATGAAGAAGATCGAGATCGCGAAGGGGGCGTTGCGCGCGACCTTGCCCCCGGCGCCGGGCAGCAGCGTCTTGTCCCAGCCGGTCACGAGCAGCGCGAGGCCGAAGAACAGCAGCGAGAGGATCCAGAACATCAAGCTCCGGAAGCGGAACTTGGTTTCGAAGCGGAAGAATTCACCGAACATCGGGCTGTCCTCCGGTTCAGGCCGCCGCGGCGCGCGGGCTCTCGCTGCGGCCGAGCGTGGAGAAGTACACGTCCTCCAGCGTCGGCTCGACCGCGCTGAAGCTGTTGTCGGGCTGGGCGTCGCTCTCGACGTGGATCTGCAGGCGACCGGCGTAGAGCCGCGACATGATCACGTTGTGGCGCGCCTCGTAGTCGGCGAGCTCGGCCTTGTCGATCAGCTTCATCCAGGTCTTGCCGCGCAGCAGGTCGAGCGCCTCGCGGGGGGTGGTGTTGAGCAGCAGCTGGCCGGCGCTCAAGATCGCCATGTTGGTGCACAGGTCGCTCACGTCCTCGACGATGTGGGTCGAGAGGATGACGACGACGTGCTCGCCGATCTCGCTCAGGAGGTTGTGGAAGCGGTTGCGCTCGGCCGGGTCGAGGCCCGCGGTCGGCTCGTCGACGATGATGAGCTTCGGGTCGCCGAGCAGCGCCTGGGCGATGCCGAAGCGCTGCTTCATGCCGCCCGAGTAGCCGCCGAGCTTCTTCTTGCGGACGTTGTAGAGGTTGGTGCGGTGGAGCAGCGCCTTGACGACCTCGCGCCGCTCGGCGCGGCGCGTGATGCCCTTGAGCACCGCGAAGTGGTCGAGCATGTCCTCGGCGCTGACGGTCGGGTACACGCCGAAGTCCTGGGGCAGGTAGCCGAGCACGCGGCGCACGCCGTCCTTGTCGCGCAGGACGTCGATGTCGCCGAGCTTGATGCTGCCGGTGTCCGGGTCCTGCAGCGTCGCGATGGTCCGCATCAAGGTTGACTTGCCGGCGCCGTTCGGGCCGAGCAGGCCGAACATCCCCCGAGGGATGTCGAGCGAGATCCCCTTGAGCGCCTTGACGCCGTTGGGGTAGGTCTTCGACAGATCACGAATCTCTAGCTGCATCGGTCCTCCCTGGGCACGCGGTGTGCGAATTGGGATCCCGTGTACCACCGCGCGACATCGATATGACTATTCCGCCAGCGGCGCGGTTTCACGGGCGTATACGCGTGGTCGAGCGCGCGCGGCAGCGCGCGCGCTGCCGAAAACCGTTCGTGCGCGGGGTGTTCCTCCGCCGTATAGCGATCCGCCGCCGCGTTGTTTCACCGATCTCCGGCCGCTCGCTCGCGCGTCCTCACGTGCGCTCGTCGAGCGGCTCGCGGCGGCGCGCGGGTGCGGGCTGGCCTCACGCGCGAAGCCGGTGGTATCTTCGATTGGAGGGGGTCGATGCCGGACGTTGTCGTGGACCTCAGCTCGCTGCGAGAGCTGGACGAATACTCGATGCCGGGCGAGCCGAGCCTGGTCGTCGAGATCGTGGGTGCGTACCTCGAGGAGTCCGAGGTCGACTCGAAGAATCTGCGCGAGGCGGCGGAGGCGGGCGACTGGAAGCGGCTCGCCAACTCCGCGCATCGCCTCAAGGGCAGCTCGGCCAACGTCGGCGTGAAGACGGTGGTCGAGCTGTGCGCGGCGCTGGAGAAGGACGCCAAGCACGGCCCGGTCCCGCAGGCGAACGTGCGGGTAAACGATATTCTCGACGCGCTCGCGGCCTCTTGCGTGATCCTCGAGCGCGAGCGCGCGGCCGCTGAGAATCGTTGAGACCGGCCGGCGGGGCTACTCGGACGCGGCCGTCGCGGGCGCGACTCGTTCGTCGTCGCCCGGGACCTCGTCGCGCAGCGCCTGGAGCCGACGGACCGCCTCGGTGGGGATCTCGCCCGTGTCCGAGAACTGCGAGACGACGGCGTGGGTGCGCGTGATGAGCTCCGAGAACTGCCGCTTGCCGAGGCCCTCGGTCTCGATCTGGGGGCCGACGAAGATCTTGACGGGGCGCCGACGGATCCGCATCGAGCCCTTCTTCATGAGGGTGAACATCCCGTGGGTGCACAGCGGGATGATCGGCAGCCCGGCGTCGCGGGCCATGAAGAACACGCCGCGCTTGAACGGGCGCACCGTGCCGTCGAGCGTGCGGTGGGCCTCCGGGAACGCGAGGATCGAGATGCCCTTCTCGGCGCGGTTCCTGGCGTCGGCGGCGACCTGCTTAAATCGCCCGGCCTTGCCGGGGTGCACCGCGATGCCGTCGGCGAGCCGCATGATCTGCCCGTAGACCGGGATCTTGAACTGCCACGCGTTCATGAGCCCGCAGAACGCGTGGGGGATGGACGCGCAGGCGGCGTGGGCGTCCATGAGGTTGACGTGGTTCTGCATGAACACGCCGCGACGCTCGGGATCGAAGTCCTCGTGGTAGGTGATGTCGAGCGTGCGCGCGGCCATCCGCAGGCAGAGGCCCATGCCGGGCCCGCCGACGTAGGTGTGGGTCTTCTTGAATGGGAGGACCGGGCTGAGCCCGCCGCCGATGATCACGACGCCGCTCATGACGGCGAAGGACGCCGACCAGACGGCCGTGGAGTGCGCGATCTCGACCGCGCCCTTGAGCGCGCGCAGGGGCAGGGGCGGGCGCGGGGACGCGTGCGCGGGCTTGTCGGTAACGGGATCAGGCGATGACATTCACGGCCTCCGGGACGACCTCGAGGTGCGTCGGTTGGATTCGCAGCATTTCTCCGTCGATCATGACGTCGAGGTCACCGTCGAGCTGAAAGTCGACTTCCTTGGCTTGCAGGGCGCTCACGGCGGGGTGCCGGAGATGCGTGCCCTTGAAGATCTTGGGGAAGGTGGCGAGCAGCGACCCGCGCCCCATCGCGCCGACGCGGATGACGTCGAGCCTCCCGTCACCGGTGTCGGCGCCCGGGGCCATCATCATCTTGCCGCCGGTGAACTTGCTGTTGTTGATCGAGATGAAGGTCACCGGCGCGCGGTCCTCCGCGCCCTTGTCGAGCCGCATCGGGAAGCGCGTCGCGGCGAGGCTGACGACCTTGGCGACGACCGCGACGATGTAGCCGAACTCGCCGAGCGCCGAGAACCGGTTGTTGCGCATGGCGCCGACATCGGCGACGAAGCCGATGCTGAAGATGTTGATGAAGTGCAGCACCCCGCGGGTGTGGTGCACGCGGATCACGTCGCAGGGCCGCCGTCGGCCGGCGATCAGCGCCTCGATCGAGTAGTCGGCGCCCTCGTCCGTGAAGTCGCGCAGAAACGAGTTCCCGGTGCCCATCGGCAAAAACCCCAGGCTCGGGCGGTGCTCGGGCGCGTCGGGCAGCGCGTCGCCGGACTCCGGGGAGAACAGGCCGTTGATGATCTCGTAGCTGGTGCCGTCGCCGCCGATCGCGATGAAGTTTCGCGC
This sequence comes from Polyangia bacterium, assembly GCA_030430565.1. Lineage (GTDB taxonomy): Bacteria > Myxococcota_A > Polyangia > Nannocystales > Nannocystaceae > JACKDW01. The sequence goes on from JAUIKS010000006.1 coordinate 101,747, forward strand.
GCCTTCGCGCAGCGCCGCCCGGGCGATGCGCTCGCCGTCGCCAGCGGCTGCGGTCCGGCGCACGTCGATCTCGAGGCCCGCGGCGCGCAGGCGCTCGAGGACCTCGGGCGCCCGCTTGCCGCACCGACCGCCGCCGGCCGCTGGGTTCAGGATCGCTACGTAGCGTCGCGCTCCGCTGCTGGTCTGGTCAGCCATCGTGGGTCCTCGTCGTAGCGGGTCTCGTCGGGTCGCGTACGGGTGTGCGCCAGGGTACCGCGAGCCCGCGTCGCCGCGTCGCCCGACGCGCGCCCGTCAGCGAAGCTCCCGGAGCGCCTCCTCACGCGTGAGCGCCTCGCGAAGCTCCTTCGCGAGCGCCTGGCGCTTGATCTTGAGCGAGGCCGTGCGCGGGAATTCCTCGTCCCAGATCACGTAGGCCGACAGCCGCTTGAAGTCCGAGAGTCGACGGTTGCGCTTCTGGACGTCGGCGATCATCGCCTCCTCGAGCGCCTCGGCGGTCTCGTGGGGGCCGGCGTCTTTGCGTCGCAGCGCGATGATGAGCTGCTCCCCCGTGAGCGTGCCGGTCGGCCAGATGTAGTTGGCCGCGAACACGCACAGCTCCTCGCAGCCGTCGAGGTCGTTGAACGCCGTCTCGATGTCCTCGGGGTAGACGTTCTTGCCGCCCTCGGTGACGATCATGTTCTTGGCGCGGCCGACCAGCTTGAGGTGCCCGGCCGCGTCGAGGGTGCCGAGGTCGCCCGTGCGCAGCCAGCCGTCGACGATGGTCTCTTCGGTCAGCTCGGGCTGGTCGAGGTAGCCCTTCATGATGGTCGGCGCGCGCACCCATACCTCGCCGACGCCGGCCGCGTTCTGCTCGCGCAGCTCGAGCTCGACCCCCTCGACGGGGGCGCCCACGCTGTCGCCGCGGAACGGCTTGAGGTCGTTGAGCGTGAGGACCGTGCAGGCCTCGGTCAGGCCGTAGCCGATCGCCAGCGGGAAGCCGAGGCGGTTGAAGAAGTTCGCGGTCTCGCGCTCACAGAACGCGCCGCCGGTGACGATGAGCCGCAGCTTGCCGCCGAAGCCGTCGTGGATCGGCCGCAGCAGCCGGCTCGAGAGCCTGTGGTTGGGCGCGCGCCGGGTCGCGCGCTCGTTGGCCTCGATCAGCCCGTCGACGAGGACGCGCTGCCACTTTGGGAGGTCGTCGAGCTTCTCCTCGATCTTCTCCTTCATCGCCTTGAGCAGCCGGGGCACGAGCGCGATCTGGGTGACGCCGTAGCGCTGCATCGTCGCCGAGAGGAACTCGGAGCGCAGCGTCCGCTGGTGGACGACGGCGCCGCCCATCAGCAGCGGGAGCAGGAAGCCGCACATGAAGTCGATGGCGTGGTTGGTCGGCAGGACCGAGAAGAACCGGTCGTCCTCCTCCATCGGGTACATGTTGCCGAGCACCTCCGCCTGGCTGAGGTAGGCGCCGTGGCTGAGCATGCAGCCCTTGGGGCGCCCGCCGGTGCCGGAGGAGTAGACGACGCAGGCCACGTCGTCGCGCGCGGGCTCGTGGTAGCGAAAGCCGTCGGCGGTCTCGGGCAGCGCCCACGGGATCGCGGGGCCGAGCTCGCCGTCCGTGGGCGGCTCGGTGACGATCACGAGGGTGCGCTCGAGGACATGTCGCTGCTCCTCGCGGCAGAGCTTGTGCCAGGTGTGATACTCGGTGATGAGCACCCGCGGGCGGCACAGGCCGACCAGCTCGAGCTGCTCGCGCGCGGTCAGCTTGTAGTCGAGCGGGACCAGGGCGCAGCCGCTCCACATGGCCCCGGTCGCGCTGATCAGCCACTTGGCCTGGTTCTGCATCAAGATCGCGCAGCGATCGCCGGGCTCGACGCCGCGGCGGGCGAGCAGCGCGGCGAAGCGCTCGGCTTGATCACGGAATTCGCGGTAGGTCCAGCGACCGTTCTCGCGGTGACGGTTGGCCTCGATCAGCGCGACGTGGCTCTTGTACGCGACCGTCGAGTCGCGCAGCGCGGCGCCGATAGACGACAGGCGGGAGAAGTCGAGCATCAGCGCCTCGCGTCGATCTTTTCGGCCAGCGCCTGGAAGGTCTTGATCCCCTGCAGCTCGTAGTCGGGGATCTCGACGTCAAACTCGATCTCGACCTCCGACATCAGGTCGGCGGCTTGAAAGCTGTCGATGCCGAGGGAGGCGAACATGTCGTCGGCGGGCTTGAGCTGGCTCGGGTCTGCGCCGAAGCGGCGCGCCGCCAGCTCGATGAGTTTTTGTGCGGTCATGGTGACTCTCGCTCGTCAGTCTCGTCAGGGCAGGTAGGGCCGGATGTCGTCGCTCTCGACGAAGCGCTTGAGCGCCTCCATCAACGCGGGGCGCTTCGCCAGCTCGAGGAACAGGGTCTTCTCCTCGTGCAGCTCGGCCCGCGGGAGCGGCTTGATAAACTTCTTGGCGGCGACGCGCGCGGTGGCGTCGAAGCGCTCGGCCTGGCGGACCAGCGCGCGCGCGGCCTTGACGCCCTCGCCGTTGGGCACCATCTGGCTCACGAGGCCGGCCGCCTGGGCTTTCTTCGCGTTGAGGCTGCGGCCGCTGAAGAGCAGATCGCGGATCAGCGCGTTGCCGACGTCGCGCTTGAGCCGGGGGATGCCCCCGAAGCCAGGCACGATCCCCAGGCGCAGCTCGGGGAAGGCGAAGCGGGCGTTCTTCTCGGCGATCAGCACGTCGCAGGTCAGCGCGAGCTCGAAGCCGCCGCCGAAGCAGATCCCGTTGATCACGCCCACCGTGATCAGCGGGAGCATGTCGATGCGGTCCATGACCGCGTGGATCCGGTCGATGAACTCGACGAGCTGGCGGCGGCCGCTCGCGGTCTCGGCCGCCTTGAGGCCGGCGTAGAGCTCGCGCAGATGGGCGCCAGCGCAGAAGCCGGTCTTGAGCGCGCTGCGGATGATGAGCGCGTGCGCGTTCTCCAGCTCGGGCTCGATGCTGTCGAGGAAGCCCTCGAGCGCGTCGAGCATGCGCGAGCCGATCTCGTTGCAGGGCGGCTGGTCGAGCGTCAGCTCGTACACGCCGTCTTGAAAGGTCCAGCCGAGCACGTCGTCCTTCGGTCCAGTCGATTCAGGAGCCGCCGCGCGCAGCGTCATCCGTACTTCTCCAGGATGCCCAGGACGTTCGGCGGCATCGGCGGGAGGTGGGCCTCCCACGTGCGCGGCAGCTCCCGGCGCGGGAACTCGGGGTAGACGCGGCAGACCTCGTCCATGAAGTCCATGCCCATCTGGCCCATGAGCTTGAGCTGATGCGGGATCGCCTTGCCGATGGTGTCGCGCAGCGCGTCACGCTCGTCGTGCAGCTTGTGCAGGATCTTCAGCAGCTTGTCGCCGAGGTTGGGGTCGTCGACCTCGAGGAACAGATCCGGCGTGCCGCGGTCGTTCATGATGTTGCGGATCCGCTCGTCCATGGTGACGCCGGCCGAGGCGACGAAGCCGGGCATGGAGCAGACGATCGCGTGGAAGCGCGAGCTGACGAGCATGGTGCAGGCCCGCAGCACGCTGATCATCTCGAACATGTCGTAGGTGTCGCTGATGAACAGCGGCGCCGGTCGATCGAGCAGCGGGTTGAGGCGCTCGGCCGCGCGTCGGTCGAGCTTCTCCATGCCGATGAGGACCACGAAGACGTCGCGGTCGCGGCAGAACGCGTTGACCGCGTCGGCGATGCCCTGGACGTAGTCGTCGAGCGCCTGGTCGATCTTCGAGGACGCGTTGTGGAAGTAGATCGACTTGTAGTGCTCGACGCGGTACTGCCCGCCGAAGGCGTGCGCGGCCGCCTTGACCAGGTCGGGCTTGACCGGCCACCAAAACGGGTTGATCGGCGCGATCGCCAGGATCTTCTTCTCGCCGTCCCAGCCGGCCTCGCGCAGCAGCTTGTGGCCGACCTCGGGCGGCGCCGGGTCGAAGGTCCAGGCCGTGTCGGCGCCGGCGGTGGTGCGCACGCCGAGCTTGCCGAGGATGTCGCGCGAGGGCACGTTGCGGCACATCACCAGGGAGTCTTTGCAGTGCCGCCGGACGAAGCCGCGCATCGCCGGCGTCATCTTCCCGGCCTCGGCGCCGTAGCCGACGCCGAGCTTGCGCTCGGCCGCCGCCATGCCGAGCGAGCCCGCCATGAAGCAGGTGAGCGCGTTGGCGAACTTCGACTTAAACATCGAGCCCTCGCACGCGATCACGCCGTGGTGCTTGGGGCACTCGCTGTAGAGGAAGGGCGGGAAGACCTGCGGCAGGATGACCTGGTGGACCGAGCGGAAGTAGCCCTTGGACCACTTCGGGTCGGAGGTGCAGATCGTCAGCTGCAGGTTGTCGTCGCCGACGACGTGCCGCATCTGCCGGATCATCTCGCCGACGCGGACGTCGGCGCCGGTGTTGCGCGTGCCGACGTGGCCGGTGAGCAGCAGCTTGAGCGCCTTGCCGGGCGCCCACTGCTCCTGGTCCACGTTGAGCGCGTGCTTGACCGCGACGGCCTCGATCAGCGCGTCGACGCTGGCCATGAGCGCGCGATCGGGATCGAGCGCCTCCTTGATGGAGTCGAACAGGCCGCGCCTACGCTTCTTGCGGCGCCTGCGGGGGGAGTCGGTGTTGGACTGGGTCATGCCACCTTCCGGGGGCTCACGGTCTCGGGCCACGGCTTGTGCGGGTACTTAAACCCGCCCTCGTTGGCGAAGCGGAAGAGCCCGTAGGCGTAGTCGGTGAAGGGCGCGGGGCGCCTGCCGCCCAGCGCCTCGACGATCCGGCTGTTGTCAAAGACTGTATTAAAGGTCAGGTACGGCCAGAACACCTTCATCAGCGAGGCCGGGAGCTGCACGCCCCAGCCGCGCGGCGTGGACATCAGGCCCTCGACGGTCATCTCGAAGGGCCTGGCGAGCCACGGCGCGAACCGCCGCCGGGGCAGGCCGGCGGCCGCGAGCGCGTCGATGATCGTCTGGTAGTTCGGCGAGGCGTCGCCGGTGCTGAGGTTGTAGCTGTCGTGCTTCGGCGCGTCGGACTGGTGGACGGTGACGATGCCGTCGCTGACGAAGTCGGCGGGCACCACGTCGTGACGCCAGTCGGCCGAGAGCGGGAGCACCGGCATCTTGACGAGCGTGACGAAGGCCCGCGTCATGTCGAACTGCGTGGTCTCGGGGAAGCGGCTGTCGCCGAGCACCGTGCTCGGGCGGAACACGGTGCACTTCACGTCCGGGAGCAGCTCGTGGACCATGTGCTCGCAGAATTTTTTGGTCCGCGCGTAGGGGTCGTAGTCGCTGCGCGACCAGTCGATCATGTCGTGCTCGGCGACGACCTCGCTCTGCCGGGTGCCGCAGACCGCGGTGGTCGAGATGTCGCTGAAGCGCCGCAGGCCGTGGTGATCAGCGGCCGCGCGCGCGAGCTTGAGGACCGACAGCGTCCCGCGCAGGTTGACGTTGAAGCAGGTCTTGGACGACTTGCGGTTGAGCGAGGCGGCGATGTGCAGGACCGAGCTCATGCGCTTGATCAGGCGGTCGCGCGCGTCTCGCTCGAGGCCCAGGTCGGGCGCGGTGAGGTCGCCCAGGTAGATGTCGCAGCGCGTGCGCACGAGGTCGATGAACTGCTCAAAGTCCATGTGCAGCTGCCACGCCTTCCACAGGCGCTGCTCCGCGTGGGCCGGGCTCTCGGCGCGCACGAGCAGGGCGAGGCGCGTGTCGGGGTAGCGCGTGAGCAGGCCGTGGGCCGCGTAGGAGCCCAGGTAGCCGTTGCCGCCGGTCAGGAAGATCGTCATCAGCGCGCCTCTCCTCGCGGCGCGGGGCTCTCGGCCTCGGGCAGCTTGAACGGGATCTTGGGGACGTACTTCTCGGGCGTCTTGCCCTCGAACAGCGGGTAGCACCACTTGCGCAGCCCGGGCATGTGGATCTGGATCCAGTAGATCCGCCAGTCGATGTCGAGCGTGTCGACGACGAACTCGGGCTCCTCGATCTCGTGCTGACGCAGCGCCTTGCAGTGGAACACGAAGTGGTTCTCGTAGATGAAGGGCAGGTAGAGCGTCAGCATGCGGTCGATCGTGTTGAGCTTGTCGACCACGTTGTCGGCCTTCTTCGCCCAGCGCTCGGCGCCGCGGTGGATGCCCGAGGGCCAGCGCTTGGGGAGGCCGCGCAGCAGCTTGCCGAAGCCCTCGGCGACCGAGCTGATGTTCTCGGTCGACATGATGTGCTCGGGGTCGCTGGCGACCGCGTCCCAGCGCGAGAGCAGCACGCGCTCGACCGGCGTCGAGCCGCGATCACGCAGGTGCCGGCGGTGGGCGAGCGCGGTCAGCTCGCAGGCGCGCTCGACCGTCAGGCGGTTGATGTCCGAGGTGCCGCACTGGTAGACGGGCGCGGCGCAGCCCTCGAGCAGCGCGGCGCCGGCGATCGACATGGCCCGCGCGACATAATCGACGGGGATGACGTCGAAGGGGTTGTTGTTGCGCGCCGGGAGGTGGCGGAACCACGTGCCGAGGACGTAGGAGAGCGGGCCCGAGGTGTTGAAGCCCTGGTTCCAGCCGGGGAAGGGGTAGCTCATCGAGCTCTCGACGATCGCGGGCCGCAGGATCGACATCCCCTTGAGCCGGTCGCGTCGCGCGATGAGCAGCGACTCGGCCATGCTCTTGCTGTAGGTGTAGATGTTGGGCCAGCCGCGCTTGTAGGCGCGCCGCTGCCCCTCCTCGATCATCGCGTTCTTGATCGCCTGGCGCTTGAGCCGGCGCTTGATGTTGCGCACCAGCATCGCGTTGTTGGGGTTCAGCCCGCGGTCGCGGATCTGCCGGAGCGCCTGCTTGCGGAACTCGTTGTCTTTCTCGTCGCCCTCGTGCTCGGCGAGGATCCGCTCGATGGTGGCCCGGGCGTCGCGGCGCTCGAGCTCGGTGTCGAAGGGGTGCCCGTCGGGCGCGTAGTCGGCGAGCAGCTCCTCGCCGATCTCGCCGTTGCGGGTGCCGCTGACGTAGCAGGTCGAGATGTGCAGGAGCGCGGCGTGATCGCTGCGCTCGCAGAAGTTGGCGATGTGCTCGGTGCCGTCGACGTTGGTCGTGAGCGCGTCGCGGACGTCGGGGTCGAAGTCGACGAGGCCGGCGCAGTGGATCACCAGGTCGACCTCGCGCTCGAGCTGCTTGGCGACCTCGGGGTCGAGGCCGAGGTCGGGGGCGGCGAGGTCGCCGTCGACGAACTCGACGCGCTCGCTGATGTGCCGCGCGAGGTCGGCGCCGAAGCGCTCGTGCAGCGGCGCGAAGGCGGGCGAGGAGGAGACGATCTTCTCGAAGCGCTCGCGCGCCGGCTGCAGCGCTTTCTTGCGCAGCAGCACGTAGATCCGGCCGATCTCCGGAACGAAGTCCAGCATCATCACGAGCCAGACCTTGCCGAGGAAGCCGGACGCGCCCGTCAACAGGACGTGACGGCCCGCGAAGGTTCGACGGATCGAGAGGGGTTTCGCCATGGAGTTCTTGTCGGTCTAGTTGTCGATCGAGCGGGTTGCTGAAGTTCGTCGAGCGGCCGCGAGCGCGTCAGTCGATCAGTCGCGGTACTCGATCACCGGCCAGTCGGCCTCACGCGCGGCGCGTCGCAGCGTGTAGTCGGGGTTGACCGCGCAGGGCCGCCCGATCGTCGAGAGCAGCAGCAGATCGGGGCCGTGGGTGCCATAGGCAACACTCTGGCTGAGGTCGAGGTCGTGCTCGTCGGCGTAGCGCTTGAGCCAGGGCTTCCAGCCGTGCCCCCCGATCACGGGCTCTTGCAGCTTGCCGGTCGCCTCGCGATCGCGGAACTCGAGCTTGTTGCAGACCAGCTCGTCGACGAGCCGCAGGTGGGGGAGCAGCGGCTGCATGATCGAGTCGATGTTGTCGGACAGCAGCACGATCCGATGGCCCTCGCGACGGGCTCGCTTCATCAGCTCGACGCCCTGGTCGAGGATGTTGTGCTGGAGGATGTCGCGCGCGTACTCCTCGCTCAGCTCGGCGATGCGGTCCTCGGTCATGCCGCGGAAGGCGAGGTTGGCGACGCGCGTTGCGAGCGTGCGATCGTTCTGACCGAGCAGACCGTGGAGCGGCGCGGCCATGGCGACGAAGCCCAGCCTCAGCGCGCGCTCTCCAAACTTCTGGGCGTTGCCGGCGAGGTAGGCCGAGGCGGCGATTACACCGCGCTTAAGCACAGTGCCCTCGGCGCGAAAGAATGCTGCTTTCTTGCGGTTGTTCATCGTGTCAGCGGTTGTCTCTCGTGAACCCCGTGTGGCCGCCGAACAGCATTCGCGCGGCCTGTGGCCGGTGCTACGTGACCCGCGAGACGGGTCCGCACGCGGAGGTGCCTCCATATCGCAGGCGCCGGGGCAAGCCAACGCGAAACCGTTTGCGCGGTCGTCCTCGCGGTCTCCGGGATGGGTGCGCAGCGCCTGAAACGCCCTACGAGAACTGCGGCGAGCTCCTGTGTGGATCCTGCGTGGTAACCCTCACGTCCTTCGGCGTGCTACTTCCTCCGCGATGTTGCTCGTGTGCGCGGCGGAGGTCGAGGGGCGAGGGCTGCGGCCGCGGCTACGACAGCTGCGACAGCAGCAGCGATCGGACCAACAGGACCGCGAGGACGCGGCGGGCGGCGACGCGCCGATGGGCGAATCGTCGCTCGAGCCGCGGGTGATCGGCGTCGGCAAGGTCGCGTCGGTGGTCGGCTTGTCTCACCACTTGCGGGCGCGACGACCGAGGCTCGTGGTCCTGTTCGGGATCTGCGGGGTGTATCCCGGGCAGCACGGCGGCGTCGGGCCGACGCTCGAGGTCGGCGACGTATGCCTCGTCGGGACCGATCGCCTCGCCGATGAGGGCGTCGCCCACGAGCAGGGGTTTACGGACATCGGTCAGCTGGGCTTCGCGGAGACCGGCCCGTTCACGGCGGATCCAGGGCTGACTGCAGCGGCGGCCGAGGTGCTCGCGGTCCCGGTCGTCGCGGGCGCGACGGTCAGCACGTGCAGCGCGACGGACTCGCGCTCGCGCGCGCTCGCGCGTCGCTCACAGGCCCGCGTCGAGACGATGGAGGGGGCGGCGGTCGCGTATCTGTGTCGCGCGCTGGATGTCCCCATGATCCAGCTGCGCGCGGTCAGCAACCGCACGGGGGATCGGGCGCGCGGCGGCTGGTCGCTCGACCCCGCGGTCACGGCGGTGCAGGAGGCGCTGCTCAAGCTGCTGGCCAGCGGCGTGCTGCGCCGCGGCTGACAGATCGCCGCAGTCCTGGCCGATGCCGAGGTTTCGCGGTAGCCCATGGGCGTGCCACTCGAGCAGACGCGGCGTGTCGAGCTGGGCTTCTCGCCTTGCCCGAACGACACCTTCATGTTCCACGGGCTCGTCTCGGGCGAGGTCGCGGTCCCAGGGCTCTCGTTCGCCGCGGTGATGGAGGACATCGAGGCGCTCAACCGTCGCGCGCTCGGCTCCCCTGGCTCCGCGGTCGGGCGCCGGCTGGCGATCACGAAGCTGAGCGTGCACGTCCTCGGGCTGCTGACCGAGCGCTACAGCGTGCTCGACAGCGGCGCGGCGCTCGGGCGCGGGTGCGGGCCGCTGGTCGTCGGCCGCGGCGGCGCCGCGCGGGTGCGATCGCTCGAGGAATTGGCGACGCGCCGCGTCGCGATCCCCGGCCGATTGACGACCGCGCATCTGTTGTTGCGGATGTTCTCGCCCGCGCGCGACACGGTGGTGCCGATGCGCTTTGACCAGATCATGCCGGCGGTCGCCGCGGGGGAGTGCGACGCCGGGGTGATCATCCACGAGAGCCGCTTCACCTACGCGGGCTTCGGCCTCGAGCTGGTCGCGGATCTCGGCGCGCTGTGGGAGGAGAGCACCGGCCTGCCGCTCCCGCTCGGGATCATCGCCGCCGATCGTGCGCTCGCGCCTCCGCGCGTCGCCGCGGTGGAGGCGGGTCTGCGGCGCTCGATCGAGCACGCGTGGAGTCACCCCGAGGCACCCGCGGAGTTCATCCGAGCGCACGCGCAGGAGATGGACCCCGAGGTCTGCCGCCAGCACATCGGGCTGTACGTCAACCAGCACTCCGCGACGCTCGGCGCCGAGGGGAGGGCCGCGATCGAGGAGATGCTCCGCCGCGGGCAGGAGACGGGGCTCTTGCCCGCGGGCGCCCCGTCGCCGTGGCGCTGAGCCGCCCGTATCCGGGTGCTCTTTTGAGCATGTTCTTTCGGACTTGTCGTTGCGTTAAAGAAGATCGGGCCTAGCCCGCGGAAAGGGTCCACGCGCCGACTCGCTCGGTCGCCCGCGACGAAGGCCTCGGCGGGCCGCGAGGCGGGCGCGAAGGCGCTCACCCGCGGCGGTGGATCGGCACGACGAGCCCTTGGTGGTCGAGCACCTTCCAGAACTCGGGCCAACGCGGGATCTCGCGCAGCGTCGGCAGGACCTCGTGGAGGTTGTGCGGATAGACGCGGCGGATGTAGCGGACCGCAGACTCGGGGTTTGGAGCCTCGAGATAATGCGGCTCCATCGGAGGAAATTCGTAGCGGAATTTTCGGCTGGCTTGTTGCGTCATGGTGGCGCCGTCAGGCTCGGAAGTGGCCTAGCGTTTGCGACTCTGATCCCACAAAACCTCGGCGTGGCCAAGTTCGTGGGAGGCCGCGCGGGCCACGACGAACAGGAGGTCGCTGAGCCGGTTGAGGTAGCGCAGCGCCTGCCCGCGAACCGGCTGCTGATGCCGTCGGACCAGCGCGACGGCGCGTCGCTCGGCCCGGCGGCACACCGTGCGAGCGAGATGCGCGGCCGCGCCGACTGGCCCCCCGCCGGGGAGCACGAAGGAGCGCAGCGGCGCGAGCTTCTCGTTGAGATCGTCGATCTCTCGCTCGAGCGCCGCGATGTCTTCGTCGTGGATCTTCAGGCGCGACTTGCCTTCGGTCGCGCGGGGCTCGGCGAGCTCGGCGCCGAGGTCAAACAGCTCCTGCTGCACCCGCGCGAGCGTGGCGTCAAGACGAGCCGCGAAGCGCTGGCCGGCCTCGGAGGTCGCGCCGGGGTCTCGCGCGAGCTCGACGCGGACGAGGCCGATGGTCGCGTTCAGCTCGTCGACCTCGCCGTAGGCGGCGACGCGCGGGGAGTCCTTCGGCACGGTGTCGCCGCTGGCGAGCATCGTCTCGCCCTGGTCCCCGAACTTCGTGTAGACCTTGTGGATGTAGACCATCGCTTGGAGGCGTAGCCTGAATTTCGCGACACGTCACCACGTCAGGCATGAAGCGTGTAGGCAATCGCGTTTCGAAGGCCTACACCGTGCGGGCATCGGGCCGCTGCTTAACGCCAGGGGACCCTCCGCCTTCCGGGCGGCGAGCGTCTGAGCATGTGAAGTGGACGAGCGCTGGTTCGCTCGCCGTCCTCAGGCGGCCCCTCCCTGGCTCGCGCGCGGCCCTTGAGCTTCGTTGAGACGTTGCCGCGACTCCCTGCGGCCTGCGGCCGTTGAGACGTTTGCCGCGCTCGAGACCGCGACTCCGGGCAGCCTGCGGTCTGCGGCCGTTGAGACGCGAGCTATCGAGACGCGAGGACGCGAGCGTGCTTCACGTCGAGCAACCCGTGGCGATGCTGCTAGCTGTAGTGCTTGAGCGCGTCGACCAGCTTGGGCTGGAAGTCCGGGATGACGATCGCGAGGACCATGCCGAGCGCGGCGCGGTTGCCGTCCACGAGCATCGCCCAGCGGTGTCGCTTGTCGATCTCGATGATGAAGATGTACGTGTTGTTCTCGCCCTCGATGATGAGCTTGTGCAGCTGCTTGGCGGGCGACTCCTTCGACGCCATCGCCGTCTGCAGGTCCTCATACATCCGGTTGAACAGCGCGCAGGCGTGACGCGATGAGTTGATGCCGGCGATGGACATGCTCGTCGAGCGGCTGATGATGTCGACGCCGAGCAGTCCTCCCATGAGAGACTCGTCGATCTCCTCCAGGATGGATTTGACGGCTTGAAGGTCCATCGGGCTATCTTCCTCTTGCGGGGGCGGCGACTGCGGCTCTGGCTGCGGCTGCGGCTGTGGTGGTTGCGGCTGTGGCCGACGTCGCGTGGCCCGCGGTGGCGGGGCCGGTGGCGGGGCGGGCGGAGGTTGGCTGCGGCGCGCCTTCCGTTGCTGCTGCGCGGCGCGCTTGCGTTCACGCTCGGCGTCGCGTTCGCTCTCGTCGGACCTGCGGGCGTGCTCGAGGAGCAACGCGCTGATGGAGCTGTTGCGGACGGTGGTCGGCGTGTTGTCGGGGAGCTTCGACGACGACACGCTGCCCTCGCGCCACCCGAGCATCACGCTGACCGCCTCGTCGCCGACCTTGTTCTCGGCCTCGGCGTGGAGCAGGTGCCCGTGCTCAAAGAACATCGAGCCGGTCCCGTACGGGGACTCGACGGACAGCTTGATCGACATCCGCGAGGTCTGGGCGAGCTGCAGGATGTCCCAGAGCTCGAAGCCACCGATTTGCGCAATGGTCGTTGCCATCAACCGCCTTCCCTGGGTGGCCTTACGAGAGTGAAGCGGCGAGGCCGCGGAGCGGGCGCGCCGAAGGTGCGGGTGCGGACGAAGCTCGAGGCATGACTCGAACCACAGAGGAAGCTCGCGGCGTCATTGCCGAGAGCACGGGGCGAGGGATTCGCAGCGGCATACACGGTCGCAGAGACATGCGATTGTCGAGGAACTCGCCAAGGCAAGCTACCATCACGCCCTTTGATTGGCCACGCCCTCGAGTTTGCGCGCTGTCCGCGAACATGCTTCTGCCATGATATTCGGTGGCCGAGAGCAGAGGAAGAGCGCGCGGGACTTCGTCGGCACGCGCGTTGGCGCTGCCTGGCACTTTCGCACCGATAAAGTCGCTCACCCCGAGGCGCGTTTCTTCGCCGCGCGCGGCTCGATGGCGTCGAGGCGGGCGCGAAGACGTGCGGACTAGCTCGCGCGACGCTCCGGAGCGCGCGCGAGGACAGTGCGACGTGGCGAAGAGGCCAGGCAGGCGCGCGGGAAGAAGCCCCGGCGGCGTGAAAACGCCGCGCTCGCGTGCCCATGCGCGGGGCCACGCGCGCGGGGTGGCCACGCCGGCTCGAGGGATCGTGCTCCGCGAGCGCGTAGCGGCAGCGCGCGCGTTCAAGTGAACCGGTCCGATGAGGCAGGCGATCTGGATCTCGGCCGTGTAGAAACGAGCGCCGCGAGGGTAGGGCAGGCGCGCACCCCGAGCGGGCGCGGCGCTCAGGAGCGCCACAGCGCAGCCGTGAGCGCGAGGTTGAGGAGCGCGAGGAGCCCTGCCCACGGGAGCGCGCGCGCGAACAGGGTCGTAGCGAACGAGCGCGCGTCGCTGGTGAGACGCGACGCGATCCCGTGAATTATCCACGCGATCAAGATCACCTTAGACACCGTGACGAGCAGCGCGAGCGCCGTGCTCCCAGCGTGCGTGAGCGGGATCCAAGAACCTGTACGAACAGTCAGCAGCCAGATCGCGGGGGCGATCGCCAGGGCCGAGGCGACGCCGAGCACCCGCGCGCCGCGTCCGTCCCGGTCGCCGCGGTAGTGGCTCCAGGCGAGCGCGCCGCCGAGGAGCGCGCCGCACAGCAGCGCGATCCCGGCGCGGCCCGGCGTGACGACGCCGCGGGGCGCGAGGCCCGGGAGCGTCCAACCTCCGAGGAACAGGACCGTGATCATCGCCGCCAGGCCTCCGCGCGTGATCAGCAGCGCGCTCCGTGCCCGCGGTGACGCCGTGATCGCGGCGCTGGCGAGCAGCGCGAGCGCGAAGGCGAGGGGTTGCGTGAGCGCGTGCCAAGCCGGGAGCGCGTTGAACGATGGGAGCGGCGCGGCTTGGACGAGCGCGAGCGCGTGCAGGTCCGCGCTCCCATGGAGGCAGGCTGGGGCGAGCAGCGCGGGGAGCAGCGCCATGAGCCCTTGCTGACGCCCGCGCTGCGTCGACGAGTCGAGGTGAGCGATGTGGGGTCGCAGCGCGAGGGCCAACGCCGCTAGCAATATCAACAGCGTCCCCTGACCGCCGAGGAGCGCGAACATGGAGCCCGCGCGACCGTCTCGGCACTGGAGCGCGTCCGCTTCAGAGAGCACGGCGCCGAGCTGAGCGCTGCAGACGCTGTCGGCGAGCGGGGCGATCGCTAGCAGGGCGAGGAACGGGAGCAGCGCGCGGAGCTCCGCGAGGCGTGACAGGAGCGTCGGGCGGGCGCGGGCGCCGGCGGTGGGTCTTGATGACCGCGGCCCGCTCACGAAGAGGGCGAGCAGGACGAGGGCGAGCGCGGCGAGCTTGAGCCCGAGCCCGCGGAGGCTCGCCGCGAGGCGAGAGGGTTGAGAGAACTCGAGCGCGACGCGTTGTGGTTGACCGTCGGCGGAGAACAGCAGCGACGCGTGGGCCGGGTGGTAGCGATCCGGCGCGCCCGCGTGTCCGCGGCGGAGGAAGTTGTTCGCGTGGACGCGGAGCTCGAGCGTCACGCGCTGCCCCGGCGCGACGGCGCGGGGGTTTTGCTGGTTCTCGATCGTGAACGAACCCCAGTCGGGATCACGGGGATCGACGCGAAAGCTCGAGAGCTTCACCGGCGCGGTCCCGCGGTTCTCGAGCTCGAGCGCGACGTGGGTGTGCGCCGGTGAGAACTGCACAGCGCGCGGCGCGGCGACGAAGGTCTCGGCTGGGGCACACCCGAGCACGAGCGCGCAGCTGAGGGCCACCGAGGTTGCGAGCACAGCCAGTCCGCGCGGGCGCGTCATGACGGCTCCTGCGTCTGCTTCGGCGGCGGTTTCTGCGACCTTCGCGGCGACGACGAGGCGATGAAGGCGGCGACGGAGATGACGACGACCCCCGCTGAGAACAGGAGCCCGTATCCCGCGTCGCCGTCGCTGGAGGAGCGCAGCGCGAGCGAGAGCGGCGCGACGAGTGACAGCGGCGCGACGAGGCTGGCGACGCGCAGCGTCGTCGCGAAGCGGTCACTCGTTGACGCCGAGACATCGGCGCTCGGCTCGTGCCGTGGATCGACGTCCATGTCGGCCCGCGGAGCGATCGCGCGGCGCTAGGGGAGCCCGCCCTGCATCGCCATCTCGAACACCTCGATGTCGTTCTTGTCCTTGGCCATCAGGTAGACCTTGATGTGTCGGTCACCGCGGTAGGACTTGAGCTCGCTGTGGATGGCGCGCGCGGCCTCCTCAGCAGGGATACCGCGATCGAAGGCGCCCATCAGCGGGATCGCCACGCTCGAGAGCCCCTTAACCTGACAGGCGACAAGGACCGCCGAGGTCGCGCGCAGCACGTCCTCGACCTGCACCTTGCCGCCAGGCTCGTCAGTGTTCGGCGCGTGGATAAGGTGACGCGCGCGCATGCGTCCGGCGCTGGTTACGAGCGCGGAGCCGATCGCCAGAGGCGTGTGGCCGTTGAGCTCGTTCTCGATTCCTGGACCCGCGAGGTTCCTGATCTTCAGCGCCGGGAAGTGCGTCATTCGGCCGTGGGAATTGCTCGGGACGACGAACGCGTCGACCTCGACCTGTTCCCAGGGAATCGTGCAGATCTGAATCTCGATATTGTCGTTCGGGTCGGCTGCCACGTCAGTTCTTAAACATGGAGTCGAGCTCCTCGGCAACCTCTGACTCGGGTGCCTTGCGCGCGGTGCTCAGCTCCCGGATCACGAGATTCCGGGCCGTGTTCAACATCTGGCGCTCGCCGTGAGATAGGGTCTTGTGGTTCTTGAGGAGGGAGAGATCGCGGAAGACCTGCCCGACCTCAAACAGCGAGCCGGTCCGGATCTTCTCCATGAAGCCCCGGTAGCGGCGGTTCCAGGTCTGGCGGTCTTGCTCGACGTTGTGGTCACGGAGCAGGTCGAACAGCTCGTCGATGGCCTCTTCGGAGGCGACGTGACGCATCCCGTTCTCTTGGGCCTTGGCGACGGGGACGATGATCTTGAGTCCGCTCTCGACGACCTGGAGGTGGTAGAAGTTCATCGCCATCTCGCCGAACTTCTTTTTCTCGAGGGCGACAACGTCGGCGACACCATGGGTGGGGTAGACGACCTTATCTCCAACCGTGAAACTCTTATCCATCATCTGCATCGGGACCTTCTCTCTTCCAACTCGACGACGCTTATTGTGCGTTTTTGAACGCGTGTGCGCAACCGCGCAATGAGCGGATCGCGCGCACCCCGGTCTCCAGTGTCCCTTGGAGCAAGCCGGGCGAACGCCGTTTTGCTGGAATTAGCAGGGAAGTTCAGAAGATCCAGGGGTCAAAGTGCGGCGAATGCTCACGCAATCCCGGTTCGAGTGAAACGGAGTCCTGCGAAAAATATGCAGATTGCGGCCCAGCCGTAACACAACGGCGATTTTTCCAAGATTATTGACGCGCAAGAAGTGCACCGCCGTTCCGGTGGGCCTCCCGGAACGCGGGGATTGTCACTGGATCGATATGATCTTCCACCCCTGAGCGCTCTGCTCGAGGGTTAGCGCCCGTCCGGGTTCGTAACGGAGCAGGGCGCGCCGCATGTCCGGGGTGTATTCAATCGCCCCAGGTTTCCGTACAAGCGCCTCGATCGTATCCGCGCGTCGCTTCCACTCTTTGTGCACCAGCGACGTGAGATCTTCCCCCAGCAGCACGGTCAAAACGCCGGTATCAGCCGAGCGAATCGCCGCGATCAACGACCGGATCGTAGCCGCGGGCGTCGACATGTTCGGTGTTCCAGGGAGCCCTTCGACGATCTGGTACGTACCGTCGACGTTCACCCAGCGGAGCACTTGATCGTCCGCGTGAACCGTCTGGCCGCCACGGATCGCGGCCCGCTTGTTCGCCTCGAGCGACTCGATCGCGGCCAGGGTCGCTTTGCGCTCGGCCGCCTGCGCGGCCCATCGCTCGCGGAACTCGTCGATGGAGGTGGTCTCGCGGAGCTCGGGGGCGAGCAGCGCGTAGGCGGCGTCCGGATCGTCTTTTCGCAGCGCCTCGGCGTAGCGAGCCCGCAGCGCCTCGGGGCTGCGGATCTTGCTGCGCGCGCACCCTCCCACGAGCACCAGGGCCAGACCGAGGAGCGCCCAGCGCGGCGCGGAGGTGAAGCGTGACCGCGAGTGCATGGTTGACGACCTAGCGGCTGCGCGGCCCAGAGTACTTGTCCATGATGGTGTTCTTGGCGAAGTGCTCGCGCGTCGCCTGGTGGTCGAGGGTGTAGTGCAGCCCGCGGCTCTCTCGACGACGACGCGCGCACTCGATGATGAGGTGCCCGACCAGCGAGATGTTGCGGAGCTCGAGCACGTCTCGGGTGATGCGAAAGCGCCAGTAGTACTCGAGGATCTCGTCGCGGATCAGCTCGATGCGTCGACGGGCGCGCTCGAGGCGTTTGCTCGAGCGGACGATGCCGACGAAGTTCCACATCAGCGCCCGGACTTCCTCCCAGTTCGCGCTGACCATCACGGCCTCGTCGGAGTTGACCGCGTTGCCCTCGTTCCACGGCGACACGGTGTCGGGCGGTCCGCGCCCGAAGTCGTCACAGACCTCGGCTGCCCCAGAGGCCAGCACGACCGCCTCGAGCAGGCTGTTGGAGGCCAGGCGGCAGGCGCCGTGGAGGCCGCTCATGGCGACCTCGCCGATCGCCATGAGCCCAGGGATCTCGGTGCGCCCGTTGCGATCGACGACGATGCCGCCGCACATGTAGTGGGCGGCCGGGACGACGGGGATCGAGTCGCGTCGCATATCGATCGCGAGGCTGGTGAGGCGGGCGTGGATCCCGGGGAAGCGGCGGACGACGAACTCGCCGTCGAGGTGCGTCATGTCGAGCCAGACGCAGCGCTCGCCGGAGCGCTTGAGCTCCGCGTCGATCTCACGCGCGACGATGTCGCGGGGCGCGAGGCTGCCCATCGGGTGGCGACCCGCCATGAGCTCGGCGCCGTCCTTCTTGCGCAGGATCCCGCCCTCGCCGCGCAGCGCCTCGGAGATCAGGAAGGTGTTGGCCTCCGGGTGGTGCAGGCAGGTCGGGTGGAACTGCATGAACTCGAGGTTGGCGACAGAGGCGCCGATCCGGTACGCCATGGCCACGCCGTCGCCGGTCGCGACGGGCGGGTTGCTGGTGTAGCGGTACACCCTCCCGGCGCCGCCCGTGGCGAGCACGGTCAGCGGCGCGATGTGGGCCTCGACCTGATCATTGTTGATGTCGAGCACGTAGGCGCCGAAGCAGCCGCGCGTGCCGTCGACCTTGGTCCAGCTGAGCAGGTCGATGACCATGTGGTGCTCGAGCATGGTGATGTTCGGATGCGCGTGGGCGGCCTCGATGAGCGCGCGCTCGACCTCGGCGCCGGTCATGTCGCGAAAGTGGACGACGCGCCGGCGCGTGTGACCGCCCTCGCGGCCCAGCTCGAAGGGCGCGTTCTCATCTTCGCTGGTGCGGTCGAAGCGGACGCCGTAGCGATTCGCGAGCCGGCGGACGAGCCCGGGTCCGCGGGAGACCGCGTGCTGGACCATCTCGCGGTCGCAGAGCCCGGCGCCGACGACCAGGGTGTCTTGGAGGTGCTCGGCGAGCGAGTCATCGTCGGAGAACACCGCCGAGATGCCGCCCTGGGCCCAGCGAGTGTTCGATGACTCTCGCTTGTGCTTGGTGAGGATAGTGACGGGGCCGCGGTCCGCGACCTCGAGCGCGAAGTAGAGCCCTGCGAGGCCGCTGCCCAGCACCAAGTATCGGCATCTGTGAACGGGGGTGGTCGTGTTCATGCGCTGCGCGGGGGCCAGGGTATCAGTTCGCGACGTACGCGTTTATACTCAAACTCGTCAGCGGCTCCAGCGTGGAGGCGCGCGCACGAGCAGTGATGACGCGGGGGAGACATGCGCGAGTGGGTCGGCGCTGGCGCCTTGCGAGGCACGCGGTGTGGCTCTCGCCGGCGATCGCGGCGGCGGCGGTCTTCTCGCTCGCGCGCGTCTCGGCGGCGAGCCCGGCGACCTACCGCCGGCACGTCGACGCGCAGGGGGTCGTGCACGTGACAAACGTCGAGCGGGCCTCGGAGGACCCGTGGAAGCCGGCGCCGGCGGTCTTGGGGAGCGGCGGCGAGCGACTCGCCCGCGATGTCGAGGCGCCGGCGGGGACCAGCGATGAGCGCGTGGACCCGCTCTCCGGCGTCGGGCCGCTCGCCGATGTCGTCGGGGACATCCACCGCTACGACACGTTTATCGAGGGGGCGGCCCGGCGCTACCAGCTGCCCGAGGCGCTGATCCGCGCCGTCATCCACACCGAGAGCCGCTACAACCCCGACGCGGTGAGCCGCGTCGGCGCCATGGGGCTCATGCAGCTGATGCCCGCGACGGCGCGCTACCTCGGCGTCACGCAGCCCTTCGATCCGATGCAGAACATCTATGGGGGCAGCAAGTACCTGCGGCTGCTGGCGAACAACTTCAACGGCGACATGGTGCTCGTGCTCGCCGGGTACTTCTCGGGCGCGGGCGCGGTCAAGAAGTACGGCGGCGTACCTCCGCATCCCGGGGTGCGACGCTATGTCAAGGCGGTGCTGCGGCGCTACTACGCGTATGAAGCTCACGAGCGGCGCGCGGGCGGTGGACTCGGCGGGCCGCGACCGTCGCGGACGGTGATGCCGAGCGTCTCGAGCGACACCGCGGCGAAACCCTGACGGCGCTGGCGGGGGCGCGCGGATTCGCGGTACGCTGCCGCCGGACGTGAGCGAAGCGGCGACGACCTCCCATCCCCTCCGCGCGGCCTCGGTCCCCGGCCTGACCGAGTTCGTGTTTAACAACCTGATCGTGCCGCGCCAGGACGCGCCGCCGATCTCGTTGACCCCTGGGGGACACCTCTGCATCAACGTCAACAGCGACATGTACGTGCGCGTCGATGACGTGCTCCTGCGCGAGGAGGCGTTGAAGGTCGAGGCGCTGGCGAGTCGCGGTCCCGGCGGTCATGAGGCGATGACCGGGATCTCGAAGGTCTCCGGGCGCGGGACGATGGTCCTGTCCCGCGGGTCCGGCGTGTTTCAGCCGCTCCGCCTGCGCGACGACACCTGCTTCTTCGTCGCGTCGGCCGTGTGGGCCTTCGATCGCGGGCTGCTGTGGGAGGGCGGCGTGCTGCCGGGCTCGCGCGGCTCTTCCGAGACCCGGACCGGGCAGGTGCGCGCGGCCGCGGTCTCGCTCCTGCGGCTCAAGGGCAACGGCCTGCTCGCGCTCCGCTCGTCCGGCGCGTGCGTCGCGATCAAGGTCGCGGCGGACTCTCCGACCCGGGTGCGCGCGCAGGGTCTGCTCGGCTGGGTCGGTCGCATGATCCCGGTGCTCGAGCCGGGCGGCAGCTACGTGCGCTGTGAGGGCGAGGGCGCGCTGCTCCTCGATCTGCCGGGTCAGCGCGCCGTGAAGCGCGGGGAGACGCCTGGGTGAGCAGCCGCTTTGATCGCTTCAAGCGGGAGGTCCTGAACCTCCCGAACATGATCACGATCGGCCGGCTCTTCATGATCCCGCCGGTGCTCCTGCTGATCGACCGCTCGGATCCCTTCAAGTGCCTGATCGCGATGCTGCTGTTCATGATCGCGTCGGCGCTCGACATCGCGGACGGCTGGCTCGCGCGCAGGCGCGGGCTCGTCACGGTGTTCGGCAAGTTCATGGACCCGCTGGCCGACAAGATCATGGTCATGGCGCTGCTCGTCTACCTGGTGGCGGACGGGCGCGTGCCGGCGTGGATCGTGGTGCTGCTGCTCGCGCGCGAGTTCTACATCTCAGGGCTGCGGTTGATCGCGGCCAACGAGAGCGTCGTGATCGCGGCGGGCCCGGGCGGCAAGGCCAAGACTGCGTTCCAGCTCGTCGGGATCTGCTTCATCCTGGTGCACTACCAGTACCGCATGCCGCTGTTCGGCGCCGATAGTCTGGACTTCGGCGTGGTCGGCTTCTGGCTGCTGATGCTCTCGATCGTGATGTCGTACTACAGCGCGCTCGAGTACACGGTGCTGTTCGGCCAGGGGATGGCGAGCCGGCGCGCCGACGCCTGAGCCTGTCGTCTCGCGGCTCCGCTGGCTCGCGCGTGAAGAGACCTCGGCGCTGATCTCAGCTGAGGTCTCGCTAGCTCTTGGCGGGCTCGGCGTCGTCCTGCTGGGCCTCTTGCTCGGGATCCTGCGCGTGGATCAGCAGGAAGGGGAACAGCAGCGCGACGCCGACGACCAGCGCGACATCGGCGATGTTGAAGGTCGGCCAGCGCTTGCCGGGCAGGTAGTAGACGAGGATGAAGTCGACGACCCCGTAGACCTCCTCGCCGCCGCGCATCAGCGTGCGGAAGAAGCGGTCGTGGAGGTTGCCGAGCGCGCCGCCGATGATCAGGCCGATGGCGAGGAAGCCGTACAGCCGCTTGGTCGGCAGGGTGCGGACCATGTTGAGCATGTACAGCACGGTCAAGACCGTGATGACGATGAACAGCGGGCGCGCGAAGCCGGTGCCCTCGAGGAAGCCGAAGGCCGCGCCGGTGTTGAAGCTGAAGTCCAAGTAGAAGAACTTCTCGACGACGGTGACGCGGTCGCGGGCCAGGTGGAGGTTGTGCCAGGCCCAGTGCTTGGTCCAGAGATCGAGACCGAGCGAGAGCGCGGCCGCGACGCCGACGGCGATCGCTCGACCGGAGCGGGGCGGCGGCGGCGGCTCGGTGGAGGAGGCCGTTGGCTCGGGGGTTGTCGCGGGCTCGTCACTCATAGGCGGACGTCAAGTCGGCGCAGTGTAGCGCAACGGGTCTTCGCAGCAAGCGATTCTGCGCCTTCGCCGTGGCCGGCTCAGGCGGGCGGCTCTCCGGCTTGCCGCGGTCTTCGCAGGTGCCAGGCCGCGAGCACGACGAGGGCAGCGCCGATGGCTTGCGATATCGAGAGCAGCACTGGCTGGTCCGCGTTGAGGCCGAGCGCGGTCGTGAGCGGGGGGAGCTCGAGGCGCAGGAGGTAGCCGCGCGACGGATCTCCACGGAAGATCTCGGTGATGACGCGGAGGAGCCCGTAGCCGAGCGCCCAGCGAGCGCTCTGGACCCAGAGCTGTTCGGGGCCGCGTCGGCGGCGGATCGTCGTCAGGATGAGGAAGAGCAGCAGCAGGCCCGCGGCTTCGTAGAGCTGCGTGGGGTGCAGCGGGATCGTGTGCTCACCGGCGCGCGGGATGAGCGCGGCGGTGTAGACCACGGATTCGCTCGGGAATTGGACCGCGAGCGGGAAAGTGCCCTGGCACGGCGCGCCCCAACAACATCCTGCGAGGAAGCAGCCTGTCCGACCGACGGCGTGGCTGAGCGCCATCCAGGTGGCCAGAATGTCGCAAATTTCGCCGAGTTTTCGCTCGTATCGCTTCCCGAGCCAGGCGAAGCCGGCGAACACGCCCAGCACGGAGCCGTAGAACACGAAGCCCTCGTCGAGATCGAAGATGCGCGCCGGATCGGCGAGATGCTCGAGGGGGCTCGTGAGGACGTAGAGCAGGCGGCCGCCCAGAAACGAGCCGAAGATCAGCACCAGGTAGAAGTCGAGCAGGAACACGAACGGCGTGTTCACGCCGCGCTGGCGGGCGTCCCACCAGACGCCCGGCCCGATCAGCATGCCGCCGAGCATGATCAGCGTGCCGTAGCTGTTGAGCGATCCGAGCCACGCCGAGTCGAGAAGGACAGGGTGCATCAGTCAGGTCAGTCAGCCTGCGGGCAGCGTGTCCCGATCGTCGCGCGAGCTGGGCTGCGGGTACAGCTCGCCGTGTCGGGAGAGGTAGATCAGAAACAGCAGCACGCCGGCGAGCAGCGCCGCGTCCGCGATATTGAACGAGGGCCAGCGGCGGCCTGGCCAATAGAACACGACGATGAAGTCGACGACGCCGTGGCGGGTGCCGAGGGTGCGGAAGAGCCGATCGTAGAGGTTGCCGAGCGCGCCGCCGGCGAGCAGGCCGGCGGCGACGAAGCTGGAGGCGTGTCGCGTCGACATCAACATCACGAGGCGACCGAGGGCGGCGAGCGCGACGGTGGTGATCGTGATGAAGGCCACGCGCGCCCAGGCTTGGCCGCGGAACATCCCGAAGGCGGAGCCCGTGTTGAAGCCGAACTCGAAGTGCAGGAGGCCGTCGATGATCCGGCGGCTGTGGCCGCGGACATGTTCCCAAGCCCAGGCTTTGGTCCCGAGGTCGAGCGCGAGCACGAGCGCGAGGACGATGACGACGAGCAAGAGACGCCCCGCGCGCGAGGGCGGGACGTCTCCGGTGTCTGCCTGGTCTGGCGTCGTCGCGTCGTTCATGCCTGCTCGCACGCGTTCGCCGACATGATAGCCGTCGGCGCCGCGGATGCGAGCGAGCGTGGGCTCAGGCCGCGTCCGCGCTCGGCTGGCGGAGCAGGTCGAAGAGCGCGGGGCGACGGCGCCGCGGCCACGACTTCTGCTGCCGGGTCAGCGCGCGCCGGCCCCGAGAGACCCGCTGGTCCATGGCCTGACGCGAGAGCCCCTCGAGCGCGACGGGGCGCTCGGACTGCAGGGTCGAGAGCTCTTTGCGCTCGTTGCCCAGCAGCGAGGCGAGCGCGTTCTCGAGGAGCACAGACTCCGGCAGTCGCAGCTCGCGGAGCGCGGAGCGGAGGCGGGCGCGCATGCGGAGCTCCTCGCGGAAGTCCTCGCCGGAGGCGCGAAGCAGGTCGGCGCGGTCGGCCGCGTCGCGCGCGACGGCGACGGTCGCGGCCGCGTGCATCACGGAGAGCGGTCGAATCTGCGGGTCGCGGATGGCGGGCTCCTCGAGCAGCAGGAACATCTCGCGCCACGCGATGGTGTCGATGTCAGCCTCCTCGCCGCCCACGAGCTCGTAGTCCTCGGTGCTGAGGGTCGTGATCAAGAGGCGCAGACGCACCGACTCGAACACCAAGAGCTCGGCGAGCGCGGACTGCAGCTCCTCGACGCTGTCGGGGTCTTCGTCCGCCTCGTAGTCGGCCGCGTCGACGAGTTCATCCGCGACGTGGCCGTCGTGGGCGTGCTCGACCAGCGTGCGCTGGAGCTGGGCGAGGGCTTGCAGCTGCTCCGGCGGGACCGGGGTGTCAGACGCGCCGGTCAGGGGCGCGACGAGCGGCTCGAAGTCGCGGGGGATCTCGAGGAAGAGCGCGTCTCGCAGACCCTGGTGAAACGCGCTGAGGTTGGGAAAATCGGGCGAGCGCACCGCCTCGGGCAGGGGCACGTCGAGTCGTCGCGCGCGGACGACCTCCTGCGCGAGTTCGTCGAGCTCGGCCTGGACCTCTCGCATATCGAGCAGGGGCGCTCCCGCGCCGGCCTTTCCGGAGTTCGTGGGCACAGGCAGCGCATGGGTTACGGCAGACGAGAGATTCATGGCGTTCCTCGACGACCGGTTTAAGCACGCCGCGAGGTGACGCAAGGGGAGCTCAACGGGCGTCTGGGCTCGCGCGCGCGTTGCAGACAGCGTTCCTGTACGTCTGGCCATGAAACCACATGGCTTTTTCACCCGCGCGGCGGCGCGCGCTGGAATTGCAGCAGCGGACTCAGCGCCGAGCGAACGATGCATGAAACACGGGTTCACGCGTGGCGGGCGTCGGCGCCACAACGCGGATCCGATCACTCCAGGGAGTGCTGCGCGTGCTCTAGCTCGATCTCGAGCCAGCGCTTCATCCGCGTGTTGCGGACGCGTTTGCCGTGGACCCCGCGACCGGGCGTCGGCTCCTCGGCCCAGCGCGGCGGCGCGACGCCGGCCATCGCGGCTGCTTGTTGATACATGTCTCTTCGTGCTGGGTGGGCGTCGGCGCAGACGTTGATCACGCCGCTGCGCGACGGGTCGAGGCGAAGGGCCGCGAGCGCGCAGCGAGTCGCGTCAGCGACGTGGATCAGGTTGGTCGCCTCCATCCCGTCCCCTGGTCGCGGCGGCGCGTCGTGGGCGGCGCCGCGGTTGCGATAGATCCGCCCGATCCCGCGACCGGGGCCGTAGAGCCCGCCGAGCCGCAGCACCGCCCACGGGATCCCGCGCGCCCCGCAGCGCTCGCGGACGAGCTGCTCGCCGCCCCGCTGGACCCGTCCGCGCTCGCTCGTCGGCCAGGTCTCGCAGTCGTCGTCGACCCACCCGTCGCGGTCGGGGAGGGCGGAGGTGGAGCTGGTGTAGACGACGCGCTCGAGCCCCTCGGGGCATGCCGCCAGCAGGCGGCGCGTGCCCTCGAGGTAGATGGCGGCCCGCGGCTGCTGGCGGCCCGCGGCGAACAGGATCACGAGCGCGCGCGCGCCCGCCAGCGCCGCGCGGACGCTGGCGTCGTCGTCGTTGATCACGTCGAGGGCCCGCATCGTCACGCCCGGCGGCGTGTCGCCGTCACGCCACTGACCGTCGCGGGTGGTCGCGCGCAGCTCGACCCCAGGAGCGCGGGCGAGCTGTCGGACCACGCGCTGACCGAGGAAGCCAGCGCCGACTACGGCGATCGGCGAGGGTGGAGCGGGGAGCAGGGCCGACACGGGGCGCGAGCCTACACGAGCGCGCGTCCGGAGCGGTTAGCCGAAGGTCACGCCGATGCCCGTGAAGAACGAGAAGCGCGCGTACCAGTCGTACCGGTTGAAGAAGAACTCAAAGGTCGGGACCTGGGCGAAGACGACCATTCGATCCCAGATGATCAGCTTGGCCTGCACGCCGATGGAGGTCGTCGCGCTGTGGCGGTAGCCGTAGGTGCGTTCCCAGTACCCGTTTCCGAACCAGCCGGCCCAGCCGACCGTCCCGAAGGGGGAGATGTAGAACGCGAGGCCTTTTTTGACCTGGATGTCCCACAGGAACTTGCCCTTGACCTGGAACGAGAAGTCGCCGCCATTGTAGCCGTTGTAGTATCGGCGGTATTGCGGGAAGCCTTCTTGCGTGACGAGCGCGAGCGCGGGACCCGACGAGTCGCCGCTGAAGTGCCCGCCGAACTCCTGATGCAGGCGGAGGCGGCTGTAGCGGAACGAATTGTAGCGGTCGTAGTACTGGTGATAGAGGTGCCAGTCGCCGCCGACGCCGCCGAGGAAGTAGGCCGCGCGGGTGCCTTGGCGGAGCTCTTTCGGGACCGCCGCTTCGGCCTCCTGGGCGTACGCGTAGCTCCCGAGCAGCGTCGCGGCCGCGGTGGCCAGCTGAAGCGCCTTGCGAGTGGCGCGACCTGCAGAACGGCGTTGTGAACGGCGACGAATCCTGCGTGACATGAGACTCCTGTGCGGTGAACTAGCGCCGCGGGACAACCCTATCCCGGCTTGATGGTGGCGCGCTAGCTATCCGATGAGACCAATCAGCGCCTCTTCGTTCCAGCGATCTCGATCACGCGCGCGGAGCAAACCGCGCGCGCGCGAATCTACCCGTTATCGGGTGTGTTTTGTGCACTACGCGCGTTGTCACGCGCGTGTTCGCGCTCGTCGCGCTAGGGGTTGCTACAAACCGGCGGGAGGATGACCGAGTTTGGCCCGTGCGTCTCGACGACGCTGAGCTCGATGAAGAAGATCTGCTCTAGATCAACGCCGTACTTCTCGAGTGGTCCTTCAAGGTCGATGCGAACGTCCACCCCGGGCATGCCCGGCATCGGGGGGAACTGCGGATCGTAGATGAGCACGTCGTCGTCCGCGCACGCGAGGCCGGAGGTGTCGAGCGCCTCAACCACCTCGTAGTCCATGGCCACGCTGTTCGGGTTCCCGGTCAGCATGCGACAGAACAGATCGGCGTCACCCTGGTCGCAGCCGTTGGGCCAGACCCACGAGCAGGTGCCGAAGCAGTACATCTGCTTGACGCCCGTGAAGTCGTATTTGCAATCCGAGGTGCACGGGACCTCGGGGGTCGGCGAGTCACTGTCACACATCTCGCCGTGCTCTTTTTGGATGATCTTGTCGCCGCAGTGCTCCATCTTCTGCTTGCAGTCGAACTTGCAGGAGCCGTAGCCGCCGTCGTTGACGCCGTCGTCGCAGACCTCGCCCGCGCCCGTGTTGAGATAGCCGTCGCCGCAGTAGGCCTCGACGCAGGTGTTGAGGCAGTTGTCGGTGTTGTCCGCGTTGCCGTCGTCGCAGGTCTCGACGCCCTCGTGCACGAAGCCGTCGCCGCAGGTCGCGGCCAGACAGCTGTCGGTGCAGCTGTCGGTGTTGTCTGAATTGCCGTCGTCGCAGGTCTCGACGCCCTGGTGAATGTGCCCGTCGCCGCAGCTCGGCAGCTCGCAGGTGTTCAGGCAGTCGTCGGTGTTGTCGCCGTTGCCGTCGTCGCAGGCCTCGCCGGCCTCCTGCACGCCGTCGCCGCAGACCGGCGCGCCGGTCGAGCTCGTCGTCTCGCCGGTGTCGTCATCGTCGTCATCATCGTCGTCGTCGTCGCTCGCGTCGCCCGTCGTGCCGGAGCCGTTGTCATCGTCATCGTCGTCGTCATCGTCATCGAAGTCGACGGGCTCGGAGTCACCGATGCTCAGGGTGCCGAGCGTCTCGTAGTCGTTATGGAGACCCTGATTACAGCCGGCGAGCGCGAGCGCGGTGATGGCCACGGTGAGGAGCGGCGTGAGCGACGAGTGTTGGGCGCGGAGACTCAATCCCTGCATGGGCGCAACGTAGTGTATGTGCACCGAGTTGCGAAAGGGTCAGCAGGTGCCGACGAGCGTCAATCACGCGCCTCGGTTGGCGCTCATGGGGTCGCCGACCCGCGTGAAATTCGCGGTGACGCGGCCACGCTCGGCGCCAAACTCCGCTAGGCCGGTCGTGAGCGCGACAGCGCCAGCGTTTCTCGACTCCGTTGTGACATGACCGAACGGGCATTTGAGACGCCGAGCTTGTTCGCTTCGTCACAGCTTGTTCCGTGCGCCACGTCGAGCCGCGAGAGCGCGGCTGGAGGGCGGATAGGGCGGCGTATCGGCGCGTCGACGAATTTTTAGCGATGCTCGGGAGATCACTCAGTCGCGCGCCGACTGTGACAGTCGCCGGTGTTTCGAAACGAGGAAGGCCAGGGATCCGAGGATCCCTGGCCCTATCTCTCGTAAATGACGTCCGACGGCGCTAGCTGGCGGACTTGTTGAGCGCGGCGGCCATGGTGCTGCCGAGGTCCGAAGGGGTCTCGGCGATATGGACACCGGCGTCGCGCAGCGCCTCGAGCTTCGCCTCCGCGGTGCCCTTGCCCCCGGAGATGATGGCGCCGGCGTGACCCATGCGCTTCCCGGGAGGCGCGGTGCGCCCGGCGATGAAGCCGACGACGGGCTTCTTGACGTGCTCCTTGATGAAGGCGGCGCCTTCCTCCTCGGCGCTGCCGCCGATCTCGCCGATCATCACGATGCCCTCGGTCGCGGGGTCCTCGTTGAACAGCTTGAGGCAGTCGACGAAGTTGGTGCCGTTGACCGGGTCGCCGCCGATGCCGATCGCGGTCGTCTGGCCGAGGCCCAAGGTCGTCAGCTGGTGCACGGCCTCGTAGGTGAGGGTGCCGGAGCGAGAGACCACGCCGACCCGCCCGGGCTGGTGGATGTAGCCGGGCATGATGCCGATACGGCACTGGTTGGGGGTGATGACGCCGGGGCAGTTGGGCCCGAGCAGACGCACGGGCTTGTCCTCGATGAAGCGCTTGGCGCGGATCATGTCGGCGACCGGGATACCCTCGGTGATCGTCACGATCAGCGGGACCCCGGCGGCGGCGGCCTCCATGATCGCGTCGGCGGCGAAGGGCGGCGGCACGAAGATGACGGTCGCGTTGGCGCCGGTCTTCTCGACCGCCTCGGCCACGGTGTCGAACACCGGCAGGTCGAGGACCTTCTTGCCCCCCTTGCCGGGGGTGACGCCGCCGACGACCTTGGTGCCGTACTCCAGCGACTTCTGGGCGTGGAACATCCCGACTTTGCCGGTGATGCCCTGCACGAGCAGGCGGGTGTTTTTATCGACGAGAACGCTCATTTCTTCACCAGCTCCACGATCTTGGACGCGGCGTCGCGCAGGCTCGACCCCGTCGTCAGGTTGAGGCCGCTCTCGTCGAGCAGCTTCTTGCCTTGCTCCACATTGGTTCCCTCGAGGCGGACGACCAGCGGCACCGTGAGGCCGACCTCCTTGACCGCCGCGATCACGCCGGCGGCGATGGTGTCGCACTTCATGATGCCGCCGAAGATGTTGACCAGGATGCCCTCGAGGCGCGGGTCAGACGTGATGATCTTGAAGGCCGCAGTGACCTTCTCGACGGTCGCGCCGCCGCCGACATCAAGGAAGTTCGCCGGCTCGGCGCCGAAGTGCTTGATGATGTCCATGGTCGCCATGGCCAGGCCGGCGCCGTTGACCATGCAGCCGATGTTGCCGTCGAGGTTGACGTAGCTGAGGTCGTACTTCTTGGCCTCGAGCTCGGCGGGGTCCTCCTCGCCCGGGTCGCGCAGCTCCTCGAGCTTGGGGTGCCGGTAGAGCGCGTTGTCGTCGAAGTTGGCCTTGGCGTCGAGCGCGAGCACCTCGCCGCTGCCGGTGATGACGAGCGGGTTGATCTCGAGCAGCGAGCAGTCGAGGCGCTCGTAGGCGTTGGCGAGCTTGCCGAGGAAGGACGCGGCCCTGCGCGCGACCTTGCCCTCGAGGCCGAGGCCGTAGGCGAGCTTGCGGGCCTGGAAGCCCGCGAGGCCGACGGCGGGGTCGAGCGGCTCCTTGAGGATCTTCTCCGGCGTGTGCGCGGCGACCTCCTCGATCTCCATGCCGCCCTCGGTCGAGGCC
The DNA here is from genome assembly GCA_030430565.1 of Polyangia bacterium. Taxonomy (GTDB): domain Bacteria; phylum Myxococcota_A; class Polyangia; order Nannocystales; family Nannocystaceae; genus JACKDW01. The sequence goes on from JAUIKS010000006.1 coordinate 131,255, forward strand.
ATCACGGTGTTGCGACCGGTCGCGCGGTCGAGCGTGATGCCGATGTAGAGCTCCTGCTTGATGTCCATGCCCTGCTCGACGAGCACGCGCTGGACCTTCTTGCCCTCTGGACCTGTCTGAATGGTCACGAGGGTGCTGCCGAGCATCTTGGCGGCGATGTCCGCGGCCGCCGCGGCGCCCTTGACCACCTTGACGCCGCCGAGCTCGGGGTGCTCTTTGAAGCGCCCCTTGCCGCGGCCGCCGGCGTGGATCTGCGCCTTCACGACCACGACCTCACCGCCGGTCTCCTCGATGAGCTTGGTCGCCGCGTCTTTGGCCTCCTCGGCCGTGAACGCGACGTGTGAGAGTGGTACGGGCACGCCTTCTGCCCGCAGAAGGTCCTTACCCTGGTACTCGTGGATCTTCATTCGGGGCTCCCTCCGATGATCACGGGATGGTCTCCAGCTGTCGTGTTGATGGTGAGATGCGCGCGCTTCGACGTGTCGCCGTCGCGCGAGCGGGTGAATCGTGATGGCGTTCGTCTCGCGTCAGCTCGATGAGCTTTTTGCCGTTGGTTTCGGCGTCGTCGATCGTGATCGTGTTCGACGAGACATTCAGACTCTCGCGTGACCCTCGCTCCCGGGCCGTCTGTTGAGTCGTCGGCGTGCATATACCAGCGCCGGCTCGCGCAGCGCAACGTCGTACGGCGCGCGAATTCGAATTAAACGGCGTAAGCACGGTGTTATCGCCCGAGTGAGGATAACCGCGAATGGATCGAGCGCGAGCGCGAGGCGCCGCTTGCGGTCGGCGCGTAGCGTCGCGGACCGACGCGTGATGCCGTGCGGTCCTCGGGCCGGTTGACGTCGCGGGCCCACGTCGACGCGCGGTGGCGCCCGTGGGCCCGGGGCGGAGCGCGCTCGCTCCGGTTCGTAATCGGTTCGCTACCGTTCGCTATTGAAAGGTCACGCCGCAGCTGCCGTTCATATCGACGCTGCCCTCGGGACACTCGGTGCAGCCCCACTGGAAGTTGTCGAGCAGCATCATGGTGTCGACGAGCTTATCACCGCGGTCGAGCACGGTGAACGCGAGCGTCAGGACCTCGCCCGGCTTGACGTTCGCGCGGGCCTTAAGCCAGCCGGTCGAGCCGCCGACCGTGTCGAAGCCGGTCCCCTGCAGCGCCTCGTGTTCCTCGTTGTAGGGGATGAGCCCGCGCTCGTTGAGGAAGTAGGTCACCAGCGGCTGCTTGTTGCCCTCGCCGTCGTCGATGAACGCGACGTTGCCCGTGTAGGCCTCGCTCTCCGCCCAGATGACCGCCATGTCGCTGAACGGCAGGAAGAACTCCGTGTTCCACTCGGGGAATTCGGCGGAGAAGAACGCGAAGTCGAGCGCGAAGGAGTGGGTGCCCGCGGGGACCGGGACCTTGAACTCGAAGTAGAGCACGTCGTGGCCCTTGCCGGTCCCGGTGTTCCACTGATCGTGGAGCGTGTTCGAGCAGTCCTTGCCCTTGTGGCAGTTCTCGAAGGGGGTGAGGACCTCGGGGTCCTGCTCGTCGTAGCCGCCGTAGGCGTTCTTCATGACGCCGGGGAGCTCGGTGTAGCTGTCGGGGTTGTCGTTCTCGCCGGTCTCGCCGGACTGGGCCTTGCCCGGGGCGCGCTGCAGCACGCCGTTGTTCGCGAGCGGCAGGTTCCCGGTGCTGATGGCGATGAACTTGTCGCCGCCGCGGGCGCTCCAGTACGGCTTCTCGGTCTCGGGGTCGATGCCCGTGCCGAACTGCCGAATCACGCGCCAGGAGTCGAAGTCGGGGGCTTGGAAGCTGAGCGAGTCTGCGATGAGCGTGGTCGAGTTGAGCTCGTCGTACTGCTCGCCGTTGAGGAGCGCGCAGTTGAGCTCGAGCGCGTGCATGCGGTCGTTCGAGCTCTCGTCACAGGGCTGGTTGAGCAGCGGCGCGTAGCAGATATCGCAGCTGCTGAGATCGAGCTTGCAGTCGTCGTCGCAGGCCAGCTCGCCGCCGGGGCCGATCTCGTTCTCGATGTCGAGCGCTTGGCACGAGTTGAGATCGCCGAAGTTGGCTCCGTCGCACTCCTCGCCCTCGTCGATCACGCCGTCGCCGCAGTAGCTCGCGCCCGATCCGGTCGTCTCGTCGGTGGTGCTGCTCGACGTCTCGGGGTCGTCGGTGGTGGTGGTCGTCGAGCTGCTCGACGAGGTGCTCGAGCCGTCGGTGCTGCCGGTGGAGTCAGAACTCGAGGTCGAGGTGTTGACCCCGGTCTCGCCCGTGCTGCTCTCGTCTGAATCCGTGGTCCCCGTGCTCTCGGTGTTGTCACCGTCGGTGCTCGACGCCGACTCGCTGTCACCGCACGCGAAGACGTGCCCCACCATCACGCATAATCCGAGATGGAGAATGGTTGTGCGTACACGCATGTCGTCCTGCCTTGGCTGCTTGCTTGGAAGTAACGCCGGATTCTGAATAGGTGACGCGCAGCTTGAGAACATGCGCGTACAACCATCCTGAGAATACAGGAGAACGCGAGCAACGTGGGCCCAGAGCCGTAATTGGGAAGGTTAGAAATTGTTGGAATCTGGAATTCGAATTAATCGAGATGCGGCGACAGCCTGTGGATCGCTGTGTCACAACTCGCAGCGTACGACGTCTGCGTAGGCCGACGTGACGTCGGCGCATCCGGCTCTCTGACAGCGGGTCCGATGCGACATGAATTCCGTGTCATGTCGCATTGTTCGCCCGAATTTCGCGGGGATGGTCTTTGTGACACATCGGTGTCGGCGCGCTGTGCCCCGATGTAGGTTCACGAAGTTATCCACAGAATCCCCGGCCAGATTTCGTCCTGTGGGTATCTCGAGATGATCTCGCCACGCTCGGCGAAGATCTCTCGCGGGGCGGGCCTGCTAGTGTCGGCGCGGCGCGGCCGGGGTGAGCTTCAGGGTGACCTGCTTGCCGTCCCGGAGCACGACGACGTCGATCTCGACGCCGGGCTTGAGGACCGCGAAGGCGGCCATGTAGTCGTCCATATTATGGATCTCGCGCTCGCCGAGCTTCTGGATGACGTCGCCCTTGGTCAGGCCGGCCTTCTCGGCGGGACCTCCTGGACGGACGCCAGACAGCGTCAGGCCGTCGTTCTCGGCGGCGTAGTCGGGGATCGTGCCGAGCGAGACCCGGAAGCCCGAGCGCAGCGGTTTTGACTCGACGACCTTCTTGTAGTCGAGCGTCAGCGAGCGGGACATGATCGCCGCGACGACGCGCGCGGCCATGTCGCCGATCTTCGCGGCGCCGTCGAAGTCGATCTTCTCGAGGTCGTCCGAGGGCTTGTGGTAGTCGTCGTGCGCGCCGGTAAAGAAGTGCAGCACGGGGATCCCGACCTCGTAGAACGAGGTCTGATCCGAGGCGCCGTAGCCCTGCTGGTTGGTCTTGACGGTGAGGCCGCCGCCAGACCTCTCGAGCACGCCAGGCCAGGCGCTGGAGGTCCCGGCGCCGGCGACGATCACGGTGTTCTCGCGCATGCGCCCGACCATGTCGAAGTTCAGCATCGCGACGATCTGCTCGCTGGCGCTGGCGCCGAGCTGCTTGACGAGGTGCTTCGAGCCGAGCAGGCCCATCTCCTCCGCGCCGAAGGCCACGAATTGGATGTCGTAGGGCCGCTCGCTCGCGGGGATCTTGGCGAGCGTCTTGGCGAGCTCGAGGACGGCCGCGACCCCGGAGGCGTTGTCGTCGGCGCCGTTGTGGACCGCCCGCTCGCCCGGCGCGAGGGAGTGGCTGTTGCCCATGCCGAGGTGGTCCATGTGCGCGCCGATGACGATGCGCTGCTGCGTCGAGCCGTTGCCGCGGAGGACCGCGCCGACGTTGCCGGTGCCGAGCACGATCGGCTCGAAGGGCGTGTCGATGACGCCCTGGCGCTTGCTCTTGGTGCCGTTCTCGAGGCCGAAGTGCGCGTCTCCGGACTTCTTGGCCCGCTTGGCCGACTTGCCAGAGATCCCGAAGATCTCGAGCATCGCGTCGGTGCCCTTGGCGCCCACGGCGACCGCCGGGATCTGCAGATCGTTGACCCGTCCGTTGTTGGCGTAGGGGGTGTCGCTGTCGGGATCCCACAGCACGAAGCCCGTGGCGCCGTGCTCGCGGGCGGTGATGAGCTTGGTCTGGGGACGGATCTTGCTCGGGTCGAGGTGCGGGTCATCGGGGCCGCCGGCGCGGACGACGACGATGCGGTTGGTCCGCCCCTTGAGCTTCTCGTAGTCACCCGTCCAGGGCTCGTCGCCGGCGATGCCGTAGCCCATGTAGATGAAGCGCGAGAGCACGGGGCCGCTCTCGCTGGTGTCGTGGCCCCACGGGATGAGGTCGTAGTCGATGGGCGTGCGGCCAGCCGCGAGCATCGCGGTTTTTCCCTCGCGGACGCGGACGCCGTCGGTGACTTCGAACTTCTGCTCGAAGGATCCGTTGAAGGCGGGTTCGAGGCCGAGGGCCTCGAAGGCCTTGATGATGTGCGCGCGAACGCGTTCGTCGGCGGCGGTGCCGGGGGCGCGGCCCTCTTGGGCGTCGGCCGCGAGGAACTCGACGTGGGTCCTGAGCTGCGCGGCGTCGAGCGGCGCGAGCTCGGCCCACGCGCTGGTCGAGGACGCGCCGGCTTCGCCAGAGCCGCTCGGCTGCTCGGTCGGTTCGCCGTCTGGGGTGCGTTTACACGAGGGAGCCGCGGCGAGCGTCAACGCGAGCGAGAGGATGCCCGAGAACGTGGTCAGCCGGTGCAGCGCTCGGGGCACGGAAGATCGATCGCGAATCCGGACGGCAGGCATGTCGCGCAAGCCTACAACCAAGTCTCCATCGGGTCATCGGGGTGCGCGATGAACGCGCTTAGACCGACGTTGCCGCTTACCAGTCGACGAGCGCCGCGCCCCAGGTGAAGCCGGAGCCGAACGCGACCAGCGCGATCTTCTTGCCTGGGGTCAGCGAGCCGGACTCGACGGCCTCCGCGAGCATCGTCGGGATCGTCGCGGCGGTGGTGTTGCCGTAGCGCTGAATATTGTGCGGGACCTTTTCCGGGGGGAGCCCCAGCTGCTCGGCGACGTACTGATTGATGCGCATGTTGGCCTGGTGGAAGAAGAACAGATCGATGTCGTCGAACTCGACCTGCTCCTCCGCGCAGACCTGCATCAGGCTGCCGACCATCATCATGACCGCGTTCTTGAACACCTTGCGGCCGTCCATGTGGGCCCAGAGCATCTCTGGCTCGACGGTGCCGCGGCCGTCTTCGTCGACGGGGATGAAGGGGCGCCGCTTGATGTCCCAGACCTTCTGGCAGAGCACCTCGGCGTGGCGGCCGTCGGCGCCCAGGACGATCCGCCGGACGCCGCGATCTTCGTCGGTGGCGGAGACGATGACCGCGCCGGCGGCGTCGCCGAACAAGGAGGAGACGGTGCGGCCGCGGGTCGTCAGGTCGAGCGCCGCGGAGTGGGTCTCCGCGCCGACGACGAGCACGTGGCGCGCGGCGCCTGACTTGACCATGGCGCTCGCGGTCTGGAGCCCATAGAGGAAGCCGGAGCACTGGTTGCGGATGTCGAGCGCGGGGACGAATTTGGGGGTCTCGGCCTCGGCGACGCCGAGTCGCCGCTGCAGCAGCACGCCGCTGCCCGGGAACGCGTAGTCGGGCGAGAGCGTGGCGAACACGATCATGTCGAGGTCGGTCGCGCGCAGACCCGCGCGCTCGAGGGCGGCGCGCGCGGCCGGCTCGGCGAGCTCGGCGGTGCCGACGCCCTCGGCGGAGAAGTGCCGTGACTCGATCCCGGTTCGCTGGACGATCCACTCGTGGCTGGTCTCGATCCCGTAGACATCGACGAGGTCTTGATTCGTGACCCTTCGAGGCGGGACGTTAAATCCAGTACCGGAGATATAGGCGTAGGGCACGGTGGGGTCCTTCGCGGTCGAGCGCCAGCGGGGACTGCCGGCGCGCGAACTCTAGCCCGGATCCCAGGCTGCGTCACGGTCGCGTCCGCCGTCGCGTGTCGTCATTGGGTCTCGACAAATTTTTGCGGGCGGCGGAGGACGAGCGCTCGACGACGTCCTGCCGCGGAGGTGCTACCGCGGCTGAAGGATCGCGGCGCGCGTGAGATCTCGCGGCGGGCGGCGGGCGGCGGGCCGGTCGTCGCGCGCGGAGCGTTCACCCGATCCGACTGACCGGCGCGCGCGTCGTCTCGTGACGCTTCGAATCGCCAGCCCGGTCGCCGGAGAAGTGTTGATATTCATGAATCGTAGTAGTTCATGAATGTGCACGCTTTTTTTTTGAAGGCCCAGACGTCGAGAGAGCGCAGGCGCGGGGTGCCGCGCGTGCGCTCTCTGATCGGAGCGGCGGGGGGAGGAGCTGCTCGCGCTAGCTCTCCTCCTCGAGCGCCTCGATCTCCTCCCAGAGGCCGATCGCCATCTCCTCCTGCGTCTCCCAGGCCTCGCCGTCGAGGCCCTGCTCCGGCTCGACGCCGAGCATCTTCGTGGTGACGCGCTCGTCGGGGTCGAGGCCCTTCTTCTTGGCGCGCGCGTTGAAGTACTTGCGCATGATCGCGGCCCGGTTCTCGTGCTTCGAGGGGCACAGCTTGCCGCCGTTGACCGCGCGGTGAATCGTCGCCCAGGTCGGGGTCGTCTTGAAGTCGTAGGTCTCGCCGTCGGCGTTCTTGCAGCGGATCGTGCCGTTGAGCTTCCGCAGCGCGCGCTCGGCCGCGCGGCGGTAGACGAGCACGTCGACCACCGGATCACAGAGCACGCGCGGATCGGCCTGCTTGCTCCACAGCATCGTGAAGTAGTTCGAGTTCATGCCGAACAGCCCGTAGGTCTGCCACAGGCTCGAGTCCTCGGCGTACGGGTTGTCGGGGTAGCGGTCCTTCATCTTGCGCCAGGCGCTGCGGCTGCCCTCGATGTCAGGGGAGAGGCGGTGCACGAGGCCGCTTTGGTAGCTCGCCTCGCGCAGCGCGACGAGCATGAGGAGCTTGCGGAAGCCGCGGGACGCCTTGAGGCGCTTGTGGACGTGGGCGATGACCCGCTTGGTCCGCTGCTGCGTCTCGTTGGTCAGCTTGGGCCGCTTGCTGTCGATCTCGTGGACGCACTCGCGGTACTCGAACTCGAGCGCGGCGGCCAGCGCGTCGTCGTCGCCGGCTGCTTCGTCGTCGGCCTCCTCGCTGATCTCGTCGTGCGTGTCGACGCCGTCTTCCTCGTCCGGAGGGTCCTCGACGAGCGCCAGGGAGGCGCCGGGTTTGTCCTCGGCGTCCGCGAGGAGCTCGGCCTCGTCCTTCTCGTCGACCTCGACGTCGACGTCATCCGCCGCGTCGTAGTCGTCCAGCTCGTCGCTGATACATCCGGTCAGACAGCAGGCGATGATCGCGAGGTGGTGCAAGCGCATAGTGGGATCGTCTCCTGGGGGGCCGCCTTGTTTGAGCGCTGGTCGTACGCTGTCACGCCCTGTGTAGCGGGCTGGCTGTGCTTCGAGCCAGCCCGAAAAACGGGCCAGGCGGACGGCCATGGTATACGCGATCTTCTTGTTCCAGTAGGGTCGCGTATCCACGCATCTACGGCGCGTGAACGCACGATTGCGCATTCTCCCGAAACTACGCATTTAGGTGATTGCTCGCTACCGCACTGCAGCTCGCCCGGCCCGCCGGCTCGGCGCTGCGCGACGCGGCGCCGCGACGCGCGTGCGCACAACATGTGGTAGCCGGTCGCGACGTGGCGCCGCTACATGTTGTGGGTGAGCCGTTCGCGTACAGCGCGGTACGCGGAATACCCGCTGTGACGTATCCGCGAATGAGGTGGTGGTCCGTACCCCCCAACACGTTGTTGGCTTGAGCGCAAGCCGGCCGGTCGGAATTTTGAAAATAATCACCAGCCGGTGGAGTGATCTCCCTTGTGGAGTCTCGCGAGCGCACGTGAAACATAATTTTCCTAGTGGTTTGCTCCGTTGTGCTCGGAAGTGACGTTCGGAGCTCCCGATCGATTCCGCGCTGGGGCGGCGCGTACCTGGTCACGGGTCGTGACGGCAGCGCGCCTGGGGGGCGGCGGCGACGATCGAGAAGCCCTGAAGCGACACCTCGGCGTGGACGTGTTGGCGGTCTTGAGGCCGGTCCTCAGTTGACGCTGGCGTAGTTCACTTCACGAAGTTGAGCGACTTCGGCGGGTGAAGCCTGTGGAGAACTGCGGAGTGCCTGTGGATGAGTCCGTTCCGCGTGTGGATAACTCGATTCGCGACTGTGGACAAGCCAGCAGCGCCCGCGCGTCGCGCAGGCGAGGCACGGCACGTCCCGCGTGGGGGGAGCAGACCTCGACGTGACGCTCCCCACGGCTCGCTGTCGCGGCTTGGTGCGGCGGCTGCGAGGCCCAATAACCTGTCAGTTCGCGGCGCGATTGCGAGGAGGTGCGGGCGTGTTCGTTGTAGATGCAAGCGCGTGTGGGTTCTCCACGCGAGCGCGTCTCATTGGGATGTGTCGGGGGTCACGTCAGCCGCGCTCGTGGCCGACGCGGCGAGCGTGGCGTCGGAGGATCCAGAGAAAGAAGGGCGCGCCGAGCAGGCTCGTGATGACCCCCGGGGGGAAGCTGAAGTCGCCGACGGCGCGGGAGCCCGTGTCGACGATGACGACGAGGGTCCCGCCGAGGAGTGCGGAGAGCGGCACCAGGCGTCGATAGCCCGGACCCGCGAGCATGCGGACGACGTGCGGCACGATCAGGCCGACGAAGCCGATGACGCCGGCGACCGCCGTGGCGGTGCCGACGAGCAGCGCCGTGCTGAGGATGGTGAGCAGCTGAAAGCGCTCGAGCCGAACGCCGAGCGAGCGCGCCGTGTCGGCGCCGAGCTGGAGCGTGTCGAGGTCTCGACGCAAGTACGCGCCCGCGCCGAGGCCGAGCAGCGCGGGCCCCAGCGCGCCGGCGAGGTGATCCCAGCTGCGGCCCTCGAAGCTGCCCATGAGCCAGCGTACGACCTTGAGGCCGAGGTCCCAGCGCTCGCTGGCGAGCGCGAGCATCATCGTCGTCAACGCCGAGCAGAGCGCCGAGAGGGCGATGCCCGCGAGCAGCAGCGTCGCCACGCCGTGACGGGTCCCGGCGAGGGCCAGCAGCGCCAGCAGGACCGCGACCGCGCCTGCAGCCGCGAGCGCCGGCGTGACCCACACGCCGAGCGCGTCGAGCCCGAGGCTGAACCCGAGGACAGACGCGACCGCGGCGCCCGAGCTGACCCCGAGGACACCCGGCTCGGCCATGGGGTTGCGAAACAGCCCCTGGGTGAGGGCGCCAGCGACCCCGAGCGTCGCGCCGACCAGCGCGGCGAGCAGCGCCCTCGGCAGCCGGAGCGACCAGACGATGGCGTCGGCGATGGCGTCGGCCTCGCTGAGCGCGGGCGGGGTGGCCGTCACGAGCGAGCGCAGTCGACCCGCGAGCAGGGACAGCGCGCGGCCGACCTCGACGCCGCCGGGGCCGACGACGAGCGCGACGACGAGCGCGACGACGAGGCTGATCGCCAACAGCGGCCCGAGTGCGGGGAAGCGCGGTTTCAGCGGCTGGTGGGACGAGGTGGTCACGGCGCGACGAACCGCCTAGCGCGGGTTGCTCGGGAGGTCGTTCGCGTTCGCGGTCGCGGCCTCGGGATGGCGAGCGCGCAGCGCCCTGACCGCGTCGAGCATGCCGCGTCCGACGCTGTAGAGATGGTGGGGAGGGATGGCGAGCACGCCGCCGCCGCGCGCGGCTCGGGTGGCCGAGAAGCCGGGGCGCCGCGCGAGCGCTCGCTCGCTCGCCTCGCAGGAGGGCGGTCCGCAGGGGATGATGATGACCTCGGGATCCCAGGAGATCAGCTGCTCGAGGGTCACGCTGCGATGCCCCGTGACGCCGCGCGTGGCGGCGAGGTTGCGGTATCCGGCGAGCTCGACGACGTCGTGAAAGGAGGTCGCGTCGCCCGCGATCGTGCCCTCGTTGTAGCTGACGGCCGCGGGCGCCCGCTTCGGTAGCGAGGCCGTGAGCGTCGCGATCTCGCGATCGAAGTCCTCGACGAGCGCCCGGCCGGCGGCCGCGTCGCCGGCGAGCCGCGCGATGTCGGTGACGTGGCGGCGGTAGTCCGCGAAGCCGGTGAAGCCGTCGAGGACGTGGGTCGGGGCGCCGTGCCGCTCGAGCAGCGCCCGGGTCTCGGCGGCCGTGAAGCTCGCGACGAAGGTGTAGCCTGGCTTTAAGGACAAGAGCGTCTCGCTGGTGCCGGCGAGCCGGGGGACGGCCGCTGGCCAGCGATCCACGACGGCGCTGTAGCGCGGGTCGTCCGCCATCACGCTGACCGCGACGACGCGATCCTGCACGCCGGGTCCGAGCTCCCATAGGACCTCGTCGCTGAGCACCGTCTGCGACGCGAGCGTTCGACGCCCGGCGCCTTCGTTGTCCTGGGACGCGCCTGCGCCCGACGACGCGCGGCCGCAGGCGGCCAGGAGCGCGCACGCGAGCAGGCCGATCATCGTCCGCAGCCGACGCGGGCGCGGGGCTGCGTTGCGGAGGTCATTGCGCGTCGGCTTCACGGGATCGCGATCATGGAGTAGGGGGGGAGGCCGACGTCCAGGAGCGGGTCGAAGCGGGGCGTCGGCGGGTCGGCGGTGAGATCGAGGGCCTGTACCCCAATGCTGCCGTTGGTCGTGTCTCCGTACCAGAGCTCGTCGCCGACGCGCTCGAGCACGCGCTCGACGCTCGACAGCCCGGCGCGGAGCTGCACAGGGGCCTCGGGCACGCCGCCGTCGAGGCCGATCGCGTACAGCGAGACGCTGGAGAAGCCCGCGGCGTAGGCCGCGACGTACGCGATCGTCCCGTCCTCGGAGAGCGCGAAGGCCTGCGGCTGCATGACATCGGTGATCCCCGCCGACGCGAATTGTTCGGGCGTGACCGCCCACGTGACCTCGCCGGTGGCGAGCGCCGCACGCTCGATCCCGGTGGTCAGGACCAGCAGCGTCGTGTCGTCCTCGGCCGCGGGATCGAGCCGCCACTGACGGGCCCAGCGCCCCAGCAGCGGCAGCGACTGCACGCCGTCTTCGCCGGGATCGAGGTCGTGCAGCGCGCCCGTGCGGCGGTCGATGATCAGGAGCTCGTCGTGATCGGTGGTGGGCGCGTACAGGGCGTCCTCGTCGAGCAGGCCGATCGAGACGAACAGGTGGTCGCCGCAGACCACCGCGAGCGAGGCCTCGGGGTTCCCGTCGGCGTCCGCGGCCGGCGTGATGTCGATGGTCTCCTCCGGCAGCCGCTGCGGCCTCGTCGGGTCGGCGAGCGAGTACGCGTAGATCTCCGGGGCGCCGAACAGGGTCAGGTACGCGCGGTCATCTTCGGCGAACGCGAGGCGGTGGGCGTTGGCGCTGGCGGCGAGCTCCGTCTCGATCGCCTGCTGCGAGAGCGTGCCCCAGGTGTCGCCGGCGTCGAGGACGTCGAGCGCGTCGATCATGAAGCGGTGGACGAGGTAGACGTACTCGCCGCGGACGAAGGGGAGCGCGTCGACGCTGCCGAGCGCGACGTTGGCCGACACCGAGCCGGTCGCGGTGTCGATCACGCTGACGGCTCCGGTCGCGAAGTCGGTCGTGGTGACGACGAGGCGCTGCGGGGCCTTTGGATCGAGCAGGCAGGGCCCCGTGAGCGTCGGGTAGCCCGTCTCGGGCGCGTCGCCGGTGTCGGTCTCGGACTCGCCGTCCGAGTCGGTGACGACGATGTCGCCGGTCTCGGCGGTGTTGGGGGCGCAGGCGGCGAGGCCGAGCGCGAGCGTGAGCAGATGGGGCGTGGAGCGCTTCATCGTGAATTCCTCCGTGGGGTCCGTGGGAGCGTGGCGTCGGCGTGGCGCGTGGGGTCGAGCTCGATGCGCAGGGTGACCCAGAGGCTGCGCCCGGGGAGCGGGTAGTTGGCGAAGTCGGTGAGGGCTTCGCGCGCGACGGTAAAGTTCGTCACGTGCTGCGGGTTCCAGTACACGACCATGGCGCGGCCTAGGTTGCGCAGCTCGGCCGCGATGTGCCAGCGGCGCGCGAGCGAGAGCTCGAGGCCGACGCCGTGAAACCGGCGCGGCGCTTGCTCTTTGTTTCCGCTCGGGTCCACGAACATACCGCCGATGTGCTCGTAGCGGTAGAACAGCCGCGGCGCGAGCTCGACGGCGCGCGCGCGCCAGGTGTGGCCCCATGATGGTCGAACGAACAGGTCGTGCTGGGGTCGTCCAAACAGCGGCGCGTTGTTGGAGCCCGCGCCGTACGTCCGGTCGCGCGTGTAGGTCCACGTGTAGCTCCCGCGCAGCTCTAGATCACCCGAGAGCAGCGCGAGCGCGAGGCTGCTCTCGCTGCCGGTGATCAGCGCGCGCCCTCTGTTCTCGAAGGTGAGCACCGGCCCCGTGGGCCGCCACATGATCAGGTCGCGGGCGACGTTGCGAAACCCCGAGAACTCCGCGCGCAGCGAGACCGTCGGGCGCGCGTCGAGGTCGACGATGAAGCCGCCGTCGAGCGAGGTCCCGCGCTCGGGCTTCAGGGTCGCCGTCCCGGTCGCGTAGCCGACGTCGCCGTAGAGTTCGAACAGCGTGGGGGCGCGGAAGTAGCGTCCGAAGGATGTCCGAAAGCTCAGCCACGGCGCGAGCGCGAGCTTGGCCCCGAGGCGAGGGGAGGCCGCGATCGCGGCGTGACCGGCGGTCGCGTCGCCCGGCTCGCCGGCGCCGTCGAGCGGGCGGAGCTGGCTGTGGACGACGTCGAGGCGGACCGCCGGCGCGATCTTGAGGGCGTCGTCGAGCAGGAACTGCTCGAGCTCGATCCCGCCGCCAACGCTCGCGCGGAGCAGCTCGCCGGACGGCGAGAACTCGTTGTCCGCGTCCACCCGATCGTGATTGCGAATCCACTCGATCCGCGGATCGATCGCGGCGCCGAGGAACGCGTTGGACCAGAGCGGGACGCGGACGCGCGGCGAGAGGTACACGTCGACGGCCTGCGTTCGCACGTTGTCAGCGCCGAGGCCGAGCTCGTTGCGCAGATCGAGGTACGTGCGTCCCTCGTAGCTCACCGCCGCGAGCAGCTCGAGACGACCGCCGGGCCCGGCGAGGTTGCTGCGGCGCAGCGATCCGAGCGTTCGCGCGCTTATGGTGTCGAGGGTCGAGCGCTCGGCCTGCGCGTTCGCGGGTCCCGGGAGCCCCTGTCGTTTAACCAGGCCGAGCTGCTGGGCGTGGAGACGCCAGCGCCCGAGCCGCCCAGAGACGCCGACGCGGGCTTGCGCGCGGTCGTAGTAGTTGTTTCTCCGCAGCGAGAAGCCGTCGTTCGCGAACTCCAGCGGCGTGTTGCCGTTGTCGAAGAAGGGGAACGCGCCGCCCGAGCCGGCGTAGCTCAGCTGATTGTGGAGGCAGAGCCGCTTCGCCCGCTTGATCGGCACGAGCGCGGTCACGTCGGCCTGGCGCGAGCCGAACGAGCCGACGCCCGCGCCGCTCGAGACCTCGAGTGGTTGTTCGCGGGCGCAGGCGTGCGCGCTCACGAGGTTGACGGCGCCGCCGATGGTTGACCCACCGAATACGATCGGGACGTGGCCGCGGTAGACCTCGACGCGCTCGAGCGCGTCCAGCGGCTGATCGCCGAGGTTGAACAGGCCGACCATGCTCCCGGTCACCGGGACGCCGTCGAGGAAGATCGGGACTTGCTGGCCGGTCGACCCGCGGATCGAGACCGAGGAGAATTGACCGAGACCCCCCAAAGAGCGGATGTGCACCCCGGCGGAGCGCGAGAGGACCTCGGGGAGTGAGTCGGCGGGGCGCGCGCCTACGTCCTGCTCGAGATCGATCGCCGTCACGAAGCCGACGTTGCGCGCGTCCGCGCGGCGCTGGGCGTCGAGCGGATCATCGTCGTGGTCGCGCACGACCGTGCGGTACGCCGGCGGCGCGGTCGCGTCGGCGTCAGCGTCGGTGTCGGCGTCGTCCGAGGAGGGCGGGTCATCAGTCGACTCGGCGCGCGCGCTCGCGGCGGGCGCGAGCATCAGCGCGACGCCGGACAGAACCACGAGCGCCAGACGACCCCGGCGCGCGCGACGGCGCGCGTACCCTCGGGATGGCGTGCTCTGTAGCTCGGTGCGCGTGGTTCTGCTCCGTCCTGCGTGCGAGAGCGCGGGGGAGCAGAGTCAGGGCGCGTACGCGAGACCGCGTATGGCGAGACCCGGCCCAGTACTCCCGTGGGCTCGTGTCGGCCGCGTCAGCGCCGACCCGCGATAGGGTGGCGCGCGGTAGGTCTCCTGGCTTGTGGGTCATCCTCGGTCGGCGCCTTCCCGAACGTCGCGTTCAGTGGCCTGTGCCGACCTCGTCTCCACTTACAGTGGCGGGAGCCGCATCGGTGTCACACCGATTTCTCTCTTCGGTAAGTCGAGCTTCTGGGGGTCCCGATAGACCCGGAAGATCGACTCACACCGCGCGCGTGATGGTCGTCGATGGTGCTGTGTTGTGGTTCGCTCGCGGGTTGGGGTGGGGTTGGTCCCACTGTACGTCGCGCGCCGAGACACCGCGCAGCGACGCGAGCGGAACATTGCTCACGCGTTTGCGCGGTACAGACGTGGACCCCGTGGTCGCGAGAACGACGCTGTTTGCGCCTGTTCACGCCGTTTTGGGCGGTTTGGTGGCGTTGCAATGTCGTTGTGAAATCTCTACCGTGTTTTTCATGGATCGGACGTCGGCAAGAATCGGTGTGGGTATTGTCTCGCTTCTCCTCGCCGCCTGTTCGCCGGAGGGCGCCGAGACGACCGACGCGACCGACGGCGGGACGAGCACGGATCCCAGCGAAGGCGGCTCCAGCTCGGAGTCAGACGCGACCACCGGCGAGCCGTTTGAGCCGATCCCCGCGCGCGACGTCTCGATCGTCCGGGTCGAGGCCAACCCGGGGGTCGCGGTGCCGATCGGGCTCAACGGGGCGGCGGTCCCGGGCGCGCAGCGCAACGCGTACATCCCGGCCAACCGCGACATGTTGGTCCGCGTGTTCCTCGACGTCGGCGAAAACTGGACCCCCCGCAAGATCGAGGCGCGCCTGACGCTCGTCTACGGCGACGGCAGCGAGGTGGAGAAGAGCGACGTCTTTATGATCGAGGCGGACACCTTCGCCGGCGGGCTGGCGACGGGTCCGTACTTCGGGCTCGTCGCCGATGACGTAAAGCCGGGCCTGAAGTACCGCGTCAGCCTGTGGGAGGCCGAGCCTGGTCAAGAAGATGCGCCCGAGCCGAACCCCGCGCCGCGGATCCCGGAGGACCCCAACGACGAGCTGATCGTCGGCGTCGAGGACAGCTACCAGAAGCTGCGCGTGGTCCTGGTGCCCGTGAACTACAGCAACGGGGGCTGCAACGCCGACGTCGATCCGGAGTACTGGCAGCAGCGCATGGAGGACGCGCTGATCCAGCAGAACCCGGCGGATGAGGTCGAGATCATCATCCACGAGCCCTACGAGGTGACCTACTCCATGACCTCGTTCTCCGGCCTCAACAGCCTCGTCAACGACCTCGCGCAGATCCGGGCGGCCGACAACCCCGACCCGTGGATCTACTACTACGCGTTGTTCGACAGCTGCGGCGGCTGCATCTCCTCGGGCGGAGGTGGTCCCGGCGGGAGCGGCTGCACCGTGGGGCTCGCGGCCGGCATCACCGGCGACGAGAAGACGCACGCCAACCTCCGCGTCTCTGCGGGGCAGCTGCTGAGCACCGAGCGCGCGACTCTGGACACCTTCGTGCACGAGGTCGGGCATACCCAGGGTCGCCGGCATATCTACTGCCCCAACGGCGGCGCGGCCGGGACCGACGGCAGCTACCCCTACGAGAACGGGATCATCAACGTCTGGGGCTTCGGGATCCGCGATTTTAACCTGCGCCACCCCACCAGCACGGTCGACTACATGTCCTACTGCGGCCCGACTTGGTGCTCTGACTGGCAGTGGAACGCGACCTACGCCCGCATCAACAAGCTCAGCGGCTGGGAGCTCGAGGACGCGCCGGTCGAGCCGGGCGACGGCATCGTCATCGGCGTGCTCGAGCCCGACGGCAATTCGGAGTGGTGGACCGCGCCCGGATCGTTCGACGACTTCGTGGACCCGCGCAGCGCCACCCACTCGGTGCGCTTCAAGCTCGCGGGCGGTCAGGTCGTCGAGCACGCGGCGGTGGTCAGCGAGCGCCCGCACTACCCCGCGCTCAACATCGTCGCGCCGCTGCCCCCTGGGCTCGACAGCGACGCGCTCGAGCAGGCCGCGATCTCCCATCTATATGATGGCGGCGAGGCGGCGGTCGTGATCGATCGCGGCAGCATGCTGCACGATCCGAAGATCCGCGCGGAGCTCCGCGGGGCGTCGGGCTCGTAGCGAAGAAGATCCGCGGTTCACGCTCCGGCGCGACCGAGCGTCCGAGCGTGCGCGACGATCGCAATTGCGCCCGAGCCGATCGCCGGTCGGCGCGTTGCGAGCCGATCTCGGTCGGCTGGCGGGTTTCGAGCGCCGTGTGTTGTCCTTCACGACCGCGGGCGGGGGGCTCGCTAGTCACCGACTTCGCTTTGCGATAGCCTGGGGCTGAACTGGAGAAAGCCCATGCTCGACTTTCCGATCGCAGAACTGATCACGCCCGAGGAGCAGGTCGCAGTCGCCCGAGCAGTGGCGATCATGGCGTCCAGGGACGATCAGGTCTCCGATAGCGAGAAACACTTCGTCGAGGAGCTCATGGGCCAGATGATGCTCCTCCCCGAGGAGCGCGATCTCGTGCGCCGTGAGTTCATGTCGCCGAGTGATCTTCTCGGCGTGGCGACCAAGGTTCGGCACCGCGAGGCGCGGATCTTTTTGTTCTACCAAGCGGTGTGCGCGGCCTTTGCCGACAACAAGCTGGTCGAGGGCGAGGTCGACGCGCTCCTGGAGCTCGCCGAGGCGTTTGAGTTCGACAAGGGGCACGCGGCCCAGTTCATCCGTTGGGTCAGCGACAGCATCGAGCTGCGCGAGCGCGGTCAGCAGCTGCTGATCGAGATGTAGCCAACAACGGGCGGGCGCAGGCGCGATTTCGCCGCCGGGGTTGCTGAAATTCCGCGCGCCCCCCATACTCCGTCGGCCCATGGCTCGTGTCACGGTAGAAGACTGTCTCGCCCAGATCCCCAACCGCTTCGCGCTGACGATCCTCGCCTCTCGGCGAGCGCGCGCGCTGCTCGAGAACCGCGGTACCGCGCTTGTCGAGTGCGACAACAAGCAAGCCGTGACCGCGCTGCGTGAGATCAGCGCCAACAAGGTCCGCTACATCGAGTCGGTCAACGGCGTCGTCGAGAACTTCATCGAGGAGCAGCGCAGCAAGCTCCGCTCGTCGAACACCGACAACACCTATCTCGAGGCGGTCGCCTTCGGCGGTATCGAGGGGGATGAGGACGGCGACGACATCGCGGGTGATGTCGAAGAGCTCACCGCCGATCTCGAGAAGCTCGGCACGAAGAACGCCGAGAAGACCGACGATGACGACAACGCCGTCGACGTCAACGCGGCCAGCGAAGCGGTCGACACCGACGACGACGACGACACCGACGTCGATCTCGGCGTCGATGACGACGATGACGACGATGATGATGACGACGACGTCTAGGCGTCATCAAAGCCCTCGCCATCACACGTGGGCGGTGTTGCCGAGTAAGGCCGCGCTGCCCACGCTCTTCTCTGTTTGCTTCTTTGTTTGCCTTGCCCTCGGCGGGTGCGTCAGCAAGGCGCCTCCGGCCCAGTGGCCGTCTCCTCCACCGCCAACCCTCGCCGAGCCGATCGGTCAGGATGGCGTGCACTCGTCAAGTCTCGGCGCGGGCGCCAACAAGTCGTCCGAACAGGGAGTGGACGCAGAGCCGGGGCACGACGCCGCTCCCCAGGCTCCCGAGACGAAGTCCGCTACTTCGGAGGGTGCTGCGGAGGAGTCCAAGTCGGCTCCGAGCGCGCCCCCGGAGCGCTGAGCCCAACGCGGCGTCGTGGCGTTTCGGTTGTGGTACCCATGGCCTAGTCCATGGCACGACCGAAGCCCCCGTTCTCCAAGGTCCTGGTCGCCAATCGCGGCGAGATCGCGATCCGTGTATTTCGCACCTGCGCGGAGCATGGCATCGGCACCGTCGCGGTTTACAGCGACGCCGACCGCGACTCGCTCCACCGACTCGCGGCCGACGAGGCTGTGTACATCGGCGCGGCGGCAGCCCATGAGAGCTATTTAAGCGTCGATAAGATCATCGCGGCGGCCCGCGAGACCGGCGCTGACGCGATCCATCCAGGCTACGGCTTCTTGTCGGAGCGGCCGGTCCTGGTCGAGGCGTGCGAGGCAGCGGGCATCACCTTTATCGGCCCGCCGGCCCGCGCGATGGAGTTGATGGGCGACAAGCAGCGCGCCCGCCAGACGATGACGCGCGCGGGCGTCCCGGTGGTCCCGGGCGTCAACGAGCTGGGGACCTCAGCCTCGGCGCTCGCGGCCGCGCGCGAGGTCGGCTTCCCGGTGATGCTCAAGGCGGTGGCCGGCGGCGGCGGGAAGGGCATGCGGATCGTCCACCGCGAGTCCGAGCTCGCGCGCGCGTTTGAGGCCTCGAGCCGCGAGGCCAAGGCGGCCTTTGGCGACGGCCGCATGTTCATGGAGCGCGCCGTGATGCGGGCCAAGCACGTCGAGATCCAGCTGATGGCGGACAACCACGGCGAGGTCGTCTACCTCAACGAGCGCGAGTGCTCGGTCCAGCGGAGACACCAGAAGGTCACCGAGGAGTGCCCGAGCCCGAGCCCGCAGATGACCCCGCGCGTGCGCGCGGCGATGGGGGAGGTCGCGGTCAAGGCCGCCAAGGCGGTCGGCTACAGCGGCGCGGGCACGGTCGAGTTCCTGTTCGAGGAGGGGCCAGACGGCCCAGAGTTCTTCTTCCTCGAGATGAACACGCGCCTGCAGGTGGAGCACCCCGTGACCGAGATGACCTGCGGGCGCGATCTCGTGTGGGACCAGATCCGGGTCGCGGCCGGCGAGCCGCTCGGCTACTCGCAGCGTGACGTCGAGCTGCGCGGGCACGCGATCGAGTGTCGGCTCTACGCCGAGGATCCGAACCGGTTCTTGCCCGCACCCGGCTTGGTGCACAAGGTGCGCTGGCCGAACGGAGCGCACATCCGCGTCGACACGGCGGTCGCGTCGGGCAGCGTCGTGTCGCGCTTCTACGACCCCATGATCGCCAAGCTCACGGTCTGGGGTCCCGACCGCGAGGCCGCGATCGGCCGGATGCGCGAGGCGCTGCGCGAGACGGTGCTGCTGGGCATCTCGACCAACATCCCCTTCCACCTGCGGGTGCTCGACGAGCCAGACTTTCTCGAGGGGCGCTACACCACCCGCTACATCGACGAGCACCCCGAGCTGACCGCGCCCTACGAGCTCGACGAGCGCAGCGCGAACGCGGCGGCGGCGGCGGCGGCCTTCGCGGTGACGCGGGGGCGCTCCGGTCGAAGCGGACAGGCCGCGAGCTCGACCGACGGG
Source organism: Polyangia bacterium (assembly GCA_030430565.1). Lineage (GTDB taxonomy): Bacteria > Myxococcota_A > Polyangia > Nannocystales > Nannocystaceae > JACKDW01. The sequence goes on from JAUIKS010000006.1 coordinate 150,687, forward strand.
TCAGGCGTCACGGCGTGGCGTCGCGCGACTCGCTGGCGGTCGTGAGCTGACGCCGGGCCGCTGACGGGCTGACCACAATAACACGTCGCGCTCGCGGGTGGGCGCGCGCGGCAAATTCGCGAGTGTGTGGATCCGACGGCGACGAGCGATTGCAAACATCGGCGGGACATGGAACACAACTCCCCCGTGCAGGGTAAGCGCGGGAAACGGACTAAGTTCATCTTTGTGACCGGCGGGGTCGTCTCGTCCCTGGGTAAGGGCCTCTGCGCCGCCTCCATCGGCGCGCTGCTCGAGGCCCGCGGTCTCAACATTGGTCTCCAGAAGCTGGATCCGTACCTCAACGTCGATCCAGGGACGATGAACCCGACGCAGCACGGCGAGGTCTTCGTCACGGACGACGGCGCCGAGACGGATCTCGACCTCGGTCACTACGAGCGCTTCGTCTCGCACCGCATGTCGCGGAGCAGCAACTTCACCTCGGGCCAGATCTACGCGCGGGTGCTCCGCAACGAGCGACGCGGCGACTACCTGGGCCAGACGGTGCAGGTGATCCCGCACGTCACCAACGAGATCAAGAAGTCGATCCTCGAGGCCGCCGACGGCCTCGACCTGCTGATCGTCGAGATCGGCGGCACGGTCGGCGACATCGAGAGCCTGCCCTTTCTCGAGGCGATCCGGCAGATGCGGCTGACGCGGGAGGCGGACGACACGGCCTTCGTACACCTGACGCTGCTGCCGTACATCAAGACCGCCGGCGAGCTGAAGACCAAGCCGACGCAGCACTCGGTCATGAAGATGCGGGAGATCGGCATCCAGCCCGACATCTTGGTGTGTCGCACCGATCGCGAGATCACCCGGGCGACGCGCGAGAAGCTCGCGTTGTTCACCAACGTCCGCATGGACTCGGTCATCTCGATGCCCGACAAAGAGACGATCTACGAGGTCCCGCTCGAGCTGCACGCCGAGGGACTCGACGTCAAGCTGTGCGAGCTGCTCAACATCTGGAGCCGGGCGCCGCGGCTCGACCAGTGGAGCCAGATCGTCAAGACGATCCAGAACCCGGAGCAGCGCGTCTCGATCGGGATCGTCGGCAAGTACGTCGAGCTAGAGGAGTCGTACAAGAGCCTGCACGAGGCGCTGACCCACGGCGGCTTGGCGAGCCGCGCGGCGGTCGACATCGTCTACGTCGACGCTGAGCACGTCCAGGCCTCGGGGGCCGAGACGGCGCTCAAGAACCTCAGCGGCGTGCTGGTGCCGGGCGGCTTCGGCTCGCGGGGCAGCGAGGGCAAGATCGAGGCGATCCGCTACGCCCGCGAGGCCGGCGTGCCGTACTTCGGGATCTGTCTCGGGATGCAGCTCGCGGTCGTCGAGTTCGCCCGCGGCGTCGCCAAGATCGAGAACGCCAACAGCGCCGAGTTCCAGGAGGAAGACGGCGCGTCGGTGATCCACTTGATGCCCTCGCAGGAGGACGTCGAGGACAAGGGCGGGACCATGCGCCTCGGCGCCTACGACTGCGATCTCGTCCCGGGGTCGAGGGCGGCGCGGGTCTACGGCGCGACGCGCATCTCAGAGCGTCACCGGCACCGCTACGAGTTCAACAACAGCATGCGTGAGCGGCTGCAGGCCGCCGGCCTGAAGCTCAGCGGCGTCTCGCCCGACGGCAAGCTCGTCGAGATGATCGAGCTGCCCAGCGAGCAGCACCCGTTCTTCGTCGGCTGCCAGTTCCACCCGGAATTCAAGAGCCGCCCGACGATGCCGCACCCGCTGTTCTCAGCCTACATCGCGGCGGCGCTCCGCTACCAGCGTGAGCACACATGAGCGCGCGAGAGATCGCCGTTGCGGCGAGCGCGGCCGACTCTCGGTTGTGAACTAAGAGTCATATTCGCTCCACAGCTGGCAGACCGCCGGGGCGGAACTCGGGCCTACGGGCGCCGCGATCCCCGGCGCGCGACTGCGGGCGGCGTTTCGACGACCATCCCCGCGCGCGGATCTGATATGCTGACGTGAAGAAGGTCGACTCCCTGCCCTGAGGAGACTCGAGAGAGGTACGCCAGATGGTCCTGAACATGCGCCAAGACCTGCGGATGAGCCAGCAGCTCGTCATGACCCCGCAGCTCCAGCAGGCCATCAAGCTGCTCCAGCTCTCGCGGATCGAGCTGACGGATCTCGTGCGCGACGAGCTGCTCGAGAACCCGCTGCTCGAGGAGGCCGGCGAGATCGGCACGAGTCAGGAGGAGCAGGTCTCGTCGGTCGAGATGCAGGACTCGGTGGAGCGCGAGCAGAGCGCGCAGACCCAGACCTCCGCTGAGGTCGAGGGCCAAGCCAACGCCGAGGTGAAGGCCGACGAGCCGCCCCAGGACAATTTTGACTGGGAGGGCTACCTAGAGAACGCGTCGCAGCTGGGGCCTGGTGTGTCCTCGATCCGCCGCGACAACAACGATCTCCCCTCCATCGAGGCCACGCTGTCGGCCCCCGAGACGCTCGAGGAGCACCTGATGTGGCAGGTGCGGCTCTCGAACTTCCCGCCGCGCGAGGAGGAGATCGCCGAGTTCATCATCGGCTGCTACGCGCCGACCGGCTACCTCACCGACATCTCGGTCCCGCAGGTCGCGGCCAAGCTCGGGTGCTCCACCCTCGAGGTCGAGCTCGTGCTCCGCCGCCTGCAGCATCTCGACCCCATCGCCTCGGGGGCGCGCAACCTCGCCGAGTGCCTGTGGATCCAGGCGCGACACCCGGAGCACCCGATCGAGGACCCCCTGGTCCTGGGGATCATCTCCAAGCACCTCCATCGGATCGAGAACCGCAAGTACAACAACATCGCGCGCGACATGGGCGAGCCGCTGGAGGAGGTCTACGAGGCGACCAAGGTCATCATGGGCCTCGACCCCCGGCCGGCGCGCGCGTACTCCACGGGCGCATCTCCCTACATCACCCCCGATGTGTACATCCTGAAGGTGGGCGAGGAATTCGTCGTTACGCTCAACGACGACGGCCTACCAAAACTCAAGATCAGCAACATGTACCGCTCGGCCATGAGCGGCAGCCCGAAGGCCAAAGAGTACATCCACGAGCGTCTGCGCTCCGCGCAGTGGCTGATCCGGTCGATCCAGCAGCGCCAGCGGACGATCGTCAAGGTCACGAAGAGCATCCTCAAGTTCCAGCGCGAATTCTTCGAGAAGGGCGCGCAGTTCCTGAGACCGCTGATCCTCAAGGACGTGGCCGAGGACATCGAGATGCACGAGTCCACGGTCTCGCGGGTGACGACCAACAAGTATGTGCACACCCCGCTGGGGGTCTACGAGCTGAAGTACTTCTTCAACGCCGGGATCAGCCGCAGAAATGGGGATGAGCTGGCATCCGAGGCCGTCAAGACGAAGATCAAGCAGCTGATCGACAACGAGGATCAGACCAAGCCGCTGAGCGACCAGAAGCTGGTCGAGTGCCTGCGCAAAGAGGGCATCAACATCGCCCGGCGGACGGTGGCCAAGTACCGGGAGCAGCTGAACGTGCTCTCGAGCTCCAAGCGCCGCAAGCTGTTTTGACGGCCCGGGCCGCCCCCGGGCGGCAAAATTAGTCGAGCGACGCGATTGGGGATCACATCCGGGGCGCGTTCGCGTTACGTTGTAGTGTGGGCCCCGAGGCAGGGGCCCGCGCGGACTCTTGCCTGAGAGGTGCCACCCATGCAAACACACTTCGTTTTTCGACAAATGGAGACTTCGCAAGCGCTTCAGAGCTACGCTGAAGAGCGGCTCGAGAAGATCAAGCGCTACGTCGCGGATCCGCTCAAGGTCAACTGCACCTTCAGCGTTCACAAGTTTAATCAGACCGCGCAGTTCGAAGTCGTGCTGCGCAACGGGCTGCAGCTCCACGCGTCGGAATCGACGGAGAACATGTACTCATCGGTCGACCTCGCGCTCGCCAAGATGGAGCGCCAGGTCCGGCGCTACCGCAAGCGCATCCGGCAGCACAAGCAGCACGAGGGGCGCAGCGCCAAGGTCCGGCTGAACGTGATCGCGGCCGAGCACGACACGGACGAGATCGCGCTCGAGCAGGAGCGGCAGCACGAGCCGGCCTCGGTCACGCCGATCGACGGCGGGCCGAAGATCGTCCACACCAAGGAGCTGCAGGCCGAGCGCCTGACGCCCGCGCAGGCGATCATGCAGATGAACCTCATGCACAAGGCGTTCTGGGTGTTCGCCAACACCGAGACGGGCGAGCTCAACGTCGTGTATCGCCTCGACGAGGCGAAGGACACCTACGGCCTGATCCAGCCCGAGTCCAGCGCGGAGAAGGCCGAGACCGGCTAGCAGCGGCGATCCATAGGGCCGCCGCGCGCTCTGGTCGCGCGGACGCCCCGCCGAGTCGTAGCGCTCGATCGATCTCGATTGTGCACGCTCGCGCGGGGCGTCGCTGTTGGTTCTCGAGATCGTCTCCAAGAACGGTCTCTGGAACGGTCTCGAGAACGGTCGCTAGAACGGTCTCGAGATCGTTCTCGAATTCGCGCGCGCGTCGGCTGGTACTCTCGCGGCGATGCGACGCGAAACCACGGTCGAGGTCGGTCAGCTGCTCGAGCAGTCGGCGAAGCAGCTCCAGCTAGAGCTGCTCTCGGACTGGGGCGAGCTCGATCGCAAGATCGCCCGTCCCCGGATCCAGAAGCCAGGTCTCGCGCTCTCGGGCTTCGTCAAGCACGTGTTCCCGGACCGTCTGCAGGTCATGGGCCTGACCGAGATCGACTACCTCCAGAGCATCTCGCGCGAGGCGGCGGTCGAGGGGCTCGAGAAGTTCTGCGGGCGCGGGCTGTGCGGGATGGTGCTGACGCGGGGGCTCGAGGCGCCGGACATCTTGATGGACGCGACGCGCAAGCACCGGATCCCGCTGATGCGGACGCCGCTGATGAGCTCGACCTTTATCTCCCGGCTGACGCGCAAGCTCGAGGAGCTGCTGGCGCCGCGGGCGAGCATCCACGGCGTGCTCGTGGACGTGCTCGGGATCGGCCTCTTGCTGATCGGGCGCAGCGGCGTCGGCAAGAGCGAGGCGGCGCTCGACCTGGTGATGAAGGGCCACCGCCTGGTCGCCGACGACGTGGTCGAGGTGACGGTGCGGCCGCCCGACACGGTGTGGGGCGAGGCGACCGAGATCCATCAGCACCACATGGAGATCCGCGGGATGGGGATCTTGAACATCACGCACCTGTTCGGGGTCGCGGCGGTGCGCGACAACAAGAAGATCGAGGTCGTCGTCGAGCTCAGCGACGTCGACGAGGGCGACTACGATCGCCTGGGCACCGAGAACGAGGTCTGGCCGATCCTCGGCGTCGACGTCCCGCTCGCCCGGATCCCGCTGCGCCCGGGGCGAAACATCGCCTCGCTGATCGAGGTCGTCGCGCGCAACCAGATCCTGAAGTACCGCGGCCGCGACTCGGCGCGCGAGTTTCAGGACAAGATCAACGCGCGGATCTTGGCGTCGACCGGCGCGGCCGCGGTCCCGTCGGAGCGCGCGCGCCCGGGCTCGCAGAGCATGCCGATCCCCGAGGTCGAGTGATCGCTTGGGAGCGAACTGTACTGAGGACCATGTCATGAACCTGCTCGTCGTTACAGGTCTCAGCGGCTCCGGGAAGTCGACCGCGCTCGCGGCCCTCGAGGACCTGGGCTTTTACTGCGTGGACAACCTGCCGGTGCCGATGCTGCCGGCGCTGCCCGAGTACGCCGGGGTCGCCGATGTCGCCGCGGGGCGACGCGTCGCGGTCGGCATCGACGCCCGCGACACCCGCTACCTGCACCAGTTCGCCGCGGTCCACGGCCGCCTGCGGGCGGCGGGCCACCGCGTCGAGATCCTGTTCCTCGAGGCGCCGGTGGACGTGATCGTGCGACGCTACTCGGAGACGCGGCGCAAGCACCCGCTGGGCGACCTGCCCCAGGCCAGCGAGCAGGAGGTGGAGCTGCTCTCGCCGCTGCGGGCCATGGCGACGAGCATCATCGACACCCAGGGGATGCGAGCTCGCGGCCTGCGCCAGCTGATCCGCGATCGCTACGGCGTGCACGGCGTGATGAACCTCGTGCTCTCCTCCTTCGGGTTTAAGTTCGGCCTGCTGAGCTCGGCGGACTTGGTGTTCGACGTGCGGTTCCTCGACAACCCCTTCAACGTCCTGGAGCTGCGGCCGCTGACGGGTCTACAGGCGTCTGTATCGTCGTTCGTGCTCGGGCAGCCGGACGCGATGCAGATGCTGGAGCACATCGAGCGCGTGGTCCGCTTCGTCGCGCCGCGCAGCGCCCGCGAAGGGCGCTCGTATCTGACCGTTGCGATCGGCTGCACGGGGGGGCAGCATCGATCTGTAGCGCTCGTCGAGGCCATGGCAGCGCGCCTCACATCCGGCCAGCCGCTCTCGGAGCCCGCTCCGAACCTCATCGTGCGCCACAGGGACCTGCCCGAGGTCCCGGAGACTCGAAAGGGCGTGGCCAATGCTGTACAGCCAACCGCAGGCGCAGACTCAACATCCTAACGACGCCGTCAGCGACGGCGGCGCGGAGGCGAGCGCCGACGGTGGTCCGGAACCGACGCGCGACGACGAGCGTGGGGACGAGGACGAGGTGACGCAGGTCGGCGTCGTCATCGTCGGCCACGCCCACACGGCGAGCCAGCTGCTGGCGGCGGCCCGCGGGATCACGCCGCGCGGCCTCGAGGGCGTCATGACGGTCGACGCCGGCGCCGGGCAGACGCCGCTGCTGAAGGCGACGCTGTGCACGGCGATCGACCGCGCCGACCAGGGCCGCGGCGTGCTGATGATCGTCGACCTGTTCGGCGCGAGCCCGTGTACATGCGGGCTGCGGGAGCGGGCGGCGCACGAATTAGTCGTGCTCTCGGGCCTGAATCTTGCGATGCTCTTGAAGCTTGCGACGCTTGATCGCCGGTCGTGCTCTCCGAACGCGTTGGCCCAAGCGTGCGCCGCCTCGGGGGCGCGCGCGGTCCGGATCGATTCCGGAGCCGCCGCGAGCTGAGCGCGGGAAGGAGTCTTCATGAGGAAGCAGCAAGAAGTGTCGGGGTCGCTCGAGATCATCAACCCGCTCGGCCTGCACGCGCGCGCGGCCAGCAAGCTGGTGAGCCTCGCGAATCGCTACAGCGCCGAGGTCTGGATCGACAAAGACGGGACCGAGGTCAACGGCAAGAGCATCCTCGGGGTGCTGATGCTGGCGGCGGCGAAGGGCACCGTGATCACGCTGCGGTGTGAGGGCTCCGACGCGGACGAGGCCTACAAGGCGCTCGCTGGGCTCGTGCAGGACGGGTTCGGCGAATTGTGAACGAGAGCCGCCCCGACGACGACGAACAGCGCTGGGTTCACGCTGGGACGGCCACGAGCCCGGGCATCGGGATCGGCGAGGCCTACGTCGTCGGTCGTCGGCGCGTCGCGGTCCCGCACACCTATATCGAGCGCGAGGAGGTCGAGGCCGAGCAGATCCGCTTCCACGAGGCGCTGGTCGCGACGCGCACGCAGATCGAGGCGATCAAGGCCAAGCTCCCCCACGGCGAGCACCGCCAGATCCTCAAGGCGCAGCAGATGATGCTGCGCGATCCCGATTTAATTCAGCGGACCGAGACGCTGGTGCGCGACGACCTGCGCTGCGCCGAGTGGGCGGTGGCGACCGCGATCGACGAGCTGCAGGCGACGCTGGACCAGGCGGAGACCGAGTACTTCCGCGAGCGCAGCAGCGACATCGGCTTCCTCGGGCGCCGGCTGCTGCAGACGCTGGTCGGCGAGACGCTCGGCGAGATCAGCCCGCCCGAGGGCTCGATCGTGGTCGCGCACGACCTGAGCCCCGCCGACACCGCGCAGCTGCACCGCGTGCGCGTCGAGGGGATCGTGACGGAGGTCGGCGGCCGTACGTCGCACAGCGCGATCATGGCCCGCTCGCTGCAGATCCCGGCGGTGGTCGGCATCGAGGGGGTCACCAACATCGCGCAGACCGGCGACACGGTGATCGTCGACGGCGTGCACGGCCGCGTGATCGTGCGCCCCGAGGAGGAGGAGCTCGAGGGGCACGAGGGCGAGCGCCGGCGCTACGACGCGTTCGAGGAGAAGATCCAGAAAGACCGCGCGTTTAAAGCGGTCACCCAGGACGGCCTCCACGTGATCACGCGGGCCAACCTGGCGATGAGCGAGGACATGGAGCTGGCGATCCGCCACGGCGCCGAGGGCATCGGGCTGTACCGCAGCGAGTACATGTTCATGAACCGCGACTCGCTGCCGAGCGAGGAGGAGCACTACCGCACCGCGAAGGCCGTGCTGCGCAAGATGGCGCCGTACCCGGTGGTGTTTCGCACCTTCGACCTCGGCTCCGACAAGAAGAGCCCGCTGCTGATGGCGCGGGGGCCCGAGGTCAACCCGGCGATGGGTCTGCGCTCGCTGCGGCTCGCGCTGCGCGAGCGCGAGATGTTCTTGGCGCAGCTGCGCGGGCTGCTGCGCGCGGGCGTGCACGGGCCGCTGCGGATCATGCTGCCGCTCGTCAGCAGCGTCCGCGAGCTCAACGACGGCCTCGAGGCGATCGAGGAGGCGCGCGATCAGCTGATCCGGGACGAGATGCCGCAGTCGGATGACATCCGCGTGGGCGTGATGGTCGAGACGCCGGCGGCCGCGTTGATCGCGGATCTGCTGGCGGAGCGGGTCGACTTCTTGAGCATCGGGACCAACGACCTGATCCAGTACACGCTGGCGATCGACCGCGAGAACGAGGAGGTCGGCTACCTCTACGAGCCGCTGCACCCCGCGATCACGCGCCTCATCAAGCGCGTGGCGGAGGCGGGCGCGGCCCGTGACGTGCCGGTCAGCCTCTGCGGCGAGATGGCGGCCGATCCGCGCTATACGTGGGTCTTGGCGGGGCTCGGGATCCAGGAGCTGTCGATGAACCCGAGCGCGATCGCGGTCGTCAAGGACATCATCCGCGCGTCGTCTTCGGAGGACATGCGGCAGCTGGCGGAGCGGGTGCTGGCGGCGCGCTCGGCGGTCGAGGCCGAGGCGGTGGTCTACGAGACCATGCACGCGCGCTTCCCCGAGCACCTCGAGCACGGCGCGGGCGCCGGGGTGCCCTCCTCGGTCCCCGAGGACGACTGATCGGGTCGCGGCGAGGGTATAGAAGCGAGATGCGAGACGCCGTAATTCAAGGTGGCATCGCGCCGCGACCGGCGGATCGTTCGCGGCGCGTCGAGATCGAGCTCGGGTCCTCGGGTCGTCCCGGTGGTCCGAGGGGACACGTGTTCGTGTGTGATCGGGGGCCACGCGACGCGCCCGCGGTGGTGCTGCTGCACGGGCTGCTCGTGCATCACCACGAGTTCGCGCGCTTGATCCCGCGGCTCGAGGAGGACTTTCGCGTGCTCGCGCCGGACCTGCCCGGCTGCGGCAGCAGCGATCGACCGCCGCCGGAGGAGGTCGAGGATTACAGCCTGCCGTGGTTGGCCGGCGCGCTCGCGCGTGCGCTGTGCAGCCCCGAGCTCGGGCTCGCGCGGGGGCGTCCGCTGCACATCGTCGGCCACAGCCTCGGCGGCGCGGTCGCGGCGATCCTGACGACGATCCTGAATTCGACGGCGGGCCCCGGCGGCGCGGCGCCCTCGGTCGCGAGCCTGACGCTGGTCGACAGCTCGTGCTTCACCATGGCGATGCCGCTCGAGGGCCGGCTCGCCATGGTGCCGGGGGTCGGATCGCTCGTGTTCACGCGCCTGTACCGGCGCGTCGACCTCCACCGCTACTTCACGCGGGTGTTCTCGCGGCCGGAGCTGGTCGAGGACGAGGCGGTCAAGGTCTACTGGGATCAGCTCACGCGGGCCGGCGGGCGCGAGGCGGCCTACGCGATGCTGCTGCAGCTGGCGGATCTCGACGCCATGAGCGCGCGGTTTTGCGAGATCCGCTGCCCGAGCCTGGTCGTGTGGGGCGAGCTCGACGCGTTGATCCCCCTCGCGCACGGACAGCGCCTCGCGCAGCTGATCCCCGGCGCGCGGCTCGAGGTGATCGCGGGGTGCGGGCACGCGCCCAACGAGGAGGCGCCAGCGGAGCTCGCCCGGCTCCTGCGCGAGCACATCGCCCGCGCGGGCGCCGACTGACGCGACGACCAGCCCGCGCGGGGGTTCTGATAGGCTCTTGCGGCCTTGCCCCGCGCGAGCTCCAGCCCGGCCCGGCCGCGAGCGCTGTATTCAGCGTTCTGCGGGATCGTGTGCTGCCTCGCGCTCTGGCTGCTGGGGGCAGGGGACGCGCGCGCGAACAACGGCGAGCTGCGCTGGAAGACGATCGAGACGGAGCACTTCTACGTGCACTACACGGCGGGCGCGGAGGCGGTCGCCGAGCGCATGGCGATGACGGCGGAGCGCGCCCACGATCGACTCAGCGTCGAGCTCGGGCACGCGCCGCTGCTCAAGACGCACATGATCGTGCGCGACGACACCGACACCGCGAACGGCTCGGCGACGGCGGCCCCCTTCGCGCGGATCTCCGCGAACGTCGTGGCGCCCTACGAGATGTCGGTCTTGATGGCCTACGACGACTGGATCGACATCCTGATCACGCACGAGTACGTGCACATCCTCCACCTCGACACGATTCACGGGATCCCGAAGCTCGTCAACGCGGTGCTCGGCTTCGGCGTGCTCGGCAAGGTCTGGCAGCCCAACATCCTGCAGCCGCGGTGGTTCGTCGAGGGCCTCGCGACCAAGTACGAGTCGTCGCTCGGCTCGCAGGGTCGCTACAACTCGGCGCAGTTCGACATGATCCTGCGCATGGGCGTGCTCGAGCAGGCGTTTCAGCCCCTCGATCAGGTCAACAGCAGCGCGAACGTGTTCCCCTTCGCGACCGCGCAGTACCTCTACGGGCTGCACTTCGTGCACTACATCGCCGAGCGCTACGGTCGCGACAAGCTCGCCGAGCTCAGCCACATCTACGGCGGGCAGGCGATCCCGCTCTCGATCAACCGCGCGATCAAGCAGGTCATCGGCGTCGACTACGAGCAGCTGTGGGCCGAGTTCCAGCGAGACACGGCGCGCCGGTTTCAGGCCCAGGCGCGGCGGATCCGGGCGCGGGGAATTCACGAGGGGCGGCGCCTGACCTACTCGACGTCGACGCAGGCCTCGGGGCAGTTCACGCGCGCGCCGTTTTGGTCGCCGGACGACAGCTACCTCTACTTCTACGAGGACGACGGGCACTCCAACCCGGGGATTCGTCGGCTGCGCTCGACCGGCGGCCGGATCCGCGAGGGCAACGCGATCGGGCGGCAGGGCGCCGACCTCGACATCGAGAAGGTCATCGAGGTCCAGAACGCCTCGGCGGGCGCCTTCGTCGGCGCGACCGGGGACATCGTCTTCAACATGTCGCGCAACCACGACTTCCGCTACGGCTGGCAGGACCTGCACCGCTGGCACGGCCCCAACCCGGACGACGTGGAGCAGATCACCTTCGGCAAGCGCGCGCGCGATCCCGAGGTCTCGCCGGACGGGCGGACCGTCGTGTTCGCGCGCAACGACATCGGGCAGTCGCGGCTGGGGTTTCTCGAGCTCGACACGCTCGACGTCGTGGAGGTGAAGGCCAAAGATCGCGTCCAGCAGGTGACGGGGCCCGCGTTCAGCCCCGACGGGCGCAAGGTCGCGTTCTCGGGCTGGCGCGACGGCGGCTACCGCGACATCTACATCCACGATCGTGACAGCGGCGAGCTCACGCGCGTCACCGCCGACCGCTACCTCGACCTGCAGCCCGACTGGACGCCCGACGGCGCCTACCTGCTGTTCGCGAGCGACCGCGACGACGTCTTCAACATCTACGCCTACGACCTCGCCGAGCAGCGCGTCCTGCAGGTCACGAACGTCCTCGGCGGCGCCTTCGATCCGGTCGTGAGCCACGACGGCGAGCGCCTCGCCTACATCGGCTACCGCAGCACTGGGTATGACCTCTGGGTCATGGAGCTCGATCCGGCGCGCTTCTTCGAACCGCTGCCCGGGATCAGCCCGCTGCGCCTCAAGGACCAGCCGGCGCCGCCGGTGCGCCGCGGCGACGGCTCCGGCGAGCCGCGCGAGCGCCCGCTGAGCCTGAAGAACAGCCCGTACCGGCCGATCAAGACGATGTACCCGCGAGTCATCATGCCGGCGGGGATCGAGCTGTCCAACGGCTCAGGTCTGCAGCTCGGCTTCACCAGCTCGATCTCCGACATCCTCAGCTTTCACCGGCTGACGGGCAGCTTCACCTACCTGTTCGGGCATCAGGTCCCGGTCGGCTCCATCAACTACTCGTTCAACCAGCTGCTGCCGAACTTCGCGCTGTCGTACGGGCGGGGCTTCTTCGTCCGCAACAGCGAGTTCGATCGCTACGTCTACGATCACCTGGGCGACGAGCTCGAGGACGCGCAGAGCTTTCAGCAGCGCGGCTATCGCGAGCAGGTCGATCGCGCGCGGGCCGAGGTCAGCGTGCCGGTGGTCCGGCACCCGATCCATCAGACCGACGCGAGCGTCCGCTACGAGTACACGCACTACACCAACCTCGACGCCGGCCTCGAGCCGATCGACCCCAACGCGCCCTCGTCGACGCGACCCTTCGTCGGCGGCGTCGGCGAGGTCGACCTGACCCTCGCGTACAACAACGAGCGCAGCGTTCGCTTCGGCTACGGGTCGCGGACCGGTCGCCGCATCAGCATGCGCGCGTCGCTGATCGACCCCGCGCTGGGCGGCTCCTACCGCGACCTGCAGATCTCGGGGAACTACGCGGAGTTCCTCCCGATGCCCTGGCGCGGGCATCAGATCCTGGCGCTGCGGATCGAGGGCGGCGCGGCGGCGGGCGGCTTCGGGCGGCGCGGCGCGTACTTCATCGGCGGCTACTCGATGGAGCAGGACATCATCCGGACCGTGATCCAGCGCTCCGCCTTCGGCGAGGCCGGCGTGCTGCGCGGGTTTCAGCCCGGCGCGTTCAGCGGGAACTACTACTCGGTGTTAAACGCCGAGTACCGGATCCCGATCGCCGACGTCGAGCGCGGGCTCGGCTCGCTGCCGCTGTTCATGCGCCGGATCATCATGGTCGGCTTCGCCGACTTCGGCGGCGCGTGGTCGGGGCCGTTCTCCGCCGATGTCATCAAGGTCGGGGTCGGCGCCTCGCTGATCTTCTCGTTCAAGATCGGCTACGCCGAGACGGTCAACCTGTTCTTCACCTACGCGCACGGCTTCGACGATGAGTTCGGGCTCAATTTCTTCCGCATGCTGATCGCGCGTAGCTTCTAACGAGCTAACTTCTGACTAGATAGAAGCGCGCGCGGGCAGGCGCGGACTCGCCCCGTGGCCTGGCGAAGCGTCCTGGGGAATAATCCGGTCCGTGCGCTCTCGACTCCCGGCCCCCGACTGGCTGCGCGCGTGCCTCGGGCCGACGCTGCGCTGTCGCGGCGTGCTGGTCACACGCAGCGCCCCCGTGCTCGAGCTTGATGTCAGCGCGGAGGTCGGGCGGGAGCTCGCCGAGCCGCTGCTCGTCACCGTCGAGCTGCGCGCCGACGTCGCCCAGCCGTGGCCGTTTCAGGGCGAGCGGATCGCGGTCGGCTTCACGCGGGGCGCGGGGGACCGCGCGCCGCCGGTGGCGAACGAGCTCGCGGGGGAGCTGGCGCGACGGGTGGGCGCCCGGCTCGAGGGCGTCGGTGATCCGCTGGTGCCGTGGCTTCGACGCGTTCGGTGGTTCGCCCGGCTCCGCAAGCGCCGGCGGATCGAGGGCTCCGGTGACGGCTCCGGTGACGTCTCCTCCGAGGCGCTGCTCCGCCGCGCGCGCGTGCTGCTCGCCGCGCAGGCGCTGTCGGAGCAGGAGCGGCACCCGGCGCGCGCGCTCGGCTCGCCCGAGCGGCGCGCGCTCATCGACGACGCGCTGGCGCTCGCGCGCGGGCGCGAGGATCTCGAGCTCCGCGCGGCGATCGTCCAGCTGCTGCTGGCCGTCCGCGCCTACGGGCCCGCGTTCGCGCTGTACTTCGACGCCTTCGAAGACCTGTCCGAATCGACATGTCTCTCGGAGACGCGCGAGCCGGCCGTATGCGCGCACGCCCGCGCGCTCATCGACGCGCTGCGCGGGCGCCACGGCGCGTCGGCCCGCGGCCTCGAGACGCTCGCGCGCGTCCACGCCGACGCCGCGGACGCGGTGTTCCGCGCCAGCGCGCGCGGGTTGATGGCGCTCGATCGGAGGAGCGCGGCCGCGCGCTGTCTGGAGCGCTTGGTCGAGACCGCCGCGCCGGAGCGCGCCGCGACCGAGCGGCTCGGGCTCGCGGCGCTGCTCAGCGGCGAAGGCGAGCGCGCGCGCGTGGTCGAGGTCCTGCGCGCGCCGGTCGACTGGAGCCCTAGCGATCGGCTGCGCGTCGCCGAGCTGCTGCTCAAGAGCGGGGCGTTCGCCGAGGCCGAGGCGCACCTGCGGACCTGCCTCGAGGGCCCGGCGGATGAGGTGGCGACGCGCGCGCGTCGACGCCTCGCCGCGCTCGCGCTGTGGCGCGGCCAGACCGATCGCGCGCGTGAGCTGCTCGCCGTGGACCCCGAGCCCGGGGCGCCCGCGCTCGCGCGGATCGAGGGGGCCGCGCTGGTGCTCGACGGACGCTACGCCGAGGGCCTCGAGCGCCTCGCGGTCGCGATCGCCGGGGACGAGCGCGACGGCGAGGCGCGGATCTGGCGGTGCGAGGCGCTGATCAGGACCGGGCGCGCCGGCCAGGCGCTCGCCGAGATCGAGGGGGCCGTCGAGCGCAGCTCGAGCGCGTCGGCGATCGTGCTCATGGCGCTGTGCTGGCTCGAGCGCGGCCTGTACTGGCGTCGGCAGTTCCGCGTCCAGGTGCGCGAGCGGATGTTCCTCGACGGCTTCTTGCACGATCGCTTCGGCGGGCTGCTGCCGCCGCGCTTTCGCGACGCCAGCGAGATCCCGGTCGGCGAGTTCCGCGCGGTCCTGTGGGAGGTCATCGGGCGCCTCGGCGGGAACCGCAGCGATCTGCTGACCGAGCGAGTCGACGACGGCAAAGGCGAGCCGCAGCTGCGCCTGCTCGAGATCCCCACGAGCTCGCGCGCGGCGGCCGTCGACGCGCTGCGGCGGATCACCCACGCGCCGCCGCTGCAGGTGCTCGCCGGCTTCGCGGCGGCCCAGCGCGGCTACCCCTGGTCCCCGCACCCCTTCACGTATCGCGGCGAGATCCGGCTGTGGCTGGGCGACTACCACGAGGCGATCGCCGACTTCGACGCCGCCGAGCGGATCTCGACCTGTCGCTGGGCGTTCGTCGGGCGGGGCGCGGCGAAGATGATGCTCGGCCGCTCGATGCTCGCCGAGCTCGATATGTCCAAGGGGACACGTATGTACGGCTTCCTCGCGGCGGCGACGACGACCGTGTACCGCGGCGAGCTGCTGCGTCGGCAGGGCAAGCTGCCCGAGGCGCTCGCGAAGTGCCAGGCGGCGGTCGCGGCCAAGCCCTCGCGGGTCGCGACGTGGATGAACATCGCGCTGCTCGAGCGCGCGCTCGGGCGCCCGGCGGACGCCGCGCGCACGCTCGCCCGGATCTCTCAGCTCGCGCCGGGGCTGCTGTGGGAGGCCTCGCGGGCGCTCGGCGGGCAGCCGCGCGCGTCCCTGGGGGGCGACGATGACGACGTCGAGGCGATCTTGGAGCGCGCGCTGGTGATGATGCGCGGCAACCGATCGTCGGTGATCCAGACCTTCTTCACGGAGGACGGCGACTTCCGCGTGATGCCGCCGGCCGAGCGCTGGAGCGCGCACGCCCGGGCCTCGTTGGCGATCGCGGCCGAGGTGCTCGAGCGCGTCTTGGTCGACGCGCTGCTCGAGTGAGCGCCCCCTCGAGGGCCCCTCGGGCTAAGGCCTCGCGCGGCGCAGCGTCGCCTCGGCGAGCGCCGTGATGACCTCGGGGTCCTCGCCGAGTACGGGCTGATCCAGGACCAGCGAGATGTCGGGCAGCTCGCGCTGGACGTGCTCGAGGTAGTCGGGGAGGTCGCGCTTGACGTGGCGTCCGCCGCCCGAGAGGAAGTAGGCGACGACCCGGATCTCGCGAAAGCCCGCGCGCGCGAGGTCGCGGACCACGTCCTCAAAGTGCGGCAGGCCCTGCGAGAGCAGGTGGAGGCGGATCGCGGCGCCGGGTCGCGCCGCGGCGAGCTGGGCGCGGACCTGATCGAGCACGGCGATGACGGGCGCGGACCAGTCGGGGTCCGGGCTGCCGTGGGCGACGAGCACGAGCGCGGGAGCGGGGGAGGACGACGGGGTGCCCATGGCGCGTAGGTAGCACGCGGGCGCTCAGCCGCGCAGCTCGACCGCCAAGATCGCCTCGTCGGCGCCGCGCAGGCGCTCGAGCAGCGTCGGGCTCGGGCGCGACTCGAGCGTGATCGTGGCGCAGGCCGCCTCGCCGCGGGTGAAGATCACGTTGTGCATATCCTGCACGTTGACCTCCTCCTCGCGCAGCGTCCCGAGCACGCTGGCGAGCACGCCCACGCGATCGAGATGGCGGACGACCAGGGTGTAGGGGGCCTCGCGATCGGTGATGACGTTGACCGCGTTGTGGACCACGCCCTCGAGGGTGTAGCCGCGGACGATGCGGACGACCTCGGCGGCGATGGCCTCGGCGGCCTGGGCTGTCGACGCGCCGATGTGCGGCGTCGCGTAGACGGCGGCGTGGGCCATGAGCGGGCTCTCGTACGGTGTGTGCTTGGCGGCGGGCTCGTCCTCGAAGACGTCGAGCGCCGCGCGCACGCGGCCCTCTTTGACGGCCTCGACGAGCGCCGCGTCATCGACGACGCCGCCGCGCGAGGTGTTGATGAGGATCGCGCGCGAGCGCATGAGCGCGAGCTCGGGCTCGCCGATGAGGTGGTGGGTGGCGCTGGAGTAGGGGACGTGGAGGCTGACTACGTCGCTCGTGCGCAGCAGCGTCTCGAGGTCCGGCGTCGCGCTCACGCCGTAGCGCTCGGCCAGCTCGTGGTCGACGCCCGAGGGCTTGTAGACCTGGACCTCCATGCCGAAGGCGGTCGCGCGCGTAGCGACCTCGCGCGCGATCATGCCGAAGCCGACGAGGCCGAGGCGCTGGCCCTTGAGGCCGCGGCCGGTGCCGTACTTCTTCTTGTTCCAGGTCCCCTGGCGCAGCTCCGTGGTCGCGTCGACGATCCGGCGATCGAGCGCGAGCATCAGCCCCATGGTCAGCTCGGCGACCGCGATCGCGTTCTTGCCGGGGCAGTTGGCCACGAACACGCCGCGGTCGCTGGCGCTCGCCAGGTCGATGGTGTTGACGCCCGCGCCCGCGCGGATGATCAGCGAGAGCCGCTCGCCCGCGAGCAGCGTGTCGCGGGTGACCTTGGTCGAGCGCACCACGAGGATGTTGGCCTTGGTCTCCGCGATCGCGGCGGGGAGGTCGCCCGCCTTGAGCCCCGGCTGGTAGAGAACCTCGCCCACGAGGCCGCGCAGCGCCTCGACGCCGCGGTGAGAGAACTTGTCGGCGATGAGCACGACCATGCTGGAGCTCGGGTTGCGCGGGGGCGTCGTCATCTCGGGCGGGATACCACGGGGGCGCGGGCGCGGTGTCGCACATCACCGCGCGCGGCTCGTGGGGAGCGCGTGAGATCGCAACGGGTCGCGCGCTTGTTGCAGGAATGTCGTCGTATTGGCGTTCGCTGGCGAGTCCCGCTATCCCTGGTTGGATGGCTCTCCCCTGGCGCTCCTCCTCGCGCAGCACCTCGAGCTCGAGCGTTGTTCTCGGGCTGTGCGCGTTGACGCTGACGCTCTCGGTCGGGGCGTGCGGACGCAACGCCCCGGACGCCCCGCCGCAGCCCGCGGGCGTGCAGGCTGACCAGGGGCCGGCGCCGACCGCCGACCCCGCCGCCGACGCGCTCGAGGCGACGCCGAGCGAGCCGGCGGGGGACGAGGCGGGCGAGGACCAGGGGCCCGCGCGCGTGGTCTACAAGGAGCCGACGCCCGCGGACGCCGGCGCCTGCCCCGAGGAGGACGCGCGTCACGTCGGCGTGATGGTGTCGCCCTTCCGCCCGGTCGCCGGGGAGCCGCTGCGGATCCTGAGCGCGACCCTGCAGGACGAGGCGCCGCTGGCCGTGCGGGTCGAGCCCGCCGACGGCGGCGCGGCCGTCGATGCCGAGATGACGTTTCGGACAGGTGTCCCCGCGGCCACGATCGCGGCGCTCGAGCAGCCCGCGGCCGGCAAGTTCCGGGCGGTCGTCGGGCGCGACGGCGAGGGCCTGGCGTGCGTGACCTTCCGCGTCCGCAACGGCGCCGGCGCGCGCACGCCGAGCGCGCCCGAGAGCGGCGCGGTCTGGCCGGCCACGCGCTCGTGGGACGCTGGCGAGGAGGCGCTGTACAGCGCCTGGATCCGCGAGATGTTCCACGCGCCGCGCGGCGAGGACGTGGCCTACAAGCGCTTCGATCAGGTCACCTCGCTGCCCGAGCGCAACCTCCTGCACAACGCGCTCGGCTGGGACGAGGACCTGCAGGGCGGCGAGATGGCGCTGCGCATGAAACCTGACTGCGCGGACACGCCGTACTTCCTGCGCGCGTACTGGTCGTGGAAGCGCCGGCTGCCCTACGCGTTTCGGCCGTGCTCGCGCGGGGCGCCCGGCAAGGCGCCGCGCTGCGGGCAGGTGCGCTCGAGCCTGGCGGCCCGCGACGGCGGCGATCGTCAGCCCGGCGAGCTCGGCTTGGTGCAGAAGTTCCTGCGCAGGACGCTCGCCTGGGGCGTGCACACCGGCAACGGGCGCACCGCGATCGGCGACTCGCGCAGCGACCTCTACCCCGTGCGCCTCGATCGCCGCGGGCTGCGGCCGGGCACGGTCTACGCCGACCCCTACGGGCACATCCTCGTGCTCGTCGAGCTGATGGATCCCGAGGGCGCGCAGCCGGGGGTGCTGTACGCGGTCGACGGTCAGCCCGACGGCAGCATCACGCGCAAGCGGTTTTGGGAGGGCAACTTCCTGTGGAACCCCGACCCGGGGCTCGGCGGCTCGGGCTTCAAGCAGTTTCGCCCGGTGCGGATCGTCGAGGGCGAGGTCGTGCAGCTCGAGGACGACGCGATCGCGGCCGATCCCGACTACGCGGACCTCTGGACCGGGCACGAGGAGCTGCCGGGCGTCGCGTTCTACGACCGCATGGAGACCCTGATCACCCCGGGTCGACGGGACCCCTTCACCGCCCAGCGCGAGGCCGCGCAGGCGCTGTTCGAGTCGGCCAAGGTGCGCGTGACCTCGGTCCAAAACGGCGTCGACAACTTCGAAAAGAGCGGCGGCGTGGTCCCGATGCCCGTCGGCTACAAGGTGTTCGAAACGACAGGCGCGTGGGAGTCCTTCTCGACGCCGGCGCGCGACCTCCGGCTGCTGATCGCGATCGACGTCGTGCGCGGCTTCGCCGACAAGGTGCGGCGCCAGCCCGAGGTCTTCGGGATCGCGGCGGGCCCTCAGCAAGCCGCGAAGGTCGAGGCGCTCGCGCAGCAGCTCGACGATCGACTCGCCGCGCTGGCCGAGGATCCGAAGTTCACGTTCACCTACAAGCGCACCGGCGGCGACGAGTGGACGCTGACGCTTAAGGACCTGCTCGCGCGCGCCGAGGCCCTGGAGATGGCCTACAACCCCAACGACTGCCCCGAGGTGCGCTGGGGGGCGCCCAAGGGCAGCGACGAGGCGCGCGGCTGCCGGCGGCGCGCGCCCGCGGAGCAGCTCGCCAAGATGAAGAGCTACCGCGTGTGGTTCCAAGAGCGCCGTCGACCGCCGCGCGGCGCGACGGGGCCTGGTGAGGGCAAGGGCGACTGATCGTCACATCGGGCGTATTCCCGCTGTCGGCGCGAGGACAGACACTGCGCGCGCGGTTGACAGGCGCGCGCGCGCGCGCGAACACTCTCGCTGATGCGCGCGCTCCCGAGCCCACGAACCGGCGCCCTCTGCATGTCCGGTGGGCTCCGCGGGCTCGCGGGGTTGTTGGCCGCGCTGCTCGCCGCGTCGCCCGCCGGCGCGGCCAATCCTCGCCTGGCCGAAGGGCCACTTCACGTCGAGGCCCGGGGCGATGTCGCGCGCGCGTCGGCGCAGGATGAGATCGACAGCGCTGTTGACTCCGACGCAACAACGGCGACCTCCGCGTCCTCCTCGACCGAGGAGAACTCCCAGGAGAACTCCCAGGAGAACTCCCAGGCGGCCGGGGCGCCAGCAGCGAGTTCGCCCCCCGCGGACGCGCCGACGGTCCCCGCCCAGATCCCGACGACGAACGAGCGGGTGCGCGTCGCGGTCGGTCTCGGCCCCTCGGCGCCGGGCTCCAAGCACGAGCGCGCGCTCGTCGACGCCCTGGAACAATCAGCGCGCGCGTCGACGGTGCCGCAGGTCGAGACTCGTCGTCTGCGGGCCGGAGCCGGCCAGGCGCGGCGAATTTGTCGAGAGCGCGTCGATGACTTGATCATCATGGTCGACTACATCGCCGAGCGAGCGGACCCGGTGCTGGTGACGCACGACTGCACGCTCGATCGCCCGCTGGGCATCCGCGGCGCGGACGCGGCGGCGCAGCCGGGGTTGATCGGCGCGCTTTGGGAGGAGCACGAGGCGCTGATCCGACAGGGCGTCGAGGCCCGGCGCGCGGGCTTGGCGATCAACCCGAAGGTCCGGACTGGTTTGATCGCGGGCAGTGCTATTCTCGTAGTGGGAGCGGCTGTCGGGCTTATTCTCGCGAGCACCTTGCGGAGTGAGACGGTCGTGATCACGGTTGGGCCATGACTTCTTCGCGCACGGGGACTCGGCGGCAGGGCGCCTTCGCCCGGGGCCGTGATCTCGGCGCCGAGCTGTCCACAGGTTCATCTACGGGTCTATCTGCAAGTTCATCTGCAAGTTCATCTGCAAGTTCTTCAAGCGCTCCTGTCAGGTCCTCGATGACCTCGAGGAGAATGTCGTTCTCGTCCTTGGCGGTGCGCTTCGCCGCGCTCGCGCTGGCGCTCCTGTTCTTGCTGGTGCCCTGGTCTCCGGCGCGCGCCGACACGGGCGTCCCCGCCGGCTGGGACGTCACGACCGCGACCGAGGCGATCACGATCGGGCGCGTCGAGCTGCGCTACGACCCCCGGCTCAAGGCCGACGCCGAGATGCTCGCGGAGAACATCCCCGGGTGGTGGTCGCGGATCGAGCAGGACCTCGCCGGCGACCTCGACGACACGATGCTGATCAGCTACGTGCCGCACTCGGGTCGCATCGCCGAGGCCACCGGGATGCCGCGCTGGGCGGCCGGCGTCGCGCACCCGCCCTCGGGCGAGATCCTGATCGCCGCGCACGCGCCCGACGGGTCGAAGACCGACCTCGAGGACCTGCTGAAGCACGAGATGGTCCACGTCGCGCTCTACCGGGCGACGGGCGGTCAGCCGCTGCCGCGCTGGTTCCACGAGGGCGTCGCCGAGAGCTTCGCCGGCACGATCTCCTTCGCCCGCATGCAGACGCTGGCGGCGACGGTCTTCGGCGGCGGTGTACCTGACCTCGAGAACATCGAGCGCAGCTTCCACCAGGGCGACCCCCACGGCGCCTCGGTGGCCTACGCCGCGAGCCGCGACTTCGTGTCGTACATGCGCTTTCGCGACCCAGAGGGCGGCGCGATGCGCCAGGCGCTCCGCAACATCCGCTCGGGCGTGGGCTTCGAGGCCGCGTTCATCCAGGCCTATGACCTCAGCGTCAACGAGCTGAGTCAAGAGTGGCGCGCGGGCCTTCGCGGTCGCTTCTCCTGGTTCCCGATCGTGGGCTCGGGCGAGCTGCCCTTCTTCCTGGTGACGCCGCTGGTGGTGATCGCGTTCTTCCGTAAGCGTCGCAAGATGAAGCTGGCGTGGGCGCGGCTCGAGCGCGAGGAGCAGGAGGAGCTGGCGCGCTTCCTCAGCATCGCGCGGCCGCCTCGTCACGGACACATGGTCACGGCGCTGCGACCCCTGACGCTGAACTAGCCGGGCGCGAACACGATGCCCTTTCGGGGACCATGCCCTTTCGGGGACCATGCCCTTTCGGGGACCATGCCCTTTCGGGCACCATGCCCTTTCGGGCACCATGCCCTTTCGGGCACATACACCACTCGGGCATCGGGTCGCTGCTTAACGCCAGGGGACCCTCCGGCTTCCGGGCGGCGAGCGTCTGAACGGGTGAAGCGGACGAGCGTGGTCGCGCTCGCCGTCCTCAGCCGGCCCCTCCCTGGCTCGCGCGCGACCCTTGAACTTCGTTGAGAGGCGCACGACAGGCGGTCGCAGAATGAGAACAACGGGGCCCTTGAGCTTCGTTGAGAGGCGGTCGCAGAAGCAGAAAAAAACAACGGGGCCCTTGAGCTTCGTTGAGAGGCGCACGACAGGCGGTCGCAGAGAAGAACAACGGGGCCCTTGAGCTTCGTTGAGAGGCGCACGATAGGCGGTCGCAGAAGCAGAAAAAAACAACGGGGCCCTTGAGCTTCGTCGACAGGCGGTCGCAGAAGCAGAAAAAAAACAACGGGGCCCTTGAGCTTCGTTGAGAGACGCGCGACAGGCGGTCGCAGAATGAGAACAACGGGGCCCTTGAGCTTCGTTGAGAGGCGGTCGCAGAAGCAGAAAAAAACAACGGGGCCCTTGAGCTTCGTTGCGAGGCGCACGACAGGCGGTCGCAGAAAAGAGCAACGGGGTCCCTTGAGCTTCGTTGAGAGGCGCACGACAGGCGGTCGCAGAAAAAGAACAACGGGGCGCTTGAGCTTCGTTGAGGGCGCGCGCGTGCAGGGTCCTGTAGTCTCCGCCAATGCAACGCATCACAGGCGGACAGCTTCGGGGGCGTAAGCTCTCTCGACTCCCGGACGGGGTCGCGGGCTTGCGACCGACGGGGGCGCGCGTGCGTGAGGCGATCTTCAACCGCTTGCAGGGCGAGGTCGAGGACGCGCGGGTGCTCGACCTGTTCGCCGGCAGCGGCGCGCTCTCGATCGAGGCGTTGAGCCGGGGGGCGCGGGCGGCCACGTTGATCGAGCGGGACCGCGCGGTGCTTCGGCACCTGCAGCGCCAGCTGGCGAGCTTCGGGATCGAGGACCGCGCGCGGGTGCTCGGCCGCGACGCGCTCGCGCACGTGCGCGCGGGTCCGAGCGATGGCCCGGTCGACGTCGTGTTCCTCGACCCGCCGTTCGCGATGGCGCTGGAGACGATCCACGAGATCATCGTCGCGCTGGCCGAGAGACGCTGGCTCGCGCGGGACGGCGTGCTCGTCTACGAGTACGAGCGGGCGGGCGGGCGACCGGGCGTGACGAGCTGGGGGGTCCCCGAGGGCTTCACGCTCGAGGTTCACAAGCGCTACGGCCAGATCGGCGTGGACTACCTGCGCTGGGACGCGGGCGAAGCGTAGGAAATAAGCACAATTCCTCCGGCGGCCCCCGATGACGCCCCCCTCGATCTCGGCTACAAGGGCCGCGTGACAGAGCTACGTACGCCCAAGGCCCCCCTCGCTACCAACGCGCTGGCCGCGTTGATCCAGCCCTCGGCGACGATGGCGGTCACGGCGCGCGCGAAGCAGCTGAAGGCCGAAGGGAAGGCTGTGCTCGGCTTCAGCGCGGGGGAGCCCGATTTCCGCCCGCCGGAGCCCGTCGTGCGCGCGGTGCAGGAGTACATCAGCGCGAAGGCCGTGAAGTACGCGCCAGTGTCAGGTCTGCCGGAGCTGCGCGACGCGGCCGCGGCCGACCTCGAGAAGTTCCACGGCAGGTCGTTTCAGCGCAATGAGATCATGGTCTCGTGCGGCGCGAAGCATTGCCTCGCCAACCTCATGCTGGTGACGCTCTCGCCGGGCGATGAGGTCGTGATCTCGGCGCCGTACTGGGTCTCGTATCCCGCCCAGGTCGAGCTCGGCGGCGGCACGCCCGTGATCGTCAACGCCTCGAAGGAGCACGGCCTGCGCGTGCAGCCCGAGGCGCTGGAGCGCGTGCTCAGCCCGCGGACTAAGTACGTCCTGCTCAACAGCCCGAGCAACCCGACGGGGGTCGGCTACACGGCCGAGCAGATCCGCGCGCTCGGGGAGGTCGTGGTCCGCAAGGCGCCGCAGGCGTGGTTTCTGTGCGACGACATCTACCGGCACCTGACCTACGACGGCTTCGAGCAGGCCAGCGCCTACCGCGTGCTCTCGGACCTGACGGAGCAGTTCGTGTTCGCCGACGGCGTGTCGAAGAGCCACGCGATGACCGGCTTTCGGATCGGCTTCCTCGCCGCGCCGAAGGAGGTCATCGCCGCCGCGGGGCGCATCCAGGGGCAGATGACCTCGGGCGCGACCACGACCTCGCAGATCGCCGCGATCGCGGCGCTCACCGATCCGGCCTGCGCGGCCGCGATGGACGAGATGCGCGCGGCCTTCGCCCGCCGGCGCGCGCTGATGCTCGAGGGCCTCGGCGCGATCCCGGGCGTGAGCGTGCCGAAGCCGGACGGGGCGTTCTACGTGTTCGCCGATGTGTCGCAGCACGTCGGCGAGGGCACACAGTTCGTCGACGACCTCGCGCTCGCCAAGTGGCTGCTCGACGAGAAGCTCGTCGCCACGGTCCCCGGCACGGCCTTCGGCGCGCCGGGCAACCTGCGGATCAGCTACGCCACCGACGACGCGAGCCTGCGCGAGGGCGTCTCGCGTCTGCACGAGGCCTTCGCCTCGTTCCCGACCGCGCGCGGCTAGCCGAGCTGTCCTACGACGACCCTCACAACGGCATCACAGGAGCATCATGAAGATCCGCTGCCCGATGTGCGCGCGCGAGACGACGGTCCCGGATGACTTTCAGTTTCGCCCGTTCTGCTCGCGACGCTGCAAGCTCGCGGACCTGGGGAACTGGCTCGACGAGGCCTACACGATCTCGACGCCGCTGTTTCCGCCTGACCGCCCCTACGATCCCGAGGAGCCCGGGGGCGGCCTCGGCGTTCACTGAGCGAGCACCCGCTCGACGGTCTCCCCGTCGTGCTCGGCGCGCTGGAGGAGCGTCTCGAGCGTTGCGAGCTCGTCCTCGGCCTCCTCGAGCTCGTCCTCGATCGCCTCATAAACGTCCTCGTATTCCTCCTCGTCGGGGAGGCTCGAGATCGCGGTGAATTCCTCGTCCAGCTCCCGCACGCGCTCCCGCGAGCGCCGCTGCATATCGCGGTAGGCAGCGAGCGGATCATCTGCGGGTCGGGTGTCGCTGGCGACGCGCAGCAGCGCGGCCGCCCGTCGCGCGGCGCGGTCGTCTCGTCGCGCGGGCGCCTCGCGTCGGAGCGCCAGCGCGGCGCGGCGCGGGGTGCTGATCGCCCCCCGCGACGCGTCGGCTTCGTCGAGAGGAGCGCGCGTGGCGTCGCAGCCCGTGGCGAAGTTCCAGGCCGACTGTGTACCTGTCTCATCGCTCAGGATTATCAGCAGCGACCCGAACAGCAGCGTCGCCGCCAGCCCGCCGAGCAGCTTCAAGCTCGTGTGTACCGTCATCACGCGCTCCTCTCTCGCTTCGTGCGGGTCGTTCGCTAGCAGCTGTACTCGGTGAGGTAGATCTTCTCGTAGCCGAAGTTCCAGCCCTTGAGGCAGATCTTCTTCGAGCCGCTGGGGTAGTCGTTCGGGCGCAGGTACTGCTTGTAGGTGAAGAAGTCGACGCGGAAGCCGCAGCTGCCGCTCTCGATGCAGACCGACGCGCCCGGCTTCACGGCGCGCCAGTTGCCGGCGACCTTGATGTAGAACTCGACCTTCCACTCGCCGCTCGAGCACTTGCTCGCGGTGATGTTGGTCGAGCGCGTGGTCGCGGTCGACGCGGGGTAGGTGTCAGAGTCGATATGCGTGGTGGTGCCGTCGGACTCGTTGCAGGTCCACTTGGCCTTCCACTTCTCGGCGTTGGTGGCGTTGATCTTGATCTTGTACTCACCGAAGTTGCCGGTCTGGCCAGCGTGCACGTCTTCGGGGCTAGCGAAGACGCCGGTGAGGAGGAGGGGGAGGGCGAGGAGGGGGAGGGCGATACGCTTCATGGTCGTGTTCTCCGTGGCGCCCGCCGCCGCATATCGGCCTAGGCGAGCGCTCTGCCCTGGGAATGCCCTCCCGCCATCGATTGATCACCGCGCGCGAGTTTTTTTTGACGACGACGAAAGCGACCCGCGCACGTGTCCGCGCGCGGGTCGATCGAGTCGACAGAAGCCGTCGAGCTAGCGGCGCTTCTTCTTGCCCTTGGAGGACTTGCGCTTCTTCGAGCCGCCGTGCTTCCCGGCGCCCGGGGCTGGCCCGCGGCCGCCTCCGCCCGCGCCAGGCATGCCGCCGCCACCCATGCCGGGCATGCCGCCCATGCCGCCGAGGCCCGGGAAGCCGCCCATGCCGCCCATGCCAGGCATGCCGGGCATGCCGCCGCCCATGCCGGGCATGCCGCCGCCGCCCATGCTCTGCATGAGCTGCTGCATGGCTTGCGGGTTCTGGGCCAGCTTGCGCGCGGCGTTGAGCTGCTTGAGCATGCCGCCGCCGGGGATGCGGTCGAGGAAGCCGCCGCCGCCGCCGCCGGGTCCGAAGCCCGGGATCAGCCCGCCGAGCAGGTCTCCGAACTGCGCGAACATGTCGCGCATGGCGATAAAGCGCATGAGGAGCTCGCGGACCTCCTGCTCTTCGTGCCCGGAGCCGCGCGCGACTCGAGCGATGCGGCCGCCGACGAAGTCCTTGGCTTGGAGCTTGGTCGGGTCCTTCTTCTTGCGCTCGCGGCGTTTCTGAGCCCGTCGACCGCGGCGCCCGAGCTTGTTGTGCGCGCGGGTGTCGGCGTTCTCGTCGCTGGCCACGAGGAACAGCTCGGGGGCGGCGCGCTCGCCCTTGGACATCGAGCGGATCATCGCCTCGATCTTCACGAGTTCGTTGTCGTCGGCCGCCTTGTCGAGGGCTTCCTTCGGGATGTCGACCCCGAACATCTGCGCCATCGGCATCTTCTCCATGATGTCCTTCATGGAGCCCATGCTCTGGATGGTTTTGATCTGCTTGAGGAAGTCATCCATCGTGAAGTTGCCGCCAAGCATCTTGGCGGCGTCCTTCGTGGCCTGCTCCTCGTCGACGACCTCCTGGAAGTCCTCCATGAGACCGACCAGGTCGCCCATCCCGAGGATGCGCCCGGCCAGGCCCTCGGGGCGGAACTCCTCGAGCTTGTCGAGCGACTCGCCGATGCCGAGGAACTTGATGGGCTTGCCGGTGGCCGCCTTGATCGACAGGGCCGCGCCGCCGCGCGCGTCGCCGTCGAGCTTGGTCAGGATGACGCCCGAGATCTGCAGGCGCTCGTCGAAGGCCTTCGCCGTGGTCACGGCGTCCTGGCCGATCATCGCGTCGATGACCAGGAAGATGTTGGGCGGCCGAACCTTGGCCTGGATGTCGTCGAGCTCCTGCATCAACTTGGCGTCGACGCTGAGCCGGCCGGCGGTGTCGTAGAGCAGGAAGTCGATGCCCTCGAGGGCGGCCTTGTCCAGGGCGTTGCTGCAGATCTCGACGGGCGTCTTGCCGTCCTCGCTGAAGACCGGGACGTCGAGCTGCTTGCCGAGGACCTTGAGCTGGTGAACCGCGGCGGGCCGGTAGATATCGGCCGCGACCATCATCACCTTGAAGCCGGCTTTTTGGAGCTTGCGGGCCAGCTTGCCGGTCGAGGTCGTCTTACCGGAGCCCTGCAGGCCGACCATCATGATCCCGGTCACGCCCTTGCTGGCGCGGTGGATCGAGGTGTCGACCGGACCCATCAGCTCGACGAGCTCGTCGTGGCAGATCTGGACGAAGTGATCCTCCGGCCGGACCCGCATCTTCTGGTCTTTGGTCTTGGCGACCAGCTTGACGCGCTGCCCGAGCGCCTTCTCCTTGACGCCCTTGAGGAACTGCTTGACGACGCGGAACTCGACGTCGGCCTCGAGCAGGCTCATCCGGACGTCTTTGAGCGCGGCCTTGACGGACTCCTCGGTAAGCTCGCCTTCGCCCGTCAGGCGCTCACGCGCGGCTCTGAACCCCTTGGATATGGTGTCAAACACGGTGGACCTACATACCACGGGACGTGCGGGCCGTCGCGCGACTCTGCGCGTCGACTGCGAGCCGTGCGCCGGTGGCCACCCACTTTGGGCAAAGCTTGCCGATCGTGAATGGCGGGCGCGCGCGGTACGTTGGCAGGATAGTGAGCGAATCGACCGATCTGTCGGATTCCCGCGCGGCGTGGAGCTGGCGTCTGATCCTCGAGTTCCACGGGCAGCGACGGGTCGACCGCGCGCTCCCGGCCGACGCGACGGTCACCCTCGGGGAATCACCGGCGAGCTCGCTGGTCGTCCCCGGGGTCGGCGGACGTGTCCCGGTGGTCCAAAACGGCCAGCTCGTCGTGCCGGCCGGGTGCGCGGGCGAAATCCTCGACGCCGAGGACGGCGCGCGGGACGCGGGCGTCGGCTCGCCGACCACGCTTCAGCTCGGGGAGCGCGCGCGACTCACGATCGTGGAGCACCCGGGCGTCGTTGTGGAGCTTCGGCGGGAGACCGCGACGCGCGCGCGCTTCGGCAGCCGGATCGCCTGGGGGGAGCTCGGGCGGACGCTCGTCTACGGCGCGGCGGCCATCGCGTTGCTCGGCATCGGCGTGGCGGTCCGCGAGCCGGTCGCAGAGGTCCTGGCCTACGGCGATCCCGACGCGGACGACTCGCCGATCGCGCGGGCGATGTTCGAGACGACGGCGCTCGAGCCAGCGCACAGGATCGAGTGGGGGGCAGCGGCGAGCTTCGTCCCGACAGAGTCAGCGCTGCTGGAACTGGAGCCGGAGCTGGAGCCAGAACCGGAGCCAGAGCCCGAGGACCAACTCGACCCCTTGGTCTCGCCAGCGCCCGAGAGCGAAGTCCCTCCGCCTCCGCCCCCCAAGAAGCCCGTCGAGCCGGAGGAACTCGTCGACCTCGTGGTGGTCGATGAGCCCGAGCCCAAGGGCGTCATCAAGCAACTCGGCCGGGTCAGCGACGGCGAGCAGCTCATCGGCGTGCTCGGCGCGCTCGATGGGGGGGCTGCGCTCGTCGACATCATCGCCGAAGACTCCGCGCTCGACGAGGTGCTCACCGAGGTCGCGGTTGAGCCGACGGTTGCGTCCCACACGACACGAGGCCAGGCGCACCCCGTGGGGGTCGTGATCGGCACCGCCGGCGCCGAGCCCGAATTCACCTGCGAGAACCCCGAGCAGCGGGCCAAGCCCAACGTCGATGTCGTCTTCGTCATCGATGTCTCGACGACCATGGGCTTCATGCTCGACCGGGTCGAGCAGGGCATCGCGGAGGTCGACGCCGAACTCCGAAAATTCTCACGCGATCCGCGCTATGGCCTCGTGGTGTTTGTCGATGATGTCCTGGTCTCGAACAACGGCCAGCCGTTCCCGGATCTGGAGACCCTGCGCGCGGAGTTCACGCGGTGGCGCGGCTTCACGACCAACAATCACCAGGTGCTAGCGACCGAGACGCCCAACCTCGACTGGCCAGAAAACAGCCTCGACGCGTTGCACGCGGCGGCCACGCAGTTCGCGTGGCGTCCCGCGGATGACACCGTGCGGCTCGTGATCCACGCGACCGACGACGACTTCCGCGAAGCCCCGGCGGTCCAGAGCGAGCAGCGCGTCGAGCACACCTATCTGGAGACGCTGGAGGCGCTGCGCGACCACGAGGTCCGGGTGGCGAGCTTCGCCGCGAGGATCGGCGGCGAGTGCGAGTGTCTCGATGTTGAGCCGGGGTGGTTCAAGCCCTTCGGCGAGCTCCCGTCGATGCCGGACGGGACCGGCGGCGCGGTGTTCGACATCGACGAGGTCGCGGCCGGTCGCGTGGGCTTCGCCGCCGCGATCCAGGGGACGGTTCGCGACAGCGTCTGCACGCGCTATCCGCTGTTTGATTTTGTGCTCGGAAAAACCGAGTAGTTACAAATGTCTAGAGTTGAGTCTCTAGAAAGCGCTTGTGGTTGTCGCGCCACCACTCGCGCCAACGCTCGATCGCTTTCTCGCGTGTTCGGCGGTCGGCGTCCGCGTGGAATTCGATCGACGCCCCGGTGATGCGTGCGAGCTCCTCGGCGCACCACCTTCGGACCGCGACGTCGCGGTGTCGGAGCTGGCTCATGAGCCACTCGGCGCGATGCTCGTGGCCGTGGGCGTTGTGCCAGTCGCGCCAGCGACGCGCCTTGAAGCCGAGCTGCTGACCGGTGATCGAGCACAGCGCCTCGAGCGCGACCTCTTGCAAGTAGGGGTCGCGGGTCTCGAGCAGGTCGATCAAGGTCGGGACCGCGAGCACGTCGCGGACCGTGCCGAGCCCGCGAATCGCCTGTAGCTGGCGCTTGCGGTTGCTGCTCGTCAGCGCGCGCCGGATCTTGTGCAGCGCGCGCCCGTAGCCCTGGGCGCGCGCGTAGGTCTCGAGCACGCGCATGGCGACGACGCGGATGTTCTCGTCAGTGTCAAACGCGCGCTCTCCGAGCGATTGTATGCAGCGAGGGTCACGCAGCTGCTGGAACAGATAGACCACGTGGAACCGCATCATCACGTGGTTGTGCTGCATCAGCTCGAGCAGAAACGGCGTGATCTCCGAGCCGAGCTCGACGCACGCGCGCATCACCGGGCCGAGCTCAGAGGGCTTGCGCAGGTTGTTGATGTTGATCGACTTGAAGTGCAGCGGACCGGGGAACCTGGCCGAGAGCGCTTGCAGGGCGGGCTCTCCGAACGCGCTGATGCGCGTGATGCTGGCCCGGCCAGCGCTGTACGCGGCGATCGCGGTCTCGATGTCAGCCTTGAGCTGTCGTGGGTCGGCGCGCTGCTTGCTGCCCGCGACAGGCGCTTTGGAAGCGCTCTGCGACGGCGTATGAGCGTCAGGGGTCACTTGCGTCGGCTTGATCAAGTCCGGGACGTGCGCCGTTTGAGGCGGTGTCACCGGACTGGGAGTCGCCGGACTGGCCGGACTCGTGGGCGCGGCCGTAAGGGACGGAAGCACCACCGACGGCCGGATGCTGGAGCGTGACGCGCTCGCGGACGGCGCATCCACGACGGACGGCGCGTCCGCGACGGTCGGCGCGTCCACGGCGGACGGCGCGTCTGTGACGGTCGTCGCCTGGGTGGCTGGCTTTTCGGACGGACCGGTGACCTCCGTCTCGGACGGATCGGCGCGCGTCAGGTCGCGCGGCATGACGAGGATCGGCTGCGTCGTCTCGAGATCGTCGGTCGGCGGGGTGACGCCGCGCTCGTGGGCCTCCGCGAGTTGTTGGACTGCTGGCGCGACCACCTCTTGGGGAACTTCCTGCTGGGTTCCCGGGACATCGAGCGCAATGTCGGCCACGCCGCTGGCGCTCGACGCGATCAGCCGGGCTCCGCTCATGTCGGGGAGCAGAAGCGCCGCGCCCGACATCGACGGGTTGAGCTGTTGGGTTAAATCGACGACCGCGGCCCGGCGAATCGCCGATACGGACGGATCGTCGGTCTGTTGGGTCGACGCGCGCCGGTGGAGCACGCGCAGAACCTCATCGAGGGTCTTCTCGGCGACCGCGCACAGGTCGCGGGCCGCGTCGCGTTCGGCCTTGGCGAACTCCTGGCCGTCACGGTCCAGGTACAGGACCAGCACCGGGCGGCCGTGGACACGGATCGGGACGAAGATGCAGGGGATCGGGTGGGGCTGGTTCAAGCACTGGCGCAGCGTGAGCGAGCTGGTCTGCTCGAGGATCGTGTCACCGAGGACAGCGCGCTCGAGCCGGCCGTAGGCCGCGAGCGGGATGCTCTCATGCCGGCGAAGGCGCAGCGAGCTGCCGGGCGCGTCGAGCACGCGAAGGCCCTCTGTTTTAACCGCGAACAGGCCGACCCGTGGGGCGATGATCAGCGCAGCTCGCACGAGCGCCGCGGTCGCGGCCTTGGTCTCCCGGGCCACGGCGAGCCGGGTGCGCGGCTTTGATAGCTGCTTGGCGAGCGTGACCCACAGTGGCTGCGGCTTGGGGACCGGCCGGCTCGGATCGCGGAGACGCTCGAGGGTCCGCTCGAGCTTCGCCATGGTCGGCTCGTCGCCCGTCCCCGCCGGCTTCGCTTCCGGGGTCGCGGGTTCCGGTTCTGGCGCTGGCTCCGGCTCCGGCTCCGACTCCGGCTCGGATTTTGCCTGTTTCTTCGGCTCCGGCTCGGGTCGCGGGTGGGCTGTCAGCGCGTCCCGATAGCCCTTGACCAGCGCCGCGTAGCGCCCGCCGACGTTTTGTCCAACGCGTTGGGCGTTCAGGTCCGCGAGACAGCACTCGGCCGTGACCATCGGCGTGAAGCCCTTGACGGTGCGATAGAGCTGACCGAGGTGGCTGTTCGGGAGGTCAGGGTGGGTAGCGACCAGCAGGCGCTCCTCATCCTTCGCCAGCGGGACGATCATGCCCGGCGCCGCGACATCCATCGGGACGGCGTCCCACGGCCGGTCCGCCTGCTCCGTGAGCAGCGTGGGGGGCACCGAGGGGAGGCCGCAGGCGTGCTCGAGCGCCTCGTCGACCACGTGCGGATCGAGCAGCTTCAGCTCGAGCAGGTTCGTGTCAAAGCTCCCGCCGTAGATCGACTGGCGACGGCTGACGTCGGTGAGCGCGTCGTGCGAAAGCAGCTGCTTTGATTCCAGGTATGCGCGCAGCAGGCTCACGAATCCCCCTCCAGCGAGTCCATCACGACGCTCTCACCACATAGGTCCCCGCGATGTGATCGTGCAGTCCGCGTTTTTCGCGGTCAAACGCGATCCACAGCGCGCCGAGACCTGCAGGCAGCGCGCCGATCAGCAAGCCGAACAGTCGCACCAACGCGCGGGCCCAGCGGAGACGTTGACCATCCTGCGCGATGACGATGAGTCCTACGAGACGCTGTCCGGGCGTCCGGCCGGTCAACGCCGTGAATAGGAACGCGTAGAGCGACGCCATGACGATCAGCGGCGCGAGCCACACGAGCACGTCGCCGAGGTCGGTGGCGAAGAGCTCGAGCAATCCCGTGAGGCTGAGCGATTCGCGCGTAGGGAACCATCCGCCGGTCGCGCGCACCACCGCGTAGTGCAACGGGACAGCCGTGAGCAGAAGAACACCGGCGTCTACAAACAGCGCGACCGACCGCCGCCAAAAACCCGCGACGCGCACCGGGACCAGGGCCTGTCCGCAGGACGGACACGCGGCCAAGGCGGAGGTCGCGATCTTCGGATCGATCGCTGTGTCGCACCGTGGACACGGCGCAGCCTGGTGCCTGTTCCGACCGAAGCGTGCCACCGGCATGGAGCCTATCACGGACTAGCGAAGTTCCGTCGATTGGACAACGTGAAGAGATAAGTCCAGCAATGGTTTATCTTATTGGTTTTATGTTTTTGAAATTATAAAATTATTGAGATTATAAAAGGCGCGATACTGCGGCCACGACGGCGGTCTCGGTACGCAGTATCCACGGCCCGAGGCCGAATGACGTCGCTCCCGCAGCGCGCAGTGACGCGACCTCTGCAGACGTAAGCCCTCCCTCGGGGCCGACGACGAGCCAGACCCGGGGGCCGACGACGGGGAGCGGCTCGACGCGCTGCCGTATTGTCGAGTCCGCCCAGGCGAACACACCGGGTGTCTCCCCCTGCTCGGCGATCGCGCGATCCAACGCCCACGGCCCGCGCAGCTCGGGTGGGCTCGGACGTCCGCACTGACGCTGCGCGGCTCGCAGCACCCGCGCTTGGCGCGCTGCGCTCGGCGGGGTGCCCTGGCTGCGGTCACAGCGGACCAGGGTGATCGAGTGGACCCCGAGCTCCGTCGCGCCGGTGATCGCGGTCAGCGTCGCCGGTGAATCCGGCATCCCGAGCAGCAATTCGACGCGGCGCGCCGGCTGCGGGATGGGTAGGCGCGCGTCCATCAGCAGCTCGGTGGCCCGCGCGTCGCCCGCGGTAACCGTCGCGGCCCACAGACCGCCCGCGCCGTCGATCACCTCCACGGTCGCGCCTGGACGGACACGGCGGACACGACGCAGGTAGTGGGACTCTTCGCGGCTGAGCAGCAGACGCGCGCCGACCGCGAGCGTCGGCGGCGTCGCGTCGGCATCGCAGGCGAACACGCGTGGGCTCAATCGCGCGGCTCCTGTGGTCGGGTGAAGTACAGCGCGCACCAATCACGCAGCGTCGGTCGCGCGCGCTCCACGAGCCCCAGGCTTGTGTAGGCGGCGGCGACCTCGTCCCCCTCCTCCTCCAGGATCCCGCTCAGGATCAGCTCTCCGCCCGGCGCGAGTCGGCGGACGACGTCGGCGGCGATCGGCACGAGCACCCGCGGGCGAATGTTCGCGATCACGAGCTCAAACCGACGCGCCGGGTCAAGCTCGGCGATCGTCCCGGTCTTGAGCTCGATCCCGGACAACCCGTTGAGCGCGGCGTTCTCGCGGGTCGTCTCGGTCGCCTCGGGATCCACGTCCATGGCGAGGACGGGTCGGAGCTGCCGGCCGAACAGGCGACAGGCGGCCAGGACCAGGATCCCGGATCCACAGCCAAGGTCCAGCGTCGCGCGGGGGGGGCGCTCCTCCCACGCCCTTCCGACCTCGATCAGCTGCTCGAGGCACAGCTGCGTGCTCTCGTGCAGCCCGGTGCCGAACGCTCGGCCGGGGTCGAGGATGAGCTCCGCCGCCGGGTCATCCGGTCCGCGCTCGTGCCAGCTCGGGCGCAGGAGCAGCGCGCCGTCGCCAAAGCGCAGCGGCCCGTAAAACTGCTTCCAGCGATCGCGCCAGTCGTCGTCCTCGTGGACGGCGCCCTCGACCTGCAGCTCGAGACCGAGGCGCGCCGCGAGGCCCGGCAGGACCTCGCAGATCGCCTGGACGTGTTCGGGCCGCGTGTAGGCGATCACCTCGGGATCGGCGGTTGCGAAGCCCAGCGTCGTGTGGTCGCGCAGCTCGACCCCGCCGACGCGATCGTCTTCGGCGAGCAGCGCCGAGAGTGCCTCAAGCCTGGGATCCGTTCCAAACGGGACCTCCGGGGCCGCGGCGTCGCCGGTCGGGTTCGTGGGGGCGGCCGGCGTCTGCGTCGGCGCGGGTCGGGCCGTGACGGTGGCCCATGGTTCAACAGAATTCGCTGTCTGATTCATTGTTCGTTGGCGCTACAAAGAAAACTCGAGCGGGCGATCGACGGGCGGGATTGCGCTTCTTTTTAGCATTGGTGTAGACACGCAATCGACGCCGCGCGCGTCGACATCGTGGTGAAGGGGAGGAAAATGGAGCAGTTCACTGGAGTCAAGGTCTTCTCGGCAACCAAGGCGTGGGAGCGAGAGCAGATCAGCGAGCGCGTGACGGAGTGGATCGGCTCGAACCCCGGCG
Organism: Polyangia bacterium; assembly: GCA_030430565.1. Classification (GTDB taxonomy): domain Bacteria; phylum Myxococcota_A; class Polyangia; order Nannocystales; family Nannocystaceae; genus JACKDW01. The sequence continues at coordinate 185,869 of JAUIKS010000006.1, forward strand.
TGGAGCTCGTCGACAAGATCGTCACCCAGAGCTCGGACAGCGAGTTCCACTGCTTGACGATCACCCTGTTCTACCGGCGACCGAACGGGAAGCCCTCCTGAGTCGAGTCGGCGCGCCACGGACGCGAAAAAGCCAGGCCAACCGGCCTGGCTTTTTGTTGGTTCGCGACCCGTAGCGACTACTTCGAGCCGCTGGTCTTCACGCTCGCGCGCATGTACTCGCGGTTGAGCAGCATGATGGCGTCGAGGCTGATCTCCTTCGGGCAGGAGCGCGAGCACTCGCCGTGGTTGGTGCACGCGCCAAAGCCGGCCGCGTCCATCGTGTCGACCATCTTGAGCACCCGCGACTCGCGCTCGACCTGCCCCTGGGGCACCTTGACGAGGTGGGCGACCTTGGCGCCCACAAACAACATCGCCGAGGCGTTGGGGCAGGCGGCCACGCACGCGCCGCAGCCGATGCAGGCGGCGTAGTCGAAGGCCTCATCGGCGTCGCGCTTCCCCACCGGGATCGCGTTCGCGTCCGGGGCGCTGCCGGTGTTGACCGAGATGAAGCCGCCCGAGGAGATGATGTCGTCAAAGGCCGTGCGGTCGACCACCAGGTCTTTGACGATCGGGAACGCGCGGGCGCGCCACGGCTCGATGTAGATCTCGTCGCCGTCCTCGAAGGAGCGCATGTGCAGCTGGCAGGTCGTCGTGCCCTTGCGGGGGCCGTGGGGCTCGCCGTTGATGACCATCGAGCACGCCCCGCAGATGCCCTCGCGGCAGTCGTGGTCGAAGACGACCGGGCCGTAGTTGCCGGTGTCTTTGATCTTGCCCTCGATGATGCCCTCGTTGAGCACGTCGAGCATCTCGAGGAAGGACATGTCCGGACTGACATCCGTGACCTTGTAGGGCACGAGGCGGCCGGGGCGATCGGGGCCCGGCTGGCGCCAGATGTGCAGCGTGATGGTCATGCTCTGATTGGACATTGCAGGCTCCGTGGTCGCCGAGAACGTCGGGTTACTTCAAGCTGCGAAGGGACGAGTGCGAGGGTGGGGTGGCTTCTACTTGTAGTTACGGGTCGCCAGCTTGACGTACTCGAACTCGTAGTGCTCTTTGTGCAGCGCTGGGGTCGCGCCGACACCCTGGAAGCCCCAGACCGCGCCGTAGCAGAAGTTCTCGTCGTCGCGCTTCGCCTCGCCGCCCGGCGTTTGGTACTCCTCGCGGAAGTGCCCGCCGCAGGACTCTTCGCGCTGCAGGGCGTCGTGGCACATGATCTCGCCGAACTCGAGGAAGTCGGCGACGCGCCCGGCTTTCTCCAGCCAGGGGTTGATCTCGGCGCCTGAGCCGGGGACCGCCGCCTCGCGCCAGAACCGCTCACGGAGCTCCGGGATCAGCTGGAGCGCCTTCTCGAGCCCGGCCCGGTTGCGCGAGATCCCGCAGTAGTCCCACATGATGAGTCCGAGCTCGCGGTGGAAGGAGTCGACGGTGCGCTTGCCTTCGAGCGAGAGCAGCTTGGACGTGCGGTCGTTGACCTCCTGGATCACGGCCTTGACCGCAGGGTGATCGGGCGTGACCTTCGGCTGCTTGGCGGTCGCCAGGTAGTTGCCGATGGTGTACGGGAGGATGAAGTAGCCGTCCGCGAGGCCCTGCATGAGCGCGCTCGCGCCCAGGCGGTTGGCGCCGTGGTCCGAGAAATTCGCCTCGCCGACCACGTGGAGCCCGGGGATCGAGCTCATCAGGTTGTAGTCGACCCACAGCCCGCCCATCGTGTAGTGCACAGCGGGGAAGATCCGCATCGGCGTCTTGTACGGGTTGTCGCCGGTGATCCGCTCGTACATGTCGAACAGGTTGCCGTAGCGGTCGGCGACGCCCTTCTCGCCGAGGCGCTCCACGGCGTCGGCGAAGTCCAGGTACACCGCGTTGCTGCCGGGCCCGCTGACGCCGCGGCCCTCATCACACACATACTTAGCGCTGCGCGCCGCGACATCACGGGGGACCAGGTTGCCGAAGCTCGGGTACTTGCGCTCCAGGTAGTAGTCGCGCTCGTCCTTGGGGATGTCTTTGGGCTTGCGCGGGTCGCCCTTCTTCTTGGGGACCCAGACGCGGCCGTCGTTGCGCAGCGACTCCGACATCAGCGTCAGCTTCGACTGGTAGTGGCCGCTGACGGGGATGCAGGTCGGGTGGATCTGCGTGAAGCAGGGGTTGGCGAAGCCGGCGCCGCGCTTGTAGGCGCGGAACGAGGCCGTGACGTTGCAGCCCTTGGCGTTGGTCGAGAGGTAGTAGGTGTTGCCGTAGCCGCCGGTGGCCAGGACCACGGCGTCGGCGGTCCAGCCGCGGACCTCACCGGTCACGAGATCGCGGGTGACGATGCCGCGGGCGTGGCCGTCGATGAGCACGAGATCGAGCATCTCGGTGCGCGGGTGCATCTTGACCTTGCCGAGCCCGATCTGCCGCGAGAGCGCCTGGTAGGCCCCGAGCAGCAGCTGCTGGCCGGTCTGGCCGCGGGCGTAGAAGGTCCTCGAGACCTGGGCGCCGCCGAACGAGCGGTTGGCGAGCACGCCACCGTACTCGCGGGCGAAGGGCACGCCCTGGGCGGCGCACTGGTCGATGATGTTGACGCTGATCTGCGCGAGTCGGTAGACGTTGGCCTCACGCGCGCGGAAGTCTCCGCCCTTCACCGTGTCGTAGAACAGTCGGTAGACGCTATCGCCGTCGTTTTGGTAGTTCTTCGCCGCGTTGATGCCGCCCTGGGCGGCGATGCTGTGGGCTCGGCGCGGGCTGTCCTGGTAGCAGAAGCAGCGGACGTTGTAGCCCAGCTCGGACATCGTCGCGGCGGCGGAGGCTCCTGCGAGGCCCGAGCCGACGACGATGACGTCGAACTTGCGCTTGTTGGCCGGGTTGACCAGCTTCATCTCGAAGCGGTGTCTGTCCCACTTCTTCGCAATGGGTCCCGACGGGATGCGTGCGTTGAGCTGCATGGCGCGTGTTCTCCTCGAGGAGAAAAACCGGAGAGGGTTAGAGAGCGGAGTAGGGGGCCGGCGGGGTGGCGACCGTGGGCCCCGAAGGAAAACCTGGGATCAAAAACCTGGGATCAATGGTGGCCAGAGGCGGCCGCGACGGCGCCCACGGCGTCGACCTCGACCATGCCGGTCAGCATGGCGAGCGGCATGAGGACGTTGCCGAAGAGCAGGAGCGCGCCGATGCCAGGGCCAATGAGCGCGACGAACGGGCGGTATTTGCCGTAGCTCAGCCCGAGCGTGTGGAACATGCTGCTGCAGGCGTGGGCCAAGTGCATCGCCAGGGCCCCGTTGGCGACGATGTAGAAGAGACCCACGGTCGGCTTCTTCAAGCCGAGGATGAACATCTCGTAGGCGTCGTGGCGGATCTCGGTGCCCGCCGGGAGCTTCGTGATGTCAAACGTGTCCGGGGTCGGCATCCAGTGGCCGTCGACCATCACCTCCCAGTGATTGAACACCGCAGGGTCAGCGACGCCGGCCGTGAAGTGGAGGATGTGATAGACGATGAACAAAAAGATAACGACGCCCGAGAACAGCATATAGCGGGCCCAGGGCGTCGTTACTTGGTAATTACGCGGCTTGTGGTAGCGGTAGGTCCGGGCCTCGTCGTTGAGCCGCGAGACGCGGACGGCCGCCCAGATGTGCAGGACGACGATCAGGATCAAGCCGAGGCGCGCGACCCAGAGCAGCTTGCCCAGCGACTGCATGAAGTGGGCGTAGTCGTTGTAGACCCCGCGCCCCAGGAAGATCTGCAGGTTCGCGAACATGTGCTGGACGACGAAGCCCACGAGCAGCGCGCCGGTGACGGCCATGAGGACTTTGAGTCCAATCGTCGAGGTGAACAGGGCGCCGAGACCACCCGGTTTCGCTGTCTGGCTTTGCTGACTCATGGTGTTGTCCGCCGCGGCCGGCTCCGTCGGCAACCGATCGAGATTGCGGGGAGGTTCCGCCCCGAGTTTGGATGCAGAGAGCCGCGCCTTAAGCAGGCTCCTATCACAGATCCACGCGCATTGCTCTTGGAATTTGCTCTCGGCGCCCGCTTGTGCCCGGTCTCTTGGCGCGCGCGTGGGCCTGCGAAGATCCACGGCGTCGGCGAGCGAAATCACATGGGTCGCTCGAGTCCGCAGGAGTTCATGTGTCGGTCGACGCGCCGCGACGATCGACACACGCAGCGCCGACAGATCGTCAGTGCACGTTGATGTTCGACGCCGGCTGCCAGCTCAGCTCGAAGTGTCCGAGCATCACCGGGTCGTTGTGCTTGAGCCGTACGACCGGGTGACTCGGCCCCTCCGTGTCGTGGCCAGGGCGCACGCCGTTGGTGCTGGCGAGGTCGTATACGAGCAGCGAGTGCGGGCCCTCTTCGGTGACCAGCGCGTGGACACGCGAGAGGTTGCGACCGGAGCCCGCGAGCGAGCAGCGGTCGCTGTAGCGGCCGATCAAGAGCCCGCGCTGCAGCTGCTCGCTGTCGACATCGAGCTCGCGTTTTTGGTCGCCGCGATCGGACTTGGCCTTGAGCGAGCGCAGCCGCAAAACACCCCGCGACTGGGGACGCGCGTCGACATCAATTGGGCGGTACCCGCCGAGCTGCGCGACGCTGGGCTCGGCCATCGCGGACATGGCGAGTCGGGCGCCGCCGCCCTTGCGGTTGATCCCGGTGAGTTTTTCGAACGACTCCTCGGGTCCACCGCCGAGCAGACCGTGACCTTTTCGTCCGCCGGGGATCACGAACATCGCCGTGCGGCCGAAGGACAGCGCCACGTGGCCCAGCGCTGAGAAGCCGGGCACGCGCTTGCCGTCGGCGAGGACGATGCCGGCGCGCCCGCCGAGGTCGTAGCCGCGGAGTCGGAGCATCCCTTGCCCCGGCCACGCCGTGAGCAGGATGTGGCGCAGGCTCACGCGGCTGTCCCCTGGAATCGTCAGCGCGCAGCGGTTGTGACGGCCGATGACGAGCGCGTGGGGGAGGTTGTCGGGCCGCTTGATGACTCGCTGCGCGACCGGGAAGCCCGAGCCGTCCGTAGCGATGATCAACGACTCGTCGTCGCTCGTGTTGGCCACGAGCGCCTGGAGCACCGCGCGGGCACGCGTAAACACTTCGGCCAGGCGGACCGGGCCGTGGTCGTCGGCATGCCGATGCGGCAGGACGTGGTTTTCGCTGGAATCGTCCTCAGCAGCCATCCGTCGCAGCCTGCGGTCGGAGTGCCCCGCGGAAGTGAACTCACGGAAGCGCGAACAAAGGTAGTCCGGCCTTTGATGCTACGCCAGTACCAGACTCACGTGGAGTTAATTCGCTGGCGAGATCGCCTCGGCGACGCGCGATCCTGCGCGGATGCTCAGTGTTCAGAAGCGTTCGAACTCGCTACCGTCCCCCCGCGCGAAAATGCAGGCGCGCGGACGCGCGGGAGGCAGCAAAATGGCAGCAAGCGAAGTCACGACCATCCTGGGTAAAGGCAGCTCCTTCGACGGTAAACTCACGTTTGAAGGCACAGTCCGTATCGACGGGAATTTTAAGGGCGAGATCGATACCCGCGGCACGCTGGTGATCGGCAAGACCGCGGAGGTCAACGCCCAAGTTCGCGCCGGCAACGTCGTCATCGAGGGCCAGGTCCACGGTGAGATCACCGCCGGCGAGTCCTTGGAGATCCACTCGTCGGCGCGCGTTTACGGCAACCTCAAGACCCCGAGCCTCATGATCGAGAAGGGCGCGATCTTCGAGGGCAACTGCGCGATGGAGAGCGCGGGCCGCAGCCGCAAAGAGCCCCCGCAGGTCGTCGCGATGCCGACCGGCAAGAAGAGCGACGGCTGACGCGCCCACTGGGCGAGCCGACTCCACAGGGCAGCCGAGGCGCCGCCGCTCGTCGTTTGGCGAGCGCCAGCGGCGCCTCTGTTTTTAATCCGTGTTTTCCCCGCGTTTTTATTAAGGACGTCGGCGACCGAGAGGTCGCGGCGCCGGCGGTTTCGAGCAGGATCGTCCGTGAAGCCGGTGTTGTTTCTCACCGCGTCCCTGGCCCGCGACCGGGCGCCGCAGTCAGGCCCATGGAAGCTTGCACGGCACAGCGCCCGTGGCACACCGGAAGCGACGGTGCAACGGTCAACCTGGGCTTGGGACGGCGCTTCGCGCCAGATTCTGAACAGGCCGCCCGTGTTTGTCGTTGCCGGCGTGAGGTCGACTCGGGGTCCGTGGGATATGTCTTCACGGGCAGCCGCGGCCCGCGTCCGTGAGCGTGCTCCGGAGCTCGATTCGGTGTCGCTTGGCTCACGTTGTCTCGGCCACCGGGGGGTCGTTGACGGCCGACACCCTGCGTGGTACGAGCGCGCCGCCAAGCGACCCATCTCCTGCTTGTGCGGGTCTCTGAACTTCAGAGGCTGGCGGCGGAGACCTCCCGGGGCTCTCTCCGGGTTGACCGAACCCCTGGGTTGGGCGGAATCCACGGCCTGTTTTTCAGAGTGACCATGAACGCGATCGACGGTTCCATTGTCACAGTCCTCGCATCGGGCTCGGCCCCCGTCGTCGACATCGACGGGACGATGTTCATTCAGCTGGGCATCTTCTTGTTGTTGATGGCGATCCTGCACCCGCTGCTGTTCAAGCCGTGGCTGGAGACCCGGAAGCGACGGATCGAGTCCATCGACGGCGCGCTCGAGAGCGCGACCGCGCTGCGCGAGCAGGCTGACGCGGTGCAGCACAAGTACGACACCCAGAAGGAAGCGGCCGAGCGCGAGGCGCTCGAGCTGCGCTCAAAGCAGCGCCGCGAGGCTGAGCACGAGCGTCAGCAGGCGTTGACCGCCGCCCGCGCCGAGGCGTCAGAGCACCTCGAGGCCCAGCGCGCGCAGATCGCCGAGCAGGGCGCCGCCGCCCGCGAGTCGCTGCAAAAGCGCGTCGACGAGCTGGCCCAGCAGGTCGCCAACAAGATCTTGCGGAGGGCCTCGTGAACAAGTTCTCTCTCCACGCTTCCCTTAGGGGCGCCCGCTCGTGGCTCTACGCCGTCGGGATCTCGGCGCTCTACTTCCTGGTCGTCTCGCCGCCGGCCTTCGCGTCGCCCGCCGGTCATGGCGCTGAGGGTGGACACGGCGAGGCTGCCGGTCACGGCGCTGCGGCGGGTCACGCCGCCGACGGGCACGCTGCTGAGCACCACGCCCGTGGCCTCGGCGATATCAGCTGGCTGGGCGATGACCACACGGTCGGCTTCATCTACACGCTGGTCAACTTCGCCGCGCTCGTGGTGATGGCCTACCTGCTCGTGTTCAAGGGCTTGATTCGAAAGAATCAGGACCGTCACGACCAGATCAAGGCCAAGCTCGACGAGGCGACCGAGGCCAAGGCGACCGCCGAGGAGGTCATCGGTCGGGTCTCCGCGCTGCTCGATCAGTTCGAGCGCGAGCGCGCCGACATCATCGAGACCGCTCGACGCACCGCGGAGACCAGCTCCAAGCAGATCCTCGAAGACGCCAGGGCCGAGGCCGAGAAGATCCGACTCGCGGCCGTCGCCGCCGCCGAGCGCGAGGCGGCCTCGCGTCGTCACGAGATCGAGCGCGAGATCGTCGACCAGGCCATCGAGAAGGCCGAGGCGATCCTTATCTCGCAGTTCTCCGAGAGCGATCAGCGTCGCATCGTCGATGAGTACGTCACGCGCGTCGCCGCCGCTCCGCTCGCTGGAGGTGCATCGTGATCCCCGGAATCCTCGCCCGTCGCTACGCCCGCGCGCTCATCGAGCTCGCCGACAGCCCGCGCAAGCGCGACCTGTTCGGTGAGAACCTCGCGGCGGTCGTCACAGCGACCAAGGTCGATGACGGTCGCGGCTCCTCGCTCGCTACCATCCTCGAGACCGAGCGTTACCCCGCGAGCCAGCGCCTCGCGGTGCTCGACGCGGTCTGCAAGCGGCTCCGTATCGACCCGATGGTCGTCAAGTTCCTGGAGTACGTCTTCGAACGGGGTCGCATCGGCGGGATCGCCCAGATGAGCCGCTTCTACGACCAGATGGTCGATGAGTTGGCGAACCGCGTCCACGCCGAGGTTCGCTCCGCGAGGCCGCTGAACCAAAGCGCGCTGGGGCGGATCAAGCAGTCCCTCGAGCAGGCGACCCACAAGACGGTGCTGCTCGACTCCACCGTCGATCCCTCGCTGATCGGTGGTCTGGTCACGAAGATCGGAAGCACCGTGATCGACGGGAGCGTCAAAAAATCCCTTCAGAATATGCGCGCCGCGCTGCGCGGTGACTGAGCCGCAGGCGCATCGCAAACCACACGCGAAATCGCAGGATCGACCCGACAATGGACATCAGAGCCGACGAAATCAGCCGGATCATCAAGGAGCAGATCCAGGGTTACGAGACCGAGGTCTCCATCGAGGAGACCGGGACCGTGCTCACCGTGGGTGACGGTATCGCCCGCGTCTACGGGCTCACCAAGGCCATGGCCGGTGAGCTGCTCGAGTTCCCGCATGGCGTCCGCGGCATGACCCTCAACCTCGAGGAGGGCAACGTCGGCGTCGCGCTGCTCGGCGAGTACCACCTCATCAAAGAGGGCGACACGGTCAAGCGCACCGGCACGATCATGTCGGTGCCCGTCGGCGACGGGATGATCGGTCGCGTCGTCAACGCCATCGGTCAGCCGATCGACGGACTGGGCGACATCAAGAGCGACCAGACCCGCACGGTCGAGGTCAAGGCGCCCGGCATCATCGCGCGTAAGAGCGTGCACGAGCCGATGCAGACCGGCCTCAAGTCGATCGACGCGATGGTCCCGATCGGTCGTGGTCAGCGTGAGCTGATCATCGGCGACCGCCAGACCGGCAAGACCGCGATCGCGATCGACACGATCATCAACCAGAAGGGGCAGAACATGATCTGCGTCTACGTGGCGATCGGGCAGAAAGCCTCGACGGTCGCCACGGTCGTGGATCGCCTGCGCCGCGAGGGCGCGATGGAGTACACCATCGTCGTCGCCTCGACCTCCTCGGAGTCGGCCCCGCTGCAGTTCCTGGCGCCGTACACCGGCGTCACCATCGGCGAGTACTTCCGCGACAAGGGCGGTCACGCGCTGCTGGTCTACGACGACCTGTCCAAGCAGGCGGTGGCCTATCGTCAGCTCTCGTTGCTGCTGCGCCGCCCGCCCGGCCGCGAGGCGTACCCCGGCGACGTGTTCTACCTGCACAGCCGCCTGCTCGAGCGCGCGTGCAAGCTCTCCGACAAGGAGGGCGGCGGCTCGCTGACGGCGCTGCCGATCATCGAGACCCAGGCCGGTGACGTGTCGGCGTACATCCCGACCAACGTCATCTCGATCACCGACGGTCAGATCTTCCTCGAGAGCAACCTGTTCAACAAGGGCATCCGCCCGGCGATCAACGTCGGCCTCTCGGTCTCCCGCGTCGGCGGCTCGGCCCAGATCCCGGTGATGAAGAAGATCGCCGGCCCGCTCCGCACCTGGCTGGCCCAGTACCGCGAGCTCGAGGCCTTCGCGCAGTTCGCCTCGGACCTCGACGAGTCGACCCGGCGCACGCTGAACCGCGGTCAGCACCTCGTCGAGCTGCTCAAGCAGTCCCAGTACGCGCCGCTGAGCGTGTCGCTGCAGGTCGCCTCGGTCCACGCCGGCGTCAACGGCTACATCGACGACGTCCCGATCCCCGAGATCAAGGACTGGGAGGTCTCCTACCACGAGTGGCTCAAGCAGCAGCGCGCCACGCTGCTCGACGAGATCGCCAGCGCGAGCAAGAAGCCCGACATCAAGAAGGCGATCTCGGGGCTCGAAGAGGCCGTCAAGGCGTTCAACGCGACCCGCCGCTAGCGCAATCTCAGGTCTGACTAGCAAGACAGTTTGGCAGACGAGCGATGGGCAACCTCAAGGAAATCCGCAACCGCATCAAGACGGTCAAGAGCACGCGCAAGATCACCTCGGCCATGAGCCGGATCGCGTCCGCGCAGCTCGTCAAGGCCCAGAACGCGGCGACGTCGGCGCGCCCCTACGGCGAGCGCCTCGAGCAGGTCGTCAGCGACCTGATGTCGGGGATCGACGCGGATGAGTCGCTCAACCCGCTGCTCGCCAGTCCGGCCGAGGTCAAGACCGTCGGCCTCGTGGTCTTGACCGCCGATCGCGGGTTGTGTGGCGGCTTCAACGCCAACATCAACCGCGCGACCAAGAACTTCGTCAAGCAGAAGACGGCCGAGGGCGTCAAGGTCGAGATCATCGCCGTAGGGCGCAAGAGCGAGAGCTACCTGCGTCACGAGGGCATCGCGATCACGTCCAAGCACCCCGCGCCCGAGCTGAAGACGATCGTCGACGTGTCCAAGGCGGTCTGCGCCGAGACGGTGGCGATGTTCACCGGCAGCAAGGACACCGGGCTGCCCCACGTCGACGGCTTCTACCTGCTCTACAACCACTTCAAGAACGTGCTGGTGCAGGAGGTGACGAACCTGCCGCTCTTGCCGTTCACCCCGGCGGAGGGTGAGGCCGGCGGCCTCACGCCGGTGTTCGAGCCCGACCCCAAGGCGCTGCTCGAGCATCTCCTGCCGGTGGCGCTCGAGTCACGTGTCCAGCAGGCCATGTTCAACTCGGTCGCCTCCGAGATCGCGTCCCGCCGCATGGCGATGGACTCGGCGACCGACAACGCCACGGAACTCATCGGCGACCTGACCCTCGAGTACAACCGAGAGCGTCAGGCCGCTATCACCAAGGAACTCATGGAGATCATCGGCGGCGCTGAGGCCCTCAAGTAGGGTCGCCCTCAGCCGTCGCCGCGTCTTCACCCACGCCGCCTGTCAGCAATCGGAGTCGCACCTCCCATGTCGAACCTCCCGCCCTCCAAGAAGTCGGGCCCGATCTTCGGGGCCCCTGGTACGTCCTCGATCCTCTCCGGTGGATCGCTTGGATCCTCCCTCGGCAGCAAGCTCGGCTCCGGCCCGGTCTCGGCGAGCGTGTCGCAGTCGACCACCAGCGCCGGCCGCGATCCGAACGTCGGTCGTGTCACCCAGGTCATCGGACCGGTCGTGGACATCGAGTTCACGGGCCCGCTGCCCGAGGTCAACACCGCGCTGAAGATCACCAACCCCGGCATCAACGACGAGGCCGACAACCTGACCGTTGAGGTCGCGCTGCACCTCGGCGAGCGGACCGTCCGCACCATCGCCATGGACACCACCGACGGTCTCGTCCGCGGCATGGAGGTCCGGAACACCGGCAAGCCGATCATGATGCCGGTGGGTAAGGGCGTGCTCGGTCGCATCCTCAACGTCACCGGCGATCCGGTCGATGAGCGCGGCCCGGTCGAGACCAGCGAGTTCCGCCCGATCCACCGCGCCGCGCCGCCCTTCACGGAGCAGAGCACCAAGGTCGAGCCCTTCGTCACCGGCATCAAGGTCATCGACCTGCTCGCGCCGTACCGACGCGGCGGCAAGATCGGCCTGTTCGGCGGCGCCGGCGTCGGCAAGACGGTTCTCCTCCAGGAGCTGATCAACAACGTCGGTAAGAAACACGGTGGTTTCTCCGTGTTCGCCGGCGTCGGCGAGCGTTCGCGCGAGGGCAACGACCTGTACTTCGAGATGATCGAGTCGGGCGTGATCCAGGCGAAGGTCGACCACGACACCATGAAGGTGCTCGAGGTCGACTCGGAGAACAGCAAGGTCGCGCTGGTCTACGGGCAGATGAACGAGCCGCCCGGCGCCCGCGCCCGCGTCGCGCTCTCGGGCCTCACCGTCGCGGAGTACTTCCGCGACGAGATGGGCCAGGACGTGATGATGTTCATCGACAACATCTTCCGCTTCACCCAGGCCGGCTCCGAGGTCTCGGCGCTGCTCGGGCGCATCCCGTCCGCGGTCGGCTACCAGCCGACGCTGGCCACCGAGATGGGGCAGCTCCAGGAGCGCATCACGACCACGACCAAGGGCTCGATCACCTCGGTGCAGGCCATCTACGTCCCGGCGGATGACCTCACGGACCCCGCGCCCGCGACCACCTTCGCGCACCTTGACGCGACCACGGTGCTCAACCGCGCGCTCACCGAGATCGGCATCTACCCGGCCGTCGATCCCCTGGACTCGAGCAGCACGATCCTCTCGCCCGAGGTCGTCGGCGACCGTCACTACTCGGTCGCGCGCCGTGTGCAGGAGACCCTGCAGAAGTACAAGGAGCTGCAGGACATCATCAAGATCCTCGGCATGGACGAGCTGAGCGAGGAGGACAAGGTCACGGTCTCGCGCGCGCGCAAGATCCAGAAGTTCCTCAGCCAGCCCTTCGACGTGGCCAAGGTGTTCACGGGCAAGGACGGCGTCCAGGTCGATCTCGAGGACACCGTGTCGAGCTTCGAGGAGATCCTCGACGGCAAGGTCGACGACCTCCCCGAGGACGCGTTCTACATGGTCGGCGGCATCGCCGACGTGAAGAAGAAGGCCCAGGAGCTGCTCGCGGGCTAGTCCGCCGGCGTTCGCTCAGGCTTGGCTTTCTAGGCAGACAGGAGATACCGGTTCATGGCGGCAAGCAGCATCGCGCTCGAGCTCCTCACTCCCCTCGGCTCGGCGCTCCCGAACCGTGAGGGCGAGGAGCGCAAGAAGCGGCGCGCGAGCGTCGACGTGCCCGGCGTCGACGCGCCGGGCCTCAAGGGCGAGCTGGGCGTGCTCCCAGATCACGTCCCGTTCATCACCCCGGTGATCCCGGGTGTCGTCCGCTTCCGCGACGGCGCGCTCGATCGCCGCGTCGCGGTCGGCGCGGGCTTCCTCGAGGTCACGGACGACGGGCGCGTCGTGATCCTGACGGAGCGCGCGCTTGATGCCGGTGAGGTCGACGTCGCCGCGGCGACGGCGGAGCTGAAGGATGTGTCGGCGAAGCTCTCCAAGGAAGCCGGTCCCATCGACGCGGCGGACTTCCGAAAGCTCTCCGATCAGCAGGCCTGGCTCGAGGCGCAGCTGCGCGCGGCTCAGGCCTGAGCGCACGAGCATCACGACGAAGCCGCGTCTGGTCCGCCAGTCGCGGCTTCTCTAATTGCGCCGGTGTTTGTAGCTACACGCGCCTCTGATATTCTCAGCTTGTATGGCGAACGGGCGTCAGGAGCCGGTCTTTGTGGCGACGCTCGACGGCATCGAGGGCGAGGAGGCGCCGCTGCTGACGGCCTTCGCGTCGGTCCGGCGGATCCGCGAGGGGCGGACGCGCGCGGGTCGTCCCTACGTTGATCTCGAGCTGGCGGATCGGACACGTGCGGTCGCCGGCAAGGTGTGGGACGACGCCGGCGCGGCGATGCAGGCGATCGCGGGCCTGAGCCGCGGCGAGCCGGTCAAGCTGCTGTTTCGCCCAGAGAGCTACCAGGGGGCGCTGCAGCTCAACGTGCGGGGGATTCGCCCGCTGCGCGAGGATGAGCCGGAGTACGACGCCGATCGGGTGTTCGGCGCCGGCTACTCGCGGGTCGCGGGGTCGCTGTGCAACCATCTCGTGTTCGACATCGAGACGGTGCCGGCGACGGAGCTGGAGGTCGCGCCCGAGACGATCCGCAAGGCGGTCCGACGCCACGCGGAGCGCTTCGACGGCGACGAGGGGATGGTGATGGGGCTGTCGCCGATGCTCGGCAAGGTCGTGTCGCTGGCCTACGGCGAGGGGGATCTCGAGACGGTGGAGTCGGTTCGCGTGCTGGTGGTGCCGCCGCCCGATCACGATGCGGCGCGCCAGGCGGAGTACCCGGAGTGGATGGTGCCGGTCTCGGAGCCGCAGCTGCTCGAGGCGTTCTGGTCGCTCGCGGGCCACGCCGAGGTCGTCGTGACCTACAACGGGCGGACCTTCGATGTGCCGTTCCTGATCGCGCGCAGCCTGGTCCACGGGATCTCGGCGCGCGTGGATCTGCTGGGGAATCCGTACGCGCTGCGCCCCCATCTCGATCTCTACCGGGTGCTGACCCAGGGGCGACCGCTCGGGCCGATGACGCTGGATATGGTCTGCTGGGCGCTGGGGATCACGAGCCCGAAGGACGAGATGGACGGCTCGCAGGTGGCGCCCGCCTACGCGCGCGGGGACATCGAGATGATCGCGACCTACAACCGCAAGGACGTGGTGGCGACGTCGGCGGTGTTTCGCCGGGTGCGTGAGCAGGTGCTGCGGTTTCGCGAGGACTGGTAGTCAGTCGATCGCGTTTTGGGCCTTTGGCGTGCGCGCAGCGGGCTTTCCTGGCGTGCCTACAGCGTGCGGGCAGCGGGCTTTCTTGGCGTTTCGTGTACCTGCAGTATTCGGGCAGTGGGCCGCTGCTTAACGCCAGGGCTCCCTCCACCTTCCGGGCGGCGAGCGCCTGGGCGGGTGAAGCGGACGGGCGCTGGTTCGCTCGCCGTCCTCAGGCGGCTCCTCCCTGGCTCGCGCGCGTCCCTTGAGCTTCGGTGATACGGACGCGCTGTTGAGCTTCGATAGGGCTCCGTTCGTCGATGTTTCGAAGGATCACAGTATTCGGGCAGCGGGCCGCTGCTTAACGCCAGGGCTCCCTCCACCTTCCGGGCGGCGAGCGTCTGGGCGGGTGAAGCGGACGGGCGCTGGTTCGCTCGCCGTCCTCAGGCGGCTCCTCCCTGGCTCGCGCGCGTCCCTTGAGCTTCGGTGATGCGTTCATGTCTACGAGCTTCGTTGGGGCTTCGCCGTCGAGCTTCGATGATGGTTTTGTGCAGCGGGCGGCCGTGGCGGCGCGCTGGGTTCTCAAGCGGCCGACATACGCGACAACAACTCGTGCGACTCAGAGGCTCCAACGCGATGTTGACCAACAACGCGCGTGACGGGCAGCGGTACCGATCGCTGACGAGGCGATCGAGCGGTCAGCCGCCGAAGGCTTCGCGCAGGCGGTCGGCGAGGAGGCCGAGCAGCGAGGTCTGGGTGATGAGGCGGCGGAGGATGAGGATAGCGAGGGCGGCCGCGAGGGCGTAGGCGGCGGCGAGCACGAGGCCGCGGCGGCCGGGCTCGAGTCCGGCGCCGGCGATCTGCTCGGGCTCGGTGGCCTTGACGACCCGGTCGGTGAAGAGCGCGTCGGGGCGGAGCTTGACGCTGTCGAAGAACTCGAGCTCCTCGTCGATCCACTCGGCGAGGACCTCGCGGCAGCGCGCGTTGGTCTCGACGAGCTGCCTCAGATCCTCGGGGAGCCAGGTCTTGCCGCTGGGATCCTCGCGGACGTCAGCCGCCTGTACGTCGAGCTCGCAGAGCGCGTCGTAGAGGCGGGTGGGGGGATCGGGTGAAACCATTCAGCCTGGTGATGATCAGGTTGCGGCCTGGGTCGACGAGAGGCAAATCCGGAAGCGCTTTTTCCCGACTTTGATCCGGAGCCCCTGGTCGTCTTGATCATTCGCGGTCAGCACGCGGTTGGGATCGGTGCACGGCTCGTCGTTGATCTTAACCGCCTTGCCCTCGATGCGCCTGCGCGTCTCCCGTTTCGACTTGAAGGCCTGCACGTGCTCATGAACGAGCAGGTCGACGAGCCTGATCTCGGCGGCCTCGATGGTGCGCTCCGGGACGGCGCTCCAGTCGTCGCCGCCGCCGAAGGCCTGCTGGCTCGCGGTCGCGGCCCGCGTGGCGGCGTCTTCGCCGTGCAGCAGCCGCGTCGCCTCAAACGCGAGCCGCTGCGTGGCGGCGCGCATCGCCGCGCCCTCGACGCGCGTGAGCTCGTCGATCTCCTCGAGGGGCAGCTCGGTGTAGAGGCGCAGGAGCCGGGCTACGTCGCGATCGTCGCGGTTGATCCAGTACTGGTAGTACTCGAAGGGCGAGAGCCGCTCGCGCGAGAGCCAGACGGCGCCGCGCTCGCTCTTCCCCATCTTGCGCCCGTCGCTCGTCGTCAGCAGCGGGAAGGTGAGGCAGGTCGCCCCGCCCCCGGCGGGCTCCTGCCCGGCGTCGCGCTGCTCGCCGGCGATGCGCCGGATCAGCTCGACCCCGGCGATCATGTTGCCCCACTGATCGCTGCCGCCGAGCTGGAGTGAGCAATTGTACTTTTCGGACAGGTAGAAGAAGTCGTAGGCCTGCAGCAGCTGGTAGTTGAACTCGAGGAAGCTGAGCGGGATCTCGGCGTCGAGGCGGTCGCGGTAGGTCTTGACCGCGACCATGCGGTTGACGGTGAAGTGCCGGCCGATATCGCGCAGGAACTCGACGTACTTGAGGCCGAGCAGCCAGTCGGCGTTGTTGAGCAGCAGCGCGTCGTTGTCGGCGCCTGTGTCAAAGTGCAGGAAGCACGCGAACTGATCGCGGAACGCCTGGGCGTTGCGGGCGATGGTCTCGGGCGTGAGGATCTTGCGCATCTCGGTCTTGCCCGAGGGGTCGCCGACCATCGCGGTGCCGCCGCCGAGCAGGCACAGCGGGCGGTGACCGTGCTTCTGGAGCACGCGCATCGCCATGATGGTCAGCAGGTTGCCGGCGTGCAGCGAGGGGGCGGTCGGGTCGAAGCCGATGTAGAAGGTCACCATCCCGCTCGCGAGCGCGCGGTCGATGGCCTCGACGTCCGAGGCCTGCTCGAAGTAGCCACGCGCGACGAGGGTCGCGAGGGCGGGGGACTTCGGGGTCGGTGCAGGGGCCTGGGGCATGCGGCGAATGGTAGCGCTTCGAGCGGCGGGGTTCACTCGAAGACGTACGCGCCGCGCTCGACGCGAATCGCGGGCATTCGCCGGTCGGCCTCGAAGGCGTCCTTGCCCCGCTTGAGGACGGTCCAGAACGCGGCGAGGTCGGGATCTCGGGTGGTCTCGCGGGCGATGAGGCCGTCGAGGTCGCGCCCGGGGAACAGGTGGACGCGCGCGCGCTCTCCGTCCGGGAGCGCCTTCGTCATGACCCAGAGCTCCTCCATGCGCGCGTCGCTCATGGCGAGGCAGCCGATCGAGACGCAGTTGCCGTGGATCATGATGGCGCTGCCGGTGTAGCCGAGCGCGCGGTCGCGGCGGTTGGGGTAGCTGATCCGCATGGAGAGGTGGAAGCGGCTGCGCGGGTTGAACAGGTCGATCTTGTAGAAGCCCTCGGGGACCTGGTAGTCGCCCTCGGCTTTCTTGGGGCCGAGCTCGCCCGAGCCCGCGCAGATCCGGTACGTGGCGACGTGGGTGAGCGGATCGCCGCGGCGATCGTTGGCCCAGACCTCGAGCTCGCGCTCGTCCTTGAACGCGCGCAGGAGCAGCTGCTTGGGCGGGAAGCGCAGACCTGCGTCTTCAAACAGCTCCTTCACGGTCTCGAGCCGGCGCGTGTGCGCGCCGCGATCGCGCGTCTTCGCGGATCCTCCCTCGGCGGTCCACTGGGTGTACTCGCGGACAGGTCGCGTCGGCGCCGGCTCGGCGCGCGGCGTCGGCTCGTCGCCCTCCGCCTCTGCGGGATCGTCCGCGTTGATCGCTGGAGCAGGCTGCGCGGGCGCGGCCTCCGTCGCGGGGGCGCGCTCGCGGGGCGGCTGCTCGGGCGCGTCGGTGCGCGGCCGCGAGGAGGGATCGAGCTCGGCGTGACGCGCGGGCATGGACGGGGCGGGGGCGGAGCTGGCGGGCGGATCGCAGGCGGCGCAGGCCGAAGATACCAGCGCGAGCGAGAGCAGGCCGACGCAGGCCCCGGCGAGCGCGGGCGCGAGGCGACGGGGCGCGGGGACACGGTCCATGTCCTGATCAGACGCGCGGGGACGTCGATCGATTTCTCCGCGGCGCCTAAAGATCAGGGCTGCGAGGGCGCGCCGGGCAGATCGGGCAGCAGCTCGGGGTTGATCCGGTGGACGATGATCCGACGGCGCAGCGCGTGCTCGCTGAGGCCGAGGAGCTCCGCCGCGTCGGCGACCTCGCCGGCGCGGGCGAGCGCGCGGATACACAGCGCGCGCTCGAGCTCGGCGACGGTCTGGACGTCGAGCACGAGCGCGTGCTCCGGCGTGACCGCGGGCGGCTCGACGCGCGTCGGCGTCCACGAGAGCCCGAACCGCTCGACGTAGCGGGCGAGCGCGCCCTGGGTGATGCCGAGGCGCGCGGCGGCCTCGCGGTAGCCGCTGCTCGTCGCCAGGACGTCTCGGCACAGGCGCTCGATCGCCGGATCTAGCTCGAGTGTCTCGAGAACCAGCTCCACGGCCGCAGTGTACCGCCGGAGCGCCAGCCTCGCGCGCGGGATCGCGCCCCGCTACTCGGCGACGCGCGGCGCGGGGTAGCGCGCGTCCGGGTCGAGGCGGGTCGCGAGCGAGCTGTCCCAGAGGTCATCGAAGAGCCGCGCGAGCCGACGGGCGAAGGCCTCGCCGCGGACGAGCAGGCCGACGTTGCGGCTGCCGTAGAAGTACTCGCGCGCCCAGTTGCTGGTCCCGACCCAGGCGAGCCGCGCGTCGACGACCAGGAACTTGCTGTGGATGACGCGGGCGAAGGGGATGAAGCCGGCGCTGTGCGCCGGGATCGTGACGAAGGAGACCTCGAGGCCGGGGACGCGCTGGAGCTCGCGCAGCGGCGCGACGCGGTCCTCGGCGGTGCTCCAGTGGGCGACCATGAGCCGCGTTCGCACGCCGCGGGCGGCCGCGCGGCGCAGCGCGGCGTCGAGCTCGTTAAACCGGCGCGCGCCTTCGAGCGCTCGGTTGTCGAAGCTGAGCAGCTGGACGCGGACCTGCTCGCGCGCGCCGTCGATCGCGTCGACGAGCTGCGGGAGGTCCCAGTCGCGCGCGCGCTCGAGGTGCCCGCGCGGGCTGGCGACCAGCGAGAGCGCGACGGGCTCGGCGTCGTTGTCGGCGTTTTTGTAGCGCGCGCGCAGCTCGTGCTCGTCCGTCGGCCGCGGCAGCACGCGCGACGCGTGCGCGCGGGCGTCGGCCTCGCGCGCGCCCTCGGCCAGCGCCCAGTCGTACTCAAATAGCCAGCTCAGCTCGCGCGCGACGGCGGGGTGACGCAGGCGCACGCCGAGCTCGAGGATGTGCTCGAGCGCGCGCCAGTCGAAGTTCTGGCTGCCGAGGAACAGCTCGCGGCGATCGACGATGAAGTACTTCGCGTGCAGGACCCCGTCGCCTTCCTCCTCGGCGCTGTAGCGCGCGCCGTCGATCAGCCGGAGCTGGACGCCGTCGATCGCCGCGAGGCGGTCGGGCACCGCCGGCATCTTCGCGTGGAAGCTGCGATCGAACAGGAAGCGGATCGCGACGCCGCGGGCGGCCGCGCGCTCGATCGCCGCGATCACCGGCTCGAGCGCGCCGTCCGGGGCGCTCGCGCCGTAGAACTCGGCGAAGTCGACGCGCTCGCGCGCGCCGTCGATCATGGCGATCCAGCTGTCGGCGGCGTCGGCGAGGTCGGCCTGGCCGAGCTCGGTCTCGAGCGGCCAGCTCTCGACGAGCTCGAGCGTCGCCGCGAGACCTTCGTCATCTGGCTCAGCGGGATCAGCCGGGGCGGTCGGGTCAACCGGCGGGGGCAGGGCGTCGGCGGCGTTGTGCTCCATCGGGGTCGTTGGGGAGACGGGCGCGGGCGCGCAGCTCGAGCCGGCGAGCAAGAGCGCGAGCGCCCCGACGACACGGCGCGGGGGCGCGCGGAAGGTGATAGCGTGCGTGGACCGTGCGGACCGCAAGTCGCCTGTCTCCTGCTCGTTGGATCCTCGCGCGCGCCCGGTGGACGATCGCGCTCGCGCTCCCGTGTACCATCTCCTGCGCGGTTCCGGCCGCGACGGTATCCCCCACGAGCCCGCGAGCCAGCGAGGGGCACGTTGAGGTCGCGCACGGCGGCGCGGACGCGAGCGTGGATGAGCCCGGCGCGCCCGCGACGACGCCCGCGGCCACACCCGAGGCGAGCGTCCACCCGGGGATCAACAACAAGTACTTCGAAGAGACGAAGATCCGGCGCTGGCGCAAGCGCTTCGAACGCGAGGGGCGCGAGGTCTACGACCACCGCGACGCGATCATCACGGCGCTCGCGCTCACGCCCGGGGCGGCGGTCGCCGACATCGGCGCGGGCACGGGCCTGTTCACGATCTTGCTCGCGCGCGCGGTTGGTCCGAAGGGACATGTCTACGCGGTCGACCTGATGCCGCACTTCCTCGAGCACATCAACGCGCAGGCCGAGGAGCAGGGGCTCGCCGGGCTCATCACGACGGTGCAGGCCGAGGAGCGCTCGTCCGCGCTGGCGGCGGGATCGGTGGACGTCGTGTTCACGAGCGACGCCTACCACCACATCGAGTTCCCGCGCGCCTACTTGGCGTCGATCCACGCGGGCCTGCGGCCGGGCGGGCTGCTGTACGTGATCGACTACGATCGCGTCGAGGGCGAGAGCGACGCGTGGTTGCTCGAGCACGTCCGCGCGGGCAAGCAGGTCGTGGTCGGGGAGATCGAGTCCGCCGGCTTCGCGCTGGAGGGGGAGGTCGCGCTGGCCGACGGGGCGCTGAAGGAGAACTACTTCCTGCGCTTTCGTCGGAGCCCGTGAGGCTCAGCGCACCCACTCGATCGTCTCGACGCCGGCCTCGCGGTAGCCGGCGATGACGCGCGCGCGGGCGCCGATGCAGAGCGTGCGGGCGCGCGCGGGATCGAGCTCCTCACGCATCACCAGCGCGAGCTCGCCGGGCTGGAGACGCGCGACCTGGTCGGCGACCGTGGCGAAGTAGCCGTGGGGTAGATCGCGGCGGGCGGTAAAGGAGAGCCGGCTGGCGAGGGTCTCGGGGTCCCCGGCGTCGGCGAGCAGGCGCCGGAGGACGGTCCTGCGCGCGCGCGCGAAGCGTCCCTCGTGGGTCGCGTCGGCCTGCACTCGCTCGAGGCTCTCGCGCAGCGCCGTGAGAGCCTCGCCGGTCCGCGCGGGATCGACTTGTCCGTAGATCGTGAGGCTCGGGAGGCCGGTGTCCCCCTCGAGGTAGGCGTTGATCCCGTAGCTGGCCCCGAGCTGCTCGCGGACCCTGCCCACGAAGTCGTCGAGGAGCTCGACCATGACGAGGCGCGCGCCGTGTCGTTCGCCCGCGAGCCCGGGGAGCGGGAGCGCGATGTAGATCGAGCTCTGGGTCGCGTCGTCCTCGGCGAGCGCGAGATCTCGAGCGCCGTCGGGCGCGGCCTGCAGCGCGACGGACGGCCTGTCTCGTGGTTCAGGCGCGCGATCCCAGCGCTCGATGCGGCGCCCGAGCGATCGATCCTGGAAGCGGGCCTGGACGTGCGCCGCGGCGAGCTCGGGGTTGAAGCGCCCGGTGACGATCAGCGTGGCCGAGGCGGCGCGGTAGTGCCTGCGCTTGAAGGCGCGCAGCTCGGCGTCGGTGAGCGCGGCGAGCTGCGCGAGCGTGGGCTCGCTGCGGCGCGCGTAGGGGTGGCGCTCGCCGAACACGGCCGCGTTGAGGCGCTGCTCGGCGCGCAGCCGGCCCTCGACGTCGCGGCGCCCGAGCTGGGCCCGCAGGACCTTGCGCTCGCCGTCGAGGGTCGCGGGGTCGAAGACGCCGTCGGCGGTGAAGGTGCTGAGCCCGCCGAGCAGATGGTCGAGCTCGCCGGCGAGCCCGGTGACGCGGAACTCGGTGGTCTCGGTCGAGACGCCGCGGGCCGCGTCGGCGCCGGCGTCGAAGTAGGCGTTGTACAGCTCGCCAGTCATGCCGCTCCTGTAGGGGGTGATCCAGTCGGCGACGAGCCGCGCGAGCGCGGGCTGCTCGCGCGGCGCGTCGATCGTGCCGACATCAAAAAGCAGCCGGAGCTCGACCAGCGGCAGCCCGTCGGTGGGCGCCAGGATGACGCGCATCCCGTCGTCGAGCGTGAACTCCTGGATCGGCGCGGTCCAGCGCGGGGTCGTGTCGAGGGCCGCCTCGTGCAGGTCTCGCGGGGGCGCGGAGGTGACGCTCGCGCTCGCCATGAAGCGCCCGGCGCGGGGCGGCGCGGGGTCCTCGCCGGAGGGGGTCAGCCAGATGACCTTCTTCTTGTTGTCGGCGAAGCGCTCGACCCAGACCGTCGCCTTTACGGGATCCAGCTCCTCGAGGGCGCGGATCGACTCGGCGACGGACTGCTCGCGCGCGCCCGAGAGAAGATCGGCGAGCAGGGCGCCCCGCGACCGCTGTTGGCTCGCGTTTTGGAGCGTGCGCAGCATGAGCCGCTGCTTGGCGTGCTGCGTCTGACGTTTGGCGTCGTCGGTGCCGCGGTGGAGCTGGTCCAACATAGCGAGCAGCGCCTTCTCGGTCGCCCGCAGGCCGTCGTCGTCAGGCGCTGCAGCGGCGGCGTAGAGCGCCAACCAGCGCTCCTCGGCGCCGCCGAGCACGAGCAGGCGGGTGTCGGCGACCGCCTCGTGGGCGCGCGCGAGCTCGTGCAGCGCGCGTCGGAGTCGCGCGATGATCATGCGCTCTTGGAGCGACGGCTCGACGCGCGTCCTGATCTCCGGAGGACCGTCGCCGACGGCGAGGGTGAACCGCTCGGGTGAGGCGAGCACCAGCGCCACGCCCGGTCGGTCGACGGCGGCTTGGACGCGCTCACGCGTGTAGCGAAACGCCCACCGATCGCTGCCCGCCAAGGGCGGGTGCGGCAGCGCGGTCGCCTGCGGGATCGCGGCGAGCGAGCGACGCGCGAGCGGCCGCACTCGCTTCGGATCAAACGCGCCGGTGATGATCACGTCGATCGCGTCGGGCGTGTAGCGGCGCCGCGTGAACGCGCAGACATCCGCGCGGGTGATCGCGGCGAGCTCGAGCTCGTCGTCCTCGATCGGGTCGCGGTAGGGATGGCCCTTGGGGAAGCTCGCGGCCGTCAGCGCGCGCTCCAGGTAGCGCTCGCGGTCCCCGGCGAGCTGCCGCAGCTCGTTGGCGACGACGTTGAGCTCGCGCTCAAACCGCGCGGGGCTGAGCGCCGCGCAGTCGCTGCGCAGGCGCGCGAGCTCGAGCTCGAGCAGCCGCTCGACATCCGCGGCCAGCCCGGTCGTCGTGTAGTGGGTTACGTCCGGGCTCGTGAAGGCGTTGTGATACAGGCTCACCGCCTCGAGCTGCTCGTTGATGGTCACCCGCTCGTCGAGCGCCGGCTCGGCCGCGGCCGCGTCCCAGTCGGCGACGTACTCAAAGGTCATGTGCTCGACGACGTGCGCCAGGCCGCCCTTGCCCGGCGGATCGTCGCGGCTGCCGGCGGCCACGCGGACATCGATCTGCACGAGGTTGGCGCGCGCGTCAGGGACCAGCAGCAGGCGCGCGCCGTTGTCGAGTCGCTCGACGTGGCGGGTCTGCCCGAGCCGCTCGAGCTGCGCGGAGACGTCGCGCGCGGGCGTCGGCAGGTCACGGGCGAAGCCGGCGCAGCCGCTGGCGGCGACGGCGAGCGCGAGCGCGGTCGTTCGCCGTCGCCGCGCGCGCGGGGGGAGCCGGTGCTTCGAATGGGGGTGCATCGCGGGGCAGGGCGCGGCGGGCCGCGTCCTCATCCCCCATTGTGCGTCGAGCCGGCGCTCCTTACAGCGCGGACGCGGCTATGGTGACGCTTCGGCTCCCACTTCCACTTCAGGGAGCTCGGGAGGCGCGACTTCGTCCTCACCGAGCTGCGCGAGGCGCTGCTCGTGGGCCGCGACCACCTCGTCGAGCGCCTCGAGCCGGCGACCGACGCGGACGCGCAGCTGGTGGTGGAGGTCGCGCTCGCGGAACAGCTCGTCGGCGATCTGCATGGCGACGAGCAGCGCGACCCGCTGCGGGTTGGTGGTCCGGCGTCCGCCGGCGAGCTGATGGAGATGCGCGTCGACGTAGGCCGCGAGCTCGTGGACGTAGTCGGGTCCCTCGTCGCTGCGGATCGTCAGCCGCTGACCGGCGATCTCGACCTGGACCGTGCGCTTCATCGACGTCGAGCTCCCTCGCGAGACAGGTCAGGCCTGGCGCTTCACCTCGGCGAGCCGCGCGGCCTCGTCGTGGGCCCGCAGCGCCTCGATCACGTCGTCGATCCCGCCGTCCATAAAACCCGGGAGGTTGTGACGCGTGAGGTTGATGCGGTGATCGGTGATCCGATCCTGCGGGTAGTTGTAGGTGCGGACCTTCTCGGAGCGATCGCCCGATCCGACCTGACCCTTGCGATGGGCCGCGCGCTCGGCGTTGACGCGCTGGATCTCGGCGTCGAGCATGCGCGAGCGCAGCAGCCGGAGCGCGATCTCGCGGTTCTTGGTCTGCGACTTCTCCTGGTCGGAGCGGACCGCGAGCCCCGTCGGCTTGTGGATCACGCGCACGGCCGAGTCGGTGGTGTTGACGTGCTGGCCGCCGGAGCCGCTGGAGCGCATCACCTGCCACTCGAGGTCCGCGGGGTTGATGTTGATGTCGACGTCCTCGGCCTCGGGCATGATGGCGACGGTCGCCGCCGAGGTGTGGATCCGGCCCTGGGACTCGGTCTCGGGCACGCGCTGCACGCGGTGCGCGCCGCTCTCGAACTTCAGCTTGGCGTAGACGTCGGTGCCCTTGATGAGCGCGACGACCTCTTTGAAGCCGCCCGCGCTGGCCTCGCTGATGTTCATGACCTCGTACTTCCAGCCCTGGGTCTCGGCGAAGCGCGTGTACATGCGCCACAGGTGGGAGGCGAACAGCGCGGCCTCCTCGCCGCCCGTGCCCGCGCGGATCTCGAGCACCACGTTCTTGCTGTCGTTGGGGTCTTTGGGCACGAGCTGCTTCTGGAGCAGCTCCTCGAGGCCGGCGATACGCTCGACCAGATCAGCGATGTCGGCCTCGGCGAGCTCGCGCATGTCCGGATCCGAGAGCAGCTCGCGGGCCTCCGCGAGGTTGTTCTCGACCTGACGAAACTCGTTGAAGGTCTTGACGATCGCGTCGGTGTCGGCGTGTTCACGCGAGAGCTTGAGAAAGCGGTGCTTGTCCTGCGCGATCTCGGGATCACAGAGCATCGCGTTCAGCTCTTCGTGCCGATCGGCGATGTGCTCGAGTTTGGCGATGAGGGAGCTGTCCATGGCGCGAAACGGCCGCCAACCTAGCCCGGATCCGTCAGCGCGGCAAATGCTGCAGAACAGGGCTGGACGCCGCCGCGCGTCGCTCCCTACACTCGCCCGGACTTCCTCGGGTCCCCGAGGCAGGCTATGAGTCGCTGTCATGCTCTCTGTCCCCCGCTGGCTGGCCGTCTACGCGTTCCTCGGCGAGCAGTGGCAGGGGCGCCGTCGCGTCCTCGCCGATCCCGTGCTGGAGCAGGCGCTGCGTCGACGCCAGGCGAGCTTCGGGCCGCCGGGCTCGCCGGCCCGTGACCTCCTCGACGGCCTCGCCCCCGAGGCCCCGGGCCGCGCGCGCGTCTGGCGAGTTGTCTGGGACGCGGGCGCGGGTGA
The DNA here is from genome assembly GCA_030430565.1 of Polyangia bacterium. Classification (GTDB taxonomy): domain Bacteria; phylum Myxococcota_A; class Polyangia; order Nannocystales; family Nannocystaceae; genus JACKDW01. Next base: position 210,976 of record JAUIKS010000006.1, read on the forward strand.
CGACCAGGCGGGGCGCGCCGGCGGGGCGAAGGTGATCGCGGCGGAGCAGGCTGCGGCGCGCCTGCGCGGCGACGTCGCGTGGGAGGTCGCGCTGGTGCGCGCGTCGGCGTGGCCGCGCGGTGGCCCGCGCGAGGAGCTGCTCGCGGTCCTGTCGGAAGGGGCAGCTCGCGGTCGGACCGTGATCTTGCTGGAGCCGCTCGCCCGCGCCGAGCGAGTCGGCGGCGGCGTCGAGGCGGCGCTCGAGCGCCTGACCGGGCTGCTCACCGCCGACGTCGGCCCGGGCTTCGGGCGCGCGCGGCTCTACGCGCTCGCGGCGGTCGACGGCGCCTCGGTCATCGACTGCGGCGGGCTCGCGGAGGAGGAAGACGACGCGGGGGACGAGGACATCCCGGTCGTGTTCGACAACACCCTGGCCTCCGAGACACCTCGTTACTCGCACGTCGTCGCGCTGGCCAACGGCGTCGCGCCGCCCGTGGGGATGACCCTCGTCGAGCTCCCAGGTGACGACGAGCCGGCGGCGCCGGGGCTCGGCGAGGCCGGCGCCGCCGGGGAGACGTCCTCCTCTTCGCTGCGCGGGACGATCGCGCTGCTGCGTCGGCAGCACGCGCGATCGCGCCGGCAGGCGGAGCTGTCCGAGGTCGCGCGTCAGGCGTCGCTGGCCGAGCTCGAGCGCGCTCGGGCGGACTGCGCGAACCTCGAGGCGCGTGTTCACGCGCTCGAGCGCGATCTCGCGGAGGCGCTCGAGTTGCGCTCCCAGGCGCTCGAACCCGCGCGCGGCGTGCCGTCTAGCGGATTAGAAGATGCGCGCGCAGACGCGCTTCGGGCCGGGCTGGTCGCCGCGCGCTGGGAGCTCGAGCAGGCCGCCCTCGAGATCGAGCGACTCACGCTGCGCCCTGTCGAAGCGCTCGAGGCCGAAATCGCCAGCTTGCGCGTACAACTCGAATCCTCGCCGAAGCCTAACACGACCCCGTCGTCGACCTGACGCCGCGACGCGCAGCGGGTGATCGGCGCGACGCGGCGTGGTCGACTGGACGCGACCGCGAAGGCGCTGGTTGCGACCGGGGTTACCCACGGTCTATGCTGGCGATCTGTGGCGATTCTCCCCCGAGAACGAGCCGCGTTTTTGCAGCACACCCCCTTTCTCGGTCTCCGGCCTGACCAGCTTGGGAGACCTGGGACATGTCAATGCTACTCATGCGAAAGAGCCCTATCATGCGAATCTCTCCCGATGGGCCGAAGCCGGACTGGGCGGCGCTAGAGACCGCCTTTGAACACAACGCGCCCGACACCCACAGCTACCTGGACTCCAAGACAGGCCATGTACTGACGATCGTCGACAGCCGCCCCGAGGACGAAGAGAAGCGGCTGCTGATCCGGCGTGGCGGCGGGAGATACGTTCACCTCGACCCCGCCTCCTCCCGCGAGCAGTACCGCTGGATGGAGCGCTTCGTCGCCTCGGTTGGTGACCCCTCGCTGCGCGAGCGCCTGATCCTCGCGATAGACGGTAAGGGCGCGTTCCGACGCTTCAAAGACGTCCTGCTCTCGTATCCGCTGGAGCGGGACCGCTGGTTCGCCTACCGGGCCAACCTGCTCCACATCTATATCGACAACTGGTTGGCGATGCAGGACCTCGTGCTCGGCGAGCAGCCGCCGTGGGGCGAGGCCAGGCAGCCGGCCGAGCCTGACGTGCCGCTCGAGAAGCCGATCGGGAACCGCGGCGAGGGCCCGACCGAGACGCTGCGTCGACAGGCGCGCGAGCTCGTCGACGGCCTCCCAGCGCTCGAGCTGCCGGCCGCGATCGCCTATTTGCAATTCCTGACCGAGCGCCAGCCCTCGACCGTGCCCGAGTAGCGCGCGACATCGCGGCGCCCCGTCGGCGCCCCGTCGGCGCCCCGTCGGCATCGCGGCGCCTCGTCGGCGTCGCGGCGGTTTTTTCAGCTCGCCCCTGGCCCTCGCCTCCCACGCGCCGCGCCGACGCAACAGGAGGAAGCGAGCGGTCGGGGGCGCGCACAGAGACGCATCACGAGAGGACACACTGTGCCGGAGGTCACTCGACCCGTCCGCGCCTTCAATCGTTTCATCGGCATCAACCTCGGCGGAGGGCGCGGCAAGAGCACCGCCGTCGCCCGGCTCGAGATCGATCGCGCGAGCGAGACCCCGCGGCTGCACGTCGCCGAGGCCCGCGTGCGCCGTGGTCACCGAGGTGGCGGAGAGGACAGCCACGACGGGCGCGGCGATCCGCTGTTTCGCGACGAGGTCCTGATCGAGTATCTCGAGCGCTGGGTCGACGACGACGCCGTGGTCGCGATCAACGCCCCGCTCACGCTCCCGCCGTGCATCCGCTGCGACCTGCCGTGCCCGGGGGTGAATGACTGCACGGTGCCGGTGGTCCGCTGGATGCGGAGTCACGCGCGGCGCATCGCCGAGCCGCGACGCTCGGACCCGGGCAAGCCCGCGGTGACCCCCTACACCCAGCGCGCGGTCGATCTGCTGCTGACCAGCGCGGGGCTTAAGCCCCGCGAGTCGCTCGGCCAGGGCATGGGCCCGCTCTCGGCGCGCGCGGCCTACCTGCGGCGCGCGCTCTCGCCGATGCTGCGGCTCCACGAGAACCTGATCGAGGTTCACACGCCCGCGACGGTGATTCGAATGTTCGGCGTAGAGACCGAGCACCGACTGCGACACGGCACCGCCGAGTCGATCTGGGAGCTTCGCAAGCACGTGTTGACGCGGCTGTCTGACGGCGCGCTGCTCGGCCCGAGCGACAACGGCGGCGCGCGCTCGCTCGCCTTCGCGTACGTCTGGCCCGAGGTTGTGGTGCGCAGCCCCCATGTGTTCGACGCGGTGCTCGCGGCCTACACCGCGTTTGTATGGGCCTGGGAGAACTGGCGCGGACCACGAGATCTCGTCGAGAGCCCCGGTCGCCAGGCCGACGGGGTGGGGGCGCGGCCAGGGCGCCTCGCGGCGTTCCCGGAGGGGCGCGGCGCGGCGGTTCTTGACGCGATCACGGCCCTCGACGACGAGCTGCTGTGGCTCGAGGACGGCTGGATCTGGGTTCCACCTGTCCGAACGAACAACCGTTAGAAGGGCGTGTGCTTTGACACGGGGTCGATACAACCGCCCGAGACCCGCCCGCGCGCGCCCGCGTTCGATCCCGTGTACGGTCGCGCCGGCGTGCGCTCGCCGGCGTGGTCGCGCGCGGGGCTTGCCCGAACACCTCGACGAGGTGCACAGTCTAGGAACCAGCAGAATTCTCGGATGCCCTCTTTGTCACGAACACGCGCGAGCGAGCAGGACGCGGGTGGGGTGTATATCCCCCACACGGCTCGTGTTGACGCCCGCCGCGGCGCGGAGGAGTTGAGATGACCGGCGGCGCTGAGCTCCCCGAGTTCACCCCGGCCGAGCTGGACCTCCTCGAGGACGCGCTCGAGGGCTGTGAGGCGTCCGGCTTTGATGTCGCGGCCGCGCTGCCCGACGCGTCCGAGGCCGTGCGCGCGCGGCTCGAGGACTACCGCGAGCTCCTGAGCCTCAGCCGCGAGGCGCTGCCGATGGAAGATGTCCCGACCGGCGCGCTCGATGACGTGATCGTCGCGGCCCTGTCCTCTGAGCCAGCTGTCAGCGCGCCGAAGGAGAGCGAGAGCCTCTGGACCCGGCTGCGGCGATCCTTCGTGCTGCCGGGCGTCGTGCTCGCGGGCACGGCCGCCGCTGTGCTCGTGATGATGCAGCCGCCCGCCGAGTTCGAAGCGGAGTCTTCCTCCGTGATGGCGCGGGCCGATGACGCGCGCGAGGCGAAGGAAGAGGAGAAGACCCAGGGCGTCGCCCAGCTCGAGCGCGCGGAGGAACAGCGCGTCGGCGACGAGGCGCTGGCGGACGAGGCCGAGCCGAGCCCGTCGGCTCCGCCCGCTGCCGCCGCGGCGGCGGAGAACGCCGCGCCCGCGGATGGCCTCTACGACGCCGCGAAGAGCGAGAAGAAGGCCAAGCGCGCTGACAAGAGCGCGGGCGGATACGGCTTCGGGCCAGGCAGCAGCCCCGCCAAGGACGCGGAGGCCGAGGACGACGCGCTCGCCGAGGCGCCCAAGGTCGACAGTAAATTCGACGCGGCCGCGTTGATCGAGAAAGCCGACACGCTGCGCGAGCGAGGGGAGTGCGCCAAGGCGCGCGAACTCTACGAGCAGGCGACCGGCGCGACCGGGATGCATCAAGCGCGCGCCTACGCCGGCATGGGGCTCTGCGCCCAGTACGAGGGCGACGAGAAGGCCGCCTTCCTGCACTTCTCGCAGGCCGAGGAGGCCGCGCCCTCGATCAAGTCGTGGATCGCGAGCCAAGCGGGCCGCACCGGCAGCATGCAGAAGTCAAAGCGCACGGCGGCGCCGAAGGCCAAGCCTTCGTCGAAGAAGTCGTCGAAGAAGTCGTCGAAGAAGTCGGTGCTCGAGAACGCCTTCGAGTAGCGCGCTGACTGAAGAGGCATGTTGGTTGTAGGAGCCGCGCGAAGGAGCCGCGGGCTCAGCCGACGTCGAAGCTGAAGTCGACGCCCATCGGCGGCCCGTCGTACTTCGGGAAGCGGTGGTCGTAGACCACCTTGCGCGCGCAAGGGACGATCCCGAAGACCTTGAGGTTCGCGGGCGCCTTGACCGACACCCCGTCGACCTTGCCGTCGGGCTTGAGGCGGATGCGGAAGCTCAGCGTCCCCGAGCCGAGGTCGCTCTCGCTGTACATCGCCGCCGTCTCGATGCACTTCTGGAAGCGACCGTTCAGCCGGCTCATGTGCTGGTTGACGACGTCGTCGCCGAGCCGCTCGCTGCCGTACTCGTCGAGGTTGACGGTCTTGTTCTTGTACTGCGGGATGTGCTTGTCGTTGACGGGCACGAAGGGCGGCAGCTCGTCCTCGGCGTCGTCCCACGCGCCGTCGTCCTCGCTGCCCTGCGCGCCGGGCTTGCCGCGTCGTTTGCGGCCGCGACGACGACGCTTCTTCGTGCCCTTGCTGGCCTTTTCGTCAGGCTCGGCTTCGGCCTCGACGGGCGGTTTCGGCGCGCAGCGCTCGCCGTCGCACACCGTGCCCTCGCCGCACATGTCACGGCAGGGCGCGCTGGTGAACCCCGGGCCTAGCTGCCACCAAGCGACGGCCCAGACGGCCGACGCGAGCGCGAGTCCTCCGAGGAATTTGCCCATACTCGGTGGTTACGGGGTCGGGCGACGGAGTGTCAAGCGACGCGCCCGACGCGATCGGGCGCATTCGACATGTCCCAGCGATCTACCCAGAGGTTCGATGCCGCGCGGCCCCCCGCGCGGGCCGTGGTATCGTCCTCCGGCCCGCAGGAGCGCTGGCTCACGGGCTTGTGACACCGGGGAAAGATTATGCCCTTCGCCTCGAACCTCGCTGGTTTTGTCCTGGCCGCGCTGCTCTCGGCCGGTGGATTCTCATACACCTTCTCCAACGAGGCCAAGCCGACCGGCGAGGCCTTCGTCGAGGTCTCGGCCAAGGGCGGAGACCTGCCGCCGATGGACGTCATCATCAAGGGCGACGGGCAGACGATCAAGAAGTCGGTCCCCGCGCTGAAGAACGGCGAGAAGCACCGGATCGACTGGATCCAGCAGACCCCGCGCGCGACCTACAAGATGGAGCTGACCGGGCCGCGGATCAACGGCAGCACCAGCTTCGAGATCGTCAAGTCGACGGGCAAGAAGTCGACGGGGCCGGGGCGCATCATCAACAAGACGACGCCCGAGGACATCGAGAACCGCACGGTCAAGTTCCAGGTCGCCTTCGACGTCGCCTCCTACGAGCTCAGCGTCTACGACACCAACGGCAACGTCGCGCACAGCGAGGTCGGCGGGGCGGCGAAGTACGCCAACGGCGACATCATGGAGTTCACCTGGGAGGGCGTGCCGAACCTCTTCATGATCGAGATCAAGGCGGTCGGCGAGCAGAACCAGACCGGCTCGTATCGCCTGGTCCCGTGGAAGGTCTCGATCCCCCACGTCGACGTGATCTTCGACAGCGGCAAGGCGGTGATCAAGCCGGGCGAGGCGCCCAAGGTCGACGAGGCCTTCGACGCGGCGGTCAAGGAGCTGGTCGCGCTCGAGCGCATCAACCAAGCGGTCAACGCCAACATCCAGGCGCAGCTCTACATCATCGGTTACACGGACACCGTCGGGAACGCCGCCAAGAACCAAAAGCTCTCGAAGGGCCGCGCCAAGGCGATCGCCAATTACTTCAAGAAGAAGGGGATCTGGTGCGAGATCTACTACGCCGGCATGGGCGAGAACGGGCTGGCGGTGCAGACCGACGACAACGTCGACGAGGCACGCAACCGCCGCGCGGCCTACGTGCTCGCGCCGCAGCGGCCACCGGGGGGCGGTAAGTTCCCGACCAACTGGACCAAGCTCAGCGGCGCGCGCAAGCGCCCCGCGAGCGTCAAGGTGCCCGCGACCGCGACGCTCTCGAGCCCCGAGCTGCCGGAGACCTCGAGCGGCGGCAGCGGCAGCGGCGGGGACTCTGGGAGCGGCGGCGACGCTGGCGACTCTGGTTCGGAGATGTCCGGAGGGACAAGTGACGAGGGCTCGGAGGAGAGCTACGACAACTGGGAGGACGCGCTCGGCAACGAGGAGACGCCGCCCGAGATCGGCGACGAGCCCGGCGCGACCAAGAAGGGCTGCGCCGTCGATCCTGGATCCGGCGCCGGCACCGGCGCCGGCGGGATCGGCCTCGCGCTGCTGATCGGCCTCGTCGGCCTGCGCCGGCGTCGTCGCTGAGCTACTTGTCGGCCGCGGCGGGGAAGTCGAGGCCCGCGCTCGCGCGGACCAGCGCGTTGAACTTCCCGAGCGCGGCCGCGACCGACTCCTGTGAGTCCGGGTTCTTGGCGAGCGCCTCGGTCGCGGCCTTGGCGGCCGTGGCGAAGTCCTCCGCGCCCGCGCGGAACGGATCGAGGCCCGTGACCCCCTCCGCGCCGGCGTCCGCCTGCTCGACGAAGGCCGCGTGGGCGCGCTCGACCGCCGCGAGCGCGTCGCCGCAGCCGCTGCCGTCGACCGAGGCGAGGCAGTGGGCGAAGCGACGGCCCGTGATCACGAGCTCGCGCGCGCGATACTCGAGGCCCTTGCCGGCGCGCGCCTCGACGCGGTCGAGCGCGTCCGCGTCGGCCTGCGCCTGCAGGCCGTCGAGCTTCTCGGTCAGCTCGAGGTTGGCGTTGTCCCAGCGGTCGTAGGCGGCGACGAGCTGCTCGTGCAGCTCCTTGACCGCGTCCGCGTCCTTGCCCGCGATCGCGGCGCTCGCCTTGACCGCGAGCGCCTCGTACTCGCGCGTGCGGGCGTCGTAGTCGGTCGCGGCGCGCTCGACCTCGGGCAGCGGCGGCGTCAGGTGCTTGCCCTCGCGCAGCGCCTTGGCGCAGGTCTCGAGCGCGGGCGCCGGCAGCCGCTCCGCCGGCGCGGGCGCCTTGACCTTGCGCTTGAGCGCGCCGTCGCCGTCGACCCACTCGCCGTAGCGCCGGTAGTGGCTCGAGACGAGCGGGCGCGTCGAGTTGATGCAGGCCGCGTAGGGGCTGAGTTTGTTGTTGATGAGCTGGGGGTCGCGCGACGGGTCGACCTCGGGCGGCTGCGGCTTCGCCGTGTCGCTCGCCGGCTGCTCGGCGTCGGCCTTGGTCTCGGGCGTGGCGTCCGCGCCGCCGCGGTCGCAGGAGAGCGAGCTGACGAGCGCGAGCGCGAGCGCGGCGCGCCCGGGTTTGAATAGCTTTTGGGACATATGGACTCCTTGGCCGATCAGACCCAGTGTGGGCTCTCGGGGACGATGATCCGCAGGTGGTGGTAGAGGTTCTCGATTCGGTAGTGGTCCGAGTAGAGAAACTCCTCTCCGTCGATCTGTGAGTGCAGCGCGCTGATCCCGTCGGGGCGGAACAGACGGACCTCGATGCGCTTGCCCTGGGGGACGGTCCGCTCCTTGGCGAGGCCGAGCACGGCCATGTCGTCGCCGGTCACCGGGTTTCGCTTGTGGTTCGCGATCGTCGCGCGCGCCCAGTCGCGGTGGCCCTTCATCAGCACGACTTCGAATTTACCGTCGTCGGGCTTGCCGTTCTCGGCGAAGATCCAGTCCCCGCCGAACAGCAGGGTGCCCTTCACGACGATGTCGGTCAGCGCCTTGTACTCGTAGCGCTCGCCGTCGACGGTCAGCTCGGCGGCGAAGTGCCGGCGCCGGATCAACGAGCGAAAGAAGTGGCTGACGCCCGCGCGCACGTAGATGACCCGGTCGCGGTAGACCTGGCGGAGGATCGGGACCTTGGCGACCATGTGCTTGTCGCGGTTGCGCGTCGCGAGGATCTGCGCGGACAGGCCGACGCCCCAGCTGTCGAACCACAGATCCTGGGCGACGGCCTCGCCGGTCTCGTCGAGGGCCTCGACGCGCCCCACGTCGAGCCAGCTCTCGGTGCCCTGGGCGATGATCTCGATGTTGCGCTTGAGGGCCCGCGCGCCGGCGTGGATGCCGAACGAGCGCCCCTGGTCGTTGGCGGTGCCCATCGGCAGCATGCCGAGCGGGATGTCGATGCCGAAGCGCTCGCGCGCGAGAATGAGGCCCTTCGCCGTCTCGGCGAACGTCCCGTCGCCGCCTAGGTAGATGACCCGCCCGACATCCCCGGGCTCGAGGCGGTCGGCGAGCTTGGGGACGGTGCCGCCGTCGGGCAGGGTCGGGAAGAACTCCGGGCGCAGGCGAGCGCGCTCGAGTCGATCCATCGCCGCGTCGATGGCTTTTCCGGCCCGCCCGGTTCGGGCCGTCGGATTGGCCACGAGCAGGGAGCGCGTGCTGCGGGACGCCATGGCGAGGCGCCAGACTAGCAGCGAATGGCGTGACCGGGACGCGCTCCTCGGCCGACCGGCCGCTCGGCTTCCCATCCTGCGCTCGACCCGCGGTTTCACGGGTAGAACGTAGAGAGTGTGAGAATTTCCGCCCACGGGAGACTCGCAAAACCCGCGTTTTCAGGGGTCCGCGCGTGGGTGGATCTGTTACTCGATCAGGTGATGCAACGCTCTCGTCTTCGCGCCGTCACGCGCCGCTCTGTGCTCCTGTCCGTCACTGCGCTCGCCCTCGCGCTCTCGGCGAGCTCGTGCGCGAGTTCGAACGCTGACTCGACGAGCGCGGAGCCGCCCGCAGATGGGAGCGCGCCGGAGCCTGCCGCGCCCGCGCAATTCGAGAACCCCGGCGGCATGTGGATGCCGGAGCAGATGGCCGCCCACGCCGACACGATCAAGGGCCTCGGCGTCGAGTTCGATCCGGCCGCCCTGACCGACCCGACCGCCTTCCCCCTGGGCGCGGTCGTCAGCCTCGGCGGCTGCTCGGCGTCCTTCGTCTCGCCCGAGGGCTTGATCATCACCAACCACCACTGCGTGGGTCGGTACCTGCAGCTCAACTCCTCGCCCGAGGACAACCTGCTCGAGAACGGCTTTCTGGCGAAGACCCGCGCCGACGAGAAGTCTGGGGGGCCGCGCGCGCGCGTCTACGTGACGACGCGCTACACCGACGTCACCGAGCAGGTGCTCGGCGGGACCGACACCATCAAGAGCGATGAGGAGCGCTACGAGCTGATCGCCGAGCGCCGCAAGCAGCTGACCAACGCCTGCGAGAAGGGCCGGGAGGACATGCGCTGCTATGTCGCCAGCTTCTTTGAAGGCGCGAAGTTCTTCCAGATCGAGCAGATTCAGCTGCGCGACATTCGGCTGGTCTACGCCCCGCACTCGGGCATCGGCGTGTTCGGGGGCGATGTCGACAACTGGCGGTGGCCGCGGCACACGGGCGACTGGGCGTTCTTACGCGCCTACGTGGGCAAGGACGGCAAGCCCGCCGACTTCGCGGCGGACAACGTCCCCTACAAGCCGAAGTATCACCTCACGGTCGCCCAAGAGCGCGTCGAGGAGGGGGACTTCGTGATGGTCGCCGGGTACCCGGGTCGCACCAACCGCCTCAAGACCGCCGGCGAGGTCCAAGAGGCCGCCGAGTGGTACTACGACTACCGAATTCAGTTTTACGAGGAGTACATCGCGCTGCTGGAGTCGTTGACGAAGGACGACAAAGAGCTGGCGATCAAGGCCTCGGGCCGCATGCGCGGCCTCGGCAACTACCTCATCAACTACAAGGGCATGCGCGACGGGCTCAAGGGCGGGCTCGCGGCCGAGAAGCAGAAGCTCGAGGCGGAGCTGCGCGCCTGGATCGACGCGGATCCGCAGCGCAAGGCCACGTACGGCGGTGTACTCGACGCGATCGCGAAGCTCAACGCCGAGCGCGCCGCGACCCGCGACACCGACGCGGCCGCCGACGGGCTCATGCGCGGCTCGAGCTTGCTCGGGGTCGCGATGCAGCTGACCACGCTGGCGGAGGAGCGGAAGAAGCCCGACGCGGAGCGCCGCGCCGGTTACCAGGATAAGGACCTCAAGGACAACGAGGTCTCGATGCGCGCGATGCAGAAGACCTACGATCCGCGCCTGGATCGCGCCGTCTTCAAGATGTACCTGACGCGCGCCGCGAAGCTGCCGGAGGACAAGCGCCCGTCGCTGCTGACCGCGATCGTCGGCGACAAGGTGGACGAGGCCTCGATCGAGAAGGCGCTCGACAAGCTCTACAAGAAGACCAAGCTGGGCGACGCGGAGCAGCGCGTGAAGCTGATGAAGAGCGCGAGCGAGAAGTCGCTCCAGAAGAGCCGCGATCCCTTCATCAAGCTCGCGCTCACGATCAAGCCGACGGTCGACGCCCGCCGCGAGCGCTCGAAGAAGTTCGCCGGCGCGATGGCGAGCCTGCGGCCGAAGTACATCGCGGCGCTGCGGGAGTTCACGCCCGGGGAGCTCGCGCCCGACGCCAACGGGACGCTGCGCGTGACCTACGGGACCGTGCGCGGGTACTCGCCGAAGGCCGGGCAGGAGCCCTACGTGCCGTTCACGACGGTGTCGGAGATGGCGGCGAAGCACACCGGGAGCAAGCCCTTCGACGCCCCCCAGGCGCTGCGAGACGCGGTTGCGAGCAAGAGCTGGGGGCCGTACGCGCACCCGAAGTTCGGCGAGGTCACGCTGGATTTCCTCGCGGACCTGGACATCACGGGCGGGAACTCGGGCTCGTCGACGATCAACGGGCGCGGCGAGCTGTGCGGCCTGGTGTTCGACGGCAACTACGAGTCGATCGCGTCGGACTGGGTGTTCGCGCCGGAGGTGACGCGCTCGATCCACGTCGATATCCGATATGTCCTCTGGGTCATGGACGCGGTGGACAACGCGGATCACCTCTTGACGGAGCTCGGGGTCGATCCGGCGATCTGACCTCGGCGCGCTCCAGCGCGTTTTCTCCCGCGAGGTCGCGCTTGATTCGGTCCCGCGACGCCTCTTGGAGGGGGCGGCGGGGGGCCTACTCGCGGAGATCGCGTGCGCGACGCCCTTCGGGCGCCGCACACATGTCTTTAAGTCCTCATCCGCTCAGGAGAAAGCGCGGAGGGCCGTCCCGGAGCGGGGCGGCCCTCGGCGTGTGCTCGGAGATGTCCCGAGTTACATGTTGTTGATGTAGTCGTTCGCGAGCACGCAGTCGGGGTTGAGCTGGAGCGCGTAGCGGAACGACTCGCGGGCCTGGTCCTCGATGCCGAGGCCGAGGTAGATGGCGCCGCGGTAGGCGTAGACGAGGTCCAGGTTGGGGTCCATCTCCTCGGCGTAGGTGAGCTGCTCGAGGGACTCGTGCGCGGTCGCCTCGTCGCCGCCGTTGTTGCGGAAGCGCGCGAAGGCGATCATGGCGCGGAGCTCGGCGTCGTCGAGGCCGTGGTCGTAGGCCTCTTCGAAGCGCTGGACGGCGGTGGCGTAGTCGCCCTCGTGCATGGCCGAGACGCCCTCGTTGAAGAGCATCTGGCCCTCCTCGTAGGCGCGCGGATCCGGCTCGTCGTCGAGATCCTCCAGGACCTCTAGCTCGGGCTCGTACTCGGGCTCGGGCTCGCCGTCGATGTCGCCGAGGTCGATCGCGTCGAGATCGAGGTCATCGAGATCGACGTCGGCGATGATGGTCTCCATCTTGGGCGCGGGCTGGGCCGGGGCCGCGGGGGCGGGCTCGGGCTCAAAGTCGCCGAGGTCGACGGCGTCGAGGTCGACTTCATCGAGGTCGACATCGTCGAGCCCGAGCTCATCGAGCTCGGCGCCGTCGAGCGCGCCCAGCTCGTCGTCGAGCTCGTCGAGGAGGTCGTCGTCGATGTCGCCGAGGTCGGGGAGCTCGCTGTCCGGGTCGAGGTCGGGGAGCTCGCCGTCGAGCTCGGGGAGCTCGTCGAGCGGGGGCAGCTCCTCGTCGTCGTCGAGCGTCGGCAGCGGGAGCGCGGCGGCGGTCTCGAGCTCGGCGGGCTCGTGGGGCGAGGCGGCCGCCTCGGCGGCGAGCTTGTCGTAGGTGACGTCCGGCTCGTTGATGGTCTGGAGCGCGTGGCTGTCGAGCTCCTCGGGGTCGTCGTCGAGCAGGTCGGCGTCGTCGAGGACGTCGTCGGCCTCGAGCTCGAGCATCTCGTCGTCGTCGATCAGCTCGATCAGCTCCTCGCCCTCGCTCGGGGCCGGCGCGCTGACGTCGTCGATGATCGTCGGGGTCGTCCGGGTCGGCTCTTGCTCGAGCTCGATCGGCGCGACATCGGTGCGCGTCGGCTCGTCGAGCCCGCCGAAGTCAGCCTCGTCGTCGTCGTCGACGAGCGCGCCGATGCGGCCGGCGAAGTCACCCGGGGAGCTGAGCGCGGGAGCGGGCTCGGGCTCGGGCTCGGGCGCGGGCGCGGAGACCGGCCGCTGCGTCGGCGTCGGGCCGCGCAGCAGCTCGGCCGAGTCGACCAGCATGCTGTCCTCGTCGGCGAGCGCGGCGACGCCGGCGAACATCTCCTCGTCCTCGCTCAGCAGCGTGGGCAGCTGCGCGTTGGAGCTGGCCGGGTTGGGGAGCTGACGCGGGAGCGGGGTGTCTTCGAATTCTTTGATCGCGCTCGTGGCGTCGAAGCTCGGCGCGAGCTCGTCGTCGTCAGCTGGCTTGGGGGTCAGGTCGGGCGGGTCCGGGCGCTTTCGCGGCGGACGGCGGACGGCGGCGAGCTCGAGCACGCCCGCCTCGACGAGCCCGAGCAGCAGCGTGGAGACCTGGGGGACGGGCGGCTGCGGCGCCTCGTCGAGCAGCTGCGTGAGCGATCGGCTGCCGTCGACGCACTGGAGGAAGTGCCGCTCCTCCGGCAGCAGACCGAGCTTGTTTGGGTCGCCCTTCCACTTGCTCGTCGGCCGCGGGTACTCGCCCTTCATGCCCTCGAGCAGCCGGCGCGCGCGCGCGTCTCCACAGCGCTCCTGGGTCGCGGTGATGATGATGGCCTCGACGGGCTCCTCGAAGCCGACCTCCACGTCGTCGGGGGCGTCGCCGCCGGGCTTAAACTGAAAGCGGCCCTCCTCCCAGGCGAAGATCTCGAACAGCTTCTGGCGCAGCTGGCGGTAGAGCCCGTAGTGCAGGTTTCCGCGGGAGAGGATGCCGTTCTCGACCAGCAGCTCGCCCTGCTTCTTGCCGGTGCGGCGCACGGCCTCGAGCGTGTTGTCGCTCTGCTCCTGGGTGATCAGCCCCTCTTCGGCGAGCACTTGCCCCAGGCACTCGGAGAGCTGATTCGAACGCACGAAGACCGGCGTGCCGTTCGCGAAGAACACGACCTTCTTCTTGTCTCCGGCGGTGAGGAGGTAGAGGTTCCCGGTCGCCGAGCTGCGGGCGATCTCGCGGATGAGCCGCGCGAACGGCACTCGCTTGAGGGAGCCCTTGGCCGGGAAGGTTGGGGTCGTTCGGGTGGGCGCGGTCGGCATGGGCGGGGCTCAACGTCGCGTAGACGCACGGGTTGCGCCTTCTGCTGAGCGGTTCGGGTGGTCGCTCTCGGTCCGGGAGGTCGCCCGAGAATACCCCTTTGCTGGGTGCGAGGGGCAAGCGAACACACGCTCGAGTCCGCGACGCCCGAGGGCGAAACGCGCGTTGATATGTGTGGGGTTATGTAGGTTCTGTCCGCGGCGCTCGAAAGTGTGTTAACCCCCGTCGTGATGCCGACGCGCGCGCGTGAGGAGAACGGTCGAGTCGCGGTTTCGCCGGTCGCGGTGGTGTTGGCCGCGGGCAAGGGAACCCGCATGAACTCGGCGCTCCCCAAGGTCCTCCACGAGCTCATGGGGGCGCCGCTCTTGTCGTATCCGATCGGCGCGGCGCGGGCGGCCGGGGTCGCGCGGGTCGTGGTCGTCGTGGGCTACGGCGCCGACGCGGTGAGGGCGAGGTTGTCGGGCGAATACGCCGGCTCCGGCGAGATTGCGCTCGAGTTCGCGGTGCAGGCGGAGCAACGCGGGACCGGTCACGCCGTGCTCTGCGCGCTGCCAAGCCTGGCCGACCACGACGGCTTGGTGTTCATCCTGAGCGGCGATGTCCCGCTGCTGCGATCGGAGACGCTCACGCGGCTCGCCGAGGCCTGCGCGCGCAGCAGCGCCGGGCTCGCGCTGGCGAGCTTTCGCCCGTCGTCCAACGTCGGCTACGGGCGCGTGCTGCGGGACGCGCAGGGGGCGGTGACGGGAATTCGTGAGCAGCGCGACGCGACGGCGGAAGAGCGCGAGATCCGAGAGTGCAACGCGGGGGTCTACTGCGCGCGCGCGTCCCTGCTTCGACGGGTGCTGCCGACGCTCGGCAGCGACAACGCGCAGGGAGAGATCTACTTGACGGATCTGGTGGCGCGGGCTGGCCGAGCGGGCGCGGTCGCGGCCGTGGAGATCGAGGACCCGCTCGAGGTCGCCGGCGTGAACACGCCCGAGCAGCTCGCGGCGCTCGAGGACGTGATCCGCCGACGGCAGTGACCGTTGCAGTACACTGCCGGCAATGTCCTGGACGCTCTCGCGCCACGGTCGAGTCGGGCGCTCGAGGGCCGCGCCGCGCCGCGCCGTGATGGCGCTCGCGTTCGCCTGCGCGTTGGGTCAGACGCCGGCGCGCGCGGCCCCTTCGTCAACGGCCCCGGCGTCGTCGCCCGCGTCGGACGTGGCGCCGGCCCAGGAGCCGGGGCCGCCGGACATCGGCGAGCGCCGCAGCCTGCGGATCGCGCGGATCGAGGTGCTCGGCAACGAGCAGGTGCCCGCGCAGATCATCCTCGAGACGCTCCGCAGCGAGGAGCTCGCGGTCGACGCCGCGCTGCTGTGGCCCGAGGACTCACGGGTTGAGCGCGCGCGTCAGCGGCTCCTCGGGACCGGCAACTTCGAGCGCGTGACCCTCAAGATCCGCCCGGTCGCGGGCGACCCGACGGCGGCCGCGCTGATCGTCGATGTCGAGGAGCGCGGCTCGCTCGCGGTCACCGATCTGTACCTCGGCAACTCGCGCATGACGCCCTTCCGTGGCGGCCTGCAGGTGCGCGAGCACAACTTCCTCGGGCGCTCGATCCACATCGGCGGCGGGTTTATCTGGGGCACGCGGCCGCCGGCGATCCCCAACTCGCGCCGTCAGCAGGGCGGGCGCGTGTTCATCGAGTCGCCGCGGCTGGCGGGGACGCGCGTCGGGCTCGGGGGCGAGCTGTACGTGCTCGCGGCCAGCGATCCCTACCGGGTCGCGGGCGCCGAGGACGACCCCGATCCGGCGCTGTTTCGCACCGTCGACTTCACGCGCATCGGCGGGCTGCTCGGCGTCACGATTCCGCTGGTCTCGGATCTCTCGCTCGGGGTCGACTACCGCTTCGAGCGCGTGAGCGCGTTCTTGCCGAAGGACCCGCGCTACTACGAGCCGAGCGGCGAGTCGCGCCCGGTCGATCTCTACCTGCTCGACGGCATTCACCGGCAGACGGCGGCGCACTTCCGGCTCGGCTGGGACGGTCGCGACCAGGCCGTCGCGATCGGCATCGGCGGTCGCTTCGCGCTCGACGTCCAGGTCTCGTCGCCGCTCGTCGGCAGCGAGTACGAGTACATCAAGCTGGTCGCCGGGGGCGCGTACACGTTTCGGCTGCCGTGGGGTCACTGGATCACGCCGACCCTGGTCGCGGGGCAGATCGCCGGGGACGCGCCGCGATACGAGCGCTTCTTCACCGGCGACCTCAGCGACTGGACGCCCGGGCGCGAGCTCGGCTTCATCTACACGACGCGCCGCGCGATCGACGTCTTCGGCACCGGCATCGGCGCGCGGGCGTTCGGCGACCTGTTCGCGCGCTTCGACCTCGAGTACGTCTGGCCGCTGTTTCAGGGCAGCCGCGTCCGCGGGATCAAGGGCGGTCACCTGTTCATTTCGACAGGTGTCTTCACGCTGGTCGAGCCCCGCGAGCTGCGCGAGCTCCGGCGCGCGCGCGATCAGATGGTCGCGCCCGTCGGCCTCAACGCCAACCTGGGCCTGCGCCTCGACACGGTGATCGGCACGCTTGATCTCTCGGTCGGCAACATCCTCCGGAGGACGCCGCTGTGAGGCGGCGCCGCTTCCTCACCGGCGCCGGGGTGGCGCTCGCGGGGCTCGCGGCCGCGGGCGCGGGGGGCGGCGAGCTGTTTTTGCTGCGGCGCATGAAGTTCGAGGAGCTCGGCGACGCGGTGGTCGCGAGCGTCGCGCTGCCCGAGCTGCTGCCGACCCGTGACGAGCGCGCGATGCAGTCGATCGAGTCTGGCTTCGCGACCACCCTGCGGTTCGAGGCGACCGTGGTGCGCACGAAGTCCATGGTCCCGGTCGCGCGGCGCGTGCGGATCGTGAAGATCCAGTGGAACCCGTGGCGCGAGCGCTACGTCGTGCAGACGACGGATCAGGGGCGCGGCGCCGCGATCCGCTACTACAGCAAGCGCGACGCCGCGATCGCGCACGCGATCTCGCTCGACCGCATGCGCGTGGCGAGGGCCAGCTCGCTCGAGCGCGGCCCGGCGTCGACCTACGCGCTGACGATCGTCGGGCAGCGCAACCCGATCGAGCCCGAGTCCCGGATCGCGCAGGGCAGCGGCGAGGACGCGCGCGCGCGCGGCAGCGACGACCTCTCGGCGTTCTCGCGCTGGATCGGCGTGTTCGTGCAGTCGGCGCCGCGCGCCGAGAAGACCTACGCCGTGCGCAGCTCGCCGGCCTTCTACTTGGTGCCACGATGAAGCCTGAACGAAGAGCCAGACGCGAGTGGACGCGCGTGCCGTGGTGGGGGCGGCTCGAGTCGCGCGTCATCACGGCGCTCGTCGTCCTCGGCACGCTCTGCGTCGGCGCCTCGTTCTACCTCGTGACGCTCACGGTCGAGTACTTCGACGGCCTCGTCGACGACGCGATCGCCGACGGCGAGCGCGCCACGGGCCTCGCGAAGCCGTTCTACGACGGCTACGTGCAGGCGCGGAAGCAGGCCTACCAGGCCCGGCTGGGCGCGATGGCGCGGGAGCTCGAGCTCGAGGCGCTCCGGGGCGCGGGCGCGGGCGCGAGCGCCGGGGAGCGTCGACGGCTGCTGCTCGCCGCGCTGCTGCAGCGCGAGGAGGATCTTGTCGAGCTGTCTCTTCGAGCACCCCATGAATCGCGCCCGGGGCTCACGGTCGAGCGCGGCGCCGCGTTCCCGGAGGAGTCCGGGGCGTGGGTCTGGGTGCCGATCGCCGGGGCCTCGGTCGCGCTCGAGGTCGTCCCCGAGCGCGCCGGCGAGCTCCACGAGCTGAGCGCCGTGTTCGCGCTCGATCCGGCGATGGATCGCCGCTACCAGGAGCTCGGGCGGCTGCAGCGCGAGACGGGGCTGGTCTCGGTCGGTGATGACGTCGTGACGCGGCCCGACCTCGAGTCCGCGGTGTTTCGCGCGATCGGGGTCGCGAGCGGGCTGGTGCTGCTCATCGCGCTGGTCGCCGGCTTCATCCTCGCGCGCGCGACCACCCGCAAGGCCTCGGCGCTCAGCCGCGTGATGCGACGGGTCGCGGCGGGCGAGCTCGACGCGCGCGTGCCGGAGCTCGGCAAGGACGAGCTCGGCCAGCTCGGCGGCGCCTTCAACCGCATGCTCGACGAGCTCGCGGCGGCGCAGGCGAAGCTCTCGTACCTGCAGCGCGTCGGCGCGTGGCAGGAGATGGCGCGGCGCATCGCCCACGAGATCAAGAACCCGCTCACGCCGATTCAGCTCGCGGTCCAGCAGCTGCGCGAGAAGGACCCCAAGATCGACGCGCGCTTCTCGGCGCTGCTGCGCACCTCGGTCGAGATCGTCGAGGACGAGGTCGCGGCGCTGCGGCGCATGGTCACGAGCTTCTCGCAGTTCGCCAAGGTCCCGGAGGCGCGCCTCGAGCCGGTCTCGATCGCGCGGGTCTTCGACGAGTTCGAGCGCGCCTACGGGCACCTCACCGAGCGGGCCAGCGACACCCTCGAGGTCGTGCGGCCGCCGGAGCGGGTCGAGATCGCGGGCGATCGACAGCTGCTGAAGCAGTGCCTCGTCAACTTCGTCGAGAACGCGGTGCTCTCGGGGCGCGAGGCGGAGCGCGAGACGGTGCGCGTCCGCGTGAGCGCGCGCGTCGAGGACGGCGTAGTCATCCGCGTCGACGACAACGGCCCCGGGATCGAGCCGGCGCGGCGCGAGCGGGTGTTTGAGCCCTACGAGTCCACGCGTCGCGCCGGGACCGGGCTGGGGCTGGCGATCGCCAAGAAGATCATCCTCGATCACGGGGGGGAGATCTGGATCGACGACAGCCCGCTCGGCGGCGCGGGGGTCGTCGTCAAGCTCCCGGCCCGCGCGGCCGAGTGAGCACCGCCGGCAGCGCCGCCGCGGGCTGTAGCGGTGGGGGGGTGTAGTTATTAGACTTTTGGGACATGTTGGCCGCGAGGCCTCGAGGCCGCCGCGGAGCGTCTCCGCCCGACGCGGCCGCACGACGTCGCGCCCGGGTCGTGACGGTCCGCGGCCGAGCGCGCGCGGGGACCTTCGTCGCGCCCGGATTCAGTGTTTCCGAAGACCGCCGCGCGACCGCGAACGCGCTCGCGCGGCGTCAGCTCGTACGCGCGGCGTCGCGGCGGGCACGCGGGCCCGCGACCGGCTCGTCGGCACTGTGGGGATGTGTGGGGTGGGGGAGGGGCGCCCGCGAAGGCCGTGAAACGCCGTCGAAGCCGCGAGATTGCCAGTTGCGCGGGTGTTTCGCGTATGCGACCGTGATTGTCCAGGATGGTGATCGAGCGCATCGTGTCGTCAAGGATGCGCAGGGGCGTGGCTCGAGTGGGGGAACGCGCGAAACGATGAGTCGCCGGCGAACAACACCAGACCAGCTCCGCGCGTCGCGGACGCGCTCGCCGAGCGTCGGCGGGCTCGCGGCGGCTGGGCTCGCCGTCGTCGCGCTGGTGTCCGGCCTCGCGTGCACCGCCAACCACGACAACAGCCCGCGAAGCCCCGAAGAGCCCGACATCCTGCAGTCGCTCGAGGCCTCCGCAGCGCGGGCGAGCGATGTCACGATCAAGCAGGTCGAGGCGCGTCGCTCCGTCTCGCCGATCCGGCTGCAGGCGACCGACGGATCTGAGCTTCGCCTGAACCGTCTGGTCGCGCGCGCCGACCTCGATCAGCCGCTCGCCTTCACCGAGCTCGAGATGGAGTTCCTCAACCCCGAGGGGCGCCCGCTCGACGCCTGGCTCTCGGTCACGCTGCCCGACGGCGCGCGCGTGACTCGCTTCGCGACCTACGGCGACGGCGGGTGGAAAGAGGCCGAGGTGGTCCCGCGCAGCCTCACGGGCTTTCGCAAGCTCGTCGGCGATCCGCGCGAGCCGGCGGTCCTGCGCGACCACGAGTCCGAGCAGTTCCGGGCGCGCGTGTTCCCGGTCGCCTCCAACCGCCCGACCCGCGTGATCGTCTCCTACGTCCAGGAGATCCGCGGGAGCGGGCAGGCCTACCGTCTGCCGCTCGCCGGGATCCCGTCGCGCCTCGACAGCCTGATGCTGCACATCCGCGGCGACGGCCTGCGCGCGCCCGAGGGCGCCGGCGCGCTCACGCGGGTCGACGGCGAGCAGGTCTTCAAGCGGGTCGCCAAGAACGTCCGCCCGCGCGAGGACGTCGTGCTGGAGTTCTCCGGCGATCGCAAGATCGGGATCCGGCACGAGAGCATGGTCGTCGCGCGCCTGCAGTCGCCCGTGCCCCACGACCACAGCGCGACGCTCTCGGGCCTCGTCGTGCTGGTCGACACCAGCGCCTCGCAGGCCCACGAGTACGGGCGCTACGTCGACCGCCTGGGTGAGGTCGTCCGCGCGATCAAGCAGCGCACGCCCGAGGATATCCGCCTGCGCGTGATCACCTTTGACCAGCAGGTCTCGACCCTGTTCGACGGTCGCGTCAGCGGCTTCGGTCGAGAGCAGCTCAAGCAGCTGCGCGCCCGTCAGCCGCTCGGCGCGTCCAACCTCGTGTGGGCGCTGCGGCACGTGAGCCGCAGCAAGCAGCTCGGCTTCGATCGCGTGCTCCTGATCTCCGACGGCATCGTCACCGCTGGCCCCGCGAGCGCGCACGAGCTCCGCGACGAGGTCGCGATGCTCGGCGACGCCGGCATCCGCCGCGTCGACGTGATCACGCGCGGCGACCTCAGCGACTACAAGGTCGCGCACACGCTGACCCGCTCCGACGCGCTCGCCGAGAACGGGCTGGTGCTGCGCGCCGACGACACCGCGAAGCGGATCGCGCTGCGGATCGCGCGGACCGTGGTCGACGATCTTCGCGTCACCATCCCCGGCAGCGCCTGGGTCTACCCCGAGCGCATCGAGCCGCTGCAGGCGGGCGACGATGTCGTCGTCTACGCCGAGGTCCCGGAGCCCGGCGACATCGACATCGTGCTCCGCGGGCAGCACGTCGACGGCAAGCCGCGCAAGCTGCAGCTCCACGAGGCCCGACGTCCGCTGCTCGAGAGCGCCTGGACCGGCGCGCGCGCGAAGTTCTTGATCGGCGAGTACGGGCGCTGCGTCAACGAGCGCGCGGGGCTGTGCGAGCAGTGGATGCAGCGCGTCGAGTCGTGGTCGCAGCGGCACCGGATCCTCAACGAGTTCACCGCGATGGTGATGCTCGCGCCCTCCGAGGACTACAAGCGCTTCGGGATCGACCGCAGCGCGCCGGAGGATGTGCTCGTGTTCGGCAGCGCGGGCGTCGAGCTGCGCGCGCGCGAGCTGAGCTCGATCGGCGACAACGTGGTGGCGAGCGCCCGCGGACCGACGCCCTACTGGAGCGTGCGCAGCCACGTGCTGACGCCCGAGTACCAGCACCGGCTCGAGCCCTGGGAGGAGGCCGAGCAGTTCGAGGCTGAGGCCGCGCTGGCCGAGGCCGTGCGCGCCACGAAGACGACTGATGATGACGGCGGCGCCGAGCGTCACGACGTCGAGACCGGCCGCGTGTCGGACGCGGTCGACCTCAGCAAGATCGTGCAGCGCGTGGGGTCGGCCTCCCGCCGCGGGAAGGCGAAGGGCGCCAGCGCGAAGCGCCCCAAGAGCGGCCCCAAGCAGCACAAGCGCAAGAGCTCGCGGCCGCTGCCGCGAACCTCGATCCGCCCCACCGACGCCTACGACGACGACACCCTCGTCGTGATGCGCTACCTCGGCGACGGCGAGGCGCGCTCCCGCGGCATCGCCCGCAACCTCGCGGAGGACTGGCGGCAGCGCGAGCCCGACAGCGTGATCGCCCTGGTCGCGCTGGGCGAGGCCTACGAGGCTAGCGATCGCTTCGACGCGGCGGCGCGGGCCTACGGATCGCTGATCGATCTGTTCCCGGGCCGCCCCGACATGCGCCGCTACGCGGCCGAGCGCATCGAGCGGCTCGATCGCTCCTACGAGTGGCTCGTGATCGACAGCTACGCCCGCGCGCTCGAGCAGGACCCGGAGGACCCGACCACGCACCGGCTCTACGCGCTCGCCCAGCTGCGCGCCGGTGAGTACGCGGTCGCCTTCGACACCCTCGTCGACGGCATCGCCTGGGCCAAGGCGAGCCGGCAGTACCGCAGCGCGGTCCGGATCATGCGCGAGGACCTCTCGCTCGTCGGCGCGGCCTGGCTGCGCGCGCGGCCGCAGGAGCGCGACTACATCACGCGCGCGCTCGAGGTCCAGGGCGTCGCGCTGGCGCGCGAGCCCTCGATGCGCTTCGTCCTGACCTGGGAGACAGACGCCAGCGATGTCGACCTCGCGGTCCGCGACGGCGAGGGCAACTACGCCTCGCACCGGCACCCGTCGCTCGCGACCGGCGGCGCGCTGTACGACGACGTGCAGGAGGGGCACGGCCTCGAGGCCTTCGTGATCGACGGCGAGCCGACGGCCTACCCCTACAACGTCGAGGTCGAGTACTACACGACCGGCGTGCTCGGCTTCGGCATGGGCAAGCTGCAGATCATCACGCACGACGGCGCGGGGCTCCTGCGCTTCGACGAGCGGCCCTTCCTGGTGACCCGCGACCGCGCGCGCCTCGACCTCGGGCTCGTCACCGGGCCCACGGAGCGCCGCGAGGCCAGCTCGCGTCGCCGCGATCCCGCGTAGGAGCTCGCGGCGCGGCGGTCGATCGAACGAGCGATCGAGACGCTACACGAAGGGCGAGCGAGTCAGCGGGCGCTTGGGCGTGTTGATCCCCATCTCCGCGTAGCTGACCCGCAGGTACACCGCGTCGAAGCTGTCGAGCTCCACCGGCGCGTCGTTGCGGCGGGCGTCGACCGCCGCGCTCCACAGGCCGGCGGGGGTGACGACGACCTCGGCGCGGACCTTGTCGTGAACCGTCGGCGGGATCTGGTCGGCGTAGGCCTTGGCGCCCGGCCCGACGATCCAGGGCGGCGGGTCACCGCTGCCGAGGTAGCGCTCGAGGACATCCTTCAGCGGGCCGCACTTCTCGACCGAGCGCCACGAGAGCGCGCGCGAGAGGTCCGAGCGCTCGCGCTTGGTCGGCGCGCGGTTGAAGGCGGCGCTGTAGACCTCGTCGCGGCGGGCGTCGAGCACCGCGAGCGTGAGCCCGACGACCTCGGCCGGCGCGGAGGAGGCGAGCGAGGCCAGCGTGCTGACGCCGTAGACGGGGCAGCCCGCCGCGAGCGCGAGGCCCTTGGCGGTCGCGACCGCGACGCGGCTGCCCGTGAAGGTCCCCGGCCCGCGTCCGCAGGCGATCGCCGCGAGCTCGCGCGGCGCGATCCCGGCGCGCTCGGCGAGCGCCTCGATCCGCGGCGTCAGCTGCGAGGAGGCCTGGTTCGCGCGCGCCTCGTCGACATCAAACAGGATCTCGCTCGCGGGGGCGCCGACGCGGCCCAGCGCGAGCACCGAGCGCGGGGTCGAGGTGTCGAGCGCGAGCAGCCAGCCGGGGGTCTTGGAGGTCTCTTGGGTCATGTTCAACAGCTCCCGCGGTAGCGCGGCTCAGGGGTCGAGCCAGAAGCGGATCACGTCGTTGCGGAGCGCGATCAGCAGCAGCAGCAAGATGATAACAAGGCCGATCGCGCTGGCGAGCTCGCGCGCCCGCTGCCCGAGCGGCCGCCGGCGGATGGCCTCGATCGTGAAGAACATCAGGTGCCCGCCGTCGAGGATCGGGATCGGGAGCAGGTTCACGAAGCCGAGGTTGATGCTGATCAGCGCCATCAGCAGCAAGAATTCGCCCGGCCCGCGCTGCGCGGCGGTGCCCGCGACGTTGAAGATGCCGACGACCGAGGTCAGCTCGTCGACGCCGCGCTCGAGCATGACCATCTGCCGCAGGCTGGTCCACATCATCTCGAGCATCGTCACGGTCTCGACGACGGCGGAGCGCGCGGCGTAGGTGAAGCGACCGCGGATCGGCTCAGGCTCGGGGAGCTGACGGCTCTGGTACGGATCCGCGCCGAACCACAGGTACTCGCGGTCCTGGCGGTACACGTCTCGAAACGAGCGCGTCTGCTGGCGCAGCGTCACCGTCCGCGGCGCCTCGCCAGGTGTCTGAACGCGCAGCTGGACCGGTTCCTCGCCCTTGCGGTCGAGCGCGATCGCGAGCGTCTCCCAGCGCGTGATCTCGAGATCGTCGATCGCCAGCACGCGGTCACCAGGGCGCAGCCCGGCCGCGAAGGCGGGCGAGTCCTCGGCGACCGCGCGGACGAAGGTGTTCGCGGGGACGATGCCGGTGATCGCGGGCGCGTCTTTGCGCGGCAGCAGCCGCGTGTGGTTCGACTCGTACCAGAGGTACGACGCGAGCTCGCCCTTGGTCTCGCGCGCGCGAAGGTAGGTCAGACGGATCGAGGCGTCCTCGTTCGACGCGAGCTCGCGGACGAGCTGCTCGATCGTCTCGATCGGCTCGCCGTTGATCGACGTGATGATGTCGCCGGTGCGCAGCCCTTTCTCGTAGGCCGGGCAGTCGAGCTCGCTGAGCCCGATCTGCGGCGCGTACGACCACGGGAACACGCCGAGCTGACCGCGCGGGATCATCTCGCCGAGCGCCGTCTTGATCAGCGTGCGTCGCGGCGAGATGTAGCGGTCGATCCGCTCACCGCCGCGATCGATTTCGAAGTGCAGCTCTTGACCCGGCGCGCGGCGGACGTGGTCCTGCAGGTCGCGCCACGAGTGCAGATCGTCGCCGTTGACCGCGAGCACCCGGTCGCCCGGCTCGAGGCCGAACTCTTGCGCGGCCGACTGATCGAGGATGGTGCCGATCACCGGGGGATCGACCTCGGTCTGGCCGAGGAAGAACGCGCCGTAGAGCAGCACCGGGAGCAGCAGGTTAAACAGCGGCCCGGCGAACAGCACGAGGTACCGGGCCCACAGCGGCTTCGAACGCAGCGCCCGGCTCTCCTCGTGCGCCGGCACGTCGTCGGTCGGCGTCGCGCCGAGCAGCGTCACGTAGCCGCCCAGAGGGATCGGCGCGAGCCGGTACTCGGTCTCTCCCAGGCGAACCTTCACCAGCGCCGGCCCGAAGCCGATCGAGAAGCTCAGCGCCTTGACGCCGACCAGCTTGGCCGCGAGCAGGTGACCGAGCTCGTGGATAAAGATCAGCGGGCCGATCAGGAGCAGAAAGGCGAGTACCTGGTTCAATCGCGACCTCCGCGCGATGCGCTCGCAGCTCGTGGCGAGCGCGCGTTCTCGAACCTGTCTAACCAGTGATTCGGACAGCGCACGCTGCTCTCGGGATACCTGACGAGGCCGCGGGTTGCTAGCCGTAGCGCGCAAGCATTGCTGCGGCGGCCGGCCAGTGGCAAAAATCCGCCCATAATCGGGACAACGATCGGGGCATGATCGTACACTTGGCTCCACTTCGGGCCAGATCTGTGAGCGAACTGGCGTGCAGACAGGAATACGGCCACGGTGTGGGCCGACCTGCCCTGAATCCGACTCGCACTGGCGTCGTCAAACAATCGACGCTTATTTCCACCCAAGAGGATCCACAATGATTCGTACGCACCATGTTTTGCTCGTCAGCCTCGGCCTCGTCGCCGGCTGCGCGACCTCATCGGCCAACTCGAACTCGCAGAACCCTGACGCCGGCAACGTTCAGTACGATGTCGCAGACCCCGGCGCTGATGGCGCCAACGCCGGTGCAGATGGCGCCGCTGGTGACGCCGCGACGAGCGGACGGCAGCCGCGCGGCGCCACCTCCACCCGCGCCGTCGGGGAGCGCACCGGGGTGAAGCGCATCCAGGCGAAGGCGCCGCCGCGCGAGGACGGCGGCGGCGGCGGAGCGACGACCCAGCCGAAGAAGGGACGCCTCGTCGGCGTGAAGAACCCCAACAGCGGCGGCGGCGGCACGACCCCGGCCCCCACCGAAGATCCCAACGGCCTGATCGGCAGCGCCTGGGTCCTCCCGGCCGGCACCGAGAGCCTCCCGGACTTCTCCACGCTCGGCGATCCCGCAGGCACCGTCCCGGTGCGTCTGCTTGACGTGAAGGCGCGCGGCACGTTCCCCGGGCTGTCGGTCACCGGCGATGTCGTCGGCATGCAGTTCCTCGGCTCGCTCAACGTGGTCGACGAGGGCGAGTACACGCTCTGCCTGACCAGCCAGGGCGGCTCGCGCCTGCTGCTCGACGAGGTGCCGATCGTCGACAACGACGGCCTGGCGGAGGCCGCCACCGAGAAGTGCGAGACGGTCTTCATGGCGCCCGGTGAGTACGGGCTCGCGGTCGACTACTTCTACGTCGCCCAGAACGGGATCGTCCTGCAGTTCGCGTGGAACCGTGACGGCGGCGCGGAGAAGCAGCCGGTGCCCCAGAGCGTGCTCTTTAAGCCAGGTACATGATCGCGGCGCGCGGCTGAGTCCGCGCGGTGGAAGCGGTCTCACGCCCAGACAGCGCGCGTCGTCGGCCACGGCCGACGGCGCGGCTTTTTTTCTTGTACGCGTCTCGTCCCTGTCAGCGCGGGGCGCTCGCGTGGGAGATCGTCGGCAGCTCAACTCGCTCGCGCGAGAGCCTCGCGTCGAGGCGCTCGACTCCAGCTCGCGGCTCGACGGCGCCATCATCCTCGTCCGCGCCGCACGAGACCCCGACGCGCGCCGCCTCGGTCCCTTCGATTCGCATCAGGTAGTGCCCGCGCCCGCCCGAGTAGATCGCGCGGGACTCCGCAGGCGCGAGCTCGAAGAGGCTGGCCCGATCGAGGTCAAAGCTGGTCTCGCGCATGGGCACGATCGTCCACGCGTCGTCGTCAAACCAGCCGAGCGCGGTCGCGCTGTCGCGCTCTAGCAGGTGCGGGGAGAACTCCGCCGGCATCGCGCCGAAGCGGACGCTGAGCCCGTTCGCCGCGCTGTAGCGCACGATCTGCAAGTCGATGGGATCGCCGGTCGGCGTGTCGAGGTCGACGACCTCGAGCCCGGCGAGGATGTAGAAGCCCGTGTCGTCGGCGGCCAGGCTCGCCGGCGCGATCCGGGCGTCGTAGTCGGCCGAGAACTCCCAAGCGAGCAGCGGGAAGTTGGTGCGCAGCACCGCGATCGGCTCCTGCGTGGTGTCGTCGAGCGAGAAGCTGACGGTCGCGGCGTACAGGCTGCGCGGATTAAACTCGCCGACATCCTCGCTCACGTCCTCGCGGACCCCGAGCAGCACGTGCCCCGGGGAGCGCCCGTCGGCCTCCGCGACGTCGAGCACGCGCACGCGCGCGAGGTAGAAGAACTCGCAGACCTGCGGATCGAGCGTGCAGGTCGAGCCGAAGCCGAAGCGCCAGGGCTCGCCGACGTTGAGCTCCTCGTCGATCTCCGCGAGCCAGAACTCGAGCACGGTCCCCTCGCTCGCGCGCCGGGTCGCGAACAGGTACGGCTGGCGCCCGATGAAGAGCAGCGCGCGCGCGAACTCGTCGGCGGGTCCGGACGGGAAGTCGGCGAGCGGCTCGCCCTGCTGCGGCGTCCCGGTCTCGTCGAGGCGCCAGAGCTCGAGCACGCCTGGCCCATCGAGCAGCAGCCAACTCTCCCCCGCGAACGCGCCGGCGACGAGCTCGTACTCGGTGCCCGGCGGCGTCGTGAGCGGGAGCGGCGAGCTGGAGGCGCCGGCGCCGAGACGCAGCAGGAAGTCCTCGTTGTCGTCGCTGGCGACGACCCAGCCGAGCTCGAGCGGGTCGACGTCGTGGCGGTCGCCGACGAGCGCGCGCGCGAGGGCTCCCGGCGTGAGCGCCTCGTCGATGATCCGCGCGTCGAAGCGCTCGCACAGCTCCGCCTCGTCGACGCGGACCTCGGCGGCGGGCGGGCGGGCGCAGCCGATCGTCAGCGCGCTGAGCAGCCCGACGCCGGCGACGCGTCGTCTCACCCGAGGACCGCCTCGATCGTCGCGCGCGTGACCGCGGCGAGGCGATCGAGCTCCTGGTCGTCGACCGTCAGCGGCGGCATCCAGTAGATCGTATCGTGCAGCGGCCGCAGAAGCACGCCGCGGGCGAGCGCGGCCTCGCGGAGCGCGAGACCGAGCCGACCGTCGAGGACGCGCGGCGCGGCCGGGTCGTCGAAGACCTCGAAGGCCGCGATCATCCCGAGCTGTCGGTGGTGACGGACGCGCGCGCAGCCCTCCGCGACCGCGCGGCGGCGCCGCGCCATCGCCTCGACGCGCGCGTCGAGCTTCGCCAGCAGACGTGTCTCATCAAACAGCTCGAGGCTCGCGAGGCCGGCCGCGCACGCGATCGGGTTGGCGGTGAAGGTGTGGCTGTGCATGAAGCTGCGCGAGGGCGCGCCCGCGAACGCGCGTTCGAAGCCGTCACGGATCAGCACGCACGCGAGCGGGAGCACGCCGCCCGAGAGCCCCTTGCTGAGGCACAGGAGATCGGGGACGACCCCGGCCCACTCGCTCGCGAGCAGGCGACCGGTGCGCCCGAAGCCGACCGCGATCTCGTCGGTGATCACGTGCACGCCGAGGCGCTGCGCGGCCTCGGCGATCCGGCGGTAGAAGCCGGCGCCGGTCATCGTCATCTTCCCGGCGCACTGGATCAGCGGCTCCAGGATCACCGCGCTGAGCTCGTCGGCGTGGCGCTCGAGCATCGCCACCGCCGCGTCGGCCTCGGGCGTGTCGGCGCCCGCGTCGGTGCGCAGATCGGCGTGCTCGTGACGATCGAGGGCCGGGGCCGGCAGCTCGACGACGTCCATCAAGAGCGGCGCGAAGGCGTCGCGGTAGGCGTCGGAGCCGCAGACCGCGAGCGCGCCCATGGTCTCGCCGTGGTAGCTGTTGGCCAGCGTGGCGAAGCGCGTCCGCTGCGTCTGCCCGGTCTGGTGGTGGTACTGGAAGCTCATCTTGAGCGCGATCTCGACGGCCGCGGAGCCGCAGTCGGCGAAGAACACCTTGCCGTAGCCGGGCGGCGCGCGGCGGATGAGCGACTCCGCGAGCGCGACCGCGGGCTCGTGGGTGAAGCCCGCGAACATCACGTGGTCCAGGCGCTCGACCTGCGCGCGGATAGCCTCCACGATCCGCGGGTGACCGTGGCCGTGCACGCTCGTCCACCACGACGAGATGCCGTCGAGGACGGCGTTGCCGTCGTGGTCAAAGAGCCAGCTGCCGCGCGCGCGCTGGACCGCGATCGGGGGCAGCCGCTCGAGGTCGTGAAAGTGCGTAGCCGGGTGCCAGAGGACGCGCGCGTCGCGGTCGATGAGGGACGACATGGCCCGCGAGAGTAGCCCGGATCGCGCGGCGCGTCGCAGCGAGCCGGCGCGGCGCGGTCGCGGCCGATCGAAGCCGATCGAAGCCGATCGAAAGATAGAATGTCACATGGGACATGTCACTGGATTCCGCGAAACCCGCGAGGGCAATCTGCCATCGCGCCCCGCTGGCAGACGCGCCCGGTGTCACGCTCGCCGGGCGGCGCAGCCGGCGCCCAGGACCGCAGCGGCGGCTCGACCCGCGCTCCTGGCACAATCGGTGCGATCGGTCACGGGGCGCTCCGCGAACCACGCTACACTGATGGGCGAATGGATCGACTTCGACAGACGTTGGGATGGGGCCTCGGGCTCATCACGCTCGGCCTGACCCTCGGGTGCGTGATCTATGTCGAGGACGTCGAGCCGCAGGACTCGTGCGCGGGGCTCAAGTGCAGCGCCAACGGGGGCTGCGAGGCGGGCGTCTGCTTCTGCGACGAGGGCTTCTCGGGCAACCCCTACAACGACAACGGCTGCCTGCCGACGGCGCCCGAGGCCGACGGCAGCTCCTGCGACCCAGGCTGCGGCGCGAATGCGCATTGCGCCGAGAGTGCGTGCTACTGCGACATCGGGTACGTCGCGGCCTGCGCTGGCTCGGCGGATTGTTTGCCCGAGAGCGCCGTCTGTGACGGTGAGGCCGATTGCCCCGACGGCGAGGACGAGGCGGCTGACGTCTGCAGCGCGACGATCCTGCAGGAGCTCCTGCTCACGGACGCCTGCGACGACGGAGCCGATGTCGACTGGCGGCTCTGGTCCGAGGACAACTCCTGGGTCTGGCCTGGCCCCGAGAGCGCGTTCCAGACCGCGGGCTACTTCGTCGACAATTACGAGACCATCGAGTGCTACGACGGCGAGTGGATGTACTTCGGCGCCGAGGGGGGCGATTTTGCCTGGGGTGTTGGCCTCGACGGCAGCGAGCCCTGCGACGCCTGCGGCTATCAGTGCGGGTCGGCGCTGACGATCGACCTGGGCTACCTGACGTGTGATTGAGGCGGCGTGGGTCGGCGCGTTCGCAATGTCAGCAATGTCAATTGAGTAGGCGGGTACGCGCGGCGAACTCACACGGCGCGCCGCGGCGGCGCATCGCGTCGTCGGCCCGGCGCGAGGACTCGCGCGTACTGTCGCGTTCGGTGCTCCGCGTCTGACAGCGGAGCGCACGCGGGGAGCGGACAATCGTGTACCACTAGAGCGCTGCTTATCGTCGTTGGGGCAGGGAGAACGACGAGCGGGTTTCCCCCCGTCGGGTCGCGTCAGGCGTTGATCCAGGGGCCTTGAGGCCGCGTCTCACGATGTTCCGCGTCGCTGTGACGATCTTTTAAATAGGTCCCGCGCATTGACATTCGAGAAACGGTATGGTGGAACGATTTTAACGGTGCTATTCAATTTGGGTGGGCCAACGGCCTGCGCATTCAAGCCTGGTTTGCAGACCTAGAGAACTCGACGCTGGCGACATGACCAGCGCGATCGCTCGTGCCACCGCGTCACGCTGGCACTCTCATCGACCGCGGATTCGCGCGCATCTTGGACAACAGAACCCTCGCACCGCCCATCAAACCATGACAGAGATCGCCCAGCTCATTGAGGCGGCGCTCCGGCAGAACCGCGCCAATTTTCTACGCAAGGCGGCCATTAACACGGTCGCTAAGATGCCCCCGAGCACCAAGCTGCGCGAGCTGCTAGAGAGCGAGGCAGGCGCGTCGATCCGCGAGCTGACGATCGAGGAGCTGCGCGACGCGCTCTCCCCCCTCGCGGGCCGCAGCTCGATCGCCGGCAGCAGTCACGACACACGCCCGCGGCGTAAGGTCGTCGCGCTCGCGCAGCGCTCTAGCTCATCGGAGTCCACCGAGAGCCGCGAGGCCAGGCTCTATCGCGACATCCTCGTCGCGGTCGGCGGCGGCCCGCTGACGATCGGGCAGCTGGCGAAGCAGGTCGACGTCGAGGTCGCCGAGCTGCGCGGCTACCTCGCGTGGATGAAGAAGATGGGGAAGATCGCGAGCAGCGGTCGGGCGCGCGCGACCCGTTATCACGTCCCGGCCTAGCCTGTATAAAGAGACAGGCTTCCGAGAGCGCAGGCGCGAGGCCGGCGGCGCGCGGCGTCCCCCGGAGGTCACGCATGGACGATGTGACAGGAGACGGCGTGGCCATAGACAAGCTCGACTTTGAGGGCTTCCGCGACCGCGTCGCGGCGCTCAAGCACGATCTCGGCAAGTACGTCGCGTGGATGTCCGCGAACCTCGAAGACGAGGCGTGGCGCGATCCTCACAGCGAGCTGCTGACGACCGCGTTGCGGCGCGATCTCTTGCGAACTCGGACACGCGTCGACGGCTCGCCAGAGGCCGCGTGGGAGGTCTGGGCGCGGCTGGCTGGTGACCTGCCTGGGCGACTCCCGGTCGTGCTCCAGGAGCACGCCGCGGCGCTGGAGAAGGTCGCGTCGGCCGTGGCGACGCTACAGCGTCACGAGTCCGCGGTTCGCGCAGGCGGCGCTGCGTTGGTGGCCCATGGAGAGTCGATCCGCGCGGCGCAGCGCACGATCCGCGCGGAGTTGCGCTCTTTGCACAAGGCGTTGCGTCGCCGCTAGCGGAGCGCGACTTCCGGTAGCGCGCGTGGACTTACGCGTCTCGTCGCCAGAGGATATGAAAACCGAGCGCGATGGCGTCGATTCTCATCATTGACGACGAAGACAACTACCTGGAGCTGTGCCGGCGCTTCATGCCCGAGCACACCTTCCTCGCCCCCGCGCGGAACTACCGGGAAGCTCAGACGGCGCTGCGGCGTTATCGGGGTCGGGTCGACCTCGTGATGCTCGACGTGCACTTCAACATCCCCGAGGAGGATCTGCTCCCCCGGGACAAGCGCGCGCTGCTCGACGGCAGCGTCCCGCAGGAGCGAGTGATCGAGCGGCTGCGAAGGACCCAGGGCCTGCAGATCCTCGACCAGCTGCGCAAGGATCACCCTGATCTCCCGATGATGGTGATGACCTCGCGCGACGACCTGCCGCTCGAGGCAGACGCGGAGCGCCTCAACGCCGAGGACTACACCTACCTGCTCGACGACGACTACCTCGACGCGCGCTCGCTCAAGCTGCAGGTCGACGGGATCCTCGCCAGCATCACGCGCGCGCCGAGCGAGGCGGACGAGCCGTTTTACTGGGGCTCGACGCCGGCGATGCACAAGCTCCGACGTCGGCTCACGGTGCTCGCGCGCGGGCGGCTGCCGATCATCATCCAGGGCGGGACCGGGACCGGCAAGAGCCTGCTCGCGCGCGAGTTCATCCACCCTCGCTCGGGCCGCTCGGGACGCTTCGTGCCGGTCGATCTCTCGACGATCCCCAACGACCTCATGGCGGCGCACCTGTTCGGCGTGGTCAAGGGCGCGTACACGGGCGCGACGAGCTCGCGCGAGGGCGTGCTCGAGCGCGCCCACGGGGGCACGCTGTTCCTCGACGAGATCGGGAACCTCGGCCTGGAGCTGCAGAAAGCGCTGCTTTTGGTGCTGCAGGACGGCGCGTATCGACCGGTCGGCTCGGTCAAGGAGCGCGTCGCCGACATCAAGCTGGTCGTGGCGACCAACGAGAACCTGGCCGTGATGGTCCGCGACGGCAAGTTCCGCGAGGACCTGTTCATGCGGCTCAACCCGGCGACCGCGGTGACGCTGCCGGGGCTCGGGCAGCGCCGCGACGACTTCGAAGAGCTGTTGCAGTTCTTCATGCGGCGCGTCGCGGCCGAGGCCTACAACCGCGATCTGCTGGCGCAGTACGTCGAGCAGCGCAACCTGTCCGCCGGTTCCAACGCCAAGGGCGCGATCCCGGTGACCGTCGGGCGCGTGCTGCCGGCGCGCCTCGATCCGCGGCGGGTCCACTTCTTGCTGCACCCCAGCAGCTACAAGCTGCTGCGGGACTTCGACTGGCCGGGGAACTTTCGCCAGTTCGAGATGACGCTGTCGAACCTCGTGACCTTCACGCTCGTGGAGCTGGTCGAGCGCGCGGAGCAGATCGAGCCGGAGGATCCGGGCAGCGAGAGCCGCTTCGATGTCATCCCGATCCCGCCGAAGACGGTCCGCGACCTGCTGCGCCCGATGGGCGAGCTGCTCGGCGACGCCGAAGCCGGTGAGGCCGTGGACCCGGCGACCTCGATCCGCCGCGTGCAGGTCGAGGTCGCGCGCGGCGACTCGCTCAACGCGGTCTCGTGCGCGGTCGAGCGGCAGTACCTGGAGGCGCTCTACGAACGCAGCAACGGCGAGCTCGGGCGGATGGCGGAGCTGCTGCTCGGCGACCCCGCGGCCGGGCGCAAGATCCAGCTGCGCATGAACCAGATCGGGATCAAGCTGCGCTCGCTCCGACGCAAGCGCGCGAGCGGAGGGTAGTGGGCGGCGAGGTGCACGGAGGCGCTCAACGACGCGAGGGCTGGATCTACCTCGCGCTCCTCTGCGTGATGTCCCTTTCGCCAGGTCGAGCCGAGGCGGCGCCGCCGGGCGACGCGGACGCGCTGCCGGGCGTGCTCGAGCCGCGGGGGGACCGCGACGGCGGGGGCCTGCCGAAGCCGCCGGGGCCGGAGCGCGGCGGGATCGGTACGGACCCCGGGGGCGAGACCGGGGAGACGGGGGAGCCGGCCGGCGACCCGGCGGAGCTGCGGGCGCTCGAGTTCGATATCCACTACAGCCGCGCGCAGCGGCTCGACCGCGAGAACCGGATCGAGGAGGCGATCCGCGAGTTCACGGCGGCGCTCAAGCTCCAGCGGGGGGACGCGGAGTCGCTGCGGCAGCGCGCGCATCTCTATTACCGGAGGCCGCGGCGCAAGAAGTGCCCGCGGCGCGCGATCGCGGACCTCAAGCTGCTGCGCACCTACGACCCCGTCGACCTGTGGATCGAGGAGCGCGAGACCGTGTTCGCGTGGATGGCCGAGTGCGGTGACCGCTACCGCGACGAGCGCCTCAACCTCGCCGTCGAGATGGCCGAGGAGCCGCTCGGCGCGGAGGGTCGACCCGACGACATCCGCTTCACGCTCGCGAAGCTCCGGATCGAGCAGGCCGAGTCCCTGGGCTCGGCGCGCGAGGCCGAGGCGCTGCGCGAGCAGGCGCTCGATGATCTCGAGCGCTACCGCCTCGAGTGCGAGAAGGCCGGCAAGACGCCCCAGGCCGAGGCCTTGAGCCGGCTGGCGGGGAGCTACCACGACGACGGCGAGGCGAAGCGGGCGATCGCGGTCTACAACCAGCTGATCGAGGCGTACCCAGGGGATCCGCTCTCGCGCCGGGCCAAGCAGGCGGTCGAGGAGCTGGAGCTGGAGCTGGAGCTCGCTACGATCGAGAAGGAGCAGGGCGGTCGGCCGACCCCAGAGGCGCGCGCGAGCTTTGACCGCGCGCTCGAGGCGATCCAGCGCGACGACCTCGTCACGGCCGAGTCCGAGCTGCAGCGCACCATCAAAGACTCGCCGTGGTTTCAGCGCGCGCGCTACGTGCAGGGCCTCGTGTACGCCCGGCAGGAGCGCTACGCCGACGCGGTGCACGAGCTGCGCATGGCGATCCGCCTCGACCGCTTCGACTACGAGGCGCACATGCGGCTCGGGCTGATCTACGCCAAGCGGCTCTCGCCGACCGAGGATCACCAAGCGATCGAGCACCTCGAGAAAGCGCTCGAGCTGCGCCCCGACCTGCACCAGCTGCGGCTGTTTCTCGGCGAGCTGTACGCGCGGACCAACCGCGAGCGCGCGCGCGTGCACTACCGCCGCTTCCTCGAGGAGGTGTCGCCGGTGCACCCCGACTACGCGCGCGCGAGCGAGGCGCTGCGCAACCTCGACTACCGGCTGCGCGAGGAGGAGCCGGCGATCCCGCTGGCGCCGCCGGGCGAGCTGCGGCGCCTGGACCCCGAGCTGCAGCGCATGATCAACGAGGCGTACCTGCGCGTCGGCGATGACGGCGACTGGGGGCAGGCCGACAAGATCCTGCGGCGCGCGCTGAAAAAATTCCCCGGCGAGTTCGTGGTGCTCAACGAGCTCGCCAAGGTCGCGTCGGCGGACAACCGCCCCGGCGACGCGCGCGAGTTCTGGGAGCGCTCGCTCGAGCTGCGCGAGGATCAGCGGGAGGTCCACGAGCGCCTCGGGCTGCTGCTGAGCAAGGAGCTGCCCGACGAGGCGCTCCCGCACCTGCAGCGCGCGGCCGAGCTCGGCTCGACGATCGGGCGGTTCTTGGTCGCGCAGCTGCTGCTCGATCAGTACCGCGTGTTCCAGGCCTCCGAGCAGCTCGACCTCTACATGAGCGAGGCGAGCGACTTCGACCTGCACTGGGATGTCGCGCAGCAGCTGCGCAAGGAGCTCGACGCGTGGTTCTTGCAGCTCTACGTGCTGGCGAGCGTGCTCGGCCTCGCGCTTCTCTCGCTCCCGGCGCTGCGGATCTATCGTCGGTTCCGCGGCGCCTCGCTCAGCCAGCTGCTCGAGCGCGCGCCCACGAGCTTCCCCGAGGTCGCGCGGATCCTGAGCCTGATCCGCCACGAGATCCTCAAGCACAACACCGCGTTCCTCAGCGACGTCGGGCGCGCGCTCGAGGTCGACGAGCCGGGCGCGGAGAACCGCGCGGCGATCGTCGCGCGGCGCCTGTTCGGAGAGCCAGATCGACGCCGACGGCGGCGGCGCCGGAAGGTCCACGCCGACCGCGGGCTCTCGACCCGCGACCAGGGCATCTACGGGCGGTTTCTCGGCTACGTCGACGAGCTCGAGAAGGTCTCGCGCAGCCACGGCGTGACCCTCAACCTGCACCGCAAAGACCCGATCTTCCGCGAGATGATCCGCTCGTTCGAGTCGCTGCGCGGGCTCGGCGAGCTGCGTCACGGCGCCGGCAACACCTCGCGCAAGCTCGAGTGGTCCAAACGCCTGCTGCGCAGCGGGCACGTGCTCGGGCGCGACGCCTTCGAGCGCCTCAGCAGCCTGATCCAGTCGCTCTGTATCGTCCGCGTCGACGCCGAGACCCTCGAGGAGGTGCACGCGCTCGTCGTCGCCGAGTCGCAGTTCGCGGGCATGGAGATCGCCGCGCCCGAGCTGCGCGGCGAGGGGGCCGCGATCCGCGTGTTCAGGACCGATCTCGATGACATCCTGACCAACGTGATCCGCAACTCGCTGCACTCTAGCGTCCTCTACGCGCCCAAGCCGATCCGCCTCGGGGTCGAGCTCGTCAACGAGATGGACGAGATCACGGGGCTGACGACCTTGGCGATCCGGATCAAGGATCAGTCGGCGGAGAAGCTGAGCAACGAGATGCTGCGCGGGCGCTACGTCGAGCGCGGGATGGGGATCACGGCCGACCTGCTCTCGCGCTATGATGGCTCGATCGCCGTCGAGCCCGAGCCCGGGTGGCAAAAAGCGGTGGTCTTGCGGTTCTTCACGGTCGAGGAGGAGGCATGACAGGGGACCGACGCGTGCATGTGCTGGTGGTTGAGGACGGCGATGAGTACCTGACGAACCTGTCGACCTTCGTCGCCGAGGGGATGCGCTACACCCAGGCGCGCAGCGGCGAGGAGGCGTGCGCGCTCGCTCGCAGCGAGCGCCCCGATGTCGTCTATCTCGACATGCGCTTCGATCGCACGCCGGTCGAGGCGCTGCTGGGTGACCTCGTCGCCCTGACCGCGCGCTTCAACGGCGACGTCGCGCGCGCCCGCAGCTTCCAGCAGGACAACCAGGGGATGTTCATCCTGCGGGCGCTGCGAGACGCGGGCTTTCGCGGGCCCGTGATCCTCTCCTACGACTTCGCGAGCGAGGAGCGTCGCTTTCGCGCGCTGTCAAGCCGCGATCCTGCGCTCAGCTACTGCCCCGACTACGCCGACGCGAACCAGATCCGCCGGACGATCCTCAAGGCCGTGTCTGGTTGAAGCTGACGGCGCGCGCGAAACTCGATACGGTTGTCGCGCAGTTTTCTCGAACGCACGGCCCGCGCAGGCGGGCGCAGGAGGACGTGGAAGATGAAGAAGCTCGGGTACTTGTTGGTCGGTCTGTCGCTGATGAGCATTGGGTGCGCGGAGCAGCCGGGGAAGAAGAAGGAAGACAAGCCGGTGGCCAAGGACGGTAAGGACGCGAAGAAGGCGGACGCGAAGGGCGACGCCAAGAAGGACGAGAAGAAGGCGGACGCCAAGGCGCACTGAGTCGCCTGTGACCCGTCGGGCCGCATGGACGCGGTCCGTGTGAGCGACCGGCGCGTGTTGGGCCCGGTCGTTCACGCGCCTAGGGATGGGAGCACAACGTGCGAATGCCGCTACGCCACCCGCCGCACGGGCGGGACGCGCCGCCGCGACGGTGCGCCTACTTAGAGGCGCTCGCCGACGCGGCGCTTGGTTTGCCGCTCGGTCCGGCGGCGGAGCTCGTGACGCCTCGTCGTTCGCGTGGTCGTCACGGGAACGCGCTGCAGTGGCATCTCGGGCTCGAGCCGCACGACGGCGACGCGGTCCTCGACTGGGAGGAGCGGATCGAGCTCAAGCTCGTCTCGATCTGGCGGCGGCGCTCCGGCCGGCTCGCGTGCGACAAGCTCAAGGTCTGCGACCTGGCGATCAACCCCTGGGACAAGCTCTCCAACGTCCTGTTCGTGTTCGTCGATCGCCTCACGCGGGTCGTCGTCGGGCATCGCTTCTGGCGGCTCGCCGGGGCTGCGCGCGAGGAGCTCGAGCGATCGTGGACGCTCGATCCACACTTCGAAAGCCCGCTGCTGTTCGTCGAGACACGGGAGCACGAGGGCCGGCAGGCGCCGGCCTACTACCTCGCCGCGCGCTGGTTGACGACCAAGGTCGAGGGCGAGCGGATCCTCCCTCCGCCCTCGATCCGCGGCGTCTACCCCTTCGACGCGCGCTGGTGGTCGGAGGCCCGTCGGCTCCACGGGCGCGGCGAGGCGCCGCTTATCACGCTCTGGCGCGGCGAGCGATCCAATTACATCCCTTGTCCGCGCTGTGAGGGGCGCCTGCACTTTGAGCCAGCCGAGGTCGGCAAGCGCGGATGGGCGCCCGCGCTCCACGCCATGCCGCTGGGGCCGCGCTGCGCGCTACGGGCCCATCTCGTGCTCGACGCCGCGCGCCTGCCCCTCCCCGAGGGCGACCCGGGCCGTCTCGAGCTCGAAGAAGGGGTCGAGGGAAGGGTCGCGCCCGAGCAGGTCTGGCGACTCGCCAACCGCGTGCCGGAGCCCGAGGACCACCTGCACGAGCTGTGACGAGCGCTCGGGCGGACGCGCGCGGCAGTGCCTGACCGATAAGTCAGGTCCCAAAGCCCGGGATAACCAAAACGAGAACCCAGGACAGCTGACCAGGCCATCCTGGGTCCCCCCCCAGTTTAGATGTTCGATAGCAGCACCGACCATGCGAAAGCGCGAGCACGCGCCTGTCGTCGTTAGGTCAAGTTAAGCGCAAGATAAGTTCAAGAGACGCGAAGCCAGGCCAAGTAAGTTGTCGTGAAACGGACAAAGCAAGCTATGGATTAAGGGCGGCCGGGAATCACGAAAGCCAGATTCAGGTCAAGTCAGGAGAAGCCAGATCAGGTTTAAGGAAAGCCAGGTAAGGCGTTAAGATAGGTAAGGAAGTGTAGGAAAAGCTAGGTAAGTTAGGTGAAGTGTCCGCCGGTTTCCCGTTGGACGCCCCTCTATGAAGCAGCTTTGGTGCCACGCGTCCAAGTGTTTGAAAATTATAAATTGTCACAAAACGGTTACAGTATTTTTGCCTATGCTATGACGCAAATGTCCTAGCTGCGCGTTTTTCGCAAAAATCACCCTGACACGCGTGTCGTGGTGTTTGCGCGCATCTTCGGACGGGCAAAATTCGTCAACGTTGTTCTCGCGCGGCGTGATGTTCGGACTTGCCAGCGAGCCGCGGACAGCCGACGCTATCCCGGTGCCTGCGCGTCGCAGGAGACCGGGCTCGGACGCGACCATGCGACCGCTTCGGCCCGTCAAGACTGAGAACTCGGCGAGGAACGACATCAACGGTGAGCGGAAGACCAGCGCGAAATCGCGGTAGGCTTTGGTGCGAGATGGGGAGGCGCGTGCAAGAGCACTCCAACCCACCGATGACGCGGCTGGCCGTCTCGCCGCGCGCGTTGCTCACGCCGTCATGAACCGCGCAGCCGTGAACGACTCCGACGAACCTGGACCTACTGGCTCGAGACGCGCGGGGACGCGCTCTTCCACGGGCTCTTCCACGGGCTCGTCCACGGGCTCGTCCACGGGCTTGATCTCGAACCTGATCGCGCGCGCGCACGCACGCAGGGCGGACGGTCGCCATGACTGAGATCGACGCGCTCCAGGTGCTGGTGGTCGCGCTCTGCGTGGTCGGCAGTATGTTCTTCTCGGGCTCCGAGACCGCGATCACGAGCCTCGATATTCGCCGCGCGCGCCGGGTGGCCGAGGACGGGGGACGCCGCGGCCGCTTGATGGCGTTCTGGGTCAACCAGCCGGTGCGCGTGCTCTCGACGATCCTCGTCGGCAACAACATCACGAACACGATCGTCGGCTCGCTGATCACCGCGATAGCGATTCGGCACCTGCACGGGGGGCCATACGGCGACTACGCGGTCGCCGGGGCGGTGGTCTTCACGACCGTCGTGCTGCTGATCTTCGGCGAGATCACGCCCAAGGCGATCGGCCGGGCCTACAACGAGCAGGTCTCGGTGCCCGCGCTCGGCTTCCTGAGCTTCCTCAGTCGCCTGATGGCGCCGGCGCTGTGGCTGCTGACCCACATCACCAACTTCGTGCTCAAGCGCTTCACCGGGGGCGGCAACCTGAGCCTGTCGAGCCCGGTGACCTCCGACGAGATCGGCTACCTGGTGAAGGTCGGGCGCAGCCAGGGGTCGATCAACGCGGACCAGGCGGCGCTGCTGCGGCGCATCGTCAGCTTCGAGGACAAGATCGTCCGCGACATCATGGTGCCGGTCGATCAGGTGACCGCGGTCGATCTCGAGTGGGAGGTCCGTCAGGTCCGCGAGGTCGCGATCCGCTCGGGCCACAGCCGCTTGCCCGTGTACCAGGGCAACATCGACAACGTGCGCGGGATCCTGCACATCAAGCAGCTCGTCGGCCTCGCTGACGCCGAGAACATCGAGCGGATCCTGCGGCCGCCGGTGTTCGTGAGCGAGTCCCAGCGCCTGCATGACGTCCTGCGGCGCTTCAAAGAGCAGCGCGTGCATCTCGGGATCGTCGTCGACGACGCGGGGGACACGGTCGGCGCGATCACGCTCGAGGACGTGCTCGAGCAGATCGTCGGGCAGATCTTTGACGAGTCCGACCGCGCGCCGCTGCGCTCCTCGCCCGAGCAGCAAGACGGCGTGTACTTCTTCCACGGGCAAGACAGCCTGACGCGCGTCGAGGAGCGCCTGAAGATCGAGGAGTTCGAAGAGCTCGAGGGCGTCGACAGCATCGGCGACCTCCTGACCCGGCTCGCCGGTCAGATCCCGATCGCCGGCTCGGTGTTCGTGTGGGAGAATATCCGCTTCAAGGTGTTGGCCGCGGATGCCCGCCACGTGATCCGGGTGAGCGTCGAGCGCGTCGAGCCGACGATCGAGGTCAACGGCGTCAACGAGTAGCGCGGGCGAGGTAGCGCGCGAGCGCCCAGGTCGGGAACACTTGGCGGTAGAGATCGTAGTCGAGGACGGCGGTGTTGAAGAATACGCCGCTCGCGGGCTCGCGCGGCCAGCTGCCGTCTTGACGCTGACGCGCGGCGATGAAGTTGATGGCGCGCTCGACGGCGCGGGCGGACGGGCCGACGTCGGCGTCGAGCTCGAGCAGCGCGAGCGCGGCCCAGGATGTCTGCACGACCAGGCTGGGCTGCTCGCGCGGCAGCGCGATCGGGCGATCGTGCAGCAGCCCCTCGTAGCTCTCGCCCCAGCCGCCGTCGTCACGCTGGTGCTCCAGCAGCCAGTCGCGCGCGCGCAGCAAGGCGCGGTGTGAGCTCGGCAGGCCCGCGGCGCGCAGCGCCGCGACCGCGAAGAAGGTGCCGTAGGTGTAGTGCACGCCCCAGAAGCCGGCCCACGCGCCACGCGAGCGGTCTTGGGCGGCGAGCAGCCGGCGAACGCCGCGCTTGATGGCGCGGTCGAGCGACCGCAGCAGCGAGCGCGGCGCGCCCTGCCGCGCGAGCGCGTCGCGGGCCGTGACGAGGCCGCGCACGCAGCTCGCGGTGCACTCGGTGTAGCTCTCCTCGATCATGCAGCTGCCGTAGATCTCGGCGGGGTTGAGACGTCGCAGCAGCGTGGCGCCGCGTCGTCGCTCGTAGGAGCCGAAGCCGCCGTCGTCGTTTTGGCGGGCGAGGATGAAGCGCGCGGCGGCCTCGAGCTCCGGCGGGATGTCGGCGCCCATGCCCCGCGCCCGCGCGAGCAGCAGGGCCTCGATCGCCTCCGCCGTGCAGTCGCTGACCGGCCACGGGTGGCGCTCGTCGGCGAAGCCCCAGCCGCCGCGCGCCGGCGCCCGGTAGTGCGCGGCGCCGGACTCGAGGTCGCCGCGCTGCTGGGCGCGCGCGAGCCAGTCGCACATGCGCGCGACGACGGCGTCGACCCGCTCGATCCGCGGGCCCTCGCACAGCGCCTGGATCGCGAAGCTCGTGTCCCAGATGTCGCTGCGCGCCCCGGCGATCCGCATGCCCTGCTCATCGTCCTCCCAGACCCAGTACTCGAGCCCGTGCAGCGCCGCGGGGAGCTCGGGGTGGTAGGGGTCGTCGGCGAACAGCGCGAGGCAGAACAGCATGCCGTTGACCGGGCTCAGGCACACGTAGTCCGTCGACGCGAACTCGAACTTGATGTGCTCCATCGCCCGCGCGAGGGCGCGTCGGCGCAGCGACGTGGCGGCGGCGGCCGGCGCGACGCCCTCGATCCACCGGAGCCCGTCGAACAGCGCGCGCAGCGAGACGCTGGTCGGTTCGAACAGGTCGGTGGCGGCGA
Organism: Polyangia bacterium; assembly: GCA_030430565.1. Taxonomy (GTDB): domain Bacteria; phylum Myxococcota_A; class Polyangia; order Nannocystales; family Nannocystaceae; genus JACKDW01. The sequence continues at coordinate 252,782 of JAUIKS010000006.1, forward strand.
CCTCGTGGCGGTGGGCGGCGAAGGGCGCGAGCTCGTAGCCGCCGGGGAAGAGCTCCTCGCGGATCGCGTCGACGCGTGCGCTCGGGTCGGCCGTGAGCTGCTTGCCGTAGACGTAGGAGAGCCCGAGGTAGATCAGGCGAAGGTGGCAGTAGAACCGCCTGGGGTGCGTGGGCGAGGCGTCTGGCTGAAGCCACAGCTCGGGCGCGATCGGCTGGACCTGGTCCCAGGGGTAGAGCTCGAGCATGGCGAGCCACACGCGACCCCAGGTCGGGAGCTGCGGGACGCCGCCGTGGCCGTGGATCCAGCGGCGCGCCGCGACGAGGAGCGGATCGTCCGCGGCGCGGCCGAGCAGCCGCAGCGCGACGTAGGCGAGCACCGTGTGAAACAGGTAGCTCTCGCTCTGCGGGTGCATGCCCCAGCCGCCGTCGGCGCGGACGTTTTGCTCGAGGTAGCGCTCGACTCGAGCGGCCCGCGCCGGCGGGATCCGGTGCCCGACGATGTGGCACAGGATCACGTACTGGGCGACCAGCATCGTGTTCCAGATGACCTCACCGGCGACGGCGCCCGTCGGTTTCTGCTGCGCGGCGAGGCGCGCGACGGCGCGCGCGTAGCGGACCGTCAGCTCGGCGTCATCGAGCGCCTGGCCAGCGGCGCCGGCGGGGGTGGTGGAAGCGGTGGGGGAAGCGGCGGCGTGGCTGCGGTTCAAGGTCCGACTCGGAGGATCAGGAAGTACTGGTGCTCGAGGAAGCTCTCCTCTCGCTCCAGGACGAACCCTGCCTCAGCCAGCTCCTTGATCGCAGTGGCCCTGGGCACACGGTAGGCCGGCGCGGGGGCGGCGTCGCCCGGGACCTGGGCCTCGGGCCTGAAGTTGATGACGACGAGCTGGCCGCCGGGCGCGAGCGCCTCGCGCAGCTTGACCAGGTACGGCACGCGATCGCGCAGGTACGCGTAGGTGTTCGACATGAAGATCATGTCGAGCGCGCGCTCCGGCAGCGCCGGGTCATCGTAGAACGCGAGGTGCGGCTCGATGTTGGGGGTCCCCCAGCTCTCGCGGTTGCTCTCGATATAGGTCTTGAACTTGTCGTCGACGTCGACCGCGTAGACCTTGCCGGCCGGAGCCTCGAGCGCGAGCCGGCGCGTGAAGTAGCCGGATCCCGCGCCGATGTCGGCGATCACCGAGTCCTGGTTCTCGATCTGCAGCGCGCGCACGACCTGATCGGGCTTGGCCCAGGCGTCGCGCTCGGGCGTTTCGAACACCTGGATCATGTGATCGGGATCGTCGTAGTGGCGCGGGAGCTGATCCTTGTTGGTCGCGCAGCCGCTGACGAGCGCGAGCGTCATCACGACGGCGGCCATCGACGTCAGCGTGACCGCCCGCGTGACCGCGGACCGCCGGGTTCGAGTCGTCTCCCCTGGCATATCCAAAGGGTAGTGCATCGGGGACGCGGCGCGCGACGGCTTGTTGTGCTCGGGGGCACGGCGTCGCCTCGCCAAAATCACGCCGCGCCGTGGCGCGGAGCGGCGCCGAAACAGGTACACTCTGCGCGCCCGTGCCGAGCGGTCCACAATCCAAGCGCGACAGCGAGTCGTCGTCGGACGCGGGCCCGGGGCAATCTCGCGCGGCGCGACGTCGCGCGGTCGGTCGACGGCTGCTCGCCGCGTCAAAGGGACCTTGGAGCCCCTTGCCGATCGAGTGGTCGCGCGCGAGCCGTGCGGATCGCTTGGCCTCCGAGGCGGGCGATCGCGGCGTCGAGCAGCTCCCGGGGACCGCGTGGCGCCTCGTGTTCACCATCGTCCAGCTGCTGCGACGCCCGATCCGCAGCTTCGCGCGGGTTCAGGAGCCGGTCGCGCACGGGACCGCGCTGGGCTTCCTCGCCGCGGTGCGTCTGCCGATCTGGCTCGGCTTGATCGTGACGTTCATCGTGTTCTCGGCGACCGGCGGGCCCACGCCGACGCGGATTCGCCCGGCGCACTCGCTCTTCGATCCGCGGCTCGTCGAGGCGCTGTCTTTGTGGCTGCTGCTCTTGGTGCCCGCGGGCTTACCGTTGATCTACTTCTTCAACGGGATCTTCAGCCACGTCGCGCTGTCGCTGACCGGCGGGGCGCCGCGCTCGATCGGCGCGACGCTGCGGGCGACCGGCTACGCGCTCGCGCCGGCGCTGCTGTGCGTCTCGCTGCTCGACATCGCGCTGCACACCGTGGGCCTCGGCTTCACGACCTTCGCGATCGCGGCCGGCGTGATCTGGCTGATGTTCTTCATCCAGCTCGGCTGCGCGCTCACGGGGACCCACAACATCCCGGCGATCCGCGGCTTCTTGGTCGCGTTCATCCCGGCGGGCCTGCCGATCCTGATCCTGTGCGCGCGCGCCTACTTGGTGCTCGAGGACTTCCCCGGCTGGGCGCCGCCCGTCGGCATGAAGTTCTTCGTGCCGTAGCTCGGTCGTTACGAGCCCGCGGGCTCGGGCTCAGGCTCGGGCTTCGTGGCGCCCACGACCTCGAGGATCGCCTGGTTGAGCTTGAAGAGATCCGGCGGCGCGACGGCGGAGAACTTCACGGCGTTGCGGCCGTCGGCGAACATCACGGTGCGGCTCTTGGTGATGTTGTAGTAGTCGTCGAAGGCCTTGTTGGGCCCCGCCTCTTGGAGCGCGGGGACGACGATGGGGATGTCGACGCGCAGGGTCGCGCGCAGCTGCTTGACCCGCTCGAGCAGCGCCTCGCGCTCCTGCAGCGGCGTGATGCTCTTGCCGTCGCGGATCACCGTCACGACGCCGAAGGCCTTGAGCGCATCGTCGCCGCGCTCGGTGTTGTACTTCTTGACCACCGCGTCGAGGTTCTGCAGGTCGTCGTGGAAGTCGACGTCGTCGAGCGCGCCGACGGCCATGATCTTCGGCGACGCGCCGAACTTGCAGATCTGGCAGTAGCGCTCGCCGGTCTCGCTGTTGACGATCTCGAAGGGCTTGAGCTCGCCGCCGACACCGAGGCCGCTCTCGGCGAGCACGCGCGGATCCTTCGGGGGCTCGGGCTCAACCTTGGGCTCGGGCTTCGGCGCGGGGGCGGGCGCCTTCGGCTCAGCGGCGTCCTGCTTCTTGCTGTCCTCCGGGGCGCGGGTCGAGGCGCAGGCGGAGGTCACGAGCGCGGCGGCGAGGGACGCGGTCGTGAGCGTTCGGCGGGTGAGCGACTTCAGGTTCGGCGTTGGCGTACGCATGGGAGTGCTCCAGAAAGTCGCGGGTGGGCGTGGGGCAGACGCGCGGCGCGCACACGTGAACCCGCGCGTCGGTGGGGGTGAGTGTGGCGGGCGCTCGCCATCGACGCCAGAAATCGGAGCGCGCCGACGAGCGGGCGCGACCACGCTCTACAACGACTACGCGCGGACGCGTACGTTATCATCCCGTCGGTATGGGGCGACGGAGCACGACGAGTTCGCGGCGTAACTTCCTCGCGGTCTCGGGGTTGGCCTCCGCCGGCGCGCTGCTCCCCGGGCGCGCGCTGTGGGCCGGGCCGCGCGAGCCCGCGCCGGCTCACACGTCGCCGGGGGCGGCGCGCGGGGCCGAGCTGATCTCGGGCAGCCCGCTGCTCGCCGACGAGAAGCTCGCCTCGTTGGCGATCGACGAGGCGCGAAAGGCCGGCGCGAGCTACAGCGACGCGCGCCTCGTCCGCTGGCTCCGCGAGCGCGTGAGCGTGCGCGACGATCACATCAGCGGCGCGAGCCACAGCGAGGAGTACGGCGTGGGCGTGCGGGTGATCTGCGACGGCGCCTGGGGCTTCGCCGCGACGCCGCGCATGGAGCCCACGGCGATCAAGAAAATCGTCAAGCAGGCGATCGCGCAGGCCAAGCGCAGCGCGCTCTTGCGACCGGGGCCGGTCACGCTGGCGCCGGCAGGGGTGGTCACGGGCACCTGGGTCTCGCCCTACGAGATCGATCCCTTCGCGGTGCCGATCAAGGACAAGGCCGAGTACCTGATCGAGGCCGCGACGCGCACGCTCAAGGTCCCGGGCGTGCGCCACGTCAACGCGTTCTCGTTCGCGGTCCGCGAGGAGAAGCTCGTGCTCACGAGCGAGGGCTCGCGCGTTCACCAAGTGTTCTTCCGCGTCAACCCGGGCTTCAGCGCGACCGCGGTCGATGTCCGGCGCGGGCGCTTCGCGTCGCGGGCCCACGAGGTCCAGCCGATGCTGGCGGGCTGGGAGCACTGCGGCGCGGCGGAGTTCATCAAGACCGGCCCGAAGATCGGCGAGGACGCGGTCCGCAAGCTGCACGCCGCGAGCGTCGAGCCCGGCGAGAAGACCGTGATCCTCGCGCCGACCAACCTGTGGCTGACGATCCACGAGAGCATCGGGCACCCGACCGAGCTCGACCGCGCGATGGGCTACGAGGCCAACTTCGCGGGGACCAGCTTCCTGCGCCCCGAGATGACGGGCGAGCTCCAGCTCGGCAGCGAGCTCGTCAACCTGGTCGCCGATCGAACCCAGCCCGGCGGGCTAGCGACGACCGGCTGGGATGACGAGGCCGTGCCCGCGCAGCGCTGGGACATCGTCAAGCGCGGCGCGCTCGTGGGCTGGCAGACGACGCGCGACCAGGCCGCGTGGATCGGCGAGTCGGCGAGCCGTGGCTGCAGCTACGGCGACAGCTACGGGAGCGTCTCGTTTCAGCGTATGCCGAACATCAGCCTGCAGCCCGGGCGCGAGGGCTACACCACCGAGGATCTGATCAACGCGACGGACGACGGGATCTTGATCAGCGGGCGCGGGAGCTGGTCGATCGACCATCAGCGCTACAACTTCCAGTTCGGCGGGCAGTTCTTCTGGGAGATCAAGAACGGCCGCCTGACCCGGCCCCTGCGCGACGTCGCGTACCAGGCCAACACGGTCGACTTCTGGAGGTCCTGCGACATGATCGGCGGCGAGGGCTCGTACCGGCTCGGCGGGAGCTTCAGCGACGGCAAGGGAGAGCCCGGGCAGGTCAACGCGGTCAGCCACGGCTGCCCGCCCGCGCGCTTCCGCGTCAACGTGCTCAACACAGGGGGAGATCGATGACGCTGTCGAAGGGCGAGGCCAAGAAGATCACGCAGGCGGCGATCAAGGCGGCGAGCGTGCCCGAGCTCGAGGTCACCGTCTCGGCCGCGCGCGAGGGCAACCTGCGCTTCGCCAACAACCAGGCGACGACCTCCGGCGACGTCGAGCGCCTCACCGTCTCGGTGACCGCCAGCGAGGGCGGGCGCTCGGCGACCGTCTCGGGCAACCGCCGCGATCGCGAGGGCGTGCGCGCGCTGGTGGCGAAGGCGCAGGAGCTGTGTCGGCTCTCGCCCGTCGACCCCGAGCACATGCCGCCGCTCGGCCCCCAGCAGTACCCCGCGGTCAAGGCCTACGTCGACGCGACCGCCAAGCTGTCCGCTGAGTCACGCGCGAACCTCGTGGCCAAGTTCATCCGCGTCGGCAACCTGCGCAAGCTCGACGCGGCCGGCATCGTGCAGGCCCGCGAGGGCGCGCGCGCGACCGCCAACAAGCAGGGCCTGTTCGCCTACCACCGCGCGACCGGCGTCTCGGTGACCACGACGATGCGCACGCGCGACGGGACCGGGAGCGGCTGGGCCGGCGCCGCGACGCACCACGTCGACTGGCTCGATCCAGAGGCGGTCGCGCTCGCGGCGGCCGACAAGGGCGAGATGTCCCAAGGGCCACAGGAGCTGAAGCCCGGCCGCTACACCGTGGTCCTCGAGCCGCAGGCGGTCGCCGACCTGCTGTGGTTCTTGACGGGCTCGCTCAGCGCGCGCGCGGCCGACGAGGGGCGCAGCTACTTCTCGCGGCCCGGCGGCGGCACGCGCGTCGGCGAGGGCTTGTTCCACAACCTCGTCACGATCCGCAGCGATCCCACGTCGACCGAGCACCCCTCGTCGCCGATCGGCCCCGGCGGCGTCGCGCTGCAGCCGACGACCTGGATCGAGGGCGGCGTGCTCAAGAACCTCGCGTACTCGCGCTACTGGGCGAAGAAGCAGGGCAGGGCGGCGCTCCCGGGTCCGCGCTCGCTGTTCATGGCGGGCACCAAGCGCTCGCTCGCGGAGCTCATCAAGGGGGTCGACCGCGGCGTGCTCGTCACGCGGTTTTGGTACAACCGCATGCTCGAGCGGCGCACGATCCTGGCGACCGGCCTCACGCGTGACGGCACCTTCCTGATCGAGCAGGGCAAGATCGCCAGGCCGATCAAGAACATGCGCTACAACGAGAGCCCGGTGACGCTGCTGAAGAACGTGCTCGCGCTCGGTCGGCCCGAGCGCGTCGGCGCCGGCGGCCTCGCGGTGGTGCCGCCGCTGGTCGTCCACGGCTTCAACTTCGCGAGCGTCAGCGACGCGGTCTAGACGGCGATCAGTTCAAGACGGGATCGACTTGGGCCGCGAGCACGCGCGGCGCGAGGATCCGATCGAGGCCGACGTGGACGTCGCGGCGCAGGTCAGTCGGCTGCCCGAGCCCCGCGAGCAGGAACGGGCGCCCGCGGACCTGCACCGGCCACGTCTGGATCGGGCGACCCATCGTGATCTTCCACGCCATCGCGGGGTCGACGTGCTCCGGGCCGCTCTCGGCGAGCGGGGCGAGCGCGGCGAGCTGCGCGTCGACGCCGGGATCGGACGATCCGGCGATCAGCAGGCCCTCCTGGCTGGCGAGGACGACGCGGTGAAGTCGCGCGTCCTGGGCGATCTGCTTGAGGAAGAGGCCCGCGGCTTCGCACGGGTTGGAGCTGCGCGCTTTGCGTCGTTCGATCATCAGAGCGGTCGTTTCGGTGTAGGTGTATGTAGTTTTAACGACCTGTCGCCAGACGCCAAGAAAACGGGGCAGGGCGCAGCGCGATCCACAACATGCCAGCGTAGAACAGGAACTCGGCGAACTCCTCGACGGTGGCCTCGAGGCGCGGGAGCGCCAGCGTGACGACGGTCGTGACGAGCGCGAGCAGGGCGAGGCCGAGCGCGTCGTCGCGCGTTGGCCCGCGCGCTCCACGACCGTCGCGCGCGCGCGCCCGCGCGCGCTGGACCCCGAGCAGCAAGAGCGCGGCGGTGAGCAGCGCGAAGCCCGTGTACGCGAGGCCGTCGAGGGCGTTGTGGAGGTTGCGATGCCCGACGCGCGCGCGCAGGTAGTCGGCGACGCCGTTGAAGTAGTAGACGCCGCCCCAGTCGATCTCCTCCCCCAGCACGAGCAGCAGCCAGGCCGCGACCAGCAGCGACCAGCGGCGATCGCCGCGATCGCGCAGCCCTCTGCGTAGCCACGCGAGCGCGGCGACGGCGAGCACCCCGTGCGAGAGCTGCTCGAGCGGGCCCTCCTTCGCGCACAGCTCCGTCAAGAGCTCTGGCGCGGCGACGGCGAGCGCCGCCAACACGGCGAGTCCGACGAGCGCGATGCCGAGCACCCGCGCATGCTACCAGCCGTCGAGCCCGGGGCTAGCGGCCGAAGGTTCCGGCGCGGGTCGCTAGATCTCGGGGAGCTCCCAGTCGATCGGCGTGTGGCCGAAGGTGCGGAGCTTGTCGTTGATCGCCGAGAACGGCTTGCTGCCGAAGAAGCCGTTGCGGGCCGAGAGCGGCGAGGGGTGGGTGCCGAGGATGATCTCGTGGACGTCGGTGTCGACCAGACGCGCGAGCTTCTGGGCGAATCCGCCCCAGAACACGAACACGATCGGCCGGTAGCGCTCGCTCAGCGCCTTGAGCACGGCGGTCGTGAACTTCTCCCAGCCCTTGTTCTTATGCGCGTTGGGCTTGCGCTCGCGGACGGTCAGCACGGCGTTGAGCAGCAGGACGCCCTGCTGCGCCCAGAAAGTCAGGTTGCCGTGGCTCGGCGGCGTCGCGCCGAGGTCGTCGTGGAGCTCTTGGTACATGTTCTGAAGGGAACGCGGGATCGGCCGCACCTCGGGTTTGACCGAGAACGCGAGCCCGTGGGCGAAGCCCGGGGTCGGGTAGGGATCCTGGCCGAGGATGACGACCTTGACCTGGTCGAAGGGCGTGAGCTCGAAGGCCTGGAAGACCTCGTCCTCGGGCGGCAGGATCGTCGCGCTCGCGCGCTCGTCCTCGACGTAGTCGAGGAGCTTGTGAAAGTACGGCTTGTCCAGCTCTTCGCCGATAGCGGAGCGCCACGAGTAGGGGATCGAGTCAGCGGTGAGCACGGGGGTTCTGTCTACCTCTCCGTCGCGCGCCGTCGGCCTGACGCGAGCCAAGCGACGGCGACGATCATGCGAGGGGTTGATGATACCGCGACCACGTCGCGCGCCGGCGCTGTTGAGCCGGCGACGCGCTCATGCGCGCCTGCAGATTCTTCGAGCTGACGTCAAACGAGCGCGACCGAAAACGGTCGCGCTCGCGCGGGATTGATCCGACTCCGCGTCGGGATCAGTCCTCGTCGCTGTTGTCGTCGTCGCTCGGCGCCTCCGCGGTCAGGTCGCGCAGCGTCTGCGAGATCAGGGCGACGCCGTAGCCGGTGCCGCGCGTGTTGCGGAAGGCGGGACCGGCGAGGTCGATATGGCACCAGCGCGCGTCCGTGCCCTCGAGGTGCCAGTACACGAACTGCGCGGCGCAGGCCGACTGCGCGTTCATGCGGTTGTGCACCGAGTTCGTCATGTCCGCGACCTGGCTCTCAAATTCGCGCTTGTAGAACTCGGGCGCGAAGGGGAGCGGGTGACAGAGATCGCCGGTGACGCGGCCGGCGTTCAGCATCGCCGCCTCGATGTCGCCGTCGTTGCTGACGACCGCGGCGTGCATGGAGCCGGTCGAGATCATCTGCGCGCCGGTGAGCGTCGCCGCGTCGATCACGACATCCGCTTGCAGCTCCCGCGCCGCCCAGCTGACGCCGTCGATGAGCAGCAGCCGGCCCTCGGCGTCGGTGTTGTGGATCTCGACGGTCTTGCCCGAGTGCGCGGTGAGGATGTCGTCGGGCTTGTACGAGTTCGGGCCGATCGCGTTCTCGGCCATCGGCATGAGCAGGCTCAGCTTGTGGCGAAAGCCTGTCTCGACGAGCACACGGAACGCGCCGAAGACCGCCGCCGAGCCGCCCATGTCGCACTTCATGTTGCGCATCGAGCCGCTGATCTTCAGGTTGAGGCCGCCGGTGTCGTAGGTGACGCCCTTGCCGACGAGCGCGTAGTGCCGCGGCTCAGCCGCCGCGATGTCGCGCGGCGGGGTGTAGGTCGCGATTACGAGCCGCGGCGCGTTCATGGCGGCGCGCCCGACCGAGTGGATCCCGAGCAGCCCGTGCTTGACCAGGTTGGGGCCGGCGATCTCGCGGATCTTCACGTTGGCGAGCGGCTTGAGGATCGCCTTAACGCGCTTGGAGTACTCCTCGGGGTTGAGCTCGGTGGGCGGCGTGTCGACCAGCTCGGCGGACTCTCGGCTCGCCTTCAGCGTCGACTCGATGAGCGCGTCGTGGGGGATGACGTTGCCCTTGCGGTCGATAGCGAGCAGCTCGACGCGGCGCTCGCTCTTGTCGCCGCTCTTGCGGTTGAACAAGGGGAGCGCGCGGCCGGCAGCGTTGACGGCCGCCAGCAGGTGCGCGGGGTCGTCGAGGATGAACAGGATCGCGTTCTTGCCCTTATCGTCGAAGTTGGCGTTGCCGACGACGCGCCGGATCGCGCCTGGGCGGGCGGGCGAGTTGTAACGCGAGCGTGTCTCCGGGAGCAGGCCGAGACAAAGACGACGGGGCGACCGGCCGCCCGTCAGGGAGCAAACCGTGGTCCCGAGGTCACCCGGGGAGGCGTCCCGCGCCATATCGGTCAGCAGCTTGCTGGTCGCTTTGTCGAGGACCGCGGGGAACTTGCGGGGCTTGCAAACGCTGGGCGGCGCGACGACGAGCAGCGTACGACTTCCACGGCTTAAGGATTTGACGGTTTTTGCGAAGCTCAGTGACGTCACGATGCGGGATTATGCACAATTCTCGGGCTTCGCGTCGCGTTCTCGCACATCGGCGCGGGTCTGGAATTGCTTGACGTTCGAAAGGTCTTCATATGCAGGCGGTCACCGCCACGCCGTCGATCGAGCACGAGGACCGGTTGGCGAGCCGAGGCGGATCGTCTGCGGCGCCGAGCCGTTGGAGCGATGAGCAACGTGGAATCTGTTCAGGTCAACCCGCGATCGACACCCGTTCGTCGGTGTGTACGCGCATGTGCGCGCCGCGGCGCTCGGTTGCCGAAGATCCGCGATCCACGAACCAGTTGTGATAGCGTCTACACGCCGAGTGACGGCTCGGAATTCCCGATAAATCTGGCGATAATCCTCTCGATCCCCCGGTACTCGAGTTCTCGGGGGGGCCCCGGACGCGAGCCTCGGCCCTTCATCTCCCTCATACGTCCATGAGCAGCACTGACGATCAAACGCAAAACGACCCACTTATCGGGACGACGTTCGCGGGCCGGTACCACATTGAGACGCGTCTCGGGCGTGGAGGGATGGGGGTCGTTTATAAAGCGACCCAGCTCGACCTCCGTCGCCAGGTCGTGATCAAGGTCCTCGCGCCCGACTGGATCGGAGACCCCGAGGCCTTAGCTCGCTTCGAGCGCGAGGCTCGAGGCTTGAGCAGCCTGCAGCACCCCAACATCGTCACCTTGCACGACTTCGGACGTGTTGGCGGACGCGCCTACATCGTCATGGAGTACGTCGACGGCGAGACGCTCAACCGCTTCGTTCGACGCAAGAAGGTGTTGACGCTCGCGGAGTTCGTGCCGGTCGCGGCGCAGGTGCTCAAGGGGCTCGGCGAGGCGCATTCGCGCGGCATCGTGCACCGCGACATCAAGCCCGCCAACATCATGTTGTGCGAGCGGCAGGGCCGCGCCAACTACGTCAAGATCCTCGACTTCGGGCTCGCCAAGCTGGTCTCTGGATCGTCCGACATCACCAAGCAGAACGTGCTCGGCACGCCGACCTGCCTCTCGCCCGAGCAGATTCAGGGGCAGCGCGCGGATCAGCGGGTTGATGTCTACGCGGTCGGCATCCTGTTCTATTTCATGCTGTGCGGCAAGGTGCCGTTTGAGGCCGACAACGACGCCTCCGTGCTCTACAAGCACGTTCACGAGAAGCCCGAGCCGCTCGAGGCGATCCTGCCCGAGGACCACGAGGTCCCGAAGGGGGTCATCGAGCTGATCGAGCGCTGCCTCGAGAAGAAGCCAGACCGCCGACCGCGTGACGCCAACGAGGTCGTCGAGGGTCTCATCGACCAGGTCCCGTTCTCGATGTTTCGGCTCCCGCGCGCGGAGCCGAAGCCGGAGGTGCCGGCCGACTTCGTCGAGGAGGAGCCGAACACCGGGCCGCGCTCCGAGAAGGTCGTCCCGGTCGATCAGATCCAGGTCGGCTCGTTCCCCCGATCCGCCGCGTCGTCGACGGGCTCGCGCGCGCCCGGGGTGCCCGCGCCGCCGAGCGTCTCGATCCCCAAGAGCGCGCTCGACGATCTCAAGTCGCAGGGCTACCGGATCGACGACTCGAGCATCTACCAGGACTCCGACGGCCGCATCGTCGTGCCGGTCACGGATCCCAACAGCGAGAGCGAGAGCCGCGCCAAGAGCATGCGGCGGATCGCGATCGGCTTGATGCTGGTGTTCGGCGCGATCGTGCTGCTGGTGATGTTCAACAACAGCGGCAAGGACCAGGCCGAGACCGGACCGGCCGCGACGGTCGCCGGTGAAGGCGCGACGGCGAAGAACCCCCGCGAGCTGCTCGCGCAGATCGACGTGCTGATCCAGGGCGAGCAGTTCAACTTCGCGCGGCAGTCCCTCGAGGGGCAGCAGGCGATGTTCAAGGGAGATCCGCTGCTCGAGGGGCAGTACAACACCAAGCTGCGCGAGATCGAGATCGCGCAGAAGATGTCGCAGGCGGCGACCTTCGCCAACAACGGCAATTACGAGAAAGCGGTCGAGTACTACAAGCAGGTCTTATCGCTCAACCCGAGCCATGAGCGGGCGCAGCGGGAGCTCGACCGGCTTCAGAAGGAACTCGATAAGCAGCCAGTATCGATTCACATCAACACGGTGCCGGACGGCGCGGATGTGTATATCGACGGTCGGCACATCAACAAGTCGCCGCTCAGTCACCGCGTCCCGCCGGGGAATCACACGGTCTCCGTAGCGAAGGAAGGCTACCAGACGCGCGATACTGTTATCGACGTCAAGTCAGACGGCGATCAGGTGTTCGATATCCCGCGTCTCGACAAGGTCGATCGTCGGCCTGCGCCGATCCGGCGGCCGGCCGAGCCTGAAGTCACGCCCGAGCCGCAGCCGAAGCCGCAGCCGACCGCGAAGAAGAAGAAGCCTCGTCCCAGGCCCACGCCGGTCAAGAAGAAGAAGAAGAAGGCGTCGGGCGGTCTCTTGCCGACTTAGTGATGCCGGCCGCGCGTGGATGGGCTATTGTCGCAATCGGCCCGCCGGCAGGCTGACGAGGCCGACCGAGGAGACGCCGGCTGAGCTTTGAGGCTGAACAGTTATGCAACGGACGATCCCTACGATCTTGAGCGTCTCCCTGATCGCGTCGGGTACGGGTATTGGTACCGCGAGCGCGCGCGCGCCTCTGCAAACTCCGATCGCCGTCGCGGTCCAGGAGCCGAGCGACGACGACGCCTACGAAACGCTGACCGAAGAGGCGGGGCTACGCTACGAGAAGAAAGAGTACGCCGCCTCGATCGCGCTGTTTGAACGCGCCTACGAGATACGGCCCGAGCCGAACATCCTGTTCAACATCGGGCGGATCCACGAGGAGGCCGGCAACCTCGAAGACGCGGTCGGCTACTACGAGCGCTTCATTCAAGATACGTCCGCGGACTACGACGCTCGCCAGGCCGCGCTCAAGCGACTGACCCTGCTGCGAGAGCTGATCCGCCTCGACCCCAACAAGAACCCGAAGCAGCCGGAGGAGCAGCCGCCGCCCAACGAGGGGCAGCCGCCGCCTAACGACGGCCAGCCGCCGCCCAACGAGGGGCAGCCGCCGCCCAACGACGGCCAGCCGTCACAGCCGGTCGACAACAACCCGCGCGCGCCCGATCCTCGAAAGCTGCGGGTCGTCGGCTACTCGCTGCTCGGCGTGGGCGCGCTCGCGCTGATCGGCGGCGGTGTCGCGGCGGGCATCGCCCGCAACAAGCACGGCCAGCTCGACGGGACCTCGCCTGATATTGCGATGCGTCGCCAGCTCGAGGCGCAGGGCATCAACGCGGCGCGCGCCGCTGACGGGATGTTCATCGCGGGCAGCATCCTCGCGGCCTCTGGCGTCGTCATCCTGCTGCTGCCCCAGAGCCGCACCCCGAAGGACCCCGCCGAGAAGCGCGCGGCCTTCGTCCCCCACTTCTCCGGTCACGAGGTCGGCGTCGGCCTCGTGGGTCGGTTCTAGTTAGGTTGTTTGGCTCGAATTTAGGCTCTATGCCCCGGTTCTACGAACGGAACGCGAACTCAGGAGTTTCTCGCACATGGTCTCGATGAAACGCGGATGGCTCTGGGCCGCCACGCTCGGCGTGGCGACGGTCGCCGGAGCGTGCACGTCGGTCCTCGACTTTACCGAGTGCTACACGGACGACGATTGCGCGACCTTCTTTGAGGACAACAAGCCGATGCGCTGCGAGGTGGAGAGCAACCGCTGCACGCCGCGGACAGCGGGTTGTGATCAAAACAGCGAGTGCGAGCCGCTGGGCGAGAGCTTTATCTGCGGCTTCTCCCATCGTTGCTTCGACCACACGATCGGCTCGGAGCTGTGCGACGAGCCGGTGTATCCGGTGGGCGCCGAGGATAACGACGGCGTCGTGTTCGTCGGCTCGTTGATCAACCGCGCCAACGACGGGGCGGAGATCGAGAACGGCATCCGCCTGGCGATCGAGGAGTTCAACGCCAACGCGTCGCTCGCCAGCGACAGCCACCGCAAGATCGCTTGGTTCGCCTGCGACACCAAGGGCGACACCACGCGCGCGCGCTCGATCGCGGCGTTCTTGGCGGGCTCCTCTGACGTGACCGACGCGGTCGGCGTCGCGGCGATGATCGGGCCGTTCGACAAGACCGAGTTCTCGCAGGTCGTCAACGAGGTCAGCCTCGCGGGCAACATCAACGCGTTCACGATCTCGCCGACCGTGCTGAGCGGTGATCTCGGCCCCGCCGACCCCGGCAGCGTCGTCTGGCGAGGCACCCCAGGCGCGACGCGGTACGCCAACGCCATCCTCTCGCGCCTCAACGACATCGCGCCGCCGCGGATGATCACGATCCTCTCCAACGACCTCACGCGCCTGACGCTGTTCGAGGCGATGGCCGTCATGAACGAGGGCGGCAGCTGGTGGATCGACATCAACGACATCGGCGGGGAGAAGGGCGCGCAGATCATCACCTCGTACAGCGCGAACAACTTCGCGGACGCGGTGGCGGGGGCCGTGAACACCGACCTCGGCGGTGAGCCGGACGTCTTGATGGTCCTCGGCGGAGCCGAGAGCGGATCGGTGGTCGAGGAGTACTACGCGCAGGCCGGATCGCTGCCGGACATCGTGATCGTCCCGCACTGGGGCCTCGCCGGCATGAAGGAGGCGTTGACGCGGATCGACGACCCGGAGGTGCTCGAGGCGATCGAGATCATCTCGCCGGACATGCCCAACGCCGAGACCTCGGCGCAGTTCGACGAGCGGTTTCAGGCGCGGTTCTCGGCGGCGCCGCTTCCCGAGGCGTACCAGGCCTACGACGCGACCCTCATCACGCTGTTCTCGATGGCGGGCGTGACCAACGGCTCGATCGTCGGGCCGAAGATCTCGAGCGTGACGCGGAACCTGTTCAACGGCGAGGGGCCGTCGATCAGCGCGGCGGATCCCGTCGGGAGCTTCAGCTCGGGCGCCAAGGCGCTCGCGGACGGCAACCCCGTGGTTCTTAACGGCGCGGCTCACTCGGTCAAGATCGACGCGGCGCGCAAAGAGGTCTGCACCGACTTCATCGCGCTGGGCGCGAGCGGCAGCCCGTCCGATCCGGTGATCGAGCCGAAGGCGCGGTACCAGGTCAACTGTCCCAGCGAGACCTCCGGCACTTGGTGACGAGCTCCTCGCCCAGCAGATTAGGGTGCGGGCGTCGGGTCGCGGCTTAACGCCCGGACGCTCCGCCTTTTGGGCGGCGCCCATGCGTTGAGACGCGGGCGCCTGTCTCAGGACGCGGGTGGGGGCTGGGCCCGGCGGGTGGGGCTAGACCTGGAAGAGGTGCTCCTCGAGGCAGCTCTCGTCGCCGGACTGGATGCCCTTACCGGTAGCGATAGCGAGGGGGAGGACGTTGTTGACGAAGAAGTTGAGCTCGGGGAGCTTGGCCTTGAGCAGCGGCGACTCGCCGCGCTCCGCCATCACGCGCTTGGCGGTCATGGCCTGGTCGATGGCCTCGATCGCGAGCAGGACGTAGCCGAACATCCGTAGGAACGGGCTCGCCTGCAGCATCGCGCCCTCGATGTTGCGCTGGCGCCCGACGTTCGCGAGGTGCATCGCGGTCGCGGCGAGCGACTGCACGGCCTTGCTGATCCGCGCCGACTGGTCGATGAAGCCGGCCTTGGCGGCGTCGCGCAGGAAGGACTCGGACTCCTGCATCCACTCGATGAACAGCGCGCCGCTGCCGATCCGCATCTTGCGGCCTAGCAGGTCCATCGCCTGGATGCCGTTGGTGCCCTCGTAGATCGAGAAGATCTTGGAGTCGCGGACGAGCTGCTCGACCGGGTACTCCTGGACGTAGCCGTAGCCGCCGTAGACCTGGACCGCGAGCGTCGCCATCTCGTAGCCGACGTCGGTGCACATGGACTTGAGGATCGGCGTGAGCAGGTCGACGCGACCGGACAGGCGACGCTTCTCCTCCTCATCCGCGATGTGCTCGGCGAGGTCGCTCATGAGCGCGACGCGGCAGCACAGCGAGCGCATGGTGTCGGCGTAGACCTTCTGCGTCATCAGCATGCGGCGGACGTCGGGGTGGTTGACGATCGTCACGCGCGGCGCGTCGGCGTTTCTCATCTCGCGCAGCGCGCTGCCCTGGACGCGCTCGTTGGCGTAGTGCAGCGAGTAGTTGTACGCGGCCGCGCCGATCGCCATGCCCTGGGCGGCGACGCCGATGCGCGCCTCGTTCATCATCAGGAACATCAGCTCGATGCCCTGGTTCTCCTGTCCTAAGAGCCATCCACGACAGGGGCCGCCGGCGCCGAAGCCCATGACGCAGGTCGCGGAGCCGTTGATGCCCATCTTGTGCTCGATCCGCAGCACCTTCGCGTTGTTGCCGATCGGCGCGTCGCCCTCGCCGGTCTGCAGCTCCGCCTCGTCGTCGACGAGCAGCTTCGGGACCATGAACAGGCTGAGGCCCTTGGTGCCCTTGCCGGCGTTGGGCGTGCGCGCGAGCACGAGGTGGACGATGTTCTCCACCATGTCGTGGTCGCCCGCGCTGATGAAGATCTTCTCGCCCTCGATGTGGTAGACGCCCGGCTCGTCGGTCGGGGTCGCGCGCGCCCGGTTGTCGCCGACCGAGCTGCCCGCGCCGGCCTCGGTGAGGCACATGGTGCCGCCCCACTCGCCGGTGAACATCTTGGTCGCCCACAGCGCGCGCTTGTCCTCGGGGCCATGCTTGGAGATCACGCGGGCGGCCGCGACCGAGAGACCGGGGTACATCATGAACGCGACCGACGCGCCGATGAAGCCCTCGTAGAGCGCCATCGACATCACGAAGGGCATCCCGCCGCCGCCGAACTCGAGGGGCGCGGACACGCCGATCCAGCCGCCGTCGGCGAGCTGATCCCAGACCGCCTTGTAGCCCTCGGGCGTCTTGACGTTGCCGTCCTCGTCGACGGTGCAGCCGGCTTGATCGCCGGGGCGATTGATCGGCGCGAGAACGTCCTCGGAGATGCGCTTGCCGCCCGCGAGCGTGGCTTCGTAAACCTCGCGGTCGAAGTCCGCGTACTCTTCGAGCCCCGCCAGCTTCTGGTCCATTTTGAGCTGGTCGAAGAGCACAAAGGTGATCTCGTCGAGGTTGACGGTGAAGCGCGTGCTGCTCACGGTGGCGATGTCCTTCGGTGCGGGCGAGAGCGTGTGGATGCCCGTTGAATGGTGTTTAATGCTGGATACTGCCAATCTGGTAGATCGTCCAGCGGCCCGGTCGGAATCTCCACGAGACCCGGGCTCGCGGCTCTTCACGCGCGCCTACCCGCGGTCGCTCCGATTGTGTGTTCGAGCCCTACAATCATACCGTAATTCGTTCGCGGTTGGCGCCGCGCGTCCGCGTCGAGACCCCGTGACATGACGACTCTGCTGTTCAACAAGCCATACCGCGTGCTCACCCGCTTCACGGACGAGGAGGAGCGGCGCTCGCTTGCGCACTACATCCCGGTCCCGGGCGTGTATCCAGCGGGGCGGCTCGACCGCGACAGCGAGGGGCTCTTGATCCTGACGGACGACGGGCGGGTTCAGCACGCCGTGTGTCATCCGCACAACAAGCTCCCGAAGACATATTGGGCCCAGGTGGAGGGGCTGGTCGATGAGCGCGCGCTCGCGGCCCTCTCGCGCGGCGTGCAGCTCAAGGACGGGTTGACGGCGCCCGCGTCGGCGCGCCGCGTGGACGCGCCGACGCTGTGGCCTCGGACGCCGCCGATCCGGGCGCGAAAATCGATCCCGACGAGCTGGATCGAGCTGACGCTGACCGAGGGTCGAAATCGACAGGTGCGCAGGATGACTGCGGCCGTCGGCCTCCCGACGCTGCGGCTGGTCCGCGTCAGGATCGGCCCGTGGACGCTCGACGGTCTGGCGCCAGGGCGATGGCGGCGGTTGTCGGGCCGTCCGCTCGTGACGATCGCGCGATACGTTGAGCGCTACTTGGACCCTGAAGCGCCCACGCACGGTTCGGGTCGTCGGCGGGAGGGGCGGGCGAGCGCGGGTCGTCGGAGACGTGGACGTCAAGGAAAAATCCCCGGCAAGGGCTCGACGCGAGGATGACGCGTGCAGACGTCCCATTCTGTTCGTGTCGACGACCGTAGCTCCTCACCGGGTGCGCGTGAAGCGTAGTCGGGGCCAGGTTCCAGAGGCGCGACCTCGCGCGTATGAACGAGTCGTCTCGGGGTCCACGAAGGCCTGTACGGCTGGGCGGGTTTTCTGCGCCAGATGTGCGTGCTAGCGTCGTTACACTGTACCCGCGCGGGTGCGCCGAAGAAGCAGACGTGGGCGATCAGGGCAGCCACAGCGATGGGCGCGGAACGCCGGCCCAGGGACCTCCATCGACAGGTGGTGGGCTCTCGACTGCTTCGAAGTTCGAATCCGTCGACATCGACCTCCTCGCCGATGAAATCGGGGACGACGACCTCACGGTTGTGACGCCGTCTGTGATCTCGAACGTCAGCGGCTCACGTCGCTTCACGCCGGTGAACGAGGACGACGCGACACGGGTGACGCAGACGCCCGACGTGCTCTCGCACGGCGGCGAGACCGGTCAGATATCACCGCGGCAGGACACGCTGTTTGGCACCGTGCTCGCCGATCGGTACCGCGTGCTCGATCTGATTGGAAAGGGCGGGATGGGCAAGGTCTATCTCGCGGAGCACGTCGCGATCGGCAAGAAGGTCGCGATCAAGGTGTTGAGTCAGGCGTACTGCCATCGCCCTGATCAGGTGAAGCGTTTCCTGCGAGAGGCCCGCGCCGCGTCGACGATCGATCACGAGAACGTCATCGACATCACCGACTTCGGTGAGATGGACAACGGCTCGGTGTTCTTCGTGATGGAGTACCTCTCGGGCTCTGATCTCGGGAAGCTGCTGCGCAAGACCGGCGCGCTGCCGTGGAAGCGCGCGCGTCGGATCTTCGTGCAGATCTGCCGCGCGCTTCAGGCCGCCCACTCCAAGGGCATCATCCACCGCGACATCAAGCCTGAGAACTGCTTCCTCATCAACAAAGAGGGGCGCCCTGACTTCGTGAAGGTGCTCGACTTCGGCATCGCCAAGGTCGTCGACGAGGAGCGGCAGAACGCCCACACGCTGACGCAGGCGGGCGCGCTGATCGGCACGCCGGAGTACATGGCGCCGGAGCAGGTCAAGGGCGAGGCCGCGGACCCGCGGATGGATGTCTACTCGGTCGGTTGCATCATGTACCAGGCGCTGACCGGGCACCTGCCGTTCAAGGACACGAACATGTTCGGCGTCCTCAACCAGCAGGTCCACGCGACGCCCAAGCCGCTGCGAGAGCTCGCGCCGAACGCCAACATCCCGCCGAACGCCGAGGCGATCGTGCTGCGCTGCATGGAGAAGGACCCCGCGGCGCGCTTCCAGAGCATGCGCGAGATCATCGAGTCGATCGGCGGCTCGACGATGAGCGGCGAGGACTTGATGGCGGAGCTGGCGGCCTACCGCGCCGCGGCGATGTCGTTTGACGAGGGCGTCGTGCCCTCGGGCGACGGGCTGCTGGCCGACACCGAGCCGAGCGCGCCTGACTCGGTCAACGACACCGGCCGCTTCTTGACCGGGCCGACGACGCTGCCCGGACAGAACGCGATGATGTTCAAGGTCACCGTCGCGCTCGCGGCCTTGGTCTTGATGCTGGCGCTGGCGCTGATCTACGTGCTGGCGACGCGGGGCGGCGAGGAGGACGGCGAGGCCGTCGCCGACGCTGAGACTGCGGCCGACTCGTCCGAGGACGAGCCCGTGACGCCTGTGATCATCCGGGCTCCGGATCTGCCGCAGGAGCCCGAGTCCGAGTCAGACTCCGAGGGCGAAGAGACCGACGGCGAGGAGGAGGTCATGGAGGACGACTCGTCGGCGGACGTCGTGGAGGACCCGGATCCCGCGCCGGATCCGGGGCGCGCGACGAAGCGGGTCTCGAAGAAGACCAAGAAGAAAGATCCCGTCGTAAAGAAGACGCCGCCCAAGAGCACGAACCTGCCGAAGGACCTCGACTTCAAGACGCGCAAGTCGGTTCAGGACAAGGTCGCGCCGAAGATCCGCTCGCAGTGCAAGGGCTCGGGCGGCGCGCCCGCCGGCTCGATCGTGCGGATCGACATCAAGGTCTCCGGCAGCACGGGGCGGGTGCTGAGCGCGAAGCCGACGAAGGCGCCGAATTCCAGCATCGGCAGCTGCGCGGCCAAGGCCGTGAAGAAGAGCGCCAAATTCCCGCGCTTCAAAGACGCGAGCCAGTCGTTCGGGATCGCGTTCAAGCTGTGATAGCACCGGCGTCATGCGCATCGCGTTCACGACGCTCGGCTGCCGGCTGAACCAATTCGAGTCGGACGCCCTCGGGAGAATGGCCCGAGAGTCAGGTCATCAAGTCGTGCCGTGCTCCGAGCCGGCGGACGTGGTGGTCGTCAACACCTGCGCCATCACGCACGAGGCCGACGCCGACTCGCGCCAGCGCGTCCGCCAGCTCCAGCGTCGCCAGCCGGGCGCGCGCGTCGTCGTCACGGGCTGCTACGCGAGCGCGTCGCCGGACGAGGTAGCGAGGCTCCCCGGCGTGGCGCTGGTCGCCGGCAACGCGGAGAAGCACGCGCTGATCGAGCAGATCGAGCGGCTCGCTGGGCGGGAGCCGAGCGCCGCGGGCGAGGACGCGAGCGCGCCGGTCGTGCACGTGCGGCCTGGCGATCTCGGACGTCACCAGCGGGTCGCGGCGCTGCGCCCCGAGCTCGCGCCGGAGCGCAGCCGGGCGTATCTGAAGATCCAAGACGGCTGCGACTACCGCTGCTCGTTCTGCATCGTGCCGAGCGTGCGTGGCCGCAGCGCGAGCGTCCCGGTAGCGACCGTGCGCGCGCAGCTCGCCGAGCTGATCGCGGCCGACGTGCCCGAGGTCGTGCTGACCGGCGTGCACCTGGGCACCTACGGGCGTGATCTGGAGCCGCGCGTGCGCCTCGAGGGGCTGATCACGGAGCACCTGCTGCCGCTCTTGCGCCCCGGGGTGACGCGGCTGCGGCTCGGCTCGCTGGACCCCCACGAGGTCTCGCCCGCGCTCGTCGACGCGCTCGCGGAGCACGGCGGGCGACGGCTGTGTCGTCACCTGCACCTGCCCGTGCAGAGCGGCGACGACGGCGTGCTGCGGCGCATGCGACGGGCCCACACGGTCCGTGATCTGCAGGCGCTCACCGCCACGCTCGCGCGCCGCGTGCCCGGCGTCGCGCTGGGGACCGACGTCATCGTCGGCTTCCCAGGGGAGACGGACGAGGACTTCGACCGGACCTACGCGCTGCTCGAGTCGCTGCCGCTGATGTACCTGCACGTCTTCCCCTTCTCCCCGCGCCGGGGCACGGCCGCGTGGTCGCAGCACGCGGAGCAGCCGGTCACGCCGCAGCGACGGGCGGCCCGCAGCAGGGCGCTGCGCGAGCTCTCGCGGCGCAGCGCTCGAGACTTCGCCGCGGCCCACGTCGGCGCCGAGCTCGACGTGGTGTTTCATCGCCGTCGGCACCGGCGCTCGGGGGCGATGGTCGCGCTGACCGACAACTACCTGCGGGTCGCGGTCGAGTCCGATGATGATCGCCTGCTCGGCGCGCTCGCGCGGGTGCGGATCGAGGAGGTCGACGGGGACGGCGGCGCGCGGGGGCGCCTCGTCGACGCGTCGATCAGAGCTTGATGACCATGCCGTCGCGGGCGGCGACGGTGTTGGGGAACCGCTGTTTGGCGGCCGCCTCGATCTCGCGCAGCTTCGCGTCGTCGTGGGTCGGGTCGTGGCTGTAGAGCACCAGCTTCTTCACACCTGCATCTTCGGCCAGGCGAATCGCCTCGGCGTAGGTGCTGTGTCCCCAGCCGACCTTGCCCTTGTACTCCTCGAGCGTGTACTGGGCGTCGTAGACGAAGACGTCGCAGTCCTTCGCCAGCTCGGCGAGGGTCTCGTTGACCTTGCCGGCGGTGTGCTCGGTGTCCGTCGCGAACACGATCGACTTGCCGTGCTCGTCGACGCGGAAGGCGGTGGAGGTCTGCGGGTGCGGCAGCGGGATGTGCCGGACCGACGCCTCGTTGACCGCGATCGCCTGACCCTCGCCCAGCATGTGGAAGGTCTTGGTGCTCCCCATGACGTCGAGGCCGACGGGGAAGAAGGGGGGCGACATCTGCTTGTTGAGGATCGCCTTGGCGTCTTTGGTGCAGTAGATGTCGAGCTTGAAGCCGGGCACGAAGGCCGGGACGAAGAACGGGAAGCCCTGGATGTGGTCCCAGTGCGCGTGCGTGAGGAACAGGTGAATGGCCTTCGAGTGTTCCTTCATCGTGGCCATGAGGTTCAGGCCGAGCTCACGGATCCCCGAGCCGCTGTCGAGGATGATGATGTCGCGGCTGCTCTCGAGCTTGACCGAGAGACACGGCGTGTTGCCCCCGAACTCCGCGTATCGTGGCCCCGACACCGGAATACTGCCCCGGGTGCCCCAGAACGTTATTTCCACGGGGCGTTCTCCTGCGTCGGCTGCATGTTCGCTCGATGATATTTCAAGACCAATTTCGCTTGCAAGCGCAGGTCCGAGACTGGTGTTGCGGCTCATGGTACCGCAGAACTGCGGCTTGGTGATCAAGTTCGCGGGGAAGTGATTCGCCGACGTCGCGCGCGGACGCGGACGCTCGAATTGATCAGCCGCGCGCTGCGCTCGGTCGACGCTCGGTTTTCGCCGAGCAATTTTCGCTCACCGAGTCGTGCTCTGTTTCGTCCGCCGCGGTCACGCTGGTTATCCCGCGCGTCGCCTGCCGGAGCCCGACGTGAACCGGGGCAGCAGGCTCGTGGCGCGATGGTCCGGAGTGTCGCGGGCGTGCGCGGGTCGGCGCGCGGACGTCGTGTTGCGGGCGCGTGCTGAATTTTCGCGTTCGCCCGCCGCTCCTCCCGCGCGCTGTGGGATGAAGAGGTCGGGTGTCGGCTCAGCTGCGCCCTCGACGGGCGGACTTGCCCATGCGCCGGCGGGCGCGCGCGAGCGGGTGCGCGCGGGCGGAGGCGGGAGATCGGGCGCGGCGCGGGCCCGTCGGCGTGACGCCGCGACGGCGTGATGTGTATGACAGGTCGGCTCCGGGCGATCTCCTGACGCGGAGCTCGGAGATCAGCGCGGGCGCGGACCGAACAGCGCGGTGCCGACACGGACGAGCGTCGCGCCCTCCTCGATCGCAACTTCGAAGTCGGCGCTCATGCCCATGGACAGCTCGCGCAGCTCGACGCGCGGGCGCGGCGTGGCGACGAGGCGATCACGGAGCCGCCGGAGCGCGGCGAAGTACGGCCGGGTCTCCTCGGCGGTCCCGGGCGGCGGGATGATCATGAGGCCGCGGCAGCGTACGTGCTCGCAGCCCGCGAAGCGGTCGAGCAGGGCGGGCAGCGCGTCGGGGGAGAGACCGGCCTTGCGGTCCTCGTCGGCGAGCTGCACCTCGACGAGCACGTCCTGGACATGGTCGAGGGCGCGGGCCCGTCGCTCGATCGCGTCGAGCAGCTTGACGCGGTCGACGGTGTGGATCAGCGCCTTGCCGACGACGTACTTGACCTTGTTGGTCTGCAGCGCGCCGATGAAGTGCCAGCGGAGCGCGGGCGCGTCGGGAGCGGGGTCGGGCGCGGCGTGCTTGTCGCGAAACTCCTGGGCATAGTTCTCGCCGAAGTCCCGCAGGCCCGCGTCGCGGAGCTCCGCGATCGCGGCGAGCGGGTGGCGCTTGCTGACCCCGATGAGCGTCGGCGGCGGCGCGTCGGCAGCCTCCGGGACGCGGCGCGCGGTGGCGGCGGCGACGCGCGCGAGGATCGTCTTCAGGGCCTGCGCGCGGGCCCTGGGCTCGAAAGAGGGCTCGAAAGAGGGCTCGGGAGAGGGCTCGGGGGAGGGCGCGGGGGGCACGGTGCGGGGACTGTAGCAGGTCGACCGATCGCCGGGCGTCGCCGATGAGCCCGACACGCTCAGCGCGGTCGGCAGATGTCCGCGAGGGCATCCAGGACCTCGGCGAGCGGGAGGCCGACCCGATGAGCCCGACACGCTCAGCGCGGTCGGCAGATGTCCGCGAGGGCATCCAGGACCTCGGCGAGCGGGAGGCCGACGACGGCGGTGTAGGAGCCGTCGACGCGCTCGACGAGGCCGGCCGCGTGGCCCTGGATCCCGTAGCCGCCGGCCTTGTCGGTCCACTCGTCTGTGTCGAGGTAGCGCTCGAGCACGCGCGCCAGCGCCTCGCCCTGGAGCGGACGCATCCACACGCGCGTCGTGATCACGCGCTCGCGCGTCCGCGCTGTGGCCCGTCCGTCGATGAGCGCGAAGGCGGTCGACACGAAGTGCTGACGACGGACGAACAGATCCGTGAGCATCCGGCGCGCGTCGTCACGATCGACGGGCTTGCCCAGGGGCGCGAGCGCCTCGTCGGTCCAGACGGCGGTGTCGGCCGCGAGCACCAGGCCCGGGAACCCACGATCGAGCGCGAGCTGCGCCTTCGCGCGAGCGAGCCGCTGAACGTAGGAGCGCGGCGCCTCGCCGGCGCGCCAGGTCTCGTCACAGTCGACCGGACCGACTTCGAAGTCGACGAGCGCGGCGCGCAGGAGCTCGGCGCGTCGCGGTGAGCCGGAGGCGAGCAGGAGCGGCGGGGAGGTGACGACGGGCGCGAGCATAGCGGAGCGCGGGACGAGCGAGGCGGCGGAGGCGGTATGATGGGGTCGTCGCGCGGGAGCGGGCAAGCCCGATCGTTCGCGTGACCTGTGTGGCCACTCCCTCACGCTCACAGGATTCGAGGTCCATGAAGCATCAGTCCCGAAGGCCATCTCCGTTCTGTCTCTCGAGCTACGCGGCCATGACGCTGCTGGTCCCCGCGATCGCGCTGCTCGGCGCGACGCCCGAGCCCACCACGAGCGCCCGGCGAGCGCCCACCGTGTGCGCGTCGCCGCAGCCGGGGCCGGCGCAGCCCGAGGCCACCGTCGCCGCCGAGCCGCGTGTGCAGGCGCCGATCGAGGGCCTGTGGCAGCGCTTCGACGGCGTCGCCGACGGCGACCCGATGCGCTTTTACTACTTCCACGACGGCGCGATGGGGCTCTATCGCTACGGCAAGGTCGGCTACACCAACACGCACAGCTTCGACTACGCGGCCGACGGCGAGACGCTGTCGCTGCACTTCCGCAAGTCGGGCGAGCGCTACCGGCTGCGCTACCGCGTCGAGCGAGCGGACGGGCGCGAGTGGTTGGTGCTCCCCGACGACCCGCGCGAGGACGGCGAGACGCGCTACTTCCGGGTCGCGCGCGGCGGCCAGACGGCGCCGGCGATCGACGATGACGCGGCGCGTGATTCGAAGCTCGCGCCGGCGGCGATCGGCGGGCGGCTGTGGGGCGACGAGCGCCGCTACGCGACCGGCGGGATGGGCTTCGTGATCTATCAGCTGCAGCACCAGAGCATCGACGGGCGCGGCGTGGGCTGGTTCCACCGCGGCGACTACGACGAGTGGACGACCGAGGCCTTCACCTACCGACAGCAGGGCGACTCGATGGTCGTGATGTTCTCGGTGCGCGGCGAGGAGGCGGTCACGCCGATCTCGATCAGCGAGGTCGAGGACGACGACGGCGAGGCCCGCCGCGAGCTGACGCTGGCCGCGGACCCGCGGGACTTCTGGCGCGCGCACAGCTACCGCGACATGGGCCCGACCTTCGCCAGCGCGGGCTACCGCGACGTCGTCGCCTGGGATCCGAGCTTCGCGGTGCGGCGCTGATGCCCCCGACGCTCGAGGCGACGCTCGCCGAGTGGGACGGCGAGCAGGTCCTCCTGCGGCGTGATCACGAGACCGGCGCGTGGGCGATCATCGCAATTCACTCGACCGCGCTCGGGCCGGCCTGCGGCGGGACGCGGATGCGCGGCTACCCGAGCCTGCAGCGCGCCGTGGCGGACGCGCTCGCGCTGGCGGCGGGGATGACCTTAAAATTCGCGGCGGTCGACTTCGCGGCGGGCGGCGGGAAGGCGGTGATCTGGGCGCCGCCCGGGCTCACGCCCGAGGCGCGCGACGGGCTGCTGCGACGCCACGGGGAGCACATCAGGCGGCTCGGCGGGCTGTTTCGCACCGGGCCGGACGTCGGCACCAGCCCCCGCGACATGGACCTGATCGCCGAGCGCGGCGCGCCCTACGTGTTCTGTACGTCGAGCTCTGCGGGGGCCGAGGGCAGCGCGCCGCTGACCGCGGTCGGCGTGTTCGCGGCGGTCGAGCTGCTGTGCGCGCGGGCGCGGGCGGACGGGGTGCGCGGGGCTCACGTCGCGGTCCAGGGCGTCGGGAGCGTGGGGCGTGATCTGGTCCGGCGGCTGCTCGAGGCCGGCGCGCGCGTGACGATCGCCGATGTCGACGCCGACGCCGCGGCGCGCTTCAGCGGTCGCGCGGGCGTCTCGATCGTGTCCGTCGACGCGCTGCTGACGACGGAGTGCGACGTGCTCTCGCCCTGCGCGCTCGGAGGTGTCCTGAGCGCCAGGACGATCGCGGGGCTGCGCTGTCGCGCGATCGCGGGCGCCGCCAACAACATGCTCGCCGCGCCGCAGGACGCCGCGCGCCTGCGCGAGCGCGGGATCCTGTACGCCCCCGACTTCCTGGTCAACATCGGCGGGGCGCTGGGGAACACCGGGATCGAGGCGTTGGGCTGGTCGAAGGAGCAGGCGGTGAGGCGCGTGCGCGCGGCCGTGCGCGACAACCTCCGCGAGGTCATCGCGCGCGCCGAGCGGCGCGGGCGGACGACCGAGGAGGAGGCGCGGGCGCTCGCGCGGGCGCGCCTCCTTAAAGAAGGTACATGACCGTGTAGTCAGCCACCGCTCAGCGGCCCTCGAGGCGCTTGATGCTCGCCTCGACCGTCTCGTTGCCCGGGTGGAAGTGGTTGTACTGCCGGTAGTACTTGAGCGCCTCTTTGATGTACGCGGCCTTCGTGGTGCCGGAGGCGGCGGCGGCGGCTTTCTCGGCGGTCTGCGCCGCGCCCAGCAGCGCGGAGCGGTTGCGCGGCGCGGCCCGCAGCGCGGCCCGGTAGTGGTTGAGCGCCGCCTTGGTGTCGCCGTTGCGCAGCGTGCCCTTGGCCATGCACACGCGCAGCTTGTGGTTGCGGCCCGCGCCCAGGTCGAAGGCCTTGAGCAGCTCGTCGAGGCCCGCGCGCGTGTTGTTCGACTTCACGAGGTTGCAGCCGCGGCGGATGAGCCTGTCGATCTTCTCCTCCTTGTCGGAGGAGTCGCCGCCGGAGTCTGGCTCGCCGGAGTCTGGCTCGCCGGCGTCTGGCTCGCCCTCTGTCTCCCCAGTCTCGCCTGCGGTCGGATCGGCGGTCTCACCCGCGGTCAGCTCCGGCGCCGGGAGATCGGGCGGGCTCGCCGTGGCGCTCGCCGTGGCCTGATCGGGCGGGGGGAGATCGGGGGGCGGCTGCGGCGACGTCGTCGCCGGCGTCGCCGGCGTCGGCTCGGCGGTCGCGCTCGGGTCCCCCGTGGTCGCGCTCGCGGGCAGGCGCTGCTTGGTGTCGCCGGCGCTGGCGGGCGGCGCGCCGCCGGTCTCATCAATATGTCCCCCAGGACTGGTCGCGCAGGAGCGCGTCAGCAGCCAGATGAGCACCAGCGCCGCGACGATGAAGATCGCGATGAAGACGGCGTTGGAGCGCCCGCCCTCCTCGGCCTCGGCCTGCTCCGGGCGGCGCGAGGGCGTCTCGCGGGGCGTGACCGCGGCCCGCTCCCCGGAGGTCGCGGCCTTGCGCGGGCCCGAGAGGCTCGAGCGCGTCGCGGCCGAGAGCGCGGCGGCGGTCGAGACCTCGGTGTAGGGCGTCTCCTCGACCGTCGAGGGGTCGCGGCGCCGCGAGCTCGCGGCGTCCTCGGTGGTCTCGTTGAGCGACTCGTCGCGCGCGCCGTCGTCGGGTGATATGTCCGTTTGGACATGGTCCCCGGAGCGGCGCCGCGGCGCCGGCTGCTCGCCGGTGCGCGGCGCGTCGATCGCTCGTCGCACGCCCTGGATCGTCTGCTTGGGCTTCTCGGCGGAGAAGCCCGGGAGCCCGCGCCGCGGGGCGCCCTCGGCGGGGCGAGGCGCCGGCGTGAAGGTCGGGCGGCTCGGCGGCTTCGTGGCGACCCGCGCGGGCGTTGGCGCGGGCTCGGGCTCGGGCTCGGGCGCGTGCTCGACCTCGGCCTCGAGCGGCGGTTCGTCGTCGTCAATCGGGAACTCGAAGCTGCCGAGCGGTTCTTCCTCACCGCCCGCCGCGCCGACGGACTCGGGCGGCTCGGGCTCGGGCTCGTCGTCGTCCTGCAGCGAGAGGATCTTGCCGCCGTGCGCCATCGAGCGCGCGGCCTCGACGATCGGGTCGTCCTCGGCGATGGTGAAGGCGGCGAGCGAGTCCTCGGGCGGCAGCGGCGGCGGCTGCACGCCCTCGTGCCAGGCCCTGTCGAGCGCCGTGCAGAAGGTCCCCGCGTCGGTGTAGCGCTGCTGCTTGTTCCACGAGACGGCGCGCTTGAGGACCTCCTTGACCGGCTCCGTGCACTCGAGCTCCGCGTCGATGAAGCGCCGCGCGTTGCGGACGACGTCCATCGAGAGGTCGTCCCCGTAGAGCCCGAAGATCGCGGTCATCGCCAGGCTGTAGACGTCGGCGGCGGCGTCGGCCTCCTTGGCCTCCCGCGTGACCTCGGGCGCCGTGTAGATGAACGAGCCGACCGCGCCGGTCTGCGTCGCGTTGCTCGTCGACGAGTCCGGCATGCGCACGAGATCGAAGTCGGTCAGGCGCGGCTCGCCGGAGGCGTCGAGCAGGATGTTGCTGGGCTTCACGTCGCGGTGGACGAGCCCGTGGCCGTGCGCGTGGGTGAGCGCCTTGCCGACCTGCAGGATGATCGGGAGGACCTTGTCCTCGGGCAGGAAGTGGCGGCGCACGGCGTCGCGGAAGTCGTAGCCCTCCACGTACTCCATCACGAAGTAGTAGTTGCCGCCCTCCTCGCCGTGCGGCTCGATCACGTGGACGATCGAGGGGTGGTCGAGCTGCGCCATCGCCCGCGCGCCGCGGAAGAAGCGAGCGCGCCGCTTCTTGTCCTCGGCGAGGTGCGCGTGCAGGACCTTGATCGCGACCGAGCGGCGGTCTCGCTGACCGAGCGCCATCCAGACGGCGCCGAAGCCCCCCTGGCCGATCTTCTGCATCAGGCGGTAGGAGCCGGCGCCGAGCGTGTCGCCGGGCTTGAGCTGGCCGTTGTCCGCGCTCGACTTCTTGCCCTTGCGCGGGCGCGTGTGGCGGGTGAGCGAGAGCCGCCCGTCGCCGGAGAAGACCTGGCGGTACAGCTCGTTGCGGAACGGCTTGGCGCCGTTGGAGATGCCGGTGAGGCGCAGCTCGAGCTGCGCGTCCTCGTCGATCTCCTCGCCGTCGAGCAGCCGCCGGAAGCCGCCGAGCAGCTCACGGTTGCCCGAGAGCAGCCGGTAGAGGTTCTCGAAGTGGACGTTGCGCGGCGCGTTCTCGACGATCGAGCCGACGATCTCCTCGACGTCCGCGCCCGAGATCACCTCTTTGCCGTGGACCGCGACGCTCCACAGGTGCTCCAAGATCAGCTGGCAGAGGTACACCGATCCGCCGGTGTAGCGGAAGATGCTCGCGGGGACATCCGGCGAGACGCGGGCGCCGGAGCTGCGCAGGTGCGCCGTGAGCGAGACGAGCTGGTCGGGCGAGAGCTCCTCGAGCTCGACCTCGATGCCGACGTTGAAGGGCGAGCGCTTGGGGTCCGAGATCAGCGTCGAGGGGTGCGCGGAGCCGGCGAGCACGAACTGCAGGCGCGAGAACAGCTTGTCGATCGCGCGGTTGTTGAAGAAGGTGCGGATCTTGCTGAAGAACTGCTCCTTGAAGGTCGCGGCGAGCAGGACGTCGATCTCGTCGACCATCACGACGAGGCGAGTGTCGCGCTGCTCGAGCCAGGCCCGGAAGGTGTCCTCGGGGTCTTGTCTGCGCAGGGGGTCACGGTCGAGCTTGCCGCTCTTGGCGACGCCGAGCAGGAACTCGTCCCAGAACTCGCGGTAGCTCTCGATGACGATCGGCGCGATGTCGATGAACGCGCAGGTGTACTCGGCGGGGTCGAGCGTCTTGATGGTGCGGATCAGCAGGCTCGACTTGCCGCTCTGGCGCGGCGCGACGATGTACGGGAAGCGCTGGTTGCGGGTGATCTCGCTCAGCAGCTCGTGGTCCGCCTTGCGCACCACGTAGGAGCGTCCGTCGAAGGTGCCCGCCGCCCTGTACGGGATCTCGGTGCTCATCGATAGCTCCTCTCGTCCATAATTCGAGCTGACAGCGCCGCCTCGCTGTCGTCCCCGCGCGCGCAGTCCTCGTGCAGGCGCGCGCGCAGGGCCTGGGCCGCGTTCGGGCGGCCGCCGACCTGGCGGGTGATGTGTTCGCGGTGAAGTACGAGGCTCGTCCGAGCTGGCCCCGGGAGCATGTTGATCAGCTGCGCGAGGCCGCCGGAGATGACGACGGCCTGCGGCGCGGGGACGCCGTCATCGGCGTGCGCGGCGAGCTCCGCCTGCAGCGCGTTGAGCAGCTCCTCGTTGCTCACCTGATCGTCCCGCGTCCTGTGGATATCCGACAGGTGCAGGAGCGTCACGGCGTGTCGTCGCGTGGCCTCCATCTCGTCTACTGCGGCGCACACCATAATACTCTCGCGGCGCGGCGCGCTGTGGACTTTCCTCCGGGGCACAGGCGCTCACGCTCGCGAGCGAAGTCGCATGTACATGAGAGCAGCTGCAGCGGCGCGCGCGACTTCTGTCCTTTCGGCCCGGTCCGGAGGCGCGCGCGGCTGGGGCGGAGGAGGGCAGCCGCGCAGCGAGTTCGCGGCGCGTGCGGACGCCTGCGCGGCGC
Organism: Polyangia bacterium; assembly: GCA_030430565.1. Taxonomy (GTDB): domain Bacteria; phylum Myxococcota_A; class Polyangia; order Nannocystales; family Nannocystaceae; genus JACKDW01. Next base: position 283,445 of record JAUIKS010000006.1, read on the forward strand.
CCCGCGGCGGACGCTCGCGGATCCGCGCGAGCGCGCGGGACAGGCCGCGTGGGAGCGCGCGCGCGACCGCTCTCAGGGCGCGGGCTCGCGGGCGCTGAACAGCCCGAACACGCTCGTGTAGCCGTGTAGGTGCGTCGAGTGCTTGACCGGGCCGATCTCGCCGTTGCAGAAGAAGCCGCCGAGCGGGACCGAGCCCGCGCGCTCGCGGAACATGTCCGAGTCGTGGTTCGGGCGGCCGTAGAGGTGCTTGCCGCGGCCGAGGCAGGAGAACAGCATCGCGCCCGCGGGCGGGCGCTCGGCGAGCGACGCCCGGCGCGCGTCGAGGTGCGCCTCGAGGTCGCGCGCGGAGGTTGTCCGATCGCGCAGGTGGAACTGGACCACGCGCCCGGTCTCGACGCGGGCGTCGATCGCGAGCGCGTTGGAGCTCGGGTCGAAGCCGATGATCGAGCGCACGAGGAAGTCGCCGGGGCCGTAGCGCGACGCGCTCGCGTCGGTGACGAGGCCGATGAAGAGCGAGCCGCGCATGAGCTCGCGGTCGCTCGGGCTGAGCTGCTCGTAGAGCTCTTGCACGAGCGCGACCGGCGAGCGCCCGTCGAGCTCGCGGATCACGTTGCCCTCGCAGCGCGTGATGAACATCGGCGCGCCGATCGGCCGACAGCCCTGGGCTACGACGCTCTCGATCGCGATGTCGCCGGCGAGCGCGAGGCCGACGACACCTGTCCCATGGGCCTGGTCTCCGGCGTAGAGCACGTTGTGCCCGGGGCGGTTGCCGCCGCTCGCGGCCCCGCCGATGATCGTCGCCTCGGGGTAGCGCTCGTCGAGCGCGGCGAGCAGCGCCTGGATGTCGCAGGAGGCCGGGTCCGGGTGCAGCAGCAGGCCGGCCGGCGCCTCGCCGATCTCCTGGATCGGGCGCAGGTCCTCGTCGAGCCGCGCGGGCTGCTCGGCCCAGCGCTTGAGCGCGCCGGCGTCGACGTGGAACGAGCGCAGCGCGACGCCCGGCAGGACCGCGGCCGTCAGCGCGACGCCCGGGGTCTGCTCGAGCTCGCGGCCGCCCCCGATGACGCCGCTGGCGGAGCAGCCGAGCTGGGTCACGCCTTCGAAGCGCGCGCGCAGCCACGCCGAGACGCGCAGGTAGGACTCGCGGAAGGCGGGCGAGACGTAGACCGCGAGGAGGTCGGGCGTCGCGCCGCCGAGCGAGTCCTCGACGCGGCGCGCGACGTCCTCGAGCGCCGATTCGAAGGTGTGCGAGGTCGAGGCTGCGGTGCTCCACTGCATAGGCTTAGGTCTCAAGCTGTTCGCGCGCGTCACTCGGCCGCGGCCTGGTCCTCGACCGGGGCCGCGTCGGCCTTCATGTGCGCGTCGAGCCAGTCGAAGGACTCGGCGAGCACGTGCAGCACCGACTCGCGCGCGCGGTAACCGTGTGACTCATGGGGCAGGACGACGAGGCGCGCGGTCCCGCCGAGGCCCTGCAGCGCGTGGAACAGGCGCCGCGACTGCAGCGGGAAGGTCCCCGAGTTGTTGTCGGCCTCGCCGTGGATCAGCAGGAGCGGCTCGTTGATCTTGTCCGCGTGCATCATCGGCGAGAGGTTGACATAGGTCTGGGTCGCCTCCCACAGCGTGCGGCGCTCGCCCTGGAAGCCGAAGGGCGTCAGCGTGCGGTTGTAGGCGCCCGAGCGCGCGATGCCGGCGCGGAACAGGTCGCTGTGCGCGAGTAGGTTGGCGGTCATGAAGGCGCCGTAGGAGTGCCCGGCGACCGCGACGCGCTCGCGGTCGATGACGCCGAGCTCGTCGGCGGCGTCGATCGCCGCCTTCGCCGCGTCGACGATCTGCTTCACGAAGGTGTCGTTCATGGTCTCGGGGTCGCCGATGACCGGCATCGCGGTGCGGTCGAGGACCGCGTAGCCGCGCAGCAGGAACATCAGCGGCGAGCTCCCGCCGAGCCGCGTGAAGCGGTTGGGCGCGGCGCGGACCTGTCCCGCGGTACCTGCGTCATTGTACTCGCGGGGGTAGGCCCAGATGATCACCGGGAGGCGCTCGCCGGGCTTGTGCCCGGGGGGCAGGTAGAGCGTCGCCGAGAGGTCGACGCCGTCGGCGCGCTTGTACTTGAGCAGCTGCTTGGAGATGCCCGTGAGCTGCGGGTGAGGGTCGGGGAACTCGGTGAGGCGCAGCGGCGCGGGGCGACCCTCGACGTGGAAGTTCGGCGGCGCGGTCGGGGACTCGCGGCGCATCAGCAGCGGGCGGCCGCCGGTGTTGGCCGCGCCGCCAGCGTCGCCGGCGAAGGCCACGAAGCTGTGGTACGCGTCCTCGGGCGAGTGCACGATCCGCTCTCGCTCGCCGCGCTCGAGGTGGAGGCGGTCGAGGAAGGGGCGGTCGCCCTTGGGCGTCGCGCCGTCGCCCTCGAGGTAGACCCAGCCGTCGTCGACGATCACCGTCCAGGTCCCGTCGGGTCGCCTGCGCTGCACGGGCCAGCCCGGGTTCGCGTAGCTGTCGTGGTACGAGCGGTCGTCGAGCACCACGGGCTCGCGCGCCCGCGCGAGGAAGTGCACCCGCGACGTGATCCAGCGGCGGTCGCGGTCGTACTCGGTGACGACCGCGGCCTCCTCGCTGTCGAGCCACATCACGCTGGAGAGCCGGTGCTGAACCTTGAGGTACTCCTCGGGCGCGGCGCTCGCAGCGTCTGATTTTTGGGACATGTCGAGACGCACGAGCTTATCGCGGTGCTCGGCCTCCCGCTTGGGGTCGCCGCCGTCGAGCGCCTCGGCCCAGGTCAGCGTCGCCGGCTTGAGCGGCTGCCACGCGAAGCGGCGCGGGCCGGTCGGGACGCCCTGGATCGGGACCTCCTCGGCCGCCGCGCGCTTGCTGATCGCGCGCACGAGCGCGCCGCCGCGGTCCCAGACCTCGACCTCCTCGGGGAAGCGCCAGTAGGGGACGACGTAGGAGAACGGCCGCGTGAGCCGGGTGACCTGCACGAGGCGGCCGTCGGGGGACGGGCGCGCGTCGCTGTAGATGCCCGGGGCGCCGACGCGCGTCAGCTCGCCGTCGAGGGTCACGAGCGCGAGCTGAGTGGTCGCGTAGTACTCGAAGACATCGGCGTCGTGCGGCGTCTTGAGCAGGTCCTGGTAGGTGCGGTTGGTCGCGGCGCGCCCCGAGGTGTCCTGCACGATCGGCCCGGTCGGGACGGAGGGCGCGGCCGGGGGCTCGGGGGCGCGGGGCGGGATCAGGCGCACCAGCAGCCCGCGCGAGTCGGGGAGCCAGGTGAAGGCGGAGCCGATGACGTCGGTGAGGGGCTCTTCGAGCAGCTTGCGGCTCGCGCCGGTCTCGGCGTTGACGACCCAGAGCTCGAGGCCGCGCGCGCCGGCGATGGTCAGCGCGAGCGCGCGGCCGTCGGGCGACCAGCTCGGGCGGTACATCAGCGCGTCCTTCGGCAGCTGGACCGCGGTCGTCTCGCCGCTGTCGGTGCGCTGCAGCGTCAGCTCGGTGTAGTGCGAGGTCTGGCGACGGATCGCGCGCGCCGGGTTGATGCGAATCCCGCCCAGGCGCAGGAACGGCTCGGCGACCACGGCGATCGGCGGCCGCGGATCGTAGGCCGCCTGGACGAGCTGACGCCCGCCGGGCCCGACGATGATCGCGGGGGTCGGCGGGGCGTCGACGACCTTGACGACATCGGCGGGCGGTGAGCGGTAGCGGGGGCTGTCAGCGGAGGTTTTGGGAGACACGAGCGAGTCGGGGGGCGGGGCGGGAGGCGTGATCGTAGCGTCCGCGGACCGCTCGGCGGGCTTCGCCTCGGTCTTCTCGGGCGCGCGGCGATCGGCGTCGCCTGGCGTGCACGCGAGCGCGAGCGCGAGCGCGAGCGTCGAGAGGAGCCGGGCGGGGGATCGGCGCCCGCCGTCTGCTGGGTCACATGGGCGAGGGGCTCGAGGGGCACGCGTGCGCGCGTAGATGGGGTCGCGGTCTCGGTGTGGGCGAATCACAGGCGCACCTCGTAGAGCGAGTTCGCACCAGCCTACCGTACTCGCGCGCGGCGTGTGGATTGAAGCCCGATCGAATCGTTGCGCGGCGCGCCCGCCTGTCGACCGCGAGACTCGTTTCGCGCGGCGGCGACACGCGATCGCGACGACGCGCGCGCGCGTGCTCTTGCGACGGTTGGCGAACCCACGCGAGCGCGCGCTCGCGTGCTGACGCGTGCTCGCGCGAGCGGTGAGAGCGTGCCGCGTGCCTCAGCGATATCGCTCCCCGGGTTTCTGGGGACGTGGTACGACGAATTCCAATGCCGACGCTCTACGAGACGGTAAAGCGGTTCTTTGACGCTACAGACTGGGCCTATGACGAGCTCGGGGACGACATGCTTATGACGAGCTTCGGGGGTGGACGCGGTGAGTGGCACTGCGTCGCGCAGACCTCCGACGACACCCATCAGTTCGTGTTCTATTCGATCTTCCCCGACAGCGTGCCCGATCGTCGTCGCGACCACGTGATGGAGTTTCTGACCCGCGTCAACTATGGGCTCGCGGTCGGGAACTTCGAGATCGATCTCGACGATGGGGAGGTCCGCTTTAAGACCTCGATCGACATCGAGGGCTCGGCGCTGACGCTCGAGCTGTGGCGGCACATCGTCTACCTCAACGTGACCACGATGGACACGTACTTCCACGGGGTCGCGGCGGTCGCGGAGGGCGAGTGCAGCGCGCGCGAGATGGTCGCGGCGATCGAGGCCGACGAGTTCTCGCCCGAGGGCATCGACAAGCTCGACAACTAGGCCGACTCGCCTGCCGGGCGTCTCGTTTCACCGCCTCGCCCGCGACGAAGATCCCGGCGCGAGGCGGGCTGCTAGGGCGCGACGGCGGCCTGGATGCAGTCGAGCATCGCCTGGGTCTTCATGTTGCACTCCAGCGCCTTCTCGATGTCCTTCTCGCTGGGCTCCTCGGTTTCGAAGTCGGCGCAGATGTCGAAGCTGGCGAAGCAGCCCATGAAGTCGTCGAACTCGCTGCCGCAGCCGAGCTCGTCCGCGTAGGTCGATTGATCCTCGCAGTAGGCCGCGCAGTCGGTGACGGGGTTGCCCATGTCGTCGACGAAGCCGTAGTCGCCCAGCCTGTCGCAGCTCTTGGCGTCCTCGCAGATGCTGACGCAGGGGTCGCCGCAGCCCGCCGACGGCGTCGAGAGCGCGCCGAGCAGCATCGCGGCCGGGAGCAGCAGCAGGAGCTTGCGGGGGAGGCTGGGCTTTTTGGACATGACTGATTGTTCCTGTGTCCGCGGGGCTTGTCGAGCGCCTCGCGAGCGAGGAAAAACGCCGACGAGTCCCCGATTGCGGGGGCCTCGCCGGCGCGTTGCGGTGAGCTCGGTGAGCTCGTTGTCTTAGGGGGTCACGGCCGCGGCCGCGCAGGTGACGTAGGCGGCGACCTTCTCGGCGCAGTCCTCGGTCACGTCGGCGGGATCACAGACGTCGCCGCCTCCGCAGGCCTTGTCCGTGTCGTCGTACTCGCTCTCGCAGCCCGCGTCGACGGCGACCTGGCGCTGCTCGTCGCAGGACGCCTGGCAGTCGAAGTCCTCGGGGACGGCCGAGCCCTCGCAGTCCTTGCTGTCCTCGCAGTTGCTGACGCAGCCGCCGCCGGCGTCACAGCCGGTGGGGGCGAGGACGCCGAGGAGCAGCGCGACGGGGGCGACGAGCATGAGGGTCTTGATGGTCTTGAACATGGTCTATGGTTCCTGTGTGGGTGTTTGGTTGGTGCTTTGTGTGAAGATGCCGTCAGCTGGCTGACAGCGCTAGACCCTCGCGCTCGTCGAAATCGAGCGCGAGGTTGAGGTTCTGGAGCGCCTGAACAGCGGCGCCTTTACGGAGGTTATCGAGCGTTGCGATGATGACGGCGCGACGACGTGTCGGGTCGACCGCGAAGCCCCCGAGGTAGACGCCATCGTTATTCGCAATATCGCGAACATGTGGGATTTCTCCCACGACGTGCACGAGCGGCTCACCCGCGTAGCGCTCGCGGTAGCGCGAGAGCAGCGACTCGCGGGAGCACGCGCGGGCGAGCGGGAGCGTGACGGTCAGGGTGATCCCCCGGAAGAAGCTCGCCACGTGCGGCGTGAAGTCGACCCGCCGGCCCAGCTGACGCGTGACCTCGCGCTCGTGGGTGTGATCGACGAGCGCGTAGGGCATGAGGTTGTTTGCGAGCTGCGCGGGATCGTTGCGCGGCGACGGGGTCGTGCCCGCGCCGCTGTAGCCGGAGACGCCGAACACCACCGGGGGGCCGTCGAGCAGCTCGATCGCGGGCGCGAGCGCGAGCTGCATCCCCGTGGCGTAGCAGCCCGGGTTGGCGATTCGTCGCGCGCGCCGGACCCGCGCGCGGGTCAGCTCGGGCAGGCCGTAGCACCAGTCGTCGTCAAAGCGGTGATCGGCGCTGAGATCGAGCAGGAGCGGATCGTCGTGGCGCGCGGTGATCGCGTCGACGAAGCGATCGCTGACGCCGTTGGGGAGCGCGAGCACCCAGGCGTCGACGGATCGCGCGGCCGCGCTGTCGGGGTCGAGGGACTCAAATCGAAGCTCGAGATCGACTCCGGCGACGTGCTCCGCGACGCGCTGACCGGCCAGCGCGCGCGAGCTGACGAAGGCCGGGCGCAGGCGCGGGTGCTGCGTCAGCAGGCCGAGGAGCTCGGCGCCGACGTGGCCGCGGGCGCCGATAAGGCCCAGCGTGCGCGTTTGTTCGCGCGTGTCCGAAGGATCTGGTGAGTTCATCTCAGGCCGGGGGGGCGAGCGAGGCGGGGAGCGACAGCGCGTGGTCGATGCAGGCGGCGGTGCGCGAGTCGAGCGCGGACATTCCGGTCCAGAACACGACCCAGGGGTCGCGACGGAAACTACCGTCCGCTTGCTGAAAGTACCAGGGGTTGATCGGGTTCCCGCGACGGGCTCTCCAGTACAGCCGCGGGGTGTTGCGGACCAGACGTTGCCATATCGCGCCGCCGAGACCAGCCCCTTGGGCCTCGGGGGTGACCGCAAATTTGTCGAGGTAGGGCGTCTCGGCGTGTCCGCGCGTGACGATCGCGGCCGCGCGCAGGGGCTCGGACAGCAGAACGCTGTGTAGCTGGCGGCTGCTGAAGTAGTTCGGCGTGAGCGCGCGCCCGAAGCAGGCCTCGATCAGCGCGCGCAGGGCCCCCGCGTCGATGCGCTCGAGCGCCCCTGGGCCGTCGTAGCGGATGATCTGCTCGCCGCGGCGCACGAGCGTGCCGGAGCCCTTGTGGGTGAACAGCTCGCGGGCGAGCTGGCTCGGGCGGGTGATCGAGACCGAGGAGGTGTGGGGCAGGCCGTCGAGCGTGCGCCGGATCTCTTTGAGCTTGAGCAGCATGCCGCCGGAGATCCACGGCTGCTCGACCAGCCGCGCGTAGTCCTCGGCGAGGTTGATCGCCGAGATGACGCGGCCGTCCTGGTCGAGCAGCCCGCCCGTCGGCGTCAGGAAGATGATCTTGTACGGCTGGATGCGCAGCGCCAGCTCGCGGGTGGCGACGTCCGCGTTGATGTTGAGCAGCTGGCCGTCGGGGGTGGTCCCGAGGCAGGAGAGCACCGGCAGCGCGCCGGAGCGGCGGATGCAGGAGCGCAGCGGATCGAGGTCGACGGCCTCGACCTCGCCGACCAGCCCGAGGCGCTCGGGGTCGCGGACGCGGGCCATGAACACGCCCGTGGGGATCGGGCGCGCCCGGGTCCCGTACCCCTCTAAGGCCTCGACGAGGCGCAGGTTCTCGCGCTGAAACACCTGGCGCGCGATCTCGAGGACCTCGGGGCTGGTGACGCGCAGCCCGTCCTCAAAGCGCGACTCGACGCCGGCGGCCGCCAGCGCGGCGCTGAGCTGGGGCCCGGCGCCGTGGACGACGATGGGGACCAGGCCGACGTGGTGGAGGAAGGTCAGCGCGGAGGCCAGCGCCTCGAGCGAGTCGGGGTTGGCGAGGATTCCGCCGCCGACCTTGATGATCGCGAACTGCGACTTCTCCAGCGAGGCGAAGCGCGCGAGGTACTGCTCGACCTCTTTGCGGCTGCCGATGTTGGTCAGCAGCGTCTTGATGATCTCGCGGGTCGTTCGCATGCGAAGAGGGGGAGGGCTCGGCGGGCGTCAGGCGGCGCCGATCAAGGCGCTCATCATGGCTTTTTGGACATGCAGCCGGTTCTCGGCCTCCTCGATGACCCGCGAGCGCGGGCCGTCGATGACCTCGTCGGTGACCTTGACGTTGCGCCGCGCCGGCAAACAGTGGCTGAACAGGCCGTCTTTGGTCAGCTTCATCTTGTCCTCGTCGACGATGAAGTGCTTGTAGCGCTCGCGGATCGGCTTCTCGTTGGCCCAGTCGCCGAAGTAGGGCAGCGCGCCCCAGCTCTTGGCGTACACGATGTCGGCGCCGTGGTAGGCCTCGTTGATGTCGTGGGTGACGTGCAGGGTCCGCCCCTGGGCCTGGGTGCTCATGAACGCGGCCTTCATGTAGCGGTCGTCGAGCACGTAGCGCGAGTCGGGGCACAGCAGCGTGACGTTCATGCCGAACTTGGCCGCGATCATCAGCGCGGAGTTGGCGACGGCGGTGTTGAGCGGCTTGGGGTGGTAGGTCCAGGTCAGGACGAATTTGCGACCGTCGGTGGCGTCGGCCCCCCCAAACTGCTCCTGCAGCGTGAGCATGAGCGCGAGCTCCTGGCACGGGTGGACGATCGTCTCCATGTTGATCACGGGCACGGTCGCGTGGGCGGCGAACTGACGGATCACGCGGTCCTCGCGGTCGACGCTCCAGTCCTGAAATTTGGGGAAGGCGCGCACGGCGATCGCGTCGCAGTAGCGCGAGAGCACCCGCGCGGCCTCGCGGACGTGCTCCTCGGCGTCGCCGTCCATGACCGCGCCGTCCTCGAATTCGATCGGCCACGCGCCCTTGCCGGGCTCGAGCACGATCGCCTTGGCGCCGAGCTGGTGGGCGCCGAGCTCGAAGGAGGTGCGGGTGCGCAGCGAGGGGTTGAAGAACAGCAGCGCGATCGACTTCCCGGCGAGACGCGACTGGAGCGGCTTCGCCTTGAGCCTGCGGGCGTCGTCGAGCCAGGTCTGCAGCTCTTCGCGGGTCCAGTCTTCGGTGGTCAAGAAGTGGCGCATCTGCGGAGTCGCCCGCGGGCTGTGCGAGCGGGCCCTGGTTGTACTCAAATTCTCCGTGGTTGTCCGCGGTCAGCTCCCCCGTTGATCGCGCAGGTTGTTCTGGTCGCGCTCGGGTTTCGGCGCGGGGTTTTTTCGCGGTTACTACTGGTCTTTGGAGCCAGATCGCGGTGCCGTGACCGTGTGCACCCCTCGCGCCTGGTTCATCGCGAGATTCCTTGGTAGGCGTCTATACTCAAAGGGCATGTTCGCCGGCGTCACGCCATCCGCAGTCGAGGAAGCGCTCGGTCGCCACGACGCGGTCGAGATTCCGCCGCTGCCCGGCCGGCGCAACCACCTGCTCGCGGCGGTCCTGGTCCCGCTGATCTGGGATCGGGAGCTGACGACGGTGTTGACGGTGCGCTCCGCGAACCTGCGGCTGCACGCGGGCGAGGTCGTGTTTCCCGGCGGGCGGCGTGAGCCGGCCGACGACGATCTCGCGGCGACGGCGATCCGCGAGGCCCGGGAAGAGGTCGGGATCGAGGGGGCGCGGATCCTCGGCACGCTCTCGAGCATCCCGCTGTACACCTCGGACTATCGCCTCGATCCGTACGTCGCCGAGGTCCCCGCCCAGCAGCTCCAGGCCCAGGAGTCGGAGGTCGCGTCGATCCTGCGGATCTCGATCGCCGCGCTCGTCGCCCGCGAGTGGGTCCACGCGATCAGCTGGACGCGACCGAACGGGAGCGACGGGCTCTCGCCCGTGTTTGAATTCGGGGACAACCTCGTCTACGGCGGGACCGCGCACGTGCTCTACGAGCTGCTCGAGGTGATGGCGCCGCTGGTCGGCGAGCGGCCCCCGAGCAAGCGCCCCGGGCGGTACACGTGGCGCGACGTGCTGGGCCCGCGCGCGCCTCGTGGCGTCTGAGCGATCGCCCGCGGAGTGATCACACCGCGCGAGCGCCGGGCCGCGGTCGCGGCTCGGCGTCGAACGATTGGGTATGCGTGAAGGGACAGGTTAGAGAAGTGGGAGGCGGACGCCCATGTCCTTGCACTTCTTGCGGACCGTCTTCTTGGTGCCCTTGGAGAGCCCCTTGTACGCGGACTTGGCCGCGTCGCTCCGACCGAGCTTGCAGGCGGCGAGCGTCTTGATCTCGAGCGCGAGCCCGTTGCGGCTCAGCTTGAGGCTGGCGACCGCGAGGTTGTAGGCCTGCGACGCGTTGCCGCCGAAGTAGGCCTTGCTCGCCTCGGCGGCGAGCTGCGAGGCGGACTTGGGCCTGGGCTCGGGCTTGGGCTCGGGCTTGGGCTCGGGCTTGGGCTCGGGCTTGGGCTCGGGCTTGGGCTCGGGCGCGGGCTTCTTCTTGACGTAGCGCTTCTTCGTGGTCGAGCCGCTGTCGCCGCTGTCGCCGCTGTCGCCGCTGTCCTCTGGGGCAGCTTCCTCCTCGCCGCTGTCGGCGTCGGCGTCGGCGTCGTCGGTGTCGGCGACGCTGTCGGCGGCTGCCTCCTCGCCGGAGTCCGAGCCGCCCGCCGCGTCGGCTTCGCCCGCGCTGTCCGGGGCGGCGACGACGGTCTTCGCGTCGGCGTCGGCGTCGGGCTCGGGCTTCGTTTCGTCCGGCGCCTTGGCGGGCTGCTCGCCGTCCTCCTGCGCCACCTCGGGCTTCTCGGGGGTCTCCTCGCCGCCCCGCGACATCACGCCCACGCCGATCACGACGATCAGCGCCAGGATGACGCCGAGGCCGATGAAGATCGGCAGCTTGCTGGGCTCGTCGTCGTCGGCCGCGGTGTTGACGATGACCTTGGGCGCCGGCGCGTCGTCGGCTCGGATCGGTTCGAAGGCCGATGGTTCGCGCTGGGCGGACCGTGGCGGCGCCGCCGGTTGGTGGGGAGCCGGCTGTCGCGGCGTCGCGGCGGGCGCGGGCGCGGGGGTCGGGTCGGCCTTGGCGGCCGCGTCGAATACGGTCGGGGCTTCGGAGGCGGAAGCCACCGCAGTCGCGGCGACGGCGGCCGCGGCCGCGGCGTTCACGTCCGCCGTGGTCGGGGTCGCGATAGCCGGCGCGGCGGCTTCTTCGGCGTCGTCCACGTCGAGATCAACCGCGAGCTCGGCGTCGCTCTCGCCCGCCGGCGGGCTGAGGACCGTGGGCGTGTCGTCGGCGCCGAGCGAGAGCCCTCCCGCGGCCGCGAGCCCTGAGCCGCCGAAGCCGGGTAGGGCGGGTCCGGAGCCGCTGGACGCGGCCGCGTCAGGCTCGGCGGGCTCGATCTCCGTGAGCTCGATCGGGTCGCTGGGCGCATCCTCGACCTCGGTGGGCTCAGGCTGTGAGGGTCGCTTGCCGAGGATGCTCGCCGAGAGCGATCCGAGGCTCGCTGGGCCGCTGGGGGGGCGCTGGGAGAACAGCGCGCCGCCGCTGAGATCGATCTTGTGGCCGCCGCTCTGCATCACCGCCGCGAGCACGCTCTCGCTCTTCTGCTCGGGCGGTCCGAGGATGGAGGAGCGCACGGGCGCGTCAGGCTCCCGCGCCGGCGGCGGAGCGGGGGGCGGTGGTTCGGGTTCGGCGGCCGGCGCGTCCTCGGGCTCGCTCGCCTCGGGCGCGGGCGCGGGCTCGGGAGCGGGTTCAGGAGCGGGCTCTTGCTTCGCGCCAGGGAGCGGCGGCGGTTTAAATAGCAGGTTCGTCATCGACTCTGTCCCGTTATGCCTGTCCACGGGGACTTGTTGAAACGTCTCGCGTGGTCGTCCGTGGCGTCGCGCCAGTACGCATGTCCACAGTCGTGCTCTCGCGCGTCCGCGCGACGACCCGCGGCGTGGACCTAAGCCCTCGCAGGCTATCACGGGCCGTCGCCCCCGTTGTTTGTTTCGTTCGGTGTTTCAGCCGGAGGCGAGCGGTCGCCGACGCGCCGAGCGGCGCGCGGGCGCGAGCGCTGGCTGGAGTCGACGCGCGCGTCGACGCGCGTCGCCCGTGTCGGTCGGTGTGCGCGCGCGACGGCGCGGCGCGAGCTCGCGCCCACGCGCTGTGGGCCGCGAGGCCCCCGGGGGTTGTATGTTCAGACGGCGCGGCCACGCTCGCGTCGCGCGAGCGCCGATGGCCGCGGAGGAGACGAAGATGAACGACGCTCTATCGGCCGCGCGACGACGCCCACGCGGCGGGATCTTGGATGGTCCTTTCGCCATGTTGTTCACGAGCGGCGGCCGCGGGATCCCGCGGGTCGGCGTCGCGCTCGCGCTCGCGTGCCTCGTGGGCTGCGGGCCCGAGCCGAGCGCCTCGTCGGCGCCGGCGGTCAGCGCCCGCGCGCCGGCGAACGGCCAGCCCGCGGGGGCCTCGGGCGAATCGGCCGCGGCGCCGCCTCGCGCGTCCGCGGCGGATGCCGAGTCATCGGGCGCGCCCTCGCCGACGCCCGACGCGGGGTCGCCCGGGGTGTCGGGCGTCGCCTGTAGAGCGCCGAGCGAGCAGGGCTGCGCCGAGTGCTGCGCCGGCGTGACGGTCGACGGCGCGGGCCAAGAGCGCTGCACGATCAAGAAGTGGGTGGGGCAGGGAGAACCTGGCCCGAGCGCCTGGTACAACGGCGGCTACTTCGTTGACGGCGCGTGCGCCGAGGACTGCCCGGCCTGCGACTCGTGCACGGTACGGATGGAGTCCAAGGCGCGCGCGCTGCTGGAGCAGGGGCGGCCCGAGTGTGACTGCGCCGTCGCGCCGGGCCCCGACGCGTGCTTTCAGCGGGGCAGCTGCGGCTGCTACTGCACGCGTCGCGCCGAGTTCATGACGGCGTGCCCGACGGTGTTCGAAGCGGCGGCGCCGTCGTAGCCGGGAGGCGGACGGTGAACGAGGATCCGACGTCGACGCGGCTCGTGGCCGTGACGGCGCCGCCGAGCAGCGCGCTCAGCCGGCGCGTGAGCGCGAGCCCGAGGCCGGTGCCGGTCCGCCGCAGCGCCGGGTCCACGGAGACCTGCACGAACGGTTCGAAGGCGCGGGAGAGCTGCTCCTCGGTCATGCCGATGCCGGTGTCGTGGACCGAGAGCAGCAGCCACGCGGGGTCGTCTGGGTCGGGCGCGATCGCGAGGACGACGCGCCCGCGCTCGGTGAACTTGCACGCGTTGCCGAGCAGGTTGAGCAGGATCTGGCGCAGCCGCAGCGGGTCGCTGCGGACGCGGGTGAGGCCGTCGGCGAGCTCGATCGAGAAGGTGTTGCCGCCGCGACGGGCGAGCGGCTCGACGGTCCCGCGCAGGCTCTCGATGAAGTCGGCGAGCTCGATCTCCGCGGGCCTGATCTCGAGCTCGCCGGCCTCGACCTTCGAGAGATCGAGGACCTCGTTGATCAGCTCGAGCAGGTGCTTGCCCGCGTGGGCGATCCGGCGGGCGTCCTCGCCGTGCTCGTCCTGCTCGGCGCCGAAGTCCTCGGCGAGCAGCTCGGCGTAGCCGATGATCGCGTTGAGCGGCGTGCGCAGCTCGTGGCTCATGCGCGCCAGGAAGTCGCTCTTGGCCAGGTTGGCGTCCTCGGCCCGCGCGCGCGCGTGGGTCAGCGCGTGGTTGGTCTCGCGCAGCTCCTCGGCGGTCGCGTGGGCCCGGTCGAGCGCGCGGCGGCGGTTGAGCTCGTAGGCCAGCGTGAGCAGCGTGGTCATGACGATCCCGGACAGCAGGATCATCCAGAAAGTGGGCGCGAGGTCCTCGATGAGCGGGCCGCTGGCGGGCGGGAGCAGGCGGTACATCACGGTGCCCTCGATCGCCACCAGCGCGCCGAACAGCAGCGCGGCGCGGGAGCCGATCAGGAAGCCGGCGAGCAGCGGCGCCATGGTGTAGTAGAGCAGCGCCGGGACCGGGAACGCGCCCAGCGCTCGCTCGGCCAAGAAGAACGCGACGAGCGTGAGCGACAGCAGCGTGTAGCTGGGGATGAGGTGCGAGCGGGTGAGCCGCAGCAGCGCCGGGAGGGCGAGCGAGACGATGACCGTGAGCACCAGGCTCGTGAGGCCGGCGTCGCTGCGCATGGTCGTCGCGCGGACGATCACGACCGGCACGAGCAGCCCGCTGATCGTCAGCGAGACCGTGATCAGCACGCGGCTGCGGAAGCGGAGCTCGTGGTCCTCGAGCAACTCCTCGGGGATGAGTCGATCGATGAGCGGGCGTCGCTCGTGCGCGGTCGAGGACTCGCGCGCTGGCTGTACAGGCGCGCCGTTGGCCATGCATCTACCGGGCGGGGCCGCGCGCGGCGGCTCCGCGAGATGGTACCGCGCTCCGCCGACGCGCGGGGGCGGGGGCGGGGGAGCGCGCGCGTGAGCGTTTGTGTCTGTTTCTGTTTTTGTGACGTTTTCTGTGATTTTTTCTGTGACTTTTTCTGTGTCTTCTTAGACATGTCCATGGGGACCTCTGGCCGGCGGCGCCGCCGTCGATCACCGCTCGCGCTTTCGCGCGTGGACGGGCCGACGCGCCCCGATCGCGGTGCTATGGTCTCGAGGCATCGTGGGCGCCGCTAGCTCAGCCGCGAGCGCGGGCGAGATCTGGAACTTCGCCTACGGCTCGAACATGCACCCGGCGCGCCGGGTCAGCCGCGCGGGGCTGCAGCCGCGCGAGGTCGTGCCGGCGATCCTCCGCGGGTGGCGGCTGTGCTTCAACATCCCGGGGGTCCCGCTGCTCGAGCCGGCGATGGCGAGCATCACCCGCGCGCCCGAGCGCTGCGTCCACGGCGTGCTCCTGCGGCTCAGCGCGGCGGAGTTTCGGCGGCTCGAGCGGAGCGAGGGCGGCACGGAGTTCTACGGGCGAGTCGACGTCGAGGTCGAGACCTATGACGGGCGCCGGATCACGGCGCGCGTGTTCAAGACGGCCGCGGGCCGAGAGACGCGCGAGACCCCGCCCTCGTGTCGCTACCTCGAGCTGCTGCGGACGGGGGCGCGCGCGAGCGGGCTCGACCCGCAGTACTGCGCGGAGCTGGACGCGCTGCCGCACGCGCCCGACAGCGCGCTCCGGCGGGCCTGCGGCGCGGCCTTCGTCGACGCGTATATGTGGGTGAGCCAGGGGCCGGCGCGCGGCCTGGGGAACCGCTACGTCCGCGCGCTGCAGGGCCTCGATCGAGCGCTGCCGACGGGCCTTCGACGAGTCGGCCAGGTCGGGATGTTGGCGCCGGTGGTCGCGCTGGGGATGCTGCTGCGGGCGCGGGGTCGACCGCGCGACGAGCGCCCTGAGTGACGGGGCTCCAAAACGAGCGGAGCTTCGCGCGTTGAGGTAGGATTGTTCGAATCCACCTCGACACGCGCGAAACAGAGTTAGTACATGGCTCAACAACCTAAGAATGCTGTTCTCTTCGGTTTTGGTGCGCTTTGCGCCCTTCGCGTACACGCGCGCGCCTTCGCGGGTGCGCTGTGTGCGCTCGCGTTGCCTGCCGCGCTGGCCTGCACGCCTGCGCCCGACGGCGGGACCGAGACCGACGGTCTCGAGACGACCAGCGGCGGCGCGAGCGACAGCGCGAGCGACGGCGGCGGGAGCTCGAGCACCGGCGCGAGCTCGAGCGGCGCCGCGACCAGCGGCGCGAGCGATATGTCGACAGGGACAGGTGACAGCGAGGGCACGGCGGGGACGACGGCGGGCGCCGAGGACCCGTGCGCGGCCTGCTCCGACGGCCAGATCTGCGTCGCCACGCTGACGAGCGACGCGTGCGTGTTCGACTCCCCCTACAGCTACGACTGCGTCGCGCGCCCGCCCGAGTGCGAGGACGAGCTGAGCTGCGGCGGCGCCTGTCTGCAGGCGCTGTGCGGGTCGGGCGGCACCTGCGAGACCTACGACTGCGACCCGCCGGCCGAGTTCGCGGTCGACTTCGTGTGCGGCCTGAGCCCGCTCGGCGGCTGCGACGTGTGGGCGCAGGACTGCCCGGAGGGGGAGAAGTGCGTGCCCGACGAGCTCACTGACACGACCTGCGTCCCGCTCGGCGCTCGGCAGCTGGGCGAGAGCTGCGCGGGCGCGAGCGAGGACGACTGCGCCGAGGGCTTGGTGTGCAGCGAGCTCGCCAGCGGCGACGGGCCGGTGTGCGCGCCGATGTGCATGGGCGCGCCGGAGGAGCCGGACTGCGCGCACGCGGGGGACGAGAGCGTCTGTCTGTACGGGCAGCTGTTGGCGCCGGCCTGCCTGCCGAGCTGCGACCCGCTCGCCGGGGCGTGCGGCGCGGGCTCGCTGTGCATGCCGCACCCGCACACGGGGGAGTTTCTGTGCGGCGCCGACGCGAGTGAGGACGGCGTGGGCCCGGGCTCGGCGTGCGGGTTGGTCAACAGCTGCGGTCCGGGGCTCGTGTGCGCGAGCGGGGCGCTGCTGCCGGAGTGCGCCGAGGACGGCTGCTGCACCGCGTACTGCGACTACGGGGCGCTCGACGCCGATCTCGACGGGCAGTACGACGACGGCGTCGACGCGGCGACGGGCTGCGAGGCGCTGCCGGGCACCGTGTGCGTCGCGTGGTACGAGGAGCTCGATCAGGCGCCGGCGCAGTGGCAGCACGTCGGCGCGTGCGTCGAGCCTTAGCAGCTCGCTACTCGCCGTCGACGATCTTCTCGGGATCCCAGCCGGCGTAGCGCATCGCCGCCAGCCCGTTTTGGTTGTTGTAGTCGACGCGGATCCGGTACGAGCTCAGCGCGCTGGCGGGGAGCTTCGTGCCCGCGACGACTCTCTTGATGCACGTGGTGGGCGTCGGGCCGAGCGAGTTGGCGAACACCTTGGTGGGCTTCACGTCGCCGGAGGCCGAGATCGAGAGCTCGATGTAGAGCGTCCAGAGGGTGCCGTACTCGCCCTGCTTGTCGATGAAGCTCTCCGGCGGCAGCCCCCGGTAGCAGCGCTCGAGCGCGGGGAGCCAGGCGCTCGCGGCCCCCTTCGCCTCGCTCCAGCGGGCCTTGCACTCGGGCTTGTGGAGGGAGCAGTCCGAGAGCGTGGAGGTGCCGCTGCGCTTGAGCGTGAGCGTCGGCTTGCGGCGGCGATTGTTGTTGTTGGCAGGCTTCTTCGTCGGCGCGCGCGGGGGCTTGCGGCTTGTGCTCGGAGCTTCCTCGGGCGGCGTTGATGTCGTGGCGTCGGCCGGGCCCCGCGGCGCCGTCGGGCGCTGCGACGCGGCGCCGAGGTCCGGCTTTTTGGCGGGCGCGGCGGTCTCTCCGGAGCTCGCTGACTTCGCTGGCTCCTTCGGCTCCTCCGGCTCCTCCGGTCTCTCCGCCGGGTCAGCGCTGGCGACCTCGACGGCCGCCGCGTCTGACCTCCCACGCACGCCGTTGATGATGACCAGCGTCGTGCAGATCGCGATCACCGAGCCCATCGCGACGACCGGCCACAGCCAGCTGGGGGCGCTCACGCGGCGCGACGCGGTCCGGGCGACCGCGTCGGGCGGGATCGAGACGCTCGGCGGCGCCGCGAGCTCAGGGCGCGAGGCTGTTCGAGGGGAAATGTCTTGTTGTGCAGGCGTGGGCGTCGCCGCGCCGGCGGCGACGAGGCCGAGGATGTCGCTCTGGTCGCCGTCGTGGGCGCGCGCGTAGAGCTGCAGGCTCGCCCAGTCGTGGTCGGCGCCGGCGCTGGCGCAGAGCGCTCGCTTCGCCGCCAGCACCGCCTGCTCGAGGGTCTCGCGGCGCAGGTAGAGCGCCTCGTAGAGCTCCTCGGTGAGGCGTCGCGAGCCGGTCACCGAGAGCGGGAGGCGGGAGGCGACGACCGCCTGGACGCCGGCGCGGTGCAGCATCTGGGCGACGCCGCCGAGGCGGCTCGCCGCGGTCACGCGCGCGTCCCCCGAGGAGCAGGCCGCGAGCACGACGAGCCGCAGCATGTCGGCGTGGGGCACGAGCGCGCGGGCGAGCGCGTCGGCGCTGACGAGGTTCGCCGCGTCGTCGTCCTCGTCGGCTCCCCCGCGCTCGGCGAGGAAGGTGTCGACGTCGCGGTGGAGCAGGAGGCCGCTGCGCTCGCCCTCGGCGCCGCCGTGACACAGCAGGTGCAGCGCGTCGATCGGCGGCCCGCCGTCGTCGGCGTCGCCGAGCGCCTTCGCGAGCGCGCGCACGGACACGTCTGGGAGCGTCACGCTGGGCTCGCCCGCGGACTTGCGGATGCTCGCCAGGTGCTGCTCGTGCGGGACCTCGCCGCCCGCGTCGGACCAGGCCACGAGCACGCGCCCGCGGGGCGCTCGGCGGCTGGGCCGAGTCGAGGTCGACGGCCACTCGTAGCGCAGCAGCACGGTCGGGACCGCGCCGAGCGCGAGGCCGATGCCGCGGACCGTCACCAGCTCCCAGGGCAGCGTGTAGAGCTCGGCCGCCGACGAGCGGATGGTCATGTGGACAGGTCGCTCGGCGTGGATCTCCTCGGTCAGCTGGGTCTCGATGACGCCCCAGCCCGCGGGCTCGAGCATCGCGCGGAGCCGGCCGCCGAGGGCGCGCGCGACCGCCGGATCGCCGCCGGGGCGCTGCAGCGCGCTGAGCTGCTCGAGCAGCGCCTGATCCCACTCGACCACGAGCTCGCTCGCGCCGCCGCCGGGCGTGCGGAGCAGGTAGGTCTGGGGCGCGAAGCTGAACGCGTACGGGTCGCCGCTGTCGCGCGCGCGCGCGAACTCGAGGTCGATGTGAACGGGGGCGGGCACCGAGCGCGGGCATCATACCTGGGACCGAGCGGACGGCGGGCCGGGCCGCGACGACGCTCGGTCGAACATGTCTC
Source organism: Polyangia bacterium (assembly GCA_030430565.1). Classification (GTDB taxonomy): domain Bacteria; phylum Myxococcota_A; class Polyangia; order Nannocystales; family Nannocystaceae; genus JACKDW01. The sequence goes on from JAUIKS010000006.1 coordinate 302,159, forward strand.
TTCTCACAGGTTACGGGCGCGCGGAGCCGAGCCGCGCAGCGGCGCGCCGGCGCTGGCAATCTGATCATCTGTTCATGTCTGACTTGTGGTTCGGGGGTTTTTTGAGATTTTTTCGAAATTTCATCACGCGGGTCGATCGAAGCGCAGGTGAACCGGACTCGTGGTCTCGAGCGTCGCTGGCCAGGGACGGGTTCAGGGCGCCGAATGAGGACGACCATGCAGTACACGCCCGTAGCCCTGGATTCCCGCGCCGCCGCCGTCGCGCGGTCGACGAGTGACGCCGCGCTGTTCGCGGCCTGGCGCGGCGGTGACGCGCGCGCGTGCGCGACGCTGTTCGCCCGCCACACGCCGGCGCTGCGCTGCTTCTTCCGCAAGCGGCTGCCGTCGACGCCGATCGATGACCTGATCCAGACGACGCTGCTCGGCTGCCTCGAGGCGCGTGATCGATTCCGCGGAGACTGCACGTTTCGGACCTTCCTGTTCTCGATCGCGGTCAATCAGGTCCGTCGTCATCTGTATCTGCTGGAGCGCGGTCGACGGCGTCAGCGCGAGCTGATCCGTGTCGCCGTGACCCGCGAGCCCGAGCCGACCCCGTGCGCGCGGCTCATCGACCAGCAGCGCCGCGGCGTGCTGATGAGCGGGCTGCGCCGCTTGAGCGACGAGCAGCAGCGGTTGATCGCGCTGTATTACTGGCGCCGACGCTCCGCGCGCGCGATCGCGGAGCTGCTCGACGTCCCGGTGGGGACGGTGAAGACCCGGGTTCGCCGGGCGCGGCAGAAGCTCGCGCGCGTGCTGAAGTATCGAGACGTGGGGGTCGAGGGGCGCGGCGAGCGGGTGGACTTCGAGCGCTGGGCGCAGGAGCTCGTCGGCGGCATGGACGGCGTCGCCGCGCGGGTCGAGCCGCCGCGCGAGCGCGACGCGCGGGCCGGAGCGTTCATGTTCGCGCTCGCGGCCTGAGAGGACCGTATGGGACCGCAGGTGCTCTGGCTCGGTCGGTCAGCCGCGCCCCCAGCCCTCGTGGGCCCGCACGTCGCGGGCCCACGCCTCGAGATCGCCGGGCGCGACCGCCGTGGCGCGCGGCGCTGCGGCGGTAGGTCCTCGGGACAGGTGCTCACGGACCTTGCTCTGCAGGCGCTGCTTCCCGCGCGCGAGGCGTCCGCGCACGGTGCCCTCGGGCAGCTGGAGGCGCTCGCCGATCTCGCGCCCGCTGAGGCCGTCGAAGTACATCAGCTCGAGCACGATCTGGTCGTCGATGGGGAGCTCGCGCAGCGCCTGCACGAAGGCCTGGGCCTCGCGCTTGTGCATGACGATCGAGCTCATCGACGCGGGCGCCAGCTCCTGCACGCAGACCACGGCGAAGTCGACGCGCTCGCGGGCGCGCTTGTACTTCTTCTCGACGTAGCGCAGCAGCACCTTGCGCGCGATCGCGTAGAGGAAGCGGCGCGCGCTGGTCTCGCCGCGGAAGCGCTCTTTGGCGGTGGTGCAGGCGAGGAAGGTCTGCGTGACGAGGTCGGTCGCGTCGTCGTCGCTGCAGACCTTGTTGCGGAAGAACCGGCTGATGTCGTCGAAGTAGCGCTGCACGAACTGGTCGCCGGCCCGCCGATCGCCGGAGCGCCAGGCCGAGAGCAGCTCGCCGTCGTCTCGCACGGCGCGGATGATAGCAGCGCGGCTGACCCGGCTCGCGCGGGCGCCGGACGTCGTGAGTCTGCTCCGGACCCGGGGCCGAGCGGCGCGCGAGCGCGTGAACCCCGAGCGGCGCGTAGCGTACGCTGCAGGTCGCGAGGAGCGAGATGAGCCGACCGTTTGGCGAGCAGCTGCGACTCGAGCTGGTCCGGCGCGCCCTCGGGGTCAGCGCGGACGCGCCGACGGTCTTCGACGAGCGCTTCGAAGTCCTCGGGCAGCCGCGTCAGGGCGGGATGAGCCGCGTCTACCGCGTGCGCGATCGATCGCTGGAGCGAGTCGTCGCGCTGAAGACGGTCGCGCGGCGGCGGCCGGAGGACGAGCGGCGGATCCGGCACGAGTTCCGCGTGCGCGCCGGGCTCTCGCACCGCAACCTCCTGCGCCTGCACGAGCTCTTCGTCCGCGAGGGTCGCTGCTACTTCACGATGGAGTACCTCGAGGACGCGGTCACGCTGCTGGAGTGGGTCGGCGGCGGGCAAACGCCTGATAATTCAGACATGTCTGAAGGAGCTGGCGTGGACGTGTCGCCCGCGCGCGCGCCCGCCTACGACCGGCGCCTGCGCTGCGCGCTGCACCAGCTCGCGCTCGGCCTCCACGCGCTGCACGAGTACGGCAAGGTGCACCGCGACGTGAAGCCCGACAACGCGCTCGTGACCCCGGACGGGCGGGTTGTGCTGCTCGACTTCGGGCTCGCGGCCGCGCGCGCGGATCGGGCGGGGGGCGGCGAGGGGGCGCGCGCCGAGGTGGCCGGGACGAGCGCCTACATCGCGCCGGAGCAGGCGCGCGGGGGGCCGTGCACGCCCGCCGTCGACCTCTACGCGCTCGGCGTGATCCTGTACCAGGGCCTTACGGGCAGGTTGCCGTTCTCGGGCGGCCCCGCGTCGATCCTCGAGCGCAAGCGCGTGACGAGCCCGCCCGCGCCCGCGACCGTGGCGCGCGACGTCCCGCAGGACCTGGACGCGCTCGCGGTCTCGCTGCTCGCGCGCAGGCCCGAGCGCAGACCGCAGCTCCCCGAGGTGCTCGCGCGCCTGGCCGCGCCCGCCGACGATCCGCAGGTTCAGGCGTCGCGCAGCGCGGCCCGCAGCGTCGTGAGCCGGCGCGGTCACCCCTTCGTCGGCCGCGCGCGCGAGCTCGCCAGCCTGCAGGCCGCGCTCGACGAGCTGCTGCGCGCGCGCGGCTTCGTCTCGCGCTGCGTGCTCGGGCCGTCGGGGATCGGCAAGTCATCGCTCGTGCGGACCTTCCTCGCGGGACATGACGAGGACGAGCGCGCGGGCGAGGTCCTGATCCTGCGGGGCCGCTGCAGCCCGCGCGAGCGGGTCCCGTACAACGCCTGGGACGCGGTCGTCGACGGGCTCGCGCGGGCGCTCGCGCGGCTCCCCGGCGCGCTGCAGGACGACGCGCGCGACGACGAGGGCGCGCTCGGGTCGACGCGCGCCGAGGATCGGGCGGCGCTGCTCCAGCTGTTCCCCGCGCTCGCGCAGATCGAGGCGCTCGCCGGCGTAGACCCGGGCGCGGACGTGGATGAGGCGCGCGCCGAGGGGGCGGCTGTCGACGCGATCGAGCTGCGGCAGCGCGGCTTCGCGGCCCTGCGCGCGCTGCTGCGCTGGACCGCGCGACGCTTCACGCTGATCCTCTGGATCGACGACGCGCAGTGGGCCGATCGCGACTCGGCGGCGCTGCTCGAGGCGGTGCTGCGCGAGCCGGCGCCGCCGCTGCTGCTGCTGGCGAGCGCGGCGACGGAGTCGGGGGAGCGCGGCCGGCTGCTCGAGCTGCTGCTGCGCGCCGACGCGGACCGGGCGCTGCGCCTGGGTCCGCTCGCGACCGACACGCTCGCGCGGCTCGCCGCGGCGGCGCTCGACTCGTTCGCGCGCGACGCCCCGATCGAGGGGGCGCGAGGCCCTGACGCGCAGCAGGTCGACGCGATCGCCCGGCACGCGGAGGGCGATCCCTTCGTCGCGCTGGAGTGCGCCCGCCTGCTCGCGGGGGCAGGTCCCGCCGCGCTGGCTCGGCTCAGCGGCGACGCGGGCCTCGAGCTCGGGCGCGTGCTCGAGCGGCGGATCGAGGAGCTCACGCTCGAGCAGCGCGCGATCGTCGAGACGGTCGCGGTCGCGGTCCGCGAGCTCGACCCCGACCTCGCGCTCGAGGCCGCCGAGCTGCCCCGCTCGGCGCGCCCGCTGTTCGCGGAGCTGTGTGATGACGCGCTGCTGCGCTGGTCGGCCAGCGACGCCGATCCGCGGGTCGGGGTCTACCATCGGCGCCTGCGCGAGGCGGTGCTCGCGGGGACGGCCCCCGAGCGACGCGCGCGTCGGCACCTCGGGCTCGGGCGCGCGATCGAGCGGCGGACGCCCGACGATCACGACGCGCTGCTGGTGCACTGGGAGGCGGGCGGCGAGCGCCTGCGCGCGGGTCGTCACGCGGTCCTCGCGGCCGAGCGCGCCGCGTCGACGCTGGCCTTCGAGCGCGCGGGCGCGCTCTACGAGAAGGCGCTCGAGCTGCTCGCGCGCGAGGCCGACCGGCCCGCGCTGCTCGAGCGTCTCGCCGAGACCCTGGTCAACCGCGGGCGCGGCGGCGACGCGGCGCGGCGCTACCTCGAGGCCGCGCGCGCGCTCCCTGGGTCCGACGGCGCCGCGGCGGCGCGCGGCCGAGCAGTACCTAAAGTCAGGTCAGCTCGGCGAGGGTTGGGAGGTCATGCGCGCGGTGCTGGCCGAGGTCGGGGTGACGATCCCGCGCTCGCACCGACGCGCGCTCGCGGGGGCGATGCGCCGCCGCGTTGGCTTCATGCTCCAGCGCCGCGTCCCGGCGTGGTTGACGCGGCGCGCGGGCGCGGGGTCGCGACCGCTCACGCGCGCCGAGGTCAGCCGACACGAGGTCCTGTGGTCCGCGTCGACGAGCCTGGCGCTGGTCAATTACTCGCTCGCCGACGATCTTCGCACGCGCCTGCTGCTGGAGGCCGACAAGAGCCCCGACCCCTCGACCCGCTGCCGCGCGCTCGCCTACGAGGCGGCCATGCAGGCCTTCGTCGATCGCCGGCGCTTGGCGCGATCGATCGAGCGCCTGCTGACCGAGGTCGACGGGCTCGCGCGCGCCCGCGACGATCCCTACGACCGCGCGTGGCACCAGCTCGCGCAGGCGATCGTGTCGCTGACGGCGGGGCGCTGGGCGGCCGCGCGGGCCTGCGGGCTGCGGGCCGAGACGATCTTCGCCGAGCGCTGCGTCGGCGCGTACTGGGAGCGCGCGACCGCGTCGGTCTACGTCAACACCGCGTTGGTGATGCTCGGCGAGCTCGCGCGGCTGCGCGCGCGCGTCGTCGCGATGCACGAGGACGCGGCGCGGCGCGGCGACATCTTCACCGTGATCGGCAGCCACAGCGGCGAGATGGCGCTCGCGTGGTTGGCCGACGGTCGCGGCGCGCTGGCTCGCGCGCGCGTGCAGCGAGCGCTCGCGCGGATCGAGGGCTCCGTCGGCTGGCCTGACGATCGCTTCCAGACCTGGCGCTACGCCGAGCTGCTCGCGCGCGTGCACACCGAGCTCTACGACGGCGCGCCGTGGCGAGCCTGGGACGCGGTGCTCGAGCTGTGGTCAAACCTGCAGGCGGCGATGATGCTGCGCTTGGAGCTCGTGCGCGTCGAGCTCCGCAGCGCCCGTGCACGCGCCGCGCTCGCGCTGCTCATCCACCTCGAGGCCGAGCGAGCGGGCGGCGAGCGTCGGGGCAGGGCGCGCGCGCCTCGTCGCGGCGCGTCCTGGACCGCGCGACGGCTCCGCGCCGACCTGCGCGCGCAGATCGTCGCGCTCGATCGGGATCCGGCGCCCTACGCCGCGCCGTACGCCGCGCTCGCGCGCGCCGGCCTCGCGCGCGCGGACGGCCGTGACGAGCGGGCGGCGGCGCTGCTGGGGCGCGCGCGCGACCGCTTCGAAGGCCAGGAGATGACGTTGATGGCGAACATCGCCCGGCTGGCGCTGGTCGAGGTCGGCAGCGGATCGTTCGCGCTCGAGGGCGCCGCGCGGGCGCGCGTCTGGCTCACCGAGGAGCAGGGGATCGAGGACCCGGAGGCGATGCTCGCCGCGCTCGCGCCGGGCTTCGGACGGGCGCGCGCGCCTCGACGGGGCGCGACGCGGGCTAGGTTGGAGGAGCGCGTCTGAATAGTCCCCACGCCGCCATGCACCGCCCGGAGCGCCGCGTTGCGGCGCCGCCGTTGTACACTCGGCGCTCGCCGATCGGCCGGCGTCGCTAGCTCCGCTTCCACGTCCGCTTCCGCTTCCGCTTCCACGTCCACTTCTGCTTCACCCGTCAACCCCACCTCCACCGTAGGCGAGTCATGAGCCGCTGGCGCAGCAGGTCGCGATCGGGGCGCCGCCCCGGGGTCTCTGGAGGGGCGGATGAGCCGACGCGGATCCTGCTGCTCGCCGCCAACCCGCCCGAGACCGGTCGCCTCGGGGTCGAGCTCGAGATCCGCGACATCCGCCAGTTCCTGCAGCAGGCGACCTACGGCCGCCAGTTCGAGCTGCGCTCGGAGTTCGCCGTGCGCCCGCCGGACATCCAGGAGCACATCCTCCGGCACCGCCCGGCGATCCTGCACTTCAGCGGGCACAACGTGACCGCGGCCGAGCGGGCGCGCGCGGGCGCGCGCGAGTTCTCGGCGAGCGCGTCGGCGCGGGCGCGTCGACGCGGTCCGGGCGGCCTGATCATCCGCGCGCGGGACGACAGCGCGGTCGAGCTGCCGCCCGAGGCCCTGCGCGCGCTGCTGCAGCAGTTCTCGGACGAGCTGCGCTGCGTGGTCCTCAACGCCTGCGAGACGCACGAGCAGGCCGAGGCGCTCGCGGGCTCGATCGACTTCGTCATCGGGATGTCGCGGGCGCTCGACGACGAGGCCGCGATCGCGTTCTCGGCCAGCTTCTACCGCGCGCTCGCCTTCGGCGAGTCGATCGAGCGGGCGTTCCACCTCGGGCGCAACGCGATCGCCATGGTCGTCGGGCTCGGCGAGCACGAGGTGCCGAGGCTGTTCACGCGCGAAGGTGGCCCTTCGGCCAGTCAGTTCCGGTTCGCGGGCGAGGGCGACGGCGCGTCCGCGAGCGGTGACGCGCCTGCACCGTCGCGCGACGCCGCGGTGACGCGCCCTCGCGGCGCCGCGGCCAGCCGCGTCGAGGCCCCCGCGTCACCCGGTCGCGCGCGGCGGAGGGCCGCGGACGGCTCGGGCTCGTCCCCGGCGCGCCTCGATCCCTTCCCCGGCGCGCGGATGCTCCGGGACGTCGACGCGCCCAGCCGCCGCGTGACGCTCGACGCGATCGGGGAGCGCGACGGCGATCGGGTCGTCTGGCGCTTTCGCGCGCGGGGTCAGCCGGCGGTGGTGCGCGCGCGCGAGGCGACGGGCGTGCAGGCGCTGCTCGAGCGCGCGCGCCTGCTGCACGCGCGGCCGGACGGCGCGCTCGCGCTGCGGCTGGGGCAGGCGCTGACGCGCTTCGTGTTCGGCGCGCCCGACGAGCCCGGCTACGACGAGGTGTTCCGCGCGCTGCTCGATCGCCGCGGCGTCAGCCGGGCCGGGCCCGCGCACGTGCCCGCGCGCTGCCGGCTGCACCTGCGCGACGCGACGCTGCTCAGCCTGCCCTGGGCGCTGATGGCGGAAGGGGCAGATTGGCTGCTCGACGACGGCTGGACCTTCGAGCTCGCGCGCGCGGCTCGTCCGCGCAAGAGCGTGCGCCTGCCGGGCCCGTGCGCGGTCCTGGTGATCGCGCCGCGGGCGACGGGGGGCAACCTCGATCCGGTCCCGCACTTCGACGACATCGAGGACGTGCTCACGCGCGCCTGGCCGCTCGTCGGTCGACGCGGCGTCGCGCAGCACCTCGAGCTCGCGCGCGCCTGGAGCGAGGTGCGTCGCCTGCTGCGGACGCGCAAGCCCGACATCGTGTACTTCTACGGGCGCGCGTCGATGACCGGCGGCGCTCCGACGCTGCGCCTCGATCTCGCCGGGGATGGCCACGAGGACATCCCGCTCGGTGAGCTGCTCGACGCGCTCGGCGGGCGGGCGCGCGCGCTCTACCTCAACACCGACTCCCGCCGCCCGCTCAGCCTCGCGCAGGTCGACACCAGCGCGCTGCCCTGCGTGATCGCGCCGACCCGCCCGGCCGGCGGGATCGAGGGCGACGCCGCCGGCGCGCAGTGGCTGTGGATGATGCTCAAGCAGGGCCTCGACCCGGTCGCGGCGCTGCAGGCGGTCGCGCGCGAGCGGTCGACGCTGCGCGCGGCGACGATGTGCGCGCACACGCGCTTCGACGAGTGGATCACCGACGTGGCGCCCAGCGAGGACTGCTCCGGGCGCGCGCGCCTGCGGGTCGATCGGACCGTGCAGCGCGCGCAGCTGCTCGAGGGCATCCGCACCCTCGCCTCGCACCCGACGCGGCTGGTCGAGTCGGTCGTCGTCTGCGGCGAGGATCCCTACAGCATGCGGCACCTCGGCGACCTGCTGTACCAGCACGTGCACGACTTCGGCCCCGCGAGCGTCCGCGTGGTCCGCAACCGGATCCCGCTGCCGCGCGAGCGCGCCGCCTTGCTGGAGCAGCTGCGCGCGCTGCTGCGCGAGGAGCTGCTGGAGCTCGAGCCTGGCGAATCGGTCACCCGCGGGATCGCGCGCAAGCTCGCGGAGATCCCGGCGCGGCAGGGCGCGCGCAAGCTGCTGTGGATCGACTGGGGCGCGGTCGGCCCCGGGACCAAGAGCCCGGCGCTGCAGGTCCGCGACCTCGTGGAGTGGCTGCGCTTCGCCGCCGACGAGCTCGGCACGCACTGCCCGCGCTCGGTCCGGATCCTGTCGCTGCTCAGCATCTCGGCCTCGGCCCGCGGCTGCGCGCGGATCGAGGAGTACCTCGACGACCTGATCCCGCGGCGGCACGCGTCGATCGTGTTCTCGCCCTCGGCCCACTACACCCGCCTGCCGCGGCCCGGCGCGGTCAGCAAGCGCGACCTCATCGACTTCCTCGACAAGTACTCGAGCTGCCCGAAAGACCTCATCAGCCCGGTCTCGACCGTGATCAACGCGCGCGCGGCCGGGAGCTTCGAGGCGGTCGTGACCGCGATCGAGGAGGTCGAGACCGGCGCGGTCACCTGGTCCGAGCTCGCGCGGGCGCTGCCCAGCGAGTCCGAGCGAGAGCCCGCCGCGCGCTACGACGAAGACGAGCTGATCCAATGAGCACACGATTCGAGCTGGTACGGAGGGGGCAGCGCGAGCCGGTCGGGCGCGCGCCGCTGGTCGAGCGCGAGATCCCGCGCGCGCTGCACGACCTGCGCGCCTCGGCCTCGAGCTTCGAGATCGACGACGAGCTGGCCGACGCGGTGAACGTCGCGCTGGCCGTCGGCGCGCCGCTTCTCCTGACCGGAGAGCCAGGTACTGGCAAGACCCAGCTCGCCTACTTCCTGGTCTGGTACTTCGGCCTCGACGGCGGGCCGTCGGCGCCGGAGGGCGGCCCGCGCCAGCCCTTCACCTTTCACGTCAAGTCGACCAGCGTCGCGCGCGACGTGCTCTACACCTTCGACACCGTCGCGTACTTTCACGACGCCCAGGCGGGGCGGGGCGGGGCGCTCGACAAGTCGCGCTACGTCTCCCGCGGGCCGCTGTGGCACGCGCTCGAGGCGGTCAACCGCGGCGAGCCGGCCGTGCTGCTGATCGACGAGGTCGACAAGGCGCCGCGCGACTTCCCCAACGACCTGCTGCACGAGCTCGATCAGTACCGCTTCGAAGTCCCCGAGTCGGGCGAGCTCGTGTCGCGCCGCCCGGGCAGCAACCCGCCGATCATCATCGTCACCAGCAACTCCGAGAAGCGCCTGCCGGGGGCGTTTCTGCGCCGCTGCATCTTTCACAACATCGTCTTCGACGAGGACGTGCTGCGCCGGGCCGTGGCCGCGCGCCGCCGCGCGGGCGAGCTGCCGCGCCTCGACGAGCGCACCATCGGCGCCGCCCGGGCGGCGTTCATGGAGCTGCGCGAGCACGGCTCGCTCAACAAGAAGCCGGCGACCGCTGAGTTCCTGGCGTGGCTGGTGGCGCTCGACATCATGGGCGCGCAGGCGCCTGACCTCGAGGGCTGCCCCGCGCGCGAGCTGCCGCTGCTGTCGGCGCTGATCAAGGACTCGACGGACATGGAGCGGCTCGGCTGAATGCCCGCCGCGGCGGGAGCCGGGCGCGAGCGCGAGCTCGAGCGTCTGTACGCGGCGCTGTCCGCCTGCGGCATGCCCGTGGATCTGGTCGGCCGCGTGCGGGTCGAGCACGTCCTGCGCGTCTCGGGCGTCCCGCGCGAGCTCGCGGCCTTCGTCGCCCACGTCGACGCCCACGAGCAGGCGCTGTCACGCCGCCTGCGCGCGCTCCTGGCTCGCTCGCCCGACGAGGCCGAGCGCCTGCGCGAGGTCTACCGCGGCTGGCTCCGCACGCTCCCGCGGACGTCGCCGGACGTCGAGCCGCGGGTCCGCGCGCGTCGGGAGGTCACCCCGGTCAACGCGGGATCGGGAGGCCGCGCGCGCGCGCCGACGGGCTCGCGCGCGCCCAGGGTGCACGCGGGGCGCCGCTGGATCGGCGCGCTCGCGCTGCTCGGCGCGGCGATCGTCGCGATCGAGCCCGAGCGCGTCGCGGATCTTGACCTGTACGAAGAGACACCATCGCTGACGCCCGAGGCCCGCGTCGAGACGCCCCACGAGCAGGCGCCCGCGGCGGGCCCGGGCGATGACGACGCCGAAGACAACGAAGAAGACAACGAAGAAGAGGAGCCCGCGCCGCTGGCCGCGACGCTGCTGGGGCTCCTAGGGCTCGCGCTGATCGTCGGGGACGCGCTCGCGCGGGCGCTGCAGCCCCGGCTCCCACCGCCGCACGCCCCGCTGACCGAGCAGCGTCGGCGCGGGCGCTACGACCTCGGCGTCACCGCGCCGCGCGAGAGCCTGCTGATCGGGCGCGACGAACAGGACGAGCTGATCTGGGGGATCGAGCAGCTGCGCGGGGAGGAGCGGACGCGCGCGCTCGACGTCGAGCGCAGCGTGCACGCCACCGCGTCGGCGGGCGGGGTGCCGAGGCTGCACTTCGAGCGCGCCCGGGCCTACCGCGGCGTGTGGATCTGGATCGACCGGCGCATGGCGGCGTGGCGTGACGCGCGGCAGCTCGCGGACGACATCACGGGCGCGCTCGCGCGCGCCGGGCTGCCCGCCTCACGCGTGTGGTTCGACGGCGTCCCCGATCAGCTCGAGCTGCACGACGGCAGCGTGACGACGCTGCAGCGGGTCTCGGCGGCGCGTCGTCGCGCGCGCATCGTCGTGCTCACCGACGGCCGCGACCTCGCGCTGCGCCACGCCGATGAGCTCTCGCGCGCGCGAGTGCGCGCGACCCTGCGCGAGCTCGAGGCCTGGGACAACCTCGCCTTCGTCGGCTTCGGGGGGGCGCGCGCGCTCGAGCTGCTGCTGCACGGCTTCGGGATCCGGCTGCTGCGACCGGCCGACGCCGTGCCCTTCCTCGCCGGTCTCGGCCGCGCGGGTCGCCAGGGCAGGCAGGCGCTCGGGCCCGCGTTCGCGCTGTGGGAGGCGAGCTGCGCGATCGCGCCGCGAACCATCGGCGAGGACGAAGCGCTCACGCTGCGCCGCGCGCTCGCGCTGGACGTCGAGCCGTGGGCGATCGCCCGGCTGCGGGAGCGCGCCCCGGGCCCCAGCGGCAAGCTGCGCTGGAGCCCCGAGGCGCGGGCGGGCTGCCTGTATCGCTACGAACGCGGCGAGCGCTCGGCGAGCGCGGGACGGCTCGCCCAGGGCGGCGCGCTGGCCCAGGCGATCGAATTCTGGCGCGGGCGCTACGAGGCCAACGACCGCTACTGGCGGGAGCGCAGCCCGGGGTGGATCGGCAGCCGCGCGTGGGCGCTGCACCGCGTCGAGCGTGCCGAGCTCGAGCTGTGGGTCGCGCCCGCCGAGGCCGCGCGCGCGCTGTACCAGCTGCACGAGGGCGACGCGGCGATCGCCGCCCAGATCCGCCGCGTCGTCGCGGTCTACGACGACGGCGACGCACCACTCGCGCGTGACCGCCTGCGCCTGCCGTGGCGCCTGCGCGCGCAGGCCCGTGACGTCCGGCGCATGCTCGGCGTCATCGGCTTCGCGCCGGCGGCGGCCTACGCCCAGCGGGCGCCGGGGCTGCACGCGCTGCGCGTGGCGGGGGGGCTGTGCGCGTTCGCGGCTGTCGGCGCGCTGATCATCCCGCGCGGGCGCGCGGCGGAGCTGTACGTGGTCCTCGCGATCGCGGCGCTCGGCCTGCTGACGCTGTCGATCCTCGAGCTGCGCGCGCGACATCGGGTGACGCGGGGGGGCGCGAGCGCGCGGAGCGTGTCCGCGTGGGCCCGGGCCCACGGCGCGCCGACGGCCGCGCTTGCCGGCGCGCTGCTGATCGCGCTCTGGCCCTCCCACGCGCCTGATCCGGTCCCGCCGCCCGACGACGAAGATGTCCACGAAGACGTGACGTCCAGGCGCGTCGAGCCGCCGCGTGCGCGCGCGCCCCGGCCCACGCTCCCGTCGCCGCTGCCCGAGGTCGTCGCGCCGCGCCCGATCGAGACCCCGGACGCGCCCGCGGCGGCCGAGCCGACGCTCGTCGCCGAGCTCGCGCCGCGCGGGAGCGCGTCGTCTAGAGCGTGTCCCGATGGTCAGGTTATGCGGGACGGCGTGTGCGCGGCGGCGTCGCCGGGGAGCGGCGCGTCCGTGACTCCCGAGGCGCCCGGGGTCTCGCTCCTCGGCGTGGCGGCGCCCGCGCCAGAGCCTGCGCCCGCGCCAGAGCCTGCGCCCGCGCCCGCGCCTCCGTCGTCGATGTGCCCCTCCGGACAGATCCCTGTCAACGGCGTCTGCGTCTCGCGCTGCCCCAGGGAGATGGCCTTTGTGCCAGGCGGCGCGCTCGCGGGGCGAACGCTCGCGGACGTGTGCCTCGATCGCACCGAGGTCACGGTCGCCGCCTACGGTCGCTGCGTCGAGGCCGGCCGCTGCGCGGCGCCGAGCGGCGCGGGGCCTCGCTACAACTGGGGGCGCCGTGATCGCGCGCGGCACCCGATCAACGACGTCACGTGGAGCCAGGCCCGCGCGTTCTGCCGCGCCGTCGGCAAGCGCCTGCCGACCGAGTGGGAGTGGGAGTGGGCGGCGCGCGGGCGCGACGAGGGGCGGCTGTACCCCTGGGGCGCGGCGGCGCCGAGCTGCGGCGCCACGATCATGGAGGGGGGAGGGCGCGACGGCTGCGGGCGCGGGCACACGGCGCCGGTCGCCAGTCGCCCGCGCGGCGTGAGCCGCGACGGGATCCACGACCTCAGCGGGAACGTCTGGGAGTGGACCGCGTCCGGCAACGCCTTCGGCTACGTCGTGCGCGGCGGCTCGCTGGCGAACAAGCGCGCCTGGCGGTTTCAGAGCTCATTTCGTCGCCTGCGGCTGCCCCCGCGGCGACACGACTACGCGACGGGGTTTCGCTGTGCACGCGCGCCGAGTCGATAACCGCGCGGAGCCGCTCGTCGGCGGCGTCGCGTCGAGGAGCGCGCCGGGATGACGAGCCGACGCGCCCTGCTGATCGGCAGCCCCACGGGTCTGCTGCGCGGCGTCGACAACGACATCCTGCGCATGGCCGACGCGCTCGCCGGCTACGACTTCACGATCGCGCGCTGCACCGGCGACGCGGCCACGCGCGCGGGCATCCACGCCGCCTACGAGCGCCTGATCGCCGCCAGCCAGCCCGAGGACGCGGCGCTCGTGTACTTCGCCGGGCACGGCGGGCTCGCGGTCAACCCCGACTACCGCCCGGGCTCCCAGCGCCCGCGCTTTTATCAGTTCATCGTCCCCACCGACATCGAGGCCTCGCGCGACGGCGACTTCCGCGGGATCCTGGCGCAGGAGCTCGCCGCCCTGCTCTCGCGCCTGACCGCGCGCACGCGCAACACCACGGTGATCCTCGACTGCTGCCACGCCGCGAGGATGTCCCGCGGCTGCGTCACCCGCTCGCTCGCTCGGGTCTGGCGCGTCGGCCTGAGCGAGCACGTGCGCGCGCTCGAGCGCCGGGGCGCGACGCGGCGTGAGCACGTCGAGGGCAACCCCCACGCGGTCCGCGTGCTCGCGGCCTCGGCGAGTCAGCCCGCGTACGAGCGCGACGACGCCGCCGGCGAGCGCGTCGGCGTGCTGACCGAGGCGCTGGCGCGGGCGCTCGCGGAGGCGCGCGGGCGCGAGGTCACCTGGGCGGCGCTCGCGGGGCGACTTCGAGAGCATGTCCTCGAGACCATGCCCGCGCAGCGCGTCGCGATCGCGGGCCCGATCACGCGCCTGCTGTTCACGCTCGAGGAGCGCGCGCGCGTCGACGAGCTGACGCTCGCGCGCGAGGGGCCTGACGGCGCGTTGTTCCTCGAGGGCGGGGCGCTGCTCGGCGTCGCGGTCGGCGATCGCTACGCCCTCCTCAACGGCTCAAGCGGGGCGGGCCGTCCGCGCGCGACGGCCCGCGTCGTCGAGGTCACGGCCGCGCGGGCGCGCGTCGTGATCGAGGGCGAGGGGGCGCGCGACATGTCGTCGTCCCGCGACGGACTGCGCGCGCGCCCGGTCGCGCGCGCCCCCAGGCGCCACGCCGTGATCCTCGAGCCCACGGGCGCCGAGGGCCAGGCGCGCGCGGCCCGGCTGAGGCGGGCGATCGACGCCTCGCCGCTGCTGCGCGCGCGCGATGTCGGTGCTGTCTCGAGGGACATGGGCATGCCGATCGCGCGCGCGCGCCTCGAGGGCGACGCCATCGCGCTGCTCGACCCGACCGGCGCGCCGCTCAGCGCGCCCGAGCGCCTCCGGCCGCAGCGGCTCGCCGGCGTGGTCGCCAACCTCGAGTCGCTGGCGCGCGCGCGAGAGCTCCGGGCGCGGCGCTCGGGCGAGGGCGCGCAGGCGCTCACGGGTCGCTACGCGGTCGAGTGGGGGCGCGTCCGCGACGGCGTGACGATCCCGCTCCCGCAGGCCGGCGCGACCCTGTTCGCCGGCGACCGCGTCTACCTGCGCGTGTTCAACGAGGACCTCCCGCGCCTCTACGTCTCGGTCTACGACGTGGGCGTGAGCGGGCGGATCTCGCTGCTGACCAGCTCGGAGCCCGCGGGCGTCGAGCTCGCGCTGCGCGAGGACTACACCCTCGGCGCGGACGAGTCCGGCGTCGTCGAGGGTCTCGAGGCCTGGTGGCCGCGCGAGCTCCCGACCTCCGGAGGCCCGCGGCTCGAGTCCTTCGTCGTCTTCCTCTCCGATCGGCCCCTCGACCTGCGCGCGCTCGAGGCCCCCGGGATCCGCCGCCTCGATCGCGCGGCCGCGGTCACGCGAGCTTCACCCGCCCGCGCGACCTCCCTCGCCGCGGGCGCGGAGCTGGTGCGCTACGCGATCGAGCGCGTCGACTTTCAGCTCCACCCGACCCCCGCGCGCCCGCGCGACGACGGACCGTACTGGCTGGACGAGCGCCCCGACCCCAGCGCGCTCGCGCTCCCCGTCGCGCGCCCGCGTCGTCCGCCCGCGGCCGCGCGCGTGCATCTCTTGGAGGCCTCGCTCGATCCCGCGCGAGTGAGCTCGCCAGCGGGCGCGCGTCACTACCTCGACGTCGCGGTCGTGACCGGCGGCGCCGGGCCAGGCGCGCTGCGGCTGCACACGCTCGAGCTCCCGCCCGGCGACGTCGCGCGCGCCGGCGTCGACCTGCTTCACGGGCCAGCCCACACCGCCATCGAGCTCGCGCTCTGGCTCAGCGTCGCGCGCGACCAGCCGCCGCCCCTCGAGCGCGCGCGCGTCGAGCTGCGGCGCCGCGCCGAGTGGCGCGACGCCCTGCAGACGCTCGCGGCCCTGACCAGCGCGCCCGCTGAGCCCGACGCGAGGCTGCGGGCGGCCGACGCCGCAGCGTGTCTCAACAGACAGCTGTTCGCCTGGCTCGCCGAGCGCCGCGCGACCGTCGAGGGCTGCTACCGCGTCAGCCTCGCCGGCGCCCGCGGCTTCGAGATCGGTCGCCACCCGCGGCGCGGACGTCTGCGCGCGGGGCCGCTCCGCTTCGTCTACCGCGTGCTGCGTGCGATCCCGCCGCGTTGACGCGGACGCGGACGCCCTGACATCGATGTCCGAGCTCGCCCGACAAAGCGACAGCTCGCGCCGCGAGCTGCCTGACGAGGCGCGCTAAGTCGCTGAGATCATTCGCGGCCCGTCGCTTGCAGACAACTCAGCGCGTTCCGTCAGGATCCCTACCTATGAATCTAAAGCAGCTTCGCATCTTGTCCCTTCCTGTCTTCGCGGTCACCTGCGCCGCGCTCATCACCGCCGGCTGTGGCGACTCCGCCTCCTCCTCGACCGGCGGCTACGACGACGGCTACTCGAGCGACAGCGGCTACGGCAGCGCGGGCGGCACGGGCGGCTACGGCCCCGACGCGCAGGAGCCCCCCAGCGAAGATCCGCCCGAGGAGGAGATCGACGAGCCCGCCGAGTGCGACGCCGAGAGCGAGGTCGTCCTCTACCTCTCGCCCGACGACTCGAACTCGATGTCGTCGCCGGTCCAGGCCCGCGCCGCGCTCGAGGTGGGGCTGAGCGCGCTCAGCTACGTGCCGATCCGCGTGTGGGAATTCTTCAACTACTACAGCTTCGACTACCCGACGCCCGCGGAGAGCGGCGAGGTCACCGTCAGCACCGAGCTGCTGCGGACCGCGAACGCCGACGACCGCGTCGCCTTCAGCCTGCAGATCGGCGTCGCCAGCGAGACGGTCCCCGAGGAGGACCGCGCGCCCATGAACATCACGCTCGTGCTCGACGAGTCCGGCTCGATGGGCGGCGAGCCCATGGAGATGCAACAAGAGGTCTGCCGGGCGATCGCCGCGAGCCTGCGCCCGGGCGACATCGTCTCCGCGGTCGGCTGGGACACCGAGAACGCGATCAAGCTCGGCGGCTACAGCGTCGACGGCCCCGACGACGCGAAGCTGCTCGCCGTGTGTGACGGGCTCGAGGCCGGCGGCGGCACCGACTTGCACGGCGGGCTCGTGGCCGGCTACCAGCTCGCGCTCGCCTCCTACGACGCCTCGCGGATCAACCGCCTCGTGCTCGTCAGCGACGGCGGCGCCAACGTCGGGGTGACCGACGCGGACCTGATCGCCGAGCACGCCGGCTCCAACGACCAGGACGGCGTGTACATGGTCGGGGTCGGGGTCGGCGAGGCCCGAAACTACAACGATCACCTGATGGACACCGTCACCGACCTCGGCAAGGGCGCCTCGGTCTTCATCCCGAGCAAGGACGAGGCCTGGAAGGTCTTCAACGCGCAGTTCGTCAACACCATGGCGGTCGCCGTCCGCGACGTGCAGGTCGAGCTCAGCCTCCCGCCCGGCTTCGCGATCACCAAGTTCAGCGGCGAGGAGTACAGCGCCGACCCGGCGGAGATCGAGCCGCAGCACCTCGCGCCCAACGACGTGATGATCTTCCACCAGCAGATCGAGACCTGCGCGCCCGAGCTGGTCACGCCCGACGCCGAGATCGGCGTGCGCGTGCGCTACAAGGACGCGCTCAGCTTCGAGGTCCGCGAGGTCGAGGCGACCCTGACCTTCGCCGACGCCGAGGACGGCGCCTCGGGGAACCTGCTCAAGGGCGTCGCGGTCTTCGCCTACGCCGACGCGCTCAAGGCCGCCCGCGACGGCGACCCCGAGGCCGAGGCGCTGATCCAGGAGGCGCTCGCCAACCTCGACATGGCCGACGCCGCGCTGCCCGAGGATCCCGAGCTCGCCGAGATCCGCGCCGCGCTCGAGGCCCTCTAGGGCTCAGCGCCCCGCGCTCGCGCGCGTGCATGTCCAAGAGAACATGCGCGCGCCACCTCTCAACACTTCAGGGCGGCGAGGCAAGGGGCTCACTCATCGCCTCCGTACGCGCGACGGAGCTCGCGCTCGACCACATCGCGGACGCGGTTGAGCGCGGACAAGCTCTCCTGCAGCGTCGGGATCCGAAGCCCCTCGCGTCCTCCCAGCGACGACAGCAGCGGGCCGAGGCCGCCGAGCTCGCCCAGGTCCAGGCCGCCGAGACCGAGCCCGAAGCTGGACTCCCACGGGTGCGGCTGGCCGCGCGCGAACAGTCGCTCGTCGTGGGCGCGCAGGGCGTCCAGCTCGGGCAGCTCGTAGTCCTCCATGTTCCAGATCTGGCAGTAGTCGCCGAGCAGCGTCGAGCGGTAGGGCAGGTCGTAGCCGGCCTCGTCCGGCGCGGCCGGCCGCCACAGGCGCGTGTTGTCGTCGCCTGTCTCTTCGGTCCTGTCGTCCACGGCGCGCGACGGCACGCCGCCGCGCAGCTCACGCGGATCGGCGCCGAGCCGCGCCTCGCGGCGGCGCTTGGCCACGGGGCTCAGCAGGAAGTGGTCGAGGATCGCGTTGACGGCGTGGCGCGCCGACTCGTTGGCGCTCTCCATGGTCGTCATCCGCGTAAACGTCCGCTTGTAGGTGCCCGCGAACACCAGCGAGTCCCAGTGCACCCAGTAGCCCCCGTGGGGCGCCTGCCAGATCTCCGACGCGTCGGGCGTCCGCGGCGACGGCTCGTCGTCACGGCTCGGGGACCACGGATCGCCGCCCGGCCTGCGCGCCCAGTCGCCGACGATCGGGATCAGGAACGGCGCCTCGTTGCGCACCGGCAGCAGCCGCCCGTCGCCCTCGCGGTCGCCGTACACCAGCAGCGTGTCGACGTGGTACCAGACCGGCTGCGGGAACTGCAGCGGCCGCCGCGAGCTCGCGCGCTCGCCCATGTCCTCGCAGATCTGTCGCCAGACCTCGGCCGCCAGCTCCTCGCGCGTGCAGTCCCAGGCCGTCCGCCCGTTCAGCGGCGGGTGCGTCGACGGCCGGTCGAAGGCGCCGATGTCGACGCTCAGCACCGCGCTGTAGCCGTCGCGCGCGACGAAGGGGCGGCGGGTCCAGAACTGCTGCTGATTGATCGACGACAGCGCCCACTCGGCGGATCCGAAGTACATGTGCCCGCGCACGAGCTTCACGTCGGTCGTGAAGAAGTACTGGATCCCCGACAGCGTCTGCAGACGGTCCCAGGGGGCGCGCCCGGACTCGGTGTAGGGATCGCGGGGCGTCGGCGCCGCGTCTCCCGCCGGCTCCGCGCTACCTGGCCGGGGGGGCAGGGTCGTCGCGTAGCCTGCGAGCTGCCCCGGGACGCCGACCTGCGGCAGCGAGCGCGTGACGGCCTCGGCCGTGATCACGTCGGTCGCGACCAGGTAGTAGTCGGCCTCCTCATCCGGCCGCGGCGTCGACTCCTCGCCGCGCGTGACGATCGGCCGCACCCGCCCGCGGGCGTCACGCTCCACGCGGACGAGCCGCCCGGGGACGAAGCGAACGCCGAGGCGCTCGAGCTGACGGCGCCACGGCGCGAACCAGGCCTCGGTCGTCGGGCCGTCGAGGCAGCCGTTGATCTTGTCGCGGTGGATCAAGCTGTCGAGCAGCAGCTGCACGTAGGTGCTGCCGTTGGTGCGCGCGTCCCCCCACTCGGCGTTAAACGCCGCGAGCACCTTGGCCGAGAATTTGACGTCGCGCTCGAAGGCCGCGCTGTAGCGGTAGCGCGGGCGACCGCTCATTGGGTCGGCCGCGCACAGGTAGTCCCACCAAGACAGCGACTCGTACTCGGCGGCCCGTCGTCGCGGACAGGTCGCCATGTAGCGCAGCACTCGCTCGAGGAACTGCTGCAGGTCGCGCCAGCTGTAGCCCTTGGCGAGCAGGCTGGTGAAGGCCTTCGTCATCGTCAGATCCGACTCGGGCGGGGCGCGCGGCGTGACGATCGGGTTGCCCTGGCCGTGCTCGGCGACGCCCTGCATGGTCGCGGAGACGACGCGGTCGAACACCGCGCGCCCGGTCTCCTCGCCGCGCGCGTCGAGCAGCGGGATCCTGCGCAGCGTGTCGAAGACGTGGCGGTAGTACGAGGGGAAGAAGCGGAAGCCGTGCTCGCCGGGGAGCACGACGTCGTCGCGCTCGATCACCGCCCAGCGCTCGTGCGCCTCGACCTCCTCGACCTCCTCGGCCTCTTCGACCTCTTCGGCCTCGTCAATCTCACCCAGGAGCTCGCGCAGCTCGGCGCGCGCGCGCGTCTGCCAGGCCCGCGGGACCCCGCGCCTGCGCTCGTCGGCCTCGACGCTCACCGCGTGGGTCACCACCTGCCCGGGGTCGACGCCGCAGCTCTCGCCCAGGAACGCGCGCACGGCCTCGGCGCGGCGGCGGGCGAGCACGCGGTTTTGTCCGTCGCCCGCGGGGAAGTCATCGTCGCCGCCCGCGAAGCCGGTCACGCGCAGGCGCGTGGAGGACATGTCCTCAAGCGCATCCAAGAGCTGCTCGGCCGCCGCCATCCCGCGCTCGTCGAGCGCGCACGAGCGCGGCGCGAAGCAGACGCAGATCCGCAGCGGATCGGGCGACCCCGCGCCCCGATCGTCCGCGCCGACCTCGCGGGCCGAGGGCGCGCGCCACGGGCCGCCGCGGGGCCTGGGCGCGCGACCGTACTGCGTGCGCGCGAGCCCGCCGATCGCCATGCGCTCGCGACCGTCGGCTCCTCGCTCCCGCGCCGCCTCGACGACGCGGACCTCAAAGCCGCGCTCGATCAGCTCGTGCGCGGCGGTCAGCCCGGTGATCCCGGCGCCGTAGATCGTGACCTGCGCGAGCCCGGAGCGGGGGGAGGGTGTAGCGGCGGAGCTGCGCGACTCGGGCACGCGCGAGTGTACCAGCCGCTCAGGGGAGCGTGGTGCAGCCGTCGGCGAGCTCGCAGCTGTTGGAGCACTCCGTCGCGCCCCCGCAGCTGAGCGTGCAGCCGCTCGTGCAGCCCGCGATCGTGCACGAGCTCATCCCCGGCGCGCACGCGAGGTTGCAGCCGTTGCCCACGCAGGTGAGCGTGCAGCTGTCCGTGCCCGTGCACTGCATATTGCAATTGCCGCCGGCGCAGTTCTGCTCGCAGCTCGATCCGTCGGTGCACTGGAGGTCACAGGTCCCGCCGGCGCAGTCCTGCGTGCAGCTGTTCGCGGCGCTGCACTGCTGCTCGCAGCTGCCGCCCGCGCAGCTCTGGCTGCAGTCCCCGCCGTCGCACTGAAGCTCGCACGACGTCGCGTCGTTGGAGCAGGTCTGATCGCAGCTCTCGTCGGTGCACACGCACGCGTCGCCCTCGCAGCCGCCGCCGGCGCTGGGGTCGTCGCTCGCGTTGGAGTCGGTCGAGCCGCCGTCGTCGCCGCAGCCGGCCGGGACCAGCGCGAGCGCGAGCGCGAGCGCGAGCGCGTTGAGATGTCCTACAAGACCTGTGTTTTTGAGCATGCTGATTCCCACGCGCTCGAGTGTTCGCAGCCGCCGCGGGCGTGTCAACAGCGCGGCGCGCCGCGCCTCGCGGAACGAGATCGCGCGCTACCAGCCGATGAGGCGCCGGCTGTAGCGCCCGGTGACCCTGCGGACGAGCGCCGCGAGCAGGTAGCACGCGGCCGTGAGCGCGACGACCCAGATGAGCCAGCCCAGCGCCGGCGGCAGCCCGCCGATGACCGGCCACGCGCGCGCGTTGTAGCCGCGCAGCCCGAGCAGGAGCAGCGGGTGGAGGAAGAAGATCGCGAAGCTGGCGTCGGCGAGCGCGTTGAGGAGCCGAAGCTCGCGCGCGCGGAGCCGCTCGAGCAGCGCGTACAGCAGCAGGCACGCGAGCAGCTTCTGCGGCAGCAGGATGTCGACGCCGCCCCACGCGAGCGGGTGCTTGTGGAGGTTGCTGTGCTGCGCGTAGAGCATGACCTGCGCGCTCGCGAGGCCGAGCACGCCGAGCGCGAGCCACGGCTCCTTGCCGGTCAACCATCGAAGCGCCGCCTGCCTGCGCGTCGACACGTTCATCCCCAGCAGGTAGGCCGGCAGGAAGTACACGACCGACTGCAGCACCGAGATGTTCTTGACGGGGCGGTGGATCAACACCGCGACGATGAGCGTCGCGGCCATGATCAGCAGCCGCGCCCACAGCGGCAGGCGCAGGTAGCCGAGGAACGCCGGCGAGAGCGCGAACACGACCATGATGAAGGGGATGTACCAGTAGGCGATCAGGTGGCGACCTGTCCACAGGTACATCAACGTCGGCTGGACGTACTCGCCCCAGACCCCGGGGCGCCCGGAGTAGATCAGCTCGGAGAACGGGCCCGCCCCCTGGATGAAGACGAAGTACACGATCGGCGCGATCGACAGCGTCAAGTATGGGAGCAGCACGTTGCGGAGCTTCTTGCCCATAAACCGCCGTAGCTCGAAGCGCGGCGCGAACACGTGGTGAAACAAGAAGCCCGAGATGAACACGAACAGCACGGTCGAGCCCTTCACGAGGTTCTCGAGCAGCTTCTCGGCGAAGCTGTCCGCCGACCAGTCGACCAGCGCGAAGCAGTGGCCGGCGACGATCAGCACGATCGCGACGCCGCGGAAGAACGCGAGAGAGCGCAGGTGCTCGGCCATTCGATCGCCCCATAGCACGGCGCTCGCGAAGTTTCGCCGCGGTCGCTGGCGCCGCGCGGATTTCTCAGCCACGCTCCTGGTGGGGGCAGGGGATGCGGACCCACGGGGGCACAGCGGGAGCGCTCTTGATCACGCTGTGCGTCGCGTGCTCGTCGCCTGAGCCCGAGCCCGAGCCCGCGCCCGCGCCCGCGCCCTCGCGCGAGTCAGCGCCGGCGCCGTCGCCCGCGCCCGCTGCCGAGCGCGCGCCGCTGCTCCCGAAGGACCTTGAGCGGCGCGCGTGCGCGTTGCTGCGCCCGGAGGATGTCGCGCGCGTCGCCGGGCTTGAGCCCGCCGCCCTGGAGCCCTCGGAGCTGCAGCGCGATCACGGCGTGGTTCACGAGTGCGCGTTCAGCTGGGGAGACCCGGTCCGCAACGTCGCGCGCGTGTTCGATGTCGAGGTGGCGAGCTCCATCCCGAAGGCGCGGCAGGCCGCCGTCGAGGAGATGCGCGCGCCCAGCCCACGGGCGGAGCTTCGCGCGCTCGCGGGGGTCGGCGACGAGGCGTACCTCAACGCGGCGATCTGGCGGCGTCACACCAAGGACCCCGACGGGGAGACCCAGACCCACGCCAACACGATCTGGCTGCGGGTCGGGAACCTCCGGCTCAAGCTCAGCTACCGCGACGGCCGCTTCGATCGCTCGTTTGAACGCGAGCTCATCACGCTCGCGAAGGACGTTGCGAGCCGAGCGCGCGCGCTGCAGTCGACGGCGCGGTCAGCTCCGTGACGTCACTCGTCGCCGCGGCAGGCGAGGCGCGCGGCGATGATCGCCTCCATCGACCGGCGCAGCGCGACGCGCTGCTCGTCCGCTTCCGCGAGCTGGACCGCGACCATCGCGTCGGCGTCGAAGCGCGGCGGATCGAGCTCGCCGCAGCGCGTCGCCGCCTGCGCGTAGCCCTCGAGCTCCGCGAGCGTCTGCTCGACCGGGACCGTGGGGCGCGCGGGCTCGGGCGCTGGCGCGGGCGCGGGCGCGGGCTCGGTGAGCGGCGCCGGGGTAGGGGACGGCGCGGGTGAGGGCGGCTCGGGGCTCGCGGTCGAGCAGGCGACGAGCAGCAGGCTTGCGAGGTGCAGCGAGCGTCGCATCGCTCAGCCTTTTGCGCTCGCCGCGTCGGCGGATTCTGGTGATGTGCTCGAAGAGACAGGTTTTTCTCGATGGACCGGCGCGACCTTGCATCGCTTCCTGCGCCGGTTCATCTCGTCGTAGATCGTCGTGAGCCCCTCCTCGGTCCAGACTTGGAGGCCGGCCTTGACCTGCGCGCGCTCCCACTTTTGGTACTTCTCGCGGAGCGTCTTGGCCCGGTTGGTCTTGCTGACGTACACGCCGGCGAGCGGGCCGTAGTCACCCTCACCGCCCCGCTTGCCAGGGTGCGTGCGCCGCCACGCGCTCTCGAGGGCGCCCGAGAGCGCTTTCTCGAGCTGGTAGAGCTCGCCGGTGTTGGGGTGGCCGGAGCGGCGCGCGCGGTGATAGGCGGTCCACGCGAGGCGCGTCATCCCCCGCAGCGCGAGCAGGTCGCCCAGCGCGTACAGCAGGTCCGGGTGGTCGTGCGCGCCGTAGACCGTGAGCATCGCGATCAGCCCGTCGAGCTCGCGCTGCGTGTAGCCGGCCGCGCTGTACTTCGCGGGGCTCCCGCTGAGGCGCTGCTGCTTCGAGAGCTTGAGGCCCATAAAATTGGCGCCCCTCTGGCTCGGGTCGGCGGCGACGCGCTTGAGGTGCAGGACGAAGTCGAGGTGCAGCTGCTCGCGGCCGAAGTGGGCGTCGGGCTCGATCTCCATGGCCGCGCGGATGTGATCCTCGGCCTCGTCGAGCCGGCCCATGAAGGTGTAGATCGTGCCGAGGTTGGCGTGCCCGGCGTATGCCTCGGGGGCCAGCTCAAAGCGTCGCCGCATCACGGCCTCGGCCTCCTCGAGGCGCCCGAGGTGCAGCAGCGCGATGCCCTTGTTGTCCAGGCCCTCGAGCCAGACCGGCAGGACCGCGAGCGCCTCGTCCATCGCGGCCACGCGGGCCTCGTAGTACTCGGGCGTGTGCGGCGTCGTGAAGCCGAGCAGCACGTCGGCGACGCAGGGCAGCTGCGTGGCCTCGGCGTGGTAGGTCTCGTTGTCCCAGCCGCACGCGCTCGTCGGCAGCGGGCTCCCTGCGCACACGAGACACGCGAGCGCGGCCAGGGTCTTGCTGAGGAGTCGTAGTCGGTGCATGGCGGCTCGCGTGACAACAGGATACCGGAGCTCGCGGGCGCGCCGGGCCTCGCGACGAAGTCGGTCGCTCGACTACGCCTGCCACGCGGTGGTTATTCTCGCGATCGTCGACATCGGGGGAACTTCGGCGTCGCGCCGCTGTCATGGGCTGTGATGCGCGTCGCGTGGTCGCTGCTCGCCGTGTGCGCCGTGCTGTCCTGCACGCGCGCGGGTGAGCCCGTGCTCGTTCAGGACGATCCGGCCGACGAGGTCGCGTCCGGCGACACCGAGCCCGTGCGGTCGAGGCCGCGGCGCTCCGCGTCGGCCTGCCTGACCCGCGCGTGCCTCGTCCCGAGCGGCCCCCCGCCGACGCCTGTCCCCGCGTTCCCGCGCCCAGAGCAGCTCGACGCGGCGTGGTCGTGGCCGGAGCAGGACGTGTTCGCGCGCGCGTGGGCGTCGGCCGGCGCCGGCGCCTGGCCCTACGCACTCCTCACGTTGCGCCCGGTGCCCCACGTCGACGACGTGGACGACCGCTACGCAGACGGCCTGGTGTTCGCGAGCGCGACGATCCCTGCAGGGCGAACCATGCTCCGCGCGCGTGCCTTCGGCGCGAAGGCCGACGAGCTCTACCTCGCGGACAAGCTGCTGTGCATCGGCGCGAACGATCCCTACACCGACGCGGCGTCGGTCGACTGCTGCTATCGGCGCACGCTCGACGTGCTCTCCGTCGACCCGCCGCGCGAGCTCTCGCGCGCCGCCTGGGGCGATCGGGTGTACGCGCTGGGGCTGCTCAACTTCGAGGGCTCGAATCGCCCTGACGTCGCAGGCGACGAGCTCTCGTGGGAGGAGGAGGAGCCGTACTGGGAGGCGGTCCTGGCCGCGATGGCGCGGGGGCGAGCGGGAGCGCGCGCGACGAAGCGCGCGCTTCGTCGCCTGCTCGACGCCGGCGGCGACGCGCTGTTCGATGAGGCGATCTTGTACCTCGAGGAGCACGAGCCCATGGGGGAGCTCCTCGGGCGGCTCTACGCGCTCGAGACGCCGTGGACGCCCGAGTGCGATCAAGACGAGATCTTCGATCCGATCGCGGGCTACACGGCATACTGCGCGCGTCGACGCCAGCTCGGCTGCTTCGCGCAGCTGTTCGTCGAGGCAGCCAATAGCTCGCTCGGGCACAGCCTGTGGCACGACGACTCCACCGAGACCCCTCCGATCGATCACGCGCGCTTCTTGCTCGGCACGCTCTGGCAATTCCACGAGGAGGATCCTGGCCCGCGCGTCCACAGCCCGATTCGCTGGGCCCACGCGGTCGCGCGGATCGGCATGTCCGCGCGGGTGCGGCCGCTGCTGCGTGAGCGCGCGCGCGACCCGAGCCTTGACCCCCTCAACCGCGCCGTCGCCGTCGCCGCGCTCCACACCCTAGTCCGCGTCGCCGCGCGAACGCCCGAGGAGCTCACGCGCGCGGAGCTCGAGCTCGTGGACGACCTGCGCCTGCACCCGACCGCGCGGCGCTGGATCGAGGTCGAGCGCGCCAGCCGTCCGCGGCGGCCCAGCGTCTTCGTGACCCTGCCGTAGCGGCCTGTCAGACCGCGACCGAGCACTCGAGGTTGGCGGGGTCGAGCAGCGTGTACGGGATCGGGCGCGCGTCGTTGCGTCGCGCCAGCGCGCGCTGCAGCGCGCGCATGCGCGGGAGGAAGTCACCCATCACGGCCGCGAGCTCGCCGCGCGCGGGGCCCGGGGGCGCGAGGTAGCTCCAGTCACGCATCAGCCGCGGGCTGCGGATCGTGGTGCCGAAGGCGATCATCACCGCGCGCATGCTCTCGAGGCGGCTCGCGATCATCGTCTCGGGCGTGTCGCCGCGGCGCAGCCGACCCGAGAGCCGGTAAGGGCTCGACGCCAGCTCCCAGACCTGGGCGCCGACGATCTCGTGGTAGACGGTGCCGGCGAAGATCATCGCCGCGCACGCCTCGGTGATCAGCTCGCGCGGGCCGGCGCCCGCCCGCGCGCACCCAGGGACATGGTCTTCGAGGCAGTGTGTCCACGCGCCCAGCTCGGCGTCGGCCGCGAGCGCGCGGTCGTCGGGGTAGGCGACCGCGAGGTAGTCGCGGACGTAGTCGCGCAGCAGCGCCCACCAGGCCGCGGCGTCGGCGAGCGCGGGGCACCACTCGAGATCATCGATGTCGAGACCGCGCGCCGCGAGCATCCCCGGCAGCACGTGGACGCGGCGCGCCCGGTAGCCGGCGCGCGCGCGCGCGACGAGCTGACCGACGCCCGCGCCGGTCAGGTTCATCGCGACGTGCAGCCCGCCGTAGGGCTTGAGCAGCGTGAGGTTGGCGAGCTCGCCGATCCGCAGCACGCCGTACTCCGATGACGCCAGCAGCCGCCGGACGGGGTGCGTCGGCGACAGGCAGAGCGTGTTGGTGATGACGAAGCCCTCGGCGCCGATCAGGTGCGTGTAGACGGCGTGGTGCTGGATCGTGACGATCGTGAGCGTGGCCGTGCCGACGGCGCGCGCGGCCCGTACAAAGCCGGGCGCGCGCGGATCCTGGTGACGACGACCCGCGTGCTCGATCCAGCGCAGCCGGAGCCCGTGACCGCCCCGCGCGAAGCGGACGCGCACGTCGAGCGAGTCCGCGTCGCGCTTGCACGGCAGGCCGTGGAGGATCCGCGCGTCGGCCTCGAGGTCGCCGGAGTCGTCGCTCGCGGCGCGCAGCAGCAGGCAGCCGATGGAGTGCGAGAACAGCCAGCACAGCCCCGCCGGCGTGGTGAGCTCGAAGGGCAGGGGCGCGGGCGCGTGCATGCCTCGCGCGGGCTTGTAGACGGCGCGCGCGACCTCGTCGGGGCCGCGCCAATTGTACGAGGGGTCGCGCGGCCACCCGCGCGAGACCGCAGCGGCGGCGTAGGTGCGCCAGTCGAGGACCGATCGCGCCGAGCCGCCCAGCGCCCGCACGTGCGGGCTGTCGATGTCGAGCAGCTGGGCCATCAGCGGGCTGTACTGCAGCTCGCCGCGGGGCGCCGGGACCGGGGCGTCGATCCAGCCAGCGAGCCCGCGGGCGCGCGCGGCGAGCTGGTCCAGCGCGAGCTCGACGTAGCGATCCTGGAGCCTCCGCGTCAGCCCGCTGATCACCCCGCGCACCCGCCCTTCGCCCCTCGGGACACTCGTCGCTCAGTCCTCGATGTCCGGGAAGCTCGGCGTCCGCCGCTCCGCGAAGGCGGTCACCCCATGCACGCACTCGCCGCTCGCGACCAGCCGGGCCGCGCGCTCGCGCTCGAGCGCCAGCGCGTCGGCCTCGTCGAGATCCAGCGTCCGTCGGATCACCTCGAGCGAGGCGCGGACGGCCCGCGGCCCGTTGCGCGCGATCTGGCGCGCGAGCTCGAGCGCGGCCGCGCGTGACTCCCCGGGCGCGCTGATCCGGCTGACCAGCCCCAGCGACAGCAGCTCCGGCGCCTCGAGCTCGCGCGCCGTCAAGATCAGGTCGGCCGCGATCGCGGGCCCGACCATCCGGGTGAGGCGCACGCAGCCGCCCATGTCGGGCATCACCCCCAGCCGGACCTCGGAGAAGCTCAGCCGCGCCGCGGCGTCGATGACCCGAAGGTCACATCGCAGCGCCAGCTCGGCGCCGCCGCCGTAGGCGAGGCCGTTGATCGCGGCGATCGTCGGGATCGGCAGCTGCACCAGCGCGTCCATGCAGTCGCGCAGCTCGGTGAGCAGCGCGCGCGCCGGCGCGGCGTCCCGACGCTGCGTCGCCGCGATGAAGCCCACGACCTGGGGGTTGTCGAGGCTGAGGTCCATCCCCGAGCAGAACACCCCCGACTCGCGCGAGCCCGTGACGATCACCGCGCGCGGCAGCTGCCGCCGCAGCTCGGTCGCCGCGTCGGCGAGCCCCCGCCACATCGCGGGGCCCAGCGCGTTGCGCTTCGC
The DNA here is from genome assembly GCA_030430565.1 of Polyangia bacterium. GTDB lineage: Bacteria > Myxococcota_A > Polyangia > Nannocystales > Nannocystaceae > JACKDW01. The sequence goes on from JAUIKS010000006.1 coordinate 330,382, forward strand.
GGGTCGGTGCAGCGTGACGATCGCGACGCGACCCTCGTCTACGCGCTCGACGGTTACGGCTCCAGCGTCGTCCGACATCCCCGGCATGCTAACAACCCCGCCCGACCGGGATCACGCGAGCTGACCATGTCGCAGGCGCCCGCCGATCACCGTCGCGCGCACGCGCGCCTGATCGAGGCTCGCCTCCGTCAGCGGGCCGTCGAGCACCACCAAGTCGGCGCGCTTGCCCGGCTCGATCGTGCCGCAGCGATCGAGGCAGCCGCAGACCTCGGCCGCGGAGCGCGTGTACATCTGCAGCGCCTCCTCCAGCGAGACGCGCTGATCGGCCTCGTGCACGCGACCGCGGAGATCCTGCCGCGTCACCGCGGCGCGGATCCCCGCGAGCGGATCGAAGCTGTCGACCGGGAAGTCCGAGCTGCCCGCGACCTTGACGCCCGCGTCGAGCAGCCAGCGGTGGGGCAGAAACCGCATGCCGGGGATGCCGGGGGCGCTCGTGAAGCTCGGGATGCTGACGAAGTAGGGCTGCGAGACCACGGCCGCGCCGCTCCTGGCGATCCGATCGACGAGCGCGCGGTCGATGAACGCGGCGTGCTCGATGCGCGGCGCGCCGTGACGCGCGAGCGCGGCGCCCGTCGCCTCGTAGGCCGTCAGCGCGGTGTCGACCGCCGCGTTGCCGACCGCGTGGGTCGCGACCGCGAAGCCGCTGGCGGTCGCGTCGCGGATGATCGCGGCCGCGTCGGCGCGGTCGTACATAGCGATGCCGGTGTGGAACTTTAGGTCAGCCCCGAGCCGCGGGCGCACCGAGAGGGCCGCGCGCGCGGGGTCGAGCGAGCGCTCCCGCAGCATCAAGAGACATGTCTGAAAGAACGAGCCGAGGACCTGCCACCAGCCCATGCACATCGAGCAGACCGGCGCGCCGTCGAACACGAGCTTGATCGGGCCGACGCTGAGCAGGTCGTCGCCGGCGCCGGTGCCTGGCCCGTCGAGGATGTCGTGGGGGCGCTCGAGGTAGCCGCGCAGCGAGACCGGCGCCATGATCGTCGGCACGATCAGCAGCCCGCGCGACGCCGCCTCGCGGTAGAGCGCCGCGAGGTCGCTGGGCACGGTGAGGTCGGCGACCCGCGTGATCCCGGCGGCCGCCATCGCCTGGTGGTGCGCGGCCAGGCGCCGCAAGAAGCCCTCAACGTCGCGGCTGATGAGGCTCGCGCGCGCGCGCGCCTCGACCGGGCACATCGCGCGCTCGATCAGCAGGCCGTCCGGGAGCCCGCCGCGTCCGCGGCTGATCTTCCCGCCCGGCGGATCGGGCGTGTGGCGATCGACGCCCACGAGCTCGAGCGCGCGGCTGTTCGCCAGGGCGCGGTGGCAGCTGTAGTGCATCGCCATCAGCGGGCGGTCGGGCACCGCGTCGTCGAGCTCCGCGCGGGTCGGCTGACGGCGCTCGGCCAGCAGCATCTCGTCCCAGCCGACCGCGAACAGCCACTCGCCCGCGGCCAGCCGCTTCGACGCCTCGGCGAGCGTGCGCTGCAGCGACGGGATGTCGCGGACCACCGGCGGCCGCAGCTCGACGCCCCCGCTCCACAGCGCGACGAAGGCGGGGTGATGGTGGGCGTCGATGAAGCCAGGCACCACGGTCGCGCCCGCGAGCGCGCGCGTCTCGATCGTCGCGTCCGGCGGCAGCGCGCGCGTCACCGCCTCGTGATCGCCGACCGCGACGAGCTCGCCGCCGTCGACCCACGCGAGGCACTCGGCGCGCCCGCCTCCCCCGGCCATCGTGCGCACGTCGGCGTCGCGCAGCACGAAGAAGGTCTCGCCGTCGCCCGTCACGCGCGCAGTGTAGCAGCGCCTGTCGAGTCTTCGCGCTATGGTGCGAGCATGCGGCGCGCCCTCTCTCCGCTCCTCGCCACCCTCGCGATCGCCGCCTGCGGCCTCGACCCCGAGGCGCCCAGCTCGGCGCGAGAGCCCGTCTCCGCCGCGCTGCCCGCAGCGCGCGCGGGCGGCGAGCTGATCGGGACCGCCGCGCCGGCCTTCGCGGGCGACCTCCAGTGGATCCACGGCGAGCCGCGCACGCTCGAGTCGCTGCGCGGCGACGTCGTCTACGTGCGCTTCTGGACCGACACCTGCCCCTACTGCCAGGCGAGCGCCCCAGGGCTCGCGCGCCTGCACGAGCGCTACAGCGAGCGCGGCCTCACGGTCCTCGGCCTCTACCACCCCAAGCCGCGCGGCGCGAAGATGGACGTCGACGCGGTCAAGCGGCGCGTGCAGGAGCTCGGCATGGAGTTCTCGATCGCCAGCGATCCGCGCTGGGACACCCTCGACCGCTGGTGGCTGCGCGCCGGCGAGGGCGAGCGCCGCGCGACCTCGGTGAGCTTCATCCTCGATCGCGCGGGCGTCATCCGCTGGATCCACCCGGGCCCCGAGCTGCACCCCGGCGGGCCGCCGGATCACGAGCAGTGTCGCGCCGACTTCGCCGACGCCGAGCGAGTCATCGAGGCGCTGCTCGCGGATCCCTCGCCCGCAGCGGGCGTCTGAGCCCCGTTTGACGCTCCTGCGCCGCGTCCGCGAGTTTTTCGATCGCGCCGGTTAACGGTTCGCGCGCGCCGGCGTCGTATCGTTGGTCCGTGCGTCCGCCCGCCACCCCATCCAGCCGCGACAGCTCCGCCGCGTCCGCTGCAGACGCGGAGGGCGCCGAGCGTGGTTGGGTCGAGCGCGCGGCGGCCGGTGATCGCGGCGCGTTTCAGCGGCTCTACGCTCGCTACCACTCGAGCGTGCGGGCCGTCGCGCTCGCCAACGCCGGCTGGCCCAGCGCCGACGACATCGCCCAGGACGTGTTCCTGCGCGCCTGGGAGCGGCTGCCGCAGCTGCGCGACCCCGGGCGCTTCGGCCCGTGGCTCCTGCAGATCGCGCGCAACCGCTGCGTCGATCATCATCGACGTCCGCGCGTCGTCGACGCGCCGATCGAGCGCGGCGCCGAGGCCCCACCTGTCGCCGAGGCCATGGAGGTGTTGCGCGCGATCCAAGCCCTCGCGCCGGCCTACCGCGAGACCCTCGCGATGCGCCTCGTCGAGGGCATGAGCGGTCCTGAGATCGCCGCGCGGACCGGGCTCACGCCGCGCTCGGTCCGCGTCAACCTGCACCGCGGCATGAAGAAGCTGCGCGCGCTGCTCGGGGAGGAGACGCCGTGAATGATCGCGAACTCGAGACGCTCTGGGACCCCCGCGAGCGCGCCGGCGTGCACACCCGCGCCCTCGAGGAGCGACTCCGGCCGCTGCGGCGCGCGGGCGAGCCTCCGCCGCTGAGCTTGCCCGAGAGACAGGAGCCAAAGCCGCCCGAGCGGGCGGGTCGCTGGGTGCTCGTCGCGGCCGCCGCGGCCGCGCTGCTGCTCGTCTCGCTGCTCGCGTGGTCGCGCGGGCGCGTCGAAGAGTCCAAGCCCTCCGTCGAGATCGCCCAGCGGAGCCCCGTCACGCTCGTCGAGCCCGACCTAGGCTTCGCGCGCGCGGACGCGTGGCGCGTCGCCTCGCTCGGTGAGCAAGCGAATTGCAAAGACCCGCGCGTGCAGACCGGCGCGGAGCTCTTCGACTGGGCGGAGCTGCACACCGGCGAGAGCGTGACCGTGCTGTCCGCCGGAGCCGCGCGCGTCGAGCTGCACCCCCACAGCGCCGCGCGCTATGTCGACGGGACGGTCGCGCTCGTCACCGGGCGCGCGTGGGCCGAACTGCCCGCGCGCGTCGACGCGAAGCCGTGGCGGCTCTACGTCGGCGAGCTCGAGGTGCAGGCCGTCGACGCGCGCTTCGTCGCCTCGGTCGACAGCCACGCGGGCGTGATCGAGGTCGAGGTCAGCGCCGGCGCGATCCGGATCGGCGGCGGCGGGGCGCTCGGCCACGCCGAAGCGGGAGAGACCTGCCGCGCGTCGGTGGGGCCGGGGCCCGTCGAGCTCATCGGGCCGATCGAGTGTCAGCGAATCGCGGCTCGTCCGTCGGGCGATGGTTAACGATCACGCGCGCGCGCCGTCTAGTGTGCGTGCGCACCAACTTCCCCACCGCCACGGGGCCGCTGCTCGCGTTCGGCCTCGCGCTGCCGCTCCTCACGCTCGCGCCGCCGGCCCGCGTCACCTGTCAGCTCGCGCTCGACGTCCAGGGTCTCGAGCGCTGCGGCGAGCCCGACGACGATCATGTCAGCGACGGGCGCGCGCCCGCGCGCCCGTCGCTCCCCTCGAGCGTCAAGGAGATCGAAGAGCTCGCCGAGGTCGACGATGTCCCGCTGCGCATTAACTACCCCAGCGTCGCCGACCCGCTGCTGCTGACCACGATGCGGCTCGAGGAGGCGGTCCTCGGCGTCACCGAGCTACACCCCGACGCGCGGGCGGCCGCGTCCACGGCGGCGATCGAGCTCGTCAACGAGGACCCGCTTCACCGCGCGGGCGCGATGCTCGGGGCGCTCGTCGCCGACGTCGTCGGCGCGCACCACCGCGAAGGACCAGGCGTCGGCCCGTTCGCGCCGTCGAGCGCGGCCTGGTCCCGGATCGAGGCGCTGGCGGACGGCACCGCCGCTCACCTCGCGCTGCTCGAGGCGCTCGGCGTCGCCCCCTTGCCGCCGCTCGATCACGGCTACCTGTCGTCGCTGTCCAACGAGTCGCTCGAGCGCATCCGCGGCCCCGAGGCGATCGACGCCAGCTCGAGCGGCGCGCTGCGCAAGGTCATCGAGAAGCTCTCCGAGTTCCTCCTGTGCTACGACCGCTCGATCCAGCGGCGCGTCGAGGCCGCGGACGCGGTCCTGCTCGAGCGCGTCCCAGGCTACCCGCGCGCGAACGAGCTGAGGGTCTGGCGCGACGAGCTCCGCGTCACCAGCGAGGCCGCGCGCGCGTGGAGCGCGCGCCGCGGCGCCTGTAGCGACGAGCAGCGCGCGCGCGCCCGCCGGTACGCCGACGACGCCGAGGAGCTCGTCGCGCTCCTCGACGACTACCTCGGGCAGGGCTGCTGAGCCGCTACTGGAGCTCCTGCCCCCACGTGCTCTTTGAGATAGGTCCCGTCGGTCCGTCCTCGAGCCGACACACGCCGATCAAGTCGGTGATGTCGATCGGGATCCCGAGCACCGAGCAGTCCTCCGTGTTCCCCCAGCGGTAGATCGGCCCCATCCCGGGGATCGAGGGGTCGCCCGCGCCGGGGTCCGTGAAGGCGTCGCTCATCCACACCGGCCACGTCGCGCCCTCGAGGCCCTCCTGCGCGCCGAAGTCCAGGCCGTAGACCGACTCCCATGTGTCCCACGCGACACCCGCCGACGCCTCGTCAGTCAGCTCGGCGCAGACCAGCGTCACGCACACGTCAAACACCTCCTCGCCGATCTCCATGTAGACGTGATCGCCCGGCGCCGCCCAGAAGCCGTGCGAGCCCCTCGCCGCGTAGACCACGGGGTGCGTGCCGTCGTGCAGCTCGACCTCGCCGCCGTTCCAGTCGTACGCGCCGCCGAAGCTGTGGGCCGAGAGGTAGACCTGGCTCGGCGAGTAGCTCTCGTCGGGGTTCTGCAGCAGGCGCACGGTGATGTGCTCCCAGTCGCCGACGTGGTTGCCCCAGATGGTGTCGGCGACCTCTTTGCCGCGGTTGTAGGGGTAGTACACGTAGTGCGATCTACTCCCAGTCTAAGACCTTAAGATCGTTGGGTTTTACGCTCGCGCAGGAGCGATGTTCCAACAGAGTGCCAGACGGCTCAACGAGCGCTATCGTGCTCGCGCGCGCCCCGATGGTGACGCGTCTGGCGAGCGCGAGCGCTCGCCACCGAGACCGCTGACCGCGCCCGTCTACGGCGCGAACAGCTCGGGCAGCGGTTCGAAGCCGCGTCCCCGCAGCTCGTCGCTCGAGGCGCCGACGGCATCGAGGATCGAGCAGAGCGCGCGGCCGTACGCCGTGCCCGGCGGAAACCACAGGTGACGACCGGTTTGCAGCGCGCCCCCGCAGCGCCCCGCGAGGAGGACGGGCAGGTTGGTGTGTGTGTGCCCGTTGCTGTTGGAGAGCTCGCTCGAGAGCAGCAGCACGCTGTGGTCCAGCAGGCTTCCTTCACCGTCGGGGGTCTCGGCGAGTCGCCTGGTGAGCTCGGCGAAGCACGCGACCTCCCAGGCCTCGATCACGCGCAGCGCCGCGAGCTTGTCGGGGTCGGCGCCGTGATGCGAGAGATCGTGATGCGCGTCGGGAACACCCAAGAAGGGGTAGCTCCGCCCCGAGGCTGAGTTTCCGAGCATGAAGGAGATCACGCGCGTCGCGTCGCAGCGCAGCGCGAGCACCATGATCTCCGTCATCGCGGCGACGGTCTCTGGAAACGTCTCCGGATCGAGCTCGAGCCCGCTCGCGTCACAGCTCGCCGGGTGCTGCTCGATGCGCAGCTCGAGCGCGCGGATCCCCTCGAAGTATTGCTCGAGGCGACGGCGGTCTCCTCGTCCCACGCGCGTCTGCAGCCGGCCCGCGTCCTCGCGGACATGATCGAGCACGCTGCGCCGGCGCGCGCGTCGCTCCGCGCGCTCCGTCAAGCTGGCCTCGGGATCCGATCCTCCGAACAGCAGGTCGAACGCCAGGCGCGGCGACGTGATCTTTGGCATCGGCGTGTCTGGCCGCGACCACGAGATCGAGCGCGAGTAGGCGCAGCCGTAGCCGTTGTCGCAGTGACCGAACGCGCCGCCGCCGTCGATCCCGAGCTGGAGCGACGGCATCGGCGTCTCGCCGACGAGCTCGCGCGCGTACAGCTGATCAATCGAGGTCGCCAGGTAGAGAGCCTGCTCGGAGCGCCGCGCGAGCGCGGCCGTGAGGAAGCCGGCCGTCCCGGCGGCGTGGTGTCCGGGCGCGCCGGGGTTCACGGCCTCGTTGTCGAGGCCGGACAGCAGCAAGAGCTCCGACTCGAGCCCCGCGAGGCTCTGCAGCGTCGGCGAGAGCACGAGCTCCGGGCCGTTGTGCTCGGGTGTCCATGCGGACATGACCGCGCCGTTCGGCAGGTAGTAGGCGATGAGCCGACGCGGCGCGTCGCGGCTGGCGGCGCGACCCGTGCGCGTGGGCGCCATCGCCTCGAGCAGCGGGAGGCCGACCGCCACGGCGGCGCCGCCGAGCAGCGCCCGTCGGGAGAGGCGACGCGCGCTCACGCGGCCCCCCGCGCGCGGCCGCGGAACCGCTCGCTCGTCGCGATGAGGACGAACAGCTCACGCGTCCGGAACCCGCGGCGCGCGAGCGTATCCGCGATGCGCTCGACGACGTCCGCGTCGCGCTCCGCGAGCCCGCGCCCGAGCGCGTACACCAGCGCCTGCCTGACCGCGCACTCGATAAACGCGGGGTCTTCGGCGATGAGCTCGGCGAGCTCACCCGCGTCGGCGAAGACCTCGCCCGAGGGCAGGGTGCCCGCGGGATCGATCGGCAGCGCGTTCTCGACCTCGCGGTACTGGCCGATCGCGTCGAAGCGCTCGAGCGCGAGACCGAGGGGGTCGAGGTCTTCGTGGCACGCCGCGCACGCTGGGTCCTCGCGATTGCGCCGAAGCTCGTCGCGCTTGGTCGACCCCGCCGCGGCGCTGAACGGCGAGTCGACCCCCTCCGGCGGCGGAGGCAGCGGCTCGCAGAGCAGGCGGTCGAAGATCCAGCTGCCGCGGCGGGCGGGCGAGGTCGTGAACGGATACGCGAGCACCGAGAGCAAGCCCGCCTGGGTGAGCACGCCGCGTCGCGCCGTCCCCTCGAGGTCAACCCGCGTGAACCCGTCGACCTCGACCGGGAGGCCGTAGTGCGCGGCGAGCCGCGCGTCGACGAAGGTCTCCGTGGTCGTCAGGAGCTCTCGCAGGTCGCGGTCGCGCGCGACGAAGTCGGCGAAGAACAGGCGCGCCTCCTCGCGCATCGACGCCCGCAGCTCCTCGTCGAAGTCGGGAAACCGCGCCGCGTCTTTGAACACATCGTCGATGTCGCGGAACGCCAGCCACTGCCCCGCGAAGTTCTCGGTCAACGCGCGCGCGCGCGGGTCATCCAACATGCGGCGAGCGGCGGCCTCGAGGCCATCGCCCGTGAGCGCGCCCGCGTCGGCGGCGGCCAGCAGCTCCTCGTCGGGCGTGCTGCTCCACAAGAAGTAGGAGAGGCGCGCGGCGAGCTCGTAGTCATCGAGCGGCTCGAAGTCGTCGCCAGCAGCGAGCTGCTCCGAGCGAAACAAGAAATTGGGCGACGTCAGCACGGTCTCGAGCAGCAGGCGCGCGCTCGCGTCGACATCGTCCCCTTCGCGGATCTGCGACTCGATCAGCAGCAGGAGCGACTCGCGCTCCGCGTCCTCGAGCGGCCGTCGCCAGGCCTGGGGCGCGAACGACTCCACGAGCGTCCGCGCGCACGCCGGAGCCGAGGCCTCATCGGGGCAGAACCGTCGCGCGGTCGAGCGGTCGAGCGCCGCCGCGACCGCGCGCTCAACCGCGAGCGCGTGCAGCTCGAAGGTCATGGGCGTGAGCTCGAGAACGTCGGCGTTATTGTCGAAGCCAAAGCTCGGCGGGTCGTCGGGGAAGTCGCCCGCCACGTCGATATCGACCTCCAGCAGATCACGCAGCGAGTTGCTGTACTCGGCGCGATTGAGGCGGTGGAGCCGAACCGCCTCATCCGCGTCGGAGCAGCCGCCCACGAGCACGGTCGCTAGCAGCGTCGCGCGCCGTCTGTTGTTCACCGTCGTCGCCTTGCGAGCACGAGCAGCCCGAGCAACATGGACAGCGGCGCGCCGCTCGGCTCGCCGCCCGAGCACACGCACCCCCCCTTGTCCGGGCCACCGTCGTCGCCCTCGTCCCCGTCGGTCCCGCCGGTCGTCAGCATATCGAGCCCGTCGGTCTCTACGCCGCCTGAGCCGTCTGAGCCCGCTGACTCGTCCTCTTCGACCGGCGGCTCGACGCCGACGTAGACTCGCACCGAGTCCGCGGCGATCCCGATGTCGGTGATCTTATGCGCGCGGAGAATGTGCTCTCCCTCCTCGAGCACGATCCCCGGGTACACACACTCCGGGTTGAACTCGCAGGACGGGACGTCGTGGAGCACATCATCAATCCAGAGCTTCACGCTCGTGCCAGCCTCGACCTGAGCGGTATCGAGAACGACATCGATCGTCGCTGGCACATCAGGGAAGTACTCTTTGTCCTCCGGCTGAACGAACCAGATCTCGCTCGCCTGGCCGCCTGTGGTCTCCGCGTTGGCGGTTGTCGTGAGCAGCACGCCGCCGAGCGCGACGGGAGCGAGAATGGAAGCAGTAAGAATCGATATGCGGGGCATCGCTACGAAGCGGTGCAAAATGTATTCCCCCGCGAGGGGCTCGCCTGGGAGCGTCTGACGCGATCGACGCTTCAAACGCAGCCGACACTCGTGTCACGCATGACAGCGCTGCCATGGCGATTGGGGGACCGTCACGGCGTCGACAGGGGAAGTCGCGTACCCCGACCGACATGTCCGGAATGACATGAGGGCGCGACCGGAACGCGCGGAGGCTGCGAGCGCTCGACCCCGAGGCGCGCCCGCGGGCCTCAGAACGAAGGCGCCGGATCGCTGCGCCGGCGTGCGGGCGTGTCGGCGCAGGAGAGCCCTTCGCGGCTGACGCGGCGACGCCTGTTCCATTTGACAGCGCGAAAGTGCACCACGAAGCCGTGGTCGCAGACGGGGCGCTGGTCGTTGGTCTTGGTTCGTACCCTTGTCATCCTCGCCATGAGGATGACACGGGCGCGTCCGCGGCGGGCCAGCCGAACGCGCTCATGCCGAGGCCGAGGATCGCCACCGCGCGGCCGGGCGTGACGCGCTGGATGTGCCGGGGGAGATTGCGCTACACTTGGCTGCGCGCCGTGATGAGGTCAGACGAGAATTGCTTTCGAGTGATGATCGTCGCCGCGGGGTGCCGCGAGACGACTCTTGATGTGTCCGCTATGTGCCAAAATCCCCGCACGATATAGCGTCCACGTGCCACCTCTCGCGTACTAGAATCGAATCCCCAAACCCCTGCTCCCCCGGTCAGAAGTGACGGAAACGGCGTACTGCCGGAAGATGACCGCGGGACCAGGTTTTTGGAGGAACGTACACGTAGTACGCGATGCCCCCGGCGCGCAGCGTCGCGCCAGACGCCAGCAGCCGCGTGCGCTCGTTGAGCGTCGTCGTCGTGGTGAAGGCGCGCGCGCGTCATCGAGCACGCGGGCGACCGTCCGAGGGCGCGGCGCTGTGCGCCAGGGGTGGCACGATGCGGGGACCATCGTCGACTCTGCCAGCGCGTCGTCGCTGTGGCGCCGTGTCGCAGACGCGCGCGGCGGTTCGTTGCTACGCTGACGCGATGGCGAGCTCGTCTGGCGAATCCCCACGCGTCGTCGATGTCCTGTGGTTTATGGGGACCGTGATTGGCGCGGGCCTGTGGCGAGCGGTCGCTCGTCTCGTGAAGGGTCCGCGGCGCGCGGCCTGGAGCGCGAAGCTCGAGATCTTCATTGCGATGCAGCGCGCCTCGTACTCGATGCTGCCTACGCTCGGGATCGAGCGGTTTCATCGCGTCTCTCAGGCCGTCAGCCCGTCGTCGACGGCGGGGGTCGCGTGTGAGCGCGTCGACTCGGACGGCGTGCGCGGGGACTGGCTGACCCCGGTCGGCGCCGAGCCGGCGCCCGTGATCCTTTACTTTCACGGCGGCGGGTACATCTTCGGATCGCTGCGAACCCACGGCCCGATGATCGGGGCGCTGGCGCGCGCGGCCGGGCTCCGCACCTTCGCGCTCGACTACCGCTTGGCGCCGGCGCACCCCAAGCCGGCGGCGCTGGAGGACGCGCTCGCGGCCTATCGCTGGTTGATCGACCATGTCGGCGTCGCGCCCGAGCAGATCGTGCTCGCCGGTGACTCGGCCGGCGGCAACTTGGTGCTCGTGACGCTGCTGGCGCTGCGTGACGCCGGGGAGCCGCTGCCCGCGGCTGGCGTCGCGCTGAGCCCCTGGGTCGACCTGGAGAATTCTGGCGCGAGCTTTCAGCGCAACGCGCCCTACGACTTCGTGACCCGGGAGGCGTGCGACATCGCGGCCGCGGCGTACCTCGCCGGCGCCGACGCGAAGGCGGCGGACTCGTCGCCGCTGTTCGCCGAGCTGGGGGGGCTGCCGCCGCTGCTCGTGCACGCCGGCGGAGCCGAGACGCTGGTGGATCAGATCCAGGCGTTCTGTCAGCGCGCGCGGGCGGCTGATGTCGATGTCACGCTCTCGGTCTACGACGATATGGTGCACGTCTGGCACATGCTGTTCTCGTTCTTGCCCGACGCGAACACGGCGCTGGCGGAGATCGGGACGTTCGCGCGGGCGCGCGCGGGCGCGCTGCCGAAGCACGGGTGAGCCGCGGTTGGTCACTCAGCCCCACGCTTCGAAGGCGGCGTCCAGCAGCTCCGCGTCGGCGCGGGCCGTGAGCACCTCCGGGTCGCCGAGGAGATGGGCCGCGAGCGCCGCCCCGCGCTCGTGTCGAGGGCGCTGAAAGATCGACTCGAGCGCGCGGACCAGGTCCTCGCGGGTCGCCCCCTCCCGGAGCGTGACGAGCTCGACCTCCAGCAGCCAGTCGGCGAAGCGCGTCGGCTGGGCGTCGCGTTGACGCGGCTCCTCGAGCGCGCGCCGGGCGAGCTCGCCGATGAGCCCGCGGAGCGCCTCGCGGTATATGTCTGAACGGACACGTTTCTTTCGCGCCGGCGTGAGGCCGCGGCTGAGCTCCGCGCTGACGCCGTGGACGGCGATGAGCAGCACCTTGTCGCGATCTTTGCCGCACAGGCGCTCGCGGATGACGCGGTGCACCAGGCGCTGCGGTCGCGTCTTTCTGGGCAGGTACTCGAGGTCGCGGCGGTTCGCCCAGGGCTCCTCGAACCATCGGCAGACGTTGTCGAGGCTCGGGGGCGCGACCCACAGCGGCTCCAGTCGGCGCAGCGCGGCCGCCGTGAGCTCGCCGCGGGTCGCGCTCGGGAATTCCCAGCGGGTGGTCATGACCCGGAGGAGGTAGCGCAGGTGCGCGGGGGACTCGATGTGGGCGAGGCGGGCGCGCGCGTAGTTGTGCAGCCGCTTCCGGAGCCGGTCGCCCCAGGAGCTCTTCGCGATGTTGGCGAGCAGGGCCCGGTCTCGTGCGTCCTCGGCGTCGCGCATCGTCGGCTCCTGCTCGTCAGCGGTAGACGCTCGCTATCAGGCGAATCGAGCGCGGCGGCGGGAGCCGGCGCGAGGACAGCGAGGACGCGGCCCGTCGCAGCCGACGCGCGACGCCCTTGCCGACGCGGACGCTCGGCGGGTCCTCGAGCCCGCGGACCGCCGCGAGCAGCCGCCGGAGCCCGCGCGAGGTGAGGCCGGTCTGGCGAAGCCCGAGCCGAACGAGCGACGAGTCACACAGCGCCGCGAGCTCGTCGACGGCGGCGTCGCCGAATTGATTGAAGCGCTCGCCGAGCAGGGCGGTCGCCGGCGAGGCGCCGAGGTTGAGCCACGCGAGCGAGAGCTCGTGGCGCTGGGAGCTCAGCGCGCGCAGACCCTCGCGGGTCAGCCCGTTGCTCGCGAGGTCGAGCGCGCGCAGGGTGTGATTACGCGTGAGCGCGCCCGTGAGCGCCGCCAGCCCGCGATCTCTGAGGCGGCTCGCTGACACGAACAGGGACTGCAGCGGGCAGGCAGGGTCGGAGAGCCAGGCCGCGAGCGGGGCCGGGTCCGCGAGCCCGTTGCCGCCCAGAAACAGGTGCTCGATCGACGCGCCGGCGCGGGCGAGCCCGTCGACCACCCGCGCGACGCCGGCGTCGCCGAGCTCGCAGTTGGTCAGGTCGAGGGTCTTCAGCCGCGCGCGCGCGATCGCGTCGACCAGCGCGTCGATCCCTCGCGCGCCGAGCGGGTTGCGCTTGAGCCAGAGCGCGCGGACGGTCGGGTGTCCCTCGAGACCGGTCGCCAGCGCGCGCGCGCCGGGCTCACGGATGTTGTTGCAGCCGAGGTAGAGCGTCTCGACCGCGAGGCCGCGCTGAAGCGCGGCGCCCAGGAGCGCGGCGCCCTCGTCCGCGAGCCCGTTGGTCCCTAGGAGCAGGTGCCGCAGCCAGGGGTGCCCGGGGCCGAGGGCGTCCAGCAGCGATCGCAAGCCCGCGACGCCGAGCCCTTGCTTGCAGAGGTCGAGGCGGCCGTCTCGCTGCGCGACGCCCCGCGGGAAGCGACGGGCGCGAGGCTCCGTCGCCCGCGCGCGCACGAAGGCGAGCGCGGGCGCGAGCTCCTCCTGGGGCGCGAGCGCGATCGCGTCGCCGCGACCAGGCGGGTGAACGGCGGGGCAGCGGGTCGGCGGGCGCTCCTTCATTCGTTCACCAGGGGACCGGCGCGTAGTCCTTGAGCAGGACGCTGTGGATCGGCGCGCCCGCGACCCCGCGCGCGATCGGGTCGTAGAGCCGCGCCGCGCCGTCCTCGACGTCGAGCGGCGCTCGAAAGCCGCGCGCGCGCTGGGCCTCGCGCTGCGGCTGCGGGTTCTCGTTGGTCACCCAGCCGGTGTCCACGCTCGTCATGTAGACGCCCATGCGCGCGTAGGACTCGCCAGATGTCCTTGTGAACATGTTCAACGCGGCCTTCGCCATGTTGGTGTGGGGGTGGCGGGGCATCTTGCGGCGGACGCGGAACTGCCCCTCCAGCGCGCTCGCGTGCACCACGTAGCGATCGTGCCGCGGGCTCCGCTGCAGCAGCTCGGTGAGCCGCGTCGTCAGCAGGAAGGGCGCGAGCGCGTTGACGACCATGACCTCGGCGAACTCGACCGGGCCGACCTCGTGGGCCGCGAGCTTCCAGCTGTTGAGCGGCCGGAGATCGAGGGGGAGGCCCTCCTCGTCGAGCGCGCCGAGCGGGAATTGCTCGGGGTGCGTCGCGGGGTCGAGGCAGCGCTCGTGGAAGACCGCGAGCGCGCGCTGCTGGATCGGGACGATCGCCCGCTCGCGCTCGAGCGCGGCCCAGCGCGCGTAGTACTCCGGCGGGCGGCGGACCGTCTGCGCGGCGTTGTTGACGATGATGTCGAGGTGCGGCCACGCGCGCCGGCGTGACTCGATCCACCGCAGCAGGCCGGGCAGCTCGCCCAGGTGCAGCGGGCAGATCTCGAGGCGATCGCGCCACGAGCCGGCGTCGGGCTGGGCGGCGAAGCGGCGGGCGGCGTCGGTCGGGAAGCGCGTCGTGATCGCGACGTGGGCGCCGTCCCGCAGCATCTTGAGCGCGAGCGCGTGCCCGATCTTGATCCGGCCGCCGGTGATCAGCGCCCGACGACCGCGCAGGTCGACGCGCTGGTTTCGTCGGCTCCAGTCACGGTCGCCGCAGGGGCGGCAGTGGTGTGGGTAGCGGGGGTGCACCTCGCGGTAGCGCTGCTTGCAGACCGAGCACATCCGTTGGTTGTGCAGCGTCGCGCCGGCGGGCGCGGAGGCGGGCGCGGACGCGGCGAGCGGGGCGGGGCGCGCGGGAGAGCGCGCGGCGCCAAAACACGCCTCGAGCGCGGCCTGGTCGAGCGCGGCTGCTTGCTGACGCCGGCGACGACGACGCCTGCGCTTACCCGACTTCACCAGCGTCGCGACCGCGCGCTCGACCGCGCGGTACTGCGGATCATCTATCGGCAGCTCGGAGACCGCCGCGAGGGTAGCGAGGCAGGCGTCGAGTTGTTGGCGATCGATCGGCATCGGGGTGGCGTCTGGATGGGGCGGGTCGGATTCGAACCGACGTCCTCCATTGTGATTTCGGGAGTGCGTTGGGCACTCGAGACCCCTCGGTTGGGGTACGGCGCGACGACCTCTGCGCTACCGCCCACCCGCGACGATACGCCGCGCGGCGCCGAGTGGACAAGCCGCCGTCCGCGAACGCGGGGGCCGCGTCGCCCGACGGCGCGCTGCAGCGCGTCGGTCGGGATCGACGGGCGCGCGTCGACGCGTTGTTTGCATATACCGCGCGGCGGAGCGCGCTCGGGCGCGCACGCGGCGGGCGACATTTCTCTTGGATGCTCGAAAGTACATGTTCAGTGAGCGCGGTCACTCGCGCGGCGGAGACAAATTCTTCCGCTCGCGCGCACGCTCGAGCACGCGTGGCGACGCGTGGGCGCGGCGCGGGATCGTGAAACGATGAATCGAGGCGCCTGGCGCGGGTCGCCGCGCGGCGACCCCTCGCGCTGGTCGGTTTCGCGACTTGACAGCGACGGGGCTGAGCTCGCCAAATGCTCGTGCGTAGCAGCAGCTTTTTGATGGAGCGCAGCGAGCACGCGTCATCGCGGCGCGGCGCGGCGGCGCTCGAGCCCCGCTGAAGCAGGAGTGACATGGCGATCAGAGATATCAGCTCCCCCGACTTGTGGTCGAAGATCGAGGAGATCCTCGACGAGCGCAGCGAGCACGTCTGCGTGCTCCCAATGACGACCTTCATCAAGCCCGTGCGCGTGATGACCTTGATCCAGACGGACACCTCGGTGACCGCCGCGAAGACGCCGTGCCCCCCCGGGAGCGTCAACCTCCCGGCGCCCGCGCCCGCCGAGCCCGACGTCTAGCGTGGGCGTCTCGCGCTGGTCTCGAGGACATGGTCCTTATGCCAGCGACGAAACTCGCGCGCGTACGCGCGTCGGCGTGGAGCCGCGCGCGCGCCGGAGCGTGTCCACGAAGCGCGTGGACGCGCTCCGCGTGCTCGCATCGTGTGCTCCGGCGTCGGGGAGTGCGGTACAAGGTAGAGACGGGGGTGATCGCGGGCGCGATCTCGCGCCTCAGCTCTCACGGCCTCTCTCATCGTCTCTCTCGTGCTCTCGCGGGTGCTCGCGGGGGCAGGTCGCGTCGCCGCCGTCGCCTGAGACGTCCCACGCAGGAGCTACGGAGTGTCACTGAAGGACATCGGCTCATCCGAGCTCTGGGCCGAGATCAAGGAGTATCTCGACGCGAAGGGCGACGACGGCTGCGTGTCGCCGATGAGCACGCTGATCAAGCCCGTTCGCGTCGTGACGCTGGTCCGCCACGACACCGCCTACGTGCCTGGATCGAGTCCGTGCCCCCCGGGCAGCGTGCCGCTGCCGACGCAGGAGGGGGCGCGCGGGGGCTGCTGCGACGATGAGCTGCTCGCGCGCGTGGACGAGCGGCTCGCGAGGTTCAGCGCGCGGCGCGAGGCCCAGGATCGAGAGTTCATGGCCGAGGTGCTCGCTGCGGTCGACGCCCGCCTTCGCGCGACGACGGCGGGTGCGAGCGCGCCGAGGGCTGGGGGCGAGCTCGTTGAGTCCCAACGACTGAGCGCGCTCCTCCGCGAGCTGCTCGCGCGCGTCGAGACGCGCGAGGTCAACGCGAGGAGGGCCGCGCCCGACGACGAGGCGGCGGGTCACGGCGCGAGCGAGGTCCCCTCGAGCGCGCTGCTGCGACTCGAGGCGGCGCTCGTCGCCATGCGTCAGGAGGTCGCGATGCTGCGGGGCCAGGTCGGCGCTCGCGCGGCGGCCCCCGAGACGTCGTCAGGGACCGCCGTCGTCGCGCCAGGGCCCACGGTCGTGACGACGACGCCCCCGACGGCGAAGCCCGAGGCCGCCGGCGCGCCGGCGGACTCCGGGCCTCGGCTGACGATCTCGAACGTCGTCGCCAGCGCGCCGGGGCAGGGGCGCGAGCCCGAGACCCGGATCGTCGAGCGCGTCCAGGAGTTCCCTGGGCCCTGGATCGCGCTGCTGCTGCTGCTGCTGTGCGCGTCGCTGTTCACCTGCGGCGTCTTCACCCACGCGACCCTGTTCCCGCCGGTGACCGCCGGGGCGACCGCCGCCGGGGATCCGTCCGCGACCCCCACGGCCGGCGAGAGCGAGGGGCGCGAGCGCGGCGTCTCGGCGAGTGAGATGTCTGTTGAGTCAGGTATTACAAGCGTCACGGAGGCGGGGCCGACGGACTCGGCGGGGCCGACCGACTCAGCGGGGCCGACGGACTCAGCGGGCTCGGCGGGCTCGGCGGACTCGGCGGGCTCGGCGGGCGGGTCCGGTCCGGCGTCGCTCGGTGCGCTCGTCGACACCGACCAAGACGGCTTCTACGATCCGGGGCAGCCCGGCGTAAGGGACCCGCTCGTCGATCACTGCCCCAAGGTCCCGGGCCTGGCCGATAACCATGGCTGCCCGCTGCCCGACGGCGACGGCGACGGCATCCCCGACCGCGACGACGCCTGCCCGTCGGAGCCGGAGACGGTCAACGGCTTCGAGGACAAGGACGGCTGCCCCGACACGCTGCCCGACGCGATCAAGCGCTTCTCCGGCGTCATCGAGGGCATCAAGTTTGACGTCGATCGGGCGACCCTGCGACCCGGCTCCACGCCGGTGCTCAACCGCGCCGTCAAGGTCCTCCGCGAGTACCCCAGCGTGCGGGTCGAGATCGAGGGGCACACCGACTCGACGGGCCCCTACGAGCACAACATCACGCTCTCGCGGGAGCGCGCCGAGACCGTTCGTCAGTACCTGGTCGACCACGGCGTCGCGGCGGCGCGGCTGCGCACCACGGGCTACGGGCCGGACCGACCGATCGGCGACAACTCCACGTCGCCGGGGCGCCAGCGCAACCGCAGGATCGAGTTTAAGATCCTCACGCGAGACGGGGACGTCACGGCGCGACCCGGCTGAGCTGGCCGACGGGGCAGGCGCGTCGTCACGCCTCCCAGCGCGGCGCGAGCGTCGACTCGTCGACCGCGAGCGCGCGCGGGCCGTCGACCTCGAAGCAAAGCTCAAAGCGCTTCGCGTTGCGCCGCCCGCGGGCGTCGGCGCCGGGGTAGAGCAGGACCCCGCTGAGCGCGTGTGGACCCGCGCAGAGGGAGCCCGCGAACAGCCTCGTCGTCCGCGTGAGCGAGATCGGCTGGTCATCGAGCTGAAGGTGCAGCTCATCGGGCGTGGGCCCGGCGAGCTCGATCGTCACCGCGTGACCTCGCGGCGCGCCCTCGATGCGCGCGCGGACCTGGGCGGCGATCTCCTCCGGCATCTCCGCGATCGGGCCGCGCTCGAGGAACTGCTCGCGGCTCTGAAAGCCAGCCGTGTAGCCGCCGCCGCTTTGACACGTGTAGTCCCAGCCGACGTAGCTGAGCCCCGCGTCCGTCAAGAACAGCTCGATCCAGTGATCAGGCTCGAGATCCCATTGCCAGTCAGCTTCGCGCTCCGCCACGTCTCCACCTACGCCTGCAACGTCGCTGATCGTATCACGCGCTGGGGAAACCGTAACGCAGCTCTGGTTGTAATCATTTCGGCGCTCGAGCAAGGTGCGTCCGCTATCGCGCGGACCGTGATGAGCCGCGCGCCGCATGAGCACGCCATGCCGACCACGCGACGATGTCTCCCCACGCTCTCCTGCTTCGCGCTCCTCATGAGCTTCACCGCGTGCGGCGACAGCGGCGGCACCGGCGGCAGCGACAGCGACAGCGCTCCTGACAGCGACGGCGAGACCTCGGCGGCGACGACCGTAACGAGCACGGGCGCGTCGACCGAGCCCGCGAGCACGGGCGGCAGCGACGGCGGCTCGACCGGCGGGACCACGAGCGCAGGCCCGGGGACCGACGGCTCGACCGGCGATGACTCGACGACGACCATCGGATCTTCGGGGAGCGTCACCAGCGAGACCGAGAGCGCGACGACGACCGGCGAGCCGGGGGCGGTGTGCGGAGACGGCGTGGTCGAGGGGTCCGAGGCCTGCGACGACGGCAACGATCAGGACGACGACGCCTGCGCCAACGACTGCACGCGGGTGCCGTGCGCGCAGCAGCAGCCCGACAACCCCGTGACCGCGTTGAGCGGGACGCTCGGCTACCTCTGGGTCCCCAACTCGGGTCAGGACAGCGTCTCCAAGATCGACACGACGACCGGCGAAGAGGTCGCGCGCTACCGCGTTAAGGGCGGCGGGCCCGCGCGCGTTTCGGTCAACCTGCACGGTGACGTCGCCGTGGCGAGCCGGTATCCCGGGGCGGTCACGAAGATACTCGGGGACCCCGCGAGCTGCCCCGATGTCAATCAGAACGGTCAGGTCGACACCTCCGGCGGCCCCGACGAGCTGCTCCCGCTCGGCGCGGACGAGTGCGTGGCCTGGACGCAGGTGATCCCCTCCCCCGAGACGCAGGCGGGTCCACACGCGCTCGCGTGGCAGGGCGGGGCGCCCGACCCGGTGACCTGCGAATTCCCGGAGCCGAAGCTCTGGGTCGGCTGGCGCGACGATGAACTCACGGCGCACATCCAGCTCCTCGACGGCGCCGACGGCTCGACGCTGGGCGCGGCCGAGCACCCCGACTGGAGCGAGTACTGGGGTCCGTATACGGGCGTGGTCACGGCCGAGGGCGACTTCCTCGCGAACGGGGTCGACTACGCGCCGACCGTCCTCGTCAACGCCGACGACTACTCGATCACGGACCTCGGGCTCCCCGAGGGCTCGCAGTGTATGCAGGACGTGACGCTCGACCGCAACGGCGACGCGTGGTTCGGCGACTACTGCAACGGCGGCGTCAGCCTTTACGACGTCGAGGACGACGAGTGGATCAACATCCCGGGCGAGGCCGGCGAGGGCGTGCTCGGCGTGGCGGCAGACGGCGAGGGCAACATCTGGGCGGCGGGCTGGCAGCCCTGTCGCTTGGTGCAGATCGATGTCGAGACGCGGACGATCCTCAACGAGGAGATCGAGATCCCCGGCTGCGCCTACGCGCTCGGCGTCAGCGTCGACGTCGACGGCGACGTGTGGGTGCTCGACCGCGACAACGAGGAGCTCTACGAGATGGATCCCGACACGTACCAGATCAAGAGCGTCGTCAGCGGCCTGGTCGAGCCCTACGCCTACTCGGGGATGACCGGCGTCGCGCTGATGTATCAGCACGGCGGCTGAGCGCGCTCTCGGGCGTCTCTGGGGTCACCGGGCGATCAGGCCAGGCCCCCCGCGATCGTGGAAAATTTCGCCGTGGAGGTGGAGGTGTGCGATCGCGCCCGCGGGCGCGTGATCGGAGCCGCCGAGCCGGAGTTTCGAACGGTCGGTTTCGATATGTCTATTAAACCATGTTGTCTCAGCGCCCCGAGCGCGGCGCGTCGGTGGTCAGTGAGGCGATAGGTAGGTGCAGGTCACGCTGGGTCTCGCGCGAGAGAATGACGTACTCTCTGCAGGCGACCCGCGAGGTAGTGATGAGCAGTAGCGACGGACTCCGCGTGCCGTGGAGCGTAGAATTGGGGCAGGAGCGCCTCCGGCGATTCTTCATCTCCGCGGACGCCTTCGTCTGCTACGAGGCCAGGCCCCCGATCCCGATCTCCCTCCCCGCCGAGGACATCGTGGAGCGCCTGCTGCACGCGGCGCCGATCCTCGAGTGCAATGATGCCTACGCCGGCGCCGTCGGCACGGCGTCGCCTGGTGAGCTGCTGGGCAAGACGCTGGCCGAAATCCTGCCCTGGGCGCATGACCGTGCTCGCAAGGTGCTCCGTGATATGGCCGCCTCCAACTGGGTCGTGACCGGCCGCAAGACGACGTTGACCTCGTCCGACGGGCGCGTCACCCACGGCCGGCTCTACGCCTACGGCGAGATCGAGGACGGCGTCCTGCGACGGCTGTGGGGGTCTTGGCAGGACGTCACCGCCGAGTTCGAGGCCACGGAGGCCGCCCGTATCGCGCAGGCCCAGCTCACCGCCGCGTTCCAGCACGCCCCGGTGGGCATGGCCATCATCTCCATACGCGAGAATCGTTACATCCAGGTCAACGACGCGCTGTGCGAGTTCTTGGAGATGAGCGCCGAGGAGCTGCTGGCCGTCGACGACCCGGTGGCGTTCTCGTACAGCGTCACCCATCCCGACGACGTCCCCCTCGAGGTGGAGCGCTTCGACGCCTTGTTGGCCGGGCGCGCCCAGAAGATCGACTTCGAGAAGCGCTTCATCCTGCGCAACGGCAAGCGCCGGACCGGTCGGTTGAGCGGCTCCCTCACCCGGCTGCCCGACGGCACCCCGGACATGGCGTTCCTTCAGGTCGTCGACCTGACCGAGCGCAAGGAGGTGGAGGCCAAGTACGAGCGGGAGCAGGCGCTGCGCCGAATGGCCTTCGAGAACGGACCGCTCGGGGTCTCGGTGTACGACGTGGTCCTCGGGCGCTGGGTGGAGCTGAATGAACGCTTCGCGGAGTTTGTGGGGCGGTCGCGGGAGGAGCTGCTCAACGAGCCCTCCGCCGAGGAGTTCCTCCGCGGTATCATTCACCCCGAGGATTTGGCCCGCGAGGCCGAGTTGATCAAGCAGCAGTTCGGCGGCGAGCTGAGTAGCTACGCGTCCGAGAAGCGCTACATCATCCCCGGGGTGGGGATCCGGTGGGGCCGGGTTCACTCCTCCCTCATCCAGGAGTTCGGCCACAAGCCCCGCTACATCGTCACGCACGTCGTAGACACCACCGACGCGGTTCGTGCCGCCGAGCAGCATCAGCGCCGCGCCGAGCAGTTCGCGCTGGCCGAGGAGCTGGTGGACTTCGGGACCTGGACGGTGAACACCGAGACCTTCGAGACCACCTTCAACCCCGGCGCCATACGCCTCTACGGCCTCGACCCCGAGAGCAACCCGGTCCCCCTGTCGACCCTCACCTCGTCCATCCACCCCGAGGATCTCGACGAGTGCTTGGCGAACCTCGAGAAGGCCTTCAAGGGGGAGGACATCGTCCACTCCACTTTTCGGTACACCCGACCCGGGCACGACACCCGCTGGCTGTACGTGAAGATGCGGACGACCTTCGACGCAGATGGCCGGCCGCTGCGCGCCGTCGGCGCTACCGTCGACATCACGACCTTCAAGCGCCAGGAGGCCGAGCATCAGCGGCTGACCCGCAAGCTGCGCAAGCGACAGCACATGGAGACGCTGGGCACGCTCGCCGGAGGCGTGGCCCACGACTTCAACGGCGTCCTGGCGTCGATCCAGGGATCGGTGGAGCTGCTCGGCATGCGCGTGCCCCTGGACGACGTGGCCATGCGTCAGCTCTCCCGGGTGATGACCGCGGTGCGCAGAGGATCGGACCTGGCCGATCAGCTGCTGACCTTCGCCCGACAGAAAGAGGGGGTCCCCCGGGCCATCGATCTCAACGCACATGTCCGAGAGACCCTCTCGCTGCTGGCGCGAGTGATCCCCGCCGGGATCGGGATCTCGAAGTCGCTGGGGGTCGGCCTCCCGCCCGTGGAATTCGATCCAGGGCAGCTCAACCAGGTCCTGATGAACCTGCTGATCAACGCCCGGGACGCCATGCCGAAGGGCGGGCGCCTCACCGTCGAGACGCGGACCGCCGCGTCCGGCCACGTCGAGCTGCTGGTGACGGACACCGGCGTGGGCATGTCGCAGGAGGTGCAAGCCCGCATCTTCGAGCCGTTCTTCACCACGAAGGGCCCGGAGCGCGGGACCGGGCTGGGGCTGTCCACCGTGTACGCCATCGTCGAGCAGGCCCAGGGCGAGCTCCTGGTCCAGAGCGCGCCAGGAGAGGGCTCCACGTTCACGGTGCGTCTGCCGGCGAGCGCGTGGACCAAGCTCTCCGCGCTGGGCACCGAGGAGGAGGAGGAGGGGCCGCCCCTCGTGCTGCTGCTCGAGGACGACGCGGACCTGCGTGACCTGCTCTGCGACGCCTTGGGCACCGACGGCGTGTCGGTGCGCGCCTTCGCGACGCCCGATGACCTGCTGGCCGCGACCGCGGAGGAGAGTCGACACCCGGCGCTGCTGATCACGGACGTCGTGCTGCCCGGCCAGAACGGGGTGGAGCTGTCCCGGGCCCTGAGAGACCGCTACCCAGCGCTGCGAACGATCTTCATCTCCGGGTACACCCGCAGCGCGCTGGTCGATGGCTGGAAGCTAGACCCGGACGCGCCCTTCATCCGCAAGCCCTTCGGCGTGCGTGATCTGCTGCGCGCGATCCGTGAGGTGCAGCCCACGCTGTCCGCGCGCTGAGCGACCACGCGCTCGCGCGGACGATCGGCGTGGGGCGAAAAAACATTGCGCGAGCGGTGATCCGATCGGCGTCGGCGGGCTCTATCGGGTGGCGTCGCTATGACGCTGACTCAATCCGACCAAGGAAACACTCCGATGACCGAGCTATTCACCCCCGCGCGCGCCCACCTCAACACGCTCCTGCTCCGCCGACTCGCCCCCTTCGCGCTGACCGCCCTCACGCTCGCCGCGTGCACCGACGAGGCGACCGAGCGACTCGATTTTGAGGCCGAGCAGGCCGCCGCCGAGCGCGTCCGCAGCGCGATCGACAACGGCGACGGCACCTGGTCGTACGCGCTCGCTGAGGACTTCGACCCGCAGCAGCGGGTAAAGGGGAAGATCATCACCTGGCGTTATGACGGTCAGGCTACGTTCTCAAGCTCGCCCACGTTTGGCGGCGAGCGGACCTTCGTCGTCCCCGAGCCCGAGCCGCTCGATCCCCTCGATCAGCTGATGAAGATGCGACGGGTCGACCGCGACGGTCGCGTGTGGGTGGTCGACTCGGTCGACCACGAGGCGTGGCGCAATGCGCTCGCCACCCACCCCGACGAGGACGAGGGCGACGACGCGGACCTGCTGCCGCTGCGCTCCGTCCCGATGGAGGCGCCCTTCGAACCGGGGGAACTCGTGCGCTGGACCCCGGCCTCGTGGACCCACAGCGACTGCGTCCCCGGCGGCGGCCTCCTGACGCCGAACGAGCTGCACTTATGGGAAGGTGAGAGCCGCAACGAGATCCACAGCGGTCACACCGCGCGTCAGCAGACCGCGGTCCGGGTGAGGGTGAACGGTTCGAACGTCTGCTCCGCCGTGATCCTGCGGCAGGACCAGGTGCTCACCGCGGCGCACTGCGTCAGCGACGACTCCAACAACCCCATCGACGTCAACACCGTCGATGTCTGCCGCGACGACATCAGCGGCTGCATCGACGCCGACGACATCGACTTCTCCTCGTCCTACGGCGGTGGGAGCGGGAGCGGCGGCGGCACGGACTTCTCCGACGACTGGGCGATCATCGAGCTAGAGGAGACGTGGTCCGAGGCGGGCTACGGGACCGCGGAGGACATGGACCTCTCGTCGGCGAGCGACACGACGCTGGGCAACCTGAGCAAGGTCCACAACCTCGCGTTCCCGGGCTACCTGCCGGGCTGCACGCTCTCCTCGGGCTCGACGCTGATCCACAACGCGGAGGATGAGCCGATCGCCACGATCACCAGCAAGCGCCTCAAGCTCAAGCTCGACGGCTCGGCCGGGCACTCGGGCAGCCCGATCTACTACTGCCCCGAGGGCGATAACGATGTCTGCGGCGGCGGCGAGCTGGGCTTCGTGATCGGCGTGTTCGCCGGCTGGAACAGCGGCACGAAGCGGCACGTGGGGCCCAAGGCCTCCTCGTTCCGCTCCGCCGCGATCGCGTTCATGGACGACTGAGCGCGCCGCCTCGCGTCGGCGGCGGGGTGTCGAGCCCCGCGCGCCGACGCGCGCAGGAGCTCGGCGCCGAGGCGCCGATCGAGGTGAGCTCGGCTGCGACCGCCGCGTCAACTCGATCGACCCCATGGTCAGCTCCCATGATCATGTCCCTCCGGGCAGCAGCGGCGCGCAGAGCTCGGCGACCTCGGGGTCATCGCCGCCGAGCCTCGCCAGGCGCTGACACGCGATGCGCGTCAGCTCGCGCGGCGGCGTCGGCCACCTGATCGAGCCGTCGGCCTGGCGGAGGCCGACCCGATCGCGCAGCTCGACCAGGCGAGCGCCCGTCCGCGGATCCCAGACCATCGCGCTGGAGTCGAGGCTGGTCGTCGTCACCGAGGACCCGTCCGGCGCGAACGCGAGGGCCGTCAGCTCGCCTGAATGACCGCTCAGGAGCGCGAGCTGCTCGCCCGTCGCGGCGTCCCAGACCCGCGCGGTGTTATCGGTGCTCGCCGTGGCGAGCAGCTCGCCGAGCGGGTCGTACGCGAGATCGATGAGACCGCTCGCGTGGCCGCGCAGCGTCGCAACAAGCGCGCCGGTGTTCGCGTCCCAGATCCGCGCGGTCTTGTCCTCGCTCGCGGTGGCGACCCGGGCGCCATCCGGAGAGAACGCGACCGCGAAGATGATGTCCTCGTGGCCGCGGAGCGTAGCGAGCGACTCGCCCGTGGCCGCGTCCCACACGCGCACGCTCCGGTCTCTGCCGGCGGTCGCGACCCGGCCTCCGTCAGGCGAGAAATCCACGCAGTAGAGCGGAGCCTCGTGACCGCGGAGCGCCGCGATCGGCTCGCCCGTGTTCGCGTCCCACACCCTCGCCGTCCCGTCCCCGCTGGCGGTGGCGATGAGCGCTCCGTCGGGCGAGTAGCGCAGCGCGTAGATCCGGTTCTCGTGAAGGTGGAGCGTCGTGAGGTGCCGTCCCGTGCGCGCGTCCCAGAGCCGCGCGGTGTCGTCCCCGCTGGCAGTCGCGACGCGGGCGCCGTCAGGGGAGAACGCCGTCGTGTAGAGCCGCCCCTCGTGGCCCGCGAGCGTGTGGAGCAGCTCCCCCGTGTGCGCATCCCAGATCCGCGCGGTCTGGTCTCTGCTGCCGGTGACGACGCGGGCGCCGTCGGGGGAGAACTCCGCCGTCTTAATCGCGCGCTCGTGGCCGCGGAGCGTGGCGAGCAGCTCGCCTGAGTCAAGGTCCCATACCCGCGCGGTCGTGTCGGCGCTGACGGTCACGGCGCGCTCGCCGTCGGGCGAGCGCGCGAGCGAGTAGATGGCGTCCTCGTGGCCCGAGAGCGTCGCGACGTCGGCGTCGACGCGAGTCGACCAGATCCGCGCGGACTTATCTCGGCTGGCGGTGGCGATGTGCGCCCCGTCGGGCGAG
>JAUIKS010000007.1 GCA_030430565.1 Polyangia bacterium
GCTTAACGCCAGGGTACCCTCCGACCTCCGGGCGGCGAGCGCCTGAGCTTGTGAAGCGGACGAGCGAGGTCGCGCTCGCCGTCCTCGGCTCGGCTCCTCCCTGGCTCGCGCGCGACCCGTGAGATCCGGCGAGACGTCGACATGACCGTTCGGGCATTTGTGCTACGCGGGCATCGGAGCGCTGCTTAACGCCGGGCGGCGAGCTTCTGAAGTTGTGAAGCGGAAGAGGGCTCGGGCGCCTCGGCGATTCTTGTGCGCCTGTCGCGGGGGCCCGCGATCAGCCGCTCGTCGGGGCGGCGTCGCGCTCGCCCGCGTCGCCGGTGACGTCGTCGAGCATGTAGACGACGCGGATCGTCACGCGGGCGCCGCGGCCCTCGGTCACGAAGCGCACGCCGACCTTCACGTCGTAGTCCTTGAGCAGCAAGAGCAGCCCGATCCCGGACTGGTAGTCGTTCTCGCGGCTCGCCTCGAGGGTCTCGATGAACATCGTGTCGAGCGCGGCCGCGTCCGCGCGCATGAGCTTTCGGACATGCGCTTCGAAGTCTCGCGCGCGCTTCTTCGACGCGCCGTTTTGGACCTCGAGCAGGACCGCGCGCGCGTAGTGGCGGACGCGGACCTGGATGTCGGACTCGCGCTTGCGCGAGTACTTGGCGGCGTTCTCGAGCAGCTCCTGAAACACCGTCGAGATCCCGGTGAGGCGCGGCGGCGCGTCCTCGAGGGACCTCTGGGTGTAGGCGTAGGCGACGAAGCTCGCGATCGTGTCGGAGATCAGCCCGCAGCGCCGCCAGTGGGCGGTGAGATCGATCGGCTGGAACATCAACCCGAGCTGGGCCTCCGGGATCATGTCCTCGGGGATGAAGTCGAAGTCTCCGTACGTCCGAGCGCTCATCGTCTAGCTCCTCTGAGGGCGAGCGGGCGGTCAGCCGGCGGCAGCGCGCGCGCGCGCGACAGGCGGCTCACGCCTTCCTCCTGACCAGGACCATGGTGATGTCGTCGAGGACCTCGGCGCCGTTGATCCACGCGTGAATCGAGCGCTGGAGGTGACTCATGATCTCGTCCGTGGGGCGGTCTTGGACCTCGAGCAGCGCGTCGACGAAGCGCTCCCCGCCGAACATCTCGTGGTCCTCGCGCTCGGCCTCGGTCACGCCGTCCGTGAACAGCACCATCAGGTCGCCCGGGTGCAGCTCAAAGCGCGTCTCGGCGGTGAAGTCGCTGATGTCGTCGATCATCCCGACCATGAAGCCGAGGTCGACGGTGTCGATGTGCTCGACCTCGCCGGTCGCCGCCCGGACGACCAAGACCTCTTCGTGCTGCCCGGCGAGCTGGACCACGCCCTCGTGGTAGCGCAGCAGCGCGAGCGTCAGGTTGCGCTCGTCCTTCATGCGCTCGTGGACGTTCTGGTAGAGGATCCCGTTGACGTGGTTGAGCGTCTTGACCAGGTCGAAGTCTGAGGACTCGAGCGCGGTCCGCAGGGCCGCCTGCGACATCAGCATGACGACGCCGGACGCGAGGCCGTGGTCGGTGACGTCGCCGATCACGAAGCAGGTCGAGCCGTCCGCGCCGTGCAGGACGTCGTAGATGTCGCCGCCGACCTCGTCGGCGGCCTCTTGCATCGCCGAGATCTCGAGCGCCGGGTTGGCCTGCAGCTCCTCCTGGCGCGGGAGCACCATGGCCTGGAGCCGCTGGGCGACATCGAGCTCCATGCCCATGCGGATGTTCTCCTCTTTGAGGCGCTGACGCTCGCGCGCGGCGATCTGGATCTTGTCGAGCGCGAGCGGCATCGAGTCGAGGACGCGGCCGATCATCCCGGACTGGAAGTAGGTCGCCGCCATGACGAACAGCGTGATGAAGACCGAGACCTGGGCGTAGAGCGCGATCGGCAGGGGCACCAAGCTCTCGGCCTGCGCGGCCGCCACGCGCGCGCCGTATGCCTCCGGGTCGCTCGTCTCGAGCGCGATGAGCTCCGCGTACTCGGCCTGTGTCATCAGCGCGTAGGTGAAGTCGGCGCCGACGTTCTGCACCGCGATGTACAGGCTCAGGAGCGTGATGACGCCCCAGATCAGCGCGGCCGAGCGGCTGATGACGATGCCGGCGACGAAGATCATCACGATGCTCAAGGTGTGGTCGAGCAGCAGGCTCGTCGCCGTGTTCGCGTTCGCGTGCACCAGCGCGAGCCCGAGCAGCTGGACGAGGAAGACCGAGCCCCACTGCGAGATCACGTTGAGGCGACGCGCGCCCTCGGTGCCCGCCAGCAGCAGCCGGAGGTTGTAGACCGCCGACCAGATGCTGAACAGGATGATCGACGGGTACATGACCGTGTCGCGCCCTGGCTGGGGCAGGCGCCCGTTCGTCAGCAGCTGGGTCGCGACGAACACGCTGAGCACGAGGCCCACGAGCACGTTGATCAGGATGACGATGCGGCGACGGGTCTCGCGCGAGGGCTCCTCGAGGATCTCGCTGGCTTGCGCGAGCGCGTCCCCTCGCACCACCGATGACTCGTCAACCTGCATGCTGGGCGGAGGTCTCCGTTGACGGACGCGGTCTACGCGGGGGCGCGCTGGCGGTGCTCGCGGCTCGCGGCTTGCGGTAGACGTGTGTCTCGACGTCGACGCTGATCTCGCAGCCTGACGAGAAGTACAGGTCCTGCGCGACGTCGAATTCGTCCTCGAGCTCCTCGCGCTGGCCCAGGAACGAGTACATGCCCCAGAGCGTCACGCGCCCGAGGCGGACCTCGTCGGGGAGGAACTCGGGCGTCTCGCTCGCGGCCGTGTTCCGCAGCGTGGTCTTGAACTGGCGCTCGAGCGCGAACTCGAAGTCGCCGGCGCGCCGCGGGAGGCTCTCGAGGATCGTTCGATCGCCCTCGTAGATCGCGGCGTGGACCTTGATCATCTCGTGGATCTCGGGCGGGCCGCGGAAGGTCGCGTCGTTGATGTCGACGACGTAGAGGAGGCCGCCTGGCTTGAGCAGCCGGTTGATCTCGCGCAGCGCGAGGTCGACGTTCACGAGGTGGATGAACACGAAGCTCGCGTGCACCACGTCGAAGGACGCGTCGGGCAGCCCGGTCTGGTAGGCGCTGGCGACGTGCCAGCTGATGTCCGGCGCGGTCATGCGCGCGTACTGCAGCAGGCGCGAGGAGAGGTCGAGGCCGTGGAATTCGTAGCCCGCCAAGCCGGCGTGGGCGCGCAGCAGCGAGAGGTAGACCCCGGAGCCCGTGCCGAGATCGAGCAGGCGCCCGGGCCCAGGCGGGAACTCGACCTGCGCGAGGCGGGGCTGCTGCTCGGCGAACAGCAGCCGGTTCTGCGCCGAGAGGCGTGGGAGCTCGTCGCTCAGCGAGAGCGGCGACGTGTAGTAGTTGGCGCGCACGTGGCCGTCGGTGGGGATCAGCTCCTCGCGCCCCTGCTGCTCGAGGAAGCGGATCAGCGAGGGGCAGTAGATCCCGAGCTGGCGCGAGAGCGCCTGCTCGCGCTGACGCGCGAAGAGATAGGCGCGCGGGTAGTCCTTCGGCGGTCGGACCATCACGACGGTTTCGTCGTCACCCGCGCCGACGCGCGCGTGCAGCCGGAACCAAAACAGGCGCCGATAGAACGACTCGAGCTCGCGGTGCGGCCCCTGCAGGATGATGAAGTCGATCGTGGGCTGGAGCGTCTCGAACACGTGCCGCGCGAGGACGCGACCCATCAGCTCGGCCAGCTTGGCGCCGCGGAACTCGGGGTCGACGACGTAGCGTCCGTAGTGGGTGACGAGGCCGGAGACCTCGGGCAGCTGCCACTGGCGGAGCTCCGGGTCGGCGCCGTCGTGGATGAAGACAGCGACTGCAGAGACCAGGCGCTCCCCGGCGAAGCCGCACAGATGCAGCGCGGTGTCGTCCCCGGGCGCGTCCACGATCGAGGGCGGGAAGCCCTGCTCGTCCACGAGGATCTTCCGCCGGAGCGCCCGGATCACGTCACCGTGTGTCTCGATCGAGACCCAGCGGAACTGGATCGCCGGTGTCGCCTTGTTCAACGCGAGTCCTCCCGCGCTCGACGCAGCGCCCGTACTTGAAGATAAGCGGTACGCAGCGGCTCCAGAACGCAAGTTCAGGCTATCAAGCATGACATTGGGGTGTCAATCAAGACGCGCCCGCGATCGCCCGCTCGGCGCGGCTGCGGACCGTGCTCTCGGTACCTACAAGCGAAATTCGTCCTCGCCCTCGTTGACGCGCGCGGGCGATTTTGTCGCGGCGCGACTCCGTCAACCATCGGCGCGAGCGACGAGCTCGCGGGCGCTCCGAGGGCTCAGCCGTCGTCGAGCGCCCGCGGTATGTCGCGCTGACCAGGTCGCCCGCGGTCGCCACGAACCGCGCGCGAGACCGGGAGCTGCGCGTCCCCGTCAGTCGTTCGCCCGGTGATGACTCGTCGCCGTCAACGCGCCTCGCGAGCGCGGACGAAGCACAAGGCCGCGCAGGATGCCCCCGCGCGGCGATTCGAACTTCGTCGGGTGTCGAGTTCGAAACGGGTGAGGCGTATCACGATTGTTCGGTATTGCCCCTCGAGCGGAGGCCTTCGGGGGTTGAAATGTTGGGTCGACGCGACGAATGCTTCGCCCTTCTTCGTCCATACGATCTAGGATGGACGCGCGCGAGGCTTGGGCAGCTCGGACAGCGGGAACGGACGAAAGAGAACGAGCGGGATGCAGGAGAACGAAGTCGGCGGCGGCGCCTACCGCGTGTGGGTCGAGGATGACCCGGTGACGATTCACTTCAGCGGATCGATGCGCCTGCCGATGAAGGACTACAAGCCGGTCACCGACCTGCTGAACGTCGCGCTCGAGCGCTCTCCCAAGGCGCTCGTGATGGATTTCCAGGAGCTGACGTTTCTCAACAGCTCGGGGATCAACATGGTCTTTCGCTTCGTCATCACCCTGCGGCGGCGCGGCGGCGTCGATCTCGAGGTCCGCGGCAAGAAGACCATTCAGTGGCAGACGAAGTCGCTGACGAGCGTGCGGAAGTTCCTCCCGAAGGCGCGCATCGTCCTCCTCTGAGGCGGCGCCTCACTCGCGGTCGAGCTCGGCGACGTCGAGCTCCATCGTCACCTGTACGTTGATGAGCTCGTCACCGTCCTCGGCCTCGCCCGGATCCTTCGATGTCTCATCCGCTGCTGGCGAGTCGTCGCTCTCCGTCAGCTCGATGGCGATACGCGCGAGGTAGTCTTTCTTGAGCGTGACGATGCCGAGCCCGGAGGCGTCCGGGTCCTCCGTCGTCGAGTACTCCAGCTGCTCGAGGAACAAGAGCTCTGGATCCTCGGAGCAGAGCCGCTCGACCAGGCGCTGCAGCGACGCGACGTGCTTCTTGTTGGAGGTGTTCCGGGTCTGAATCCGGATCGTCTCGCCGTGGTAAATCAGCGCCAGGCTCGCGCGGCGGTGCTTCTCGGGCGAGAACTTGACCGCGTTCTCGAGCAGCTCGTTGAGCACCGTCGAGATCACGTTGCGCGCCGTGTCTTTGTGCTTGAAGTTGTAGGCGAGGAAGTCCGCGAGGAAGTCCGCGATCATCCCGCAGCGTCGCCACTGGATCACGAGGTCGAGCGGCACAAAGCGAATCACCATCTCGGAGAGAGGCTCTTCGTCGTGCGGCGTGAGGGCGTCGCCGTACTTCGTCGGATTTCCCATGCAGCTCCTCGTGCGGGATACGTTGCTGGACTCGATCGCGCCCGCTCGTACGATACCACCGGCGAGCCCCGCGACCGGCGCGGGGAGGTCCTCGTTCTCGCGGACAAAAACGCGCACACGAGGGCTCGGGGGGCGAGATCCCGGCGCGTGCCCCCGCGGGCCGGCGCGACGCTCTTCGGACATACACCTATCCGCCGCGTGGAATCGAACTCGCGCGCGCTACTTTGGCGCGGGGAGGGCAGTCGGAGCCTCGGCGACGCGCTCGCCGGCGACGAAGATCCAGCGGATGAGCTTGTCTCGTCGAACCTCGGCGTTGCCGAAGTACAGCACCTCGTCGACGAGCTGGCCGCTCGCGTCGCGCTCTCGCCGGATCGCCCGCGCGCCCGTGTGGTCGTAGACGTGCTCGACCCGGCGGCCGTCCTCGGCGGTGAAGCTCGCAACCCGACCGCGGGCGTTGAACGACCAGCTCCCCGCAGGGATCGGGCCGTCGCCGTCGACCCGATGCAGCTGCCCGGCCTCGTCGTAAAACAGCCGCTGATCGTCCAAGCGCGTCGCCGCGTGCGGCCCGAGGCCGTCGTATTTCAGCGCGTGTCGCCCCTGCTGCAGGAGGTTGCCGTCGTCGGTGTAGCGCCACGAGAGATCGCCGTAGGCCGCCTCCGCCGCGACGAGGCGACGCAGATCGTCGTAGCGAAAGCGCTGATCGAGCGCCGGTGAGCGCGGCGTCGCGCCGACGAGATCCGTGGTCTCGGCCAGCAGCCCCGCCGCGTCGTATTGGTGCGAGAGCTCGCGCAGCCTCGCGCCGCTCGTGCGCGTCGCCGACTCTGCGAGCACACGCCCGGCGCGGTCGAGCGCGCGCCCGACGATGACGCCGTCCGCTCGGCGCATACTCGTCCAGCGACCGAGCGCGTCGTGCTCGACCGACTCGACGAAGCCCGGCGCGGCGATCTCGAGGCCCTGGAGATCGAGCGTGTGCTCGAGGGTGGTCCCGTCGGGGAAGCGCTCGCGTAGCAAGCGGCCCTGGGCGTCGAACTCCGCGCCGCGGGAGAGCGTGATCGCGTGCTTGAGCCCCGTGAAGCGACGCGTCTCGCCGACCACGCGCCCGCGCTCGTCGTGGACGTAGTCGACCGTCCCCGCCGCGTCCTCGACCCCAACCAGCCGCCCGATCGAGCGCGCCGCGTCTCGCCCCGCGCTGCGGACCCGAGGGCGATCGTAATAGTAGCGCGCGTGATCCTCGAGCGCGCCCTCCGGGGTGAACGCCTTGGTCGTGCGCAGTCGTCCCGCGGGGTCGAACGTCCACTCGACGCGCGCGCCCGTGGCGTCGACTCGCTCGCGCAGGCGACCGGTCGCGTCGAAGCGCTGCGTGATCAGGCCGGCGTCGGGTGAGTCGATCACGCGCAGGCTCCCCAGGCCGTCGCGCTCGTAGAGCGTCTCGTGGCCCTCGGGGTCGACATGCGCGATCAGCTGATCGGCGGCGTCGTAGCGGTAGCGGTGGACGATCGCCCGATCCTCCAGGAGGTCTGTGATCTCGACGACGCGGCCCAGGCCGTCGACGCTCGTCCGTCGCGGCGTGTCGGCGTAGCGACCGTCCAGCGCGCTCGAGAACAGATCCTCGTGATCCTGCTGCTCGCTGCGCAGCGGCCCGTGGATGATCTGGGTAACGCGGCCGTCCGCGTCGACGCGCTCGCGCTCGCGGCCGAGCGCGTCGCGGCACCGCGACTCGGCTGGCCACGCTGGATCGAGCGCAGGCGCGGCGCCCAGCTCGAGCGCGCTCGTCGGGACAAATTGTCCGGAGACCCGCGTCGCGAGCTCGCCGTCGATCGCGTAGGAGACGGCCTCGGCGAGCACCGCTCGTTCACCTTCACCGGCCTCGTGGACGCGCTGACGCAGGCGCCCCATACCGTCCAGGTGCTGGATCTCGCGGGCCGCTCGCGGATCGTCCGAGCGCTGGCGCTCGTAGGCGACGATCGCCGGCGGCGTCGCGCCGTCGACGAAGTACGCGAACGCGGCGGTGGGCAGCGCGCGCGAGTCACCCGGCTCGATGATGGCGGTGACGCGCCCGAGCCCGTCGACGGCGATCTCGGTGCTCTGCCCGCTCGGGTCGGTTACCTCGATCGGTACGCCGAAGCGCGCGTCCCAGCGCGCGCGCACGAGCAGCGCGTCCACGCCGGTGGCGCCGTCGAGCACGAGGCGCTCCTCGATCGGGAAGCGACCGGCGTCGTCGTAGACCCGGGTCAGCCGTCCATCCTCGGCGTCGCGCAGCTCGACGATGTTGCCGCGCTCATCCAGCGTCTGTCGCAGCTCGTCGACCCACTCGTCGTCCTCGACCCAGCGCGCGCGTCGGCTCAGCGCGCCGCGGGGACCGAGCTCACCCAGGTCGAGGCCGCGCAGCGCCGGGCCGTCGTAATAAAAGCGCGTCGCGGACACGCGCGCGCCGTCGCCGTCCGTGACCTCCGTCCACGCGACGCGATCGCGGGGCCCCCACGCGTCCTGCGGCGCGGCGTAGGTGTACACCGTGACGCGCTCGTCACCCTCGAGGTCGGCGTCGGTCTCGGGGTCGACGCGACCCAGCTCGCGCTGCTCGAGCACGTTGCCCCACTCGTCGTGGTCCCACTCGCTGCGCACCCGCGCCATCGCGTGCTCGTCCGCGCCCTCGAGATGATCGACCACGGTCGCGCTGCGCCGGGCGACGCGGACATGGCCCGACTCGTGCTCGTGCACCGTGTACTCGCTCCGCTCGCGGCGCAGCAGACCCTCGGGACCCCAGGTCTCCTGCGCGACGAGCAGCTGCTTGCGGGCCTCGGACTCGCGACCCAGATCGTAGTCGCTGTGGACCGTGCGCTCGTCGGCGAACTCGTCGCCCGCGCGCCGCTCGCTGAGCCGCGCGAAGCCGCGGAACTCGGCGCGCGAGGGGTCGTACCACCCGTCGCGGTAGCCGTACTCGACGACGCGTCGCCAGCCGAATCCGTCGTCCTCGACGGTGCGCGTCACCACCGGCGTCTGGGTCGGCACCGTCGTCTCCCACGGCTCGCCGTCCTCGCGCGCCCGCGCCGACAAGCCGGCCGCAGTGTCGTACTCGAGCTCTAAGCTGTAGCCGAGGCCGTTCTCGAAGCGCGTGAGGAGACCTGGCTTCTCCGACATGAATTCCCAAGCCCGCCAGGTGCCGGCCTCGGGGTCCACGCGCAGGATGTCGCGCGTCCCGTCCCCGTCGAGGTCGCTCAGCAGCACGCGCTCGCCGTCCTCGAGCGTCGGCCACGCCAGCTCCTGGACGCGCGCGAAGCCGCCGTCGAGCTGGTTGATGCGCAGCGTCGCCTCGTAGCGCCCGACCCGGATCAGGTCGCAGGCGCCGTCGCCGTTGATGTCTTGCAGCTCGAGGGTGTCCTCGGGCGCGAGCGCCGGGACGCCCACCATGTCCATCGCGACATCAAACGCGCCGAAGCCGAGCCCCGCGGCGGCCAGCACCCGATCGTCCTCCGCGATGACGCGCACGAGCTCCGGCAGCCGGTCACCGTCGAGGTCGGCCAGCTGCACGCCGGGGTCGCCGAGGCGCAGCCCGGGCGGGGGGAGCGGCGCGCTGATGGCCGACTCAAAGCGCGCGGGATCGTCGGCGTCTCGCAGCCACACGAAGCCGTCGTCTGGCCCGTGGAACAGGATGTCGACGTGGCCGTCGAGGTTGAGGTCGACGAGCGCGAGCCCCTCGGCGTCGAGCTCGACGCTGAGCTCGAGCGCGGTCGTGTCGCTGGTCGCAAAGGGCTGCGCGCCGCCGCCCGCGAAGCTCCACAGCTCACCCAGGCCGGGCCCCGGCTGGGCCAAGAGATCTTCGACGCCGTCCCCGTCGAGATCCGCGAACCGGCTGCCCGCGCCGACCGTCAGCGAGGGCGCGGTCGGCAGCTCGCGCCAGGCGCTGGCGAGCGCGAAGTCCCCGACGTTTTGGCGATATCTCCACGACCCGGGCTCGCCGTGCAGCAGGTCGGGCAGCGCGTCGCCGTCCACATCCACGAGCGCGTAGCCGCTCGCGCTCGGGTCCACGGCCGGCGCGTTCGCGATCACGCGCGGCTCCGGCGCGGCGACATCCTCGAGCGCGCGGTACTGCATTCGCCAGGTCGGCGTCGCGGCGCCGCCCTCCGCCGCCGTGGCGATCTCGACGAGCAGCGAGCTCGGCGTCTCGTCCCTGCGGGCGTAGCCCAGGCGCGTCGTCCGGATCGCGGCGCCGTCGGCCGAGCTCGTGATGCTCGCGACGCGATGACCGAGCGCGAGCGTCCACCCGGGCGCGCGGCTGACGACCGGATCGGGACGTGGTTCATACGCCACGTCGACCCGCGCGCGGCCGTCGTTCCAGGTGATCGCGGAGAGCAGCGGCGGGCTGTCTCCGGTCGGCCGGGTGTACTGATACTCGACGCGGTTGCCGAAGTTATCCTCGATGGCGTCGAGCTCGAGCCGGAAGGCGTAGCCGTCGCGCTCCAGCCGTGACTGCGGCCGCGTCCCGAAGGTGTAGCGCGTGCCGTCGACCGTGCGCGCCTCCATCCCGCCGTCGGGCAGCGCGGTGACGATGACCGGGCGCTCGCCCTCGATCCGCGCGCGGAGCTGTCCCGAGGGCAATTCTACGAGCTCCTCGGGACGACCCGGGCCGCGCAGCACCCACGGCGGAGCTTCCTCGTCGGGTCGCGCGAGGCCCAGCCGCGTCGAGCGCTCGAGCACCGGCTGGGCCATCGTCCAGCCCAGCCCGATCACCCCGGCGCCGGCC
Organism: Polyangia bacterium; assembly: GCA_030430565.1. Taxonomy (GTDB): domain Bacteria; phylum Myxococcota_A; class Polyangia; order Nannocystales; family Nannocystaceae; genus JACKDW01. The sequence goes on from JAUIKS010000007.1 coordinate 10,385, forward strand.
CCGGGCTCGTGCTGCAGCGTGAGCGTCGGCGCCAGGCCGGCGCGGCCCGGCGGGAGCTCGATCTCGTAGCTCAGGGTCGGCAGCCCGGTGGAGGGGGACACCGAGTGACGCTGACCGTGCCCCTCGATCGAAGCGGGCCCTTGGGGCAGGTTGATCGCGGTCGAGAGCGTCGCGCTTCGCTCCGCCCGCGCGGCCCGAGGGGCGAGCGAGCTGACGAGCGCGAGCAGCAGCGACGCGGCGACGGTGTGGTGACGCGTGCGGAAGAGGGGGTGAAGGGGGCGGGTGCGTGCTGAACTCATGGTGCTCCGAGCGCGAGAGGTCGCGCATGGGAGCGGTCGGCCGAGTCCTCGCGCCGTTGCAGGGCGAAGTCAAAAACTCGAGCACAACCGACATACCGGACGTTTGGCTTCACCGTCCCGCGAGCCGGACTCTGCAACGCATGACCAAATAACCATGTGGCCAATTCGGCCCCGGGGCCGCGCGCTCCGCTGTTGCTGGCACGTGGCCGGTGTGATGGACTGCCCGTGTACGGAGGCCTGGGTGAGAACAAAGCTGAAACTTGGATTGCTGGGTATCTCGAGCGTCACGCTCGCGCTGTTCACCGTCGCCGGCTGCGGCGACAGCGACGCGTCCTCAACGAGCTCAGAGTCAGAGTCGGGGACCGACTCGACCGACGGCACGAGCACCACCGAGGGCAGCAACAGCACGCCCTCGACGATGACGCAGACCGGCGGCAACACGATGTCGGGCAGCGACACCGACGGGCAGACGACGGGCACGACCGGCGGAATGACCGACTCGACCGCAGGCCCCACCGGGACGAGCCCGATGACGACGACGGACTCGTCGACGACCGAGGACGTCACCGTCACGGACACGGACGTCAACCCAACGACGGGCCCGACCTGCGAGGACGAGTGCGACGGCGTCTGCGTGAACGGGGAGTGCTGCGCGGTCGAGAACGCCTGCGGCAACAGCTGCTGCGGCGGAGACGAGGTGTGCTCGTTCCAGGAGTGCGTGGTGCCGGGAGGCGATTGCGTCTCAGGCAGCAACTGCGCTGCGGGGGCGTACTGCGACGACTCGCGCGGGCGCGCGCAAGCGAGTGAAACCACTCCAAGAAATCCCGTCGTGGATCCCGCGTCCCCGCCAGGTGCCGGCTCGGAGCTCACCGCCGAGACGCGCTCAGCTTCTCGAGCTCCGCGAGGATCTTTTTCCGAAAAGAACTCGGTCGCGCGCGCCAGCGCGTCACGAGCTCCGCTTGCGCGGGCGCGTCGCGCAGCTGGTGGAGCGCGTAGGCCAGCGCCCACGCGATCCCGCGGCGATCATCGCCTAGGGTCACGCGCGCCTCGAGATGCTCCACCGTGCGCAGCGCGGCCGCGGGATCGAAGCGCGCCAGCTGGGAGCAGCGGAACGAGGCCGCGCGGCGATCGTTCGCGTCGAGCTCGGCGCGCATGGCTCGCTCGACCAGCGCGAGCTTGGCGAGCCGTAGCTCTCGCTCGGTGACCGGCGGCTGCGTCGGCAGCGGCGTCGCTGTCACGGTCGTCAGCTCGCCGCCGCGGTGCCACCGGTCGAACTCCTCCGCCGTCATCCAGTCCACGTCCTCGACGATCAGCAGCGGGTGATCGATGAGGCGCGCGTCGGCCTCGGTGAGCAGGCGGACGCGAAGCGGCGCTGCGGGTCGCCGTAGGCGCTCGATCATCGGGTCGTCCACCGACTCGTCGAGCCAGCGCCAGAACATGTCCTCATCGCCACCTGGGCCGATTGCGACGTGGGACGGCCTCGCCTCGTCCGCGGTCCACCAGAGGTCGAGCTCGTGGCCGTGAAAGGCGAGCAGGGCGCGATCCTCCGCGCAGTCTTCATCGAGATAGGGGGTGAAGCTCCCGAGCGGCGCGGGCGGTGACGCGCGGGTCTCGCCCGCGGCCGCGAGCCAGGAGCGGACGAGCAGGTCGGCCTTCGCGTCGGCGAGCGAGTCGGCGTAGTCGACCGCGGGCTGCGCGGCGTTTGGCGCGGCCGGACGAAGTACGCGGACGAGCGGCGACGGCAGGCTGGGCGAAGGCGGCGGGTAGAGATAAAAACGGTGAAGCGTGATCCCCACGAGGGCACGATCCCACAACAACGACCCCGCGTGACGTGTCTCGGTGATCGCTACGCGTTTTGTGTGACCGCGCGTCGAAGCGCGGGCCAGTGGAGCCCCAGCGCGGCCGCGCGCGCGACGTAGAGCAGCAGCATCGCGGTCCACACGCCCGTATTTTCGTAGCGTGGCGTCAAGATGAGATCGGCGCTGATGTACGCGAGCGTCGAGAGCACGGCGGCGTTACGCAGCGCTCGGCCCTGGGTCGCGCCCAGGAACGCGCCGTCCAGCTGCCACGCGGGCACGCCGATGGTGGGCACGAGCGCGACGAAGGGCAGGTAGGTGAGGGCGACCGCGCGGGCCTCGGGATCGACGATGAACGCGTGGATGATCGCGGGGCCCGCGACGAAGAACAGCGCCGAGATGGCGAGCCCGAAGCCGAGCGCGAGCTGGGTGGTGAGCCGCATCGCCGCGCGCAGACGCTGAGGGGAGCGCATGCCGACGGCGCGCCCGATCTCTTTCTCGGCGACGAAGGCGAAGGCGTCGAGCACGAAGGCCGCGACCGCGATGAACTGCAGCAGCACCTCGTTGCCCGCGAGCGCGGCGGTCCCGACCCGCGCGCCGGAGTTGACGAACCACGCGAAGGAGAACAGCAGCGCGAGCGTGCGGATCATGATGTCGCGGTTGGTCGCGAACAGCGCGATGAGCCGCGCGCGATCCCAGAGCGGTGATGTCTCGAGGGACAGCGCGGCGCGAACCGTCCACAGCCCGAACGCGAGCGCGATCCACTCGGCGAGCGCGGTCCCGACGCCGATCCCCGCCGGGCCCCAGCCGAGCGCGCCGACGAAGTAGACGTCGAGGCCGGCGTTGACGAGGTTGAGCACGACCTGAAACGCGAGCAGCGTCCGGGTGCGCCCGGTGCCGAGCAGCCAGCCGGTGATCCCGTAGCCCATGAGGGCCGCCGGGGCGCCCCAGATCCGCGCGCGGAGGTAGTCTCGGGTGAGCGCCTCGACGTCGGGCGCGGCGTCGAAGGCCGCGAGCGCGAGGCGCTCGAGCGGTCGCGCGCTGGCGAGGATGAGCAGGCCGAGGCCGGCGCCGAGCAGCAGCGCGCGGACGAGATGCGCTCGCGCCTGCGCGCGCTCATCGGCGCCGACCGCCTGCGCGACCAGCCCCGTCGTCGACATGCGCAGGAAGCCGAACGCCCAGTAGACGAAGGAGAAGATCATCGCGGCGACGCCGACCGCCGCGAGCTCGACCGCGCCGCCGACCCGACCCATCACGGCGGTGTCGACCACGCCCGTCAACGCGGTCGCCGCCTGCGCGAGGACGACGGGCCACGCGAGGGCGAGGACGGCGCGGCGCGTCAGCGCCGCGCCCGCTCCGCCAGCTTCCTGCATCTTCGGTCAGCTTTCGGTCAGCCTTCGCGTCGCGCTCGGGTCGCTACGGGAAGATCCTCGGGCTGACGCCGGCGACGCGCTGCATCAGGCGCACGACCTGACAGCTGTAGCCGTACTCGTTGTCATACCAGACGTAGAGCACGCAGCGCTTGCCGGAGCTGACGGTCGCGCGGCTGTCGACGATGCCGGCGCGGTGCTCTCCCACCATGTCGCTCGAGACGACCTCGGGGGAGTCGGTGTAGCCGATCTGCGCCTCGAGCGGGGAGTCGGCGGCGATGCTGCGGAGGTGGTCGTTGAGCGAGTCCGCGCCGCCCGTCTCGCGCTCGAGCTCGAGGTTGAGGATCGCCAGGGAGACGTTCGGCGTGGGCACCCGGATCGCGCTGCCGGTGAGCTTGCCGGCCAGGGCGGGCAGCGCCTTGGCGGCGGCCGTCGCGGCGCCCGTCGAGGTGATGACCATGTTGAGCGGCGCGCTGCGACCCCGGCGGTCTTTCTTGTGGAAGTTGTCGATGAGGTTCTGGTCGTTGGTGTAGGCGTGGATCGTCTCGATGTGGCCGCGCGCGATGCCGTAGCGCGCGTGCACGGCGGCGAGCACGGGGACGATCGCGTTCGTGGTGCAGCTGGCCGCAGAGACAAGTCGCTCCTCGGGGGAGAGCGCGTCGTCGTTGACGCCGTAGACGATGTTGGGGATGTCCTTGCCCGGCGCGGTGAGGATGACCCTGCTCGCGCCGGGGCACTTCAGGTGCAGCCCGAGCTCGGCGCGCGTGCGCCACTTGCCGGTGTTGTCGATGATCACCGCGTCGCGGATGCCGTGGGCGGTGTAGTCCAGCTCGTCGGGCTGATCGGCGTAGAGCACCCGGACGGTGTTGCCGTTGGCGATGATCGCGTTGTGCTCCTCGTCGACCGTGATGCTGCCTTCGAAGGGGCCGTGCACCGAGTCGCGGGCGAGCAGGCTCGCGCGGCGGTGGAGGTCGGCGGTTCGCGAGGGGCGCAGCACGACGGCGCGGAGCCGGTACTTGTCGCCGCCGCCGGTCTTGCGGATGAAGATCCGCGCGAGCAGCCGCCCGATCCGCCCGAAGCCGTACAGCACCACGTCCTGGGGCTCGTCGCGCAGCGGGTTCTGCTCGCGGGTCAAGGGCGCCAGCGTCGTCGTGAGCCAGGCGCCGAGCTCGGGGGCGCCGGACTCGGCGAAGCGGACCGCGAGCTTGCCGACGTCGACGCGCGCGCGCCCGGGGTCCAGCTCCAGCAGCACCCGCAGCGTGAGCACCGTGTCCGCGAGCTCCAGCCGGCGCCCGGCGATCGATCGGGCCTGCTCGTGCGCGGCGATGATCTCGACGGGGTTGCGCCCCACCAGCGAGCGCCCGAACACGGCCACGACCAGCGCGTGGTCGCGGTACAGCGTGCCGATCATGGGCACGAGCGCCTCGGCCAGCTCCTCGCGGCGCTTCCAGTCGAGCAGATGGGGGTTGTCGGAGTCTTCGCTGCGCATGGGGTCTCGAGGGCGCACCCTGGCCTGTCCGACTGCCCAGATCAAGTGACAGTCCGGTGACTTATGTCGACGCGCTCGTGAGCTGACGTCGCCCACGTCCCGCGCCTCGCCTCACGGCCGCTCAAACACGGGCGCGCTCGTGGAGCGCCGGGTTGTCGCTCACGAGCAGCGGCGCGCGGGCGCTGTGCACGAGGCACCTTCGATCCTGCGCCTGCGCACGGTAGCCGCCGAGCTCAAAGCTGGCGTCGGGGTCGTGCTGCAGGATCGAGTGACCCAACACCGCGATCTCCTCGCCCTCCTCGATCACGCCCTCCTCGATCGTCAGCGTGTACGCGTGCGGGCGACGATCCCGTGCGCGCAGCTCGCTCGGCGAGTAGAGGCGCGAGACCAGGTCGCGCAGCGACCCGCGCAGCTCGTGCCAGCGATACTCGACGACGCGGTCGGTCTCCGCCGAGATCTGCGCCTCCGCAGGCGAGACGTGCAGCCGCCCCGAGGCGTCCTCGATCACGAAGGGCTCGCGCTGGCGCAGCTTGCCGATCGGGAGAGCAGGCTCGGAGACGCGGAGCTCCCAGTAGGCGCACACGCGTTCGCTGAGGGGCGCTCGCACGACGCGGTCGCCGTGGCGTATCCGGCCGGCGATCCGTCCGGGCTCGCCGCCTTGGTGCTGCTCGATCGAGGTCGACGGCGCGGCGTGCAGCGCCGCGTCGACGGGCCCGAGCGGCTCGGCCGCGGGGAGCATGCGAGCCGGCGCGCGTGGATCGCTGACGATCGCCTCATCCCCGATCTCTCCAAACAGCTCGGCCAGCGGCGCGACGCGGCGCAAGGACGGGTACGTGATCGTTCTCGTATACAGAAGAACCAGAACGGACAGGCAGAGCTGCGTCCACGCCAACACGCCCCATCCGGCGCCGACGAAGGCGAGCAGGACGGTCGGCGCGAGGGTGGGTAGCTGATAGGCGAGGCGCACCCGCCAGCCCACGCGCGCCTCGACGACGCGCGTCCCGCCGTCTCGCGCTTCGAGCGTCACGACGACGCGCGTGCGCGCGCCCGCGTCGCGCACGGTCAGCTGCGCGCGATCGCCCCCGGGCTCATCCTCGAGCTGCAGCTCGAGGTCATCGCCGGTCGCGCGAGCCCGCTCGTCGACGGCCGCGCGCACGCCCTCCACATATTTCTCAAGGGACAGATCGAAGGGGCGGGCGCGGTGGTCGAGCGATTTGGTGGGCAACGTGTGTCCCTACAATCTGAAACCGGCCCCGGAGTTGTCAATGGGCGCGAGCCCCCGACAGGGACCCACAGGAGGCCCTGCGCGCCTACTCGCGGCGCGCGTAAGGGCGAGGGCGCGCATGTCGCTGGCAGCGCGCGTGAGCGCGTCTCAGCGGCGCTCGTTGAAGCCGCGCCCCTCGAGGATCTTCGGGACGCAGCGCGCGACCCGGGCCTCCCGCGTCTTGCGCTGTTTCGCGCCGGAGACGTGGAGGATGTGGCTGCGCTGTCGCCCGGGCGTGAGCGCTGAGAACGCCGCACGAAGCTCCGCGTCGGCGTTTAGTCGCGCCTGCAGCTCGTCGGGCACCGGCCCTGGAGACCGTCGAAATTGGACCTTCGCGCCGGAGCGCTCGAGCTCGATCGCCTGCGTGATCAAGCGGCTCGCGTACTCGCGGCTCGCCTCGACCTGCCGCGCTGAGGTGAACGTGAGCAGGCGGGCCGCCTGCGAGTTAGGCCCCGGGGGCGCGAGGACGTCGCGCTCGTCGGTCAGCAGCGCGCCCTTGAAGAAGCTGAGCGCGCAGTAGTCATTGCGCGACACGAGCATCACGACGTTCTTGCCGTCCAGCGCGTAGCACGGCGAGCCCCACTTCATCGCCTCCGTGAGCCCCGACTCGAGCAGGATGGCGCGCAGCTGCACGAGCGCCTCGGTCCACAGGTGAACCTTGCACTGCGGCGTCTTGTAGCGATCACAACGACCGCAGCCGTCGGAGAGGTAAGCGTCGACGCTGTCCCTGTTCATCGCTCACTTCTTACTCGCGGCGCCGCGGACCGTCCAATGCAAATACATCGAACGCGCGCCGCGACGCGCAGACGCAGGTCACGGCGTCGACCTGGTTCACGACGCGACGTTCCCGTGATGTACCTGCGCCCGCGCGGCGTCTCGCGGCGTCTCACGTCGCCTCGCGTGCTCGCGTGTTCGCGACGCGGCGAGCTGAGCGGGCGGGAGCCCGATACCCTCGTGGTCAGCGCGGGCGAGCGCGCGCGGAGGAGGGGCGTACTGCGACTACTCGCTCGGCGAGGCCGGCGCGATGATGTGCGGCGAGGGCTCGGACGACACCGGCAAGTGCATGCCGCTGCCGGCGGACTGCGAGGACGAGCCCGACCCCGTGGACCCCGAGACGCTCAACTGTCTCCCAGGGTGCTCCAAGGATCCGATCCTCGATATCAACGCGGAGCTGAAGTACACGATCAGCAGCGATCGCGTCATGATGCCGCCGAACATGACGCGGCGGCGTAATCCCTTGAGATCAAATGTGAACCTTAAGGCCAGGGCGCGCGTTCCACATAGGCTCCAAATTACTCGTCGACGTCGACATCGCGCGCGTACAGCTGCAGCGTCAGCCAATCATCGTCTTCGGAGGCGTCGTGGAGCGCGCGGCGAGCGGCCGTGAGCCCTTCGTCGACGTGATCAAGTCCGCGTCGAAGGTGGGCGTAGAGCTTCTTCGTTAGGGTACAGGCGCTCGTGTACGAGAGCTCGCCGCGCGAGGCGAGCACCGTGCGGATCCCGACCTCGTGCAGCGCCTGCGCGACGCTCCCCGAGCCGTCGACGTGGGCGATGGAGTCGGCAGAATTGCATACACACAGGATCACGAGCTGGAGGGTCGACGCGAATGGGCGGAGCGCTTCCGCGAGGCGAGCTCCGTCCACCTCATCGGCGATGTCGGGCTCGTTCGTGGCGTGCAGCACGAGATTTCTCTGTTTTCCATGGCATACGAGCTGGAGCACGCTGAAGTCCCTACCGAGCGCCCGGGCGTCGGTGAGCTCGGTCGCGATCGACTCGAGCGAAGCGCGGTCGAGGGCGTCGACCGACGGATTAAAACAGAGGCGGTGGTTCGACGCGTCTGTGAGCGCGTCAAGGAGCTCGTGGTCGATCACGGGGTCGTGGAGGCTCGTCCACGCCATCAGCACGCGGTGCTCGTCGACGTGCGCGGCGGGCTCTCGGGGTGGCGCGCGGGGCAGCTGGTAGCGGACGCTGACGCCCGCTTGCAGCCCTAGCGGGCCGCGCTCAGCAGCTGGTATCAGTTCGAAGGGGATGGCGCAGAGCTCCGCGGTCGCGCGGATCGTGAGTCGCACAGGCGTGAGCGGCGACGCGGGCTCGATCGCGGCGTCGATGCGTTCGCAGACAGGGCCGATCGCGGCCCGTAGCGCGTCGCCGAGCGTACGCGCAGCGGCTGGTGGTCGTGTGCTGCGTCGGTCCTGGAGGCTGTAGAGGCGCTCTAAAAACTCGCGTGACCAGACGAGTTCGAATCGCAGCGGCGGCGCTCGCCCGACGCGCAGCTGGTACGCCCGCCGCTCGCTGTTGGCCGACGTGTCCGCGTCCTCGCACGAGAAGTCGAGCGTGACCGTTCGCGCCGGCGCTACCTCGGGTGCGCGTTCAGCTGGTAGATCATCGACCGTTCGCTCGCGCTGCGCGCTCTTCGTATTGACCTGCGCGAAGAACCAAGCCCGGGCGAAGCGCTGCTCCGGGCGATCGGAGCCGCGAGCGCGCACCGCCGTGAGCACGCGCGCGAGAGCTCCTTGGGCGACAGCGCCGCGCGAGCGCGCGAGATGAAGGCGATCGGGGTCGGCCTCGATCAGCTGGGCGAGCGCGGGGCGGAGCAGGTCCGCGAGGCGCTCGTGCAGCGGTGGGCGCGCGAGGTAAGCGGCGAGCTCCCGGAGGTCTTCTGGGATGGGGGAGAGCTTCTTGTCGACCCCCTCGAGCTCGGCCTTGAGCGCGTTGTCGCTCGCGCTCAGGTCCCAGTAATACATCAAGCGGTGATCGCTCGGCAGCTCTGGGGGCGGGTAGGGGGACTCCCCGCGAGCCGCGCGCAGCAGCATCGCCACGATGGTTCGTTGGCGGAAGTCGTCGACTCGCACGAGCGCCGAGATCAGCGTCGGCACGAGCGCGTCGACCGTCTCTCCGGCCGCGGACGCGAGTCCAATGATGACGGACAGGTTGTAGGTTTGGTCGAGCTCCTGCGCGAACACTCGCGCGGCGAGGGCCCGCGTGGTGGTGAGCGCGGTGTCTCGCGCGTTGAAGTGCACGAGCAGGAGCTGCGCCGCGAGCAGTCGGTCGTCGATCGCACCGCGGTCGTCTCGGCAGACGCGCTCCAGCGTCTCGCGGAGCGCGTCTGGATCGTGGCCGCGCGCGCGGAGCAGCATGGCGGAGAAGACGGCGGCGTTGAGCTCGTCTCGCGAGCCCTGCGCTTGGAGACAGCGAACCAAGGCGGCGAGCGCGTCAGGGTGATCGGGGTCGAGCGTGAGCAACGCGAGCGCGCTCTTGTGCTGGACCGCCCGCGGCAGCTCGGCGCGATTGACCAGCGCGCGCATCAACGTCGCGCGGGCCGTGAATGGGAGCGTCGCTGGGTCGTAGTAGGCGTACTCGACCAACCAGATGCCCTCTGCTCGACCCGCGCTCGCGCGCTCGAGCAGGCGCGGGATCAGCTCGAGACGAAGCTCGAGAGGGAGCTCGATGAATTGGTGGAGCGCGCCCACGGCGATGTTGTATTCCGACGCGTCGAACAGCTCGCCCAAGCGCAGCGCGAGCTCGACATCGTCCCTGGGTACGGACTTTAGCAGCAGCATCGTGTGGACGATGCTCAAGCGCTCGGCGGGCGGGCGGTCGCTGAAGAATTGGCGACGAAGGTAGGGCGCCACGAGGTCTTCGATGAGCGCCGCGTCAGCGTCGACAAATTGATTGAGGAGGTTGAAGATTTGGAGCGCGGTGTTCCGAAGGTTCGGGGAGATCGCGCGCTCGATGAGCCGCTCGACGACGTCTCGCGGCGTAGGCCCGGCGGCGGTGAGCGCTTGTTCGAGCGTCCTGTGACGCCCCTCCGCCGCGTCGAGCAGGTCGCGCCAGCTCGTGGGCTGCAGGTGCGCCCACAGGGAGACAGCCGCCTCCGTCCAGCGGCTGTGCTCGTCGCTAGCGAGTGAATCGAGCAAAGATGCGCGCAGGCGCGCGGTCATCCCGCCGTGACGATCCGCGTACAGCAGCGCGGCCGCGCGGTCGACTCGATATGAGTCGTATGACGAGACGGCTTTTTGGTAGGCGTTTGAAAGTGGTTCCGAGCGGAACGCGTACCGAACCACATTGCGCAGGTTCTCCAGGCCTCGGCTCGGGCGACCTGCGTCGATCGGCGTCGTCGACAGCGAATGGAGCGTGGCGGCGATCCGAGCTTTGTCTGCGTCGTCTTCTGCATCACCTTCTGGATCACTTTCTGGATCACCTTCGAGGATCATCATCAGCGCGCAGGCGAACAGGCGCAGCTGCTCCGACGCGAGCTCGAGGCAGCTCCTGAGCAGCGCGCGTAGTCGCGGTAGCCCGACGAGGCCCACGAGCGCCGCCGAGATGTTCGCGCGGGAGTAACGGTGGCGCGCGAGCATCTCGATGCACCGCAACGAGAGCTCGGGCGAGCTGCGCTCGAGGTGACGCGCGATGACCTCGAGTCGTTCTTTCTCTCCGCAGCGCGGCCACAGCGTCTCGAGCGCGCGGTGTCGCAGCGCTCCGTCCTCCTCGTCCTGCGCGCGGCGGAGCACGGACAGGAGCGGCGCTTGATCGGTGTCCTCGTTTTCGATGAGCCTGTGCGCGAGCGAGACCGCCGTGGCGATCGGGAGGCGCTCGAGCTGTTGGTAGAGGTGGGCGCGCCACGCCGGGTTCGCCGCGGCTATGAGCACCACGTGACGCGCGGAGTGACGGAGCGTCGCGTCGCCGGCGTCGACGAAGCTGAGCGCGTGGCTGAGGAACTCTTGATCCTTCGCGATCGGGTGATCGGGGTCGTGGAGTTTCGGTTCGCGGACGAAGTCGAGCCAAAGTCGATCGACGCCGATCACGTGGAGCGGCCCGCGCAGCCGCGCGAGGGGGCGCGCGCGGAGGAGCTCGGCGATCCTGTAGGAGAAGAGATGAGCGAGACGAGGGGGAGGCTGGCGGTGCTCGGGTACGCTCGCTATGCACTCGAGGACAGGTCCTTGGAGCTCGAACGGCGAAGTCGCCGTCGCGCCGCGCTCGCCGAAGAGCAGCTCGATCGCGCGCCGCTTGAGCGCGAGGACCGGCACGTGGAGCGTCGCTCGCAGGCTGTCGCGTGATCTCGCGAGGCGCTCGGGGTCATGGCAGACCAGCGCGCATGTCAGCAGCGCGGCCAGCGGCTGGTGCTCCTCCTTCGCCAGGGCGCCCTCGAGCGCGGGCTCGTGGTGATGACTGAGCAGCTCAAGAAACGACGCCCCGCGCTCGAGCACCGACGACTGGACCAGCGCGTCACCGGGTTGGTGCTCGGCGAGTCGCAGGTCGAGCTCTTCGCGCAGGGTGCTGAGCACGGTCGAGAGCGCCTGCTTCCGCCGCGAGTTGATGCTGCGGAGGCAGATCCCGAGCGCCGCCTCGACACGGAGTTGGCGGTCATCGTGCTCGAGCAAAAATTTCCACAAGTCGTCGCGTTGCTCGACGCGCGTGAGGCTCGAGTCGAGCGCGACGGCGAGCGCGACCAGGGGCTGTGGATCGAGCGCGACGTGGCCCGCCGTGATGAACGAGAGCGCGGCGTCTCGAACGTCCTCGTGCGCGGTCCAGCTCGTGAGGATCTGTAGCCGTCGATCCTGCGGCCCGAGGTCGCGCGGGACGTACTTGAGCACCTCTCGCCACAGCTGACCGCGGATCGAGCTGGTTTCGGCCTCCGCGAAGATCGTCTCGATCAGCTGCTGGGCCTGATGTGTCTGCGCGCTGCTCGCAGCGTCGAGCGCGAGCGATACGAGGTGGCGGCGCGTGACCGCGTGCTCGAGTCCGCTGAGCGTGAGGGCGAGCCGCGCTCGCTTGTCGAGTTTAGGGTCGGCGAGATCGGTGTACAGCTCCGCGACGAGCGCCTGCGAGGCCTCTCCGGTGAGTACGCGTAGCGCTCGTCGCTCGGCTTCGTTCAGCTCGTCGTGACCGGCGAGCTTCGCGAGCGAGAGTCCGGAGAGCGCCGCGCTCACCTGTCGCGTCAGGTCCGTACGCGACCGCGCGCGACTCTGCCATCGCGCGCCGCCTTCGAACCCGGGGCGCGTGTCCGGGTCAAGGCATGAGATGAGCGCCTGAAGCACCGTCGCGCTCGAGCGGCCGACTCGCAGCAGACCGATCGCCGCGTACGCGCGCGCGGCTTTACTGGCCGCGCCGACGCGGGTTTGGTTGAGCGAGAGGAGCTGCTCGAGCGCCGCCGGGACCCCTTGGTGCTTCACGTAGGCTTGCAGCCGGCGGGCGAGCTCTTCGTGGAGCTCTGCGCGTCGTCGCGTCTCGCCGTCACGCGGTACCGCCAGCAGGGCTCGGACGAGATGGCTCGGGGGCTTTGGATCGACCGGGAGGTGTCGCGCGAGCCCGATGAAGCTGGTCTCGAGCGTGGCGTCGGGGAGTTGCCGAAGTCGCGTCGCTAAGGCCCCGAGCACTCGCGCGCCGCGGGGTGCTGGCGGCGCGGCGCCGTTGAGCAGCAGCGCCGCCGCGAGGCGTAGCGACTGGCTCGAGAGCGCGTCCCGCTCCGGGCGGCGCGCGAAGGCGATCGTCTCGGCGACGTCGAGCCGGAGCTCGTCGTCGCCGAAGCGGTGCGTACGGACCTCGAGCATCAGCTCGAAGAGATCGCGGGCGTCGTCGGGGGCGTCGCGGAGCTTGACGAGCGTCTCGATGCTCGGGAGCGCGTGGGCGGCCGCCCAAGCCGCGAGGAACTCGGCGAGCGCTCGGTGCCAGAATCGGTAGTCGCCAGACTCTAGCCTGGTCAAGAGGCCATGGTCGCGGGCCGCGGCCTCGAGCAGCGCGTCGACCTCGGCGGCGGCCGCGACGGCGTCAGGCGATGGATCGAGCGCGCGGAGCAGCGCGGCGCGGAGCTCCTTCGTCTTGAGGTCGTCAAACAAGCGCCCCTTGAAGGCGAGCTGCAGCGACGCTCGGCTCCAGCGCGTGAAGACGCGTCGACGCGCGTCCGCGTCGAGCTGCCGGGCGACGCGTCGGCCCGCGAGCAGCGACATGATCGCTCGCTCGAACAGCTCGACGCGACGCGCCGGCACGCAGTCTGGGCGCGTGGCCTCGGCGAGCGCGATGAGGATGAGCATGAGCGGCGTGCGCGCGAGCTGCAGTAGGTTTTCTTCGCGCCTCAAGGCCCAGAAGATCTTGTCGGCGCGATCGTCCGCTTCGTGACGCGCGTGCGGAGTACGCGAGCGCTCGCGTCGACGCAGGAAGTCGCGGATCTCGAAGTTTGAGAAGCGCTCGAGCTCGAATTGTGGAGCACCTCGAATGGCGACGGCGCCGTGTGGGCGCGCGGTCGCGACGAACCGAGCCTCGGGGTACTCGAGCGTGAAGTGCTCAAGCGCTTTTGCGAATTCTACGTGACGTGTGAAGATCTCGTCGAGGCCGTCGAGCAGCAGCAGGACGTCGCCTCGGTCGAGCCCGCGCTCGACGAGCGGCCACAGCTCGCCGCGGAGTTGACGGCCGCCGAATTGATCAAGGTGAGCACGCAGCAGTTCCTCGATCGCGAGCTCACGCTCGGTCTCGCGGAGGGCTGGCGCGCGCGCGAGCGACACGAGCACAGGGAGCAGCTGCGCGCCGCCGTCTTCGCGCGTGGTGTCGACGAGCGGCCGCGCGCTGGCGCAGCGGAGCGCGAGATAGTGCAGGAGGGTCGTCTTGCCGCCGCCAGGCTCGCCGACGATGACGACGCGGCGGTGCTTCTTGAGCAGCTCGCCGGGGCCTTTGTACTCATCGTCCGTGTCAGCGGACTCGTCGTCGTCGGCGCGTCGCTTGAGCCGAGGTGGGACGTAGAGCTCGAGTAGCTCCCCGCTGTTGGCCCGCGAAGCGGCTGCCGCCCCAGGGAGGTCGCGCAGATCGAGCGCCGCGTATTGCTCTCGAATCCGCGCGAGATACTTGGAGATCACCTCTCCTCGATCAGCCAACGCAGCCACGCTCTCACGTCTTCGCGCTCGAGAGTACGGCCGCGAATAGGGCTGATCAACGGCGAATATTGAGGCGGGGCGTTCGAGGCATGAGCCAAGCGGCGAGGCGCGGCGAGGCACCCGCGAAGCGGGTCAATCGAGCGGGTGGAGCGGCGTCGAGGCGCGGCTGGCCGTGTTCCCGCTAGCTGCCAAAAACTGGTCTCGTTCGTGCGCAGGCCGGCGTCCCGCTGCGTACTCACAGGCGGCGCCCGACCCTCGAGAGCCGCGCAGGAAGTGACGAATTCAGCGTGCTGCCGGGTCTTGTGGCCCTCGGGGGATCGGGCGCGTCATGATGCCGCCGATCGTGTTGCAGCTCGACGACGACAACTGCGACGGCGCGATCGACGAGCGCGACAACCCCGAGGTGATCTGGTCTTCCTTCGCCGGCGGCGCGTACAACAACAACGGGACGCTGCACGCGGCCTCGATCACGGATGACGGGCAGGTCGTCGAGAAGTGGGCGGTCAACCCGCAGACGAACCGGATCTGGCCCGGTCGCGCGCTCGCGGGCGGCGATCTCGACGGTCAGCCGGGGCCGGAGATCGTCGCGTGTCAGGAGGGCTCGGGCGTCCGCGCGTTCCATCCTGATGGATCGGACATGTGGACCACGGGCCCTGGACCGTACTGCGACCAGCCGTCGATCGCGGACCTCGACGGCGACGGCGCGCCGGAGGTGCTGCTCTCGGGGACGGTGCTCGACGGCGCGACGGGCAACACGAAGTTCACCTTCCAGGTCAACAACGGCACCAGCTGGTGGCGCGAGAAGGCGATCGCGGCGAACGTCGACGATGACGACCAGCTCGAGATCATCACGGGCTCCCGGGTGTTTGACTCGGACGGGACGCTGCTGGCGAACACGGGGCTGACGGGGACGTACCCGGCGGTCGCGGACCTCGACGGCGACGGCGCGCCCGAGATCATCGTCGTGGCGAACCTCGGCAAGAACAGCTTCGTGCATCACATCCACGTCTGGCGCTACGACCCGGACATGCCGGGGAGCTACGAGATCGTGCGCCAGGATGTCGACATCAACGGGCCGCTGTCGCCGAACCTGTGTCCGGCGAACAGCAACGGGCGCAGCGGCGGCGGCGGCGCGCCGACCGTGGCGGAGTTCAACGGCGACGGGACGCCGGATGTCGGCGTCGCGGGCGGGATCGGCTACGCCGTGTTCGACGGCGCGAAGCTGATGGACAGCGACGTGCTGAACGCGGACACGATCTCGTGGATCAAGCAGACGCAGGACTGCTCGTCTTCCTTCACGGGCAGCTCGGTGTACGACTTCAACGGCAACGGGCGCGCCGAGGTCGTGTACGCCGACGAGGAGGTGATGCGGATCTACCGAGGCATCGACGGCGAGGTGCTCGCCGAGATCTGCAACACCTCGGGGACGCTGCACGAGTACCCGCTGGTGACGGACCTCGACCACGACGGCAAGGCCGACTTGGTGGCCGCGTCGAACAACTACTCGGGCTTCACCTGCCCGGGGAACAACCTGAAGACCACCGGCGTGCGCGTGTTCAGCAACATCGAGTGGACGCGCACGCGCTCGGTCTGGAACCAGCACAGCTACCACGTGACGAACATCAACGACGACGGGACGATCCCGACGGTCGAGCCGAAGAACTGGGAGCAGGAGGGGCTCAACAACTTCCGCCTGAACTACATCGACGAGCCCTTCGCGCTCTCGGATCTCGTGGTCACGGCGGTGTGGGCGGAGTGCGATGACCCCTACACGCTGGTGGCGCGGGTCCGCAACGTCGGGCGCGCGGAGGTGCCGGCGGGGGTGCCGGTGGGCGTGTACGCCGGCGACCCGGACGACAACGGCGCGCTGCTCGGGACGCTGCCGACGACCAAGGCGCTGTACCCGGCGGAGGCGCAGGATATCCGGCTGGAGCTGGCGGACCCGCCGGCGGATGTGGTCGACGGCTCGACGCCGGTGTTCGCGGTCGTCGACGACGGGGGCGAGCCGCACACGTGGACGGAGTGCCGCCCGAACAACAACAAGACCGAAGGAACAGGTCTCTGCGAGTGAGCGGAGGCGGCGGGCGCGTGTAGCTCCCGCGCCTGCAGCCCGCGGCGCTCAGCGCCGCGGGAACCGGCCTTTTCGCGGCGGGCCCTTGCGCGCGCGGCCCTTGGCGGCGTGCTTGCCGTCCTCGCGGCCGCGACGACCCGGTCCGCGGGGCGCCCGATCGTCGTCTCGTCCGCGGCGTGAGCCGCGTCGCTGCGGTCGGCCGCGTCGCTCGATCGGCCCGCCGCCGCGGGTGATCGGCGAGCCCTGCTCGTCATCGTCCTCGGCGGCGACGCGCTTGGCGAAGGCGTCGGCGACGGCGCGCGCGATCTCGATCCGGGTGTCGGTGGGGCCGATGTCGAGCGCGCCGACCTGCTGGCTCGTGATGTCGCCGCGTCGACAGATCTGCGCGAGCACGCGGGCTGGCGTCGCGCCGCGGCGGTGCCCCCAGTCGAGCGTGAAGACGACGAAGGCGTCGGCGCTGGGGCGCTCGCGGGGGCCTTGGCTGCGGTTCTCGGCGGTGAGCTCGATGGGCTCGCGGGGCAGCGGGGGCTCGGCCAGGACCAGGAGCCGCGAGACGAGCTCGGCGGGCTCGTACTGCGCGAGCAGCTTGTCGGCGTAGGCGCGCTGCGCCGGGGTCAGCGGGGTCTCGCTCGACATGGCCTCATGGACACGCCGGCGCGCGCGCTTGCTGAGCGCTTTCTTGATCTTCGCGGCGGTCGGCAGCGGCGACCACTCGGCGGTCACGCGCGCGCGCTCGAGCACGCGCTGGACGTGACGCTCGGCCCGAGGGGTGACGAGCAGCACGCTGCGGCCCTTGTTGCCCGCGCGCCCGGTTCGCCCGGCGCGGTGGGTGTAGGTCGTCGCGTCGTGGGGGAGGTCGACGTGTACGACCGTGGCGATGTCGGCGACGTCGATCCCGCGGGCCGCGACGTCGGTGGCGATGATCGTGCGCACGATCCCGTTGCGGAACGCGTTGAGCGTCCGCGTGCGCTGGGCCTGGGGGAGGTCGCCGCTGAGGGGGAGGGTCGAGAAGCCGTCGCCCGCGAGCCGCTCGGCGATCTCGGAGGCGTCGACGCGCCGACGGACGAACACCAAGCAGCGGGCGCCCTGGACCAGCAGCAGCGTGTTCACGAGCGCGGCGTACTGATCGCGCGTGCGCACGACGTGCACTTGATGCTGGATGTCGGCGTTGGCGTCGCCGAGCTTGGTCCCCTCGATGCGCAGCGCGTCGGGGGCGAAGCGGTCGGCGAAGCGGCGGACGGCGGCCGGGAAGGTCGCGGAGACGAGGTGGCTTCGGCGGGTCTCGGGCAGCGCCTCGACGATCGCGTCGAGCTCGTCGCGAAAGCCCATGTCGAGCATCTGGTCGGCCTCGTCGAGGATCACGTGCTCGACCACGGAGAGCCGGAGCGCGCCGGAGCGCGTGTGATCGAGCAGGCGCCCCGGGGTGCCGACGACGATGGTCGGGCGACGCGCGAGCAGCTTGCGCTCGCGGCCGATGTCCGTCCCGCCGGTGACGACGGCGATCAGCATGCGCTCGACCCCGGCGAACAGCCAGCTGAGCTCGGTCTTGACCTGCGCCGCGAGCTCGCGAGTGGGGCAGACGAACAGCGCGAGCGGCCCGACGGCGCGGGTCTCGGCCTTGAGGCGCTCTTGGTGGCGCTCGAGCAGCTCGTCGGCGAGCGCCATCCCGATCGCGACGGTCTTGCCAGAGCCGGTCTGTGAGGAGATGCGGAGGTTGACGCCGGTGGAGGCCGCGTCGAGCACGGCCTGTTGAACGGCGGTTAGGGCTGTGAAGCCGCGGCGCGCCATCGCGGCGCGCAGCACGGGGTTCACGCCTGAGAATACGTCAGGATCGGTCACGGAATCGATGCTCTCGTTGAACCGCTCGAAGTAGCGCGGTACCGAGGCGGCCGCAACGGCGCGCGGGTGGGTTTCTGCGAAATCGCCGTGAGCTCACGCGGCGAAGCGCCTCTCGGGGTCATCCGCCCGACAGGCGCGCCGCCAGGGCCGGCCCGCGCTGTGCTGTTATATCGTTGTGTATGCAGGGAGCCGGCCCGGCAGCCGCGTCTGGGGCGGGCGAGCCCGCGAGGGGGTCTCGCCGCGGCCGCGTGGTCGCGCGCTCGGTCGTCGCGCTGGTGGTCCTCCTGCACCTCGCGCTCATCGCCTATCACTACCCGCGCGCGGTCGTCTTCGGTGATCTGCCCTATGGGACACCTGACTATCAGACGCACTTTCACCAGATCTCGTCGCTGGTGACGGCCTATCGCGAGCTCGGGCGGCTGTGGATCTACGACCCGGATCTGCTCGCCGGCTTCCCGACCGGGCTCGTCTTCGATGTCGACAACAAGGCGTACTTTTGGTTCGTGTACGCGCTCACGCGCGCGGGCGTCCCGCTGCCGGCGGCCTTCAACTGCTTCCCGGTCGTCGTCGCCGCGCTCGCGCCGCTGAGCCTGTGGCTGGCCGCGCGCGCGATGGCGGCGCCCGCGGCCGCGCAGATCACCGCGTACGCGCTGGGGGTGCTCGCGTGGCAGCTCGATCCGACCGCGAAGTTCTGTTGGTACGGCGGGATGATCTCGTTCGCGGCCTGCTCGGCGCTGTCGGTGTCGATCGTCGCCTGCTTCGCGCGGATGCTCCACGAGCTCAGCGGTCTCAGCGACCTCGCCGGCGACCGACGGCGCGCGGCTCGGCCGTGGTTTGTTTGTTCGCTCGTCGCGCTCCCACTCGCGCTGCTGCTGCACGCCTGGGCCTTCGCGATCCTCGCGGTCCCGATGGTGTACCTGTACCTTCGGCGCGCGCGCGCGCTCGACCGCGCGGGGCATCTGCGCGTCTGGGCGCTGGTCGCGGCGGCGCTCGCGGTCAACCTGTACTGGCTCATCCCGGCGCTCGCGCACGCGGGCTTGATGACCCCGTCCGCGCGGGTTGGTCAGGCGACGCCGCTGTACCTGCTCTCCGACTACGTGGAGCGGGTGATCGACGAGGTCAACACCGGTCCGCTCGAGCAGCACACGTTCGCGCGCTCTGTGCTGATCTTCGCCGCGATCGCCGGCGCGCGCGCGTGGCGACGAGCGGGTGAGCGGTGGCGACACGAGGTCGCGGTCGTCGGCGTGGCGTGGCTCGGCGGGCTCACCTACGCGGGCGCGCTGATCCCCGGCCTGCGGGCGACCGAGCCCTACCGCTTCGCGATCCCCCTGACTTTTTGGTCAGGTGTAGTCGCGGCGCCCTGGCTGTCTCGGCAGCTCTCCCCGGCGGCCCTGGGCGCGGCTGGACGCGAGGCGCGCGTCGTCTTGCTCGCGGTGGCGACGCTGCTCTGCGCGCGGGGCGTGCACGAGCTGCTGTACTTCATCCCCGAGCTCGAGCGCGCCCAGCGAGGGGCCGCGCCGGGCGATCGGCCGCGGGGGGGCAGCCGCCGCGCGCAGCCGGTCGCGCCCGCCTTCGTCGAGCTCGCCGCGAGCTTGCGCGCGGAGGTCGAGCGCCGACAGGACGCCGACGCGGGGGCGCCGGGCCGGGTGCTCGTGCAGTGGTGGCCGCTCGCGGAGTACCTGTCCTGGGCGACAGCGCTGCCGATCGTCGGCGGGTTCCCCGATCGCCGGCTGATCTTCGAGTCCGCGAACCTCTATCACATGGGCTACGACGACCCGCGGCGCGCGGGCGATGCGTTCGCGGAGTACCTCGCGCGCTACAACGTTCACTACGTCGTCACGAGCGAGCCGGCGGACTCGCTGATGGCCGCGCGCGTGGACCTGCTAGAGCCGGGGCCGGCGGTCGCCGGGTACTTCCAGATCTTCCGCGTCCGGGCGCCCTCAGACTACTTCGCGCGGGGTCGCGGACGCGTGCGCACCGGCCCGGGCCTTATCGAGCTCACAGACGTCGAGCCGGACTCGGAGTCGGGCGAACTCGTCCTCAAATTTCACTACATGCGCGAGCTCGCGTGCAGGCCGGGCTGTCGCTTGGAGCCCGCGCCGGTCCCGGGCGCGGACGCGGCGTTTATCCGCGTGGTCGCCAGCGGCGAGGTCCCGCGCGCGGTTTTGATCACGCACGGACGCTGAGTCTGCGGCGGTCACGATGTCGCTTTTGGCGTCGCGCCCAGCGTGACCTCGAGACGCGGCTCGGGTGACTTCGCGCACCACTGCGGCGCGCGTGGGAGACGCCTGAATACGCGGCTGGTATCATGACTCTTCAATGAACTGTGTCTCTCCTCGATCCCGTCGTGGCGCGCTCGAGGCGGCGTTGTGTGTCGCCGCCGCGCTCGCCGTGGCCACGCCGGCGCCGCAGGTCCTGGCGGCGAGCGCCGCACTCACCACCGCGCCGAGCTCGAGCGACGAGCAGATCAAGCGCGCGGAGGAGCTGTACGCCCAGGGCACCGCGAAGTTCGAGACGGCGGACTACAAGGCCGCGATCGAGCTGTGGAGCAAGGCCTACGAGGCGGTCCCGGCGGACCCGGCCTTCGGCGAGATCAAGGCGCTGCTGCTGTACAACATCGCGACCGCGCGCGAGAAGGCCTTCGAGGTCTACGGGGAGCTCGCGGAGCTGAAGCAGGCCGAGATTCTGCTCTCCAACTTCGAGAAGAGCGTCCCGACGATCTACGAGGACGAGACCGAGCGCGAGGCGGAGCTCGCGAAGGTGCGCGAGCGCAAGGCGAAGATCGCCGAGAAGATCGCGGAGGCGAGCGAGCCGGAGGAGATTCCGGAGGAGCCGCCGCCGGAGGGGCCGCCGCCAGAGGAGCTGCCGCCGGAGGAGCCGCCGCCCCCCGACGAGCCGGAGCCCGATCCGACCGCTAAGCTGTTCGTCGGGCTCGGCGCGGGCCTCATCGTCGTCGGCGCTGGCGGGCTCGGCCTGATGGCGGGCGGCATGGCGATCGGCAGTCAGGCCAACGACATCTCCGAGCTCGCGCCGACGCAGCTCCAGGAGCGCGAGGACCAGTTCGCCAAGGGGCGCACCGGGAACGCGCTGGCGATCGCGGGCGGCGTCGTGGGCGGCGTGTTCTTGGCGACCGGCGTCGCGCTGCTGGTGGTCGGCAAGCGGCGGCAGTCGAGGAAGCAGACGGCGCTGACGCCCGCGCTGGGGCCGGGCTTCGCCGGCCTGCAGCTCCGCGGGCGGTTCTGAGCAGCGGCTCGCGTCGCCTCGCTGCGGCGACGCTCAGTTTGCGTCTGGGGAGCGGCCGATGACGATGATGTCGTCGACGAACCAGCCGGTCTTATCCTCGGCTGCGAGCCCGGCGATGCACAGGCCGTCGCAGTCAAAGCCCGCCTCGAAGACGAGGCCGAAGCCGTCCTCGAGGCTATCGATCTTGGTGTCGATTCGATACAGGGCCGATGACCAGTTTTCGGGGAGGTCGGCGCCCGCGTTCTGACGGACGTAGCCGAACTGGTTAGCGAGCGGGTTCTGCTTGTCCTCGCACAGCCCCTCGTCCCCGAGCTGCTCGAGCGTGTAGTTCAGGTCGTCTCCGTTCACGAAGTTCTCGAGCTGCGGCGGGTCGCCGCCCTCAAGATTGTCGAGCTTGACGTTCCCGCCGTCGCCGTTCGAAGTCGCGGGGTACAGCGGCGGCAGCTCGGAGCAGTTCGGGTACAGCCACTGGTGGCGGAACTGCAGGTAGATCTGCTCGTCGGCGCCGTTGGGCGGATCATCGCCACGGATCGAGGGCGTGCGCATCACGGCCACGCCCTCGGTGCCGTCCGGCGGCGCGCCGGTCCACCACACGCTGTTGCCCATGGACAGCGGGACGGGCGCGGCGGTCCACTCGTTCATGAACATGTTCGGGTTCGGCGGGCCGTTCTTGTTCATCGAGTTGTTGTCGTTGCCGCCGTTGTAATAAAACAGGCGCTCGCAGTCGGTGGTGCACCGCACGTCGTTGATGACATCGGCGTCGTTGTCGAGGACGAGATCCGCGAGCTCGATGTTGTCGTCAGCGTCGTCGCACAGCTCGCCGCTCGTCACGTTGAGCAGGCCGTCGCCGCAGCTCGCGGTGGTGCAGTCGACGTTGCAGTCGGCCGACTCGGCGCCCGGCTCGCCGATGTCACAGCCCTCGCCCGCGAGCGTGTTGATGATCCCGTCGCCGCAGACGCTCATGGTGCACAGCGTGGTGCAGCTCTCGGAGCCGGTCTCGCCGTCGTCACACTCTTCGCCGGGGTCGAGCTCGCCGTCGCCGCAGCTGATGAGCGCGCACGCGGCGGAGCACTGATCGTCACCTCCCGGCACGCCGGCGTCGCAGGCCTCGCCCGGGCCGACGAAGCCGTCGCCGCACACTTGATCCGTGCAGTCGGACTTGCACGCGGCGTTGTCAGCGTTGGCGCTGCCCTTGTCGCACTCCTCGCCGGCGTCGAGGAGCTCGTTGCCGCAGGGGCTCGGCAGCGTGCAGTCGGGCCGGCACGCGCCGTCCTCCGCGTTCGCGGCCCCGTCGTCGCACTCCTCGCCGCGGAACTCGTCGAGGATCCCGTTGCCGCAGAGATCGCCGTCCGGCGTCTGGTCGCAGTAGCCGTCCACGTTGCAGGTCTGGCCGACGCCGCACTGCTCGTCGCGCTCGCAGGGTTGCCCGCTCGCGTCCGAGCCGTTGAAGCAGCCCGCAGCGGACGCGAGGCCTGCTCCGGCCAGGAAGAAGAGGACATGTCGTAACGAGAATTTCTGCATCGTCGATCGCGGGCGAGAGAGGGACAGCGGCGCTCGAGGCGAGCGAACGCTGGGTTGACGGAATTTGAGTGTACCTGCGGGAGGGGGGTCGTGGAAAGCGAGCGTCATGGAGCGAAAGCCCGCGCGTGGCGGCGCGCTCGCACGCGCGCTCGCGCGACCCGATGTGACCGGCGGCGCGGGATCTGCTGATGAGGTAGTTTCGAACCAGAGGTTACCGCTTTGCTTTCATTACATAGAGACTTTCGATCGTTGACGTTCGCGGCCTGCTTGCTCGCCTGCGTCGCCGGCTGTAAGGGCGACGACGGCGAGACCGAGACCGAGACCGAGACTGACCCGACGACGGCCACGACGGCCACGACGACCACCACCGTCGGTACGACGACGGCCGGCACGGACCCCTCCACGAGCGTGGCCCCGACGACCGCGGGGAGCGTGACGACGACCACCGGCGTGATGACGACGGACGCGACGGACACGTCGTCGGCGACCGACGCGACCGAGACGACCGGGGACAACTTCATGTGTCCGTTTGGGCAGCAGTACTGCTTCACGGTCAGCGATCTGCAGTACCCGGGCGCGCCGATCGGCGCGCTCGCGATCGGCCAGCTCGTCAACGACGGCGCGCTCGATCTCGTCGTCGGCCGCGAGGCGGGCTTTGACATCCTGCGCGGCGCGGGGGACGGCTCGTTTGAGCTCGTCGAGGTCGAGCCGCTGCCGGGCGCGGTGCTGTCGATCGCGCTCGCGGACCTCGACGGCGACGGCGATGAGGACGTCGCGGTGACGCAGAGCGTGGCCGGCGAGGTGCGCATCTATCTCAATGATGAGGAAGAATTCGTGCCTGGCGACGTCATCCCCGTGAGCGGATTCCCACGGGCGCTCGGGGTCACAAATCTCGACGTCGACACGAACGTAGATCTGCTGGTCGCGGCGGAGACCGACGGCGGAATTCAGCTGCTCTCGGGCGGGGGAGACGGGACGTTCATGGGCGCGGGCTTCGTGCTGGCGGGCAGCGCACCGCTGGCGCTGACGGTCGCGCCGCTGGCGGAGGGGGCGTTCAACGACTTCCTCGTGGCGAACCTGGGGAGCAATTCCGTCGGCTTCTATCCAGGGCAGCAGGGCGGCTTCGGCCTCGAGTCGAGCGTCGCCTCGATCGAGGGGCCGCGCGCGGTCGCCGTTGGGGACTTCAACGGCGACGATAACCTCGACTTCGTGGTCGCGGGCGAGGGCGCGGACGCGGTGGGCCTGGCGCTCGGCAGCGGCTTCGGGACGTTCACGACGCCGGAGCTTTTCGCCGCAGGGCTCGACCCGCGGGCGCTCGTGGCGGGGGACTACGACGGCGACGGGGCGCTCGATATCGCGGTCGCCAACCGGGGGAGCGACGAGCTCACGCTGCTGCTCGGCGACGGGAACGGCTCGCTCGGCGAGCCGCTGCTCGTGTTCGCGATGCTCGAGCCCTCATCGCTGGCGACGGCGGACCTCAACGGCGACGGCGGGCCTGACATCGTGGTCGCCAGCGACGGCGCCGTGGGCGGCGGCCTCGCGGTGCTCGCGACGGACGGGCTGTAGCGTCCGCGCGGCCGCGCGTGCGCTGAGCGAGCGCGCCGAATGTGCGGCGCGCGCTCGCGCGCCACGGCCCGCCCGTGGTTTGTTAACATTCGGACATGTCACTTAACTTATATTGCAGAATCGCCGGGGCCGCGCTCGGCGTGCTCTGGTTAACAGGCTGCGACGCGGGAGACTCCAGCGGCAGCGCGAGCGACGGCGGGACGGCGGACGTGACCGGCGGCTCAGGCGGCGGGCCGGGTCAATACGGCGCCTCGGACGGGCTCGGGAGCTCGGGCGAGCCGTCGACCTCGGGCGCCACCACCGACTACGACGGGGACACCACCGACGAGGGCCCCGAGACGACCGGCGCGAGCGTGGACGACAGCTGCGTCTGTGACCCCGAAGTCGACTGCGGCTTCGGGTCGTGCGAGCAGTACTGCGAGGGCGCGACCGACGACGCGCCGACCTGCAACTGCGAGCCGCCTGCGGGTGAGCAGGGGCCGGAGGACGCGCTCGAGCTCGGCGTCTACGACTGCGTCAGCTGCGACGCGCTGGCGGGCCCGCTCGAGATCGACATCGACATCCAGTCGGTCAAGGGGCGGATCTTCATCAACGGCGAGAAGGAGCCGCCGCCGGTCGGTCAGATGAACTCGGGGAAGCTGTTCCTCTACAACCCCGAGACCGGCGACACGGTGTTTCAGGCGCACACGAACGAGCTCGCCTTCGACATCAAGGCGATCTCGGGGATCTACGACGTGACCTACTCGGTCGTCACGAGCTCCGGCGGCGTGCTGCCCTGGAACAAGCACGCGCTGCTCGAGCGCGTGGGCGTCAGCAAGCTGCGCGAGGAGGCCGACGACTACAACGTCACGGTGACGTCGAAGCTCTTGCACGGCGTGATCCAGGTCAAGCAGGGTGATGGCGAGCTGGTGGACCCCGCAGGCCCCAGCGATGACGGGAACCTCTACCTGCGCAACCGCGACACCGGCGACGAGATCTACGTCGGCAAGACCAGCGAGAATTCGTACACCTCGCTCCACGCGCTCGCCGGCGCCTACGAGCTGATCTACGAGGTCGAGTCGCCGGGCGCCACGATGCCGAGGAATCACCGCGCGGTGATCTCGAGCGAGCCGGAGCAGGTCGGAAACGGCGACACGGCGGGCGAGGTGCTCGACATCACGATCCCGGTCGTGGTCGCCACGGGCGAGTTCAAGCTCAACGGCGCGCCCGCGCCCGGCGAGGCGCAGAACCGCGGGAAGGTGATGCTCCGCGACCCCGCGACCGAGGACGTGATCGAGCTCGGCGAGACCGACGACGGGACTTACTCGATCCCGATCGTCCCAGGGACCTACCAGGTCCTGTACACCGGCATCACCTCCTCCGGCGACACGCCGATGCCGATGAACGCGGGCGCGGTGATCGACACGGTTATGTACACCTGGGGTGACGCCGTGCGCGACATCAACATCACCGCCTCGACCGTCAGCGGCGATGTGATGCTCGACGGTGTGGAACCGCCGGCGCTCGCGGGCGACGACGGGGAGCTGTGGCTGGAGGCGGGGGAGGGCGACGCCGACCTCGGCCGCGTCTATCTCGGGACCACGGCCGCGGGGACCTACGAGGCCACGGTGATCGACGGGGTCTACGACCTCTACTACGCGCAGGAGACCGCGAGCGACTTGGTGCCGGTCAACACCCACGCGCGCTTGGCCGCCGACGTGCAGCTCCCCGGAGGTATCTCGACGATCCCGATCGACACGATCCTGGTCGAGGGCGACTACACGATCAACGGTCAGCCGCCCGCGCTCTCGGGGCTGGAGGACGCGCGGGTCTTCCTCAAGCACGACGAGACCGGCGATTCGGTGCTGCTCGGCTACCTGTCTGAAGGCGGCTTCTCGCGCCGCGTCGTCAAGGGCGACTACACCGTCTACTACGCGCTCGAGTCCGGGGGCGACGAGCTGCCGGTGAACGTCGACGGGCGCGTCGAGCAGACGCTCTCGCTGCACAATGAGCCCGGCGACGAGAGCGGTCACGTCATCGACATCCCGGTGGTCACGCTCACGGGGAGCTTCAAGTACAACGGCGACGAGCCGCCGACGGACGGCACGGACTACGGGCTGTACTACCTGGTCGATCGACGCACGGGGGACGAGATCTATCTAGGCGCCAGCCGCGAGCAGACGTTCACGGAGCGCGTGCTGCCGGGCGACTATCTGCTCTACTACCGGCACGGCTACACGGGGGCCCAAGGCAGCGAGTCGCCGCGCAACAGCAACGCGCTCATTCGCTGCGTCTCGATCGCCGCGCCGTGACACGTGATCCAAAAGCCAGCTCGTGACGTACCGTGATCGCGGCGTCGAGCGACCGTGCTCGGCGGCCCACGCGATCGTCACGCGGCGCGGGCATCGTCGGGCGCCGCGTCGCGGCGACGCCCGCGATGGACCGCGGCCTGCGGTGAGCTACAGGGGGTCTGCTATGATGCGGAGGATGCGTGACTTAGCCTTATTGCGCGTTTTTGCGCTCTTGGTGTGCTCGAGCGCCTTGGTGGCGTGCGGTGACAGCTTGGGCGGCGTGACTGACGGCGCGGGCCCGAGCTCGTCAGGCACCGAGTCGACTGACGCGTACGACACGTTCACCAGCTCCTCGTCGGCAGGTCCGAAGTGGCCGACCACCGGTACGACCGACGGGTACTGCCCGTGCGAGTGGGTGGACTGCGGCGACGCCGGGGAGTGCGACGGCCCGGTCGAGAACCCCGAGCGCGAGGAGGCCGTGTGCCAGTGCCCGGACGGGCTCGAGCTCGGTCACGCGTGCTACTCGTGCACGAAGAGCGCGGGCTCCGGCGCGGCGCACCCCCTCAACATCGACGTTCGCACGATCGAGGGGGTCGTGCTCGTCGACGACGAAGAGCCGCCGACCGACGCGACCGACGCGGGGATCTTGAGCCTGCGCGACGCGGCCAGCGGAGATCGGGTTGAGCTCGGGCTCACGACCTCGGGCACGTGGAGCGCTCGCGTCGCGACCCGGCTCTACGACCTGTACTACGCGGTGAAGAGCAGCTCGGGCGCGGTGCCCGAGAACACGGACGCGCGCGTCCGCAGGATCGCCGTCGACTTCTTCGGCTCGCCCGTGCCGCCCGAGACGCCGGTCGCGGAGCTGTTCGTAAATCACCTCGGCGGGGCGCTCTCGGTCGGAGGGGTGCCGGTCCCGCAGGATGCCATCGACGCCGGCGAGCTCTCGCTGCGCTCGGTCGAGACCGGCGAGCTGATCTCGCTCGGCTCAACGAGCGAGGGCTCGTACGAGATCGGCGTGCTCGACGGGACCTACGAGCTGATCTACGAGGCCGTGAGCCAAGGTGGGCTGATGCCGGTGAACAGCCGAGGCGTGGTCTCGCAGCTCGAGATCTCGTCGGCGATCGCGAACCCGGAGACCTTTCCGCTGGAGATCCCGACCGCGACGCTCACGATCAACCTGACGGTGAACAACATGCCGCCGTCACCCGACGCGACCGACTACGGGCTGGTGTACCTGCGCGACATGAAGAACGGCGCGCTGACGCTGCTCGGCGAGACGACCGAGGGGAGCTACACCCGCGTCGTCCTGCCCGGCGCCTACGAGCTCGTGTACACCAACATCACCTCGGCGAACGGCGCCGTGCCGGTCAATAAGCACGCGCGCGTTGGCGAGGCCTTCCAGGTCGGCGATATCGGCGACGCGCCGGTGACGGTGGACGTCGACATCCCGATGGTGCAGGTGAACGGGGCGTTCTCGGTCGGCGGCGGCCCGCCGCCAGCGAGCGCCGCCGACGACGGCGTGCTGACGCTCGAGAGCGTCGACGGCCAGGGGACGGTCACGCTCGGCAACACGAGCGCGGGCGCGCACTCGGAGTCGATCATCCCGGGCTCCTACGACATCTACTACGCCCAGGAGACCGCCAGCCAGCTCATGCCGCAGAACACCCACGCGTTCATCATGACGGCGCCGGACCTCGAGGGCGGGACGCTCGACATCGACATCCCCGTGATCACGATCAGCGGGACGCTCGCGCTCAGCGACGGCGGCGACGCGATCAGCGAGCTCGAGGACGGGCGCGTGTACCTGCGCAACGAGGACCGCGGCGACTCGGTGCTGCTGGGGAACCTGAGCAAGGGGGACTTCACGCGCCGGATCGTCCCGGGCTCGTTCACGGCCCACTACTCGATCGAGACGGGCGGCGAGCTCGTGCCCGCCAACGGCGACGCGCGGATCAGCGAGCAGGCGCTCGCGCTGACCCTGGACGCGGGCGGGATCGAGTTCATCGTCCCGGTGACCGACGCGACGGTCGCGGTCACGTACAACGGGGAGGCGCCGCCCACGGATAAGGTCGACTTCGGCGCGATCTTCCTCGAGGACGTCGAGAGCGGCGACGAGATCTATCTCGGGGACACGACGCAAGGTGTGGTGAGCCGGCGCGTCGTCGCCGGCGACTACGTGATCCGCTACCGCCACCGCGCCGGCGACGCGAACTCGGAGTCGCCGCAGAACGAGAACGTCTCGCTCGACTGCGTACAGTTCGTCGAGTAGCCGCGGGCTCTCCGGCCGCGCGCGCGAGCCCTCCGCGCGCGGTCGCGTCGTGGCATCATGCCTGCGCATGACCGAGCCCATCCCCTTCGTCGGTCGCGACGGCCAGGTCGAGACGGTCCGCAGCTGGATCGACGTGAGCAATTGGTCACCTCACGAGCGCAACGCGAGGGTCTGCGCGATCGCGGGGCCGGGCGGGGTCGGGAAGTCGCGGCTGTACCGCGAGGCGCTCTCGCGCGAGCGGACCGCCGCGCTGGGCTACTTCGAGATCGAGGTGCAGGGGCACCGTCACCGCGAGACGCTCGAGCTGTTCGAGTGGTTTCGGATCATCGCCGCGACGACTCGAGAGTCGTTGCCCGCGACCGAGCGCTGCCTCCGCTGGCACGACGAGCTGCTCGCGCGCGCGGACGAGCTCGACTGGACGAGCCCGGACGGCGAGGACGTGAGCGGCGTCGTCCGCAAGATCATCAGCGCCGGGCTCGCCGCGGGCCGCGGCGTCGGCCTGAAGGTCGGGGTGCACGAGGTCGACGCGGCGGCTGAGCACATCGAGGCCGCGTTTGAGCTGCTGCGGCGCCCGACGGGGCTGCGGCGCTTCCTGGACAGCCCGGGGCTGCGACGCTTCAGCCGCGCGCCGATGCGCGAGCTCGCCGACTCGTTCATCGCGGACCTCGAGGGCCTGCTGCTCCACCCGCGTCGCGGCGGCGGCTCGCGGCTGCTGCTGATCCTGGATGACTTCGAATGGATCGACGTCGGGCTGGGGGAGTTCTTGCACACGTGGATCATGCCGCGTCTGCAGTCCGCGCTGTTTCAGTCGGTGGTGCTGCTCGTCAGCCGCGACCGGATCCGCAACGTCCGCGGCGGGATCTGGCAGCAGTCCGAGCTGGGCGCCGAGCTGGCGGCGCGCTCTTTGTTCCTCACCCCGCTGACCGAGCGCGACGTGCTCGAGTACTGCGCGGGCCTCGGCCTCGCGGAGGACGTGGCGCGGCAGATCTATCTCGAGAGCCAGGGCTACCCGTGGCTGGTGGAGATGGTCGCGGAGGAGGCGAACATCTCGGGGCTCCCGGCGACCGCCTACAAGAATTTCTTCTCGCGCACGACTCGCTTCATGAGCGATGAGCAGATCGAGTGGTTTAAGGCGCTCGCCTTCCTCGACGTGATCAACGAGGACACGATCCCGCGCGTGCTGCCGGCGGCCGACGCCGCGCGGGTGTTTCGATGGTTCATGGACGAGCCGTCGATCCGCGACACCGAGGCGACGCGCTACGTCGTCTGGCCGTTTATCCGCTACCGGATCCTGCGGCTGCAGTGGCTGCGCTCGCCGACGAGGTTTCGCGAGCTGCACGCGGAGTCGGCCTGCGCGTGGCCGCTGAACCCGGAGACGCAGGAGCCCCTTCGGCCAGGTGAGCGCGACGCGAGCCGCTGACGGCGAGGCTGGGCGGCGTCAGCCGCAGGCGGGGTGATTCGCGCAGTCTTCACAGGCGCAGCCCTCGAAGTAGGGGTGGCACGCGCCGTCGTTTTGACACTGGTTCCCCATGCAGTAGTTCTCGTCGGTGCAGTCGGGGCACACGCAGTCCTCGTTGTCGTCGCACTGGTTGTTGTCGTCGCAGCCGTCGCAGACGCAGGCCTCGGGGTTGTACTGGTCGCACTGCTGCATCGGGATGTCGGCGCACACGAGCTCGCCGTCGCCGTCGCCGTCGCCGTCGCCGTCGCCGTCACCGTCACCGTCACCGTCACCGTCGCCGTCGCCGTCGCCGTCGCCGTCGCCGTCGCCGTCACCGTCACCGTCACCCGGCATCGGATCCGTATCGCCGCCGAGGCACTCACACGGGCCGTAGGCGGCGCCGTCCGCCTCGCAGCTCTGGGCGCCGTCTTGTCCGTTGAAGCACACGCAGGCGATGCTCATGCCGGGGATGCAGTTTCCCGCGCTGTTGGTGGTGCTCGAGCTGGTCCCGGAGCCGCCGCCGTCGCTCGCGGTCCCGGTCGTCGCGCCATCGGTGCTGTCTGCGTCGGTGCTGTCTGCGTCGGTGCCGCCTGCGTCGGTCTCGGTCTCGGTCTCGGTCTCGGTCTCGCCCTCCGAGGTCACGTTCGTCGTCGAGCCGCTGTCGCCGCAAGCCGGCGGCGCGAGGAGCAGCGGGACCATGACCATCCAACAGCGTCGCATCGTGATCATGGTACGGGTCGATTCGTTGGGATGTACAAATAAATTGGGGGCGGGTGATTGCGGGCGGATTCGCGCGACTGGTATGTCTGTGATCGAGAGTGATGCGCCGGGGGAATTCGCGGGGAGTTGTCGGGTGGCGACAGGCGCGAGGAGGCGAGACAGCGACATGCCCAGACGACCATGCAGACCGAGGCGGCGCGTGTGCCTCGTTCGCGCTGCGGCTCGCGACGGTCGTGATCACTTGTCTGTACACCCAGGTCGCGCGCGGCGAACCGCGTTCGGGCGGGGAGCGTGTGGCGCTGGTGTGGCGCGCGCCCGACTCGTGCCCGCCGGTCGCGAGCGTGCGCGCGCGCGTCGAGACGCTCGTGGGGGCGCCGCTGTCGAGCCCGGGGCTGCCCGAGGTCCGCGGCGTCGCCGAGGTGCGCGAGGAGGGCGGCGCGT
Source organism: Polyangia bacterium (assembly GCA_030430565.1). GTDB lineage: Bacteria > Myxococcota_A > Polyangia > Nannocystales > Nannocystaceae > JACKDW01. Next base: position 41,846 of record JAUIKS010000007.1, read on the forward strand.
GGTCGGCCACGATCGAGTTGACCTCTGGTTCAGGTTCGCGGCGGCGCGAGCTTCAGGCGCGACGCTGTCAGGGGATCGTCGAGGCCTTCGCGCTGCTCGTGGCGATGACGGTCGATCCGATGGCGGGGCGCCCTGCGCCGGTGGAGCCCGCGCCGTCGCCGGGCGAGGCCGAGGAGGAGGTCGACGAGCTCGCCGCGCTCCCGGAGGTCGACGCGTCGGCACCACCGCCCGTGGATTCAGGGACGCCCGCGCGGCGCGAGCCGGCGCCGGTCAGCGCTCGCCGTCGATCGCTGCGCGTCGCCTTGGGCGCGTCGTTCGTCGCCAACGTCGGCGCGCTCCCGGAGCTCGCGCCTGGCCTGTCCGTCGACGTCAGCGCGCTCGTTCGGCGGCTGCGGCTCGAGCTCCACGGCGTGTACTTCACCCCGCGAGCGCGCTCGTTCGCGGATGTCCCCGAGGTCGGGGCGGAGCTCGATCTGTGGTGGATGGCGGCGCGGGGCGGCTGGGTGTTCGAGCGCGGACCGATCGAGTTCCCCGTGGGCGGAGGGGTGCAGCTCGGGTCGATGCGCGCGCGCGGGTACGGGATCGTCGAGCGCGGGCGGCGGTCGATCCTCTGGGTCGCGCTCGCCGTCGGCGGCGGGATCCGGTACGCGCCGGCGCCGTGGGTCGCGCTGGGTCTCGGCCTCGAGCTCTACGTGCCGATGACGCGGCCGGAGTTCACGGTCGAGAAGCTCGGCGCGGTTCACCGCGCGGCGCCGCTGGGGGGGCTCTTTCTCGTCGGTCTGGAGTTTCGCGCCCCGTGACGTTGATGATCCTGAGATCGGCGGACGGAACTCGCGTCGCGCGGCCAAGAGGAGGACAGTGGCGGTGACTCGCTCGACGCGCCTGCGCGCGCTCCCTGTCCAGCACGCGTTCACGCGCGTCGAGACGCCCGAGGAGTTCTTCGAGCTCGTGTTCCGCGAGCACTACAGCTTCGTCCACCGCGCGCTGCGGGCGCTCGGCGTCCCCCCCGAGATGGTCGACGACGCCGCGCAGGAGGTGTTTATCGTCGTCCACCGACGTCTGCAGGAATTCGACCGGCGCGGGCCGCTGCGCGCGTGGCTCTACGGCGTGACGCGTCGCGTCGCCCACGACGTCCGTCGCGGGCGGGCGCGCCGGGGGCGACGGCTGGCGCTGGTCGAGCAGACGCCCGAGCGGCGCGGACCCGACGACGTGCTCGCGCGGCGCGAGGCCGCCGCGTTCATCGGTGAGTTCCTCGAGACGCTCGACGCGGCGCAGCGCGAGGTGTTTGTGCTCATGGAGCTCGAGGGCTTCTCGGCGCCCGAGACCAGTGAGCTCACGGGGATGAAGCTCAACACGGTCTACTCCCGGCTGCGCAAGGCCCGGAAGCGACTCGAGCGCGCGGTGCATCGCCGCCAAGCTCGTGAGAGGCGGGAGTGTGGTGAAGCCCCTTAGCGAACGGTCGCGTGCCTATCTCGAGGGCTACAAGGCGGCGATCGAGCCGTCCCAGCTGCACATCGCGCGTCAGCGACGGGCGGTGCTCCAGCGGATCGCTGCGGCGGGCGCGGAAGGTCCGGTCGCGACCGCGCCCCCGCCAGCACGTCGCGCGCGCAGGCTCGCGTTCGCGGCGTTGTTGACCGTGGGCGCCGCAGCGGCGGCCGTGCTCCTGATGTTCGGCTTGCGCGAGTTCGTCGACCTCCGGGTCGAGCGCGCGCTCCAGAGCTCGCAGGCGCCGTTCAGCAGCGAGCCGCAGCGGGCCGAGCGTCGCGCCCGGGGCCGCGCGGAGGCGCGAGGAGGGCCGGAGCGCGCCGATCAGCGCGACGCGGCGGAGGGCCCGGCGTCGGAGCCGGGCGCCGCGGCGCTCGATGGAGACGCCTCTGGAGCGGTCCCAGGAGATGTCGCGTTGGACAGCCGCGCTGACGCGGCGGCTCCGCGCCAGGCGTCGCGTGGAGCCGCCGAGTCGACGAGGCCGACGCGTCGACGCGCGCGGGCGCGCGGCGTAGACCAACCCCCGAAGGCGAAGGCGCCCACAAGAGCGCCCGAGCGCTCCGTCACGGATCTGCAGGCCGAGAGCGCGTTGCTGGCCCGGGCTCGCGTCGCGCTCTCCGCAGGTGACACTTCGCGCGCGCGCGCGCTGCTCGCGAAGCACGCGCGTCAGCACCCCGACGGGCTGCTCGTGGAGGAGCGCGTGGTGCTGCAGGCGCTCACCCACTGCCGCGCGGGCGATCGTGAGGCCGGCCGCGCCTCGCTTCGTCAGCTGCGTCGAGCGTTTCCCGGCTCGCTCGCGGTGTCGCGGGTGAGCGCGGCGTGTCGATGAGCTCCGTGACGCGACGCGCCGCCGCGTTTGGTCTCTTCGCGGCGGTCGTCCTCGCTGGCTGCACGCTCTCGGAGTCGCTGGGGGTCTACGCGCAGACCTCCTCGGACGGCGCGCAGGCCTCGACGGGCGGGGCGTCGACGGGCGGGGTGTCGACCGACGCGACGTCGACGGGCACGGGCACGGGCGCGGGCGAGAGCGCGGGCGTGACGAGCGCTAGCGAGACGACGAGCACGGGCGCGGACGCGAGCGCGGGCGCGACGGGCACCAGCGTCGCCACGACCGGGGCGGGGGGCTCGGGCGCGACGACGGGCGGCGGCCTGGGCCGGTGTACGCCCGCGCCCGAGGACGACGAGTGCGAGCAGTGCCTGAAGCAGGAGTGCTGCGACGCGCTCACGGGCTGCGAGCAGGTCCCAGACTGCCTGTGTCTTCAGACCTGTCTTTTAAACCTCTCGTTCCCCGAGTGCTCGGAGTGGTGTCCACCTGGCCCCGCGTTCACGTACCTGGCGGCCTGCACCGCGACGCAGTGCGGCGCGGAGTGTCAGCCTTAAGAGCGGCCCGCGCTGGCGAAGCGGACGAGCGCTGGTGCGCTCGCCGGCCCCGCTGGTCTCTCCCCGGCTCGCGCGCTCAGCCCCGCAGCTCGCGCTTGAGGATCTTGCCCGTGGGGCCCTTGGGCAGCGCGTCCATGAACTCGATGATCCGCGGGTACTTGTAGGCCGCGAGCCGCTCTTTGCAGTACTCGAGCAGCTCCTGCGCGGCGCACTGCTTGCCCGGCTTGAGCGCGACGACGGCCTTGACCTCCTCGCCGAACTTGTCGTGCTGCACGCCGATGACGGCGGCCTCGGCGACGGCGGGGTGGCCGTAGAGGACCTCCTCGAGCTCGCGCGGGTACACGTTGTAGCCGCCGCGGATGATCATGTCTTTCTTGCGGTCGACGATGTAGTAGAAGCCGTCGGCGTCGCGCGTGCCGATGTCGCCGGAGCGGAACCAGCCGTCTGGGCTGATCGCCTCGCGGGTGGCCTCGGGGCGCTTGTAGTAGCCCAGCATGACGTTGTGGCCCTTGATACAGATCTCGCCGGCCTTGTCGGTCTCGGTGATGACGTCGCCGTCGTCGTCGACGAGCCGGAACTCGACGCCCCAGATCGGGGTGCCGACGGAGCCGACCTTCTTGGGCCGGTCGAGGTGGTTGAAGCTCGCGACCGGGGAGGTCTCGGAGAGCCCGTAGCCCTCGAGGATGTTGACCGAGTACTTCTCGTCGAAGGCGTTCATGACCTCGACCGGCATCGCGGCGCCGCCCGAGCAGCAGTGCTGGAGGCTCGAGAGGTCGTAGCTCTCGGCGTCGGGGTGGTTGAGCAGCGCGAAGTACATGGTCGGCACGCCCGAGAACAGCGTGACCTTGTGGGCCTGCATGAGCGCAAAGGCGGTGACGGTGTCGAACTTCGGCAGCAGGATGATGGTGCCGCCGGTCATCAGCACGGCGTTGTGCATGACCGTCTGGCCGAAGCTGTGGAACAGCGGCAGCACGGTCAGCGCCACGGTCTCGGGCCCCAGCGGCAGCAGCGTCCGGCCGCAGTACTGCGCGTTGTAGAACATGTTGAAGTGGCTGAGCGTCGCGCCCTTGGACCGGCCGGTGGTGCCCGAGGTGTAGAGCATCACCGCGGGATCGTCGGGCATCGTCGCCGGGAGGTCAGTGACCGGCTCGCTCGCGGCGAGCAGCGCGAGCATGTTGTGCGCGCCCTCGGGCGCGCTCACGTCCGTGGGGTCCGCCTTGACGACGATCAGGTGCTTGCACTGGTCGACCCGGTTAAAGCCCGCCTGGGCCTGGGGGAAGAAGCCCTCCCAGACGACGAGCGCGACCGCGTCGGAGTCCTCGAGGTGGTACGCGATCTCGTCCGGCTTGAGCAGGACGTTGAGCGGCACCACGAGGTTCGCGGCGTAGTGGCAGCCGAAGTACGCGATCGTGAACTGCGGGACGTTGGGCAGCATCAGCGCGACGTGCTGACCGGGCTTGACGCCGAGCTTCTTGAGCGCGCCGGCGAATTTTTGGGTCGCGCCGTGCAGCTGGGCGTAGGACACCGCGGTCTCGCCGATGACGAGGGCGGGCTTGTGCGGGTGCTTGCGGGCGCTCTCCCGCAGAATGGTGGCGAGGTTTAGGCTCATGGGGGCTCCTTTGGGTCGCTCGAGCGTCGCGAGCCTATCAGAACGTGATCGCGCGCGGCGCCGGTGATGCCGGCTGTGCCATTATCGGCGCGTCTCGGAGCGCGGGGTCGGGTGTCCACACGAGCGTCATCGCGGGTTCAGGTCTGGTGCGCGGCGCAGATGCGCGCGCGGTCGCGTTCGCCCTGGCGTTCGCGTGGGCGCGCCGTCGCGTGGGCGCTGGCCGTGGCGCTCACGGGGTGCCGCTCTGCGCCGTCGAGCGTGATCCCCTGGGTGCTCGTCGACGATCAGCTCGGGCGCGTCTTGGACAACGAGCCCGCGGATGCGGAGGCGTCCCCGGCGGAGGAGCCCCCGCGGCTGCGCTCGCGGCGTGTGCTGCTCGACGTCCGGCTCGACAGCGAGGCGCTCACGCGCGCGCTCGGGCTGCGCCGCGGCGGGCTCTGTGATCGTCGACGCGCCGACGCGTCGACGCCCGCGCAGGACCCGGTCGCGCGTCGACTGGTGCTCGCCGGCCGGCTGCGCTGGACCGAGCCGCCCGAGGGCGCGCTGCCCTCGGTGTTCGCGGCGCGCGTGCGCGGTCAAGCAGGGTCGAGCGTCCGCGGCGACGCGGTGGTCGAGCCCGGGGCGCAGGCGCCGATCGCCCTCGAGATTCCTTGGGCGCTCGCGGGCAGCCCGTGCCTGTGCGAGGCGACCTGCGAGACGCGCCTCGAGCTCGAGTCCGAGTGGTTCCACAGCCGAGCGGGGCGGCTCGTGGTGCAGTGGTACATCGTCGCGGATCGTCCGGCCGGGCGCGACGCGGTCCCGCTCGCGCTCGGGCCCGACACTGTGCGGGTTCGCGTGCGCGAGCTGGAGCCCCCGGACGCGACGGATGCCGCCGAGGAGGACGCGGCGAAAGAGGTGAAAGAAGACGCGGCGAATGAGGTGAACGAAGACGCGATAGAAGACGCGGCGGAAGACGCGAAAGAAGACGCGAAAGAAGACGCGAAAGAAGACGCGAAAGAAGACGCGAAAGAAGACGCGAAAGAAGACGCGGAGCGAGCTGCCACGAAAGCCGCCGGGGAGGACCCCACGTGAGCGTGTCTCGGCTCGCGCGCTTGCTCGCGTCGACGCTCGCGCTGGCCGGCTGCGCCGCGCGCGGGGACGCCGAGGCGGGCTGGGCCTTGACGCAGCCCGAGCGAGCCTCCGGGGTCCAGCGGCTGACGCTCGAGGACGGGCGCGCGCGGGTTCGCGTGTTCCTCGAGGCGCGCTCCGCCAGCGCGCGACGACCGGCGACGCGCTGTGACGTGCGCGTGCACGGGCGGGCGCGCTGGCGGGCGGGCGCGGGCGCCTCGGCGCTCCCGCCAGGGGTCGTGCGGGTGACCGCGACGCCGATCACGGCCGCGGGCGTGTCGCCCTGGCACGTCAACACGCACTCCTCGATCGCGGTGCGCCCGGGGCGGGTCAGCGAGTGGGCGCTGCTGTTTGACTGGGACCTCGCCCACGGCTGTCCCGATGACCAGGTGTGTGTGTGGGCCTTCGAGCTCGAGTTCGAATGGATCCACGCGGGCGGCGAGGCGCTCGAGCTCGAGTGGGCGCTCGAGACGACGCTGCGCGGCGCCCACTGGCGTCGCGTCCCCGCGCCGAAGGGTGCCGGCGTTCGTCAGGTCGCGCCGCCGTCCGGGCCGCCAGCGTCGGCGTCGGAGGAGGCGTCGGAGGAGGCGGCTGCGGGCGACGCTTGAGCGGCGAGCCCGAGCCGACGCTCACCCGCGCGGACGAAGCGCTCAGCCCACTCCGCGGGCAGGAAGGTGGTCAGCACGACGATCATGTAGAACTGCCACCAGCCGATGGTGGAGGTCAGCTCGAGCCCCATGTGCATGAGCATCAAACCGAACACCCAGTAGATCCGGAGCGTCCTGTGTTTCGCCCAGAGCGTGATCGGAGCGGCGATCTCGACGACCCAGGTGTACCAGGTCGCGGCCCACAGCGGCCACTGGTAGGGGAACCAGTCGGTCGCGGGGAACCGGCTGAAGACGCTCTGGTTGAGCGCGACGTAGGTCATGCGCCCCAGCTGCCACCCGGGGCGGACGATCCGGTTCCACGCGGCCATGAAGTAGATCGCCGTGATGTGCAGCTGGACGAGGCGGATCGCGTAGGCGGCGGTCGTCTCGGGCGGCGCGCGCGTCGGGTCTCTGCGACGGCGGATCCAGGCGTCGAGCGAGAGACGCCCGCCGGGGTCGCCGAGCAGCGTGTAGAAGATGAAGACGTGCCCGACCGTGCCGTCGCCCCAGGAGTACGTCCAGGTCTGGTGGTGGAAGGCGACGTGGCAGACGATCGCGACGAGGCCCGCGACGCGGGTGAAGAGGCCGAGCGTGTAGCACAGCGCGCCCGCGAGCAGCAGGCCCCAGACGAGCTGGTAGTTGCTCATGACCCAGGTCGCGCCGCCCGGCTTGACCTGCGCCATGATGCCCTCGGGGCCGAAGATGTCGGCCATGTAGGGCGCGTACATCACGTACTGCACGAACATGATCGCGCCGAGGCCGACGCGGAGCACGACCAGCGGGTGGATCGGGTGGTCCGCGAGGTAGAAGCTCGCGATTCGGTCGCCCAGCGAGGGGGCGCGCGCGGCCTCGGTCACGGTCGCCCCCGGTTCAGCTCGAAGCTCGGGCGGCCGTCCTGGACCGTCGCCTTCAGCAGGCTCACCGGGACCCGGCGCCGCTGGGCGCAGTTGAGGCCGCGCAGCACCCGGTTGCGGACGACCGGCTTGTTCTTGTTGTAGGTCGACGCGGTGGTGAACGCGGAGACGAACACGAGCGACGAGTCGCTGCGTTCGCAGTAGAGCTTGGCGATGCCGTCGATCGGCGGCCAGGCGCGCGCGCGCTTGATCACGTTCTCGAGCGGCTTGCCGGAGAACGACGCCAAGCTCTCGAGCCTGCCGACGCGGATCTGCTGGGACAGCACGAGGTTGTAGGTGTCGTTGAACACGCGGACCGTCGGGTACTCACAGCTCGGGAAGGTCTCGTACAGGCGCGTGAGCTCGCCGTTTTTGTCTACGCCCACGACGACGACGCAGAGGTTGCGATCGACGACGTTGTGCTTGCGGCCGCCGTGGAACACCCCGAGGCCGGGCTTGGCGTGGGCGTACTTGAAGAAGCCCTTGCGGACCGCCTTGACGGCGCTGTCGAGGCCCTCGGTGAAGCGCATCGGCTCGGGGATCGAGCCGAGGAACAGGAAGAAGGTGTAGATCAGCAGCGGGATGAGCAGCGCGCGGCTGCGACCCTTCGCGGGCTCGCGGCCGGTCTCCGGCGTCGCGGCTTCGTTCTTGGAGCGGTCGTCCGACATCGCGCGATTCGCTGGAGCTTCGAGGGTACACAACGGGGGCGCTAAATCCCAGCGCCGGCGCGGCGCGGCGGAGTACGCTCTCGGCCGCGATGCTCGAGCTCTCCGATCCCAGACCCCGCTTTCACCTGGCGTTTCCGGTCCGCGACCTCGCGACCACGCGCCGGTTTTACGCCGAGACGCTCGGCTGCGCGATCGGCCGCGAGAGCGAGCGCTGGATCGACTTCGACTTCTTCGGTCACCAGCTCTCGGCGCACCTCGTCGACGAGGGCGCGCCCGGGGTCGCTGACAACGCGGTGGACGGTGACGCGGTGCCGGTGCGGCACTTCGGCTTGGTGCTCGAGTGGCGCGACTGGGAGGCGCTGCTCGAGCGTCTGCAGGCTGCGGGCGTGCCGTGCTTTATCGGGCCGCGGATCCGCTTCGCCGGGGAGCCAGGCGAGCAGGGTACCGCGTTCGTCCGCGACCCCTCCGGCAACGCCCTCGAGTTCAAGGCGTTTCGTGAGATGGCGCGGCTGTTCGCGCGGTGAGCGACACGGGAACCTCGCGCGCGGCGAGGTGTCTAGGACGTCGTGCTGCTCGCGGGCTCGCTTACGTCGTTGCTGCTGAGCGCGGGCGCTGGCGCGCCCGCGTACGTCGCCGAGGAGCGCGCGCTCGAGTCGCGGGCGTTCGCGCGTTCACGCGCGGGCCGGCTGGCGGCGAGCACGATGCTGTTTGAGCGTCTGCTCCGCGAGCGGCCCGCGAGCCCGCGCGGCTGCCTGTGGGCCGAGGGGCTCTTGCTCAACGCGATCGCCCGCGACGACGCGCACGCGATGCAGCGCGCGGCCGCGCGGCTCTCGGCGCAGTGGGGGAGGCTCCGCGGCGCCGACGAGCTCCCCGAGCGGCTGCGCCGGGTGTGTCGGGACGACGCGGCCCACGGGCTGCAGTACCTCGCGTACCGCTGGCACAACGAGGGCGGCGATCGCTGCGACCTCGCGCGCCTCGAGCTGGCCGAGTGGGCCTATCGAGAATTCCTCGCGGTGTTCCCCATGGACCCGGCGGCCTACGACATGCAATTTTACCTGGCCGAGCTGTATGTGCGCCGGGGCAGGATCGAGCAGAAGTTCGCGCGCTTCGGCCCGAACAGCTGCCGCTGGATCACGTGCGGGACCGCGGAGCGAGCGCGACGTCAACGCCGGCGCGCGGCCGGGATCGTCGAGCCGCGGTGCGCGAGCGCGGCGGCGCTGGAGCGCGGCGATGACGTCGAGGAGCCGGCGTACTGCCCGTGGTATCGCCGCGCGGCGACGGAGTACCGCCACACCCTGGAGCTGAACCCGGAGGGGCGCTGGACGAAGAACGCGGCGGCGGCCCACGTCTCGATGAGCGCCGCGCTGACGAGCTGGCACGAGCGCAACGTCAACGACGCGTGCAAGATCACCTCGGAGGGTATCTGCGTGTCGCGGGCGAGCGACTGTCGCGTACAGGACGGCTGCTACGACGGCGCTGCGCATCCTCGGCGGTACCCGAGCGTCGGGCTCGCGGGCGTCGGGCCAAAGCGCCCGCCGCCGAGGATGCCTTAAAAGACAGTACGTTTACTCGAGCTGACCGCAGTCCGCGATCACGATCTTGGCGCTGGTCGCCCCGCGCCGCGAGCCGTAGGACTCGATCTTCTTGACGATCGGCATCGTCTCCGCCGTGACGGATCCAAACACGACGTGCTTGCCGTCGAGCCAGGGGGTCTCGACGGTGCAGAGGAAGAACTGCGAGCCGTTGGTGTTGGGGCCGGCGTTGGCCATGCTCAGCACGCCGGGGCCGGTGTGCTTGAGCGTGAAGTTCTCGTCGGCGAAGCGGTCGCCGTAGATCGAGCGGCCGCCGGTGCCGTTGTGGCGCGTGAAATCGCCACCCTGGCACATGAAGTTGGGGATGACGCGGTGGAAGGTCGAGCCCTTGTAGCCGTTGCCCTCCTCGTTCGTGCAGAGCACGCGGAAGTTCTCGGCCGTCTTGGGAACCACGTCGGCGCGCAGCTCCATAATGATGCGACCGAGGGGTTTGCCGTCGGCGGTGATGTCCATGAACACCTTGGGATTGCTCATGGCCGGACGTATACCATCGACGGACGCGCGCGTTTCCACGCGCGCGCCGCGATGCGGACGTCGGCCGTTGAGCGTGTTCGGAGCGCGCGCAACTTCGCTGGTGAACGGGCGTGTTTCGATGCAATAACAACGCAGGATGGGCGGCGTACGCGATGCCCGGGCGCTCTCGATCACGCTGGAGTTCTCGCGCAGCGAGGCCGCGGGGGACCCCTTCGCGTTTCGCAGCGGCCGTCAGCGCTACATCCTCCGGCGCGACGGCGGCGGCCGTGCCGAGCTGACGATCGACTGGGATCGGGAGCTGCTCACGGCCCTGCAGCAGCTCGGCGCGGGCGCGAGCTCGGCGAGCGAGGTCCAGGCCTTCGGCGAGCGGCTGCGTGCGCTGCTCGAGCCGGCGGGGTGGCGGGAGCACGCGCGCGCGATCGAGGAGGCGCTGCGCGCGAATCGCCCGGCGCGGGTCACGATCCGCTCCTCCGCGGCGGAGCTGTACCTCTTGCCGTGGGAGCTGATGACGCTCGATCGCGGCTCGGGGCGGTGCCTCGGCGCGCTCGCGGGGGTGCAGGTCGCGAGCGAGTGGCCCGAGACCGAGAGCGCGCCGCTCGAGCCGGCGACGCCGCCGGAGGGTGGGCGCGTGTTGTTCGCGTGGTCGGCGGCCGGCGGCGCGGTGCCAGCCGAGGAGCAGCTCGAGGCGCTCATCGAGGCGAGCGCCGGGACGCCGTACTTCGACCCGGAGCGGGATGTCGTCCCGAACGTATCGCTGGCGGACCTGCGCGCGGCCCTCGAGCGCGGCCCGCCGGTCTCGGCGCTGCACCTCTTGTGCCACGGCGGCCGCGACGGCGACGCGACGGGGCTGTTGCTCGACGCCGAGACTGCGGCGAAGTCGGGCGTCCACGCGCCGGCGAGCCCGGCGCTCGTCGAGGGGATGCGCCTGCGCCAGCTGCTCGCGCCCTACCTCGGGTCGCTGCGGGTCGTGGTCTTGATGGCGTGCCGCAGCGGCGACTCGGGCGCGGCCGGCGACCCGCTCGGCGGCGTCGCCCAGGCGCTGCACCGCGCCGGCGTGCAGGCGGTGGTGAGCTCGCGCTTCCCGCTGTCGGCGGACGGCTCGACCGCCGCGACCGCGACGCTGTACGAGGAGCTGCTGGGCGCGCCGCGATCGCTCGAGCGCGCGCTGCTGGGCGCGCGCACGCGCCTGTTTGAAGAGACATCTTCGCTCGACTGGGCCAGCCTCCAGCTGTACGCGCGCGCGGGCGAGGGCGAGGCCTGGCCGATCACCCGTCGCCCGTACCGCGGGCTGCGGAGCTTCCGCGCCGAGCACAGCGCGCTGTTCTTCGGGCGCGAGCGCGAGAGCGACGAGCTCGTCTCGGATCTGCAGGCGCTCGCGGAGGCCGGCCGCCCGCGCCTGCTGATCGTCGCGGGCGCCTCGGGCACCGGCAAGTCGTCGATCGTGTTCGCCGGCGCGGTCCCGAAGATGCTCGATCGGCCAGATCCTCCGCTGCTGGTGGCGCTCAGGCCCGGTGACGATCCGACCCGCGCGCTCGAGCGCGCGCTCGCGGACGCGGCCTCGGCGGCCGGGGATGACGCGGACGCGCGCGCGCGCCTGATCGTCGTCGATCAATTCGAAGAGCTGTTCACGCACACGCGCGAGCCCGCTCAGCGCCAGCGCTTTGTTCGCCGGCTGTGGGCGCTCGCCAGCGCGGCGGACGGGCGACACAGCGTCGTCGTCACGCTGCGCGTCGACTTCATCGGGCGCTGTGACGAGCTCGTGCTCCGAGGCGGCCCCGAGGCCCTGCGGCTGGACCAGGTCGCCTACGATGAGCCGCACCGAGTGTTCATCGCCCGCATGGGCGCCGCGCAGCTGCGCGCGGCGATCGAGGAGCCCGCGCGCGTCCTCGGCCTTGCGCTCGAGCCCGGGCTGGTCTCGCGGATCCTCGAGGACGTCGAGGGCGAGCCGGCCGCGCTCGTGCTCGTGCAGGACACCCTCGACACGCTCTGGCGGCGGCGTCGCGGCGTCACGCTCACGCAGGCGAGCTACGACGAAGTCGGCGGCGTCACCGGGGCGCTGCGCAAGCGCGCCGACGAGCTGCTCACCTCGCTCGACCCGCCCCAGGTCCGCGTCGCGCGGCGCCTGCTCGTGCGCTTGGTCGATGTCTCCCGCGGCTACGGTCGCGACACGCGGCGCCGGATCACGGTCGAGGCGGCGCGGCCGGAGCCGGCGGAGGAGCGCGCGCGCTTCGACGCGGTGCTCGAGCGCCTCGTGGACGCGCAGCTGCTCGCGTACACGGAGGAGCACGAGCGCGCGATGATCGAGCTCGCCCACGAGGCGCTGATCCGGCACTGGGAGCAGCTGACGACGTGGGTCGAGCGCGATCGCGACATGCTCGCCGAGCTGGCCCAGCTCGACGCCTGGCTTCAACCCTGGCGCGATCACGGCACGCTGCTGACCGGCGACCAGCTCGGCTACGGCAACGAGGTCGCGGCGCGCTACCCCGAGGAGCTGACCGCGGACGCGCGCGCGCTGCTGGGCGAGAGCAACGCGCGCGCGGCTCGTCGCGCGCGTCAACGCCTGGGGCTGTTGATCGGGGCGGGCGTGGCCGCCGCGCTGTTCGCGATCACGGCGGGCCTGGGGATCTGGAACTGGCGGCTGGCCGAGTCGCGGCGGCGCGAGGTCGTGCTCGAGCGCGTCAAGGCCATCGCCGAGCGCGACGCGGCCAGGCAGGCGCGCGCCGAGGCGGAGCGCGAGCGCGAGCGCGCGCAGCGAGAGAAGCGGCGGACGGTCGACGCGCTGCGCCTGCGCGCGGCCCAGAAAGCGCTGGACGCCGATCGCGTGGCCCTGGCGATCGGCTTCGCGCGCGAGGTCGACGACGCGACGCTGCAGGGCTGGCGCGAGATCGTCTCGCTCGCGCTCGATCGCGGCTACTGGTTCCTCGACTCCATCGTCTTCGACGCGGCGGTTATGCGCGTCGCCTTCACCGCTGACGGCGCGCAGCTCGTGACGGCGGCCGCGGGTCACCCCATCGAGGTCTGGGACGCGCGGACGCTCGAGCGACGGTTTGAGCTCGCGGGCACGACCAACCTCCGGGGCGCGGCCTTCGCGATGGCGAGCGACGATCGAGTGTTCGTCCAGCAGCGCGACGACAAGCCGGCGCTGTGGGACCTGCGCGCGCGCGCGCGCGTGCTCGAGCTGCCGCCGCAGCCGACGCTGAAGGCCGTCGGCCTCAGCCCGGACGCGCGGCGGGCGGTCACGGCCCACGAGGACGGGCTGCTCAAGGTCTGGGACCTCGAGGCCGGCGCCGTCGAGACGCAGCTCGAGGGCGTCGAGGACGTGACGGACATCGAGTTCTCGCCGACGGGCGACCGCTTCTTCGTGAGCGGCGCCGAGGTGGCGCGGCTGTGGTACGTCGACGACTTTCACAGCTGGCCGTTTAACCTGGGCACGGCCGGGGTGGTCGCCGACGCGACCTTCCCGGAGCAGGGCGAGATGCTCGTCACCGCGAGCTCCTTCCGCGGCGCGCTCAAGTGGTGGACGCGCAGCGGGCAGTCGGTCCGCAGCTACGACCGCGGGATCGTCGGGACCGCGGTGAGCCTGGGGCCCGACGACGAGCCGCTGGTCGTCGGCAGCTCCGACGGCGTCGCGGCCGTCTGGGGCTACCGCAGCGGCGAGTCGATCACGACGTTGAGCGGTCACACGCAGTTCATCACGAGCGTCGCGCAGTCGCCCGACGGGACGCGGATCGCGACGAGCTCCTTGGACGGCAGCGTGCGCCTGTGGCGAGCGCCGCGGGGCGTCGAGAAGCGGGCCGCGCGGACGCACGACAACCTCATCACGGGGATGGTGCTGGTGGACGACGCGTCGCTGCTCGTCAGCTCCCCCGAGAGCCTCGCGCTGTTCGACACCCAGCGCACGGCGGTGACGCGGAGGATCCGGACGCCGAGGATGAGCACGACGCTGATCCGCGGGCCCGGCGGGCGCGTCGCCTTCGGCACGGAGCGCGGGCGCGTGTACCTGTGGGACGCGGCGCGCGAGCGCGAGCTCGAGGTCAGCGTCGAGGCGTCGAAGGGGCGGGTTCACCGGGTCGCCTACAGCGCCGCGAGCTCGCGGCTCGCGGTCTTGGGCGAGCCCGATCGCGTCACGGTCTGGGATCCCGCGGGCGCCGGACGCGGCGACGGCCCGCTCGTGACCTACGACGACGACCACGGCGTGTACGCGATCGGCTGGAACCCCGCGGGCACCGAGCTGATCATCGCCGGCGAGCGCGTCACGGTGGTCGACGCGCGCAGCGGCGAGGCGCGGCATCTCGTCTCGGATGAGCAGCAGCTGTACCTCAACGCCGAGTTCCTCGACGACGGCCGCGCGCTGCTGCTGACGCCCGACCGCGACGACGTCATCGTCGACGCGCGCAGCGGCGCGACGCTGCAGACGCTGCCCGGGACGCGGGGCTCCTCGGGCGCGGTCGAGCGCTCGTCCGCGGGCCTGCTCGCGCTCGCGGCCGCCGGAGGCGGCGGCGCGCTCTCGATCTGGGACATGACCACAGGGACACGCAAGCGCACGCTCCGCACGCACGAGGGCACGCTGCAGGCCCACGTGTTCAGCGATGACGGCGCGCGCCTCGCGACCGCCTCGAGCGACGGCGAGGTCAAGGTCTGGGACGTCGCCACGGGCGAGCTGATCGCGGCCTACGCCGGCCACGAGGGCCCGGTCGGGGCGCTCGCCTTCACGAGCTCCGGCGCGCGGCTGTTCTCGGGCGGCGTCGACGGCTTCGTCGCCAGCTACAAGCTCGAGGCCCGGCGGCGGCGTGACTTCAGCGCCGAGCTGTGGGCCGCGACCCCGATCTGCCCGAGCGCGCGCGAGCGCGTCGAGCTCATGGGCCAGCGCGAGCAGGACGCCCGCCGCGACGAGGCGCGCTGCCGGGCCGTGATCGCCTGCGTCAAGTCGGGGCGCTCGAGCGAGACATGTCGTGAGGGGCAGCCCAGCGGGGTTCAGCCGTAGGGCGTCATCTGATCGCAGTACAGGTCGTCGCCCGGGCTGACCGAGAGCAGATCCGCGTAGCGCCCGAAGAAGCCCACGCGATCCTCGACCGCCGGCGTCGTCGGCTTCCCGCACTCGATCCCGCCGTTGATGATGTTCGTCGTCATGCCGAAGCCCGGCACACGACCCAGCTGCTCGTCCTGGGCCGTCGGCACCCAATTGCCCACCATCACGTCGTGGGCGGAGGGCTTGGGCTGCTGCTCGGTCATCCAGAACCACAGCGCGGTCTGGATCGCCAGCTCGCTGTCGCTCGCTACCTGCTCGGGGTTGGCGAGCAGGTCGACGCCGAGCGCGTCGCCGGCCTGCCCGTAGTTGTAGTTCCAGCTCAGCTGCATCGCGCCGCGCCCGTGGTAGGTCTTGCCCGGCGCGCAGGGGTACATCTGGTTGTTGGCGTCGCAGTACTGCGGGCACGCGTTGTTCTCGCAGCCGACCTCCTCGTTGAAGCACAGGCCCCACGCGTAGGGGCCGTCGGGCGCCTGCGGCCAGCCGCCGGTGGTCTCGTGCGAGATCTGGGCGAGGAAGGCCGCGACCTCGCGCGCCCGCACCTCGAGGTCGCCCTCGCAGGCGAACAGCGGGTAGTCGGCGGCCGCGTCGATGAGCCCCTGATAGGTGTAGACGCCGCCGCTGCAGGCCTGGTCGTCCTTGTGCAGGAACATCTCGTCCCAGTCCGCCTGCGAGAGCACGTCGCTGACCTGGCAGTCGCCGACGCCCGTCGTCGTGTCGTCCGTCGTGCTGTCGGTGCTGCTCGCGGTCGCGGTCGAGTCAGTCGTCGTGTCAATCGTGTCGGTCGTGTCGGTCGTGGCGGTCGTGTCGGTCGTGTCGGTCGTGTCGGTCGTGTCGGTCGTGTCGGTCGTGTCGGTCGTGTCGACCGTGTCAGTCATGGTCGCGCCGGCGGTCGTCTCGTCGCTCGTGGTCGCGGTCGTCGAGCCCGTCGCCGCGCTCGTCTCGCTGCCCGCGGCGGTCTCATCGCTCGTCTCGCCGCCTGTCGTCGAGTCCCCGTCGTCCCCCGCGCAGGCGGTCAGCAGTACAAAAGAGCAGGTCCAAGCGATCCAGCGAGTGCGCATGGCGTGTATGTAACCGCAGCCCGCCGCGCGCGTCGACACAGCGCGCGCGACTCCGCCCGCCGGTCGCGTGCGCTTACCTCCTGCTCGATGAACCTGGACTCAGAACCATGCCCGCAGCGTCAGGCCGAGCAGCCGCGGCCGTCAGCAGCCCGCCCGCGATCCCGGCGTCGATGGATGGTCTCGACTTGAGCGGGCTCGAAGAAGCCGAGAGCTCCTCGCTCTCGACCACCGCGGGTTGAGAGCGCTTCGTCACAGCGCGTCCGCGTGCTGCTTGAGGTACGCGGCGACGCCCTGCGTGGTCGCCTTCATCCCCGGGGCGCCGCGCTTCCAGCCGGCCGGGCAGACCTCGCCGTGTTGCTCGTGGAAGGCGAGCGCGTCGACGAGGCGGAGCAGCTCGTCCATGCTGCGACCGAGCGGCAGGTCGTTAACCTGCTGCGAGCGGACGACGCCCTCGGCGTCGATCAGGAAGGTCGCGCGGAAGGCCACGCCGTCTTCGTGCTCGACCCCGTAGGCGCGGCAGATCTCGTGCTTGGTGTCGGCGGCCATCGTGAAGCGCAGCGGGCCGACGCCGCCGTTGTCGACGGGGGTGTTACGCCACGCGAGGTGGGTGAACTGCGAGTCGATCGAGACGCTTATGACCTCGACGCCGCGCTCGCGCAGCGCGTCCGCGCGGTGGTCGAGCGCGATCAGCTCAGAGGGGCAGACGAAGGTGAAGTCGAGGGGGTAGAACACCAACACGGCCTTCTTGCCCTTGATCACGCGGTGGAGCTGAAAGTCTTCCTCGATGCTGCCGTCGGCGAGGACGGCGGCGCAGCGAAAGTCAGGTGCCTGTCGGCCGACGAGTACGCGGGGAGTGGTCATGGTGATTCCTGTCTGCGAGGACGTGGAGGAGGAGCGGTCGACGGGCTCCCTCGCGCAGATCGTCGACCAGCTGCTGATGGGTTGAAGAGGGGAGCGCGGCGATCGGCCCCCAGGAGGCGTGGATCGACGCCGGCGCGCCCGCCTGCAGCGCGGCGCGAAAGGCCGCGGACGGTCGCCAGCGCACGTAGCAAACCGGGTCTCCGGCGCAGGTGAACTCGCAGGTGGGCGCGCTCGCGCAGCGCCGCTCGCCGGCGCGCAGCTCGAGGGCGCCGAGCCGCGCCAGCGCGGCGGAGATTCGCTCGCCGCAGGCCGCGTCGCCGCTGTCGATCATGACCGTGGCGCGCAGCTCGCCCGGCGGCGGCACGAGCGGGCGCACGTCCTCGAGGGTCTGCGCTCGACGGCTCGGCGCGTGCCCCTCCCAGCGCAGCAGCTCTTGGACGTGACCGAGCGCGGTCTCGCGGCTCTCGAAGTGCACGACCGCGCAACGGCCGACGCGAACGCGGCGCTCGCGGCGAATCCTCGACAGGATCGGGCGGTAGCGCGGGCGCAGCAGCTCGTAGCGGTCTCGATCGATGAGGTCGATGAGCCGCAGCCCAGTTTGGTTCACCACGCTCGTACTTTGAAGTTTGTGAAGCTGAAAGTCAATATCAATTAAAGTAATCCAGAGGGACCTAGCCCTCGCACCCGACAGAACCGGCGCCCATCGTCGATCTGTATTAAAAGAAAATAGTTTTCAATTTCAGTAAATGGCGCGTCACCGTGGAAGGTCGCGGGCGTCGTGCAAGCGCGTGAATGCATCGCTCTCACCAGCTGAAGGTGGCTCGCAGGAGCATCGCGGTCGTCGTGGCGATCTGCTGCGTGACGTCGCGCGCTGGCTCCGCGCGCGCCGAGCCAGTGCCCGAGCCTAAACCATCGGACATGTCAGGAGACGAGGTCGACGAGCCGCGCGTGCGCCACGTGATCGAGCCTGACGAGCGCACGGTGGAGGTCACGACGGCCTCGCGCACGTCGCAGGCGGTCGGCGACACGGCGGTCACGACCCAGGTGGTCGACCGCGAGCAGATCGAGGCCTCGGGCGCCGAGAACCTCGCCGAGGTGCTCGAGGAGCAGCCAGGCCTCCAGGTCACGCGATCCTTCAACGGCGCGAGCATCCAGATGCAGGGGCTCGACCCGCGCTACACGCTGATCCTCGTCGACGGGCAGCGCGTCACCGGGCGCGTCGCCGGCGCCATCGACCTCACGCGCTTCCAGGCCGAGGACATCGAGCAGGTCGAGATCGTCCAGGGGCCCAGCTCTTCGCTGTACGGCTCGGACGCCATGGGCGGCGTCATCAACATCATCACGCGTACCTCCAAGAAGCGCTACGAGGGCGAGCTTCACACCGCCTACGGGAGCTTCAACACTGCTGACGTCAGCGCGCGCGCCGGCCTCCGGCGTGAGCGCTGGGGCCTCTCGCTGACGGGCGGCTGGCACCACACCGACGGCTTCACGATCCCGGACCCAGAGCGCGCCGAGGCGGACTTGTCGACCTCGGGCAACGCCCAGAATAATGCGAACGTCGCGCTCGCGGCCGACTACACCCCGGGTGTCCCAGCGGACCTGCGCGTCGGGACACGCGTTGACTTTCAGCACCGTGACCTCCGCGGCGTCGACTTCTCGCCGCCGCGGGCGAACTACGACCGTCGCAACCTGACGCGGATCGTCAACGCGACCGTGACCCCCGAGCTCCGCTGGTCAGCGCCGGCGCGGCTGCGCCTGATCGGCCGCTACGCGTACTTCAACGATCTGCTGACGCTCGATCAGCGGGGCGCCGACGCGCTCGACAAGGCCGAGCGCACCGTCGATCAGCTCGCCGAGCTCACGGCGCAGTACGACCACCAGCTCGAGGGGCCGAGCACGACCCATACGCTCACGACGGGCGCGCAGGCCTCGTTCGAGACGATCGAGAGCGCGCGCGTCACGGGGGACGACCGCCGTCGTTATCGCTACGCGCTCTACGTCCAGGACGAGTGGCTGATCGCGAAGGAGCCGCGGGTCATGCTGGTGCCGAGCGCTCGTCTGGACGTCGACACGCAGTTCGGCAGCGCGGTCACGCCCAAGATCGCGGGGCGCGTCGATCCGCTGAAGTGGTTGGTGCTGCGCGCGAGCTACGGCCTGGGCTTTCGCGCGCCGGACTTCAAGGAGCTGTATCTGCTGTTCGCCAACCCGGCGGTCGGCTACCGCGTGGTCGGTAACCCGGAGCTCAAGCCCGAGTACTCGCGCGGCTTCAACGGCGGCGCCGAGCTGCGCGCGCGGGAGTGGGGGCAGCTGTCGCTCGCGTACTTCCACAATCAGATCGACAACCTGATCAGCGCGCCCACGAGCATGGCGCTGACGGACGACGACGGCACCGCGGTGTTTCAGTACATCAACATCAGCCAGGCCCAGACCGAGGGCGTCGAGACCCGGGCTGCGCTGAGCTTCCTCAAGCACTTCTCGCTCGACGGCTCGTACACCTTCACCGACGCCCGCGACCGGACGGCCGACGAGCGCGGCGTGGTGCAGGAGCAGGCGCTGCCAGGTCGCTCGCGTCATCAGGGCGCGTTCCGCTTCGCGTTTCACCACGCGAAGTGGGGGACGCGGGCGCAGGTCCGCGGCGCGGTCTTCGGTCGCCAGCCCTTCAACGCGGCCTCGCTCAGCGGCGCGCTCGAGACGGTGTACCTCGAGCCCTACGTGTCGCTGGACGTCCGCGTCGCGCAGAGCTTCTTGAAGTACTTCACCGTGTTCGTCGGCGCCGACAACCTGGCGAACGCGGGCGACGCCGTGTACCTGCCGATAGTCCCCCGCAGCTTCTACGGCGGCTTGACGCTGCGCTACTGGATCGACGAGCCGCGCGCGCGCAGGCGCTGAGCGTCTGCGCGGCCCGCCGCCCCGCGCTCAGCCAGCGTAGACGAAGCGGTTCAAGCGGTAGTCGCGGATCTTTCGCGTCAGCACCCGCGGCGCCATGGCGATGAACAGCCGGAGCCCCCAGGGCAGCGTCCGCTTGAGCTCCGGCCCGCAGTCGAAGAAGCTGCGCGAGCGCTCGAGCGTGAGGCCAGGGTGCCAGCGCTCGAGCGCGCGGGGGTCATCGCAGGCCCAGCGAAACCAGCTCGCCTTCGAGAGGTGGCGCATGGCGTCGTGCTTGTGCTGATTCTCGCGCATGTGGACGGGCATCGTGTCGGTCAGGAGCCAGGCGCCGGGGAAGCGCGCGCCGATGGACTCGAAGACGCGCTGGACCTGGGGCGTGTCGAGGTAGATGAGCACGGCCTCGCTGATGAAGCACCACGGGCCCCCGGTCGCCGCCACCTCGTCCTTCCACGCCTCGTCGAGCACGCTCGCGGCGATCATCGTGCAGCGCGGGCGATCTTCGAAGAACCGGCGGCGCAGCGCCATGGAGTCGGGGAGATCGAGGTCGAACCAGCGCAGCTGGCCGTTGTCGAGGCGGTCGAATCGAGTGTTGAGCCCGCAGCCGATCTCGACGACCGTGCCGCGCGGGTGCAGCTCGAGGAAGGCGCGCACGTCGTCGTCGATCATGCGGGTCCGCAGGCTCGCGCCGCGCAGGCTCGGTTTGCCGCGCCACTTGTCGAACGCGTAGTCGAGCCGGTCGACGATCTCGACGGCCTTGGGATCGTCGATGAGTCCAGCGCCGCGCCGGGTCTCCTCGGCGCGCCCGAGCAGCGGGATTAACAGGGTCTCTTGGACAGGTCCGAGTTCAACCGTTCGATCCTCCATGGTGCCGTTCCTGTGTGTTCGTGGTCGGTAGGCCTGGCGCGGTCTCCTGAGCGCTCGCAGGCGATGAGCAGATGGACCGTGCCCGCCGAGCGCGGCGGGAACCACACGCCATGGCCAGTGAATATTATTGAAATAGATTCTCAATATCAACAACTGCGACGCGACTCCGCGCTCGCGTCCGTCACGGCGCTGATGTCGCTGGGCGCGGAGCTCGCGTTCGCGGCCAGGGTGCAGATCGAGTGTGCTCGCTCTCGCGCAGGGCAGCTGTTCATCCTTGATTTTGAAAGTCGTTTTCAATAATTGAGCAAGTATGTCCCGTTACACAGGTCCTCGCCTGAGAAAGTGCCGTCGGGTCGGCATGAACCTGCCCGGCCTGACCCGCAAGACGATCGACCAGCGCCCGACCCCGCCCGGACAGCACGGCTCGGCGCGTCGACGACGACCCTCGGACTTCGCGATGCAGCTGCTCGAGAAGCAGAAGCTGCGCTTTAACTACGGCGTGAGCGAGCGTCAGCTTCGCCGCCTGTATGCCGAGGCCGCGCGCGGCAAGGGCGTGACGGGCGATAACTTGCTCTCGCTGCTCGAGCGTCGACTCGACAACATCGTGTTTCGAGCCGGCTTCGCGCCGACGATCCCGGCCGCGCGTCAGCTGGTCTGCCACGGCCACATCCGCGTCAACGATCGCCGCGTCGACATCCCGTCGTATCGGGTCCGCGCGGATGAGACGATCGGGACCCGCGATCGCGCGGGGATCAAGAAGCTGGTCGTCGAGTCGCTCGCGCACCCCAGCTTGCCCGACGTCGACTGGCTCGAGGTCGACAAGGAGGCGCAGCGCGCCACGGTGCTGGTGTTGCCGACCGCGGCGGCGGTGCCCTTCGACATCGACGTCCAGATGGTCGTCGAGTTCTACGCGCGATGAGGTCGGCGATGACGAACGCGACGCACAGAGACGGATCCGACGAGCCCACGAGCGAGCTCGCCGCGCGCGTGCAGCTGGCCGAGCTGCTCGTCTGGGACTTGGTAGCGACGCGCGGCCCCGAGGCGACGCTGCTCGGGTTGATCGACTCCACGCTCACCGATCGTCCGCTCCCGCCGGGGGCGCTGAAGGACGAGCGCATGCGCGACCTTCACGAGCAGCTAGCGAGCCTCCGGCGCGACGGCGTCGACGTCGAGGAGGCGCTGCGCGAGCTCACCGGGAGCTTCGAGCTCGCCTCGCTCGTCTGGCAGGCCTACTTCGACGGCTTTCAGGCCGGTGTCGAGAGCGCGAGCGGGGCGGGGGAGGGGCAGCTCGTCACCGAGCTCCGACCGCCCGGGATGCTGCGCAGGCGCTTCTAGACAACGAGCCCGGCGCGCTTGGCGGTGCATGGCGCAGACGCGCTTCTACGCGGCTCACGCGGGGGCGCGGCGCCAGACATCCGCGACGACCCCGAGCGCGCGGACCAGCGCGCGCTCGTGGACGAAGCCAGCGCCGGCGGCGAGCGCTCGGGTGCGCGCGGCGGGCAGCGTGACGAAGCCACGCTCGAGGCGCTCCGCCAGCACGGCGACCCGAGACGCGTCGCAGCCCTGCAGGGCCGCCCACTCGCACCAGATCGCCTGCGTCGTCGCGCTCGTCTGCTCGATCTCGGCGAGCGCGAGGCAGCCGTTGGGTCGCAGCGAGTCGCCGAGGTCGTTCCAGAACCGCTCACGCGCGCCGTCGTCCGGGATGACGTGGGCGACGAGCAGACAGAGCGCCGCGTCGCGCTTGACGCCGTTGGATGGCCCAAGGGCCCTGTTGTGCACGCTGACCTGAGCGCCGAGGCCCGCCTCCGCGACGGCGCGCGCGGCGGCGTCGGCCATGGCCTGCGAGGGCTCGAGCGCGTCGAAGACCCAGCCAGGGTGCGCGCGCGCGAGCTCGACGAGCTCCTCGCCCGGGCCGCAGCCGACGACGAGCACGCGGGCGTTGGGCGGCACGAGGGTGCTCAAGGCGGCGAGCGTGAGCGCGTGCACCAGCTCGTAGCCGGGCACGAGTCGCCGGATCTCGGCGGAGTAGGCGGCCGCGTCGTCGAAGCGCTTCACGCCGCGCTCCGGTCGGCGCGAGTGGAGAACACGGGGTTGAGTGCGAGCATCATCGGTGGGGTAGTATTAATTTATGATTTTGAAATTCAAAATCAAAATATAAACTAGTCTGGTGGGGAGTGGCGTTTTCGCCCCCTCGGCGTCGTTTGACTATTTTGAAAATGACTTTCAATTTGAAGAGAGTGCTCCTGTCGAGTTGAGGCGCCCATGATGTCGATCCGCCCCCGTCCGTCCATGCTCTCGCTCCTCGCGTTCGCGTTCGCGCTCGCGCTCCCTGGCTGCGACGCAAACACAAACGACGAATCGCCCGCGGAGGGGCGCGGGATCGAGTCTGTCTCCGCGCCCGCGTCTGTCCCGACCGCGACGCCGGGAGCGGTCGACGCCTCGCGGCTCGTTACGCTCGGCGCCGGCACCACCGAGATCGTCTACGCCCTCGAGCGCGGCGCCGCGGTCGTGGCGACCGACTCGACCTCCTACTACCCGCCCGAGGCCGGGGGCAAGGCGACGCTCGGCTTCTTTCGCACGATCCAGGCGGAGGGGGTGCTGGCGCAGAGGCCATCCGCGGTGTTGGCGTCCGAGGGATCGGGTCCGCCGGCGGCGCTCGAGCAGATCAAGGCGGCGGGCGTCGAGATCTTCGAGATCCCGGACGTCCAGAGCCCGGAGCAGGCGCTCGTCCGGATCCGCAGGGTCGCCGGGCTGCTCGGCGAGACCGAGCGCGGTGAGCAGCTGGTCTCCGCGATCGAGCGCGAGCTCGCGGAGGTCAAGGCGAAGGTCGCCGGGCGCCCGCGCCCGCGCGTGCTCTTCATCTACGCGCGCGCGGGAGGGGTGATGCGGGTCGCGGGCGTGGGGACCTCCGCGGCCGAGCTGATCGAGCTGTCCGGCGGCGCGCTGGCGAGCGAGCACAAGGGCTACCAGCCGCTGACCGCCGAGGCGGTCGTCGCCGCGGAGCCCGACGTGATCCTGCTGACGACGAAAGGGCTCGGCTCCATGGCCGGGGTCGACGGGGTGCTCGCGGCGCCGGGGGTCGCGTCCACGCCGGCCGGGCGGGCCCGCAGGGTCCTGGACATGGAGGACCTGCTGCTGCTCAGCTTCGGCCCGCGCCTCGGCGAGGCCGCGCGGACGCTGGCGGCCCTGCTGCATCCGGAGGCGGACTTGTGAGCCGCGCCCGCGCGGCGCGTCGGCCCGTCGTGCTCGGCGCGTTGAGTCTCGCGGTCGCGGTGGTCTTCGTGCTCAGCCTCGGCCTCGGCGCCCTCGAGGTGCCGGCGGCGGACGTGCTGCGCGTGCTCGGCTCCCATGTCGCTCCTGGCCACTTCGACATGTCGAGCGAGGAGGCCGCGACGCGGGCGCTCGACGCGGTGGTCTGGCAGATCCGGCTGCCGCGCACGCTGCTCGGGCTGGTGGTCGGCGCGTCGCTGGCGACCGCGGGCGCGATGTTCCAGGGCCTGTTCCGCAACCCGCTCGCCGATCCTGGCCTCTTGGGCATCACGCTCGGCGCGGCCGCGGCGGTCGCGATCGCGATCCTCACCGCGGGCGCCATCGGCGCGTCGCTCGAGGCCGTCGCGCTCTCCTGGGCGATCGCGGTCCGCCCGTACCTGATCCCGGTCGCGGCCTTCATCGGCAGCCTGGTGACGCTGCTCGCGGTGGTCTCGCTCGCCGGCGGCGTCCAGCAGCTCGACGTCGCGACGCTGCTGCTCGCCGGGATCGCGATGAACGCGATCACCGGCGCGATCACGGGCTTCGCGATCTTCCTGGCCGACGACGCGCAGCTGCGTGACCTGACCTTTTGGACCCTCGGCGGTCTCGGCGGGGCGACCTGGACCGTCGCGCTCGCCTCGGTCCCGCCGCTGCTCGCCGGCCTCGCGTTCACGCCGCGCCTCGCCTCGCGCCTCGACTGCCTACTGCTCGGGGAGGCCGAGGCCGAGCACCTCGGCGTCCCGGTCGAGGCGACGAAGCGCTGGATCATCGGGGTCGGCGCGCTGCTCGTCGGCGTGAGCGTCTCGGCGAGCGGCGCGATCGGCTTCATCGGCCTGGTCGTGCCGCATCTCGTGCGCCTGGCGTTCGGGCCAGGACACAGGCTGCTGCTCCCGGCCTCGGCGCTGCTCGGCGCCTGCGTGATCGTGCTGGCGGATATGCTCGCGCGGACCGTCGTCGCGCCCGCGGAGCTGCCGATCGGCGTGCTGACGACGCTGCTCGGCGGGCCGTTCTTCCTGTGGCTGCTGGCCGCCCGCCGCCGGAGGTTGACGTGACGCTCGCCGCCGACGCGCTCGAGGTCGCGCTCGGGCGACGCGTCGTGCTGCGCGGCGTGAGCCTGGCGGTTGAGCCAGGTGAGTTGGTCGCGGTCGTCGGGCCGAACGGCGCCGGCAAGTCGACGCTGCTGCGCGGCCTCTCGGGCGAGCTCACGCCCCGCGCGGGCGAGGTGACGCTCGACCAGAGAGCGTTGCGCGCGTACCCCCGCGACGCGCTCGCGCGTCGGCGCGCGGTCCTGCCCCAGCGCGCCCAGCTGAGCGCGGGCTTTCACGTCGACGAGGTGGTCGCGCTCGGCCGTCACCCGCACCGAGCCCGCCAGGTCGAGGACGCGCGCGCGGTCGAGCGGGCGCTCGCGCGCGTCGGGCTCGCGGAGCTTCGCGGGTCGCTCTTCACGCGGCTCTCGGGCGGCGAGCAGCAGCGCGTCATGCTGGCGCGGGTCCTCGCGCAGCTTGACGGCGACGCCGCGGCCTCGCGCTTTTTGCTGCTCGACGAGCCGACGGCGGCGCTCGACCTCGCGTGGCAGCACCACGCGCTCGAGCTCGCGCGCGCGCTCACCCGCGAGGGCGTCGGCGTCCTCGCGATCCTCCACGATCTCGCGCTCGCGGCGATGTACGCCGACCGCGTCGCGCTGCTCGTCGAGGGCCAGCTCGTGAAGACGGGCGCTCCCGCAGAGGTCCTCTCCGCCAGCAACCTGCAGCGCGCCTACGGCGTGCGCACCCGCTGGATCGACATCCCGGACGTGGGCGCGCTGCCCGTCGTCCTCGGCATCACGCCGCGCTCCTCCCCTTCTACCTCCCCTTCAACAACAACCAAACGAACGGAACACCCATGAGACCGCTACGAAACGCTTGGCTTGACAAGCTCGCCGCGACGCCCGGCATGCGCACGCTCGATGTCGCGCGCGCGCTCGAGGTCAGCGAGGCTGAGCTGCTGTTCTCCCGCGTCGGCGACGACGCGACCCTGCTGCGCCCCGACTGGATCGCGCTGCTCAACGGCTTGCCCGCGCTCGGCCGCGTGATGTGCCTGACCCGCAACGCCCACGTCGTCCACGAGCGCGACGGCGCGTACGAGCGCGTCGAGGCCTCGTTCCCGATGTCCGGCGTCTACGGGAGGGACATCGACCAGCGCCTGATCCTCTCGCGCTGGGGCTTCGCGATCGCGGCGCCGGTCGAGACCCGTCGCGGCGCGATGGACAGCATCCAGATCTTCGACACCGCCGGCGCGGCCGTGCTCAAGATCTACGCCCGCGAGCAGACCGACCGGGAGGCCTGGGCGGCCTTGGTGCAGGCCCTGCGCGCCCCCGAGCCGCCGCCCGCGCTCGAGCTCAAGCCGCTGCCGAAGCCAGCGGAGCGCGCCGACGAGGACATCGACGTCGACGGGCTGCGCGGCGCGTGGGCGGCCATGAGAGACACCCACGACGTCCATATCCTGCTGCGCCGTCTCGGGGTCGGTCGCGTTCAGGCGCTCCGGCTGCTCGGGGCTGAGTGGGCCGCGCGCGTCACCCGTCCGTGTCTACAGGCGCTGCTCGAGGGCGCCGCCGCCGACGCCGAGCCGCTGATGATCTTCGTCGGCAACACCGGCTGCATCCAGATCCACAGCGGGTTGATCCACCGCGTCGTCGCGACCAACGGCTGGCTCAACGTCCTCGACCCCGACTTCAACCTGCACGCGCGCGAGGCCGGCCTCGACGCGGCCTGGATCGTGCGCAAGCCGACTGACCGCGGCTTGGTGTGGTCGCTCGAGGTCTACGACGAGGACCGCAGCACGCTGCTGCAGCTGTTCGGCAAGCGCACCGAGGCCCAGTCCCAGCGCGAGTCCTGGCACGAGCGCCTCGCCCACCTGCAGGCGCGCTTCAGCGTCGAGTGAGGTCTCGCCGGCGACCGCGTCGCGTCGGGCGATCCGCTCACTGCGGCGGATCGATCGGCGCGACCTGCAGCGTCACATGGCCCGAGGTGCCGGCCATGTCGTAGTAGTCGAGCAGCTCGACCTTGAAGTAGTTCTCCTCGACGGTGCGGACCACGAACACCGTGCCGTTGGCGGAGAGCGTGTGATCGACCGGGCTGTAGTCGAACCATCCGTCAAACGCGTAGCCTTGCTCCAAGGACATGCCGTCGGGCGTGCCCTCGACCGCGTCCGCGATGTAGCCGTCGGCCGGCGCGCTCGTCAGGGTGTCGAAGTCGACGCCCTCGAGGACCGCGACCTCGACGCCGCCGCTCCCGCTCGTGCCCCCGTTGCTCGAGACGCTGTAGCGCTGAAAGCCCAGGTCCCACTCATCCGAGTCGGCGGGAGTCGCCGGGGTGACCTCCTCGAGGGTCTCGAGGTCGAGGTAGACCCAGCCCTCCTGCTCGGTCGCGTCGATCGTCAGGGCGCCCTCGGCGAGCGGCGTGTCGCCGGAGTCACCGGATTCGCCGGTCTCCATGGCGCCCGAGCCGTCACAGGCGAGGCCCGCGAACAACACGATGGCGGCTGCGACATACGAGAGGGGGGTGCGCGCGTTCGACATCATGGCGCTGAGCGTAGCACTTTAATGAAAATAATTTTCAATATCAAAAAAGATGAAAGTCACGGCGCGATCCCGTGCTTTCCAATATTTTATCTTGCTAATTGAAAATGACTTTCATAATTAATTTACGATGAGAACGAAGACGCTCTCGCTGTTCGCGGTGTTGCTGCTGACGCCCCTCGGTTGTGGGGGCGACGACGGCGACACGGATCACGACACGGACCACAATCACGACACCGATCACGATCACGAGACCGAAGGCCACTCCGGCAGCGAAGGCGACGGAGATGGGGACGGCGACGGGGACGGCGACGGCGACGGCGATGGAGACGGCGATGGAGACGGCGATGGAGACGGCGATGGAGACGGCGACGGAGACGGCGATGGAGACGGCGACGGCGACGGAATCTGCGCTCCTGTGCCCTGTGAGGACGCGCTGATCCTCGACCTCTCGCTGCAGGACTTCGCCTCGGACGCCGCAGTCACCAGCTCGCAGGAGGGCGCCGACTGGGTGTCGACGGTCGACGCTAGCGCCGGCGGCACCCAGGGCGCGTCCATGAACCCCTGGGTCTACATGTCGTTCACCGACGCGGGTCTCGAGAAGGTCGCGATCGACGACGTGACCGCGCTCAGCTCGGGCGCGTGGGACATCGCGGCCAAGCGCTTCGGCATCCGCGTCAACAGCGGCAGCTCGGGCGCGGGCTGCGTCGGCGTCGCGGCGGTGCCGGGAGGCTACGCGGAGGTCGCGGCGGTGCCGGGCGGCACGAGCTTCGCGCCGGAGGCCTTCTACGATGATCAGTGCGCGCTGATCGAGGACGGCTCCGGGCTCCCCGGCAACCCGGCCTACAACATGTCGAGCTGGTGGGGGTACCAGGGCTGCGTCACGACCACCGGCCAGGTCTTCCTGCTCGAGCTCGCGGACGCGCGCGTCGTCAAGCTGACCGTTGAGGCCTACTACAAGGAAGGCCAGGACGGCTGCAACGAGCAGGGCACGATGGGCAGCGGCTCGGCCGAGATGACCTGGCGCTGGTCGTTCTTGTAGCGATGACGCGCGCGCTCCAGCTCCTGCCCGCGTTCGCGGCGCTCCTCACGGGCCTAGCGAGCGCCGAGGCCTGGGCTCGCCCGACGGATGGCGGGGGCCTGTGGTCGTACTCCGACGAGGACCTGCTCGCGTTTCACGACAGCCCCGATGAGCGCGTCCGCGTGCACTACTCGCGCGCGGGCCCCAACGCCACGCTGCTCGCCGACGACGACGCGGACGACGTGCCCGACTTCGTCGAGCAGGTCGCGGAGACGGCCGTCGCGGCGCTTGAGCTGTACGCCGAGCTGGGCTTTCGACCGCCTGTCGCGGAGGCCACCTTTGGTCTCGAGGCGCTCGGCGGCAGCCCGGCCTTCGACATCTACCTGCTCGACTTCCAGGGCAGCGCCGACGGGGTGTTCTCCCTCGACGCCTGCGCCGACGCGCCCCGACACTGCGCCGGCTGGTTCGCGCTCGAGAACGACTTCGCCGGATACAGCTACCCGAGCCTCGACTACGCGGTCGACACGGTGGTCCCGCACGAGCTGTTTCACGCCGTGCAGGCGGCCTACGACGGCGCCCAGCCGGTGTGGTTCAGCGAGGGCACGGCCGTGTGGGCCCAGCGAGTGTATCTGCCCGAGTCGGCGGACTTCATCGGCAAGTGCGACGCCTACCTCGCGCTCGCGGATCGCCCGATCGACGCGCCGCCGGCGGGCCCGGTGCAGTCCTTCTCCTACGGCACGGCGCTGTTCTGGTGGTTTCTGCACGAGCGCCACGACGGCGCGCTCGACGTCGCGCTGCAGCTTGCGAGCGAGAGCCCCGACGGCGAGGACGTCGACGTGCTCGCGGGCGTGGCCGCGGCGCTCGAAGACGCGGGCGACTCCCTCGACGAGGCCTGGACCGAGTTCGCGCGGCGCAACCTCGCAACCGGCGGTCGGGATGGCCTAACAGACAGCTACGAGTTCGCCGCCCAGCTCGCGGGCGTCACGGCGGAGGAGGCGGGCGCGACGATCGACGACGCGGCGCGCTTCCAGCCGACCGCGGCGAGCTACTACCGCCTCGACCACGGCGGCGGCCCGCTCGCGGCGGGCGTCGACACAGCTGACGATCGTCTGCGTTTCTCGCTCCACCCCGTCGTCGATGGACAGGGCGATGGGCCCGTGGAGCCGGCGGTGCTCGAGTGGCGCGCGGACGTGACAGGCCTGGTCTCGCTCGGCGACTATCCGCCCGGGGGCTACTGGGTGGTCGGCACGCTCCCCGTGATCGCGGAGGCGTCCGCGAAGACGCGCCTGTGCCTCGGATCAGAAGCGTTCGTGGACGAGTGCTTCCCGCCCGAGGACACCACGACCGTCGGCGGTGACGACGACGATGATGATGACGACACCGAAGACCCGATGAGCGACTCGGATACAGATGCGCCCGACTCCGACACGTCTGCAGGCGTCGGTGAGGGCCGAGACGGCCAGGGATGCGCCTGTGCATCGGGACAAGGTACGTCACCGCCCCTCGCCGCCTACGCGGGCTTGTTGTTGCTAGCTCTGCTGCTGGAGCGGCGACGACCCGGACGAGACCCAGGGGCTGCGGATCATGCTCGCCAGCCACTTCAAGTGGAACACCAACAAGCCGATCGGTGACGGTCGAACGTCGAGGACGGCACGCTAGCCGCCGCGCCGCGCGGAGGTGTTGTAGAGTCCGCGCATGTCCTCGCGCGTTCGCGTCTACATCGCCACCTCGCTCGACGGCTTCATCGCCGGGCTCGATGATGACCTCTCGTGGCTGCCGCAGCCGGGCGGCGAGGAGCCCTCCGACGCTGGCTACGCCGAGTTCTTCGCCCAGATCGGCGCGATGTTGATGGGCCGGCGGACCTACGAGGTCGTCGCCGGTTTTGAGGGTCCCTGGCCCTACGGAGACACGCCGGTGCTCGTCGCCACGCGCCGCAAGCTCGAGTCGCCCGAGCCGACGGTGCGGGCGGTGTCGGGCGGCATCGAGCAGATCGTCGCGGAGGCGCGCGCGGCCGCGGGCGCGCGCGACGTCTACCTCGACGGCGGCGCGTTGATCCGCTCGGCGCTCGACGCCGGGCTCGTCGACGAGCTGACGATCAGCGTCGCCTCGGTGATCCTCGGCGCCGGCATCCCCTTGTTCGCGGGCGCGTCGCGACGCCACGCGCTCGAGCTGATCGAGAGCCGCAGCATCGGCGCGGGGATGGTGCAGATGACTTATCGGCCGACATCGAGCGCGGCGAGCTCCTCGCGCAGCGTCCCCTCGAGCTGATCGAGGTGGGCCCGCAGCGCCGCCCGCTCGCCCTCGCGGACGAGCTCGCCGACGCGCCCGTAGGCGGTCTGCGGGTGGGCGCAGGAGCGCTCCCCCTGACGCCGGCCGATCGGGCAGCGCGCGCACTCAAAGGCGACGTGCTCGCACAGCGAGGCCGCGCAGACGAGCGGGTCGAAGCCTCGCGGCCAGTCCTCGGCGTTCCACACATCGCCTGTCTCATGAACCATGCGAACGAGACGGGCCCAGCGCGCGTCGTCCTCGAGCTCGACTCGAAGGCCCGCGAGCTGCTCCAGCGCGCCGCGCAGCGCCGCCCGCGAGTCACCGCCGCGCTCTCGGAAGCGCTGGCGTACGCGTCGCGCCGGCAGCAGGCGCGGGTCCACAGGTCCCCGCGCGCCGGCGTCACCGGCGGTGACGAGGGCGTCGACGCGCGCGCGCAGCCGCTTCAACAGCTTCATCACAGGTCGCGCTCGTCAGCTCTCTCGCAGGCTCGTCGTGATCGCGATCGCGGCCTCGAGCGAGCGGTAGACCGGGCAGCCGCGGGCGTGGAAGCCGTGGACTTTCTCGACGGTCGCGCGCCGCTCGTCCGTGATCGTCAGCCCGCGGTACTCCACGTGGATCCGCTTGATGATCAGCACGCCGCCCTCCTTCTCGACCTCACCGCGCGCGCGTCCCACCAGACCGGTGGGATCGATCCGCCGGGCCGCGAGGGCGCCGGCGAACGTGCCGGTGAGTCAACCAGCGGTCGCCGCGATGACGTGGTCGATCGTCGTCGCGTGGACCGGCGCGGAGTCGGGCGCGACGCCGTAGTGCGCCGCGATCGCGCCGTGAACGCTGTAGTAGGTCGGCTCGGAGTTTCCAGGGATCGACGCGCGGCGCACCGGCCCGCCGACGCGCTCGATCGTGACGTTGGAGACGTAAACAGGAGACGTCATCACGCGCCAGTATACCCCGCTCGCGCGCTACGAGCTCCGCGTTGACTTCGTATGTCGCGTCATCGACGATCCGCATATGCACTGGCTCCTCGACCGCTCGCGCGCTGTCCTCCTCACGAGCGGTTCGCTCGCCCTCGGGCTCGGGGCGTGTGGTGACAGCGACGGCGGGACCGCGAGCGACGCGGGCTCCTCGACGGCGGCGACGGCGACGCCGACCGCGACCGCTGGCGGGTCGACGCAGACCAGCGCGTCGAGCGGGGTCGGCACGGCCACGGGCACCGCCGGGGGCGGCACGACGACCGGCAGCACCACGGGCGCGTCGACCAGCGCCGGCACGGCGCTCACCGGCGGGATCAAGTTCGACGTGGGCGATAACGACGACATGGGCGACACCGGGCGGCCGGTCGACATGTGCAAGGTCGTCGACAACATGGACGCGGTGGGCGACTGCGAGGAGGAGGCGCCGCCCGACAGCTTCGCGCCCGAGGTCGAGTGGAGCTTCACCGACCCCGGCGAGCCCTACAGCTACGTGACGCCGCTCGTCGCCAACCTCACCGACGACGACGACAACGGCGAGATCGACCTGTGCGACATCCCCGACGTGATCGCGGTGTTCGGCGTCAACCCCAGCTCCCCGGGCTCGGTCGGGCACGTCTACGTGCTCGACGGCGAGACCGGCGCGGTGCACTTCGTGACCGCCGACGCCGTCGACGGCACCTTCACCCCGGCGATCGGCGACATCGACAACGACGGCGTCGCCGAGATCGTCACCGCGACCCCGGGCGGCGCGATGATCGCGTTTGAGCACGACGGGACCAAGAAGTGGGAGAAGCCCGCGACCTGGCAGATCGGGCAGCTCTACAACCAGGACCTGCGCTACTCCTGCGCCGCCGCGCTCGCCGATCTCGACGCCGACGGCGACGTCGAGATCATCGCGGCCAACAACCTCTTCGATCACAACGGCGACCTGATCACGACGCTCCCGCAGGTCGCGGGCCAGTGGGGCGCGACGACGGCCGCGGACCTCGACGACGACGGCGACCTCGAGGTCGTGCTCGGGCACGCCGCGTATCACCACGACGGCTCGCAGTACTACCTCACCAACCTTAAGGCCGGGTATCCGCAGGTCGCCGACCTCGACGGCGACGGGCTCCCGGAGATCCTGCTGACGACCGTCAACGGCGTCTCGCTGCTCGAGCACGACGGCACCATCGTCTATCAGGATCTGCGCCCGACGGGCGACCCGCCCGGCGGGACCAACTGGCACAGGCCCGCGACCATCCACGACTTCGACGGCGACGGCGAGCCGGAGTTCGCCGTCAGCTCGGCCAATAACTACACGGTCTACGAGAGCGACGCGACGATCGTCTGGCAGGCGCCCATCTCCGACCTCTCGGGGATCGCGGCCGGGACCGCGTTCGACTTCCTCGGCGACGGCGTGGCCGAGGCGATGTACGCCGACGAGCAGACGCTCTACGTGTTCGACGGCGCCGGCGCGCCGCTGCTGACGGTCTCGCGCAAGAGCGGCACGCTCAGCGAGTACCCGACGGTCGCTGACATCGACAACGACGGCTCGGCCGAGATCCTGGTGGTTTCGAACGGGCACCTCGGCGGCGGCGACCCGGGGATCCAGGT
Source organism: Polyangia bacterium (assembly GCA_030430565.1). Taxonomy (GTDB): domain Bacteria; phylum Myxococcota_A; class Polyangia; order Nannocystales; family Nannocystaceae; genus JACKDW01. The sequence continues at coordinate 75,057 of JAUIKS010000007.1, forward strand.
GTTCCGCGACGTCGAGGAGCGCTGGATCCAGGCCCGGCGGATCTGGAATCAGCACGCCTATCACGTCACGAACGTGCGCGAGGACGGCACGATCCCGACGGTCGAGCCGCAGAGCTGGAAGCTCAACAACACCTTCCGAACCAACGCGCAGATCGAGGGCGGCGGGATCTGCATCCCGGTCCCGCCCGGCTGAGCACAGCGGGTGGCCGCGCCGCGCGTCGACCGCGCCAGGACGACGCCCTGACGCCAGCGAGTCGACATGTCATTATGGTCATGTTTTATAGGTCACCGCGCGCCGCCGCGACGCCGACGTGTCCAGGCGAGCAGCGAGAGCGCCGCGAGACCCCACGCGGGCGGGGCGCGCCCGGTCCGGCTCGAGCACGCGCAGGACCGCGTCGGCTCCCGGCAGTAGGCCGACGGCACAAACGGCTCTTCGTCGTCGGCCTCGACCGGCGCGCGCTCCCACACCAGCTCGATCGAGGCGGAAGCCTGGCCGATCGCCGCCGAGATCGTCGCGCTGCGCTCTCTCGCGCGGCCGGTGGGGGGCGGCTCGCAGGCGTCGGCGGCCGCGATCAAGTCGCCGATCAACGGAGCGCTCGGCGGCGGCGGCGGATCGCTGAGCGGATCGGGGGTGAGCGCGAGCTCGCCGCGGGTGAGCTCCCACTCGACCGGCGCGCCGTAGAGCACGCGCCCCTCCGCGTCTCGGACCACCGCGCGCACGGCCTCGGGGACGAGGCTGTCCCCGGACTGCGTGATGATCGGGAACAGCTCGAGCGTCGCGGCCTCGGAGGCGGTCGCCGCTTCGAAGGGGCCGAGCGTGAAGCCGCCTTGGGACGCACCGACGCGCGCGGTGATCGAGAACGGATCGGCGGCAGGGGGATCGAGCTGCACGTTGTCACCTTGGAGCTCGAGGGGCTGACCGTCCCGCTCGAGCTCCACCGCGTCGTCGGTCCAGTACAGCCCCGCCCCGGCCGCGTCTGAGAACTCGAGCGCCATCGCGCTCGCGCCGACCAGGCGAAACGGGCCGGCGCTCGGCGGCGGGAGCTCGGCGTCGACCTGGACGGGGGCCCCGTCCGCGAAGGCGCGATCGAGGCGAAAGTAGTCGAGCTGGGCGCTCGCGGGCTCGGTGACCGCGAAGCGCAGCGAGTCATCCGCGAGCGGCTCGACCGCGAGGCCGAAGGGACACGTCTGGCTGCTCATGCGGAGCACGGCGAGGCCCGACGCGTCTTCGAATTGGATGCAGTCGTCCGCGTCGATGAGCGCGGGGCCCTCGGCGGACAGCGCGAAGCAGTCGTCGAAGTCCGACTGCTCGACATCGACAGAGAGCATCCGCGTGATCTGGGGACAGAAGCGGCTCCCCGCGACCACGGCGTCTCCGGACTCGAAGCCGCTGAGCACCTCGCCGCGCCCGCGAAACGGGTTGTGGAACTCGAGCTGTTCCTCGTCCGAGACGAGCGGATCGCAGCCGCTGGCGACCAGAGAGGCCGCGCCCAAGGTGGCGCGCATCAACGCGCGGATCCAGCTTCGCATACCCAAACCGTAGCAAACGCGCCGACGCTGCGGTGAGTCGTTCTTCACCCGCCGCTGCGGGCTGAAGGACGTCGGGCGGCGGTCACCCGCGGGCGGCGACGCGGTGCTGCTCGAGCGCGGCGAGGTACTCGCGGTGGGCGATTCGCAGCGCGGCGACGCGCCGCTCGAGCTCCGGGACCTCCTCGGCGCGCGCGAGCTGCTTCTCGAGCGCGCGCGCGAGCCGGTGGAGCCTTGACGCGCCGACGGTCTGCGCGTTCGACTTCATCGTGTGCGCCGTCCGCTCCACGGCCTCGAGGTCCTCTTCCGCGGCCGCGCGCTCGAGCTCGTCGAAGAGCGTGGCGAGCCCGGGGAGGAAGTCGTGGAGGAACTGGTCGACCTGCGCGGAGTCGTCGCCGAGCAGCTCGTGGATCTGGGCGAAGGCGGCGGGGTCGAGCGTCGGCTCGTCCGCGGGCTCGCCGGCGTTCTCCCCCGCGTCGCGCGGCGCGGGCGGAGCCGAGGGCCGCTCGCGGCCGCGCTCTGTCGCGCGCGCGCGGCGGGTGAGCACCTGCTTCAGATCATCGGCGCGGTAGGGCTTCGCGAGGTAGTCGTCCATCCCCGCGTCGAGGCACTTCTGACGGTCCTGCACGGTCGCGTTGGCCGTCAAGGCGACGATGTATGGCTGGTGCCCTGAACGCCTCGCCCGCAGCGCGCGGGTCGCCGTGAGCCCGTCCATGCGCGGCATATGGACGTCCATCAGCACCAGATCGTACTCGATCCGCTCGAGGGCCTCGAGGGCCTCGAGGCCGTCGGAGGCGACGTCGGCGCGGTAGCCGAGGCGCGTGAGCGTCAGCTTGCCGACCATCTGGTTGTTGGCGTTGTCCTCGACGAGCAGGAGCCGAAGGTTCCTCTTGGGCGCGGGCTCCGGGTCCTCGTCGGCGTCCGGGCGCTTGGGCCGACGCATGTTCACGCGTGAGTCGGCGATCGCCTCGCCGGACAGGGCGTCCAGCAGCGCGTTGAACAGCCGGGAGGGGCGGACCGGCTTGGAGAGGAAGACCGAGAACAGCGCCGCGCTCGGATGATCCGTGCGCTGCCCCAGCGACGTGAGCATCAGCAGTTCCATCGAGCGACCGCGCGGGTGCGCGCGGATCGCCTCGGCGAGCTGGAGCCCGTCCATCCCGGGCATGTGCATGTCGAGGATGGCGCAGTCGAAGCGCTTGCGCCGGAGCAGCTCCAGCGCCTCGTCCCCGGAGGCCGCGAGCGTCGGCAGCATGCCCCACGAGCGCGTGTGGAACTCGACGAGCTCGCGGTTGGTCGCGTTGTCGTCGACGATCAGGACGCGGGTCTCCGCGAGGCCGAGCTCGTCGTCCTCCAGGTACTCGGGGCGCGCGTAGTCGGACACCTCGCCCGCGATCGTGAAGCGAAACACCGAGCCGCGCCCGACCTCGCTCTCGACCTCGATCCGCCCCCCCATCGCGCGCACGAGGCGATCGCAGATCGCCAGCCCGAGGCCGGTGCCGCCGTAGCGGCGCGTCGTCGAGGGGTCCGCCTGCGTGAACGCGCCGAACAGGTTGGGGATCACGTCCGCCGGGATCCCGATGCCGGTGTCGCGGACGGCGAACTCGAGCACACGCACGCTGGAGCCTTCGGCGGGCGGGCGCGCCGTGACGGTCAGCGAGACCTCGCCGCGCTCGGTGAACTTGATCGCGTTGCCGAGCAGGTTGACGAGCGCCTGCTGAAGGCGGGTCGGGTCGCCGCGGATCGCCGTCGGGACGTCGGTGTCGACGCGGAAGGTGAGCTCGAGCTGCTTGCTCGCGGCGGCGAGCGTCACGACCTCGATCGCGTTCTCGACGCAGGCGGCGACGTTCAGCGCCGTGCGCTCGATGTGCAGCTCGCCGGCCTCGATCTTCGAGAAGTCGAGGATGTTGTTGATCAGGCTCAGGAGCGCCTCGCCGCTGCTGCGCACGATCTCGACGAAGCCCTCCTGCTGGTCGTCGAGCTCGGTGTCGAGCAGCAGCCCGGTCATGCCGATGACCGCGTTCATCGGCGTGCGGATCTCGTGACTCATGTTGGCGAGGAACTCGCTCTTCGCGCGGCTCGCCGCCTCTGAGGCCTCCTTGGCCGCGAGCAGCTCCGCGGTCCGCTGCTCGATGCGGCTCTCGAGCTCGACGTTGATCCGCTCGACGGTGTCCTGCCGCCGCCCGGCGAGGGACGCGAACAGGCCGAGGAACAGCGGCGCCGTGTCGATGATCCAGTGCAGCGGCTGGGTGGCCTGCGCGCGCAGGAGGCTCGCGGTCGTCAGCGGCAGCGACTGGGCCGCGACGTCCAGCGCCGTCGCGACGATCGGGAAGCACAGGCCGAAGGCCGCGCCGAGCGCAGCGTAGCGCAGCGTGTTGTTCACCGCGCCGCTGCGTCCTCGTGTTGGAGCGCGGCTGCCTTCATGGACATGTCAAACGACAGTTCACCACGAATCCCGTGTGCACGAAACACGCACGCGCGGCCACGCAGCCTCTGCGCGCGGTCGCGCCGGGCGGACTCGCGCGAGCGTCGGCGCGCGCCCTCGGCGTTGCTCGAGGGCGCGGCGCTCGGTGACTACAGGCAGCTCGTCTCGAAGCCCTTGAAGCAGGTCTGGTTCTGCGACGCCGCGTACATCCCGACCTGGCCGCTCGGGTAGGTGCTGTCCATGATCGTCGTCTCCGCGACCACGATATCAAGCGCCGTCTTGACGCGGATCGTGAACTGGTCGGAGAGGTGGGTGATCTCCCAGATGTACTCCGTGAAGTCGAGCCAGCCGACGTTGTAGAACTCGTCGGGCGTGGCGAGGACCACCGAGTTGGCGGTGTCGACCGGGTTGTGCAGGTCCTGACACGTGATGTCCTCGGGCGCGTCCGCCGAGATCCGCTTGACGGTGATGCCGGCGGGGATCGTCATCCCGCAGAAGTTCTGAGGGAACTGCTTCCAGAACGCGATGTAGAAGTGCGCCTTGTCCTGGATGCCCCAGAGCATCCCGAGCATGTCGTCGTCGCCCCCGGTCTTGACCTGGACGCGCCCCTCGACGGTCGCGTTGTCGAGCGTCCAGCCGCAGAACAGCGCGGTCGAGGTGGAGTTCTCGGTCTCGCACAGCTCTTTCTCTTGATCGTTCCAGACCCAGGCTGACGGCGGGCCGACGTTCGCGCCGGGCCAGTCGTAGATCTCGCAGACGTCGGGGTTGAGCTCGAGGGGCTGGTTCTGGATCAGCACCGTCACGCTGGTCTGGTCCTGGTTCATCACGCCGTCCGTGACGGTGAGGTCGTAGGTCGTCGGCTCGGTCGGGCTCGCCAGCGGGTTCTCGATCATCGCGTTGTCGAGCGTGTCGGCGGGCGTCCACTGGTACATGTAGTTCCCGTCGCCGCCCGTGACCTTGGGGTCGAGCTCCACGCTCGAGCCGAGGTCGATGCAGATGCTCGGGGGCTCGTGCGTGGCGATCAGCTCCTCGTAGCACTCGAGGTTGACCGGGTCGCAGCCGTGGTCGCAGGGCTCCTTGAAGTAGGCCGAGCCGTTCTCGTTGCAGGTCCACAGCTCGGCGTCGACGCACATCTTCTCGTTGGGCTCGCAGGGCTCGCAGTCGACCTGCACCTCCTGGTCGCTGTCGTCGCAGTCGGTCCCCGGGAGCACGCCGTCGGGCGGGGCGGCGTCGCCGTAGCCGTCGTCGTCCTCGTCCTCCATGCACGCGACCGGGTCGTCGAGCTCGGCGGCGCCCGGGAACGCGAAGGGGTTCTGATCGTCGCAGTCGGTGCCGGGCGTCGTGTTGGGCCCGTCGGGCATCATGTCGCCCCAGCCGTCGTCGTCCTCGTCCTCCATGCACTGATCGGGCGCCTCGATCTCGGCGGCGCCGACGTAGGTGAAGGGGCTCAGGTCGTCGCAGTCGGTGCCGGGCGCTACGCCGTCGGGCGGCATGTCGTCGCCCCAGTCGTCGCCGTCCTCGTCCTTCATGCAGGCGTCGGGATCGTCGTTGGGCGCGGCGCCGGGGAAGGCGTAGGGCTCGTCGTCATTGCAGTCGGTCCCTGGGGTCGCGCCGGGCTCGGGATCGGCGTCGCCGTAGCCGTCGTCGTCGGCGTCGGTCATGCACGCGTCCTCGCCCTCGAGCTGCGCCGCGCCGGGGTGCGTGTTGGAGTCGAGGTCATTGCAGTCGGTGCCGGGCATGACGCCGTCGGGCGGCATGTCGTCGCCCCAGTCGTCGTCGTCCTCGTCCTTCATGCAGGCGTCGGGATCGTCGAGGGGCGCGGCGCCGGGGAACACGTACTGGTTGCTGTCGTCGCAGTCGTTGCCGGGCTCGACCCCGGGCTCGGGGTCGGCGTCGCCCCAGCCGTCCTCGTCGGCGTCGGTCATGCACGCGTCCTCGCCCTCGAGGAAGGCGGCGCCCGGGTGCGTGAAGGAGTCGCTGTCGTCGCAGTCGCTGCCGGGCTCGACGCCCGGGCCCGGCTCGGTGTCGCCGTAGTCGTCGCCGTCGACGTCGAGCATGCAGGCCTCGGGGTCGTCATTGGGCGCGGCGCCGGGGAAGGCGTGCTCGTTGCCGTCGTCGCAGTCGTCCCCGTTGGGCGCGTAGCCGTCGCCGGGCGGATCCTCGGCGTCGACGCACTCCTCCGGATCCCCGAAGCCGTCGCCGTCGTCGTCCTTACACCACTTCATCAGGCCCGCGCCGGAGTCCGAGTCCGAGCTGGAGGGGTCTGGGCCCTGGGTCGTCATCGCGTCGGTCGAGCCGCTCGGGTCCTCGGAGGTCGAGACCTCGGTCTCGCCGTCCGTGTCGCCCGAGGGGTCCGGGTCGCAGGCCTCGAGGTCCTGGCCCAGGCCGTCGTCGGTGCAGACCGAGCCGCAGCCGGTGGCGAGCGTCGCCGCGATGGAGATACACGAGAGGAGACCAAAAAGGCGCGGAGATGTCATCAAGCTCGCAAGCTAGCAGCTCGAGATCGTCAAACAAGAGCTAAGAGACATGTATTTTCAAGCATGTTTAAGGCGTGCGCTGGCGACCGCTTTTTCGGGGCATCGTGACCCGAAACGGGTGTGCGCGTGGGGGCAATCGCCACGATCGGCGTGGGCGTCGACGGGCGCGCGCGTGGGCGGGTGTCACACCGCCGCTGGACGATCGGCGCAGGTCCGCGATGCGCGCCGGCTGCTCCGCGCTGTCGTGTACACGAGCACCCAGCTGGGGGGGAGAGGCCGCGATCGTGACAGCGCCCGCGGCCCGGGTCCGCCCTCCCCCTACACGCGCGCACGCGGTCACGTCGGGTCCACAGCCCCCAGCGAGCGGGGCGTAGGGGCTGTTTTAGGTTGTATCGCAACGTCCTCAGAAATTACGCAGCTGTCTCAAGAGACATTATTCACTCGTGTGGGTCTTGTGATCGGCGACGCGCGATGGTCTGCTCGAGCGCGTGGTGAAAACGGTGAATACGCGGGGCGCTCGCGCGGTGGCGAGCCTCCTGTGGCTGCTCGCCTGCTGTGGCGACGACGGGGGCGAGAGCGCGAGCGAGGACGTGACGAGCGGCTCGATGACCGCGAGCTCGGATGACCCCAGCGCTACGGGCACGAGCGACGCGAGCGCGGGCACGGGCGCGGGCACGGGCACGGGCGCGAGCACGGGCACGGACGCGAGCACGGGGGAGGACACGACCGCCGGCGCCGAGGCGGACCTGCTCGAGGACGACTTCGAGTCGGCGCCGGTCGGCGGCCCGCCGGACGCCTCGCTGTGGACGATGGCGCTCGTCGGCTCCAACGGGACGATCACGATCGACGACAGCACGGCGCACAGCGGCGCGCAGTCGGTCCACGTGCACCACGAGGGCTTCTCGACCTTCATGGCGGCGGAGGGGGTGTTCCCGACGCCCGACAACAGCTTCTTCGGCCGCGTCTGGTTTCGCCTCGACGCCGGCCTCCCGCAGGGGCACGTGACGTGGATCGAGGCGGGCGTCCAGGCCAACGACGTCGACGAGGCGCGGATCGGCGCGAACCTCGGGCAGATGGACGTGAACCACTGGCCGGGCGATGAGGAGCAGCGCGCCGACGTCGCCGTGCAGGCGCAGACCTGGCACTGCCTCGAGTTCGAGTTCAACGGCGCGGCGCATGAGATCCGCGTGTGGTTCGAAGGCCAGGAGGTCCCGGGCCTGCACGTCACCGACTGGACCACGCCGCCCGGCGGCGACGGCAACAACCAAAACCCGCTGATCGACTGGGCGCCCGAGTTCGAGTCCGTGCGCTTCGGCTGGGAGCTCGGCGGCGGCGACATCTGGTTCGACGACATCGCGCTCGCGACCGCCCGGCTCGGCTGCTGAGCGGCGCGACCGCCGTCGCGCATCGCGGCGGAGATAATAAACCTGTCCATGAAGACATATATTTGAATACACTGCGTGACGTAGCTCGTTGATCCGCGCCCACGCTGGGCGCGTCGGCGCGGTCGCGCGAGGAGTTGAGGTCAGTCCACATGCGAAGCTTGAATCGACGCAGATTTCTGCAATTTGCCGGCGTCGGCCTGGTCGCCGCGCCGTTCGTGAATCTCCTCCGAGCACGCCGCGCGCGCGCGGCCGTCGGCGGCGCCAAGCGCTTTATCGTGTTCTTCTCGCCCAACGGGATCGTGCACTCGCACTGGCGCCCGATGGGCGGCGGCGCGGACTTCACGTTCCCCGCCGGCTCGATCTTGGAGCCGCTGACGCCGCACAAAGACGACCTGATCGTCATGGACGGCCTCAACTTCTTCCAGGCCGACAACCACGAGGGCGGCATGGAGGCGATGCTGACCTGCAAGGGCGGCGCGGCCTCGGTCGGCGGCGGCGCGTCGATCGACCAGTTCATCGCGTCGGAGCTGGCGAGCCCCACCAAGTTCAAGTCCCTCGAGTTCGGCGTGCAGACGAGCCCCTGGGGCGGCACCAACCAGACCCGCATGTGCTACTCGGCGCCGGGTCAGTTCGTCACGCCCGACGACGACCCCGACAGCGTGTACAGCCGCATGTTCGGTGACCTGATGGGCGGCGACGAGGAGATCACCAAGCTCCGCGACCGCCGTCAGCGCGTCGTCGACCTGCTCGTCGACGAGACCAAGGCGCTGCGCGCCCAGGTCGGCGCCGAGGAGCGACCCAAGCTCGACGCGCACATCGAGGCGTTGGCCTCGGTCGAGCAGGGCCTGCAGGCGGGCGGCAGCTGCGACGCCCCGGTCGCCCCGGCGATCGGCGGCAACGCGCTGGTCGACACCAGCATCCCCGCGGTGGTCAAGGCGCAGATCGACCTCGCGGTCACCGGCCTCGCCTGCGGGCTGACCAACGTGGCGACGATTCAGCTCTCGCACACCGTCAGCCCCTCGGTGTTCTCCTGGCTCGATGGCGTCAGCGAGGGGCACCACGCGCTCTCGCACATCGACGACAGCAACGTCGCCGGCGTCGCCCAGTTCGCGGCCTGCGAGCGCTGGAGCGCCGAGCAGTTCGCGTACCTGCTCGACTCGCTCAAGGCGCTGCCCGAGCCCGACGGCGAGGGCACGATGCTCGACAACTCGGTGGTCCTGTGGGCCAAGGAGATGGGGGACTCGCGCGCGCACGTGTGCACCGATGTCCCCTTCGTGCTCGCCGGCGGCGCGGGCGGCTACTTCAACACCGGTCAGTACCTCAGCTTCGACGGCGAGCCGCACAACAAGCTGATGGTCTCGATCTGCCACGCGATGGGCTTGACCAACGAGACCTTCGGAGAGGCGTCCTTCGGCTCAGGTCCCCTCGCCGGGCTGGCCCTCTAACGCGGCAGGAGAAAGCACGATGACGAACTTCATCATGAAGTACGCGCGGCGCCCCGATCGCGCCTCCTCGACGCCGTAGCGCGGCCCTCTCGACGACGCGTGTCGCCGCCCCCACGGCGCGACTCCGCGTGAGCACGCGGGGGCGAGCGCGGCGCGGCGTGTTCACTGGTACCGCGGCGTCATGGAGACTCGTACGGTCGTTGGCTCGACATCAGTGGATCGTCGCGGATGGGCGTGAAGGGCGCGGTTTTTGTGCGTCGCCTTGCGTCTGCGCGTCGTCGGACGCTCGCTTGGCGAGCGCTGGATACGAAGCTTCAGACGAGCCCCTGGTTCGAGCGAGTTGGCAGGAGGTGTGCGTGACGTTGCCGCCTCTTCGATTTACTCTCTCCCGGGCAGCGGCAGACAGGAGTCATTGGGGTGAAGAACCGAAAAGAGACCATCCGACGAATCGTCTCGTATCTCAACAACCCGCAAGAGGACGGTGGATTCTGGCTGCCAAACATTCAGCGCCCGTTTGTGTGGCGCAGCGATCAAATTTGTCGATTGTTTGACTCGATCCTGCGGATGTACCCGATCAGCACGCTCCTAGTCTGGAAGACGAACAGCGCGATACGTCGACGAGAATTTATTGACAACTGGCGAGCCGATCTCCGGCTCAGCGACTTTTACGTCCGGGAGGAGCATACGCGGAAGTGCTTAGTGCTTGACGGGCAGCAGCGGCTGCAGAGCCTCTTCATCGCGCTGAAGGGGAGCTATGAGGGGAAGGAGCTCTATTTTGATCTCCTCAGCGGCGAGGTCAGTCATCCTGATGATGTTAAGTACAAGTTTATGTTTTTAAGGCGGGAGGAAGCCGAGTACCCGTGGGTCCGGCTGAAGGATATTGTCTACACTGACAAGCGCGAGCATCAACTCGCGCGAGAGATCGAGCGGCGCGCCGCGGCGCCGGTCAGCGACGCTGACGGCGGGAAGATCCGCGATCACCTGGAGCTGGTGCGGCGGACGATCATCAGCAACGAGGCCATCGCCTATCAGGAGCTGGACAGCATTGACGACCCGAGCCTGTACTCTGAAGAGGACGTGGTCGAGGTCTTCATCCGGGCGAACTCCGGAGGCACACGCCTCGGGAAGTCTGACCTGTTGTTCTCGCTGCTTAACGCGAGCTGGGAGGTCGCGGATGAGCAGATGGAGGAGCTGCTCGAGTCGCTGAATCGGCACGGCTTCAAGTTCACGAGAGACTTCGTCCTCAAGACGTGCCTCGTCCTGTTCGACCGAGGGGCGCGCTACAAAGTAGAGAAATTTAGAAAGCCCGGCGTTCGCGAGCGGATCGAGGCCGAGTGGACGAGCGTCGCGGAGTCGATCAAGGACGTTCTAGACTACGTCCGCGGCGAGACTTACATCCAGTGCGGGAAGGCGCTCCCTAGCTACCTGGTGCTGATACCCCTCGTGTATCTCCGGTTTCATCATAAGCGCGCTTGGGAGCGCGCGTCTGGGCTCGTGGAGTACGTCCTCCGAACCTCGCTCACGGGGGCGTTCGGCGGGAATTCAGACAGCCTCCTCGACGCGCTGGTGAATAAGATACGCGAGAGACGAGCGTTTGATCTGAGAGAGGTCTTTGGCGTCATCCGGAGCCAGCAGCGGAGCCTGGAATTAACCACGGAGAAGCTCTGGGCGATTGGGTGCTCGTCCGACGCGATTCACCTGCTGTTTAACCTCTGGTATCGAGAGGTTGACCACGCGCCGGCGTTCGCGAATAACCTCGCGCAGATTGATCACATCTTCCCCCAGAGTCAGCTGAAGCGGATCAAGGTCGAGAACCCTCAGACGGGGCGAATGGACCTTCAGAAGTACCGAAAGCGCGCGCGGGACCAGCTGGCGAACTGTATGCTGCTGACGCGTGAGGAGCACGGCGCGGGAGGAAAGGGCGCGATGACTCCTGATGAATGGTTCGCGCGCGCTGATAACGACGCGGCGTATCGGCGTCGGCACTGCATCCCCGACGACCCGGAGCTGTGGAAGGTCGAGAATTTTGAGCGGTTCATTGTCGCGCGCAAGCGACTCATCCTGGAGAAGCTCGGCGACGTTGTCAGCGCCGCCGAGCAGTGAGCGCCGACGCGTTGGTGCTCGGCGCGCTCGTTCGAACCAGCGGCGTCACAGCGGCGGGATGCTCACCACCAGCAGGCACGCGCCCTGCCGCGCGTCGCCGCGCAGCGTCGTCTCGGCCATGCGCGCGACGGCGGCTCCGGCCGCGTAGGTCGTCTCGCCGCGGGCTCGCCCCGCGATCACGAGGCAGGCCGCGCCGGGCGGGACGTCGAAGGCGTGGTCGGGGGGGAGCTGCACCCGGTACGCGCCGGCGCGCGAGGTCTCGACCAAGATGTCTGCGGGCGGCTCGATCTTGGCTGAGGATTGGGTGTGCGTCGCGGCCCACTGGGCGCCGCGGGTCATGGTGACGCCGGGGATGGCGTCGCCGAGGATCTCGGGCTTTTGCAGCCGGATCCGCACCTGCTCGACGGGGGCGCGGCGCTCCGCCTCGCCGGGCCGCGCCAGCAGCAGCTTGCAGCTCGCGACCGCGATGGTCTCGAGCAGCGGCCACTGGCCGGTCTGGATCAGGAAGCGCACCTGGTCGCGGACCGAGGCGTAGTTGACGCTCGCGGACAGGTCGGCGCTGTCGCCCGCGCGCTCGAGGTCGAGGCTGAGCTCGAGCTCGACGCGGACGCGCTGGGTCCGGACCTGCTCGTCGGCGAGCACCCCGAGGACGGCGTGAATTTCGAATTGGGTCAGCTCGATGTGGTCCAGCGGGTGCAGTCGATCCATGCTTGATCCCTCCTCGCGGCCGCGGCGGCCTTCAGTATCGCGCTGACCGCCCGCCGTCGACGGGCACGATGATCCCGTTTAGGTACGGCGCCTCGAGGCTGAGGAAGCGTACCAGCGCGGCGACGTCCTCGGGCGTGCCGACGCGCGGGATCGGGATGCGGGCCGCGATCTGGGCGCGCCGCTGCTCGGGGTAGTCCTCGGGCCAGCAGACCTGACCAGGCGCGACCCCGAGGACGCGCACCCGCGGCGAGAGCTCGACCGCCATGGCGCGCACGAGCATCTCGAGGCCGGCCTTGGACACGGAGTAGTGCGCGTAGCCGGGGACCGGCCGCGACGCGCCGATGTCGGTGAGGTGGACGATGAGGTTGCCCTCACCGGGCTGCGCGCCGGCGGTGATCGAGGGCCCCTCGAGCAGCGGCAGCAGACCCTGGGAGAGCAGGAAGGGGGCGCGGAGGTTGGCGTTGAGCGTCGCGGCCCAGGACTCCGGAGTGAGCTGCTCGAAGGGACATGGCTCGAAGACGCTCGCGTTGTTGACGAGGAGGTGCAGGCTGTCCCAGCGCGCGCGCGCGCCCTCGATCACGGCCTGGCAGCCCTCGACCGTGTCGAGCGGCGCCTGCAGCAGCCAGCCGGTGCCGCCCGCCTCGCGCACGCGCTGCAGGGTCTGCTCGGCGCCGGCGCGGCTGCGGTTGTAGTGGATCGCGACGTCAAAGCCGCTGCGGCCGAGCTCGATCGCGACGGCTCGCCCGACCCGAGCGCCCGCGCCGGTGACCAGCGCCCTCACGCGGCCTCCGGCTGCGGCGCGGCCGCGTGCGGGCGCTCGCCCGTGAGGCGGCGGATGAGGCCGACCATCAGGTACACGAGCGGCGTGTCGAGCAGCGCGATGAGGAGCTTGTGCAGATAGATCGTCCACATGACGGTGACGCCGAGCGCGAAGTCCCAGCCGAAGCCGACGTAGAACAGGATGGAGTTGACGATGAAGGTGTCGAGCAGCTGCGAGACGAGCGTGGAGCCGTTGTTGCGCAGCCAGAGGTGCCTACCGCGGGTCAGGCGCTTGAGCCAGTGAAACAGGAAGTTGTCGGTGAACTGCGCGACCGCGTAGGCGAGCATCGAGCCGAACAGCAGCAGGCCGTTGACGGCGAACACCGAGTCGTAGGCGTGCTGGTAGCCGGCGACGGTCGGGTAGAAGGGGTCGACGGCGGCGACCCAGTACGGCGAGGGCGGGGCCGCGCGCGCGAGGAACAGGATCAGGAGCATCAGCGCGCTCATCACGAAGCCGAGCACCACCATGAAGTCGGCGCGGCGCTTGCCGTAGACCTCGGACACCACGTCGGTGACGAGGAAGGTGAGCGGGTAGGTGATGATGCCGGTGGTCAGCGCGCTCTGACCGTCGAGGGGCGAGACGAACAGCTTCGCGCCGACGATGTTGGTGAGCACCAGCAGCACGACGAAGGTCGAGGCGAGCGCGGTGTAGACCCGCTCGCGCCGTCCCCACGCGGCGTCGCTGTGAGCGCTGTCCGTCAAGCGCCCGAGGATACAGTCGCTTGTATCCGCAAGCATCCCGTCGCGCGGTATTTTCGTGCTGGCGTCAGCCTGCGTCGCTACGCCGGATCCGCGAGCGCGGCGACGCGCTCGAGGGCGGCGCCGAGGCGCTCGCGCAGCGCGGTGATGGTCGCCTCCGAGAGCCGCTCGCGCGAGCGCTCTAGGACCAGCAGCAGGCGCTCGCCTTGAATCCTCACGTAGATGTCCAGCTCGGCCTCGGCCCGGCGTCGCTCGCTGATGAGGGGCCCTGTGTCGACGGGCTCGAAGCGGAAGCGAGTCGCGCGCGCCAGCGCGTCGAGCAGATCGCCGAACACGTTGAGGCGGATCGACGGCGGAGTTAGCGCGCGCAGCTGCTCACCGGCGTCGGTCGAGCTCGTCGCGAGCTCGGTGTACCCGAGCCCACCGCCGGGTACGGCGTCGAGGCGCGCGCGCGCGACCTCGAGGACCTCGGCAGCCGACGCGCCCGCGCGGGCCTCGACGACGATCGGGTGGGTGTCCGCGACGAAGCCGACGGAGTGGGCGAGCGCCGAGTCGGCGCGCTGACCCCCGCGACCGAGGATGGTGCGCATGGTGTGGACGCCGGGGCGCCCGTAGGTCGGCTCGAGCGCGAGCGCGAGGCCGGCGAGCAGCGCGGCCTCGAGGCCGCCGCCCTGTCGCGCGACGCGCTGGAGCGCGCGGGTCGTCTCGGGCTTGAGGTGAAGGTCGACGCGCGCGCGGGTCCGGTAGGTCGCGTCGCCCTCGGGGTCGTCGAGCGGGAGCGGCGGAAGCTCGGTGGTGATCGCGTCGACCCAGGCGTCGAGCTCGTCGGTCGGCGGCGCCTCGGGACGACCGCGCGCCCACTCGCTCCACGAGGTGGGCGCGGGCCCGAGCGCGATGGCCTCGCCCGCGGCGAGCTGGCCGTAGGCGCGGTCGAGCTCGCTGACGAGGATCCACAGGGAGTAGGCGTCGACGACGAGGTGGTGGGCGACGAGCACGAGCCGCTGCGGGCGCTCGGCGCCGAGGTCGAAGGAGAGCGCGCGCGCGAGCGGCCCTTCGGACAGGTCCACGCCGCGCTGCGCCAGCGTCACCAGGCGGGCGAGCTCGGGCGCGCGCGCGTCGTCGGCGAGCGAGGAGAGGTCGTGGTGTTGGTGTTCGAAACGGCTGGCGTCGACCAGGCGCTGCTCGAGCTCGGGGCCGCTCCCGCGGTAGCGGAGGCGGAAGACGTCATGGCGCTCGCGCAGCGCCGCGACGGCGCGCCCGAGCAGCTCGGGGCGCAGGCGCTCGTCGGTGGCGAGCGCGACGGCGACGTTGCGGTGGTGCGGGTCCACCGGGTCGCTGAACACCCAGCGCTGACTCGGGGTCAGCGGGACCGCGCCTGACTCGATCGCCGCGTCGCCCGTGCGCTTTGATTCGTCGTCGCGGGTGGCGAGCTCGGCGAGCGCCTGGGCCGTCAGCTTGGCGAGGCCGCGGGTCTGCTCGGTCGGCAGCGCGACGCCGTGGCGCGCGCGCAGGCGGGCGCTCAGCTGCATGCCCATCAGCGAGTCGAAGCCGAGCTCGGCGAGCGGGCGCTCGAGCTCGAGCGCCTGCCCGGCGCCCAGCCCGAGCAGCTTCGCGACCTCGGCGTGCACGGCCTGCGCGGGCGTCAGCCGCATCTTCGCGGCGGCGTCATATCCTCCGTCGGCGTCGTCGTCGTCGTCGTCCTCGGCGCGCGCATCGGAGCCTGAATGGGAAGACAGGTCGCCGCCGTCGATCCAGTAGCGGCGCTTTCGCCACGGGTAGGTCGGGAGCAGCGCGAGCTTGCCCTCGTCGGGCGGCAGCGAGCCGAGCTCGAGGGGGTGCCCGGCCTCGAACAGGCGCGCGCGCTGGTCGAGCAGGTCCCGCAGGTCGCCGCGCTCGCGCTGCAGCGAGGGCAGCAGGCAGACCTCGGCGCCGAGCGCCGCGCAGCCGTGCTCGATCGACGCGAGCAGCACCGGGTGCGGGCTCAGCTCGATGAAGGTGTCGTGACCGTCGGCGAGCAGCCGCTCGATCACGGGCCAGAACTTCACGCTGTCGCGGATGTTGTGTCCCCAGTAGTCGGCGTCCGGGGGCTCGTGACGCGGCGCGCCGTCGGCCGTCGACATCCACGCGGAGGTGGGCGCCGTCGGCGAGAGCGCGCCCGAGAGCGCGGCGACGAGCTCGCGCCGGACCGGGTCCATGCGCGGGCTGTGCGACGCGTAGGCGACCTTGACGAGCCGCGCGAAGGTCCCTTGGGCGTCGAGCTTCTCCACCAAGGGCGCGAGCGCGGCGCGCTCGCCCGAGAGGACGCACAGCCTCGGCCCGTTGATCGCCGCGATCACGACCTCGCCGTCGGTCGCGCTCACGAGCTCCCGCGCGGCGGCCTCGTCGAGGCCGACGACCGCCATGCCGCCGCCCGCGGGTGACTGAGCGGCCAGGCGACTGCGGAGGCAGATGACGCGCGCGGCGTCGGCCAGCGAGAGCGCGCCCGAGACGTACGCGGCCGCGACCTCGCCCATGCTGTGCCCGACGACGACGGCCGGCTTCACGCCGAGCGAGCGCCACAGGTCGTAGAGCCCGAGCTGAACCGCGAACAGCACCGGCTGGACGACATCGTCGCGCTTTAAGAGCGCCGGGTCGGCGCGCCCGAGCAGCACGTCGGGCAGGGACCACGCGACGTAGGGGGCGAAGGCGCGCCCGCAGGCCTCGACGCGGCGGCGGAACTTCGGCGAGCGCCGCATCAGCCTCGCGCCCATCTCGGGCCACTGACCACCTTGCCCAGAGAACAGGAACACCGGGCGGTCGGCGTGTCGCGCCCGCGCGGGCGGCTCGGCGCGGGCGACCCGGGCCGCGAGCGCGTCGGCGAGCTCGTCCGCGGACGCGCCGACCACCGCGTAGCGCAGCTCGTGGTGCGCCCGGCCCCACAGCGCGGTGTACACGGCGTCGCGCGCCGACTCCCGCCCGCGCAGGCTCGAGCTGACGGCGCCCGCGAGCGAGTCGAGCGCCTCGAGGTCGCGCGCCGAGAGCGGGAGCAGCATCGCGGGCGGCTCGGCGCGGTATCGCGTCGGGCGACGCTCCGGGGCCGCCTGCACGATCACGTGGGCGTTGGTCCCGCCGATGCCGAAGGAGCTCACGCCCGCGAGCGGCGGGCCGGCGTCGACCAGCGGCGTGGGCTTCGTCGGGACCGTGATCCCCAGCCGCGACCAGTCGAGGTGCGGGTTCGGGCGTTTGAAGTGCAGCGTCGCGGGCAGCGTCTGGTGGCGCAGCGCGAGGATCGCCTTGATGAGCCCGGCGATCCCGGCGGCGGCCTCGGTGTGCCCGATGTTGCTCTTGATCGATCCGACGGGCAGGGCGCGGCGCGAGCTCGCGAGCGTGGCGCTGAGCGCGTCGAGCTCGATCGGGTCGCCCAGCGAGGTGCCGGTGCCGTGCGCCTCGATGAACTGGATGTCCTCGGGGTCAGCCTTCGCGTCGGCCAGCGCGGCGCGGATCACCGCCTGCTGCGAGCTCCCGCTGGGCGCGGTCAAGCCGTTGCTGCGGCCGTCGTGGTTGACCGCGGAGCCGCGCAGCACCGCGAGGATCGGCCGCCCCGACGCCTGGGCGTCGGAGAGGCGCTGGAGCGCGAGCACGCCGACGCCCTCGCTGCGCACGTAGCCGTCGGCTGCGGCGTCGAAGGGTTTGCAGCGGCCGTCCGGCGCCATCGCGCGCAGCTGACTGAAGCAGATGGTCCCGGACGGGCCGAGCAGGAGGTTGACGCCGCCGGCGAGCGCCAGCTCGCAGTCGCCGTGTCGCAGCGCGCGGCAGGCGAGATGCACCGCGACCAGCGACGACGAGCACGCGGTGTCGACGGGCATCGACGGCCCCTCGAGGCCGAGCAGGTACGAGAGGCGCCCGGCGGCGACCGAGAACGCGTTCCCGGTGATGGCGTAGGGATCGAGCGACGCCGGCGACGCGCCGTACATCAGGCGGCCGCCGTAGTCCGAGCTGCTGATCCCGACGTAGACGCCGGTCGAGCTGCCCGCAAGTCGGTCCGGCGCGATCCCGGCGCGCTCGAGCGCCTCCCACGCGACCTCCAGCAGCAGCCGCTGCTGCGGATCCATCGCCCTCGCCTCGCGCGGCGAGATGCCGAAGAACTCGGCGTCGAAGCGATCGACCTCGTCGAGGAAGCCGCCCCAGCGCGTGTACATCTTGCCGGGGACGCCCGGCTCGGGGTCGAAGTAGGCGTCGACGTCCCAGCGCGACGCGGGCACCTCGGTGATCGCGTCGGTCCCCTGCATGAGGAGCTCCCACAGCTGCTCGGGGGTCGTCACGCCGCCGGGGAAGCGGCAGGCCATGCCGACGACCGCGATCGGCTCCGCGGGCGGGCGGGCCTTCGCGCGCGCGCCCGCGACGGCGCGCAGCTGCGTGGTCTGAAACACGTCGGTGTTCTCGATCGCGCGCGCGGCGTGGTGCGCGACCATCAGCAGGTGCTCGCGGTCGGCGGTCGTCCAGGTCTGTGTCTCACGGTTCAGCAGCTGCAGCACGCCGATCGGCTCGTCGTCTTTGCCCAGCAGCGGCACCGTGTCGATCGAGCGCGTCACGAAGCCGGTCTGGCGATCGACCTCGGGGTTGAAGCGATCGTCGGCGTAGGCGTCCTTGACCCACTCGGGCTCGCCCGTGCGGAACACGTGACCGGCGATGCCGGTGCTCGCGGGGAAGCGGAAGCGATCCTCGGGGTTGCCGGCGGCCTGCCCGAGCGAGAGCACCGAGTAGAGCTCGTCGGTCGCGCCGTCGTAGAGCATCACCGAGCAGCGATCGACCGCGTAGAGCTCGAGGCAGGTGTGCAGCACGCGGCGCAGGATCACGCGCAGCGGCGGCTCGTCGTTGAGCGACTGAAACAGCTCGAAGGTCCGGCGCTCGGTCTCCCAGATGCGAGAGACGTGCGCGTTGAGCAGCGCTTGGTCGAGCACGGGGCGCACGGCGTCGGCGAGCCCGCGCAGGGACTCCTCGTCGAGCTCTTCGAACGGGCGCGGCACGGGCCTGCAGGCCTGCAGCACGCCGACGACGCGGCCGTCCTGGCGGTACAGCGGCACGTACAGCGCGGCCTGCTCGGCGTCGCCGGGGGGCGCCTCGAACTCCGGGCGAAACCGCGGGTCGGCGCTCAGGCTCGGGACCCGCTCGGCGCGGCCGCCTTCGAACACGGCGCCCGCGATGCCGCTGTCGCTGGGGAACGCGAAGCTCGGCTGGTCGGCGCGGGTCGACGCGTGCAGCGAGAGCTCCGGCGTGCCGTCGAGGATCGGGTCGATCAGGTAGACGGCGCAGTAGCCGTCGAGCGACGCGCGCATGAGCTCGACGAGGCGCGCCGTCAGCTCGCCGAGCTCCGGCAGGTGGTCGAAGCTGAGGCGCTCGTCGGGCGTGGGCGCTACGCGCTCGCCCAGCGCGCTCTCGATGATGCGCGCGCGCAGCGTCTCGCGCTCGTCCTCGCCGAGGCCCTCGAGCTCCGCGAGCGCGCGCGCGACCACGGCGTCGAGCCGCGCGCGGAAGCGCTTGGAGTGCAGGTGCTCCGCGAGCGCCTCGAGCGTCGAGTAGTCGTAGAGCAGGCTCGGCGGGACCTCGATCCCGAGCCCGTCGGCGACCTCGCCGCTCAGCGAGACCAGCGCGCGGGAGTCCATGCCGAAGTTCGAGAAGCTCTCGCTCGCCGCGAGCGAGGCCGCGTCGACGCCGACGCGGCGGGCGACCAGACCCGTGAGCCAGGTTCGAAGCTCCTCGACGCTCGCGCCGGGGGGCGGCGCGGGCTCGGGCTCCGACTCCGCGGGCGCGGGCGCGGGCGCGCTCGTGCTCGTGTCCTCGTGCACGACCTTGAGCTCGTCGGCGGCGAAGGCCGCCGCGCAGCCGCGCCGCTGAACCTTCCCGCTCGAGGTCTTCGGCAGGCTGCGGGGCTTGATCAGCACGATCTTGTGGACCTCGAGCTCGTGCTCCTCCGCGAGCGCGGCGCGGATCTTCGCCGAGCCCTCCTCGGGCGCGCCGCGGCGCGCGTCGAACTCGGCGACGAGCACGAGGCGCTCGCCGCCCTCGGCGTCGATCGAGAACGCCGCGCAGCCGCCCGGCTTGACGCCCGGGTGGGCCCGCTCGGCCGTGAGCTCGACGTCCTGCGGGTAGACGTTGCGCCCGTTGAGGATGATCAGGTCCTTGATGCGCCCGACGATGTAGACCTCGCCCTCGTGGATGAAGCCGAGATCGCCCGAGCGCAGCCACGGCGCCCGCTCAGGGTCACCGTCTTCGTCCTTGAGCCGCGCTTCGAACACCTCCGCGTTGACCTCGGGGCGCTGCCAGTAGCCCGAGGCGACGTGCGCCCCGCGGATCCACAGCTCGCCGATCAGGCGCTCGCCGAGCCGCGCGCGGGTCTCGGGGTTGACGGCGCAGACCTCGGCGTCCGGGAGCGGCGGGCCGTTGCCGACGAGCTCGATCGCGTGCTCGCCCGGCTCGCAGAGCACGACCTCGCGCAGGCCGAGCGCGCGCTTGTCGAGCTGCACCGAGCGCCAGCCGCCGCGGATCGACCCGCCGGTCGCCGAGAGCACGCACTCCGCCATCCCGTAGCCGGGGAACGGCGAGTCCGGGTCGAAGCCGCCGGGGGCGAAGGTCTCGCTGAAGCGCCGCAGCGTCTCGGCGCGGACCGGCTCGGCGCCGCACAGCGCCATGCCCCACGACGACAGGTCGAGCGCGGCGACGTCCTCGGGCGCGGCCCGCCGGGCGCACAGCTCAAAGGCGAAGTTCGGCGCGGCGCTGATGTTCGCGCCGAAGTGGGAGACCGCGCGCATCCACCTCATCGGCTTTTGCAGGAAGTGCAGCGGCGACATCAGGACCGAGCTGCCGCCGACGTAGACGCCGTGCAGCACCCCGCCGATCAGCCCGAGGTCGTGGTAAAACGGCACCCAGTTGACGAGCACGGTCTCGCTGGTGGAGCGCGCGGCCTTGCGCATCATCTCCTCGTTGGCGAGCAGGTGCCGCTGGCGGATCACGACCCCTTTGGGGTCGCCGGTCGAGCCCGAGGTGAACTGCAAGAACGCGGTCGTGTCGCCGCTCAGCCCCGCGGGCCGCGTCCACGCGTCCGCGAGCTCGTCCGGGATCGAGTCGACGCCGAACCACCGCAGCGACCCGAGATCGGGCGCGAACATCGCGAGCATCCCGGTCGCCTCGACCATGTCCGAGCTCGTCAACGCGATCGTCGCGCCGCAGGCCTTCACGACCGACTGAAAGCGCGGCAGCGTGCGCTCGAGGCGGGCCGGGTTCGGCGGGTAGGCGGGCACCGCGATGAGCCCGGCGTAGAGGCAGCCGAGGAAGGCCTGGACGAAGTCGAGACCTGGCGGAAAGACCAGAAGGACGCGATCGTCGGGTCGCGTGAGGCCGCGCAGGTGCTCGGCGACCGCGCGCGCGCGCCGGTCGACGGTAGCGAAGTCCCACGCGTCGGTGGGGCCGTCGACCTCGCCGTCGCGGAGGTAGCGAAACGCGATCTTCTCCGGCTGGCGGCGCGCGTGCGCGCGCAGGATGTCGACGAGGGTCTCGCGTGATCGTTCGGATGGTTCAGGCATTATCAGCGGCTCTCGGTGGGGCTCGGGACGAGCGCGCGTACGCGCGACGCGGGCCGCGTCGTCCTTCGAAGGCGTCAGGGTGCCTTTGTCAGCGGGCGCTCGTTGTTACCGCGCGTCGGCCGGCGTGCTCGGTCGCGCGTTCACCAGTATGTGCAAACAGGCATGTAGTTTTATGCATGTTAAAATCGCGGCGCGAGTGAGGCAGCTAACGCGCCCCTGCGCCTCGCGCCCCCGCGCGCGTGAAACAACCGGCCGCGCGCGGACGAAGCCGATCCATGAACACGCTCCCGCTCGCCGGCGTCACGACGCTCCTCGCCGCCGCCGCGGTGTGGGTCATGGTCCGCGGCCCCGCGCGGCGCTGGTGGCTCGCCTTCGGCCTCGGCTCCGCGCTGCTGCTCGGCGTCGTCGCGCTCCGAGGGCTCGAGATCGACGCGTTCATGATCGCCAAGGTCGTCTCGGTCGCGGCCGCTGGTCTGGTCGTCGCGCTGTTTCGCGGCGCGCCGTCGCGGTGGGCCGCGCGGGCCCCTCAGCTGATCGTCTGGCTGTTCGCGATCAACATGCTCGAGGCCGTCGCCGCGGAGGCGGCGGCGGGCGGCTACGTCAACGCGCTCGCCGGCGCGCTGCTGTGCGTCACGATGCCTTGGCCCGAGCACGTTCGCGCCGAGCGTGATGACGCGGCGGTGTGGGTTCGCTACGAGATCGGGTGGTCGTGGATCCTCGCGTACACCCTGTGGAACCTCGCGTTCGTGAGCGGCACGGCGCCTCCGGGGGAGCCGAGAGGCGGCTTTATGTGGCTCGCCGGGGCGCACCTGCTCATCCCGCTGTGGTGGGCGCGCCGCGACCCCGGCCGCTGGGCTGAGGGGCGCGTGGTCGCGCTGCTGTTCGCGCTGGTCTGGCTCGAGGCGCTGCGCGGGACTGGGGGCGCGCCCTGTGAGCCGTGGATCGGCGCGCTCCCGCTCGCGGTGATGCAGCGGGTCGCGCTCGCCTGGGCGGTCGCCCTGCTCGCGCGAGACCTGGCTTTTTCGCCAGCCCGCGGGCGGACCCTGGCGAGCGCGCTCGGGCGACGGCTGCGCGGCGGCTAGCGAACTGATGCGTACGACATGTACTCTCGGGCATGCTGGCGCGCCGAGCCGCGGCTCGACGCGCGCGGCCCCGTGCGCCCGGCGCTCTCGCTCACGCGCTCGGGTCAGCGGGCGCGAACTGGGCCCGGATCGCCTTGAGGCGCCGCTTGTTGCGCAGCAGCCGGAAGACCACGACCGGCGCGAGCGGGAGCATGACGAGCGCGCCGTAGAGGTTCGTGAGCGCGGAGGGCTCGCGGCTCGAGAGCGCCATCGCGGGGAAGTAGATGGGCATCAGGAGCAGGCGGAGCAGCGCGCGGAGGCGGAGGAAGCGAACGCGGTGGTAGACGCGGTCCGCGTTGCCCGGGAGCGCGCTGCTGAACAGCATGTGCGCCCAGTAGGAGAGGTTGTCGAGCGAGGGGTGCCTCATGTCGTTGAGGTGCGCGACGTACTCCGCGTAGCGCTCCTGGTCGCCGAGGCGGTAGCGGCAGCCGTTGTAGGGCGAGCTCACGAGCGTCCACAGGTCGCGGGGGCGCGTCAGCGCGAGTCGCCCGTAGTCTGGCTCGACCCCGCGCCAGACCGCGAGCTCGCGCACGTAGATCAACATGTCGACGAGCCCGCGCAGGCGCTTGGAGTTGTAGCGCGCCGTGGCGGCGCGCTTGTCTCGCGCGATCACGGCGGCGCGGTTCCCCGGCACCGGGAGCTCGCCGGCGTACATCGCCGCCAGGCAGCGCGCCTGCATCTCGGCGATCGTGGGGATCGAGCCGACGATCGGGCGCGCGAAGCCGACGAAGCTCAGGCTCGGGTCGTCGGCGAGGATCAGCTTAAAGTGATCATCGATCGGCCGCGTGTCGTAGGGCGCCGGGAGGAACGGGAACACCGTGTCGAAGCCCGTGCAGAGCACGACGACGTCGAACTCGTCGCGCGTGCCGTCGCGGAAGTAGACCGCGGCGCCGTCGACTCGCTCGACCCGCGGCTTCGCGCGCAGCTGACCCGTGCGCCACAGGTCGACGATCGACGCGTTCTTGTTGAGAAACTGCGACTGGTACAGCTTCTCGGTCTGCCACTCGGGCACGCCCGAGCCGCAGCGCCCGTAGAAGGTCTCGACGATCTCCGCGGTGTAGAACGAGGCGTCGGTCGGGTCGAGGAGCTCGCGCAGCGGCGACGAGTGCTGGTCGAGCGTGATCGGACGCGCGGACGCGAGGTTCGAGACGCGGTTGACGATCCACTGCCCGTTGGGCGAGCTGAGGCTGAGGTAGGGGGTGAGCCGGGTGATCTCGCCCGCGATGTCGCTCGCGGTCTCGCCGCTGCCGATGATGAGCACGCGCTTGTCGATCAGGGCCGACGCGCACTGCTCGAGCTGTGTGCTGTGCATGACGTCGCCGCTGAAGTTGGCGAACTGCGCGCGCCCGGAGTGGGCCGCCTCTTGGTGCACGCCCGCGCACACCACCAGCCGCTCGCAGCGGTAGCGAGCGCCGCGCTCGGTCTCGACCAGCCAGCCGTCGCCGTCCCGCCGCGCCCGCGCGACGCCGTCGCCGAGGCGGACGTGGGGACCGAGGTCGAAGGCGTCGCAGTAGGCGCGCAGATACTCCATGATCTGCTCGTGGCGCGGGAAGTCGGGGAAGCGCCCCGGCATGGGGAAGTCGCTCTGCTCGGTGGTCGTCTTCGACGACGTCGTGAAGGTCGACTTGATGACGCCGCCGGCCGAGCTCTTGGGGTCGTGGCGCCAGACCCCGCCGATGTACGGGTTGCGCTCGAGCACGATCGGGTCGAGGCCCGCCTCCTTGAAGTACTTGCAGGCGAGCAGGCCCGACCAGCCAGCGCCTACGATGCACGTCCCGCAGGTCTCGAGCGGGCGCGTCGAAGCGTCCCGTCGGCGTGTCTGTGAATTCTGCTCCATCGAGCTCTTCTCCCGGTCACGGCGCTCGCCCGCGGTATCTTCTCACCGCGAGCAGGAGTGATTCGTCGCGCCCGAGTGTGGAGTTACCGGGCGGGCGGCGAGTTGTTCACCGCGGCGAGCTCGTTTTCGCGCCCGTGAGACGGAGGCCGTCCTAGGACGGCTCGAGTCGCACACCGTGGGCGCTGGTAACCAGCGCCCCGCGACGCGCGAAGACGGGTTGACGCGCCGACGCATACGAGACGGCTCCGCGCGGCGCGCACGGTGAAGAATTATCGGTCTCGTGGTTACTCCAATGCCGTGACTGCGGGATCACGGCGCTGACGGCGGTTCGCCGTAGTCTGAACTTTTGAACATATTTAAGCCCCGTGCGCTCTCGCTCTCGCTCTCGCTCTCGCTCCAGCTCCAGCTCTTCCGCTTCTTTCGCCCGTCGCCGCTCCGCGGCGCGCTCTCACCCATGACGACTCCGCTCCTTACCCTCTCGCTCGTCGCCTGCGCGATCGCGGCGCCGTGCTGGTTCTTCCGCCTCTCGCACGGCCGACGCGCGCGCGTCTTTCATCTCGTGGTCCTCCCGCTCCTGTCGATCGGGGCGCTCGCGACGATGACGCTCGAGCAGCTCCCGTACCTGATCGTGATGCACCTCGTGCAGTTCTCCGGCATGGCCGTGTGTCTGCACCGCTTCTTCTCGCATCGCGCCTTCAAGAGCTCGCGCTGGTTCACCTTCGTGCTCGGCGTCTGGGGGTCGCTGGCGATCCAGGGCGGCCCGATGTTCTGGGCCGCGCACCACCGCGAGCACCATCGCGCCTGCGATCGCCCCGGCGAGGACCTGCACACGCCGCACCCCGAGCTCACGCTCAAGAGCTTCTGGCGCAGCCACCTCGGGTGGTTTCACGAGGACGGCGCGTGGTCGCGCGAGCGCTACCGGCTCGTGCCCGACCTGGCGCGGCGCCCCGAGCTCTGGCTGCTCGACCCCGCGGTGGTGGGCGCGACGCTGTGGTTCGGCCTCGCCTACCTCGCGCTCGGGTGGCAGGGCGTGCTGTTGGCGGGCCTGTCGACGATGACCTCGAACCACGCGAGCGCGCTCGTGAACTCCGTGTGCCACGTCGCCGGCGAGCGGCGCCTGAAGATGCCGCGCGCGCTTTCGTCGTGCATGGCCGGGAACGTCTGGTGGACGCTGCCGCTCCAGCTCGGCGAGAACTGGCACCGCAATCATCACCGCTACGGCTACAGCGCGACGACGAAGCTCGAGCCGCACCAGCTCGACCCGATGTTCTGGCTGATCCGCGCGATGGAGGCGCTCGGTCTGATATGGGATGTTCGTATCGCGCGCGGGCCGGGGCGATCCTCGACGCGGGCGTCGTGACTGAGCGGACATGTCCGAGACACCATCGAAACCCGAGCGGGCGGCGGCGAGGCTGGGGGGGTCGAGCTTCCTCGACCAGCTCGCGCCCGAGGAGCGCGCGCGGCTGCAGCGAAGCCTCCGCGAGCGCGAGCTGCTCGCGGGCGAGCTGCTGTTCGCGGCCGGCGACGCCGAGGACGGGCTCTACCTGCTCGAGTGCGGGCTGCTGGAGGCGCTGGAGCCCGACGGCCACAACGAGCGTGAGCGTGAGCTCGAGCTCACGCTCGCCGGGCAGGTGCGGCCGGGGAGCCTGTTCGGCGAGGTAGCGACGCTCGCGGGCACGGGCCGGCGCACGGCCTCGGTGCGCGCGTCTCGAGACAGCGTGGTCTGGCACCTCCCGCAGGCCGAGAGCCGCGCGCTGCTGCAGTCGAGCGCGGGCTTCGCCGCGGCGCTCGGGCGACAAGCGGTTCAGCACCTGCTGCGCGGGCCGTTTGGAGCGGAGCTCTCGCGACCGAGCGAGGTGATCACGTGGGTGTCGCTCACGCGCGAGCGCGGCTGCATGGCGCTCGCGCGCGCGGCCGCCTCGGAGCTGGCGGCCCGCCGCCGCGCGACGCTGGTCACCCGCGAGGACGTCGCGGCCGCGCTCGGCGAGGAGGCGCTCGACGCGGTCCCCGGCGCGCCGGCGCACGCCGAGCTCACGCGGTGGCTGAACGCGAAGATCGACGCCGCCGAGCTCGTGATCCTGGTCGCCGGGGCCGACGAGTCCTCGTGGAGCCGGCGGTGCGCGCGGCTCTCGGAGCAGATCTTCGGGCGCGTGGCGATCTCCGAGCCGCCGACGGGCGAGGGCATCACGCGCTACCTCGAGGCGCGCGCGCGCGAGGGCAAGAAGGTCTACGTCGTGCTCGACGGGGCCGACCGCGATGTCGACCGCGTGATCCAGTGGCTCGAGTTCCTCCCCGCGGTCAACATGATGCTGCTCGACGGGCAGCGGCCCGAGGGCGTCGAGAAGCTCGCGCGCCTGCTCGATCAATCCTCGGCGCTGCTGCGCGCGCTCAGGGTCAACGACGCGCTCGCCCGCCTCCCGCCGGCCTGTCTCGAGGAGCTGGCGCTGGCGCTGCGGCAGCTGCAGCTCGACGGCGGGAGCCCGCTGATCTCGACGCGCGACGCCGGCGCGGTGATCGTGCTGAAGGGGCGCCTGCGCGTGCTGGGGACGCGCGAGGACGGTCAGCCGGTGGATCGCGTCTACCGGCCCGGCGAGCTGCTCAACTACGCCTTCGTCGACGCCGCGCGCTGCGAGACCTTCGCGACGCGCGACTCGATCGTCGGCGTGCTGCCGCGCTCGGCGAGCGCCAGCCTGGCGGCGCGCTTCCCCGGCTTCGAGCTCGCGCTGAAGGCGATCGAGGCGAGCCGCTCGGGCGCCGCGGACACGCGCCGCACCTTCGCGATCATCCCGCTCGACGAGGACGCGGACTGGGAGGGGCGAGCGCGGGCGCTCGCGCGGCAGCTGCGTCGCTACGGCAGCTGCGCCGTGCGGACCGCGGAGGACATCGAGGCGCGGCTCGGCGAGCGGATCTCGCACGCCGATCCAGGTGACCTCGGGGACAGCGTGCTGCGCAGCGAGCTCGATCGCTGCGAGCAGGAGCACGACTACGTGATCTACGTCGCGCGCGTCGGCGACGACCCGTGGACGCGCCGGTGTCTGCGGCAGGCCGACCACGCGCTGCTGTGCACGACGGCGCGGCGCGGCGCGGAGGTCGACGCGCGCGAGCGCGCGCTGCTCGAGCAGTGCGCCCACCGGCTCGGCCCCAGCGCGCACCTCGTGCTCTGGTACCTCGATCCCAATCACCAGCCCGAGGGCACGCTCGCGTGGCTCGAGCCGCGGCCCGGCGTCCCCTGGTACCACGTGCGCGGTCAGCGGGCGGACGACCTCGGGCGGCTCGCGCGGCGCGTCCTCGGCCGCGCGATCGGCCTCGTGTTCGGCGGCGCCTCGAGCCGCGGCGTCGCGCATCTCGGGATCCTCGACGCCATGCGCGAGCGCGGGCTCGAGCCCGACCTGATCGCGGGCGCGAGCTCGGGCGCGGGCTTCGGCGCGACCGTGGCGACGCTGCGCTCCCGCGACGCGCTGATGGAGGGCTGCGTCATCGTGGCGACGGAGTTTCGCGCGCGCCTCTCCGCCGTCGGCCCGCCGCTCACCTCGCTGCTGAGCGGCGAGGTGATCTGTCGCAAGTTACAGGAGATCTTCGGCGACGCGCGCCTCGAGGACTTCATCATCCCGATGCGCGTCGCGGTCGTCGACCTCAACGCGGGCGAGCTGCTGCAGGTCGATCGCGGGCTCGCGTGGAGGGCGATCCGGGCGAGCATCTCGCTCCCGGCGATCTGGCCGCCGGTCGTCGAGGACGGCCGCGTGATGCTCGACGGCGGGCTGATCGACAACTTCCCGGTCGACTTCGTCCAGCGCGAGTGTCGGCGCGGGCTCATGGTCGTGGCGAGCCTCGAGGCGGACAACGTGCCGTTCCCCGACGTCGAGCCCTACGGCAGCGCGCTCAGCGGCTGGCGCGTGCTCTGGGACCGCGTGCGCCCGCGCGGGCGCGCGCGCAGCTACCCCAAGCTCGGCGCGGTGCTCATGGAGTCGATGCTGCTCGGCATCCGCAACCGCGAGCGCGCGCTCGCGAGTCGCCTCGACCCTCAGCACGCGCTGCTGCTGCGACCGAACATCGGGCGCTTCGACATCTTCGAGGTCGACGAGGACGCGTGCCGCAGGATCATCGGGCTGGCCTACGAGCAGGCGCGCGAGCTCCTGCGAGAGTGGGGTCCCGAGGGGCGTAGGCCGCCCGCGAGCGCCGACGAGATGGGCTGACTAGGCCGCGTGGATGAGCTCCGCGAGCTCGGCGGTCCCGCCGACGCGGCACGTCGCGTGGGCGACCTCAGCCGGCGAGAACGCCGGCGAGGCGACCGCGATCACGGGCAGGCCCGCGTCGCGGGCGGCGCTGATCCCCGTCGGTGAGTCCTCGATCGCGACGGCGCGGGCCGGCGGCAGCCCGAGGGCGTCGAGCGCGGCCTGGTAGGGCTGGGGATCGGGCTTGCGCCGGGCGACATCGTGGGCGGTGATCACGGCCTCAAAGTGGCGCGTGATCGCGAAGCGCCGCAGGCTCTCGCGCGCGGTCTCGCGGCCCGAGCTGGTCACGAGCGCGAGGCGAAGCCCGCGGCCCGTGAGGCGCTCGAGGGTCGCGCGCGCGCCTGGCAGGAGCCGCAGCCGCTCGGCGCGGATGCTGCTGTAGAGCCGGTCTTGTGTCTCGAGGACCCTGTCGGTGGTCTCGGGTCGAAGCCCCAGCCGCTGGATGATCAGCGGGACGTAGTCCATCGGGTGGCGGCCGATGACCAGCGGCAGCAGCTCATCCGAGAGCGGGATGTCGAGCTCGGCGAGGGCGCGTCGCGCCGAGACGAGGTTGATCTGCTCGCTGTCGACGATCACGCCGTCGAGGTCGAACAGCGCCGCGTCGACCGTGAAGCGCACATCTCACTGTACTCGAAGTCCGCGCCCGCGTCGCGCACGGCGGCCGCGCCTCAACGCAGCGACGGCGGCGGCACGAGCACGAGCGCGGCCGCGTCGAGGACCGACGCGACGATGTGCTCGGTCGGGTGCAGGCCGTTGGACCAGCCCACGAGCGTCGCGAACCAGACGTTCTGCAGCATCGCGCCGAGGCGGGCGGCGGCCGGATCGGGCGGGGCGTCGTCACGGTCGCCGCGCAGCGCGTGAATGATCAGCGCGTTGACGCGCTCGTGGAACGGACTGACTCGCTGCGGCAGCGTGGTCGAGCCGCCCGCGAGCGCGCGCACGATCGCGTGCCCGAGCTTCGGGCGGCCGCACACGACCTCCGTGAGCTCGTCGAACAGTCGCCGCAGCCGCGCGATCGGTGACGCGCCGGTGATCGGGCGCTCCTCGAGCCGCGCCTCGAGGCGGGTCAGCTCGCGTACCAGGACCGCGAACAGCAGCTCGTCTTTGCCGGCGAAGCGCTTGTAGAGCGTCCGCAGCGCGACGCCGGCTTGCTCGGCGACGTCACGCAGGCGGACCGCCGCGAACCCGCCGTCCTCGGCGAGCCGCAGCGCGGCGTCGACGATGCGCCTGGTTCGCGGCTCCTCGGCGTCGAGCGGGGCGTGGGCGGCGGCGGGCACTGCGTCGATATTAACAGCCCGCGGCGGGGCGTGGGCGCGGAGCGAGACCGCTCCTGGCCTCGCGTCGGCGCACGAGCATCTTCATGCCGTGGGCCGGTCGCATGGTGATCTGGTGATCGCGCGCGACGACGTGGCCGGGGTGGAGATCGAAGCGGAAGCGCTGGGCGATCACCGCGAGGGCGAGCTGCGCCTCGATCATCGTGAAGTGGTTGCCGACGCACATCCGCGGGCCGGCGCTGAAGGGCAGGTACGCGTACTTGTGACGTCCGCGCGCGGCCGCCGGCTCGAAGCGCTCGGGCGAGAACGCCTCGGGGCGGTCCCAAAACGCGGGGTGGCGGTGCGTGAAGTAGGGGACGATCATCGCGGTGTCCCCCTCGCGCAAGGGGTAGCCGCACAGCTCCGTGTCGCGCGCGACGGTGCGGCCGCCGCTCCACACCGGCGGCATCACGCGCATCGACTCCTGCAGGATTCGCTTGGTGAGCTCGAGGCGGGGGAGATCCTCGACCGTGGGCACCCGCCCGCCGAGCACGCGATCGAGCTCCTCGTGCAGGTCGGCCTCGACCCGGGGGTGCAGCGAGAGCAGGTACCACGTCCAGGTCAACGCGAGGCCCGTCGTCTCGTGGCCGGCGAGGAACATCGTGATGATCTCGTCACGCACGAGCTGGCGGTCGAGCGGCGCGCCCTGCTCGTCGCGGTGATCGAGCAGGAGCGAGATCAGGTCCTGGGGGCCAGGGTCTCCGCCGGCTTTCTGCGCGAGCCGCTTGTCGATCATCTCGAACACGATCTCGTCGAGCTGACGCAGCGCGCGGCGCAGGCGAAGGTTCGCCGGCGTCGGCCAGGACAGCGGCGCCGCGAAGATCGTGTTGCCGCGCGTCGACAACTCCTCGAGCGCGACGGTGAAGGCGCGCGTCGAGACGTCGGCGCTCACGCTCAGGTCGACGCTGAAGAGCGTCTGCCCGAGGATCCGCAGCGCGAGGTGGAGCATCTCGGGATAGATGTCGAGCACCTCGAGATCCCGCGCCGCCCACCGCTCGGTCGCGTCGACGGCGGCCTGGACCATCGCGTCGCCGAAGCCCAGGAGGAACGCGCGGTTCATGCACGGCTGGATCGTCCGCCGCTGCTGCTTCCAGCGCTCGCCCTCGGCCGTGAGCACGCCGTCGCCGACCAGCAGCCGGATCTGGTCGTAGCCCTCGCCCTTGATGAAGTCGCTCCGCTGCGTGACGAGCATCCGCTCGATCGCCTCCGGGTGGATGAACACGTTGATGAGCTTGGGACCGACGCGCAGCCCGAAGGTGTCGCCGTGCGCGCTCCAGTGCGCTTGGATCAGCGGGAACAGGCCCCGCTTCATGACGGCGGGGAGATGACCCACGACGGGTCGACCGAGGGAAATAGGCATCTTCGGCATGGCGAGTAGAACGTGTTCTACATCGAAGGTAGAACGCGTTCTACCTCGCGGCAAGGCGAAAGATCGCGCGCCGAGACCCGAGCGGCTTTGTTCGCGTGATCAGCCGCGCGCGGGGCGGCGGCGCCGCAGCAGCAACACGGCCGCGAGCAGGAGCGGCAGCGAGCGGAGCCCATCGCCGTTGACGCGGCAGCCCCCGCCGCCGTCGTCGCCCGAGTCCCCGCTGTCGGTCGCGTCGCCGCTGGTCTCGGTCTCGCCGTCGCCGGACTCCGTCTCCGCGCCGGCGGTCGGGTCGCCCTCCGAGCCGGTCCCCTCGCTGGTCGAGCCGGTCTCGACCGTCACCGAGACGGGCTGTGACTCCGCGGGCGCGCCGACGGCCGCTTGCCCGCGCGCGACGAGATTGTATGTACCTGGCTCGAGGGTCACGTTAATGACGACCTCGTCGCCGTCGGGGTTCGCGCCCTCCGCCGGCTCGTCGTCGGCGTAGATGTTGATGAGCTCGAAGGGCTGGTCGAAGCAGCCGTCGGTGTCGCAGTAGTTGTAGCTGCCGACGTCGACGGTCACCGGGAAGGTCTGCGGCACGACCGCGCCGTTCTGGGGATCGAGGATCACGGGCGGCTCCGCCGCGAGCGCGAGCGCGGGCGTGAGCGCGAGGAGCAGGGCGAAGGAGCGGAGCGAGACGCGGTTTATGGGCACGGCCCGACTATCCCAGATCCGCGCCGCGCTCGCATCGCGCGGCCGCTGGAGCCGCCGCGGAACCGGCCGACGCGCGCGCGCGAGGACCAACGATCCCGCGCGCTTAGCCGGGGGCGCGTGTTTCATCATGAAGTACGCGCGGCGCGTCCAAGCGCCCTCAACGACATGGCTTTTCCCGGGCCCGAACGACGCGGTTCCGGCCTCGTGCCGGGGGCGCGCCGACGCGAGCTGCCGCCCGCGCGAGCGGGGGCCGAAGGCGTGCGCTCTCGCGGCGCGCTTGTTGAGGCTGCTCTAGCTCGCATTGTTCCCCGGGGCTCGGCCGCGAGCGACACGTGCACGAAGAAGTTACAGCGGGTGCTTCCTTATCGCTCCTCGCCGCTCTCGAGTCGTTGTGAGCAATGCGGGCTAGTCAATCGGTGTCAGTTTGTTGTCGCGCAATTATGGTGTCACAATGAATTACTACCGGCCCACCGGTACAGCGCGCGCGGCGGCTCGGGACGTCTGAGAGAGCGGAGAGCGTTGAGGTTGAGCGCTCTACTCATTAGTGACGCTCGCCATGAAAAAAGTTCGTTGAGGTAGAACGCTACACGCCGCGATCTCGTCGCGTGGGTGAAACCGGACGGCGTCGTCGCGCCGCGGCGAGGTGAGCGCTTCACCGCGACGACTCGACCTCGCCCCGTAGCGCCGTCATCCTCGCGTCCTGTGCGGACGTGTGTGTGGCGCGGCGAGCGAAGTCGGTCGTGAGATCTCTCGAAAAAAAATATTCTCGGCGGGCCGGCCGAATCGCCGTGTAGCGAAATTCTACAACCGCTGCGAACCGTGTTTGTACGCGAGCATGTCAACCGTCGGCCCCGGTCGGGGCCCGGAGCACCCGGGTCTCCCCGTGCTCCGCGCGGTGACGTGTGGCGATTAACCCCGATAAAAAGCGCGGACCAAGCGAAGGGTTCCCCGCCTGCTCCCTCGATCTGGTGACGCCGTCACGTACTCTGGTGATTGTCCCGATTTTCCCCTCGAAGTTATCGTATTGGCACGAGCCCTATTGTTCGCTGTGGCTGACGGGTGGAGCGTGAGCTTCACGCGAATGGGTAGGGTGACTATACAAAAAATGTGTTCGAGGCGCGCGACCGTGCGACCGCGCTCAATCGCGGCACATTACAACCCAGGAGCGATTCAATGACCACTTCGTACTATTCATCGGCAGCCCGCGGGGCCGCGCGCGCGCGGTCCGACTCAGCGAGCTGCGGCGGGCGCAGGAGGTCGGCGATGTCGAGCAGCTCCGCTCGGGGGACGAGCGCGAGCGCGGGCGCCGGCCCGGAGGCGCTCGTGCGCTCATTGCAGTCGGTGCTCGCCCGCGCGCAGTCGCTCGACACTCGCCGATATGAATCGAAGGCCGTCGACGCGATTCAGGAGACGCTCGCGCCGGAGGTCCTCGGGCTGCTCGCCGAGGCCCGCGCGACCTTCGCGGCGGTCGCCGAGCGCTACGAGCAGAGCGGGTCGACCTCGGTCTCGACGTCGGCGCTCGATCCGAGCGCGGACGCGGGCTTCAGCTCGCACATCGACACGCTGATGGAGCACGAGGGCTCGGCGCAGCAGCTCGTGGACATCGCCGTGATCGCGGGGATGGAGCTCGCGCAGCGAGGCGCGCGGCTGCGGGCGCTGCTGAGCGACGCGAGCTCCTGGGACTACATCGCGCTCGCGGCGGGGCTCCGCCGTCGCGTGCTCAAGGCGGCGAGCGCGATCCTGCAGGCGCTCGCCGAGCACGAGGCGATCGAGCTGCCGAACGCGTGGTACCTCACCGAGATTGAGCGCTCGCTGCAGGTGCGGCGTGCGTATGCAAGCTTTCGCGCGCGCCTCCAGGTGGAGCACCCGCCGACGATGATCGACATGTACTCGCGGCTGCGGCTCGTCGGGACCGCGCTCGCCATGCTCATCGGCGACGACATCTACGAGCACCTGCGCATCGCGGACCGCCGGATGATCCGCGAGCTCCAGGCGAAGGTGATCGGGTGGCTGCGGATCGACGCCTCAAAGAGCGGTCGCTTCCCCGGGCGCGCCGGCACCCGGATCTGGCAGGACATCGCCGCCTTCGCCGGCTTGCTGATGCAGGTCAACAACCGCGCCGAGCTGGTCGAGCACGACCAGGCGCTGCTCGCCTCGGTCGACGCTGGGCTGCGGGCGTCGTCGGGCGACGCGCTCGCGCTGCGCTCGGCGCTCACGCGGCTGGGGGCGCTGCGCGGCCGCGACCCGCGGCTCGACGACGTGCTCGAGTCGAGCCGGTCTGTCTCGACCGCCGGGTTGATCGACGTCATCGCGTCGATCGGGATCAGCGGCGATGGTCAGGGGCGCGGCGCGCAGCCGTCGTGGTGAGACGGCGTCAGCTCATCGCCGCGGCTCATCGCCGCGGCTCGCCAGGAGCCTGAGCAGCTCGGTCTGGGAGGAGACCTCGAGCTTGCGGTACACGGCCTTGAGGTGTGAGCGTACCGTGTGGGGCGAGATGTCGAGCCGCGTGGCGATCTCGCGGACGCGCGGGAACGCGGCGAAGTGCTCGAGCACCTCGCGCTCGCGCGGCGTCAGCGGCGAGAGTCGCTGGTCGAGCGTCGCGCGCGGGGCGGCCGACCGCGTCGGAGCCAGCGCGGGGTCGAGCTCGAGCGCGAGCTCGCGCTCGAGCGCGTGGATGCGCTCGAGGCACCGCGAGGCCTCGCGCCGCGCCGCGCGGACCTGCTCGAGCCGCCGCGACTTCGCGATCGCCGCCGCGACGCTTCGTTCGAAGTGTTCGAAGTTGAGCGGCTTGAGCCGGTAGTCGAAGACGGAGGCGCGCAGCGCCTCGATCGCCGATTCGAAGGTCGGATCCGCGGTGACGACGATGATCGCGGGCCACGACCCCGCCGCGCCCAGCGCTCGCGCGCGGGCGCCGAGGAGCGTCTGGATCCAGGGATCCCCGTCGAGGCGGAGGTCGGTCACGAGCAGGTCGAAGCGCTCGTGCTCGAGCAGGCGCAGCGCCTCGCGCCGGCGCGGCGTGAGCTTCACCGAGTGGCCCTGCTGACGGAGCTGGCGCGTGGTGCTCCGGAGGTAGCGCTCGTCAGCGTCCGCCAGCAAGATCTTCCCGTGGTGATGCGCGCCGTGCATGCCGCGTGCCCCGCCGTGGGCGCTGGGCCCACGCGGGAATCATGTCACATGTCTCAAAGGACATGTGTAAAAGAATTGGCGCGAGCGCTCGGCCCGGCGAGGGCGACCGTGGCGGC
Organism: Polyangia bacterium; assembly: GCA_030430565.1. GTDB lineage: Bacteria > Myxococcota_A > Polyangia > Nannocystales > Nannocystaceae > JACKDW01. The sequence goes on from JAUIKS010000007.1 coordinate 110,008, forward strand.
TCGGCTCCAGGGCTCGCGCGACGTCCGGCGAGCTGCCGCGTAGCGCGGGGCGCGTGTCGTGACGGCGATCCTCGCGTCGCCGCGAAATTTTGCGACGACGCGGGGTATAACGCGCGCCTGAGCCCCGCCGCGCGTGCTTCATCATGAAGCACACGCGCGGCGCGTTCTCGGCGCTCCTGCTCCTCTCACTGTGTGTCAGCGTCGGTCTCGGCGCGTGCAACGGCGAGGGCGAAGGCGAGACGGAGGGCGACACGCCTGGAGACTGTCCCCCCGACGACGTCTTTTTCGAACAGAAAGTCTGGCAGCCGATCGCGTCGATGAGCTGCTACGGCTGTCACAACGCGGAGGGCACCGCCAAGGCGACGCGCATGATCCTGCAGGGTCCCGACGAGGACGGTGCGGTCGAGTACAACATGGAGCTGATGGCCACGATGGCGATGGAGCAGGTCGACGGCGTCTCGCTGATCCTGGCGAAGCCGACCGGCACGCACCCCGACGGTCACGGCGGCGGCGTCGTGGTCAAGGCCGACTCGGCGGACTACGAGGCGCTGGCTGAATTCGCGGCGCGCGTCGACGGCACCTTCGTGTGCGAGGACGCGATCGGCGACGCGCCGACCTGCGAGGAGATCGGCGCGGGTCCGCGGGCGGTCCGCCGGCTCTCGCACGTCGAGTACGACAACACGGTCGCGGACCTGTTCGGCGTCGCGGGCGAGCTCGCGTCGCAGGCCGCCGGCTTCGCGCCGGACAACGTGATCAACGGCTTCTCGAACAACGCCTCGGCGCTGACGGTCTCGAGCCTGCTGGCCGAGCAGTACCGCGAGGCGAGCGAGGCGCTGGCCGAGCACGTGGTGATGAACCAGGCGCAGTTCCTGGGCTGCGATCCGGCGGACGGGCAGAGCTGCGTCGAGTCCTTCGTGCGCTCGTTCGGCGCCAAGGCGTTCCGCCGGCCGGTGACCGACGACGAGGTGGCGCGCTACTCGGGGCTGTACGACGCGGTCTCGGCCGAGGACGGCTTCGACGAGGGCCTGCGCTGGGTCGTCTCCGCGATGCTGCAGTCGCCGAACTTCTTGTACCGGACCGAGCTCGGCGAGCACGTCGGCGAGGGCGTGTACGAGCTGACGCCGCACGAGGTCGCGAGCGAGCTCTCGTACCTGATCCTCGGGACGGCCCCGGACAGCGAGCTGATGTCGCTCGCGGACGACGGCACGATCCTGGAGCCGGCGGTGCTCGAGGCCGAGGCGCAGCGCCTGCTCGCCGACCCCCGCAGCGACCGGACCCTCGAGCGCTTCGTCGACGAGTGGCTGGGGATCGACCTGCTGCCGATCGTCACCCGCGACCCGATGCTGTACCCGGAGTTCACGCCCGAGATCCGGCAGGCGATGCTGGGCGAGATCCACCGCGTGGTCAGCGAGGTGTTCAACGGCGGCGGGACGCTCGGCGACCTGATGACCGCCAACTTCACCTACGCGACCGACGGCCTCGCCAGCTACTACGGGATGTCGGGCGGCGGCGAGCCGGACGCCGAAGGTTTTCGGCGCATCGAGCTCGACGGCGCGACCTACGGCGGCTTGATGACGCTGGGGGCGATGAACGCGGCGCACGCGAAGCCCACGAGCTCGTCGCCGATCCACCGCGGCGTGATGGTGCGCGAGCGCTTCCTCTGCCAGCACCTGCCGCCGCCGCCGCCGTCGCTCGACACCTCGCCGCCCGCGGTCGATCCGAGCCTGAGCACGCGCGAGCGCTACGCGCAGCACTCGGAGGACCCCGCCTGCGGCGGCTGTCACGAGCTGATCGACCCGATCGGCTTCGGCTTTGAGCACTTCGACGCGATCGGGCGCTACCGCGACCAGGACGGGGAGCACCCGGTCGACGCGGCCGGCGAGATCCTGCGCAGCGCCAGCAGCGACGGCGTGTTCGACGGCGCGGGCGAGATGCAGGAGCTGCTCGCGGGCAGCGACGACCTGCACGGCTGCTACACGAAGCTGTGGATGGAGCACTCGCTCGGCGCCGAGGTCGACGGCAGCCTCGGCTGCGTCGAGGACGACCTCCTCGTGCAGTTCCTCGACGCCGGCGGGCAGCTGGACTCGCTGGTGATGGCGCTCGTCCGCTCGCCGCACTTCGTGATCCGCGGCGGGGGCAGCTCCGGCGGCGGTGACACGGGGGACTCTGGGGACTCTGGAGACTCTGGGGACTCGGGCGGCACAGGCGACACGGGGATGGACTCTGGGATGGACTCAGGGGACTCAGGGGACTCTGGGATGGACTCTGGGGACTCGGGCGGCGAGCCCGGGGGAAGCGACGGCATCGAGGTCGAGGTCGTCATCGACTCGATGTGGGGCGAGGGGCAGTGCAACACCGTGCACGTCCACAACGTCACGGACGCGCCGATCATGTGGCAGGTCGAGATGACGCTGCCGGGCACCCTGCAGAACCACTGGAACGCCAAGGTCACGCTCGACGGGCTCGACGCCGTGTTCGTGGGCGAGGACTACAACGCGACGGTCGACGCGCAGGGCACGACCTCCTTCGGCTTCTGCGTCGCGTACTGAGCCGCGTATTGAGCCTCGACGTCGTAGCGCGGCGGCTCGCGTCTCCACGCGGGCCGTCGCGCTCGCCTATACTCGCGGCGCGTGTCGAGCTCGATCCCAGCGCGCGCGCCGACGCGCGCGATGTCGTCGCGGACGCGGACGCGCGACGCCGCCGCGGACGCGCTGCTGCGCATGCTCGATCAGCCAGGTGCGCAGGTGCGCCTCGGCGCCTGGGTCGACGCGCGCGGCGGCGGGCTCGGGGTCATCGCCCACGTGCGCGCGGGCGCGGAGGCGGTGACGGTCGGCTGCGCGCGCCTGCGAGCGCCCGCGGACTCGCTCGACGCGGCGCCGGCGAGGCGCTGCGAGCTCGCGCTCTCGTCCGCGGAATTTCGTCGCGTGTTCGCCGGAGCCTGGTCCGGCGCGAGCGATCCGCCGGCGCCGTACCGCGTCGCGGCGCCGGCGCTCGTCGAGCCGATCACCCTGCTCCCGCTCGAGCTGGCGCCCTACGTCGATCAGGGGCGCGGCTTGTTCGACGCCGTCGCGCTCGTGGGCATCGCGGCGATGCTCTACGTCGCGTTGACGGCGGCGACCGTGGGGCAGAGCGTCTTGACGCTCGCCTTCGCCGGCCTGCTCTCGCTGCAGCTGATCCCGGCGCTGCAGCGGGTGACGGCGCGGCTGTGGTGGAACCTCGTCAGTCGACGCGCGAGCCGGCCGCTGCCCGCGTCGGGTCCGCGTGTCGAGCTGGCGGCGGCGAGCGGACAGCTCTCGCTGGTCGTGGGGTCGCGGGTCGTGGGCGTCGTGGACGCGGAGGCGGTGACCTTCGCCTGGCGTGCGCCTCGCGGGGACGGGGCGCTGCGCGTCGTCGCCCGCGTCGACGGGGTCGAGCGCGGGCCGATCTTCATCAGCGGGGTCGTCGAGCTCGCGCGGGCGCGCGAGCTGCCGCGTCCCCGCCGTGAGCTGCCGGAGCGCGCCGACTTCTCGCTCGCGCGCGAGGCGATGGACGAGCTCGTCGCCTGGGTCTCGCGGCGTCGCCGACTCGCGCTTCACGGCGCCCCGTCGCGCGAGTGAGTGATACCGCGCGCGTCCCTCCCTCGCATGGAGAGGCGCGCGGATTTCTTGCGCGCCCAGGGCTCAACGCCCGCCGCGGAGCGCGAGTACAGTGGCGCCGACATGCGAGTCGGTGACGAGGATGTGCTGCAGCTCGGTGACCCCGGGCTGCGGCGTGTGGCGGCGTCGGTCGAGGCGCCGCGCGCCGAGTGCTTCCGCCGCCAGGTCGCGCGCCTGCACCACGCGCTCGCGGCGTTTCGCCGCGAGCACGGCTTCGGCCGCGCGATCGCGGCGCCGCAGATCGGCGTCGGCCTGCGGTTCATCGCGCTCGACCTCGACGACGAGCGCGGCCCGCAGACGATCATCAACCCGCGCGTCACCTGGCGCAGCGACGAGCGCTTCACGCTGTGGGACGACTGCATGAGCTTCCCGTCGCTGCTCGTCCGGGTCGAGCGTCACGCGGCGATCACGGTGGAGCACCTTGACCTCGAGGGGCGCGCGCGGACGTGGGAGATCGAGGACCGCGCGGTCTCGGAGCTGCTGCAGCACGAGCTCGATCATCTCGACGGCGTGCTCGCGATCGACCGCGCGACGGGGGTCAACCCGCTCGTCTCACGTGATGTCTTTGAGAGCATGTCGGGCTACTTCGCCAGCCGCGTCGGCGCGTAGAGGAGGCGCCGCTACGGATCGTCGTCGCCCTGGGCCGCGCGCGGGATGACGCGGACGAGCTCGGGGTCGATGTAGCGGTCGGCGAGCTCGAGTAGGCGCGCGCGCAGGGCCTCCCGCCGGGCGCGCAGGCGCTCGAGCTCCTCGGTGAAGCGCAGCAGCGCGAGCAGCACCCACAGGCTGCGGCGCACCGCGAGCTCGCGCTCGAGCACCCGGATCGTCGCCCACCCAGAGAGCAGGAGGGTGGCGAGCGAGAGCGGCACGGCCCAGAGGCTCGCGGGGTAGGCGAGGTACCACGCGACCGCGGCCGCGACGAGCGCGTAGCCGAGCAGCACCATCAGCAGCGCCGTCGTCATCTTGGTCGTGGCCCGCACGTCCTTGCGCCGCGTGAAGTTGTTGCCCGCGACGGCGGCGACGATCAGCACCGGCGCGTGGATGATGGCGCCGGGGATCGCGAGGGGCACGAGCACCACGAGCAGCGCGACGTGCTGGAGCACGCGGAGCAGGCGCGCGCCCGCGCTGATGCGGCGCCGCAGATCTCGATCGCGCAGGCCGAGGGCGCGCAGCTCGCTGATGAAGCCCGCGACGTCGCGAAACAGCGCGTGGACGTCGGGGCGCGCCTGCAGGCGCTCGAAGTACTCGATGAAGCGGCGCGAGAGCTCCGCGCGCTCGGCCAGGGTGACGCGGAGGCCCGGCGGGCGGTAGAGGCGGCGGACCTCGTCGAGCACCCGCAGGGTGGCGAAGTCGGAGGCGTTGATCGTCAGCCCGCGCAGCGCCGCGTCGATCGCGTCCGTGAGCGCGCGGGCGCCCTCGCGGGCGCCCTCGTCGTCGCCGCGCGCCTCGTCCGAAGATGTCTTCTTCGACAGATCGATCGGGGGGCCGAACTGCACGAGCACGCGGCTGCGGGCGCGCGTGCGGTGGACGTAGGTAAGCCCGCAGGGGACGATCTTCACGGGGATGCCCTCGCGCGCGGCGCCCAGCGCGATCCGGGCCGCGCCGGTCTTGAGCGGCGCGAGCTCGGAGCGCGTGTGGCTGATGCCCTCGGGGAAGATGCCGAACGCGCCGCCCTCGCGCAGGACCTCGAACAGCGCTTCGAAGGCGGCGCTGTTGTCGAGCGCGCCGCCGCCGTGATCCATGCGCCGGCGGATCGGCACGGCGCCGAGGCCCCGCAGGATCGGGCGCAGGAAGCGGGAGCGGAACAGCACGTCCTTGGCGGCGAAGCTGACCCGGCGCTCGCAGCTCGTGATGATCAGCGCGGGGTCCATCAACGAGTTGGGGTGGTTGCCGACGAACACCACGGGCCCGTCGGCGGGGATGTTCTCGGCGCCGACGACCTCGACGGTGCGGAAGAAGACCCGCGTCGTCAGCCGGAGGACGCCGACGAGCGCGTTGTAGAGGCGGCGTGTGGCCATCGGAGCAGCTCGCGCCTGAGCATCATGCCACGAGTCGACGACGCGCCCGCGAGCGCGCGGGCGCGGCGTGTCGCGCCGCCCGTTACGTCGTTCTCGCGCGGCTACTTGAGCGCGCGCTTGTCTGGTTTGCCGCCGACGCGACGCAGGCCGCGGTTCGCCTCGAGCCAGATCGCGTAGCTGCGATCGGAGCCGGGGGCGTAGCCGAGCCTGCGCTGGAGCTTGATGAGCTCGGCGAGCCGCTCGTTGCAGCGCTCGTAGTAGCCGCGCGCGGTCGCGGGCTCGCCCAGGCGCTCGGCGGCGCGGCCCAGCGTCAGCAGCAGGCGCGCGTCGGGCCGCTCCCCCTGGTCACGCTCGAGCGCGCGCAGCGTCTGGTACGCGCCGCGGGCGTCGCCGCGGCGCAGCGCCGTCTCGGCGAGCACCATGTCGTAGTCGTCGATGATCTCGTCGTAGGCCCTCTCGCCACGAATCTGGTCTTCGGGGTAGGCGAGAAGCGCCGCGAGCAGCTTCGCGTCGGGCGGCAGCGCGTCGAGGTAGAGCTGCAGGAGCCAGGGGAACGCGAGCGTGTAGTACGGGTGCTCGGGCTGCCCGGCGATGTGCAGCAGCAGCGCGGTCGCGCGGGGCTGGTCGTGGAGCTTGTAGTAGGATTTAGCGAGCCAGAACTCGGCGCGCGGGCGGTCGTGGTCGAGGTTGTGTGGTCGCTCGTGCTCGGCGATCTGCTTGAAGATCCAGGCCGCCTCGGCGAAGCGCTCGGCCTTGTAGAGATCCTCAGCAGCGCCGTTGCGGAGCGGCGCGCCGCTCTCGACGGGCACCTCGGGCGGGGGCGGGGGCGGGGGCGCGCGCGCGCAGCCGCAGCAGAGCGCGAGCAGCGTTGGGAGCAGTCGCCGGGGCAGCGTCGGCATCGATCGATCAAACGTCGACTAGCCCGCGCAGGTCTTCGGGCGGTCACCCGCGGGAGCGCGCTCGCACGCGGCGCGCAGCTCCGCGCGCTCGGCGGCCTTGCGCGCGGCGGGGGAGTCCTCGGGCATGGTGTTGACCTCGAAGTACTTGATCTCGCCGGCGACCGCCTTGGGCCTGGCGTGCGCGATGTCGTAGACGTTGCGGATCGCCGGGTGCTCGAGCCAGCGCAGGTAGTTGAGCGCCGGCTGCGAGTTGTAGACGTAGTCCTCGTTGACCCGCCAGGTCAGCAGGGTGCGCACGACGACCGAGCGCTCGTCGAAGCGGAGCGACTTGATGTTGGCGCGGAACTGGTCGGTGTAGCGCTTCCAGTACTCCTCGGCGTTGCTCAGGTAGAGCAGCCGGATCGGCACGCCGAGCTCGCGCGCGGCCGTGGCGACGCCGGCGACGCCCTCGTCGTCGAGCAGGTTGGCGAGCAGCGGCCGGATCCGCTCGACCTCGAGCATCGCCTGGATGTGATCATAGGTCGCCTGGTCGTTGAGGAAGCTCGGGACCTCGGCCTTGACGAAGCGCCGTCGCACGGCCTGGAGGCGCCGGTTGATCCAGCCGCGGTAGCGCAGGTAGAGCCGCTGCAGGCGCTTGCGCTCGGCCTCGTCCGGGTAGGCCGCGGCGAGGATCTTCTTGCCGCGCGGGCGGCCGTCCTCGGTCCAGAGCTCGAGGAACTCCTCGGGCGTCTCGTTGGCGGCGAAGAAGGCCTTGTAGACCGAGTGGATCGCGACGACCTCGGGGTCGTAGTCGATGAGCCACGCGAACTCGGGCTTCGCCCAGCCGATCAGGATGTAGGCCTGGTCCGAGCCGACGCCGACGTAGCTGCCGCCGAGGTCCTTGAGCAGCGGGTAGTAGACCTGCAGGGTCTTCTCGTTGCCGGCGAGGTAGTGCTTGCCCTCGCGCCCCCGGGTCACGCCGAGGCGGACCTCGGTCGGCGGGTCCTCGGCGGAGTTGGTGAACAGCCGGCGCTCCTCGTCGGTCATCGGCGCGAGCGCTCGCTCGGCGACGGACAGGGTGGGCGCGGGCGCGGGCGGCTGCGCGGGCGCGGCGTCGGTCGGGGTCTCGTCGTCGTCCTCGACGCCTGGCTCGTCGGCCGCGGCGGCCTCGGCGGAGGAGGTCTCGGGCGCGGGAGGCGGCGGATCGGGCGGCTGCTCGACGCTGGAGCGAGTGCAGCCGCCCAGCAGGACCACGGCGCCGAGCGTCACCGTCAAGAGCGACAGCGGCAGTCGTCTTGCGACAGTGTGGTGCATGGACGGAGCCTGGTGGGGCAACGGGCCCGGTGGCCCTGGAGCTTGGTTTTGCCGGAGGTCGCCCCGCAGCGCAAGGAAGAAGCAAGTTGGGCGCGTCGCAAGCGGGCGCTGCGGCGCGGCTGTGGGCTGTCGGCCCCACACGCGCCCGCGCTTGCTACGATCGATGTGGAGAAGTTGACGCGAGCGGCTTCGCGTTGGGATCAATACCGCGGCGTGGAGGTGGCGAGGGCCCGCGCGTCGGCGCGGGGAGCTTGGAGGGGGCGCGAATGCAGAAGACGGCACGGGCGAGCGAGGCGACGGACTGGATGTGGCGACCGCGGTCGCGGGCGTCGGCGCGCTCGGGCGTGACGAGTCGGTGGGGCCCGCTCGCGCTGTGGAGCCTGATCGGCCTCGTGGGCTGTCGGGCCGGCGAGCCCTCGCCGCGTGACGTGGCGCCCGGGGACAAAGCCGCGCCGCCCGAGGCGGCCCGGGACGCGCTGGCGAGCGCTCCGCCTGCCGAGCCGCCGCCGGTACCTGACCGCGCGGTCCGGCCCGAGTCGGCGACCCGCGCCCACGTGTTCGCGCAGCAGCGCATGCTGGGCAGCGCCGATCTCAGCCCGCTGCCGCCGGCCCCCGAGACCCTGCCGACCCCCGCGCCTCGTCCGCTCCCGGAGGACGAGTCGAAGAAGAAGTCGACGAAGAAATCGACGAAGAAGTCGACGAAGAAGTCGACGAAGAAGTCGACGAAGAAGTCGACGAAGAAGGAGCCCGCGCTGCAGAACGCGTCGAAGGTGGCGCTCCCGACGGAGCCCGACGTCGGCGCGGGCGAGAACGCGTCGAAGGTGGCGCTCCCGACGGAGCCCGACGTCGCCGCGGGGGCGTCGGTCGCGACCGGCGCGACGCCGCCGGCGTACTTCGTGCCGGTCACCCACCCGGCGGAGCGGTCGACGCTCGCCGACTTTCACCGAGCCCTGGGCGCGCTCGCCGAGCCCGGAGCAGCCGGAGACGGCGAGCCCGCGGCCGCCGACGCCGAGGGGTCGAACAAGGTGCGCGTGCTGATGTACGGCGCCTCGGGCACGGCGGCGGACTTCGGCGCGGGATATGTCCGCTTGTACCTGCAGAGCCGCTTCGGCGACGGCGGCCCCGGCTTCATCCCGCTCGGGCGGATGAACCGCTGGTACCGTCACAACGAGGTGAAGGTCGAGGCCAGCAAGGGCTGGCGCAAGGAGCACGCGCAGTGGTCGAAGGGGCGCATGGACGGCCACTACGGGCTGCTCGGGGCGTCCTTCGCCAGCGAGTCGAAGCGCGACTGGGTGAAGGTCTACAGCAAGCCCGAGGCGAGCGCGGCGGGGAGCTGGGCGCGCGCGGAGCTGCAGTTCCTCCAGCAGCCGGGGGGCGGTCAGTTCCGCGTCGACGTCGAGGGGGCCGAGGGCGACGCGCTCTCGACGGTCACGGTGGCGACGGCCGCGGAGGCGATCGGCCCCGGCTACCGCTCGCTCGAGCTGCCCGAGGGGACCGCGGCGATCCGTCTGCAGGTGCTCGGCGACGGCGAGGTCAGGCTGTTCGGCGCGGCGATCGAGCGCGCGGGCGCGGGCGTGGTCGTCGACACGCTGGGGATCAACGGCACGCGCGCGGCGAACCAGCTCAAGTGGAACGAGGCGCTGTGGCGCGACGCCGCGCGGCGCCGCGCGCCCGCGCTCGTGACGCTGTCGTACGGGACCAACGAGTCGGTGGGCGGCAAGGAGGACGTGCCGCTGCCGCAGTACCGCGAGGAGCTCGGGGTGGTGTTGAGCCGGCTGCGCGAGACCCTGCCCGAGGCGAGCTGCGTGCTGATCTTGCCCTGCGACTTCCCGATCCTCGACAAGGACGCGGGGGAGCTGCAGCCGCGTCAGCGGCTGCTGGAGATCATGCAGGTTCAGCGCGAGCTCGCGCCCGAGCACGGCTGCGGGGTCTGGGACGGGCTCGCGTTCATGGGCGGCTTCGGGGCGATCGCCGACTGGGTGCACGCCGACCCGCCGCTGGCGCGCGGCGACTACCTGCACTTCACGCGGCGCGGCAGCGTGATCAAGGCGATGACGCTGAGCGACGCGCTGATGCTCGAGTACGACTGGGCGCGCGACCCGACGCTCACGCCGGTGCCGGCCCGGTGAGCGCGGGGCCGCGCGCGGTCTCGCTCGCGCTCGCGGCGTGCCTGGGCTCGGCGCTCGCCTGCAGCGCGGAGCCGGCGCGCGATGACGCGCGCGCGGTCTCCTCGCGACCCCAGAAACATGTCCATAAGGACCTGTCACCGGCGGCGCCGCGCCGCGCGTCCGCGCGCCCGCGCGCGAGGGTTCGCCCCGAGGACCGCGTGACGCCGAGGCAGCCGCTCGAGGACCCCAGCGGGCGCGCGCTCGCGTCGTTCTACGCCGCGCTCGCGCGCACCGACGCGGGCGAGCCGGGCGCGCTGACCCGCGTCGCGCACTTCGGCGACTCCTCGATCGGCGCCGACGGGCTGACCCACGCGATCCGGCGCCGGATGCAGACGCGCTTCGGGGACGGGGGCGCCGGCTTCGTCAACCTCTACAGCGCCACGAGCGGCACCCGCAGCCGCGTCGTCGAGCGCGAGGGCGCGGGGGCGTGGACGAGCTGCGCGATCACCCGGGGCTGCCGTCGCGACGGGCGCTACGGCCTCGGCGGGCACATCTTCTACGCCGGGCCGGGCGCGCGCGCGCGGATCTCGACGATGACGCGCGGCGCCCTCGGGCGCGAGGCCTCGCGCCTCGAGCTGTTTTACGCCGAGCGCCCCGGCGGGGGTCGGCTCGCGCTCCGCGTCGACGGCGGCGAGGAGGAGATCATCGACACCGACGGGCCGCAGCTCGCCGACCGCTGGCGCGCGCTCCGAGTCCCCGCCGGCGCGCACGCGCTGGAGCTCGAGGCGCGCGGACCGGGCGACGTGCGGGCCTACGGCGTCGCGCTCGAGACCGACGGGCCCGGCGTGGTCTGGGACGCGATGAGCATGAGCGGCGCCTTCGCCAAGCGCCTGCTGCTGTTCAACACGGCGCACATCGCCGCGCAGCTGCAGCGGCGCGACCCGGACCTCGTGGTCTTCAACTTCGGCGGCAACGATCTGCGTCGCGTCGCCCGGGGCGAGGTGAGCGGCGCGGGCCTGCGCGCGGAGCTCTTCGAGGCCTACTCGCGCGTGATGGTCGGGAAGCCAGGCGTCGCCTGCATCGTCGTCGGCGTCATCGACCACGGCCGCTCGGGAAATATGTCGATTGAGACAGCTCAGGTCGAGCTCGTCACGCGGGCGCAGCGGGAGGCCGCGCGCGCGCGCGGCTGCGCGTTCTTTGACTCGGCCGAGGCGATGGGCGGCCCGCGCTCGATCTACGCGTGGCGCGAGGCGAACCCTCCGCTCGCCGCGCCCGATCTGAAGCACCTCAACCGACGCGGCTGGGACGAGATGGGGCGCATGATGTACGAGGCGCTGCTCTCGGGCTATGTCGCGTACCTCGAGCGGGGCGCCGGCGAGAACAGGGAAGAGGGCCTGTAAGACGCCGCGTAACATCGTTTTGTGGCGGGAAGATTGTTGGGATGGATTCCCCGTCGGTGGATACTCCCATGGGCAGCGAGCGGACGAGAGACGGAGAGTGAGCGATCAGGCAGAGCGCCGCGCGGCCGGGACCGAGCGAGATCCCGGGGGGGCCGATGAACGACATCTCTCGATGCTCGGGACGGACACCCTGCCCGCGGGCTACGTCGCGCCGCGTGACGAGCCGAGCCGCAGCACCGTCGACGGGCGCGCGCGCGTGCACAGCCCCGGGCTCGGGAACGCGGTCACCGAGGTCTCGGGCGCGTTCGGCTCGACCGCTGGCGACGCGGCCTTCGGCATCAACAAGGTCGACCGGCGCGGGATGCTGGGCAAGGTCGCGGCGCGGCTGTTCGGCGAGGTTGCGGACGAGCGCAATTGCATCGGGCGCTTCGAGATCCTGACGAAGCTGGGCGCGGGCGGCATGGGCGTGGTCTACAAGGCCCACGACCCCGAGCTCGATCGACCGGTCGCGATCAAGCTGCTGCACCCGCGCTTTGAAGAAAGCGCGCTGGCCTTGGCGACCCAGCGGATGCGTCGCGAGGCCCGCGCGATGGCTCGCCTCAGCCACGCGAACGTCGCCCACATCCACGAGGTGGGCGACCACGACGGCCAGCTGTTCCTGGCCATGGAGTTCGTCGACGGCGTGACCTTGGCGGACTGGCTCGCGGACGAGCGACGCGGCTGGCGAGAGATCGTCGAGGTGTTCTGCCAGGCCGGCGCCGGGCTCTCGGCGGCCCACGAGGCGGGGATCGTCCACCGGGACTTTAAGCCGGACAACGTGATGATCGGCGCCGGCGGGGTCGTCAAGGTCATGGACTTCGGGCTCGCGGGCGCGGCCCGGGAGTGCGACCCGGCGCTGAGCGGCGTCTACACCGAGACGATCAGCGACCTGCGCGAGTCCAACCCCTTGCTGGCGCAGACGATCACGCGCACGGGCGCGATGCTGGGGACGCCGCTGTACATGTCCCCAGAGCAATTCGCGGGCGTCGAGCTCGACGCCCGCAGCGATCAATTCAGCTTCTGCGTCGCGCTCTATGAGGCGCTCTTGGAGGAGCGACCCTTCGCGGACCAGACGATGCACGAGCTCGTCGACTCGGTCACCCGCGGCCTGCGCCGGCCGCTCCCGCGCGGGCACGCGGTCCCGGGGTGGATCCTCCGCGCCGTCGAGCGCGGGCTCGAGCGCGACCCCTCGCGCCGCTGGTCGTCGATGCGCGCGCTGACCCGCAGGCTCTCGCACGATCCGCGCCGGCGCTGGCGGACCGTGGCGGTGATGTCCGGCGCGGCGGTGGTGCTCGCCGGCTCGGGCTACGCGGCCGCGGCCTTGGGGGGCGAGGCGACCGAGCGCTGCGCGGACGCGGGGCGCGGGCTCGAGGGCGCCTGGGACGACGCGCGGCGCGAGCAGGTCAAGCGCGCGCTGCTCGGGACCGGGCTGGTGTTCGCCGACGACGCGTGGACGCGCTCGGCCGCGCGGCTCGAGCAGTACGCGGCGCGCTGGACCGAGATGCGCGTCGAGGCCTGCGAGACGCACGAGGCGGGGCTGCAGTCCGACGAGCTCTTTGACCTCCGGGCCAGCTGCCTCGAGCGGCGGCGTCAGGACCTCGAGGCGACCGTGCACGTGCTCTCGGAGGCCGACGCGAGCGTCGCGGCGCGGGCGGTCGAGACCGTCGCCGCGCTCCCGGCGATTCGTCGCTGCGCCGACGTCGGCGCCCTGCGGACCCAGCTCGCGCCGCCCGACGATGAGGAGGACGCGGCCGCGGTCCGTCAGCTCGACGGCGTGCTCGCGCGGGCGGCCGCGCGCAAGCACGCCGGTCAGCTCCGCGAGGCGCTCGAGCTCGTCGACGGCGCGCGCGGGCGCGCGGAGACGATCGGCTACGCGCCGCTGATCGGGCGCGTTCGCCTGCTTCGCGGTGACCTGCTCTCAGAGTCAGGAAAGCCCAAGGGCGCCGCGCGCGAGCTCTACGAGGCGATCTGGATCGCGGTCGAGCTCGGCGACACCGAGCTCGCGACCGAGGCGGTCGCCAAGTGGATGTTCGTCGAGGGCGCCGCGCTCGCGCACAAAGACGAGGCGCTCTCGCTCGAGCGAATGGCCTTCGCGCTCGCCGCTCGCCTGGGCTCGGGCAGCGCCGCGGTGCCGCTCGTCTACAATAACGTCGGCGCGGTCTACTACCGCCACGGGCGCCTCGGCGAGGCGCAGGGCAACTTCCAGCGCGCGCTCGAGCTGTGGGAGCGGACCTGGGAGCCGAACCGGATCGTCATGGCCGCGAGCCTGAGCAACCTCGGCGTGACGCTCAACGACCTCGGGCGGCACGAGCAGGCGGCGACCTACCTCGAGCGCGCGTACACGACGATCGCCGAGGAGGTCGGCGAGCACCACCCGAGCCTGCTGTACCCGCTGACGGGGCTCGGCCAGGCCCAGCTCGCGCTCGGGGATCTGCCGGCGGCGCGGGCTCGCTTCGATCGCGCGCGCGCGCTGATCGAGGAGGCGCTGGGCGAAGAGGCGCACCAGCTCGTCTACCCGCTGACGGGGCTCGGTCAGGTCTACAACCGTCAGGGGCGCGGCGATCGGGCGCTCGAGGTGTTGACCCGCGCGAACGCGATCTGGGCGACCGCCGGCGCTGACAACCCCGATCGCGGGGACACCCTGTGCGCCCTCGGGGCGGCCCAGCGCGCGCTGGGCCGCGTCGACGAGGCGCGCGCCGCCTACGGCGAGGCCGCGAAGATCTACGAGGCGGTGCTCGAGGCGGGCGATGACCCCGGCCCCCGGCTAGCGACGCCGCTCGTCGCCCTCGGCGAGCTCGCGCGCGAGGCTGATAAACCCGGGGAGGCGGTGTCGCTGTTGAAGCGGGCGCTCGCGTGGCAGCTCCGGCAGCGCGCGTCGGCCGATGAGCAGGCGAGGACCCGCTTCACGCTGGCGCGCGCGCTGGTCGAGAGCGTCGCCCGGGTCGACGAGGACGCGCTCGCGCTGCGTCGCGAGGAGATCGCCGAGGCGCTGGCGCTCGCCGACGAGGCGCTCGCCGCCTACGCGACCGGGGCGCCCGAGCGGGCGGAGCTCGAGCGCTGGATCGACGCGGTAGAGCGCGGGCGCGGGTCGAGCTCTCGAGCTCAGCCCTGATCCTGGCCCTGATCTTGGTCTTGGTGAAATTTCGTGCGCTGCGGGTACAGCAGCTCGACGCGCATGCGCCGGACCTGCTCCTCGACGCGCACCAGCGCCTCGATCTGCTGCACGAGCGCCAGCGGGATCTCGAGCGTCTCGGCGGCCGCGAGCAGCAGCGCGCGCTCGGACTCGTGGTAGCCGTCGGCGCTCGAGACCTTGATCGCGTCGTAGAGGAAGGCGTAGGAGCCGTCGGAGCCGGCGACCTCGTAGAGCCGCTGCACGGCGGCCTTGAGGTCGACCTCGCGGTGATCGATGCGCGTCCACGAGTGGAGCAGCTCGTCGGGGATGCCCATCGCGCGGCCGCGCCCGAGGAGGTAGTCCCACTCCGCGTCGGACACCTCGCCGTCGCCGCCGACGATCTTCAGGAGCACCGGGATGTAGGCCTGGATGACCTCCAGCGGCCACTCGATCGCGACGCCGTAGATCTCGCGCTGCATGTGATCGTGCGGGATGGTTCGTGACACTGACGTAATCCTCTCGTCGGGCCTGCAAGCGTACGCGTCGTAGCGAGGCCTCCGCAACGTCGCGCGAGCGGGCGTGCGCGGGCGAACGCGGAGGCGCGCGCGCGTTTGTATATGTCTTAAGAGTCATGAGTGAACTAGGCCGCGCGGGCCCGCTCGCGCGCGCTCGCGCCGGCGGCGAGGCGACCCGCGGCGGTCTTGAGCGCGCCCTCGGCGGGGACCAGCGGCCCGACCTTGCCGAGCCCGAAGGGCGGCATGTGCACGTAGACGGACTCGTGGGCGCCGGGCTCGATGACGTAGGTCTCGTGCCAGATCCCGACGGCCCCGCCGAGGCCCCAGCGCTTGACCCACCGCCGCCAGGCGGGGACGTGCGCGCGCTCTTTGTCGCGCGCGTAGGCCTGCAGATCCTCGAGCGAGCGCCAGTACTGGACCGAGAGCGTGGTGCGGCCGCCGTACTGCTCGAACGAGAGCAGCCCGGAGTCGGGGTCGCGCTGGAGCTCGCGCATGATCCGGCTGAAGGCCCGCGTGACGCCCCAGATGATCGGGATCATCCACCACTTGTTGATGCGCGCGCCGATCAGGAAGACGACGAATCCGCGGTCGGGGGACACAGTGAGACGGTCAGGGTGAATCATCGGGCTCGCTCCTCGCTAGCGACATATGTTGTCGCTGTCATCATTGTTGTCAGTGTAAACATACGCGGAATGTTGATGCTGTCAACATTTCCGGGCAAACTTTCTTCATGTCGCGTCGACGCCGGGCCAGCTACCACCACGGGGACCTTCGCGCCGCCCTGCTCGAGGCCGCCGTGGGCCTGATCGGCGAGCGCGGGCTGCACGGGCTGAGCCTGCGCGAATGCGCGCGGCGGGCCGGCGTCTCACACGCCGCGCCGTATCGCCACTTCGCCGACCGCGGCGCGCTCTTGCTCGCGATCGCGGAGCAGGGCTTCGCGTGGCTGATGGAAGCTGGCCAAAAAGCCATGGAGGGGATCGACGAGCCGCGCGCGCGCATTGACGCCTACGGCGCGGCCTACGTGCGCTTCGCCTACGAGCGCCCGGTCCACCACCGCGTGATGTTCTCGAGCGAGCTGCCGGAGAGCGGCGACGCGACGGACAGCGGCGCGTTCGACCTGCTCATGAAGGCAGCCGCCGTCTTGCCGGGCGCCGACGACGACCCGACCTTGACCGGGCTGGCCTCGTGGTCGCTGGTCCACGGGCTGTCGATGCTGATCCTCGATCAGCGCATCCCGGCCGAGAAGGTCGGCTCCGCCGCCGAGGTCGAGGCGCTCGCCCACGAGCTGTTTCGCCAGTGGCGCGGCCCGCTGTCGTGAGCGCGGCTCAGCGCTCGCTCACTCGCCCATGCAGCCCTGGGTGTTGAACAGCATCTCGAGGGAGCCGACGAATTCTTGGGTCAGCGTGTCGGCGTCGTCGCAGATGTTGGCGACCGCGGTGTTGTCGTTGATGAACAGCCCGACGAACTCGTGCAGCCGCGGGCTCGCGCCCGCGTCGCAGCCGTCCTGCGTCGTCTCGGGCCCGATCAGCGCGGCGATCGAGATGTTCTCGGGGGTGAAGTTGTTGGCCTCGAACAGCTCTGGGAACCAGTCGTTCGGATCGTTCGGCGAGCCGTAGCCGTCGGGGTGGTTGTCCATGTCGTCATCGATGTCCGTGATGAGCAGGATCGCGAGCGGCGCCTCGGGCCGGAAGAAGCCCTCGTTGCAGGCTCCCGGCGCGTTGAGCTCGGGGCTGATCGCGTTGAGCAGCGCCTGGGCCGGGCGCGGGTTCTGCTCGCCCTCGATGTTGGTCGAGCCCGCGCCGGCGATGCACAAGAGCGCCGGCCCGAGCTCGTCGGTCTCGTCGACGTAGGGGCGGCCGCTCGTGTGCATCGCGGCGCAGTCCTCACCGCTCGCCTTGGTGATCAGGCTGCCCAGCCCCTGGCACTTTTCGTCGTTGTGCCCGATCTCGGACGCGAAGGTGAAGCCGACGTGGTAGCTGCAGTAATTCGAGATCGCCTCCTCGAGCCCGCTGAACAGCTCGAAGAACACCGCGATCACCTTGTCCTCGAAGGCCTCCATCGACATCGACTGATCGATGACGACGAGCACGTCGATCGCGTCGCACTCGCAGGCGGGGCCGGTCGTCGCCGCGCTCGTGGTCTCCGAGCTCGTCTCGCTGATCGGGCTGGTCGAGCTGCTGGTGGAGGGGTCGGTGGTGGCGGGGCTGGTCGTGTCGGTCGAGCTGCCGGGGCCGACGGTCGAGCTCGAGCCGCCCGCGGTCGTGCTCGTGCTGGTCTCGCCGACCGAGTCGTCGCTGGTGGCCGGCGAGCCGCCGCACAAGCCGTTCTCGCAGCGCAGGTCAGGCCCGCAGTCCGCGTTGGACTGGCACGTCTTGCCCGCCAAGAACCCGCCGGAGAAGCAGCCGGTGAGCAGCGCGACCGCGCCGGTGAGCGCGAGCAGCGTGCTGCGCGAAGCGTCTCGCCTGGCCCATGCCATCCCCGTCTCCTACTTCCCCAGGTTCACGCTCGCGCCCACGCGCTCGTCGTCAGCCACCGTCGAGTTTGTCATGAGCCCATAGGGCATGTCACCGCAAACGCGTGGTCACGCCGGCGCGCCGGCCCCCGGGCCGCGCGCGGATCTCAGGCGCCGCGCCGGGCAGATTCGCACCTTGAGCGGTGAATCCGTTGTATGTACGATTCGTTCGTGAACGGCACCCGCGCGTCGCTCAACGGTTGGCGTTGCCCCCTGGGGAACGTGCTCCAACGGTCAGCCGCGAGCGCGCTCGCCCTCAGCCTCGCGCTCGCGTCCGTCGCACCCGCGGGCGCCGCCCCGGGGAAGTCCGGCAAGCGCAAGGGCAAGCAGGCCGACAGCGCCGATCCCCTCGCGAAGGTCTCTGAGGACATCCGTAAGGGGCAGGAGCGTTTTGACATCGCGGACTACGAGGGCGCGGTCGAGCACTGGTCCAAGGCCTACGTCGGCCTCCCCGACGGCGAGGACGCGGCGGCCTTCCGCACGACGCTCGCCTACCAGATCTCGACCGCGTGCCGGAAGGCCTACGAGGTCGGCCACGACATCGAGTACCTGCACAAGGCCGCGCACCTGCTCGAGCAGTACCGCGAGAGCCTCGGCCCCGAGGACGAGGAGGCGCGGGCCTCGGCCGACGAGGTGCTCGGCGAGCTGCGGACCGAGATCGAGCAGGAAGAGAACGCGCGCAAGGCCGAGCGCGCCAAGTCCGAGGAGGGGCTCTCGGAGCTGCGTGACGAGATCCGCGCCGAGGAGGAGCGCAAGGCTCGCGAGGCCGAGCGCAAGGCCGAGGAGGAGCGCGCCGCGCGGGAGCGAGATGACCGCGCGCGCGCGAACCAGCGTGGTCAGCAGCTACAGATCTCCGGCGGCGTCGCGCTCGGCGTCGGCGCGGTCTGCCTCGGCGTCATGGGCTTCGCGCTCGCGCGCGGCGGCGGTCTCGATCAGCAGGGGCAGGAGGAGCTGGCGATGTCGATGGATGTCAACTCGCCGACCCTCGAGGACATCCGCGACCAGGGCGTGACCATGAACCGGCTCTCGATCGGCATGGGCGTGACCGGCGGCGTGCTCGCCGTGACGGGCGCGGCGCTGCTGGCGATCGGCTCGCTGCAGCGCAAGCGGGCGACCGCGGTGGTCCCGGCGCTGGGGCCCGGCTACGCGGGCGTGGGCGTGCTCCGGCGGTTCTGACGAGCCCGACAGCGCCCGGCGCGTAGAGCTGCGACCGCGCGCCCCGGGCGTGTCGACCCGCTCGTGAGCGCGCGGTATGGTCTCCCGGCTCGCGCCTCGCGTCTTCCATGTCTTCCCGGTCACAGTCCATCACGCGGCTCGTGCTCGTCGTGCTCGGGATCGCCGTCGTGGGCGTCGTGTTCTTCTTGTTGCTCGCGCGCCCGCCCAGCCTCGTCAGCCTCGCCAATCAAGAGGGCGTCACGCAGCTGACGATCCGCTCGCCGATCGGCTACTGGCAGCGCGAGCGCTTCACCCGGCTGCTGCCGCCGGTGCGCCTGCCGTCGTCGAGCGCGAAGATCGAGCAGATCGAGATCTGGATCCGGATCCCCGACGGCGCGAAGATCGGCGTCGAGACCGCCCCGGCCGTCGCGGGCGACGACGGCGAGGCGACGCCGATGCTGCGCTTTCCGCCCGGCACCGTCGTCGATCGGGTCGAGTACGCCGGCGAGGGCACGCGACGCTTCGTCGCCGACGTCCGCGGGACTCGCTTCGGCGACGACGGGCGCGAGCGCTTCCGCGTGCTTCGTCCGGAGCGCCCGGGCCCGGGCGGGCGGCTGCGCGGCTTCGAATGGGATCGCGGCGACGAGGCCCAGCAGCGCGAGGTCACCGAGGCGCTGCTCGACTTCGTCGGGCAGACCAAGCCGTTCACCGCCATGGAGGCGGGCAAGCGCGAGCGCGCGCTCACGCGGCTGCGCAAGATCAACGACTGCGCCGGCTGTCACGCGGCGATGCGCCCGGCGAATCAGCGGCTCGGCGAGCACGGGCGGGCCAACCGGCGCACCGACGCGAGCGGGATGTACACGCCCCAGACCGTGCTCGAGGACGCCGCGCCGACCGAGAGCTACCGGCCGCGCGATCCCAACGTCGGCGACCCCTTCATCTCGATCCGCTGCCCCGACGGCGCGGCGGCTGAGCGCGCGCCGGCCAAGGCGCCCGGCGAGCCGCCGGGTCACGCGCGCTGCCCGGGCGGCCAAGTCCCCGTCGCGAGCTACGCGCTCACGGCGGCGCTGGCGGCCGGGGCTCCGCGCGCGCGCGCCGTGTGTGACGCGCGCGAGTATCTCTACCGCCATCTCGACGAGGCCGCGCGCGCGGTCTTCGAGGACGCGCTCCAGCCGTGCCGCGCCGGCGCGTAACACCCGACCGCGAGAGCAGGTTCAACAAACATGTCCTCTAACACACCAGCGGGAGTCGGCGTCGGGCTGCGGCGGCCGCACTACGACGAGCTGCTCGCCGCGATCGAGGACGACGCGCTGCTCGGCGCGCGCGCCCCGGCCTGGCTCGAGATCATCCCTGAGAACTTCGTCGACCGCGGCGGCATGCAGCGCGCCGTGCTCGCGCGCTGCCGCGAGCGCTGGCCGATCGTGACCCACGGCGTCTCGGCCTCGATCGGGGGGCCCGACCCCTTCGACGAGGACTTCATCCGCGGGCTGAAGGCCTTGGTGCACGGGCTCGACGCGCCCTACTTCACCGAGCACCTCTGCTACGCGTCGGTCGACGGGCGCACGACCTTCGACCTGCTCCCGCTGCCGCGGACCGGCGAGGCCGTCAAGCACGTCGCCGCGCGGGCGCGCGAGCTCGCCGAGCGGATCGAGCGCCCGCTCGCGCTCGAGAACATCTCCTACTACGCGGTCATGCCCGGCAGCGAGCTGAGCGAGGGGGAGTTCGTCACCGCCGTGCTCGAGGAGGCCGACTGCGGCTTGATGCTCGACGTCAACAACGTCTACGTCAACGCGGTCAACCATCGGCAGGACCCGAGCGCGGCGCTGCGCGCCCTGCCGCTCGCGCGCACCCGCCAGATCCATCTCGCGGGGCACATGCGCCAGGGCCCGCGGCTGCTCGATCACCACGGCGCGCCGGCTGTCCCCGAGGTCTGGTCGCTGTACCGCGAGGCGCTCGAGCTCGTCGGCCCCGCGCCGACGCTGATCGAGTGGGACACCCACATCCCGCCGCTCGCAACGGTGCTCGAAGAGGTCCAGCGCGCCCGCGAGATCTGGGACGAGGTGTTCTCGACCCAGACGCGCGACCCGAGCGCGGTCGCGACGTGTGACGCCGCGCCGGCGCGCGCGGAGATGTCGGCGGACGAGCCGGCCCGGCGTCGACGCGGCCGCGGCTCGCGTCGCTCCCGGGGACGACGACGCGCGAAGCCGAAGGCGGGGGTCTCGTGAAGCTCGCCGACTTCTTCGCCCGCGCGCCCGACTTCTTGTTCGGCGTGCAGCACCCTCGCGCGTTCGAGCGCGCGCTCGGCCCGAGCGACTCGGGCACCGCCAACCTCGGCTTCTACCCCGTGCTCGTGCGGCGCAACATCGGCAAGATCCTGCGCGAGGTCTACGGGGGCCTGTGCGCGTATATCGAGCGCGAGCACGGCGAGCTGTTTCGCGAGCTCGTCGAGGCCTACTGGCGCGCGCATCCGCCTCGCGGCTGGGATCCCAATCACCACGCCGCCGCCCAGTTCCCCGACTTCCTCAGCCGACACCGCGCGCGCGAGCCGAGGCTCACCGACGTGCACGAGGAGCTGGCGGACTTCCACTGGAGCGAGTTCTTGGCCTGGTCCGCGCTCGACACCTGGCCTGACGAGTGTGGCGTCGACGGGGTCGATCACCGGCTGTTCGTGCGTCAGTACAGCCGCCGGATCCCCGACTTCGCCCGCGGCGTCGCCAACGACTCGAGCACGCCGCTGCCGCCGCCGACGCCGACGCCGACGCTGGTCTACCGGGATCCGAAGACGCTGCGCACGGCCGTGTTTTACCCGAGCGTCACCGCGCTCGTGGTGCTCTCGGGCCGGCGCAAGCAGCTCCCGCTCGCGTCGCTCGTCGGCGCCGTCCCGGGCCTCACCGTCGCCATGCTCGAGTCTGTCGAGCGCGACCTGCTCGAGCGTGGGATCGCCCTCGGCCCGCCCTCGGGATCGGCCGTCTGAGCCGGAGGAGCGACGCGATGAAGATGTACATCCTGATCCTCGACGACGTGCCGCCCGGCTTCGCCGTGCTGGCGGCCGCGCACGCGAGCTTGGCGGCGTACCTGCGCTTTCGCGACGCGCCCGAGGTCGAGCGCTGGCTCAGCGGTCCGTTTTACAAGGTCGTCTGCCGCGTCAACGCCAAGGAGTTCGAGCGCGCGCGCGCGGTCGAGGACAACGTCGTCCTGACCGAATCGGCGCTGGACGGTCGCGAGGTGGCGATCGCGTTCAAGCCGCGCGAGGAGTGGCCCAAGATGTTCCGCTTCCTCAAGCTCTGGCGCTGACGAGGCCGACCTGGACGTGACAAAGCGAGCGCCGCCCGTGCACGGGCGACGCTCGCGTCGAGCTGCTCGGCGCGCTCCCTCAGCGGCCGCGCTTCTGCGGAGAGCGCTTCTGCGGCGATCGCTTGTTCGCGCTCCGCGAGGGCTGCGGCTTGGGGCGCGGAGCGCTGCGGGTCGAGCGATTGGGCTGCGGGCGGCTCTGCGGCTTGCTGCGGGCCGGTGACGTTCGGGGCGCGGGGCGGGACTGGGGCTGGGGACGGGGACGAGTTTGCGGCTGAGGACGGGGACGAGTTTGCGGCTGAGGACGGGGACGAGACTGGGGCTGAGGGCGGGGACGAGATTGCGGCTGAGGGCGAGGGCGAGACTGCGGCTGTGGCCGAGATTGCGGTTGTGGCCGAGACTGCGGCTGTGGGCGGGATTGCGGCTGTGGGCGGGATTGCGGCTGTGGGCGGGATTGCGGCTGTGGGCGGGATTGCGGCTGGGGACGAGGACGGTCGGGGCGGGACTGCGGCTGCGGACGAGGACGGTCGGGGCGGGATTGCGGCTGCGGGAGGGGACGTGGCTGTGGGCGAGGACGATCGGGGCGGGTGTCGGGACGGACAGGCCGGTCCGAGCCTGGGCGCGGTCGGGGCTCAGGGCGCGGTCGGTCGGGACGAGTGTCGGGACGGTCGGGCCGGTCCGAACCCGGACGCGGTCGGTCGGGACGGTCGGGCCGGTCGGGCCGGTCCGAACCCGGACGCGGGCGGTCGGGACGGTCGGGACGGTCGGGACGGTCGGGCCGGTCCGAACCCGGACGCGGTCGGTCGGGACGCGGTTCGGGACGGGGGCGGTCGGGACGCGTGTCGGGACGGGAGTCCGGGCGGTCCGGGCGAGAATCGGGACGCTCCGGGCGAGTATCGTCGGGGCGTGGGTGCGGCTCGGGCTCGGGACGGGGGCGCGGACGGGGGCGCGGATCCGGATCGTTGACGGGACGGGGACGAAGATGCGGGACGGTGCCGGGGCGCGGCTGGTGACCGGGATCCGGATTGGCTCCGGGACGCGGCGGGCGCGGGTTCGGCTGGTGTCCGGGGCGCGGCGGCCTCGGATCGGGGGACGCGCCCGGGGGGGGCTGGGGCGGTCGTCCGGGGTGGTTCGCGGGGCGACCTGGCAGCGTGGGACGACCCGCGCCGACCGGGCGCCCGGGGTTGTGGGTGTTCCAGGCCGTGACGATCGGCTCCGGGCGGCGCGCGTGGTTACACCAGCAGGCGCAATCTGGCCCGTAGAACACAAAGGTGCCGTTCACGTTGTAGTACCAACGGTCGTTCCAGTAGACCTGCGGGTAGCTCATCAGCGGCGTCGGGTCGCTGTGCACGTACTCGACGATCTCGATGCGCTCGCCGTAGAAGTCCTGGTAGCCGACGACGCGGCCGCCGACCTGCTGGTAATTGTGATGGACATACACGCGCTCGGGCGCGGTCGTCTCGACGTAAACGGTCCGAGTGCAGCCGCTGGCGAGGCCGGCGACGAGGGTCAGCGCGGTGAGCGGGAGCAGGGAGCGAAGCGTAGTGCGGCGGGCCATTCACTCATCACGACTGTCGGCTCCCTGCAATTCTTCAAAAAAGTCTGTCTAGAGCGGGGTACACGCCCGAATTCGGGGACTTGTGCCTGCTCGTGACGGGCGGGGAGGGGGGCTCTCCGCGCGCGGACAGGGGGATCCCCTCGTGGTCCGAGCGGCCGGCGCGACGCGGCGCGCGGGGACGCGCCGGCGAGCGTCGGCGCGCGCCCGCGCTCCGTGTGTATATGTACTTGAGAACATATTGTTTTTTGCGGGCTCAGCCCGCGAAGCCGCCGAGCGTCGCGCCGCTGAAGCTCGCGGCCTGGCTCACGCGCACGGCGGACTGCGAGAACACCTGGAACGCGCGCCGGATCTCCGAGGCGCTGCTGCCCGGCGTCATCACCCAGCGCGGGTCGATGCCCATCTCGTCGAAGACCGCGCGGAAGTCCGTCGAGCCGTCGCTGATGCCCATCGCCGCGACCACGTGCTGCTCGGCGCGCTGCATGTCGCGCACGAGGTTCGCGACGTCGCGGGCGCGGGCGCGGCTCGAGTGCATGTCCGCGCCGTCGGTGATCAGCAGCGTCACGGTGCGCGCCGGCACGCCCTGCTCGGCGAACTCCTGGGCCTTGGCGACCATCGTCGCCAGCAGCGTCACCGTCTGCTCGTACAGCGGCGTGCCGAGGCTCGGGTTGTAGTTGCGCTTGTCCATCCGCACCGCCTGGTCGATCGGGCAGAAGGGAAACAGCACGTGGCCGTTGAGGTAGCGCGTGTGCACCAAGATGTCGGCCTGCTGCCGCGAGCGCGCGAGCGCGTCGAGCACCGCGTTGTGCCCGCGCCGGACCGCCTCGGCGTTGCCCGCGAAGCGGATCGAGCCGGAGTCGTCGGGCATCATGGCGACGAGCACGACCTCGCTCGCCGCGACGTCCTCCACGCGCACGCCGAGACCCGCCTGGATCTGCGCGCCGGGGTCGACGATCGTCAGCGTCTGCATCGAGGCCGCCGAGAGCGTGCCGTCTTGATGCGCCGACTGAAACAGGCCGAACAGCTCGTCGAGACCCTCGGTGACGCCGTTGCTCCCGTTGCTCCCGTTGTTTCCGTTGTTGCCGTTGCTTCCGTTGTTGTTGCTGTTGCTGTGTGTGGTCATGGCTTCTCTCCGTGGTGTGTCGCGGGGTCGCGCTACAAGAGGCCCTCCCAGGCCTCGAGCGGGTCGGTGGAGCGCACGAGGTGCATCCCGGCGTCGGCGAAGCGCTGCAGCGCGGCCTCGGCCTGCGGCGTGAAGTCGGCCGCGAAGCCGCCGGCGCCGTCGGGCACGGTGACCGAGGACATGCAGTCGGTCATGACGTAGATCTTCCGCGCGAGGTTGCGATCGGTGGCGACGATCTCGTCGAGCAGGTCGTCGATCGAGCTCTTCACGCAGTGGCTCGCGGCCTGCCCGGCGATGATCACCGCGTCGGCGGTCAACAGGGTGTTGAGGAAGCCGGTGTTGCGCTGCGCGAGCGGCTGCCCGTCGTGCCGCGAGAGCACCTCGGGGCGCAGCACCGAGTAGTTCTCGGTCAGCGGGTGACCGCCCTTAACCTCGACCCAGGACTGCGCGCCGCGGGCGAAGGCGTGAAACAGCCGCGCCTCGTGGATGACGCCGGCGAGCGCGTGGCCGTCGCTGCCGAGCAGGCAGTGCGGGGGCCACAGGTACAGCGTGTACTCCCTCCCCATAACCTGGTCCTACGGTCATGATTTGTCAGCGCGCCGTCTTCGGCACACCTGACCGCGGGAGCGGGTTGTGAGGGCGCGCGCTCAGTACGCGGGAGGGGGCGCCGGGACGCGGGATCGTGCGGGGGGCTTGGCACGCGGGGGGAACATCCAGCGTCGAGTCGCCGCGTCAGGCGGGGTCGTGACCGCGCTCCGGCGCGCCGGGTCAGGTCGCCGGCGCTCAGACGCGTGAGCGCCCGCGCGCCGGGCACTCCACTGCGGATCATTGATAAGATGGCCTATGGCTCAGGTCCGCGCTCGAGTCTGGCTCTCCGGCGACAGGCGGTTTCCCGAGGAAGAGCTCCCCGAGGTGATGTCGCGGCGCTCCGCGGCGCTCTGCCTCTCGGGCGGCGGCTCGCGGGCGACGTGCGCGGCCGCGGGCTACCTGCGCGCGCTACACCACCTCGGCTTGATGGATCGGCTGCGCTACACCAGCGCGGTCTCGGGTGGCTCCTGGGCCTCGATCCCCTACACCTTCGGCGACGCGTCGCCCGGCGCTCCCCACGACGACGTGCTGGGTCCAATCGCGCCCCCAGAGGCGCTCAGCATGGAGCGCCTGGAGGTCACGGTTCCGCGCGGCACGCTCGGCTACGGCGCCACGCAGAGCGTCCGGGACGGCTTCTTCGAGGAACTCTTCGCCATGAAGGGGCCGGGCGCGGCGTGGAACTCGGTGGTCGCCGAGCTCTTCCTCGGCTCCGTGGATATTTTTGATCCGAAGCGGCCGCGCACATATACGTGGTCCGAGCAGACCCGGGACGAGATCCTGGCGCGTCAGGCGGAGCTGCCCGGAGCGAAGCTTCGCGCCGAGGACTTCCTCGTCGCCGCCCCGAACCGGCCGTTCCCGGTCGTCAACGCGTGCCTGCTCGGGCCTGCGGTCAACGGCCGCCTCGCGCGGCTCGAGCCGATCGGCTTTCAGCTCACCCCGCTGTACGTCGGTTGTCCGCCCTCGTTGGACGTGACCTTCTCCTACAAAGACGGCCAGGCGCTGCGTCGGCGCGTCGGCGGCGGGCTGATCGAGCCGTTCGCCTTCGACGGCGCGGGCCCTGGCTGGCTCGCCGAGGATTCGGACCAGGTCGTGACCCTCGAGCGGCCCGCGTCGCTGAGCCACCTCGGCTTCATGATCGGGACGAGCAGCTGCGCCTTCGGCTCGGTGCTCGCCAAATTCCTGGGGGTGCCGTACCGCGTCCCGACCGCCCGCTACTGGCCGCAACGCCCGGGCGATGTCCCGACGAGCGCCAACTGGGAATTCGGCGACGGTGGTTTCATCGACAACTACGGCCTTCACGCGATGCTCCAGCGCGACGTCGAGACGCTCATCGTCCTCGTCAACACCGCGCAGAAGCTAGACCTCGAGTGGGACCCGAGCTGCGGCGGCTCTTACCGCGAGAAGATCGACGACTACCTGCCGCCGCTGTTCGGGGTGAGCGAGGAGGTCGACGCCATCGCTACGCACCGAAACCAGGTCTTCCCGACCGAGGAGCTGGCGCCCGTGGTGCGGGCCCTGCAGGAGGCCAAGCGCAGGGGCGATCCGCTGATCGCGGTGGGGGAGCACCGCGTGCTCGACAACGAGTGGTGGGGCGTCCGCGGCGGCCGTCACGTGCGGGTCGCCTGGGTCTACCTCGATCGTGTCCCCCGCTTCGAACAGCGGCTGCCGAGTAAGACCAGGACCCTCGTGAACATGGGCAACCTGCCGGTCAAGGTGCCGGGTCCGTTCCAGGGCTTCCCGAACTACGCGACGATCAGCGCCAACGCCTTCAGCATCACTCGCCTGCGACCGGAGCAGGCCCGCCTCCTGACCGAGTTCACCAGCTGGGTCGTGCTCGACCAACGCCAGACCTTCGAATCCCTCCTGCGGTAGGCCCCCTCCGCCCTCGACAGATCGTGAGCGCACCATGAACGACCTGAAGAAGACCCTCATCTCCTTCGTGAGAGCCAAGATCGGCTCGAGCCTGCCGCTCGAGAAGATTCAGCAGAGCAAGGAGGACCGGCAGACCTTCGTCGACAGCGTCACGCGCCGCCGGGCCCAGCGAAGGAACCTCTGCCGCCGGGTCACCGGACGTCTGGTCTTTGCGAGCACGCTGAAGCGCGACAGGCCCAAGCCGCTCCCCTACATCAAGGTGCAGCTCTGGGACCGAGACTTCGGCCCGCTGGACGACTTCCTCGGCGAGGCCGAGACGGACGCGGAGGGGCGCTTCACCATCGACTACGATCCGGCCGACGCCGGGAAGCGCGACCGCCTGGAGCTGAAGCTCAAGATCATCGATCGCTACTTCGACAAGGAGTCGCTTCTGTGGGAGGAGGACGCGTCCGAGGGCGTCAGCGACGAGCGCTACGACTTCGGCGACGTCGGGGTCCCCTACTACGAGTATCACCCCGAGATCCCGCTCCCGCACCTGCACACGGTCGACTTCGGCAAGCGAGCGCTCGACCGGATGCCCCAGGCCTACAAGGTCGGGCGGACCGCGGCGCTCGCTGAGATCGCGGCCTCGGTCTACGAGGTCCGCATCAAGCACTACACGGTCGCGCGGGGTCGGGAGCTCCCGCAGCTGCAGAAAGACTACGAGGGCCAGACTCCGTACGCGCCGCCCGCGGGTCCGCGCGAGGGCGCGAGCGCCGACGAGCGCTTCGTCTACAAGCTCCTGAACGGCTCCTGCCCGACCCTCTTCACCCAGCGCGACGGGAAGCTCCACGTCGTCCGCACCTGGGACCGCTACGAGATGGACGGTCAGCACTACCTGCCGAACGTTCACCTGGTCCTCGAGCGCGACGGGCACTCGCTCACGCCGCTGTCGATCACCATCCAGGAGCGGGTTAACGGGGCCACGGCGCCCAACTCCCCGCTGGCCACGCCGAAGACCTATCGCCCCGGGGAGCCGGGCTGGGAGCGCGCCAAGCACGTCTTCGAGTGCAACAACTACCTCTTCACCCAGGGCGCCAACCACCTGGCGCGCGGGCACTTTAACGCGGAGCAGTTCGCCATGGCGGCGTGGCGAAACCTCCGCAAGAGCCCCTTGCGTGCGCTGCTCTTCCCCCACCTCCAAGAGGTGATGCTCATCAACGTCGAGGGGGAGGCCGCGATCTTCGGGACCGAGGGCCTGATCACGCAGAACAGCGCCCTGACCGCGACGTCCCTCGTCCAGTCGATCCTCGACAACGCCGACACTGACTGGTGGGGCTGGTCGCCGCGTGAGCCGATGGGGCCCGATCATCAGTTCGCCCACGTGGCGCGGATCTACTGGGACGCGCTCGGCGAGCATGTCGAGGCTTTCTTCGCGCAGCACGACGAGCAGCTGCGCGCGCGCTGGGGCGAGGTCCGGGGCTTCTGCGATGACCTGGTCGCGCACAGCGTGCCCTACCGGCCTCCCGCGCTCCCCGAGGGCCACGACCACCTCGACATGAACGAGGTGTCGAAGCCCGACGCCCCGCGCGTCGAGGTCGACGGGGCGCTGCGCACCGTCACCCCCTTCGCCACGCGCGATGAGGCGGACGAGCGGCAGCTCGCCGACCTCAAGCAGGCCTGCCGCTACGCGATCTTTCACGCGACGCTCTGGCACTCCTGGACCAACGACACCAGCGACTCGCTGGAGGACAGCTACTCGCAGTACAACCCGGTCGATCGCTCGAGCAGCAAGGAGCTGACGGATCACATCAGCGTCAACCTGGCGCTCTCGCAGACCCGCTACGGGCTGATCCTTAAGAACGAGGATGGCGACATCCCCGAGAGCCTGGTCAAGGCGATCGAGGCCCGCGCCGACCGCTTCAAGGCGGCGGGATACGACCCCGGCCAGATCCGCTCGCGGATCAACATCTGAGGAGCGACACTCGATGATTGTCGACGACGACGGCAGCTTCCTCGCGCAGCTCCGCGACGGGCTGAAGTACAAGGCTACGCTCGCGCTGCTCACCGGCCTGTTCGCGGTCGGAGCCAAGAAGAAGAAGGGGCGAGCCACCCACGCGGTCGGCGTAGGCGGCCGCGGGGAGGCGCGTGTACGCGAGCAGCTGCCGCTGCCCCCCCACGAGGTGTGGCGACCGGGCCGCCGCTTCACGCTCATCCTGCGGCACGCCAACCTCAACAACGAGGATGACCTCTCGGCCGACTTCCGCGGCGCCTCGCTGAAGCTCTTCGATGACGACGGCCCCGTGCTCGATCTATTGATGAACACCGGCGAGACCACGGTTTGGTCCCACGTCGAGATGTTCGCCGAGCGCATGATGCTGGCGCTCAGGAAGAAGCTCCCGGAGTTCTACGAGCGCCACCCGGACGCGCTCCCGCGCTACTGGGGCGGCCTACGGCGCGCGCCGGACGGCTACGACACCCTCGCCTACTACAGCAAGGTCACCACGCAGTACCGAAGCGCCGACGGGACGCTCTACGCCTGCCGCTACCGCCTGATCCCGGAGGGCTACGCGGGCGTGGACACCGGCCTGGTCAGCGAGCGTGATCATCGGGAGGGCGTCGTTCACACCGACCGCTGGCCGGAGGAGACGCGGCCCAAGGACCTGCTCCGGCGCGCCTACGCGGCCAAGCTGGCCGAAGGGTCCATTCGCTACACGCTCCAGATCGCCGTCCGCGAGGCCGCCCCGAGCGCCCGCGATCCCCTCTACGACCCATCCCGCGCCTGGGACCCGAGCGCCCACCCCTGGGTGGACCTCGCCGGGGTGACGGTGGAGTCCCCCATGACGCGCGAGGAGCTGGAGCCGCTGCGCTTCAACATCGGCAACGCCCCCGAGAGCCTCGGGATCTTCGAGGCCGACTCGGCGACCGACTACACCTCGATCGCCGACCTCCGCGTCTCCCTCTACCGCCGAGCCGCCAACGCGCGCGATTGAGCTCGCGCGACGATGAGGCCGACGAAGAACGTGGCACATCGTCGGAGCACCGATCTCGCCCACGCGAGAACCGCAGCGATCTCGGGCTCCTAGGCGCCCTGTGTGGAGTACAGCGTGTACTTCCCCGCGCGCTCGAGCTCGCGGCAGTAGTGCTCGACCTGCCTGATCAGCCACGCGTAGTTCCCGTTGCACAGCCACGCGGCGACGGCCGGGTTCGGGCGCGCGTCGCCGCTGCGGATCTGCGCGGTCGTGATCTCGCGGTGGGCGGTCAGCGGCGCGCCCTCGGCGTCGACCCAGAACGCCGGGAAGAAGATCTGGTGGGCGAAGTGCGTGTCCATCGTCGTCGTGATCTGCGAGAGCGCGCCGAGGTTGCGGTAGATGAAGCTGGCGAGCCGCTTGTTGTCCTCGATCGCGCCGACGCCGGAGCGCCCGGCGACGAACAGGCTGCCCTCGGGGAAGCAGAAGTCTTTTTGCACGTCGATCAGCAGCAGGTGGATCGAGCGCGCGTCGCCGCCGGAGGGGCGCAGCCCGTGCTGCTCGCGCCAGGCGTGGGCGCTCGCGAAGAGCGCCTGCTGATCGGGCGCGTAGCTGAAGCGCGCGGCGTCGGCCGGGTCAAAGTGGGGCGGCAGCGGGAGCGCGGTGGTGCTCGTGTGGTTCATCTTGGTTCTCCTAATCAGGTGGGGGTGACTGGTTTGAAGCTGCTGGGAGCGATCGGCGCTTTGGGTCATGGTCGACGGGTCAGGGGCGCAGCTCGAGGCGCGTGATGACGCGGCCCTTGGCGGCGAACAGGCCGGCGCGGGTCGTGACGAGCTGGGTCGCGGCGTCGACGAAGGGCGCGGTGTCGGGGAAGCTGCGGGTCTGGATCACCCGGTCGCCGCGTCGCTCGAGGCGGACCACGCCGTCGTCGGTCGGGGCGAAGACCTGCTCGCCCGCGCTGCAGCGTCCGCCGATCGCGGTGAGCCAGGGGGGCGCCTCGTCGCCGGCGCCCGACTGGGCGCTCGCCCGCAGATCCCCGCCCTCGCTGAGGACGTCGCAGCGGCGGTGGATCACGCCGCGCTGCTCGCAGGCGCTGAGCAGCCAGACGTGCTCGCGGGTGAACACGCAGTCCGCGGCCAGCAGACGCCCGCGCAGCGGCGGCAGCGAGATGCCGTCACGCAGCGCCGAGGGGCCGGCGCGCAGCGGGTGGATGAAGCCGAGGGTGAGGGCGCCGGCGCGGTAGAAGCCGAACACGAAGCGCGGGCCGACCCACAGCCGCGTCTGCCCGGCCAGCACGGCGCCGACGCGCTGGGGGCCGAGCAGCCCGCGGCGGTACAGGAGCCCGCCGTGGGCCCAGTAGAGGGCGCCGGCGCGGGCGTCGAAGGCCGGGCGACCGTCCACGCAGTCGACGGCGATCCGCTCGCGCGCGCCGTCCTTGGCGAAGCGGATGAGCTGTCCCCCGAGACCGATGAGCGTGGCGTCGCGCTCGAGTCGACACGCGGCGCGGGGATCGAGCCGGCCGCGGACGACGACGTGACCGTCTTCGCGTCGCAGCGCGCCGGCCTCGTCGCTGAGCCAGCGCGGGCCGGGCTCGCTACAGTCGTGGCCCTCGACGCGCGCGAGCGGGCCGCGTGTGCGGGCGACGGTGGTCGCGAGCACGGTCCCCCGCAGCGCGCTGGTCTCCCGCTTGATCGCGGCGCCGCGAGCGGTGCACGCCGGACAGCTCGGGCGCGCGTGCTCAGCCCCGCAGGCGTCGCAGCGCGTCCAGCGGAGCTGCTCGAGGAGCGCGCGCGGGAACACGCCGCGGCGATCCTCGACGAAGCGCTGGGCGAGCGCGTGCAGCAGCTCGTCGGGCAGGTGCTGGTAGGGCACGGCCGGGCGCGGGTAGCGGACCGCGGGATCGAAGACGGTCACGCGGCGCAGCGGCCTCAGCGAATTAGGAATCCTGGCTTTGGGGTCACGTGGGCGATGGACGCCGCCGTAGGGCCCGACCAGCGCCGTGCACCGCATGACCATGATCGCGAAGGCGTACCAGTCGGAGTCGCGGCTCGGCGGGCGCCGCGGGGCGAAGGGGCCCGCGGAGTCGCAGCGAAGCGGGTCGAGGAAGCGCTCGGTGAACAGCGCGCAGGGGTAGCCCGGCAGCTGGAAGCTGTCGACGTCGATGAGGTGCACCGCGGGCGCGGCGGGCGGCCCGACCAGCACGTTGAGGTCGTTGAAGTCGCCCAGGACCCAGCCGCGGTCGTGCACGGCCGTGACCGCGTCGTGCAGCAGCTGGAGCGCGGTGACGGCCGCGCGCGCCCGCGGCAGCCCCTGCGCGCGGCGGGCCTTGGGATCGGCGAGGCGCATCAGCGGCTCGCAGCCGTGGACCCGGCGCATCGCGTAGCCGAGCACCCGTCGTCCGCCCCGCGTTGTCGCGAGCGCGGTCGGGCCGATGATCGACGGCGGCAGCGCGCGCGCGCGGAGCAGCTCGGGCAGCTTGCGCTGGTGCTCCTCGAGGCGCGCGCGGGCGGCCGTCTGCTGCGGCGGCGTGAGCTCAAAGTCGGGGTGCGTGGGCGGCTTGAACAGCTTGAGCGCGAGCTCTTGGGTGAGCCCGTAGACCTCGGCCTCGCCGCCCTCGCCGATCCGCTGCGTCGCGGCGAGCTTGTAGCGGCGCCGCTCGATGTACACGGCGCGGGGCGTGCTGGCGCGGGTCATGCCGTCTCCGGGGTGAGCTTGGCGCGGCGGCGGATCGCGATGATGGTGGTGTCGTCCGGCAGCAGGCCGTGCTCGCGCCGCAGGCCGCCTCCTGGGAGCGCGCGCGCGACCTCGCGGTTGGCGAGCGCGAGCCGGCGGCGCATCGCGTCGGGGTTGTTGAAGTAGCGATCGTCGGTCCAGAACTGGCGCAGCGGCCCGAGTTTTTTTGTGGTCCCGGGGACATGTCGGTCGCGCCGCGCCTCCAGCTCGAGCGCGCCGTCGCTGGCGATCAGCGCGCTGCGCAGCTCGTCGGTCGGCAGGCGGGCGAGCGCGCGCAGGCGGCCGCGCGCGGCGTGCTCGGGCGAGAGCAGCGCGGCGCACAGGTAGGGGGGGCTGTTGTCGGGGAACGGCCCGAGCGCCAGCAGCTCGCCGTTGATCGCCAGCGCGCCGTCGCCGGCCGCGAACGCGAGCGTCCGCGCCGGCGTGATGACGAGGCCTACGATCGTGAACAGCAGCGCGTCGTGGACGAAGGCGGGCGCGCGCGCCGGCGCGCAGACGAGCTCGGTCAGCGCGCGCAGCGTCTCGAGGGTGCGGACCTGCACGCGCTCGATCAGCCGCGCCGGGGCCTCGAGCGCGGGGTCGTCGACCAGCGCCTTGAGACAGCTCGAGAGCACCACGCGCGCGCCGAGCTGGGCGCCGAGTTCGCTGCGCGGGCGCGAGCCGCAGCCGTCGCAGACCACGGCGACGAGCGCCCCGTCGCGGGCCTCCCAAGCGAGCGCGTCTTGGTTGTTGCGGCCCACGCGGACGTGGTCACGCCCGCTCACGGTCGCGCTCGCCAGCTCGAAGACTTCGTGTTCCATCCACACGAAGCTTAGTGTCGTCATTACACTGTGCAAGGCACGTGAACACATTCCCGCGGGCCGGCGCGGAGCTTGCTACAGTCCGGTGACGATGCGCGCTCGAACGCTCTCTCCGCTCCTCCTCGCCCTCACGCTCTCGAGCGGCGTCGCGCTCGTCTACGCGAGCCCGAGCCTCGCCCGCGCGTGCCGCTGCGCGCCGAAGTCGACCGCAGACGCGCTCGCCGGCGCGGACGCGGTGTTCGCCGGCGCGGTGAAGCGCGCGCGCAGGAGCGGCGGCGGGCGCGTCTACGACGTCGAGGTCGCGGGCTGGTGGAAGGGCGAGCCCGGGCGCGAGGTCGTCGTCTTCTCCCCCTCGAGCTCCTGCGGCGTGACGTTGTGGCGCGGCGACACGTGGACCTACTACGCCGAGCGCGAGGGCGAGCGCTACCGGATCAACCTGTGCAGCGGGCCAGGAGGTGGGGAGCGGCAGCCGCTGGAGGAACTCGCAAAGTACACATCCTACGACGGCTCTAATCTGCCTCCAGGGACAGCACCACCAGCGGAGGAAGTCCCGCCGGAGGAGGAGCCCGCGAAGGAGCCGCCGAAGCAGGAGCCGCCGAAGCAGGCGCCCGCGGAGGAGGAGAAGGCGGCGCCGGTCGAGCCGCCCGCCTCGGGCGCGAGCGGGTGCCGCGTGAACCCGTCCGCTCCCGCCGCGCCGCTCGCGGGCCTCGCGGGCCTCGGGCTGCTGCTGCTCGTCCGCCGCCGCGCGTGACCGTCCGTTCGCTGTGGATCGTGAGTCGCTCCGCGAGCGCTTCGTCGAAGCTCAAGGGGCGCGCGCGAGCGTGGGAGGAGTCGCCCGAGGACGGCGAGCGCCGAGGCGCTCGTCCGCTTCACGTGGCCAGACGCTCGCCGCCCGGAGGATGCAGGGAGCCCACGCGTTAAGCAGCAGCGGCCCGGCGTCCGCGTGTCGCGGGCGCTCGAGATCTCATCGCCGGTGCCCTTGTCTCAGGGCTAGGGCAGCAGACCTTCGAAGATGATGTTGTCCGCGCGGGCGCGGGCGCGGGCGAGCGCCTGCGGGCTGTCGACGGTCCAGGCCAGCAGGGGCAGCCCGAGCGCGCTGGTCAGCGTCGTCGCCCAGAACGGCAGGCTGCCGACCTCGTAGGAGATGAAGTGCGGGCGGCTGACGACGTTGAGCAGCAGGCGGCGCAGGATGAACTGCTTCCAGCCCGGGATCGAGCGGTCGTCGTGGAAGTCGTAGGACAGCTGTCCTCGCAGCCATGTCGGCGCGCGCGCGCGGAAGTAGGCCAGCGAGACGGGGTTGAAGGACTGCAGCGCGAACGGCCCGGCGTAGCGCGAGAGCCGATCGAAGACCGCGGCCTCGAGCGGCCCGACCTCGCCGGCGCGCTCGCTCTTGAGCTCGAGCAGCAGCGGGGCGCGGCCGTCGACACGCGCGAGCACGTCGCGCAAGAGCGGGATCTCGTGGCCGCCGGGGAGTCGGTGCTCGGCGAGCTGCTCGCGGCGGAGCGCGGCGATGGGCCCGCGGGCGCCGGTCATCCGCGTCAGCTCGGCGTCGTGGAACACGGCGACGTGGCCGTCGGCAAGCAGGCGAAGATCGAGCTCGATCCCGTAACCCCGGGCGATCGCAGCGTCGATGGCCGCCAGCGAGTTCTCGGGCGCGTCCGTGATGCCAGGCGCGGCGTCGTGCAGCCCGCGGTGGGCGATCGGCCGCTCACGGAGCCACGCGGGGGACGAGTACACGCCGATATCCTACGAAGAATTGGCGTGACCATTGCACTGCCTAAGCGCGAAACCGCGCCTCGGGCGGTGGGCGCGCCAATCCCTCGCTTCGCCACGGGGACATCGTTTTACTGCGAACCGGCGGTTTCGTGTATGCGCACGCGGTGGTAGCGTCCGGCTCGACGTCGGGTCGCGTCCCGCGAGGTGGTGCACATGCAAGAGAAATCCCAGCATCAACAGGTGATCTCGAACACAGGTGAGCGCGTCCATGGGCGCGCGCTTCGGCCGGCCCTCGGCGCGCTCGCCGGGCTCGCGCTGCTGCTCGTCGGCGCGTGCGGTGACGATGAGAGCCCCGGGACCACGGCCGGCGGGGACGACAGCAGCGTCACGAACCCGAACCCGGTGTGCGCCGCGGGTCACCAGATCGCCTGCGCGTGCCCGGGCGGCGAGGAGGGCGTGCAGGAGTGCCTGCCCAACGGCACCGGCTACGGCGACTGCGAGTGCCCCGACGCCGGCACCACCGCGGGAGCCGACTCGGGCAGCGTCTCTGACTCCGGCACCACCATCACCATGGGCTGCGGCGACGGCGTGTGCGACGACAGCGAGGGCGAGACCTGCCAGACCTGCGAGGAGGACTGCGGCGGCTGCGGGCTGTGCCTCGCGGCGCCGCCCTGCGAGGGCGTGCTGATCCCCGGGATCATCGACACGCACATGCCGGAGCTCGATGTCCACACCATGAACTCGTACGCGCCGGGCGAGCTCAAGACCTTCCTCGAGAACCAGGTCAGGCGCGGCAGCCCGTCGGTCCGCGTGCTGGCGACCGCGCTCTCCGAGCCCTCGCCGGACGACGACCCGCTGAGCGCCGCGCTGCGCGAGCTGTTCGCCGAGCGCCCTCAGCAGGCCGCGAAGATCCGCGCCGCGCTCGCGCGCGCCGGCCTCGAGCGCCCCGAGGACTACCGCGCGCGCTTCCCCGTCGAGCTGCAGCCCGCGCCGCTCGCTCCGCGGATGCCCCACGCCCCCGCGGAGGACGACGAGGGCGAGTGCCTGCCGCCGCGGCTGCGCATGCGCGTGGCGAAGCTGATCATGCACGAGGAGGAGGAAGACATCCCCAACGATGTCGTCTACTGCGCGATCATCTCCGAGGCCGAGACGGCCGCCGAGCTGCGCCTGCTCGCACCCACGCCGCCGCTCGACGAGGGCGAGGAGCACACCTACGCGCTCACCGAGGGCGTGATCTGGGGTCAGGACAACGACGTCGTCGACCCCGGCGGCAACATGATCATCACCTACAACTGCTTCGAGCAGGACTCGGTCGAGGGCTGGCAGGCGCTGCTCGAGGCCGTGGGCGACGCGGCCGACGGCCTCGGCGGGCTGCCGGGGGACCTCGGCTGGATCTTCCCCAGCATCGGCGCGCTCGCGGAGCTGATCGGCGCGGCCCTGTCCTTTGAGTCCGATGACCACCTGTTCAACGCCTCGCAGATCATCCCCAAAGAGCTGCATCTCGAGATGACCAACGGGCGCTGGTGGGGCGTGCGGCAGTCGGGCAAGGCCGGGCTCTCGGACTGGGACTGGGAGCTGCGGATCGAGTCCTGGGGCTGCGCCGACAACGGCGCCGCGCCGGTCGAGCCCTGAGATCCGCGAGCGTGAGCGCGAGCGCGGGCGTCACCGCGCCCGCGCCTGCGTCGCTCCTGACCGATCAGACACCCGTCAGTGCCACTCGGGCGGGTGCGTCGCGCGGTAGGCGGGGCGCGCCTTGATGCGCTTGACGTAGGCCGCCACCTTCGGCGACGGGCTCTTCAGCCAGCCGAACTGCACCGCGAAGTCGAGCGTCCCGCCGAACACGACATCAGCCGTGGTGAACTGCGCGCCCAGGGCCCAGTCGGCGCCCGGCGTCATGGCCTCGACGGTCGCCATGCAGCGCTCCAGGTCGCCCCAGCCAGTCGACCTGGCGTCGTAGTCCTGGAGCCCCAGGTGATTGGCCGTGAACATGGGCTCGAGCGTGGATC
The DNA here is from genome assembly GCA_030430565.1 of Polyangia bacterium. Taxonomy (GTDB): domain Bacteria; phylum Myxococcota_A; class Polyangia; order Nannocystales; family Nannocystaceae; genus JACKDW01. Next base: position 147,326 of record JAUIKS010000007.1, read on the forward strand.
CGGCGAAGAACAGGTAGCGGTAGTACTGACCGCGCGCGGTCGAGCCCGGCGGCGGCGCGAGCCCCCTGTCGGCGAATTTGTCGGCAAGGTACGCGCAGATCGCCGCGGCCTCGGTCACCACGGTGTCGCCGTCGACGAGCGCGGGGATCTTGCCCATCGGGTTCACCGCCTTGTACGCGGGGTTGTTGTTCTCGCCCGTCATGAAGTCGACGACGATCTGCTCGTGGGGAGCGTCCAGCTCACGCAGCATCCAGTCGGTCGTCACGGCGCGGCTCATCGGGTGGTAGTAGTGCTTCATCATGTCGTACGCCTCGTTCGTTCGACGGCGGGCATAACACGGGGGGGCAGGGACCGAGCCGACACTGCTGACAACGTTTGTCAGCAGAGTTTCTCGACGGGCGCCCTCGCCGAGCCAGCGCGAGGGAGGGTGACGCCCGACGGCCGCCGGCGTGATCGCGGGGCGCACGGCGAGCGCGCGCGGGTCGAGGGCTCGCGCGGCGTCGAGCGACGGGCGAGAGGGATCGCGCGGGGGCGCGTGAGCGCACGGCGGGCGCCGGCCGCGGCGCTGCGCCTTATGTACATGTCTTTATAAACATTTGGTTAGACGCGCGCGGCCGCCTCCGCGCTTCGTCGTCGCCGGGCGACCGCGTGTATCCTCGACGCCCTGTGCCGTCGGTCCGCGCCAGCTACTGCAAGGGCGTCGTCGCCGCGATGAAGCGCGACGAGCGGCGCGACGCGCTGCTCGCCGCGATCGAGGAGGCGCGGCCGGTGGTGCGCGAGGCCGGCATGCTCGGCTGGGTCGACGCGCGCGTCTTCCTCTCGTTGGCCGACGCGCTGCTCGACGTCGTGGGGCCGGAGCGCGCGCGCGTGTTCTGGGCGGAGCGCTTGGTGGACGCGTTCTCGCGGCCGCTGATGCGACCGCTCGTGGTAGGCGGACAGCGGCTGTTCGGCGCGGGCCCGGCGGGGATCGTCCGGATGACGCCGCAGGGCTACGCGCTGACCTTCCGCGGCTGCGGCACGCCGCGCGCGACGGTCGAGGACGCGAGCGCGCGGGTCCTCATCAGCGGCATCCCGGTGTCGATGCGCGTCGACTCCATCGTCGAGTGCTACCGCGGTCACTGCCTCGCGGCGCTGCGCTTCACGGCGAGCGAGGGCGAGGTCTCCGTCGAGCGCGAGCGCCTGGCGTCGCACGGCGAGCTCACGCTCGGGATGCGCTGGGCGAAGGGCGCGTGACGGTCGCGCGGCGGCGAGCGAAATCGTTTAGCATGCGCCCGTGACCCCGCAGCTCGCACGAATCACTACCCTCGCGCTCACGCTCGCGCTCTCGTCGACGACGGCGTGTCAGCCCGCCGCCGGCACGTCGGCCGGCGATACGAAGACGAAGCAGGCTGAGCCGACGCCGAAGCAGGCCGAGCCGAAGCCGGCGGCGGACGCCGAGGGCTCGTTCAAGTACATGACCGAGCAGTTCGCCGACAGCCGCGTGCTGCGGTACCAGATCCCCGGCTTCGACGAGCTCTCGCTCGCGCAGAAGCAGCTCGCGTACTACCTGTACGAGGCCGCGCTCTCGGGGCGCGACATCATCTGGGACCAGAAGTACAAGCACAACCTCGTGATCCGGCGGACGCTCGAGACGGTCTACAAGACCTACAAGGGCGACAAGTCGAGCGACGAGTTCAAGCAGCTGCACGAGTACCTCAAGCTCGTGTGGTTCGCGCGGGGCATCCACCACGACTACTCGAGCCAGAAGTACACGCCGGGCTTCAGCGCCGAGTTCTTCGCCGAGGCCGTGCGTCAGAGCGACGCGAGCGCGCTGCCGCTGCAGGAGGGTGAGGATGTCGAGGCGCTGATCAAGAAGCTCACGCCGATCCTGTTCGACCCCGCGGTCGACGCGAAGCGGGTCAACCGCGAGGCCGGCGTCGACCAGGTCACCGGATCCGCCGTGAACTTCTACGAGGGCGTGACGCAGGCCGAGGTCGAGGCGTTCTACAAGGCCGCGGCCAAGGGCGACGGCCCGACGCCGGTCTCGCACGGGCTCAACTCGAAGCTCGTCAAGCGGGACGGGGCGCTCGTCGAGAAGGTCTGGAAGGTCGGCGGGATGTACGGGCCGGCGATCGAGAAGATGGTCTACTGGCTCGAGCGCGCGGTCACGGTCGCCGAGAACCCGGCGCAGCAGGACGCGCTGAGCAAGCTCGTCACCTACTACAAGACCGGCGAGCTCAAGGCCTGGGACGACTACAACGTCGCGTGGGTCAAGGACACGGGCTCGCGCCTGGATGTCGTCAACGGCTTCATCGAGGTCTACAACGACCCGCTCGGCTACAAGGGGACCTTCGAGTCCGTCGTCTCGATCAAGGACATGAAGGCCTCCAAGCGGATCGCCATGATCGGCGACAACGCGCAGTGGTTCGAGGACCACTCGCCGATCGAGGACAAGCACAAGAAGAAGGACGTCAAGGGCATCTCGGCCAAGGTCATCACGGTGATCGTCGAGAGCGGCGACGCGGCCCCGACCACGCCGATCGGCATCAACCTGCCCAACGCGAATTGGATCCGTCAGCAGCACGGCTCGAAGTCGGTCAACCTCGGCAACATCGTCGGCGCCTACGACGAGTCGCGGAAGTCGAGCGGGCTGCTCGACGAGTTCGCCGCCTCGCCCGAGGAGATCGAGCGCGGGCGAAAGTACGGGCCGCTGGCGAGCAAGCTCAAGGTCGACATGCACGAGGTCATCGGGCACGCCTCGGGCGCGCTCGAGCCGGGCGTCAAGACGCCCAAGGAGACGCTCAAGAGCTACGCCTCGGCGCTCGAGGAGGGCCGCGCGGACCTGGTCGCGCTCTACTTCGTGCTCGACCCGAAGCTCGTCGAGCTCGGCCTCATGCCCTCGCTCGACGTCGGCAAGGCCGCCTACGACAGCTACATCCGCAACGGGCTGATGATCCAGCTCGCGCGCCTGGAGCTCGGCGACGACATCGAGGAGTCGCACATGCGCAACCGCCAGCTCGTCGCCAAGTGGGCGCTCGAGCATGGCGCGCAGGACAAGGTGATCGAGCGCGTCGAGCGAGACGGCAAGACCTACTTCGTGATCCGCGACTACGACAAGCTGCGCGCGCTGTTCGGCGAGCTGCTTCGCGAGCTGCAGCGGATCAAGTCGACGGGCGACTACGAGGCGGGCAAGAAGCTGATCGAGGACTATGGCGTCAAGGTCGACCCGGCGCTGCACAAGCAGGTCAAGGAGCGCTACGCGAAGCTTGGGATCGCGCCCTACTCGGGCTTCATCCAGCCGCGCCTCGTCCCGGCCATGAAGGGCGACGAGATCGTCGACGTGAAGGTCGAGTACCCCGAGGACTTCACCGCCCAGCAGCTCGAGCACTCCGAGAAGTACTCGCTGCTCCCCGACTACAACTGAGCCGCGCTCGGCCGCTCGCGGCCGTGTTGGCCGTCCGCGGACCCGCGGCGGAGCGCGCCTGGCGAAAGCGCCAGGCGCCGCGCTCGCGGGCGCTGTCTCTGCGCACGCGCGCCGCGGCCTTCAGGGGCGGCCGCGCGCGCGCGCTCGCTCTTCGCCGAGTCCTTCGCCGAGCCCTCCGCCGAGCCCTCCGCCGAGCCCTCCGCGAGCGTGACGACGCGCGATGCTGCTCGACACAGGATCGGGAGGCCGCGCCCAGGGGAGCGGTTTTGACGAGCCTCGCCGGCGCGAGCTGTCACGTCGCAAACCTCCCGCTGTGTTATATAGCCCTTGCGAATGTTAGTCCGTGCCATGGGAACCCGCGGCTCCATCACGGTGTGCCGCCCGGATGTCGCCCGGTACGGCGGCAACACCACGTGCTGGGAGATTCGCTCATCACGGGTCTCCGAGACCTCACGGATCGTCGTCGACGCCGGGACCGGCTTCTACGAGTTCGGCAGCCAGCTCATGGGCGAGCGCGGGCCGAACGGGATCGACGACCTCAACCTGCTGTTCACGCACTATCACAACGACCACGTCAACGGGCTCTCGATGTGCCCGCTGATGTTCGTCAACTCGATCAAGAAGCACTTGTTCGGGCCTGTCGATATGGACAGCCACAACCTGCCCTTCGGCCCGCTCGCGGCGCTCGAGACCGAGTTCTCGATCCCGCGCTTCCCGGTCACCGCCGAGAAGATCCGCGAGGCGATCGGGACGGTCGACGCGACGCCGCCCGAGGTCTCCACGGACGACGTGATCTGCTTCCACGGCAACGAGCGGACGATGATCAAGCACTCGACCTACCGTCGGGTGGTCAAGCGCGAGCTCGAGCAGATCGAGTTCGGCGACAAGCTGCGCGACCCCGACAAGGTGCTGTTCGTCCGCGCGTTCCGCTGCGTCCACCCGCAGGTCACGCTCGCCTACCGCTTCGAAGAGTTCGACGCGAACATGAAGCTGGTCGCCTCCTTCGTGCTGCTGACCGACCACGAGGCGCAGGTCCAGGTCACCGCGGACCTCGCGAGGTTCTTGAGCGGCGCGGAGTTCCTGGCGGTCGACTGTCAGTACTCGATGGCACGCTACAAGATGTGCGCCGGCTTCGGGCACGGCAACCCGCGCTGGGTCGCCGCGATCCTGAAGGCCACCAACATCCCGCGCTTGGGCTTGATCCACCACGACCCGACCTCGTCGGACGAGATGGTCGACGCCGTGCGCGAGGAGGTCATCGAGTTCGCGCGTGGCAAGGGCGTGAACGTCAAAGAGCGCGAGATCCTGTCGGTCGCCGACGGCCAGCAGTTCAACCTCTAGCAGCCCGTGGCGCAAGTCCACGTGGCGCCTCGCTTGATCGCTTCTGATCGCTTCGCTGCGCGTAGCGAGCCCGCCGACCGCGCCCGCGGCGTGACTGCCGGCGGCATCTGTGCCATGGGTTGCCGGTGTCGACGAGCGCGCGTCACTGGCTCCGAGAGCCGCTGCTCCACTTCGTGCTGCTGGGCGCTGCGCTGTACCTCGGCGCGCTCGCGCGTCAGCCCGCGGGGCCGGAAGCGCGCGCGGGGCGTGACGCGACGATCCGCGTGCCCGCGCGCGTGATCACGCGCGCGCGCGAGGAGTGGACGCGACGTGAAGGGGCCGCGCCCGATCCGAGCCAGACGCGCGCGGCGGTCGAGCCGTTCGTGCGCGAGGAGCTGCTGTACCGCGAGGCGCTCGCGCTGGGCCTCGACCGCGGGGACCTGATCGTGCGGCGGCGCCTGGTCCAGAAGATGCGCTTCGTGATCGAGGAGCTCGCGGTCGTGCCGGAGCCGAGCGACGCGCAGCTCGCCGCGTGGGTGGGGGAGCACGCGGAGCGCTACCGGCAGCCGGCGCGCGTGAGCCTGGAGCACCACTTCTTCGCGCGCGACGGACGAACGCCGGCGGCGCTCGAGGACGCGGCGGCGGCGGCCCTGGGCGCGCTCCGAGCGGGCGAGGCGGGCGCGCGGGGGGACTCCTTCGTGCACGGCCGCAGCTTCACGGGGCGCAGCGAGGCGGAGCTGCGGCGCGTGTTCGGTCCCGAGTTCGCCGCCGCCGCGCTCGCGCTGGAGCCCGGCGCCTGGAGCGGGCCGATCGCGTCGAGCTACGGGCTGCATCTCGTCCGCGTCACGCAGCGCGACGCCGAGCGAGCGGCGCGGCTCGAGGATGTACGCGAGGCCGCGCGCGCGGACTGGCGGGCCGCGCGTCGCGAGCAGGCCCAGGAGGAGGAGCTGCTCCGGCGCCTCGCGCGATACGAGGTGCTGCTCGCGGAAGACGACGCGTCGGGAGCGTCCGGGTGATCCGTCGCGGCGTCTTGTTCGCGATGTCGGTCGCGCTGCTCGTCGCGTGCTTGATCCCGGTCGCGCGCGCCCACGAGATGCGCCCCTCGCTCGTCGAGCTGCGCGAGCGAGCGGACGGCGAGATCACGCTCGAGTGGAAGGTCGCCTTCGCCCGCGACGCCCCGCTGCCCCTCGAGCTCGAGCTGCCGGCGCGTTGCGAGCGCTCGACCGAGCGCGTCGAGATCAACGCGGCGCGCACGGTCCACAGCGAGCGCGCGCTGCTGCGCTGCGGCGACGCGGGGCTCGAGGGCGTGACGATCGCGGTGCGCGGGCTCGACGTGAGCGGCACGGAGGTCCTGGCGCGCGCGCGCTTTCACGACGGACCGGCGCTGTCGCGGGTGCTGCGGGCCGACGCGGCGCGTTGGCGGATCACGGCGGCGGCCGTCGAGTCGAGTGTTAAAAACGGTCCGCCGGGACAGCTCGAGTACCTGCGCCTGGGCGTCGAGCACATCCTCGGCGGGCTCGACCATCTGGTGTTCGTGCTGGGCCTCGTGGCGCTCGTGTGGGGCCGCTGGCGCGCGCTGGTGGGCGCGGTCACCTCGTTCACCGCGGCCCACAGCGTCACGCTCGCGATCACGGCGCTGGGCCTCGTGCGGGTGGTCGGCGCGGCGGTCGAGGCGATCATCGCGCTGAGCATCCTGCTGCTGGCGGTCGAGCTGAGCGCGTCAGGCGAGCCGGGCTCGACGCCCTCCTGGACCGCGCGCGCGCCCTGGGTCGTGGCCTTCGTCTGCGGCTTGGTGCACGGCTTCGGCTTCGCCGGGGCGCTGGCGGAGATCGGGCTCCCGGCCGACGCGGTCGGGTCCGCGCTCCTGCTGTTCAACCTGGGCGTCGAGCTCGGGCAGCTCGCCTTCGTCGGCGCGCTGGTGCTGCTGGGGACGCTGGCGCTGCGCGTGAGCCCGGCACGGGCGGCGCGCGTCGCCTGGACGCTGGTGACCTACGCGATCGGCGGGCTCGCGGTGTACTGGTTGATCGATCGCGTCCAGGCGGCGCTCTCGTGAGCTGGGCCCGCTGAGCGGGCGCCACGTTCACGGCGCGCCGGCTTCACCACGAAGCTCCGCTGAAACACCTACCCCGTGTTGAAATTCGTGATCGGCGCGCCGCTACGCAGCACGAGCGCTACTGGTCGCTCTTTCACAACAACGACGAGCCGCGGATGCTGCCGCTCTCGCTTCGCGTGACCGACAGCGCGGGCGCGCGCGTTACTCGGGGTCGCACGCCCCGTCGCAGAAGTTCTCGATCATCCCGCCTGGCGTCAGGAAGGTGTCGATCTGATCTTTGATCTTGGGGTTGCGGCGGACGTCCTCGTGCACGTCGTTTTGCTCCTCTTCGGGGGGGAGCTCGGCGTCGACGCCCGGGATCACGTCGAGGTTGTAGTCAACGACGACGCCGGCGGAGCCCTGGGCCGGCGCGGCCACGGTCCCGACCCCGTAGGGCTGCTCGGCGGCGGGCGAGAGCATGTCGATGCCGCTCTCGCGCAGGATCAGGTGGCTGGAGAGGTTGTTGACCGAGTGATCGCCGATCCCGTACTGGAACAGGATCTTGCGCGACGGGCTGCCCTCGTAGGGGTCGAGCAGGAGCCGGCGCGAGTAGGTCATCGGGTCGACGCGGTCCCAGGTGTGCTGCGACAGCGTGATGAATTTTTGGATCGTCAGCGGGTCGTTGCCGATGGTGAACTTCACGACGTTGAACAGGTCCGAGAACGTCCCCGAGCGCGTCATCATGATCGTGTAGGGCCCGCCGCCGACGCTGAGCACGGCCTTCTCGATCACGGGCGAGAGCGCCATAAAGGTCACCCCGAAGATCGAGCCCTGGCTGATCCCGTACCAGTAGAGCTGCTCGGGGTCGAAGAGCAGCTTGTCGAAGGCCTTGAGCTCGGGGATCTTGGACAGCGAGTGCTTGACCGCGTAGCTCAGCGCGAGCTGGTTGGCGAAGGCCTGGTGCAGGCGGTCGGTGAACAAGAACGAGTCCGAGGGCTGGCTGGAGATGTACTCGATGACGGGGAGCTGGTCGGCCTCGGCCATGCCGACCCAGTTGGTCGAGATCATGACGAAGCCGCGCTCGGACGAGAACGAGCGCATCGCGCTCCAGTTGATCTCCTCGCCGAGGCCGAAGAAGCCGTGGCCGAACTGGATGATGCGCGCCGGCGTGAAGTCGGCGTCGTCGGGGAACGCGGAGTTGGGGATCTGCAGGGTGAAGTCGACCCAGTGCGTGCCGTTGGCGGCGACCGTGCCGTCACCGTCGCGGTTGAGGCGCGCCATCGGCTCGTCGGCCTCGAGGTACAGCGGGACCTCGATGCGGCCCTCGATGCGCAGCGCGATGTCCTCGTTGGGATCGTCGATGACGGCGTCGAGCATGACCGCAGGGCCATCCGAGAGCTTCGCGATCAGGTCGGCGCGGACGGCGAGGAGATCGGCGGTGTTGCGCTCGTCCGAGGCGGTCGTGAAGTCCCAGGCGAGCTGGAGGTCGCCGCGCGCGACGCCGAACAGCTCGAGGGGCGGGAACACCTCGTCCTCGAAGCGCAGCGCCTCGGCGTCGAGCGTCGCGTCCTCGGCGGTCTCGCCGGCGAGGATGTGAGCGAAGCCGAGGGGCGGATCGATCGCGTCGCCGGTCGCTGACATCAGCCCCTGGAACGCGACGATGTAGCGCGTGCTGTCGTCGAGGCGCACGAAGGGGCGCACGATCAACGCCTGGCGCGCGGGGTTGTCGGTCATCGCGTCGAGCTCGACCCAGTGGGGCACCGGCTCGCCGGTCTCGGCGTTGAGCAGGATCGTCGCGCTCCCGGGGTCGAGGGTCGCGTCGCCGTTGTCGGTGTGGAACACGAGGTTGCTGGTGTCGACGCCCTCTGGGAACAGCGCCATGATCGGCATGTGGGCCGAGAAGCCGTCGGCGGGGTGGGACGCGAAGACGTTGTACGGCTGGCTCTCCATCGTCAGCGGCGTCGCCTCCGGGGTCAGCTCGACGCGCACGCCGTTCGGCATGGTGTCGTCGGGCGTGAGGAAGAAGTCCGAGGGGTAGGGCAGCATGCAGTCCGCCTCGTAGGCGACCGGGTTGCAGCCTGCGGGGACGGCCGGGGACGGCAACGGCTCGTCGCCGGTGCTGCCGGTCGGGTTCGCGGTCGTCGACGTCGCGATCGTCCCGCCCATGCCCTCCGTGGTCGTGTTCGCGTCGGTCGTGCCCTCGCTCGTGCCGGCGTTCGTCGTGCCCATGCCGTCGCTGTCGCCGCAGGCGGCGAGCAGCGCGATCCCCCCAGCGACGGCGAGCGAGCGAATGAGGCGATGCGAGTAGGTTCCGAGGGAGTTCGCTGCGTACGTCACGGGTAGGTCTCCAATCGCGGAGCGAGCGCGTCGCTGAATGACGAGCGCGTCCACGTCGCTCGATATATATCAAGATGTGAAGGTTCGCGGCCGCCGCGAAATTTCCCCGTATCTGACTCGGGATTGTGGCTCAGACGTCCTCCGGTTCAGGCTGGATCGCCATCACCGCGCTCACCGTGGTGTCGAGCTCGTCATCATCCGCCAGCAGGTCGCTGACGGCGACCCAGCCCGAGCGCCCGTCGAAGCAGATCAGCATCTCCGCGCAGCGGCGGACGTCGATCTCGCTGAGGCGGTAGGCGCCGTAGACCTCGCCGACGTGCTCTAGGTACCAGGACTTGCGCGACCCGTGGCGGGGGATGAGCTGGCGCAGGCGCTGGAGCTCCTCGCGGTACGCCTCGCGCTCCTCCGGGTCCCAGACGCCGTTTTGATTGGCGTCCCAGTGGGTCAAGACTCGGCAGTCTGTCTTGATGGCCTCGCGGGCCTCGGCGGCGTGCTCGATCTGCCGCGCGAGCTCGCCGAGCTGCTCCGCGGCCGCCTCGCGCCCGCGCGCGCGCAGAGCTTCTTGCTGACGGCGCAGACGGGCCAGGAGATGGGCCTCGCGCCAGCGCGAGGGCATGAGCCCGAGCTTGACGAGGATCCACGGCGTGAACCAGGAGGTCCCGGGCATCGGGATCGCGGTGTTGACGGCGGCGATCAGGCCCGCCGGGAACACGCGCACGAGGTCCATGAGCTGCGAGCGGATCTTGTCGCGCTCCTCGGGGGTCAGTCGTCGCTCGCCGCGGACGCGCGCGCCGATCAGCGACATCGCCTCGCGGCTCTCCTCGAGCTCGCCGACGAAGTGCCCCCACTGCCCGCGGATCACCTCGCTGGCCTTGACCGAGAGCCGCGTGACGAGGCCCGGCGGCCGCGAGATGACCTCGAGCTCGACCTGCAGCGCGCGCAGCTCGACGACCTCGACGCCCTCGCGCTCGAGCTGGTGGGTGAGGTCGACCAGCGATCGCAGCGCGCCGGAGGCCGACGGCGGCATCGCGCGCGTCGGGTCGGCCTGCTCGAGCCGTTCGATCTCGTCGGCGAGTTCGAGGAGCGTGACCTCCACGGCGCCATCGTACACTACCGCGGGCGGGCGCGCGTGTGCGCGAAGAGGCAGGTCGATGACCCGCGCGCCGGGGCGATCGCGGCGCGTCAGAGCGGCGTGAGCGGGCTCCACGGGAACATCCCGCAGCCGCCCGCGCCGGGGTCGCTCGGGTCGGCGTCCGGGGCCGCCTCGGCGTCGGCCTGGCTCGGCGCGTCGAACACGACCTGGCAGAACCACAGCGCGTCGTCGCCGTCGTAGGTCCACTGGAACTTCGACCACTGCCCGGGGTTGAAGTCGTTCTGCTCGTCGTTCTGGGCGATCAGGGTGTCGAGCTCATTGTCGTACCACGCGATCGCGAACAGCGAGGGGTTCGAGCCCTCGTAGCTGATCGTCCACAGCGTGTCGGTGATGTCGTGCTCGCCGAAGCCGTCGGTCCACTCGCCGGCGATCTCGAGGCCGGGCTCGCCGGTCGAGCCGCTGGTCGCGGTCTCGCTGGTCGTGGCGAAGGTGGTCGCGGAGGTGGTCTCGGTCGCGCCCTCGCTGGTGCTCGTCTCGCCCGTCTCGGTCTCGCCCGAGCTCGTAGTCGTAGTCATAGTCGCGGTCGTAGTCGGAGACGCGGTCGTCGAGGCGCCCGCGGTCGTGCTCGACGCGGAGGTGGTCGCGGCGGTCGCGGCGGAGGTGGTCGCGTTCGTGGTCTCGCTGCTGGTGTCGGTGTCGGAGCCGCTGTCGCCGCAGGACAGCGGCGCGACGGCGGCGATGAGCGTGAGCGTGAGCGTGAGCGCGGGCGAGGGCGTGCGGTCGTGACGAGTCATGATCGCGGCGTGTGTAGCATCGTGACTCACCCCGTGGCGAACGCCGGGTTGTGATGAATGTGTCTTTTTAGACACGTCGACGGGGGCCTGGTCTTTCTCACGGCGCTGGCGCGATCGCGGCGCGCGATCGCGGCGCGCGGCGCGTGCTCGCGGACGTCCGCAGCGACCCGGTGCTCGCGCGCTGGGGCGGAGTGGTCGACGCGCTCAGCTCGGGGCTAGCCCTCGACGCAGGCGCAGGTCGGCTTGATCGACGCGGGTCGCCAGAAGCAGCCGCTGTAGCAGATCGGCTGCTCCGGCGAACTCTTCTCGTGGCACGAGTCGATGCAGTCGGCTTGGTCGACGGTCCACACGCCGTCGACGCAGGTCATGAACACGCCGACGTCGCCGGGCGCCGGCAGCTGGCCGTCGGGCACCTCGGGGCCGGTGCACGACTGCCGCACCGTGCAGCACGGGCCGCCGATCACGTCCCCCGGGCCGGGCGTGGTCTCGTCATCCGGGTTGTCGCACGGGGTGAGATCCTGCGCGTCCGTGTCGCTGTCGTAGGGTCCGCACACAGCGGAGGAGTCGGAGCCGCCGGCGGTCGTGTCGGTCGCGGCGCTGTCGGTCCCGCCGGTGTTGGCGTCGGTGTCGCTCGCGCTGGCCTCGGCGCTCGCGTCGCTCCCGGCGGTCGCGCCGGTCTCGCTCTCAGAGGTCGCGTCATCGCCGGTCGCGTCGTCCCCGGAGTCGCTGCAGGCGAGCGGAGCGGCGAGCGCGATGATCGCGTACGTGCACAACCAACGGAGACGTTCCATGCGCCGCGAGTCTATCCTCAAAGCCCCAAAAATGCGCTGGCGTAGGCCCGCGCCTGGGCGCCGCGAAGCTCACGGGCCGCGCGGCCGCGGGCGGGCTCTCGCGCGCGCAGCGTGGCCCTGGGTACAGATCCGTGAACGCCGGGGACGCGCTCCCGCGCAGCCGGTGCGCTACTATGCCGACACAGCTTGGCATGATGTTGATCGCGCAGAACCCGAGGATCCCGAACAACCGTCTGCACTGGGGTCGCGACCGCACGCTCGCGGTCGCGGTCGTCACCGCGCTCGCGATCGGCCCAACGGTCGCCTGCGGCGACTCCGGCGGCGAGGAGACCGACACGAGCGGCGAGAGCGAGAGTGATAGTGAGGGCGAGCCGGGCGTGTTCGAGTCCATCGAGCTCGCCTACGCGCCCAGCGAGACGAGCGTGCTCAGCGGCGCGCTGACCGTTCAGACAGACGAGCCGACGAGCCTGGTCTCGGTCGTCGTCGCGCCCGACGGCGACGGGCCGGCCTGGGAGGTCCCGGCGAGCGGGATCGCGAGCGCCGAGGACGGGCGCTCGCACGAGGTGATGATCCTCGGGCTCAAGCCCGCGCGCGGCTACTCGTTCACGGTCACCGCGCGCCACGACGAGGGCGAGGGCCAGCCCGAGCGCTCGGCCGATCTGCCCTTCACGACAGCTCCCCTCCCCGAGGTGTTCCCGCCGGTGCAGTTCCACGGGAGCGACCCCGCGCGCATGCAGCCGGGCATCACCTTCCTCGACAGCACCTCGCGCGAGGGCTTCACGAGCACCGGCGGCTACCTGCTCGCGCTCGACGAGCTCGGGGAGGTCGTCTGGTACTACACCGCGCCCACCGTGCAGCAGCCCTGCGATATTCGGCGGCTGCAGAACGGCAACCTGCTGTTCCTGGGCTCCGAGGACAACGGCGTCGACACGATGGCGGTCGAGATCGACATGCTCGGTCGCGAGCTCGGTCGCTGGACCCGCGAGCAGACCGGCGTCATCGGGATGCACGGCGACCTCTTCGAGATGCCGAGCGGGGACATCCTGACGGTCGGCGTCGAGCTGCGTCAGATCGGCGGCTACGCCAACGACGCCGTCTACGACGTCGCCGGCGAGAACATCATCGAGTTCTCTCGCGACGGCGCGATCACTCGAGAGACCAAGCTGCTCGACGTCCTCGACCCCTACCGCATCCCCTCGCAGGACTTCCACAACGGCTTCTACAACGGGCTGTTCGGGCAGATGACCAAGGACTGGGCGCACGTCAACGCGGTGATCTACGACGCCAGCGACGACAGCTACGTGGTCTCGTCGCGGCACCAGGACATGGTGTTCAAGCTCGACCGGCAGTCGGGCGCGCTGGTCTGGGTGATCGGGCAGCCGCACTCCAGCAGCGACGCCGATGACAGCTGGCCGTTCCTCGAGATGATCGGCGACGGGACGTTCCCGAACCACCAGCACTCGCCGCAGATGCTGCCCAGTGGCAACGTCATGATCTTCGACAACAACAACAAGGGCCGGCGCTCGCGCGCCGTGGAGTACGCGCTCGACCTCGACGCGATGACCGTCGAGCAGGTCTGGGAGTTCACCGACCCCGACTACGACCCCGAGATCTTCTCGATCTTCATCGGCGACGCGGACGTGCAGGCGAACGGCAACGTGCTCGTCGACTTCGGCGCGACGCTGCTCGAGCCGGCGACCCTCGACACCCGGGGCTCCTACGCCCACATCGTCGAGGTCGACCGGGCGACCGGCGACAAGGTCTTCGAGCTCGACATCCGCGGCGAGGAGGGCGACGACAAGCAGCGCCTGGTCTACCGCGCCGATCGTCAGCCCTCGCTGTACGCCGGCGCGGAGTAGCGTAGACTCGCGGGGCCACGGAGGCCAAGCCATGCAGCGACGGTTGTTCTCGGGAGAGCAAGAGATTCAGAGCTGGAAGACGCTGACGGTGACGACGCACCGCGTGATCCTCTGGGCGTCCGTCGGCGGCGAGCAGTCGTCGACCTCGCTGATGCTCATGAAGATCGAGTGGACGCGGATCGCTCGCACGCACCAGCCGCTGCTGCTGCTGCTCGCGCTCCTGTTCTTGGTCGGCGGCTTGCTCTTCAGTCAGTTCGCGATGAACGCGCTGATCGTGCTGTTCGGCGCCGCGATCATCACGATGCTCGCGTACCTCGGCTCGCGCAAGATCGCGCTGCAGATCGGCGCGGGCGACGGCCGGATCGAGGTGGTGCTGGGCAGCGCGCAGGCGCTGCGAGACAGCGCGCGCGACTTCCTGGATATCGTCGACAGCGCGGCGGCGGCGGCCCAGCGCGGCCACGCGATTGTTCATCAAGGGGCGCGGACCTGAGGCATCAAGCTGGTCAGAAATTTGTCTAGCCGTGGCTTCCACATGTGAGGCATTGGCCGGCAGAGCTAATCGCATCTCCTTTACAGCCGACTTTGCTGCAATTCGCTCTTTTTACTCTCGACTCTCGTCTGCATATTGGGCATTTAAGCAAATTTTTGGATTTCAATTGAGCCACTCGCGGAAATACTTCGTAGTACCGGAGTGCCTTTCTGTGAACTCGATTGATGCAAGTCGGACAGGAATAGAATCTGCCACCATTTCGCTTATCGATGCTGAGGAATTGTAGAAGTGTCGAGGCGCCAAGATGTTCAATGAAAAAACGAAACTCTTTTGCGACCGAAAGGTGAGCTGCTTCCTGGTATATCTCAGGATCCCCGTATCGATAGTGCATCAGTCTTTCCGGAACGTAGTCAACGTCAAATGTAAAATGTGTTTGCAAAATGAAGAGTAGTAAATCGGACGGCGTGAGCAGTTTTCGAGAAACGCCGTGTACTACACGGTTTCTTAGTCGTCGCGTCTTTTCATAAGATTGTAGGAAAGCGTTGCATAACGGAGGGGTGCAGAGTTTGTTGTACGCGTTGGGGAGGAGCGCTGCATCGAGTGTCTTGAGATCTTCGTAGTCGACATCGCCCGAGTTTCCGGCCTTCCACTTGTCGGGCGGCTCTGCAAGAATTGAGAACGGGCTTACTTCGACAAGTCTGCTCTTTATGAAGAATTCAGCCGACTGTTGGGATAGTGTTGTTGTAGTGCGGATTGCACGATCGACATAGGTGCGATCTGCTTTCCCAAATTTATTGTCGCCCATGGCGAGCAGCGTCCCGTCGGCATTGAAGCTGTATTCTTCGACGACTTCGTCTAGGTACTCGAGTATCTCGAAACTAGAGTCAATAGCGAGGTTTGAGAAGTCGATTGCCAGTTCTCGGAAGCTTGTTGATGACGGGGTATTGATTAGCATTGTTACTGGATTGGCGGCGAGTGCAGCAAATGAACGGTATGTGGCGATCGTGTCTGCCCTCAATCGTAAATGCGATCATGAGGGCGGTGAGCCGAATGTGATTATCTTATGCCTATTCTCGCCCGACTGTTCTTAGACGAACGCCATGTCCGCCGTTCTGAATGAAGTCGATGCCGGCCTCTTCAAATGTGGCGCGTAGTACCTTGATCGTGGCCTTGTGCGGCCTGCGCCGGCCAGCCTCGAAGCTGTAGATCGCGGTACGGGAGATCTCCGACCGGGATGCGAGTTCATCGAGTGTCCAGCGGAGGAGTGCGCGCGCGGCTCGACACTGATCAGCGTTCACAGCCGGAAGATATCACTCGCGCGAACTTGCTCGTCGGTTGCGCGCCAGCGACCTTATGAAGGATAAATTATGATTAAGCGGATAAAATTTATCCGATTTTAAGCTAGGTTTGGGGTATGTCCAACCTCCACACGGGCGTGCTCGAGATCCCGCTCGACGCGCAAACCGCAACCTTCTCCCGCAGTAACGCCTGCCTCGCCCACGAGGTCGTCGCGCTCGCGTCAGGACGGCTCGTCATCTTCAGCCACGGGCGCGAGCTTCTCGCGCCCGCTGACGGTCACGAGATCAGCTTCCACGTCCCACTCAGTTCAACCGTCGGGGAGGTTTCGCTCCGATGCGAGGTCGAGACGGACCCGGACGCGATGCAGCTCGCGATGGAGGCCCATCATGTCCATCCGTGAACTCCCGGAGATTCTCCGCGCGCGTGTACGCGCGGCCTTGCGCCAGCGCTTTGGCGACGACGCCGACATCGAGCCGTGGCTCTCGCGTTGGATGTGCTCGTGCGAGAGCAAGACCCAGTACGTTCGTTGCGAGCTCGAGCGAGTCCTCCCGCGGTCGGCCCACTGGCTGATCGGCTTTGTGGACGTCGAGGCGGTCGCGCGTGAGTGGTCGGATTGCTGCCGTGTTGTGTACGCGATCGACCCGCTCGATACCGTGCATGTCTTCGCGGACAACTGCGCGCACGTGCTGGATCCGGGCGCGAAGAGGTGAGCCTCCGGCGCGGCAGCGGCTACGCTGCGTCTCGTGCCCGTCATCCAGCTCCGAACCACGATCGCGGCGCCTGTGGAGGCGGTGTTTGACGCGTGCCTCGATGTCGAGCTTCATCAGCGGTCGGCGCGGGGGACCGGCGAGCGCATCATCGCGGGACGCACCACGGGGCAGATGACGCTCGGCGACACGGTGACCTGGTCGGCGCGTCACTTCGGGCTGCGCTGGACGATGACCGTCGCCATCGTCGAGTACGAGCGGCCGCGTTGGTTCGTCGACGAGATGGTCGAGGGCCCGTTCGCGTCGATGCGTCACGCGCACAGCTTTCGTCCGCAGCGCGGCGGCGCGACGACGGTGATGGAGGATGAGTTCTCGTTCCGCGCGCCGCTCGGCCCGCTCGGGCGCCTCGCGGAGGTCATCGCGCTCACGCGCCACCTGACCCGCTTTCTCGCGCGGCGCAACGAGCACCTCAAGCGCGCGCTGGAGCGGCCGTGAGCGCGTCGGAGGTCAGCGCTCGAGTGAGACTGTCTCTTGGAATAGCTCCGGGAACACGCGCGCGACCTTGGCGAGCAGGTAGTCGCCGTAGGTGCCCGTGAAGGCCGCCGGGTCGGCGCGGTCCCAGCGGGGGCGCGCGGGGGCGTCGGCGCGATCGGACCGCGGCTGCTGCGGCGCGAGCGGGCGCAGCTCGCTGTCCCAGGCGGGGTCGAGGAACAGCGGGAACGAGAGCCGGCCGAGGCCCTCGGCGCCCGGGGTGCCGTGCTGGAGCGTCACCCGGTGCGGGGTCGAGCGGTAGCGGCCGCCGGTCATGCGCTCGAGCATGTCGCCGAGGTTGCAGACGAAGGTGTCGGGGATCGGCGGGGCCTGCAGCCAGCCGGCGGGGGTGTGGACCTCGAGGCCGCCGGCTGAATCTTGGGCCAGGAGCGTGAGCAGCCCGTAGTCGGTGTGCTCGCCGACGCCCCAGCCGGGGGTGCCCTCGGGGACCGGTGGGTAGTGGAAGACGCGAAACAGCACCACCGGCTCGACGCCCAGCAGCTCGTCGAAGCCGCGCGCGCCGAGGCCGAGCGCGAGCGCCAAGCCGGCGAGCAGGCGGCGGCCGAGCGCGGTGACGGCCTCGATCCACTCGAGCACCGCGCGGCGCAGCGCGGCGGGCCGCGCCGGGAACAGGTTGCGACCGTGCATCGGCGTCCGGGCGGCGACCTTCGGGTGCGTCTCGGGCAGCTCGCGGCCGAAGTAGAGGCCCTCTTTTTGGTCGGGCGCGCCGCTGGTGAGCTCGCCGCCGGGGGGGAACCAGCCGCGCCAGGCGGAGCCGCCGCGCGCCATCCCGATCGCGGCTTTCTCGGCGCTGGGCAGCGCGAAGAATTCCCGCGCGGCGCGGTCGAGGCGGGCGCGCAGCTCGGTCGGGACGCCGTGGTTTTGGATCAGGAAGAAGCCGTGCTCACGACAGGCGCGGTCGAGCTCGCCGACGACGCGGTCGCGCTCCGCGTCGCCGCGCAGCAGCGGGCCGATGTCGATGATGGGGAGCTCGCGGGCGGGGGGCACGGGCTCTTGGGTAATACGATAAATCGCCGCGCTTGAGCAGGTGGGGCGTCGGGCTGTTGAGCGCGGGCGCGTGGCTTGCTACGTTCACCTGAACTGAAGCGCACGTGGGATTTCTCGACCGCCTCCTCCGCCTGGTCGGGCTCGACTTCGACCTCGACCTGCACAGCGAGCCCTTCGACCGGATCACGGCCCAGCTGTACCTCGGCGGCCGTCCCCGGCCCGAGGGCGTCGGGGCGCTGAAGGCCGCCGGGATCACCGATGTCGTCAGCTGCCTGCCGGCGTCCGAGCGCGACGCGATGGCGTTTCTTGAGAGAGACTTCCGCGCGCGCTTCATCCCCGTTCACGACGGCATCCACGAGGACCTCTCCGAGGCGCTGCCGGCGTTCTTCGCCGCGCTCTCCGAGGCCGGCGCCGACGGTCGGCTGCTCGTGCACTGCGAGGTCGGCGTGAGCCGCTCGGCGACCCTCGCGGTCGCCCACGTGATGCGCTCGACGGGCAGCCGCTTCTACGAGGCGTTCTGCTCGGTGCGCGCCTGCAGGCCGCAGATCCTCCCGAACATCGGCTTCGCCTCGCAGCTGCAGCGCTTCGAGCTGGCGCATCATCCCCGCCGGGGCGCGAGCGAGCTGGCCTCGCTCACGCGATACCTCCACGAGGTCTGCAATGTGCCGGGGGAGGCGCGCGTTGTGCAGGCCGCGCTCGAGGCCCATGACTTCGACGCGTACGCGGCGATCCGCTCGATCTTCGACGGAGAGGTTCCGCGCGTGGTGCAGGGCGTTCGCAGGCGCTGAGGGGTCGCGCGCGCTCCTCGAGCCGCGTTCTCCCGGGGACAAGGTCTTCGCGCTCCGCAGCGGCTCGATCGAGCGCGCAACTTTTGACGCCGGCGCGCGCAAAGAAGTAGCGACCAGGCGGTGACCTCGCGTGGGTACACTCGTGCGCATAAACATGCTTGATTTTTGCTTCTTCTCCCATCACAGCCTTCAAATTCACAACTCCCGCCGGGTCTGGCGAGCGCTCGCGGGCCCGCTGCTCGTCGCCCCGTTGATCGGCTCCTGTGACCCCGGCGTCGATCCTGACGCGAGCGAGGTCGTCGCGCTCTCCGCCGGTAGCAGCCACAACTGCGCCGTGGTGGCGAGCGGCGCGCTCCGCTGCTGGGGTTCTGGCCAGTTCGGGATCCGCGGCGGCGGTGAGGTGGCGGGCTGTCTCGAGGACGATGTCGAGAAGGTGTACATGTGCGAGCTGGGCTCGGCGTGCTGCGTGGGGGATGACGAGCCCGCGAGCGAGAGCGCCGCGGTCGAGTTCTCCGCGCCGGTCGTGCAGGTCTCGGCGGGCAGCTTTCACACCTGCGCCGTGCTCGAGGGGGGCGCGGTGCGTTGCTGGGGGGCGGAGTCCAGCGGCAAGCTCGGCCTCGAGGGTCTCGGCGCGGGCTCGGGGTGGTACGGCGATGACGAGCTCGCCAGCGAGCTGAGCGCGGTCGCGCTCGCGGGCCCGGCGACGCAGGTCGTGACCGGGGATCGCCACACCTGCGCCCTGCTGGAGGGGGGCGCGGTGCAGTGCTGGGGCGCGAACGAGCAAGGTCAGCTCGGCTACGGTCACACCGATGAGCTCAAGACGCCAGGCGGGCCGCTCGCGCTGCCCGGCGCGGCCACGCAGCTCGCGGCCGGGGTCGCCCACAGCTGCGCGCTGCTCGAGCAGGGGGAGGTGTACTGCTGGGGCTCGGGCCTCCTCGGTCTCAAGGGCGACGGGAGCACCGGCGACGGCCTCTGCGGCGGCCCCGCGGAGGAGATGATGGGGTGTCGCTTCGACCCGAGCTGCTGCGTCGGCGACGACGAGACCTTGGCGGGCGCGACCCCGGTGGTGCTCGACGGACCCGCGCTCCAGATCGCCAGCGGCGGCGGTCACAGCTGCGCGCTGCTCGAGGGCGGCGCCGTTCGCTGCTGGGGCTGGAACAAGTTCGGTCAGCTCGGCTACGGGGTCGCCGAGACGGTGGGCGACGACGAGCCGCCGACCTCGCTCGAGGCGGTCGCGCTGGGCGGCCCGGCGTCGCAGATCTGCGTCGGCTGGTCCCACAGCTGCGCGCTGCTCGAGGGCGGGGACGTTCGCTGCTGGGGGGACGGCCGCGCGCTCGGCCTCGGGACCACCGAGCTGATCGGCGACGACGAGCTGCCGAGCGCGGCCGGCCTGGTCGCGCTGGGCGGTCCCGCGAAGCAGCTCACGTGCGGCTACGTACACAACTGCGCGCTCATGGAGACGGGGGAGCAGCGCTGCTGGGGCGTCGGCGCGGATGGGAGGTTGGGCTACGGCGATGAGGAGACCGTCGGCGACGAGCCCGGCGAGATGCCGCCGCCGCCCTTGTCGCTGTAGTCGCTGTGGTCGCTGTGGTCGCTACCTGTTGCGGAGGAGCGCGCTCGCGCGCTCACTCGAGCCGCAGGTAGCGGACCATGAAGTCGGGGATGTTCTCGGTGTCGTACATCGCCATGTGCATGACGCCGTCGGCGTCGACGCGCATGGTCAGCCCGGTCGCGAACACGTCGTCGACGAACGCGACCCACTCGGGGCCGTCCTCGGTCGGCCAGCCGATCCGCAGCTCGGCGGTCGAGTTGTCCTCCTGCAGGTTCCACCAGCACTGGGGGAAGGGGAACTCGACGCACTCGGAGACCAGCGTGCCCATGTGGTGCGTCATGCGGTAGACGAAGCGCACGTCGCCGCCGGCGCTGGCGACGACGCTGAGCGGGAGGTAGCGGACGTAGTCGAAGTCGCAGGTCTCGCCGGGGCCGCCGGGCGCGAACTGACACAGGCTGGCGCCGTCGTCGTCCTCGGCGATGATCTCCTCGACGCTCCAGCTGTCCACGTCGACGCGGTGGGCGAGCGCGAGCGTGTGGAGGCCGCCCGGCTGCTGGATCGCGAGCAGGACGTAGGGGCGCGCCGGGAGCGGGTCGTCATTGTCGGTCGGGATCACGGCGACGCCGTGCTGCTGGATCTCGAGCACGTTGGAGCCGAGGGCGGTGACGACCTCCGGGCCGTCGTCGGGCGTCGCCCACATCAGCTCCCAGGTCAGGTTCTCGCTGGTCCAATAGGTCAGGTTCGGGGTGTCGTCGATCGGGTCGAGCGCGAGCGTGGTCTGCTGCGACTGTGCGCCGAAGCCCTGCAGCGCCCAGGCGCCGTCCCACAGCCCGTGCTCGGCGACGTAGCCGGAGTTGAACAGGCCGGCGTGGAAGTTGCCCGAGGCGTCACGTTCGAAGGCGTAGGCCGAGCCGATGTGCTGCCCCGCGATCGCGCCCTCCTCGCTCCACTGCCCGCCGCCGTCGCGCGACCACAGCGAGGCGTTAAAGGCGCCGCCGTAGGCGAGCGCGTAGGTGTGCTCGTTTACGGGGTCGTAGTCGAGGCCGACCCGCGCGAGGTCCATGGGCGTCGACTCGCTCTCCCAGCTGTCGTCGTCGACGCGCCGGGCGAAGTAGCCGTGGTAGCCGCCGACGGCGACGGAGTAGGCGACCTGCGGCGCGCAGTCGATGTCGAGCGCGATCGCGGGCGCCTCGTTGCGGAAGGTGTGGTCCGGGCTGATCGCCTCGTTGGCCGTGAGCGCGCAGGGGGACTCTGGGGGGCCGCACAGCGGCCCGGCGTAGGGGAGCGTGTCGTCGTCGCAGACGCCGATCAGGCCGCCCGTGTCGGTGTCGGTGTCGCCCGTGCTGCCGGTCCCGTCCGTGGTCGGGTCGCCGC
Organism: Polyangia bacterium; assembly: GCA_030430565.1. Classification (GTDB taxonomy): domain Bacteria; phylum Myxococcota_A; class Polyangia; order Nannocystales; family Nannocystaceae; genus JACKDW01. Next base: position 168,704 of record JAUIKS010000007.1, read on the forward strand.
CGGTGGAGCCCGTGGAGCCGGTGCTGGTCCCGTCGGTCGAGCCCGTGGCGCTCGAGCTCGAAGATGTCCCCGAGGTCATCACGGTCGTCTCGCCCTCGCTGGTCACGCCCGTCGTCGGGCCCGAGGTCAGCGCGTCGCTGGTGCCCGACTCCGAGTCGCTGTCGCTGCCCGAGGGCCCCGCGCTGGTCGAGGTGCCGGTGGTCGCGGCGCTCGTGGTCGCGCCCGTCGCGGCCTCGGTCTCGCCCTCGCTCTCGCTGGCGGTGCCGCCGTCGCTGAAGCTGGTCGTGACGTCGTCGCCGCAGGCGAGCGGCAGCAGCGACAGCGGCGCGAGCAGGAGCGCCGCGGTCGACGACGGGGTGAGGAGCGAGGCGAGACGAGCAAAACAGGCCATGGGCGTTTTTCTCACGGAATCGTGAGGTGTCGGCGCGTGCAATCGCTGCGGTCAGCGTCGGCCCTGGGGCCGTCGTTTCGCGCTGAAGCGCCGCGCCGTCGCGGCGTCGCTCTGGTATAGATCGGGCGTGAACTCGCGGATGGCTCTCGAGACATGGACCTCGCGCGCGGGCGTCCGCGGCGGGCTGGTCGCGCTCGCGGCGGCGACGCTCGTGGCGATCGTGACGGCGCCGGGCTGCCGGGAGGGCGAGACCACGCCGCCAGGCGCCGGCCCGATCGGTCCGGCGGAGCCGGCGGCCGTCGTCCCGGCGGACGCGCCGACGGAGTCTGCAGCGCCGGTGGGCGAGGGCGCGGCGCGGCCGCGACCGGCCCACAACCCCGAGGTCCAGCCAGGCCAGCCAGGCCAGCCAGGCCAGCCGGGCCAGCCGACCCAGCCGGTCGCGAGCGGGGGCGAGTCGGGGCGGATGCAGGGGATGACGGCGGCCCACAACCAGGTCCGCGCGCGCCTCAAGCTGCCGCCGCTGGTCTGGTCTGATCAGCTCGCGCGCTACGCCGAGGAGTGGGCGGGCGAGCTGCAGCGTCGCGGTTGCCAGCTGGATCATCGCCCGAGTCGCGGCCGCTTCGCGCAGAAGTACGGCGAGAACCTGTTCATGGTCCAGGGCGTGCAGGCGCGCGCCGAGGATGTGGTCGGCACGTGGGTGCAGGAGTCGCAGTACTACAACCCGCGGACGAACTCGTGCTCGGGGATCTGCGGGCACTACACGCAGGTCGTGTGGCGAAAGTCGCGGCAGCTGGGCTGCGCCGTGGCGAGCTGTGATCGCGCGGGCGAGGTCTGGGTCTGCAACTACGATCCCCCGGGGAATTTCGTCGGCGAGCGCCCGTTCTGATCGCGTCGTCTGTGACCTGCGGCGTTCCCGCTGTCGCGGCGTGTAGGTGCGTGGAGTGCAGTCCGCGGATGGGGAGGACGCCGCGCTTCGTCGCAACCCTCGCGGGTTTGGGCCGAGCTCGGGGGCATGCCGTTCGAATCGCCGCGAGGCGCGTGTATGTCCACCGAGTTCGCGCGCTCAGAGGTCTTCGCCTCCCCCGCAGCGCGTGCCGAGGCCGGGCACGAGTCCGCGGCGAGGTTGACAGCGGCGGTGGAGGCTTCAACGATTCGTGCCGTGGAGCGTCGCTTGGGACAGCACGACCTGATGGCGCCTGTCGGGGTCGGCGGCATGGCGCGCGTCTGGATGGCCAAGCGACACGTGGCGAAGGGCGTGGTGAAGTCGGTGGCGGTCAAGGTCCTCCACGAGGGCAGCGCCGCCGACGAGCACCGGCAGAAGAAGTTCCTCGAGGAGGCGCGGCTCTCGATGCTGCTCTCACATTCGAACATCGTGCAGGTGTTCGACGCGGGGGTCAGCAAAGAGCGGCTGTACTTGGTGATGGAGTGGGTCGACGGCTGCAGCCTCGCGCAGCTGCTCGAGCGTCTGCGCAGCGACGGGCGCCGGCTCGACGTCGCGCTCGCGATCTACATCACCGGCGAGCTGCTGGCGGCGCTGGAGTACGCCCACGGCCTGGACCACGAGGGGCGCGAGACGACGGTGATCCACCGCGACATCTCTCCGCACAACGTGCTCATCAGCGTCTCGGGCGAGGTCAAGCTCGCCGACTTCGGGGTCGCGCGGCTCTCCGAGGAGGAGACCTCGGGGATATGCGTGAAGGGCAAGCTGCGCTTCATGCCGCCCGAACAGGTTTCAGGGGACAGCCGCTCGCCGGCGGTCGATCTCTTCGCGATCGGCGCGATCCTCCACGAGATGCTCTCGGGGTCACGTTTCCGCGGAGACCACGAGCTGCCGGCGCGGGGCAGCCCGACGCCGCCCGGGGTCCCGGCGCTCTCGCGCGAGGACGCCGAGCTCGCGCCGAAGTCGCTGGTCGAGCTGCGGCGCGACCTTCTGGCGACGAAACCGATCGTGCGGGGCAGCGCCAGCCTCGCGCTGCGCCGGCTCGAGCAGTGCGCTGGCGCGGGCTCTTTGTTGGCGAGCCGGCGCGCGCTCGCCGAGCTGTGTCGTGAGCTCGAGGGGGTCGCGGGTCCGAGGACCTCGTTGCCGTGGGCACCCGCAGCGACGCTCTCGCTGCTCGCCCCGCTCGCGGAGCTCAGCGATCCGCCGCCCGGCACCGAGACGCGGACGCGCCTGCACACCAGTCAGCCGACGCCGCGAGGTGCGTGGCGGAGCGGGCTCGTGCTGCTCGTCGCCTCGACGGCGGCGGTCTGCGTGCTCGTGCTGGTCGCGCTCGAGTTCACGCGCCCGAGCGCGGGGCCGGAGACCGCGACGCGCACGACGTCCGCGGAGGCCTCGGCGCCGGGTCGGGCGTCGGTCGCGGAGAGCTCCACGGCGGAGTCGACCGAGCTCGCCGAGGCCGCGCCGGAGCTGATCGCGAACGCGCCCTCCGACGCGCCGGATGAGCCGCGGCCGGCGGATGACGGGGGCGCGGAGGCGTCTGAGTCGCCCGAGCGCGCGGCGGCCGAGCCGGTGGAGGCGTTGGAGGTCGGCGAAGACGCGGCGCCGCGGGTCGATGTCGTGGCGCGACCGCATCGCGGCGGCGCGCGGGCGTCCAAGCGGCGACCGGCGTTGCGCTCGTGCGGCGACGGCCTGTGCGAGCTCGCGATCGCCGAGAACTGCCGCAGCTGCCCCGAGGATTGCGGGTGCCTCCCGGGGGAGTCGTGTCGCGAGCGCCGCGGCGGGGCTGAGATCGCGTGCGTCCCGAACACGATCAGGATCAAGTGAGCGGGCGCGCGGCTATGGTATGTGCGCGAACGACCATGTCGAGCAACTCTCGAGCGCGCGCCCCCGCGTCCCCGCGCGGGCTCCTGCCGATCGCCGCGCCGATCGTCTGGGCGCTCGTCGGCTGGATCGCGTACGCGCCCGTCGCGTCGGCGGAGCCGAGCTCGTCCGAGGTCGCGAGCCCGCCGCGGGAGCGCGCGCGGGAGCAGCAGGCCCACGCGCTGTTCGAGTCCGGGCGGTACGTCGAGTCGGCGCGGATCTTCGAAGACCTGTGGACGAGCAGCGGGCGCTCGGAGTTTTTGTACTACGCGGCGCTCTCGCGGCAGTCGGCGGGCGACCACGCGCACGCGGCCGCGCATCTCGAGCGCTACGTCGCCGAGGTCGACGGGGCGGAGCGCGAGCGGGCGCGGGCCAACCTCGCGCGCAGCGAGGGCTACACGACGCCGGTGCGATTAACGGTGACGCCGGCGGCGGCGCGCGAGGGCGGGCGCGTGACCTTGACGCGGCGCGACGCCCTGCGCGTCGACGGGCCGTTTGAGTACCCGCTGGCGCTGCGCGGCGACGTGATCGCGCTGGAGCTCGAGCACGGCGAGTGGACCATCGAGTACGCGGCGGAGGGCTTTCGCGGCGTGACCGAGCAGCTGACGATTAAGCCAGATCAGACCGGGCCGGTGACGCGCGCGCTCTCGCTGGTCGGCGAGCCGATCGCGGTCAGCGTGGTGCTCGGGCCCGACGAGGCGCTCGCCAGCGGGCTCTACGTCCGCGTGCGCTCGGGGCCCGGGGTCCAAGCGCCGTACCGCGAGCAGGTCGACGGCGCCGTGTTCACGCGCCGCCTGCGGCAGGGGACCTGGGAGCTGGTGTTCGAAGCGCGGGGCTATAAGTCGCAGGCGCGCACGCTCGAGCTCGGGCCGAGGCCGGTCGAGCTCAACGTGACCCTCGAGCCAGATGAGGAAGAGCGCGCTGGGCCGCCCGCCAGCGCGAGCGCTCCGCGGCCGCGCTTCGAGCTGCGCCCGCCGACGCGCGTCGTCCTCGGCGGCGCGCTGGGGGGCCTCGGCGGCGTGTTGATCGCCAGCGGCGTGGGCTTCGCGATCGGCGGTCATCTCCGGCTCGAGGGCGCCTATACGCGCGAGTCGGAGGCGCTGCAGGTCGCCGGCGTCGCGTCGGGGCAGGCGCTGCAGCCCGGCGTGAGCTACAAACAGTCTGTCGCGCTCGACGCGATCGAGCAGAGCTACCCGCGCCTCCGCTATCACGCGGATCTGTGCGCCGGGATCGGGTACCAGGCCGCCGGGGCGGGGCTGATCGGCGGCGGGTTTGGGCTCGCGCTCGGAGCCGTCGCGGCGCGGCTGGACGCGCCCGAGCCGGCGTGGTGGGCGGGCGCCGGGCTGGGTCTCGCCGCGACGGCGACGGGCGCGATCTGGCTGGCCGTGATCACGCCGCGCTGGCGCAGCTATCAGACCGTGCCCGACCCCAACACCGACGCCTACTCCGTGCTGCGGCCTGGGGCCGAGCTGGTCACGCCGCATCGCAACGCCCAGGTCGCGCTGGCGACGGTCACGGGCGCGGGCGTGGGCTTGCTGCTCGGCTCCGCGGTGGGTCTGGCGACCGGGCGCGCGCGCGGACGAGGTCGTCGCGGTCAGCGAGCGCAGCGCTCGCTGCAGCCCTCGGTGATGCTGCCCGGGGCGGGGGGGCACGCCGCAGGCCTACAGCTCCGCGGCGCGTTCTAGTAGCAGCCCGTGGCGAGGGTCCACGCGCCGCCTCGCGTGGTCCTTCCGCCGCTGGCTTCGTTGGCGAAACTGGTTTCCCCGCCTCGTCCGCGACGAAGCTCCGGCGCGAGCCGATACGCGGACTCTCACCACGGGCTGCTTGCCCCGGCTGCTCCCGACGCTTCGACGCGAGGACGACGCGTGGCGAATCGGTCGACGGCCTGGTTTTTACGAACGTCTGCACGGCACGCACCGCGCGACGATCGATCGTCGGAGCTCCCGAATAACAGATCGATCGGACATGTCAAAAACATGGTCGGCGCGCCGGCTTGCGGTACACAGCGAGCATGACGTCCGCGGCCCGCGTCCTCCCCGAAGAAGCCTCGCCCGCTGCTCCCGCCGCCTATGTGTTGCCGCCCTCGCCGCTGCTGCGCTGCCGCCCGCGCGCGCCCGCGCCCGCGCGCTTTCAGCCGGTCTCGACGCCGATCTCCGGTCGCGGTGACGACGCCCGGGGCGAGCGGGAAGCATCGGCCGCCGACGCGCGAATAGAGGGGGTGAGCAGCGAGACGAAGAGTGACGGCCAGTCCACGCGCGCCGCCGAGAGCGGGCTGCGCGTGATGATCGCGGGCGGCGGGACCGGAGGGCACCTGTTCCCCGGGATCGCGCTCGCCGAGGAGGTGAAGGCCCGGGGCGGCGAGGTGGTGTTCGTGGGCACCGAGCGCGGCATCGAGTCGCGCGTGCTGCCCGAGCAGGGCTGGCCGCTCGAGCTGATCGAGGTCTCGGGGATCAAGGGTCGAGGCGTGCGCGGGCTGCTGACGGGCTTGCTCCGGCTGCCGCGCGCGTGGTGGCAGAGCCGCGCGATCCTGCGTCGAGTTCGTCCCGATGTCGTCATCGGCGTCGGCGGCTACGCGAGCGGGCCGATCGTGGCGACCGCGTCGATGATGCGGATCCCGACCGCGATCATGGAGCAGAACAGCATCCCCGGGATCACGAACCGGATCCTCGCGCGGCTCGTCCGGCGCATCTTCACCTCCTTCGATGACCTGCGCGGACATTTTCCACGACACAAGATCGTGCGCGCCGGGAACCCGATCCGCCGCGCGCTGCTCGAGCGTCTGCAGGCCGGTGAGGACGAGGGCTCGGCGCGTGGCTCGGCGCGGCTGTTCGTGTTCGGCGGATCCCAGGGCGCGCGGGCGATCAACGAGCAGCTGCTCGCGGCGGCGCCCGGTCTGCTGCAGGCGCTGCCGGGGCTCGAGATCTGGCATCAGACCGGGCGAGCCGAGCACGAGCGCGTGCGAGCGGGGTACCGCGCGCTCGGTCTCGAGCAGGTCCGCGTCGACGGCTTTATCAACGACATGGCGAGCGCGTACCGCTGGGCGGATCTCGTGCTGTGTCGCGCGGGCGCGACCTCCGTCGCCGAGCTCGCGGCGGTCGGACGGCCGGCGGTGTTGGTGCCGTTCCCGCACGCGACCGACAACCACCAAGAATTTAACGCGCAGGCGCTGGTCGAGCGCGGCGCGGCGGTGCTCCAGCGCCAGTCCGAGTGGTCCACCGAGGGCCTCAGCGACACGCTCTTGAGCTTGCTCGGCGATCGTGAGCGGCTGGCGAAGATGCGATCCGCGATGCTCGAGGCGGCGCGCCCGAACGCGGCGGCGCGGATCTTCGAGGAGCTCGTCGCGCTCCGGCGTCGTCCGTAGCTCGAGCCCGCGTGAACGCTGGTTTCGCTGTATTTCCGCACCGTTACCGCGGCGGGCGCGAGCGGAGTCAAGGCCGCCGCCGGCCCGGATCGGGAGCGTTCACGCCGTCACGGGGCGGGTTGCGTCTAGATGCGACATCTCGGAAAATAATTCGTGGGCCCATGCGAGTCTTGGTGTTCGAAGATAACGACGTAAACCGACGACTCGTGGGTCGCATGCTCAAGCGACTTGGCCACGAGACGACATTCGCGGGCGACGGCGCCTCGGGTCTCGCGTGCTTCGCCGACGGCCAGGTCTTTGATCTCGTGTTCATGGATCTCGAGCTGCCGGACATGACTGGCTACGACGCCGCGCGGCGGATTCGCGGCAGCGAGCCCGAGCTCCCGATCATCGCGCTCACGGCCCACGCGGCGGGTGATGTCCGCGGTCGTTGCATCAACGCGGGCATGAACGACTGCCTCGGCAAGCCGATGCGACTCAGTGACCTAGAGCGCGTGATCAACCGCTGGGTCGCGAAGCGCCAGGGTCACGCGCGCTCGTAGTCGAGCTCGTCGCGCGTTGTCGTTTGTATGGTCAAATGACCAGCCGCGCGCGTCGTCGTCTCCACGCGCGTCTCTCACTCTCTCGCGTCGTGCTCGCGCGGCGCTCGGCGTGTCGAAGCGCGCGGACACGCGCGCGGCGAGGAGCGCGTCTGAGTAATCCCCGCGGCGCCAGGTGCTCCTAGCCGCCGGGCGCGAGGCCGAAGAACGCGGCGTTGCGGCGGATGTCGTCGCGGTACCGCGCGGGCACGAGCTCCTCCTCGTAGATCGCCGAGACCGGGCACTCGTCCTGACACGCGCCGCAGCAGATGCACTCGTCGGGGTTGATGAACAGCTGCAGGCCAGAGAGCCGCTCCGCGCGCGCCTCGGGGGGCACGGCGGCGATTCGCTCGAGCGGGATCGGGCCGTGGATACAGTCGACGGGGCACACGTTGACGCAGGCGGTGTCGCAGGTTCCTTGGCATTGACGGGTGATGACGTGGGGCATGCTTGTTGTCAGAGCAAGTCGCGCGCGATCGTTTTAAAACTATAAAAATCATATGGTTATGATCCGACTTGTTGAATTAACTGAAATATCAGTGCCGAAACACTGAAATCAAACCACCACTGAAATACAATTGAATCGTGCAGCGGCCGCTTGAAGACGTGTTGGGCTGTATCGGCGGGATCGCCGAGATCGTAGGCCGACACGCGCCTGGCGAGCGCGAGCTCGGTCTCACGCTGACGCGCGCGCTCGCGGAGGAACTCGCCCAGTGGGTGCCCGCGCGCCGGGTCGAGCTGCACATCGCCGGTCGCGAGCCGGGCGCGCTCGTCGCGCGGCGCGTCGATCAATATGACACATGGGACATGTTCGAAGGGAGCGGGGACGCGAGCGCGCTCGCGGCCGTCGACGCGCGGCTCGAGGCGCGCGCGGACGGCGAGGGCGCGCGCTGGCTCGCGACCGCCCCGCTCCCGCAGATCGGGGCGCTGCGCGTGTGGCTCGCCGACGACGCGGGCCCGGGTCGCGCGTGGTGGCGCGAGCCCCAGCTGTGGCGCTGCGTCGCGCGGGTGCTCGCGCCGGCGCTGCGCGCTCGCCGGGTCGTGCGGCGGGTGGCCGCGCTGTCTCGGCGCGCGCACCAGGGGAACCGCGAGCTGCGCGGGCGGATCGAGATGCTCGAAGAGTCAGGCGCGCCAGCGGCCCGCTCGGCGGCGATGCGCCGCGCGCTCGCCCGCGCCGAGCGGGTCGCGGGCTTCGACACGACCGTGCTGCTGGTCGGCGAGTCCGGCACCGGCAAGGAGGTGCTCGCGCGCTGGCTGCACCGCCGCTCGCCGCGGGCGAGCCGCCCGCTCTTGCAGGTCAACTGCGGCGCGCTGCCGGGCGAGCTGATCGAGAGCGCGCTGTTCGGCCACGAGCGCGGCGCGTTCACGGGCGCGAGCCGGCTCCATCACGGCCTGTTCGAGCGGGCAGATCGCGGAACGCTGCTGCTCGACGAGGTCGCCGAGCTGCCGGCGGCGGCCCAGGTCAAGCTGCTGCGGGTGCTGCAGGAGGGGCGCTTCGAACGGCTCGGGGGTGAGCGCGCGCGCTCGGTCGACGTCCGCGTGCTCGCGGCCACGCACCGCTCGCTCGAGCGCCTCGTCGAGCAGGGCCGGTTCCGCGAGGACCTCTACTACCGGCTCGCGGTGTTCCCGATCGAGCTGCCGCCGCTGCGCGCGCGTCAGGACGACCTGCCCGCGCTGGTCGCCGCGCTGCTCCAAGAGCTGTGCGCGCGCATGGGGCGGCCGCCGCCCGCGGTGCCGGAGCGCGCGATGCAGCGGCTGCGCGCGCACTCGTGGCCGGGCAACGTCCGCGAGCTGCGGAACGTGCTCGAGCAGGCGCTCGTGATGTCTCGAGGGCCATCCCTCGTGTTGCCCGAGACCCTGACCCGACGCGGGCGCGGGGCGCCGGCGCCTGCGGCGAGTCGCGGGGAGACGAGCGCGGAGACGTTTGAGGAGGGCGCGCGTCGCTGCATCGAGGCCGCGCTCACGGTGTGCGGCGGGAAGATCTACGGGCCCGGCGGCGCCGCCGAGCGGCTCGCGCTCAAGCCGGGGACGCTGCAGAGCAAGATGCGCAAGCTGGGGATCGAGCGGCGCGCCTTCGTCCGCGGCTGAGCGAGCTCAAGGGTCGCGCGCGAGCGGGGCAGGAGCCGCCGGAGGGCGGCGCAGAGAGCCTGCGCGTCAAGCGGCGCCCCGGGTGCGCGCGACAAGAGCTCACTCGCTCCGCGCCCTGCGTCAAGGCTGCTGCTGCGCGGGGCGCAGGCTGCGGAGGATCTCGGTCAGCTGATTGCCTGTCTCAGGGGTCACGTTGGGCTGGGCGAGGCCGAGCGCGATCAGGACCTTGTCGTCGGGCGCGAGCACGAGCGCGACGCCGAGCTCGACGGGGGTGTTGTCCATCACGCCCTTGCCGTCGGCGAACAGCGCCGGCATCCCGTGCAGCTGCGTCTCGCTGAAGCCGCTGACCTCGCTGTCGGTGATGGTCTCCGAGAGCTGCTTGTCGAGCACCGCGAGCGCCTCGTTGAGATCCGGCGCGGGGACGGCGGTGAACACCATCAGCACGGTCTCGTCGGGCGACATGATCATCAGCGACTCGCCCTCGCGCTCCTGGTTCCAGGTCGACGGGATCTCGAGCTCGATCGCCGCGCCCGGGTGCCGCACGACGTCCGCCGTCGAGGGCCCGGCCTGCGCGCCCGCCCCGTCCTCGGTCGCAGGGGCGGTGTCCTCGGCGCTCGGCTCCGCGGGCGCGGACGTCTCACCCTCGGGCTCCGGCGTCTCGCTCTCGCCCTTGTCTTTGCAACCTGGCGCGAGCGCCAGGAGGAGCGTGATCAGCAGCAGGCGGTTGGTCGCGCGCACCGGGAGATTCTACATGGACGCGGACGCGGCGGCGCATGGCGCCGCGCGGACTGCCCGTGAGGAGCGGGTCGTCGCGCGAGGTTCGCGAGAGCGGCACCGGCGGCAGAGGTTGTAGCCCTCGTCCCAGCGCGAGCTCTGGGGCTCGCTCTCGCCGCACAGCGTGCAGGCCTCGGTGTTGTCGGGGCAGCTCCAGCAGCTTGCGGTTTCACAGAGGAGCTCGCGCCCGCCGGTGGTCGCGCTCGTCGAGCGGCTCGCAGCGTCGGAGCTCGTCGCGCCGCCGCTCGAGCTCGCGCTCGAGGTCCCGCAGGCCGCGTAGCTGAGCGTCGCTACACCGGCGCGCACGCTCCGAGGTGCCCGCCCGTCGCGCCATATCGCGCACGGTAGCACGCGGCCTGGGGAAAAATCGCGACGCGGGGTCACATGGGCGCGCTTGCTGTCGCGGACGCGCCGTGTTGACGTTCGCGCATGCGTGACGGTCCAGGCGCTCCAGGCGGCCTTGAAGGTCTGACCCTACGTCGCGACTGGATCGATCCCGACGCCGAGGCGCGCCTGCTCGCCGCGATCGATCGCGCGCCGTGGCGGGACGATCTCAAGCGTCGCGTGCAGCACTACGGCTGGCGGTATCGCTACAAGGCGCGCGCCGTGACCCCCGAGGATTACCTCGGGCCGCTCCCGACGTGGGCGCAGGAGCTCGCGCGTCGGCTCCACGACCCCGCGGGCGGGCTGATGGCGCGCGCGCCCGACCAGCTGATCGTCAACGAGTACACGCCCGGGCAGGGGATCTCGCAGCACGTCGATCGCCCGGTGTTCGGCCCGGTGATCGCGTCGCTGAGCCTAGGCTCGAAGTGCGTCATGAAGTTCACGCGCCCGCGCAGCGATGACGTCCGCGAGCTGGTGCTGCCGCGGCGCAGCCTGCTGATCCTGCGTGGACCCGCGCAGCGAGTGGCGCCACGCGATCCCGGCGCGGCAGCGCGACGTGATCGACGGTCGCCGGGTGCCGCGGACTCGCCGGGTCTCGCTGACTTTTCGTACAGTCCCTGATGTCGCGCGGCTGCGGTGAGGGCGTCATCGGCCGTTCGGTTTTTCTCCGCGCGTCACCCGGTTTTTCAGCCAGCGCGCCACGTCGAGCAAGAGGTCAAACGGAATGAAGATTCGCCAGTGCATGACGCGCGATCCGGAGGTCGCGGGACCGAACGACAGCGCGCGCGAGGTCCTGCGAAGGATGCGGACCCAGCGGATCCGCCACCTGCCCGTGGTCGAGGCGTCCGGGGTCTTGGTGGGCATGATCAGCGAGCGCGACCTGCTGCCGCTCGAGACGCCGCTCGGCGCGCCGCAGCAGGTCCCGGGTCGCGCGTTCGGGCGGCCGTTTGACGACGCGGACGCGGCCGCGTTCGACGACCCCTGCGTCCGCGATCTGATGACCGCCGAGGTCAAGACCGTCGAGGCCGAGGACACCTTGCACGTCGCGGTCCGCCTGTTCCTCGAGCATCGATTCGGCGCGCTGCCGGTCGTCGCGCCCGGGGACGCGCAAACGCTCGTCGGCATCGTCTCGCCGATTGATGTCCTCCAGGCCTGGCACGACCTGTCGACGCGGGCGCTGCGTCGCAATTCGGACAAGCCCGAGTAGGAAGATCGCTGCACGAACGCTGTACACCGCGTCGATCGCGGCAGTGCGCAAACTCTGGTTGCGCGCGCCGGGCCGTGTTGTCGCGATGTTCGGGGCGGGCCGTATGCTCATGACGGTCTATCGCCCATGACGACTCGAGCGCCCGTTTCCTCCCTCGTCGCGCCCAGCGACACCTTTGTGCACCGCCACATTGGACCGCGTGAGCCGGACATTCACGCGATGCTCGCGAGCCTCGGGCTCGACTCCCTCGAGCAGTTGATCGAGCAGACGATCCCCGCGTCGATCCGCGCCGCCGCGCCGCTCGCCCTCGAGGGGGTGATCGCCGGGCGCGACCCCGGCGAGCGCGAGGTGCTCGAGCAGCTGCGCGCGATGATGGCGAAGAACGAGCTCAAGCGCTCGTTGATCGGCATGGGCTACTACGACACGATCACGCCCCAGGTCATCCAGCGAAACATCCTCGAGAACCCCGGCTGGTACACGCAGTACACGCCCTATCAGGCCGAGATCTCGCAGGGCCGGCTCGAGGCGCTGCTGATCTACCAGACGATGATCTGCGACCTCACCGGGCTGCCGATGGCGAACGCGTCGCTGCTCGACGAGGCGACCGCGGCGGCCGAGGCCGTGCACATGTGCGTCGGCCTGACCCGCAACAAGCGGCGGCGCGTGCTGGTCGCGCGCGACTGTCACCCGCAGACGATCGCGGTGGTCCAGACGCGCGCGGAGGCGGCTGGCTTTGAGGTCATCGTGGGCGAGGTCGGCGAGCTCGAGCTGTCGGACGCCACGGCGAACAAGCAGCTCGCGGCGGTGCTCGTGCAGTACCCCACCACCGACGGGCGCGTGCTCGACTACGCCGAACTCTGCGCGCGCGCGCACGCGGCGGGCGCGAAGGTCATCGTCGCCGCCGACCTGCTCGCGCTGACGGTCCTGCGCGCGCCCGGCAGCTTCGGCGCCGACGTGGCGATCGGCTCGGCCCAGCGCTTCGGCGTGCCGCTCGGCTACGGCGGGCCGCACTCCGCGTTCTTGGCCGCCGACAACGCGTTCAAGCGCAAGATGCCGGGCCGGATCATCGGCGTCTCCAAGGACGCCCAGGGTCGGCCCGCCTACCGCATGGCGATGCAGACGCGGGAGCAGCACATCCGGCGCGAGAAGGCGACGAGCAACATCTGCACCGCGCAGGTGCTGCTCGCGATCATGGCCGGGATGTACGGCGTCTACCACGGCCCGCAGGGGCTGCGGCGGATCGGCGAGCGCGTCCACGCCCTGACCTGCGCGCTCGCGGAGGGCCTGCGCCGACTCGGGCACGATGTCGGCGACGCGCCCTTCTTCGACACCCTGACCGCGCGGCTCTCGGGCTGCGACGCCGCGCGGGTGCACGCGGCGGCGCGCGCGGCCGGCTTCAACCTGCGCGAGCGCGCGGACGCCCAGACCGTCGGCGTCTCGCTCGACGAGAAGACCACGCCCGAGGAGCTCGAGGCGCTGCTCGGCGTGTTCGCGGGGCTCGTCGACGACGCGCCGAGGCTCGTCGTCGACGAGCTGCTCGAGGCGGCGGCGCGCGGCGTCCCGGCGCCGCACGCCCGCGACGTCGACTACCTGACGCACGCGCACTTCAACAGCTACCAGGCCGAGCACGAGATGCTCCGCTTCCTCAATCGCCTGCAGGCGCGCGACCTCTCGCTCACGACCTCGATGATCCCGCTGGGCTCGTGCACGATGAAGCTCAACGCGACCTCCGAGATGGTCCCGGTCACCTGGCCCGAGGTCGGCGGCGTGCACCCCTTCGCGCCGCTCGAGCAGGCGCGCGGCTACGCGGGCCTCGTCGGCTCGCTCGCCAGCTGGCTCGCCGAGATCACCGGCTTCGCGGCGGTCTCGCTGCAGCCCAACGCGGGCGCGCAGGGCGAGTACACCGGGCTCTTGACGATCCGCGCCTACCACCGCGCCAACGGACAGGGTCATCGGGACATCTGCCTGATCCCGACCTCGGCCCACGGCACCAACCCCGCCTCGGCCGTGCTCGCGGGCATGAAGGTCATCGCGGTCCGCTGCGACGAGCTCGGCAACATCGACGTCGAGGACCTGCAGGCCAAGGCCGCCAAGCACAAAGACAAGCTCGCCGCGCTGATGGTCACCTACCCGTCTACGCACGGCGTGTTCGAAGCGCGGATCAGAGACATCTGCGCGGCGATCCACGACAACGGCGGGCAGGTCTACCTCGACGGCGCCAACATGAACGCGCAGGTCGGGCTGTGTCGCCCCGGGGACTACGGCGCCGACGTCTGTCACCTCAACCTGCACAAGACCTTCTGCATCCCCCACGGCGGCGGCGGCCCCGGGATGGGGCCGATCGGCGTGGCGAGCCACCTCGCGCCCTTCTTGCCCGGGCACCCGGTGATCAAGACCGGCGGCGAGCAGGCGATCGGCGCGATCGCGGCGGCGCCCTGGGGCAGCGCGAGCATCCTCGTGATCTCGTGGATGTACATCGCGATGATGGGCGCCCGCGGGCTCACGCGCGCGACCCAGGTCGCGATCCTCAACGCCAACTACATGGCGAGCCGGCTCGCCGAGCACTACCCGATCCTCTACCGCGGCGCGAACGGCCGGGTCGCGCACGAGTTCATCATCGACATCCGCCCGATCAAGCAGGCCTGCGGGGTCGCGGCGGTTGACGTCGCCAAGCGCCTCATGGACTACGGCTTCCACGCCCCCACGATGTCGTTCCCGGTCGCGGGCACGCTGATGATCGAGCCGACCGAGAGCGAGTCGCGCGAGGAACTCGACCGTCTGTGCGACGCCCTGATCGAGATCCGCCGGGAGATCCGGGCGGTCGAGTACGGCCAGCAGCCGCAGGACAACAACGTGCTGACGAACGCGCCGCACACCGCCGAGGTGGTGACCGGCGACGACTGGGATCGCCCCTACACCCGGCGCGAGGCCGCCTTCCCCTCCGGCGCGACATGGCTCAAGGGGCAGAAGTTCTGGCCGCACGTCGGGCGCATCGACGACGCCTACGGCGACCGCAACTTCCACTGCACCTGCCCCTCGGTCGAGGAGCTCGCCGAGGCGGCCGAGTAGCAGGCGGTCACGCGGGCGGGCGGTCGCGCGCGCCCAGCGGGTGGTATCGTCGAGGGGCGCGCCCGAGGGCGCGCGCCCTCCTCGTGGTCAACTCCAGCCTCCTGCTCGCGACCGCGGCCGCGGTCATCCTCATCGCGGCGACGCTCGCCGCGGCGGCGCTCAGCCGCGCGCGACCGCGTCCGGGCTGCGCCCTCGTGGTCTACGCGCCGCGCGGTGACTATGTGTCGTTTGAGACATGTTTTATCAACCCGCTGCGCTCGCGCGCTGAGTCGGTCGCGCTGGCGCCGACGGAGCTGACGCTCGCGCTCGAGCGGCGCGACGGCGTGACGCTCGGGGACTGCGTGCGCGTGGACGTGGGGCTGCGCCTCGTCGCGCGCCTGCGTCGCGAGCCAGCCGCGATCCTCGAGGCCGCGCGGGCGCACGGAGCCCGCGCCGGCGACCCGGAGATGATCGCCGAGCAGTTGCTGCCGGCGCTGCGCGGCGCGGTGAAGCGGGCGGCGCGGAAGCTCGAGCTCGAGGAGGCGCTCCTCGATCACGGCGCGCTCGTCGACCTCGTCGAGGGCGAGCTCGACGCCTCGCTCCTCGGGCCGTACACCCTCGACGCGATCGCGGTCACCCGGCTGTCGATCACCGAGCGCGAGCACCTCGATCCCAACAACGTCCTCGACGCGCGCGGGCTGAGGAAGCTCGTCACGCGCGAGCAGCACAGAAAGCTCGAGCGCTTCGAGCAGGAGCGCCGCGAGGCCCAGGCCGTCGCCGAGCAGACGCGCGAGGCCGCCGTCGCGATCGCGCGGCTCGAGCAGCAGCGCGCCCGGGCCGAGGCCCGCCAGGCGATGGAGATCGAGAAGGCGCGCCTGCGCGAGCTGCAGGCGCTCGCCGAGGCGCGACGGCGGGTGCGGGACTTGGAGCGCGCGGCCCGGGGCGGCGCGGCGTCCCCGGATGACGAGCTGGCGCGCATCCGCGCCGAGGCTGAGGCCGAGCTCGCCAGGGTGCGCGAGGACGTCGAGGCCGAGACCTCGCGCTCGCGCACCTGAAGCGAGCCGCCGCTCACTCGCCGACGGCGCGACGTCGCCCCGCGAAGATCGCTGGTCGTCGTCGTGCTCGCGTCGCGCGACGGGGCGCGCTCGCGGCTCGGCCTGGCTCGTGACCCAGGAGGCGCGCGAACCAGGCGTCGGTCTCGGCGACGATCTCGATCGTCGCGTCGTCGGCGCTCTCCATGAGCGCGCGCGCGGCCTGCATGCCCGACATCACGCTCGCCTCGATGCAGCCGCAGTTGAAGCCGTTGTCGATCCAGTCGCCGGTCAGCACGAGGTTTAAAAAGCCCGAGTCATCGGCGCGCAGGCGCAGCCGCGAGGTCCCCGGGAGCGCCTGCACGTAGCGGTGTGAGCCCGAGGTGTTGGCGCGCCAGTACTGGGCGGCGAAGCGCGCAGGCCCCTCGCGGCCCTCGGGGTCGTGCAGCGCCGCCCAGCGCGTCTGCGGGTCCGCGAGCGCCGGCCACAGATCGACGCAGACGCGGTCGTAGTAGGCGCGCGCCTCCTCGCCGACGCGGCGCGTCGCCTCGGCCAGCGAGGTCCCAGCTGCCTGATCGGACATGACGCCGCAGAAGTAGGCGACGTGGCGCGGCGCGTCCGTCTCGCCCCACTCCTCGGACCACAGCGTGTGGCTCATGTCGCAGTAGGTGTCCACCGGGTCGAGGTAGGTGCCGAGGATCGGCGAGGGCTCGCGCCAGCCGAGGCCGGCGAGGTCGCGGCGCATCCACAGCTGGTAGGACTGCGTGGCGACGCTGCCGAGGCCGGTGAGCATCGCCTCCCAGCGCGGATCGGCGGCGCGCAGCTCACGGCAGATCGAGCCGAGCGCCGGGGCGGGGATGCCGAGCACGATCTCGTCGAAGTCCCGGCCGCGCGTCAGCGTCCGCGCGTCCGCGTGGGGGTAGTCCGGCGGCGCGCCGACGTGCTCGAGGTCGGTCTCCGCCCGCGCGAGCGCGGCCTTGAGCCGGTCCCCGTCCACCAGCTGCTCGTAGCGCGGCTCGCTCGGCCAGCACGGCAGCCCGCGGACGTCGACGAGCGGCTCGTAGCCCCGGCGCGGGCGCGCCTGCCGGGTGATGTGCACGGCCTCGACCGCGCGCTCGTCCGCCGACAGCTCGAGGCGCTCGACGTGATGGAAGAACTCGAACTTCACGCCGCGCCGGCGCAGCACCTCGTACAGCGGCGCGAAGATGACGTCGCCCATGCCGCTCGTCATCTTGAACACGACCGCGCCCTTGTAGGTCAGCAGCATCCGCAGGGCGCCGCGCAGCGCGGCGCCGGCGGCGAAGGCCGGGCGCGCCGGGTCTCCGCCCTTAAACGAGAAGCCGGCGTTGTAGATGAAGCGGACCGCGGGCGACTCGTGCACGGTCGGGTGGGGCTGGGCGCCGTGACGCAGCAGCCACTCGCGCAGGTCGAGGTGGTCGATCGAGTCGAAGCCGCGCTCGACGAGCTCGTCCTCGATGACGCCGATCACGATCGTCGCGCCGACGTCGAGCAGCTCCCACAGAATTCGCAGGTCGTCGTTGTCGAGGCGCGCGCGGAACACTGGCCACAGGCGCGCGCGCAGCCGGGCGAGCCGGCGAGCGAGCGCGCGCTGATGCTCGCGATCTCCGGACCGCGCGGACAGCCGACGCACGAGCGAGAGCGCGAGCCGCAGCGTCACCCAGGTCGTCGGCGTGAGCGTCCGGGCGAGCCGCTTGGCGACGCGCGAGAGCGGGTCCTGGCGCTGGCCCTGGCTCGCGTCGACATCGGCGCCGCGGTAGACGTGGGCGCGGGCGCGATCCTCGAGAAGGCCGATGAGACAGCCGCACAGCGTCTCGACGCTCGTCCACAGCCCCGGGACATCCTCGCCGTCGCCGGGCTCCTGCGAGTTGGTCGGGAACGGCAGGCGCCAGCGCGCCCAGTCGTCGCCGCGGCGCTCGTTGAGGACGACGTAGCTCTGCGGCGTGAAGGCCTCGCGCCAGCTCGCGATCGGCGCGCCCGCGGGGCGATCGAGCTCGTCGTAGCAGCGGCGGATCAGGCGGAACGCGTTCTCGTAGAAGCCGTACCAGACGTGCAGACCGTGCTCCTCGATCCGCGCGCCCCCGCCGTTGGAGAGCTCGCGCCCGCTCGCGCCCTTACCCCCGAGCCGCCAGCCGTTGACGTAGACGGTGATGTCGACCGGCTCGCGGCCTGGCTCGGAGAGCTCGTAGGCGGCCGTCAGCGCCGAGATGCCGCCGCCGAGGATCGCCACGCGGGGGCGCGGGGTCGCCCTGTCGGTCGGCGTCGCGCGCCGCGGCGACGCGCGCCAGACCACGCGGCCGGCGTCCATGCGTACATCTGCCTTGAAAGACAGGCAGGCGGCGACCGGCTGCGGGCCGACGCGGAGCCCGAGATCGCGGGCGACGGGGTGCGAGCGCAGCGAGTGCAGCGTGAAGGTCAGCCTCGACGCGCGCCTGCCGAGGTGGATCGCGCGCGTCCGCGTGAGCGTGATCGGGGCCTCGACGATCGCTTGGTGGGCCGCGCGCTGCGGCGCCTCGGCGTCCCGGGCCTGCTGGAGGCCGACCACGCGCGCCGGCCCGGCGGCGCCGCGCAGCAGCTCGAGCAGCGAGCGCTCCTCGCGGTCGGGCAGCAGTCGCGCGAGCGCGCGGGGGAGCTCGGTCAGCGAGCCGGCGGGCTCGAGCTGCGGGCGGCGGCGGGAGCTGTCCTCGGAGACCTCCCACAGCGTGTGCTGACCGAGTCTGGGGGCGGAGTGATCGGCGCTGGTGCGCACGCCGAAGACCTCGGTCACCAGGCGCAGCGGCGCGTCGGGCCGAGCCGGCAGCTCGAGGCGCGCGAGCTGCTTGGGCAGACCGAACAGCTCGCGGCCGGTGACCATGGTGTGCGGATCGTCGACGAAGATGTAGGGCGCGAACATCACGAGGCGCGCGCCGGCGCCGTCACGCGCGAGCGCGGGCACCCACAGCGCGACGTCGCGGTAGCGGATCGCGCCGCGCGCTGGATCGTCGGAGACCAGCTGCTCGACGTGGGCGCCGATCAGGATCACGTGCCGCGAGAGCGCCTCGTAGCGCAGCGCGCCGCCGGCGGGCGCGTTGAGCTGACGGTCGAGCAGCGCCTGCAGCCGCGCGCGGGAGCCTCGAAGCGCGAGCGCGTGGAAGGTGACGCCCTCGAGATGGCCGGGCGGGGGCAAGCAGGAGTCGGCTGGGTACTCGATATAGCGGCCAGCCTGGGTGTGGGGGACGATACGCGAAACGGGGGATATCACGGCATTCACTACGTCGGACAGAGTCGCGCAGCCCAACGCCGATGCAGGTGATTTTCGTGAGCTGACACATCTCCTGGTTTCGAGTGGTTTCGAGGTGAAGCTCGATCCGACGTCGAGCGCGGCGCGTACCTCAACCACCAGGTCGTGTCATGTCCAAAGCCGGGCTGTGACGCCGCGGCGCCTGTGAACGTGCACATGCACCCGCCCCTCGTCCTCGCCGTGGGGGCGCGCAGCCCTCGTACTCCCGGGCTCAGTTCGTGAGCTCGGGGCCTACGCTGGCGCTGGGCTCGACCGTCGCGAATTTCCTGACCATGACGTAGTCGACGCGGTAGTCATCGATGTTGGTGTCCCCGGCGTTTTGCCCCTGAGCGTGCCCGAGGATCACGTACGGCGTGAATTCATCGCTTACGCCGAGCGTGTTCTTCCAGGGCTGATCGCGAAATTCACGATAGTAGAATTGTCCGTCGACGAGCGCCATACCGACGGTGTAGTCGACGTTCGCCCCGGCCTCGATCGTCGGGAAGATCTTGAAGTCCCCGTCCTCAGCGCGGAGCTCGTAGCGGAGATAGGAGTCACCACCGAAGCCCTGCCCGAAGAAGTCAATGTTCGGCTCCGCGATCTGAAGAGCGCTAATGTTATAGGACGGGAACGGGGGGCTATTTCCGTAGGTAAGCAACCTGGCCTTAATCTCGTATGTATAGCCCGTCGTCCCCGCGATCTTGTTGTTCGTGAACACCGCGCCGGTGGCGATGTTCAAGGAGCCGGACTGGACGCTCGCCGAGCCGGTCGCGGTCCAGACGGAGTCGTTGAGCGAGTTCCCCGCGAAGCCCTCGAAGAAGTCGAACGTGGCGCTGCCGTCGCCCACGCCGCCCGCGTTCGCGTTGCCGTAGTACACGCGGACCGTCGTCTCATCCTGATTCAGCAGGACCGGCGCTCGAACCCAGAAATCCGCCTCGGTGGCTGAAACGTGGCGCTCTCTCCAGTACGGCAGGGGGCTCGCGTTGGCGTCAGCAAACCGCACATCTCCGAAGTCCTGCTTCATGTCACTGTCGTACTCGAGGTGGACGAGCACCTGAAAGTCTATGAGGTTCGTATTGAGCTCGTTGGTGATCGTGACCTCGCGGTACTTGGACCAGTTGGGGAAGCCGTCTTCGCCGTCGCCGTCGCCATCTCCGTCACCGTCGCCGTCGCCGTCGCCGTCGCCGTCGCCGTCGCCATCACCGTCGCCGTCACCGTCACCGTCGCCGTCCCCAGCGGGTTTACAGACAGTGTCGTCGTTGCACTCCAGCCCGTCATTGCAGGTGTTGTTGCCGTAACATGGGCAATTCACGGTGCCCTCGCTGCACCCAGGATCGAGGCATACGCCGCTGGTACACTCGAGCCCGTCGTTGCAGGTGTCGTTTCCGTAACACGGGCAGCCGGGGGTGCCGTCGGGGCAACCCGGAGCGACACAGATGTCGTCGATGCACTCTAGCGGCTCGTTACAGGTGCCGTTTCCGTAGCAAGGGCAGCCGTCCTCCATGCCCACGCAGTCGACGCTCGAGGTCGATTCCGCGCCGCTCGACGTGCCCGGGCCGGCCGTCGCCTCGCCCGAGCTGGTCTCCACGGTTTCTTCGCCCTGTGTGGTCGTCGCGTCGGTCATCCCCACGGTGTCGAGGTTCAGCCCGATCTTGCACCCCGTGGGCAGCCCGAGCGTCGCGACAACGAGAATCCACAAGGCCGACGTTTTCATTGTTCGAGACTATCACGCCGATCCTGTGGGGTGAAAGGCAGCTCCACCACCCGCCGTGACGATCGCTGCGGGCGTCATGTTAACGCGAGTCAGACGTCGAGTTTCCATGGATACAACTGCGCCCTTCTTCGTATTTGCGTAATCGCCCAATCGATCAAATGCGCCGGCGCTCGACGCGCGGTTGGTGTATTTGGCTGTTTCGACATACGATGCTCGCATGAGGTCGGAACACTTCCTCGTCGCTATTATCTCGGTATTTGTCAGCGTGGGGGCCGATTGCCTCGGCGGGAACGGCAGCGAGAGCGCTACGGACAACCCGACGAGCGAGACGAACTCATCCAGCAGCTCCGGCTCGGGCGGGAACAACTCCGGGACCGCGTCGACCGCGATGAACACGACCGGCCCTTGCGTCGGCGAAGCGGGCTGCGTCTGTTTTCCAAACAACACGTGCAACGCCGGTCTTGATTGTATCGACGGGGATTGCGTCGAGCCCGTGTGCAGCCCGGGAACCGCAGGCTGCCCCTGCTACGGCAACAACACGTGCAACGCTGGGCTTGAGTGTACAGGCGGCGTCTGTCTCGACCCCGAGTGCACCGAGGGCTCCGAGAATTGTCCCTGCTACGGTAACAACACCTGCGACGCTGGGCTTGAGTGCAACGACGACGACGTATGTAAACCCTCCGTTGGCGACGGAGATGGAGATGGGGACGGAGACGGCGACGGAGACGGAGACGGAGACGGAGACGGAGACGGAGACGGCGACGGCGACGGAGATGGCGACGGAGATGGCGACGGAGATGGCGACGGTGATGGAGACGGCGACGGTGATGGAGACCCCGCGGGCGCTGTCGAGTTCCACGGTGTATTCCTCAACAACGTCGACGCTGCGGGCGAGTGCAGCAAGTGGAACACGTTCCGCGGCGAGCTAGCGAGTCACACGTACAACAAGATCACGTTCAAGGGCAGCGAGGACCCGGCAGGTCGAAGCTGCACCGGCGCGACCGCGAACACGATCTGCAAGAACATCTTCGAGGGGAACCCCGCCTCGGTGGCATGTGATGGCCATGTCTGGAGCACTGGCGATTGCGTCGGGGCGATGGAGCTCGATGTCGGCGGCGTCGTGTGCGGCTGCGGAGTCAATTACACCGTACGGCCGTGTCATGCCCTCAATCAGTGGGGGGGCATCAATACGCCTAGCTGCGACACGCCGAGTCAGACAATTGACGTTATCTGCGAGTATTGAGCATTCAGCTCGTTCGTACACAGCCTCTCGCGAATGTAGCGAGCTCGTCAGGGCGTACTCACGCCGTTTTGCTCGACGACGATACCCGCGCTGAAATTCGCCGCAGAAGATGCGCGAGGTGACCGCTCGACGCTCCTGACGTGGGGCGCCGCGGGGGCTATGATTTTGTTATGCGAGCACAGCAGCTGATTATCGTCCCTTTGGTTGCGGCGCTCAGTCTCGGGGCTGACTGCGTAGGTATGGGGGGCGACGATAATCAGACCGGCAGCACGACGAACGATGGCGCTACATCCGAGACGAGCACGACCGGCGCCACGACGGGCCCTTGCGTCGGTGAGGCGCCGGGCTGCCAGTGCTACCCAAATAATACGTGTAATGGGGCGCTCGAGTGTGTCGAGGGGGTCTGCGTCGAGTCGGTGTGCGAAGACGGCACGGAAGGATGTGACTGCTACGGCAATAACACGTGCAACGCTGGCCTCGAGTGCATTGACGGGACGTGCGTCAGCCCGCTGTGCGAGCCCGGGGCCGAGGGGTGCGCGTGCTACGGCAATAACACCTGTGACGGCGAGCTCGTGTGCGTCGACGGCTTCTGCATCGATCCACAGTGCGCGGCCGGCAGCCTCAACTGCAAGTGCAACGAAGACGCCACGTGCGACGCCGGGCTGGAGTGCACAGACGCCAACATCTGCAAGCCTTCTGAAGGCGACGGAGACGGTGATGGAGACGGAGACGGAGACGGCGACGGAGACGGCGACGGCGATGGCGACTTCGATGGCTATGCAGAGTGGGAGTGGTACCTCAACGTCTCGGTCATGAATCCGCTTGATGAGGAACTGTATGACTACCCTGTGCTAGTCCGCTTTAACGCCGGCGGGAACGGCCCGTATCAGCCGGACTTCGACGACATTCGCTTCGCTACAATTCAGGACCCCAGCCCGCTCCCGTTTTGGAAAGAGTGGTACATGTGGGGGCAGCACGCGAGGTTCTGGGTCCGCGTGCCCGTGATCAAGGCGTCGGGGAACACATCTTTTCGCGCCTTCATCGGGAACGACGCGGCGATGGACGGGAGCGATCCAAAGTCGACCTTCGACTTCTTCGACGGCTTTGACGGCGACACGCTCGATGAGTCGGTTTGGACCGCGACGGGCGATACCACGGTCTCGGACGGGGAGGTCCACATCCAGTCGGGCTCGCTGTACACCTCAGCGCCGATCGCGGGCACGCAGCACGTGATGTACGAGATCACCACGAGGTCGTCTCTGCAGGCGACGAAGCGGCCGACCTTCGCGCTCGGCGACCAGCCCGTCGTAGGGTCGAGTACAGACTACTTTCGGCAGACATCGGTCAATCAGGCGCACGTCTACGAGGTCAACGCCGACGGCGCGATCGATTACAGCCAGCTTGGTCTCGCCTTTCACTGGGGTCAGACCTATATCAATTCACTCGCGTATCATGAGGGGATTTTTTACTATCGATTAAATCAGGACGACATCTGGAGTAAGGGATACGGGATCACCCTGGAGCACTTCGATCCCTACGTCATCCTCGGTCATCCCGACGGCGCCGACGCGGGGGACTCGCCAGTCGGCGCGCTCCATGTTGACTATATCCTGGCGCGGAAGTGGCGGCCGGTTGAGCCGACGACGGGCACCAGCGGGCTCTCGATGAACGGCCCCTGAACCATCAGGCACACCGTGAGCGTGGCGTGTCGGCTCGCGCGTTCATCGGGCCGATGACGAGCGCGTCGCGTATCTTAACCAGGTCGTGGCACGCCCGGCGCCTGGCCGTGACACGCGCGGTGCTATGAAGCCGCGCATGCCGACGCGCGCTCCCGTGTACATGCACCTGCCCCTCGTCCTCGCCGTGGGGGCGTGCGGCTCCAGTGATCCCGGGGAGACGACGGCCGCGGCGACGACGGCCGCGAGCGAGTCCGAGACCGGCGCGCCGAGCTCGGCCTCGAGCGACACGGGCGAGGCGACGACGAGCGGATCGGAGACAGGGGACATGGTCGTCGCGCCAGCCGAGTGCGGCGACGACAACGTGGCCGCCGGCGCGAAGCCGGCCCTCGCGCGCTGGCCCTACGTGCAGAACGTGACCTCCGACGCGGCGATCGTCGCCTGGGGCGTGGTCGCGCCGGAGGGGGCGACGCCCGAGAGCGCGGCGCCCAGCGAGCTGCGCTGGGGTCGCGACCCCGCCCACGACGGCCGCGCCGACGCCTTCAGCGCGCAGGTCATCCCGGCCATGCCCGATGGGAGTGACATGCTGCTCTACGCCGCGCGCGCGACCGGTCTCGAGCCCGACACGGACTACTGCTACAAGGTCGTCACCGACGGCGAGGAGCTCGCGGGGGGCTTTCGCTTCCGCACCGCGCCGGCGACGGAGGACGCGGTCGTGCGCTTCGCCGCGATCGGCGACTGGGGCGCGGGCACCGAGGAGCAGGCCCGGGTGCTCGAGCAGATCGAGAGCTGGCGCGCGCAGGAGGGCCTCGACCTGCTGCTGACGACCGGCGACAACGCCTACGGCGACGGCACCCACGTCGAGTGGCAGACCAACGTCTTCGAGCCCTACCGAGCGCTGCTCGCCGAGGTCCCGATGTACGCGGTCATCGGCAACCACGACGACAAGACCGACGACGCGCGGCCGGAGCTCGACAACCTCTTCGTCCCCGCGCAGGCGCTCAACGAGCAGGACCAGGAGCGCTACTACTCGATCGAGTGGGGGCCGCTGCACTTCGTCGGCCTCGACACCGAGCGGGCGCTCGACGACATGCTCCCGGGCCTGCTCAACCCCGAGTTCAAGGATCCGACGCAGCAGGACGCCTGGTTCCGCGGCGACATGGAGGCGAACACGCGCCCGTGGAAGATCGTCTCGTTCCACCAGCCGACCTTCTCCAACACCGAGGGGCGCTCGCCCGAGATGCGCATGCGCGAGGCCTTCGTGCCGATGTTCGAGGAGTTCGGCGTGCAGCTGGTGCTGCAGGGCCACAATCACCTCTACGAGCGCTATCACCCGATCCGCGAGCTCCAGCTCACGACCACCGAGGGCGGCGGCGTCGTCTACGTCACGACGGGCGGCGGCGGGAAGAGCCTCTACGACGAGGACACCGACTCGGACCCCTGGCAGGTCACCTTCAAGGAGACGTATCACTTCGTCTACGGCGTGATCGAGGGCTGCACGCTGACGCTCAGCGCGGTCGATCTCAACGGCGAGATCTTCGACGAGTCGGTGATCGTCCGCTGCTAGATTTTCTGGCTCTTGAGACATTAAGGCGCGCTACGCTCAGCTCCGCGAGGAGAGACGTGGGCGAGCCACCGAGTCCAGTCAGCGACGTGACCGCGATCCGGATCCGCGTCCGCGGGCGCGACCGACCCAGAGCGTCCGCGTGCGGCTGCGCGCGCTCAGCTTCGATGAGCGGACGACCTCGTGCCGCCTCGTCGTCGAGGCCGACTCCGAGACAAACGCGGGCTGGAACCGCGAGCACGCCATTAAGTTCATCGCGCCCGCGGTTGATCGCTTCGGCGCGGACGTCGAGTGAGGCGCGGGTAGGCCGGTCAGCCGCGTGCGCGCAGGAGCTCGGCGAAGGCCTCCGCGAGCGGCGTCGCTACGCGCTCGATCGCGGCGGACGTCGGGCGCATGGCCTGGTTCCAGCGCCAGCGCTCGACCAGCAGGTCGCGACGGACCTCCGTACACAGCAGCCGCCCCGGATAGCGGCGTGACCACTCATAGGCGCTGGTGACCGGGTGCAGGCAGTAGGTGCCGTTGGCGACGGCCGTCAGCCCGCGCGCCGCGTAGCGCCGGATCAGCGCCTCGGCGAGCCCCGGCGGCGCGAGCTCGGTCCCGGGCCGCGCGTCCTCGGCCGGCGCGCGCGTCAGCAGGTCGAGCTCGGCGCGCAGCGGCCAGGTCTCGACGCGGGCGGGCTCGTGCGCCCAGCGCAGCTTCTCGACGATCTTGTGGTCGACGCGGTCGATGCCCAGCGAGCGCGGCCCGTAGGTGTGGGCGACCAGCGCGTAGCCGCCGGCGCCGCAGACGAGCTCGTAGGCGCGCGCGACCAGCTCCGTGTAGCGCCGGTGCAGCGCGCCGAGCAGCGCGTGGTCCTCGGGCGCGCGGACGTAGCTCGGGATCGCGGCGGTCAGCTGCCCCGCCGCGAGCTCGCCTCCACCTGAACCAAGGGTCCTGTTCACGTCGACGAAGGTCCGCGGGATCCGGCAGCGGATCACGAGCGCCGAGCGCTGGGGGTCGCGCGCGACGAGCTCGCGCGCGACCGCGAGTCCGTACTCCCACGAGCCGACGTCGGTGTTGACGAAGAAGAACTCGTGGAGGTCCTCGGGCAGCGCGCTGACGAGCCGCGCGCGCAGCGAGTCGTAGTCAGCGCGCTCGGTCGCGCCGTGCGGCGCCTCGACCAAGAGCGAGGGCGTCGCGGCGTCGGGCGCAGCTGGTCCCTTGACCAGCTGGACGTCGGCGACGCCGGGCAGCGCGCCGAGCGGGGGGAGCGACGGGGGCATGGGCGCAGTTGTACAGCAGCCGACGCGCGCGGGTGAAGCTCGGACGACGCGCCCCGGTCGCTTCGCTACACTCGCTCACACCTCGTGGCCGCTCACTCGCACCGAGGCCCCGCGGGCGCGCGCGCTGGGCTCTTCCTCATGTTCGCGCTCGCCTGCTCGCCAGCGCTCGCGCCGGAGCCCGCGCGCTCCGCCGAGCCCGCGCTGGTCGTCGAGCCCGCGTCGAAGAACGACCTACCCAGCGCCGCGGCGCCAGCCCCCGAGCGCGCGCGGGACGAGGCGGAGGAGGACGTCGACGGCCTCGAGCTCTACCTCGGGCCCGACGAGCTCCCCCGCTACGAGCTCTTCGCGGTGCTCGCCGGGGCTGACGGCGGCGGAGCGCGAGCTCATCGCGGCGCTCGACGAGTCGCGCGAGCGGCCGCCGAGGAGCCGCTGATCGACATCGCCGAGGACGAGCAGGGTCGGCGCGCGCTCGAGCTGCAGCTCGACCGCTCGCACGACCCGGCGTACTTTGAGCGCGCGATGAGTACGCTGCGTGAGACCTTCGGCGCCGAGCTGCGCGCGGACTGCATTCCGCGACGCTGGCTTCGCTACGCGGAGTAGCGAACGGCCCATGCTGCGTCGCTTCTCGCTCTACGGCTTCCTCAAGAACCAGCGCTACCACGAGCCTTTCTTCGTGCTCGCGCTGCTCGAGCAGGGCCACGGCTTCTTCGAGATCGGCCTGCTGATCGGGATCCGCGAGCTGTGCGTCACGCTGCTCGAGATCCCCAGCGGCGCGCTCGCGGACGTGTACGGGCGGCGGCGCTGTATGGTGGTCTCCTTCGCCGCCTACATCCTCGCGCTCGTGCTGCTCGCGCTCGCGCCCGGGATGTCGCTGCTGTGCGCGGCGATGGTCCTGTACGCGATCGGCGACGCGTTTCGCTCGGGCACCCACAAGGCGATGATCTTCGAGTGGCTGCGCGCCGAGGGGCGCGCGGCCGAGAAGGCGGAGGTCTACGGCTACACGCGCTCGTGGTCCAAGCGCGGCTCGGCCGTCGGCGCGCTGGTGGGCGTCGCGATCGCGCTGTGGGCCGTCGACTTCACGACGGTGTTTTGGTTCACGCTGATCCCCTACGCGATCAACCTCGTGAACCTCGCCACGTACCCGCGCGCGCTCGAGGGTCCCGACGACGCGGAGGCGCGGGCCACGAGGAGCCTCGGCGAGGTCGTTCGCGTGACGGCGCGGGGCCTGCGAGACGCGGCGCGCGTGCCGGCGCTGCGGCGGCTGCTCGGCGAGTCGATGGCCTTTCACGGCTCGCACAAGCTCACGCGGGAGTACCTGCAGCCGCTGGTCGAGCTCGCGGTCGCGGGGCTGCCGTGGGTCGGCGCCGCGATGCTCCTCGGCGGCGGCGGCGAGCAGGCGGCGTTTCGCGGCACCGCGGTCGCGCTGGGGCTCACCTACTTCGTCCTCGGCGTGATCGAGAGCGCGGCCTCGCGGCGCGCGGGCCGGCTGGCGAGGGCCCTGGGCGGTCCTGTGTCGACGACGCGCTGGCTGTGGCGCGCCAACCTCCTGGGCTTCGCGGTCATGCTGGCCGCGCTGCTGCTCGGCTCGACGGGCGTCGCCGTGATCGTGTTCGTCATCCAGACCGGCGCGCTGCAGAACCTGTTTCGACCGGTTCAGCTCGCGCGCTTCGACGAGCACACCCCGCCGGGGCTCCAGGCCACGATCCTCTCGATCGAGAGCCAGTCCAAGGCGCTGTTCGTGGCCGCGCTCGCGCCCGTCGTCGGCCTCGCGCTGGATCGCGCTCGCCCTGTCTCCGCGCTCACCGGCGCGGACGCGTGGGTCGTGGCCGCGCTCGGCTGCGCGTTGGCGCTGCTGTTCTGCGCGCGCCGGCCCAGGCCGACAGTCGACGACGATGATCCCGCGTCGGGTTGAGTCGGGCGTCAGCTCGCGCGATCGCTCAGAAGAACTCGCACGCGCCGGCGCTCTCCTCGAGCGGGTGCATCGCTACGATGTCCTCGCCCGCGCCGCGGATCATGTACTCGCCCGGCGGCAGCTCCAGCGAGCAGCTCGCGTCGACGAGCCCGCAGTCGGCTGTGCACGCGCCGAACTTCTTCGAGCGCACGACCGCCTCGCCGGTGACCGTGATGACGCCGTCCTCGAGGCCGAGCTCGCAGCGCGTCGACTCGAGGGTGTCGCACGAGGAGCTGAGGCAGGCGTTGAAGCGCGCGTGCACCACGAGGTTGTCGTCCTCGGTCGTCACGCAGGCGCCCTCGAGCTCCGTGATGGTGTTCTCGACGCCGGGGCAGCCCGCGGTCCCGAGCAGGAGCAAAGAGGCGATGGCAACAGCTACGCCGACACGCGCACCCATGCCGACAGTGTAGCAGTCGCGGGCGGGCCGTTTTCGCGCGTCAGCCGTGTTGAAGATCCCACACCCGGTCGCGAAACAGCTTCTGGTGGCGCGTCTGGGCGTCGACCCAGGTCTCGGGGAAGCGCCGCTGAGCCAGCGTGATGTCCTCGATCGCGGCCCGGACCTGGCGCGCGCAGACCTCGGCGGGGAGCCGGCCGACGCCGGTCCCGAGGCCCGGGAAGGCGACGCGACGCACCCGCGAGCGCACTGGCGCGCCGTCGTCGAGGCGCCCGGCGGCGATCAGGATCAGGACGGCGCGCGCGGCCAGGTACGCGTTGACGGTGTCGCGGAGGATCATCGGCACGCGCATGGTCGGCGCCGCGATGAGGAAGGGGATCGCCGGGTGCTCGGTCTCGACGATGTCGGCGGCGCCGACCAGCAGCTCGCCGAAGTGACGCGCGCGGATGCGTTCCTGCAGCCGCGCCTGCACGCCGGGGCCGAAGACCCGGGTGTAGACCGCGTCGATTCCGCCGTCCATGAAGCCGAAGCTGTTGGCCGGGCTGACGACGGCGTCCGCCGCGGTCGCGAAGATGTCGCCGCGGTGGAGCTCGACGTTTGGGAGGTCGCCGCAGATCGAGCGCCAGGCCGCCTCGAGATCATCGTGGATCGCCGTGAGCACGATGGTGAGCTTGTTGGCCATGGACGCCCTTCGCTGATCGGGTGGGCCGCGCTTACGCCCGGCGCTCTCGTTCGACGGCCGCCTCGGCGCTCGCGTCGAAGTCGGGGAGCGCGTCGGGCAGCGGGGTGAGGGGATCGGGTCGCGCGTCCGCGTCGGCGAGCAGCTCGACGAACAGCGCGGTGATGTTGTCCTCGCCGCCGCCGGCGTTGGCGAGCGTGATCGCGGTCTCGGCCGCGCGCTCGAGGTCAAAGCCGTCACGCCGCGCGAACAGCTCGACCGCGTCGATGTCGCGATCGAGATGATCGTGCAGGCCGTCGGTGCACAGCAGCACGCGGTCGCCGGGGCGCAGCGCGTGGGTCGTGACGTCGACGTTGACCCACTCCTTCTGCCCGATCGCGCGCGTGATGATGTTCTTCAGCTTCGAGCGGCGCGCCTGCTCGGTCGTCATCTTGCCGGCGTTGACCTGCGTCTGCACGAAGGTGTGGTCCTCCGTCAGCTGCGCGATCTCGCCGTCGCGCGCGAGGTAGACGCGCGAGTCCCCGACCTGTCCCACGATACCGGTTCGGCCCGCGACCAGCAGCACCGAGGCGGTGGTGCTCATGCCGCGGTGCTCGGGGTCGAGCTCGCCCATGCCGTGGATCATGTAGCAGGCGTTCTGGATCGCGCTGCGGACCAGCGAGCGCAGGCGCGAGCGCAGGGTCGGCGGCAGGCTGCCGTCGGCGCCGGACTCGAGGCGCGCGGCCGCGAGCAGCTCGGTCTCCCCCTCGATCCAGTGGCGGATCTGCTCGGCGGTCTCAGCCGAGGCGACCTCACCCTTCGCGCGGCCGCCCACGCCGTCGCAGACCACGAACAGCCCCAGCTCCGGCGCGGCCAACCACGCGTCCTCGTTGTTCATGCGGCGCCGACCCGTGTCGGTGCGACCCGCGTGTCGCGTCTGCATCGTCCGCGGACGATACCACGCGCGCGGCGACGCGGAACCTCGAGGCGCCCCGCGTGTCGTGTTGTTATGACGATGCGGGGCGCGAAGCTTGCGGGGCGGATGCGGGGCGCGAAGCTCGCGACGGCTGCGTGGATGTGTGTGCACGTGAGCTGTACGGGCCCGTCGGAGCTCGAGCCGCTGGACGTGCGCAGCGGCGTCAGCTTCTGCGAGCTCGACCCGCCTGGGTGCTTCGACGACCAGATGATCCTCGGCGCCCCGCTTCGTACGACGCGCATCGTCGGCACGCGTCAGCTGGAGATCTCAGGTCCGCCGCGGGAGCTGGGGCCTGGGGTCTTCGAGGTCGACGCGGTCCTGCGCGTCGCCGGGCCCACGCGCGTAGGCTCGTGGGGGATCTTCGATGACGAGCTCGCGCTCGCGGATCCGTTTCTCCAGTACCTCGGCGCCGACGGGCGCTGGCGCGGCTGGGGTCCGCCGATCTATCGCCACGGCCCGCCCTCTCCCTACGAGAGGGTCACGCTCGCGGCCGGCGAGCATCACTTCACGATCGAGTTCGAGGCGGAGCTGTTTTGGGAGACGCCGTCGATGTGTATGTTCCCCGGTCCGCCGCCCGAGCGGCGCGGCGCCGACATCGTGCGCCTCGTGACGGTCGACGGGATCGTGAGCCAGCCGTTTCGCCTTCAGCCCGGGACCCAGATCATGCTCTGGGAGGACTAGCAGCGCGTCTCCTAGCGCTGACGAAGCGCGGCGCGCCAGAGCTCTTCGAATTCGGCGGCCGTGATCTCGGCGTGGTACTCGGCGCGATCGAACTCGGGCTGATCGGTGAACGCGTAGCGCTCGTCGTATTCATCCGTCGGCGTCGCCCAGTACATCACGCCGGCGTACACGCCCACGTGACGGACGATCTCGGCGTCGCGCACCTCGCAGTAAAACACGCCCGACTCGCCGTCGGGCGAGTCGGAGTTCGCTTTGAAGAATCTCGACCGCACGACGCAGGAATAACAGCGGCTCAGCGCAGCGCGTCGTAGAAGCCGGCGGGGACCGGCGCGAGCACCACCCGCTCGTCGCGGAAGACCTCGCTGAGGTCGATCGCGAAGGCGTGCAGCCGCAGGGCCTCGGTCGCTCGCTCGGCTTCATCACCGGCTTCATCACCGCCCCCGTAGAGCGCGTCGCCGACGAGCGGCAGCCCGAGCCAGGCCAGGTGCGCGCGGGCTTGGTGGCGGTGCCCGCTGACCAGCTCGATCGCCAGCAGCGCGCGCGCGTCGTTCTCGGCGGGGTTTGTGATCAATATGGGGCGCAGCAGCGAGCGAGACGAGCGGCCGTCGGGCCGCACCGCGACCTGCCCTCGACGCGCGCCCTGACCGAGCGGGACGCGGAGCTCGATGGCCTCGCCGGCGAAGCCCTCCGCGGGCCTGCGCGGCGCGAGCGTCCCGGCGGGGTCGAGGGCCGCGAGGCCGTCGGCGTCGACGAGCAGCCGCTCGTGCGCGAGCGCGCCGGGGCTGATGCTGTAGCCCCACCCGCGCGGCGCCTCCGGCGGCCACGGGCGCTCGGGTCGAGACGCGCGCGCGAGGCCGAGGTAGAGCTTGCCGACTCTCTGGGCTTCGAAGCCGGCGCGCGCGCGCTCCCACGAGGTGCGCGAGCGGGCGAAGGCGACGACCCCGGAGGTGTCGCCGTCGAGTCGGTGGATCGCGCCGCCCTCGCGGTGGTCGAGCGCGGCCGCGCGACACTCGGGGAACTCGCGGACCACGAGGTCGGCGAGCGCGAGCGGCTGGTTGGGGCGCAGCCGGTGGGTGTGCATCCCCGGCGGCTTGTAGGCGTAGACGAAGCGCGGCGTGCTGGCGAGCACGCGGAGCTGCTGGGCGCGCTCGGGGAGCTCCTCGTACCACTGGAACTCGATGCTCTCGCCGAAGGCGACGCGTCGCGAGGGCGGGGCGCGGTCGCCGGCGACGAACATGTGGCCCTCGAGCGCCATCTTGCGAGCTGTCCTTCGAGTCAGCTCCGGTATGCGGCGGCCGGCGACGACATCGGCGCGGGCGCCCTCGTCCTCGGGGAGGTGCACGGTGTGCGTGAGGCGGCGCAGCGTCGCCGACGAGGCGCCGTCGTCCAGGCCGAGCTCCGCCGCGTCGATCTCCATCTCGAGGGTGTCCTCCGACACGAAGGCGTCGAGCTCGTCCTCCGTAGGCGTGGAGCCGGCCTTATCGCTGGTGGTCTCGTTCACGTGCACTCCTTATTGCCCCCGCGCGCCGGTCCTTAGCGCGCGCCCGCGTCCTCGGAGGACCACGCCCCGCTCGGCGCGGGCAGCGGTCCGATGATGATGGCCTCGACCGGCGCGCCGGCGGGTCGCGCGGGCGTCCCCCCGGGGATCACGAGCAGCGCGTTGGCCTCGCTGATCGAGCGCAGCGCGCCGGAGGACTGAGCGCTCAGCGCGGTCGCTCGCCAGCCCCGCGGGCCGCAGGTGAGCTCGGCCCGCAGGTAGTTGTCGCGGGCGCCGGCGTCGGGCAGCGGGTGCGTGAGCGCGACGCTCAGGCGCGGGCGCAGCCAGCCGCGCTGTGGGTGGCCCTGGAGCTTGCGCAGCGCCGGGCGCACGAACAGCTCGAAGCCGACCATCGAGCTCGCGGGGTTGCCCGGCAGCGCGAACACCAGCTCGCCCGAGGGGACGCGGCCGCAGGTCGTCGGTCGACCTGGCTTTAAGTTCACGCGTCGAAACAGCGCGTCGAAGCCCAGGGAGTCGAGGCCCGCGCGCACGAGGTCGTGGTCGCCCACCGAGATGCCGCCCGAGGTCACGAGCACGTCGGCCTCGGCGAGCCCGCGCGCGAGCGCGGCCTGCAGCGCGACCGGCTCGTCGGGCGCGATCCCCAGATCGAGCGGCACGCCGCCGGCCTCGCGGACCTGGTGCGCGAGCATCATCCCGTTGCTGCTGATGACCTGCCCGGGCCCCGGCGCGCGCCCGATCGGCACCAGCTCGTCCCCCGAGCACAGGATCGCGACGCGCGGGCGCCGGTGCACCGGGAGCTGGTCGTGGCCGGCGCTGGACAGCAGCGCGAGCTCACCGGGGCCGAGCTCGCGGCCCGCCGGGCACAGCAGCGCGTGGCGTCGGACGTCGCTCCCAGCTGGCCGAATGAACAGGCCCTTCCGGAGCCGCCCGACTCGCTCCAGGTCGAACTCGATCCCGTCGTCGACGCGGCGCGTGTCCTCCTGGGCGATGACCGCGTCGGCGCCCTCGGGGATGACCGCGCCCGTGGAGATCCGCGCGGTCGCGCCGGCGCCCAGGGGGCCCTCGGCCGGGTGCCCCGCGGCGCTCTCGCCCGCCGGCGTGAGCGTGACGCGGGCGCGCGGATCACCGCCGGCGCGCGCCGTGAGATCGGCGACGCGCACCGCCCAGCCGTCCATCACGCTGACGGCGCTGCCGGGCAGGTCGCGGAACGAGAACACGTCGACCGCGAGCACGCGGCCGCGGATGTCCGCGTCGCCTACGTGCACGCGCTCGCGCGCGAGCGGACGAAGGCCGGCGAGCGCCCGCCGCTGCCCCTCGTCCACGGAAACCGGCTCCGCGCGGTCCTCCACGGCGTTAGGGCTCCTTCGCTCCGCCGGGGACGCGGCTCGTCTTCGCGGTCGAGGGGTTTCGGGAGTTGGACTTGGACGAGGGCTTCGAGGACTTCGAGGGCTTCGAGGACTTCGAGGACTTGGAAGAAGACTTCGTCGAGGACTTAGGCGAGGACTTTGAGGACTTCGCGGGCGCCGGCTCGTGCTCCGTGATCGTGGTCGGCGGGGGCGGCGGCGCCTTGACCGTGCCGCGCGTGCGCCCCTTGGCCACGTAGACGACGATCAGCTCCCCGCGCTTGAGCTCGTGCTTGCGCGAGAAGCCGTTGATGCGCGCGAGCGAGCCGACGGAGAGGTCGTACTTCTTGCCGATCTTCTTGAGCGTGTCGCCGCGCTTGACCTTGTAGCCGCGGCGGACGAGCTCGCGGCGACGCAGGGAGGCCTCGATGTGCTCGCGGGTGCCCCGGATGACGTACTCCACCTCGTCCTGCTCGAACACGGTCGCGCGCGCGTCCGCGGCGGAGAAGTCGGCGGGCACGAGCAGCTGCAGGACCTGGCCCGACTGCAGCCGCGCCTGGGGGTCGAGGTCGTTCCACGCGATCACCTGCTCCCAGGTCACGCGGAAGGTCTCGGCGACGCCGCGCGGCGTGGTCGCGCGGGTGGTCTCGAAGAACACGAGGCGCTGGCTCGTGTCGGGGGTGACCCGGGGGACCGCGGCGAGCGGCCGCTCGGCGAGCTCCTTGTCCCCGCCGGACGGGGCGCGACCCGGCTTGCGCGGGACGAGCAGCGTGACGCCGCCCTCGAGCTCGGCGCTGTTGGAGATGTCGTTGAGCTTCTTGAGCTCGCGCTCGCTGACGCTGTAGCGGCGCGCGATCCGGGCGAGCGTCTCGCCGGTGAGGACCTCGTGCGCGCCGTAACGGGCGGCCTCGACCCGCCAGCGCTTGCTCTCGCCCTGGTAGCGCGGGGCCAGCGACTCCGGGATCCGGACCGGGTGGTAGTCCGTGCCGGGCGGGGTGCGTCCCCGACGGTAGCGGGCGTTGAGCTCCTTGAGCAGCTTGGGCTCGGCGCCGAGCGAGGTGGCGACGGTCGTCAGCGAGGTCCCCCCGGGCACCTGGACGGTCACCCAGCGGGCGGGCGGGTAGCGCTCGAGGTTGTCCTCGTCGACCCGAAACGTCGCCCGGTTCCGCCCGACGAGTGCGGCCGCCATGATCTTCGGGATGTAGTTGGTCGTCCCGTAGGGGAGGCCGCTCTCGATCTCGCACAGCGCCCAGAAGTTGTTGCTGTTGTGCCGCGAGACGGCCGTCATCACCATGCCGTAGCCGGCGTTGTAGGCCGCGAGCGCCAGCTCCCAGGAGCCGAAGCGCACGCGCAGATCCTTGAGGTAGGCGGCGGCGGCGTAGGTCGAGCGCTCGAGGTCGCGGCGCTCGTCGATCCAGAAGTCTTGCGTGAGGCCGTAGACCTGACCTGTGCCGGCCATGAACTGCCACATCCCGACCGCGCCGACGCGGGAGCGGACGGTCGGGTTGAAGCCGCTCTCGGCCATGGCCACGAACGCGAGGTCCTCGGGGACCCCGACCTCGCGCAGGATCGGGCGGATCACGTGCTCGTAGCGCCCCATTCGCCGGACCCAGCCGCGGATCAGCGACTGTCCGCGGGGGTCGTCGCGGAAATATCGGAGGTACTCGACCGTGCGCTCGTTCCAGCGGATCGGGAGATCCGGGGGACGCAGACGCTCCATCCACGGCTCCGGCGGCCTCGTGACGATGGTCTGCGGCGTGCCCTCGGGGAACCGGGCCTGCTCAAAGTGCTCTAGATCGGCGTAGAGCTCGGCGTAGGGGTTGTGGGGGCGCGGGCTGTAGGCGACGTGGATCGACGCCCCGTCGGGGCGGTAGCCGCGGACGTTGTCCCGACCGCGGGGATCGATCGTCAGCGGCCCGACCCGCTCGAGGATCCGCCCGGTCTCTTCTGGCTGGGTCGCGTCGTCGGAGGGCGACGCGGTTCGCGGAGCGGCGGCCGAGAGCGGCGCCGCGTCGGCGAAGAGGGCGCAGGCGGGCAGCGTGAGGACCAGGAGCGCGCGGATCGACCGGCTCGCGCGGGTGCGGGGGCGCCCCCCTGAAGGGGCGAAGCCGGCCATGTGTCGCCGTGGCGAACGCGTTGCGCGTGCACCGCTCCCCTCGCAAAGCATATCGCCACGCTAGCAAAGCGGAGCGCAAACGACTACCTTTCGGACATGTTCCTCGGCCCCGTACTCGCTATCGCCATCCCCGGCGGCTTGGAGCTTCTCGTCATCCTGCTGGTCGTGCTCCTGATCTTCGGCGGCTCCAAGCTCCCCCAGCTGGGAGAGGGGCTCGGGAAGATGCTCCGGGGCTTTCGCCGCGAGATGAAGGCGATCGAGAAGGACAAGGAGGAGGAGACCGCCCACGAGGGCGAGATCGACGTGACGCCCGCGACCCCGAAGGACAGCTAGCCGGGCTGACGCGCGTCACGTCTGCAGCTCAACCATGAAAAAAGCGCCCGCGACGCGGGCGCTTTTTTTGTGCACCAAGCGTCAGCGGCTCGCCCATTGCTCAATATGTCCGAATCGACATATTGAGCGGGACGAGCCGCCGCTGACGGGGTGGCTACTTCGGCGGCGCCGCGCCGGGGCCCATGAGGAAGTACCAGGCCGCGATCCCGACGAGGATCAGGATGACCACCACGATGATCATGGTGTTCCCGCCGCCCTCTTCTTGTTGGGGCTTGTCCTCGGCCTTCGGCGGATCCTTTTGAGCAGCCTTCTCCGGCGCTTTCTCGGGGGCGGGCTCGGGCGCAGGAGCCGGCTCGGGCTCGGGCGGAGCAGCCTCGGGCTCGGGCTCGGGCTCGGGCTCGGGCTCAGGCTCGGGAGCAGGCGCGGGTTCAGGCGCAGGCGCGGCGACCGGAGGAGCGACCTCGGGCTCGGGCTCGGGCGCGGGCGCCGGCTCGGGCTCAGGCGGCGCAGTGAAGCCGCTGAGTCCACCCGAGGCCGGACGACGAGGTTCCGGCGCCGGCTCGGGCTCGGGCGCAGGCGCGGGCGCCGTGACGACAGGCTGCGGCTTGGGCGGCGCGGGCTTGGGGGCGGGCTCAGGCGTGTGCAGGGTCGGCGCCGGCGAGCTGGTGCCGGTCGCGGCGACAGGCGCAGCAGCGGCGGCCGTGACCTTCGGCGCCGAGGCGTCGAAGCTCTGCCCCGAGCTCTTGAACTGGTGGTACGCGTCGGCGCTCACGAAGCCGGCGGCGCGACCGTGTGCCTCCTCGAGGAGCGACGGGTCGTTGGCCGCAGCGAAGTCGAAGATGTTCCGCACCTTGCAGTGCGGGCAGTCGACCTGCACGAGCGGGGCGATTTGTCCGTTCGGGATCTCGAACGGACCGTTACAGGAGGGGCAGGCGATGATCATCAGAAGTCGAGGCCCAGTGAGATGGTGAACTGGTGCTGGAGACTGGAGAGGTCTTCGACTACGGTGCCGTCCTCGAGCTCACCGTCGGAGCCGCCGCCGGGGACGATCTGGTACTCGAGCGCGAGCCGCATCACGCTGAAGATGAAGCGCGCGCCGAGGAACGGGCGGTGGCGAACGATCGCGCCCGAGTCGCGGAACACGAACTCGCTCGACTGCGCCGGCATCAGGAACTCATCTGTCCCAGGGGTAACGTCAAGCACACCCGAGTTGGCGAAGATGAAGAGCGCCTGATAGCCGGCGTAGGGCGTGATGTTGAAGGTCTTGCCGACGCCGAAGACGTGCGAGAGCGAGACGTCGAAGGCGGCGGTCGAGAGGTTCATGTCGCGCGCGCCGACCA
The DNA here is from genome assembly GCA_030430565.1 of Polyangia bacterium. Taxonomy (GTDB): domain Bacteria; phylum Myxococcota_A; class Polyangia; order Nannocystales; family Nannocystaceae; genus JACKDW01. The sequence goes on from JAUIKS010000007.1 coordinate 206,392, forward strand.
GCCGAGAGAACGAGCCGCGCGCCGCGATCGAGGGGATCGGGAGATGGTGGAAGCCCTCGTGGAACGCGATCTTGGCGTAGCCGCCCATCGCCCACATGCGGCTGTCGAACATGTGCTTCGCGCCAGCTCCGATCTCGAGGCCGGGCCACAGGCCCTTGCGCCCCATGATCTGCAGCGTCGGCGCGGTGCCCCGCGGATCGGTGGACTGCGTGGCGTCGCGCCAGTTGTCCGGCGTGAGCGTGTTGATCGTGAGGTCCGCCGAGACCGCGAAGGCCGAGAGCCCGAGCGAGTCGGCCGAGTCCGCGATCGTCGGCGCCATGATCGTGCCGAGCTCGGAGGACAAGGTTCGGAACTTCGTGTCCTCGCCGGTCGGGTTGCCGTTCCCGTCGAGACTGCCAAGCCGCGACAGGTTGAGGTCGTACGGACCCGCCCACGCCGACGTCGAGGTGAGACCGGCAACGGCTAGAGCAATCGAGAAGAGGAACCGTCTAGGCATGGAATGCTCCGAGATTCAGCGGTCGCGGGAGCGTAGCTTGCGCCGCGGGAATGTGTCAAGGTTCGTGCCCTCCTCGATAAACCCGCTCCAGCGCGGGTTAGAGGCGTCACAGCGCCCGTTCGGGCAACGGACGCGAAGTGCTTGACCAGTCTGTGTTGCAAGCATGGGAAAGCCCATTAACGCCTGACATAGGGATACACGACTCACGCACCGCAGTTCCATCAAAATCCACCCGCGGCGCCGGTGCGCGTGAAATCATGATCCGTCGAGGCGCGCGATCACGGCGCGAGCGATGACGCGAACGTGACGACCAGCCGGCGCCCGCACGGTGCGTGCTCGAGCGCTGCGGTTTCGCTCGCGCGCACGCGCCCGGCTCTAGCTCGGCGCCGCTTCGAGCGTCTCGGGACAGGAATTCGCGCGCAGCTGGTGAGTCCGTGGCGGTCGCGCGCGTCCACCTCGCTTCGCACGCTGGGCCCGCGAGCGCCCGATAATGGCGAAATAGGCTCGAGCGCCGCCGGCGGAGGCGAGGCCGCGGTGTCACAAGAACGCGTCGCGACGACGCCGTGGTCCGCGCTCGCGCGTGACCCGTCGGCGCGATACCGCGGCCGTGGCGGACGCTCGCAGCCGCGCGTCTCGGTCACGGAGCGCGGCGGGCGGGCGATTTTGTCGACCGCGCTTCGCGGGGTGCACCCGCGAACTTCGTGCGGGATCACCGTCATGGGATCTCCGCGCCGCGGATCGCGTCGTTCGGTAACGACCGGGGGCACCGCGAGAATTGCCGCGGGTGGATCATGAGCGAGCTTGCCCGTGGGGGACGCGAGCGGTAGCGTGCCGCAGCTCGAGCCTGGATGTCGCAAACGTCCCGACACAAGCGGGCCAATGATCCCGCCGCCCTTCACGGGCCGTTGCTGTTCGCCTGGGTGCTCGCGTGGATCCTGCTGCCGCTTTTGGTCTTGCTCCCGACGGGCGCGCTCGACCTCTCGGCGCTGCCGTTCGCGGGCGGACTGCCGCCGTGGGTGCTGTACCTGGCGTACGGCGCACCCGTGGCGCTCGGCGTGCTCGTGCTGCGCTGGATCGGCAGCAGCTTCGTCACCGGCTACGAGCGCGTCGTCGGCCTGCGGATCATCCGGCGCGAGCGCGTGCCGCGGGGCTCCCGGGTCGCGCTCTACCTGTGCATCGGGCTCGTGTTCATCTGCCTGACGCTGCTGCTCGCGGGGGTCCGCAGCCTCGTGATCGTGCTGACCGCCGCGATCGCGACCTTCGTCGGGCTGCTGCTGTTGATGATGCAGTTCTCCTCGATCTTCGGGACGACGAGCATCATCGGCGTGGTCCTCGGCGTCGCCGCGCTGATCGTGGTGCAGTCGGTCGCGACCGGCTTTCAGCACGAATTCGAGCGCCGCGTGCTGGGCGTTTACGCGCACATCAACGTCACGCGGACCATGGGGATCGCCGAGTACCGGCGCTTCGAACAGTACGTGCGCACCGTCGAGGGGGTCGAGGGCGCGAGCCCCTTCGCCTACTACACGATGCTGCTCGCGCCCTACAAGCGCGAGGGCGCGAGCACCGACGAGCTGCGGCTCAAGAGCGTGCTGGTCAAGGGGATCGACCCCGAGACCGCCGATCAGGTGATCGACATCGTCGATCATCTCGAGCGCGGCAGCGGCCGACCCATCGAGCTCGGCGCGCTGCGCTCGGACTTCGAGCTGATGCCGGTGCCCGATCGCGATGACGATCAGCTCCCGCCGGTGATCGCCGCGACGCCCGACCCGCGCGGCCCCAAGGCCTACGAGGACGCGCTCAAGGCCTACCGCGCGCTCCCAGAGCACAAGCGCGAGGCCGAGCGGATGTCCGAGTTCAGCATCGACCTCGGCGATGACGACGACTGGCCTGAGCTGACCGAAGAGGAAGGCGACGACTTCGACCCCAGCAGCCTGCCGACGATCTTCGTCGGCGCGACCCTGGCCAAGGAGCTGCACGTCGAGGAGGACTCGCTGGTGATGGTCGTCGACCCGGGCTCATCCTGGGATCACTCGGAGGAGCCCAAGTTTCAGTACTACCGGATCGCCGGCGTGTTCCAGGCGGGCTTTCAAGAGTACGACAGCCGGCTGATCTACACGCACATCAAGGAGCTGCAGCGCTTCAAGTACCGCGGCAAGGACATCGTGTCCGGCGTCGACCTGCGGCTGCACGACCCGATGCGCGCGCCCGAGGTCGGCAAGGAGATCCGCGATCAGCTGATGGGCCGCGAGTACCAGGTCTTGGAGTGGCAGAACCTCAACAAGAACCTGTTCCAGTCGATCCGCTTCCAGAAGAACCTCATCACGATCATCCTCAGCCTCGTGATCACGGTCGCGACCTTCAACGTGCTCTCGGCGCTGTGGACCATGGTCGTGCGCCGCAGCGCCGAGATCGCGATCCTGATGTCGATGGGCGCGACCGGCGGCCAGGTCGCGCGGATCTTCCAGGTCACCGGCATGGCGATCGGCCTCGCGGGCTCGCTCGCCGGGATTGGCTTCGGGCTGATGCTCTCGTGGCTCGTCGAGCTCTACAGCTACACCCTCGACCCCGAGGTCTACTTCATCGAGCGTCTGCCGGTTGAGATCAGCGCGACGACCATCGGCTGGATCCTCGCGATGACCCTCGGGATCTGCTTCGTGGCGACGATTCCGCCCTCGCTGCGAGCGGCCAAACTGCGGCCCGTGGAGGGGCTGCGGTACGAGTAGCGGCGGGTGATGGCGGATCCGCGTCGAGCCGGCTTGGCGCCCGCCCGCAGCCCCGGCGTGGCGTTCTTCTCGCTCGTCGCGTGGCGCATGCTCCTGCGCGAGCGGCCCTCGGGCGCCTCGCGCTGGATCGCGCCGATCGCCGCGCTCGTGTGCGTGGCCGCGAGCGCGCTGGTGCTCACGGGCGCCTCGCACTCGCTCGCGCCGCCGCTGCTCGCGGCGACCGCGGCGCTCGTCACGGTCGGCTCGCTCTGCGTCCGCTACCTGACGCCGACCGTCGCGGTCAGCGTGTTCGGGATGAGCCTCGGCTGCGCCGCGCTGATGGCGGTCTTCGCGGTGACCTCGGGCTTCGAGTACGAGCTCACGCTGCGGCTCTCGCGGGTCAACGGACATGTCCTCTTGACCAAGTACGGCCTCGACTTCCGCGACTACGAGGAGATCGCGGATCGCTGGGCCGAGGACCCCCGGGTCCGCGCCGCCTCGCCCTTCGCCTACTCGATGGCCGCGCTCCTGCCGGTGCCGGGCCCCGACAAAGACGACGACGCGTCCGAGTCAGCGTCGGCGCCCGAGCCTGATCCCGCCGCGCGTCAGCCGGTCGTGATCGTCTCGAAGGCGCTCGACCCCGCGCGCGCCGGCGAGATGCAGGGGCTCGTGCGCGTGACCTCGAGCGGCACGCTCGACGCCCTGCGCCCCGCGGACGTCCGTCACGTCCCCGGGATCGCGCTCGGCGTCAGCCTCGCCAAGCGCCTCGGCGTGGGCCGTGGTGATCACGTCCGCATGGTGATCCCGGCCGCGCTCGGCAAGCCCGGCGCGGTCCCGCAGCCGCCGCGCCACGCCGTCTTCGAAGTGCTCGACACGCTGCAGACGGGGGTCACCGAGCTCGACAACTCCTTCGCGCTCGTCCACCTCACCGCCGGGCAGGCGCTGTTCTTCAAGAAGCGCCGCGTCACCGGGATCGAGTTCGAACTCCACGACCCCGACGACGCGGCCGCGATCGCCGACGAGATGACCGGGGTCGCGGGCGAGCTGGACCGGAAGCTGTACCGCGCGTCGACCTGGCAGCAGCACAGCGCGTCGACCGTCGCGGGTCTGCGGCAGATCAAGGCGGCGGTCGGCCTCATCCTCGCGCTGCTCGAGCTCGTCGCGGGGACAGCCCTGATCGCGAGCCTGCTGCTGCTGGTCCGGCGCAAGCGCGTCGAGATCGCGAGCTTGGTCGCGCTGGGCGCGGACAAGCGCGCGATCTTCTGGGTGTTCGAGGGCGTCGGCCTGGCCGCCGGCGCGCTCGGAGCCGTCACCGGCGTGGCGCTCGGCGGCTTCTTCTGCTTCTTGCTCACCTGCTACCGCTACCCGCTCGACGGCGACGTCTATCCGATTGATCACCTCCCGGTGCTGCTCGGGCCGTGGGACGTGCTGATCCCGGCGCTCGCGGCGGTCGCGATCTGCGGGCTCGTGGCCGGACCCGTCGCCTGGGTCGCCGCGCGTCAGCCCGTGCTCGAGGGCCTGCGTCGGTAGCCCGGCTCGGCGTCGCTACGAGCACGGCAGGCGGGGCAGCAGCTGTCGTTGGTAGCGCGCGTAGGCGTCGCCGTGCGCCTCGAGCAGGTCGCGCTCCTCGTGCCGCAGCGCGATCAGGATGTAGGCCGTCATCGCGACGGCGAACAGCGCGTGCCCCTGGGTCATCCAGGGGGTCGCCCAGAACGCGATCAAGAAGCCGAGCATCAGCGGGTGCCGCGTGACGTGGTACGGGCCGCGGACCACGAACTCGGGCTCGAGCAGCTCGCGGCGCAGGTAGGCGAACAGCGACTGCTTGAGCGGGGCGCGAGGGTATCGACGCGCCCGTCGGTTCGGCAACGACTCAAGTTTGAGGGCCGCGCAGCCGGTCGAGGTGCCACTGACACAGGGTGGTCATCGTCGCGTCCGCGGCGAAGTCGAGGTAGCGCGCGAGGACCTGGAACGCGGGGCTCATGTCGCGGACACGCAGCGCCGGCGCGCGGGCGAAGAACTCGAGGTTCGCGCGCCACAAGCTCCGGGAGAATCGCAGCTCGCTCGTGGCCGGCAGGCTCACGCGCGCGCTCGGGCGCACGTAGGGGAGCAGGTACGGCGCGCGCGCGTGTAGACCGTTCGGCAGCTCGACGACGAGGCCGCCCTCGCGCGCCCCCACGAGGAAGTCACGCGCGTCGCAGAGATCGATCAGCGCGCCCTCGGGGCAGCGGGCCCGGACCTCGTCGACGCGACACAAGAACTCGGCGCGCTCGAGCGCGCGGCCCGTGGGGAGCAGCTCGCGGACCCGCTCGAGCGTCTCACCCGTGACCGTGTCGTCGTCGAGCAGCACGTAGTCGCCCTCGGGCAGCGCGCGCAGCTGCTCGGCGATCGGCGGCCAGCCGGGTCTCGCAACGAGCGCGGCGCGGCGGCGTCCGTCGCACAGCGTGTAGCAGCGGGAGAGCCCGAGGTTGTGCTGGGCCGGGAGGCACGGGTCGAGGCTGAGCGCGCGCGCGCCCCCGCGGAGCTCGGCGCTCGCGCTGGCTGCCGCCGCGTCGAGCTCGAGCCGCTCGACGGTCAGCGCGCGCGCGCGCTCGGGCCAGGCGGCCGCGCCGAAGCCACGCGTCAGCGCGGCGACGAGCTCCTCCAAGAAGCGCGCGTGGGCGCGTCGCAGGGTCGCGACTCGGCGGCGCGGCTCGTGGAGCCAGGGCGCGAGCAGCCAGTCGCCCTCGTCGCGCAGGTACAGCCGCGCGCTGCCCTCGGGGCCAGGCTCGAGCGCGGGGGGCGGGAGCTCGCTCGAGGCCAGCGCGCGCGCGCTCGCGTCGTCGACCATGAGCACGCGCGGGTTGCCCTGCACGCGCGGATCCCCGGCGTAGCGCGCGAGCGCGTCCGCGTGCCCGGGGCGCCGGACGCAGACCGCGTGCCCGCGCGCGGCGAAGGCGAGCGCGAAGCGGGCGTTGTCGCTGCCGAACACGTAGACGACCCGGATCTTGGTGACCGTTTGAACATGTCGCGAGAGATAGCGATCGAGGCGCGCGAGCACCTCGCTGAAGTTGAGCGCGCGCGGGGTGTGCAGCGCGTTCCAGGGATCGACCATCAGCCAGTCGCTCGCGCGCGCCGCCTGCTCGCAGCGCGCGAGCCGGACGCTCGCCGGGAGCGCGTCCGCGCCGCGCTTCGCCCCGACGTAGCCGTTGTGATCCGGGGAGAGGTAGCCGCCGAGCACATGGACGCCGCGGCGCTCGAGCGCGCGCCGGGCGATGTTCATCATCTCGACGTGCCCCGCGTGGACCGGGCACAGCGCGCCCGTCGTCACCAGCACCGCGAGCGCCTCGGGCTCGTGGCCGCCGGCGCGCGCGGCCGCGAGGCGCTCGCGTACGCGGTGCAGCGGCGTCGTCAGCCAGCGCGGATCCTCGCGCGGGTCGTCCCGGGCTTCGAAGTCGCCGCCGTCGTCGAAGAAGCCGGCCTCGTCCATGGCCTCGCGCGAGCCGAGCTGGGTGTACGCGGCCGCGTACAGCGGGTCTCGCAGCAGCTTCCACGCGTCGCGCAGCGCGCTCGCCTCGGCGTCGCGGAGCTCGCTGCGGCGCGAGGCGTAGGCGGCGTCGAGCTCCGCCCGCGAGGCGCCCGGCGAGCGACCGAGCAGGATCCACAGCGGCGGCAGCGAGACCGAGGCCGACGGCCGCGCCGGGATCGCCTGCACGCCGCAGCGTCGAAACACCACGTCCGTGCGCAGCAGCAGCTTCTGGCCGGGCCCCTCCCACCGCGCGCCGTCGTGCAGCACCCGGTGATCGAAGACCAGCGCCGCGCCGGCCTCGGGCGGGACTCGCTCGAGCAGCTCGTGCTCCTCGGGCGGGCGCGTCCAGTCGTCGTAGTCGCGCGCGCCGGTGGGCTCGTGACGTCGCGGGTCGAGGACGAAGCGCGTCGCGCCGCCCTCGCCGCGCGCGTCGGTCTCGATGTACAGTAGCGCGCTCATCAGCGTGCGGTGGTGACCGTCCCCGAAGTCGAAGCCGGCGTCGTGGTGCGGCACGAGCCAGCCGCCGGGCTCGTAGCGGATGAAGCGCAGCAGCGGGTTGAGGCCCACCGCTCGCCACACGCGGTGCCGGTCACCGTCGGCCCGCGCGGGGTCGTCGACGGTGCGCACGAGCGGGAGCGAGGTCCGCAGTCGGTCCCACAGCGCGCGCGCCAGCGCTTCGTCGTGGGCCGTCGCGCGCCACGAGCCGATCGCCTCGGGCGCGAGCGCTGAGTCGCCTCGAGGTCGCCGCCCGTCGCGGCCGACCGGGACCCAGGGCGCGTCGGCGACGGCCAGGCGCAGGCGCTCGCGCTCCGCTGACGTGAGCAGCCCGCGGACGAGCCGCGTCGACGCGTCGCCGAGGCGCTCGGGCGTCGCGGCGGGGCGCCAGTGATCTGTCGCTTCGTTCACCTCGCGCGCGATCGCGGGGTCGAGCGTGAAGCGGCCCACGATGTCGGCCGTCTCGAGCGAGCTCGACGGCACGCCGGGCGCGACTCGCTCGCGCCAGCCGCCCGGGACCGCGCGGGGCATCACGTCGAGGAACACCGCGGGCGAGCCGGCGATGTACTTGTGCGCGTTGCCCTGGTGGCGCCGCTCCAGCCGCGCCGCGCCCTCGTCGAGCTGGGCGCGCGCGGCCGGGCTGAGGCGCGCGAGCCAGCGCGCGCGCGTGGATTCATCCGGCTGGGCGCGCAGCAGCTGAAACAGCTCGACGAACTCGTAGGGCGCGCCGATCATCGCCTCGTCGACGCGGCCGTCGAAGGTGTCTCCTGTTGGGATAGCCGCGAGGACAGCTCGTGGAACCCCGAGCAGCCGCCCGACCGCGAAGACCTCGGACTTGTGCAGATCGGCGATCGGCTGGAGGTCGACCATGCCGTCGGAGGCCTTGCCGAAGAAGCCGATGTAGCCGCCCTCGTCGCGGTTGGTCGTGCCGCAGACCAGCGCGGGCGCGCCCTCCTGCGTCAGTAGCGTGGCGAGGTAGTACAGCGCGGGCGCGCGGATGTTCGACGCGAGCTGCCCGGCCGCCCAGGCGCCGCCGCGGACGTCCAGCCCGCGCTCCGCGGCGTCGCGCGCCGCGGTGTAGGCCGCCGACAGGTCGAGCTCGACACGCCGGACGCGCGTCGACGCGAAGGCCTCGGCGACGAGATGACCGCGGCGGGCGGCGAGCGCTTGGTTGGTCACGCCCTCCGGGACGCGCAGCGGCAGGATCGCCGCGAGCACGCGCTGCAGCGGCGAGCCGGGCAGGCGCGCGGCGTGCCGCAGGAGGCCCAGCACCACCGCCGAGTCGACCCCGCCGCTCACGCCGACGACCGCGGCCTTCAGCCCCGACGCTCGCAGGTAGTCGTTGATCAGGGTCGACTTCGCGGTCAGCCACGCGCGCGCGTCGAAGCCTCGCCGTGACCGGAGCACGGCGAGCAGCTCGGAGAGCTCCGGTGAGAGTGCGCGCTCGATCGCTTCACCCGTGAAGCCTCGATACTACTCTTACGGCGGGATTCGAATCGACCGGGCGCGCGCGCGTTAGCGCGACGCGGCGCGCAGCGTGCTCGCGCTGGCGCGGTACAGCGCGACCGCGTCCTGCAGCGAGCCCCGGGCCGCGGCCGCGTCGAAGAAGTCCTCGACGACGACCCGCTTGCGCTCGAGCGCCTTGTAGTCCTCGAAGAACCGCCGGATCTGGCGCTCGACGTGCTGCGGGAGCTGGCTGAGCTCCTGATACTCCGCGAACGCCGGGTCGTCGACGTGCACCGCGATCAGCTTGTCGTCGGCCTCGCCCTCGTCGACCATCCGCATGAGGCCGATCGCGCGCGCGCGCATGATCGAGAGCGGCACCACCGGGTTGTCGCCGAGCACGAGCACGTCGAGCGGGTCTTTGTCGTCGCAGTAGGTCTGCGGGATGAAGCCGTAGTTGGCGGGGTAGACCACCGAGCTGTAGAGGATCCGATCGACGCGCAGCAGCCCCGTCGCCTTGTCGAGCTCGTACTTGACGTTGGCGCCCCGCGGGATCTCGACGACCGCGTGAAACACCGCCGCGGCCTCGTCGGCGTAGGTTGGGAGGTCGTGCCAGGGGTGCATGTCGCGACCCTACACGATCAGCGCCGCGCGGGCAGCCCGAGCTCGCGCAGGTACGCGAAGGTCGAGCGCCAGGCGGCCGTGAAGCCGGGGAGGTCGTTGTAGGGCAGGCCGAACTCGCGGCAGGTCTCGCGCACGATCGGGCTGATCTCGGGGTACAGCGCGGTCGACAGCCCGGGGAACAGATGGTGCTCGATCTGGTGGTTGAGCCCGCCCGAGACGAAGTTGGCGAGCCGCGATCCCGCCGACCAGTTCGCGGTCGCCAGCACCTGCTCGATCGACCAGTGCACGCCGCGGGGCGGCACCAGGCCGGGCTGGATGTGGTTGACGATGAAGATGCTCTCCAAGTAGTAGGCGCCGGTCGCCATCATCACGAAGGTGGACGCGAGCGCCAGCTCCCATCCGCACAGCACCGCCGGCACGAGCACCTGCAGGATCACCCACAGCGACTTGCCCACGAGCAGGCGCGCCCAGTCGCGCGCGTCGGCGTGGAAGCGCGCGTTGCCGACCCGCCCGCGCAGGTGGTCGACGATGTCGGAGACGACCCACTTCAGCAGGCCCACGCTCATGACCACGAAGGTCGTGACGTGCTGCCCGCGGTGCCACCAGCGGCGGCGGATGCCGGGGTGAAAGCGCAGCATTGGGCGCCCGATCTCGCAGTCGTTGTCGAAGCCCAGCGTGTTGGGGTGCAGGTGGTGCGCGAGCTGGTGCTCGACGCTCCAGACCCGCGATGAGCCGCCGAGCGCGTCCATGATCAGCCCGACGCGGCGGTTGTCTCGGGCGCGCTTGTGCACCGCCGCGTGGTTGCCGCTGTGCTGAAGAAAGCCGAGCCGCCCGATCAGCAGCCCGCTCGCGGCCGCGGCCGCGAGCGAGCCCGTGAACGCGCGCAGGCCCCAGCACAGCGCCAGCAGCAGCGCGACGAGCACGAGCTCGATCGCGCTCGCGCGCGCGCCGTGGTGTCGGTCGAGGCCGCGGCTCGCGAGATGGGCCTCGACGCGCGCGCGCACCGTCGTGAAGAAAGCAGGATCCCCGCGGGGCGCCCGGTCCTCCGCCCGCAGCGAGCCGACGTGCCGCGCCCGCCTGCGGAGGACCGCGCGGACGCGCCCTGTCGCCGCGCTCGAGTGATAGGACTCGAGCAGCGCGTCCGCCTGTCGCCCCGCGGCGAGCCGGATGATCGCGCCGCCCGGGTGGTCACGGGCGAACTCGCTGATGTCGTAGACCTCGCCGTCGATCACGGTCCACAGCGAGCCGCCGCGGCCGTCGTGACGCGCGACCTCTTCCAGCGTCAGCGGCGTCGCGGCGTCGCGCGGGGGTTCACGCGGACGCGCGGGCGCGCGCGCGTCGTCGGGGCGGGAGGCGGACATCGACGGCCGAGTCTACCGCGCTCGACGCTCGATCGGCGGACTACGAGGACGGCACCGGCGCGCTGCCGGCCGATATCATCCGCTCCACCCCCGACGGCGCTGACTACATCAAGATCAACGACCCCGGGTTGTTCGGTCCCTTCGGCCTGCTGGTCACGGGCACGGTGCTCGCCGGCGACGACGGTGACGAGCGCGGACATCGGGTCGAGGACGAGTGGCGCGACCGGCGAGCAGGCCTTCGTGATCGTGATCTCGGGCGCGTGAGCGTCAGCGAGTGGTTTGGGCGTCGAGCAGCCCGCGCGCCTACGCGGACTCCATCAGCACGCGCAGGACCTCGAGCAGCGCGCCAGGGCGCAGGCTCGTGCCCATGTTCCGCAGCAGGTAGGGCGTGCACCAGCAACCGGCGCAGTCGGGCAGCGGGAGCGCGCGGACGGCCGCCATGAAGCCGTGGTCGCGCACGTTGGGGAGGCGCTCGGGCGGCAGGCTGAGCAGGTCGCAGGGCGACAGGGTCCCGTCGCTGCCGATCGAGCAGAACAGCTTGCCCGCGTAGCAGGGGACCTCGCCGGCGTGCGAGGCCCCGCGCGGGCGGACGAGGGTGTGAAAGCCGGCGCCCGGGCGCCAATGCTCTCGGATGAAGCGCAGCATGCCGAGCGAGCCGAAGACCGGCGCGCCGCCGCGCTTGGCGTCGATGACCTCGTCCATGAAGCCGCGAAACTCCGCGATCGAGGGCGCGAGCTCGTCCACCTTCGGCGAGGCGTAGCGCAGCGTCATCACGGGCTGAAAGTTCATGCGGAAGCCCTCGGCCGCGGCCAGCTGCAGGACGTCGCCGACGACCCCCAGGTTCTTGCGCGTGACCGTCAGGGTCGCCATCGCCGAGACGCCGCGCGCGACCCCGGCGCGCAGGCTCGCGAGCGCCGAGTCAAACGCGCCCTTGCCCCGCAGCGCGTCGTGGGTCGGCTGGAGACCGTCCAGCGAGATGACGAGGTGCGAGAGCCCGGGGAGGGTCGCGACGCGATCGGCGAAGCCGTGCCCGTTGGTGCACAGCGCGACGCTCATCCCCGCCGACTCGATCGCGGCGCCGATCGGCTCGAGGTCGTCGCGCAGGAACGGCTCGCCGCCGACGAGGCTGATCACCCTGACGCCGGCGCGCGCCATCTCGTCGACGAGCGGGCGGATCTCCGCGAGCGACAGCTCGGGCGGAGGATCGCGCCAGATCGAGCAGTACTTGCAGCGCAGGTTGCAGCGCTGGGTCACCTCGAAGATCACCGACAGCGGCGCCCGCGCCCCGGTCACGCGCGCGGCGGCGAAGCGGGCCCCGAGGGTGATCAAGCCGGTGATGTTCATGGTCGAGCGCGCGCGCGATCAGCCGTCGCGGCCAGCGCTCAACCTAGCACATCTCGCCACCCGCCCGGCGCGGGGCGTGGGTGTCCGAAGGGCCATGGCGCCCGCGCGCCCGCGGCGGCTCACTTCGCCGAGAGGCAGCCCGTGATCGAGCAGAGCGCGGCGCCGAGCGCCCAGTTGGCCTCGGTCTCGCCGATCTTCTCGGTCCACTGGATCGTCTCGGCGTCCTTGGCGAAGCCGTGGGTCTCGAGCAGCACCGAGACCCAGGCCGCCGAGAAGCAGGCGCGCTCGAGGTACGGGGCCGGGGTCCCCTCGTTGGCGGCGGTGATGTCGGCCCACTTGGTGCCGCAGAAGCCGGTCTTGCCCTTGGGGCCGCCGGCGGCCTCGGCGAGCGCGGCCGGGCTCGCGCCCTCCGCCTTGACCAGCTTGTGCGTGTAGAAGTAGTTGCCGATGGCGTAGAACGGCATGTCCTTCGGCACCGGCGGCTGCGGCACGCCGAGCTTGTTCTTGGTGTCGCCGGGCACCGCGAGGCCGCACGCCGCCGCCTCGCACTTCTTGGGCGTGACGACCGGCTTGAGCTTCTTGACGCAGCTCGCGTAGCGGCCCTTGCCCTTGTTCAGGCCCTTGGGGTAGCAGGACTTGTCGGCGACGTACTGGATCGCCTGGGCCAGGCCGTAGTTGAGGTAGGAGTGGGCGTAGACGCTGTAGCTCTTGCCCGCGAGCGTGAGCGTCGAGGTCGGCGCGTCGCCGGCGTCAGCTGGCACAAAGGCCACCTGGGCCGAGGCGCCGCCGAGGTCGAGCGCGCCGACGGTCGGCTTCTCGCCGTCGAGGTTGCCGAGCGCGTAGTTCGTCGTGAGCCACGCGTAGAGCCCCTCCTGCTGCCCGCTGATCGTGCCGGCGAAGCGCAGGTCGAGGCCGGCGCCCGAGATCGCCTCGCCCGCCGCCTGGTAGATCGCCTTGGTCGCGTCGGCGCCGCCCTGCTCGGCCTCGAGCAGGCGCATCCCCGCGGTGGCCATCAGCGCGGTCGGGGTCTTCGCCTCGCACTCATCGGGGAGCGCCTCGAGCACCGAGCCCTCGGCCTTGAGCAGCCCGGCGAGCGACTCGCCGGCCTTCGCGGGCTCGGCCTTGTAGCTCGAGAGGCCAGGTTCGATCTTCTGGTTCGAGCGCTCGACCAGGCCCGGCAGGCCGCCCTCCTCCGCGGTCTCGATCTCGTAGGTGTAGGCCCGCGTGCCGCTGCTGCCGGCGTCGATGAGGACGATGTAGTTGCACTTAACCTCCGGCGCGGGCGCGGGCGCCTCGGGCTCCGGCTCGGACTCGCCGCCCGTCGGCGCGGTCGTGGGCTCCTGTTTCTTCCCGCACGAGCTGAGCGCGAGCGCGAGCGCGAGCGTCGAGAGTGTTGCGAGAGCGGGGGCGGTGCGGCCGGAGCGTCGGATCATCGCCGCTTCGTATCAGGATCACGGCGCGCGGCAAATAAGCAATCGCATCCGTGGCCCCGCGCGACGTTTCACGGCGTTGTGTCACGCGCTCGCGCGTTGTGCGGCAGATTATCACGTGTTTGGATGGTTGTTTGGCTCGCGCCAGTTACTGGACCGCGCCTAAAAAGTAAGGACCCGCGCGCCCGCTCGTAGCGAGTGTCCTCCGAGACAGGCGGCGGTTGGTCGGGCGCGGGCGATCTCCAGCCGCCCGCTAGACCGAGAACAAGCGCTCGCCTGTTGTGGATGCTCGAGCGGCCATCGCCGACGCGCTCGTTTCAGGGCTAGACGTCGCGGGTCTCGCAGCCTCGCCACGTAGCGAGCAGCTCGCCGGCGATCGGCGCCGCGAGCTGGCCGCCGGCGCCGTCGCCGACGACGTGGACGAGCACGAGCACGCGCGGCTCCTCTGCGGGCGCGTAGCCCACGAACCACGCGTACATCTCGTCGCCCTCGGCCTCGGCCGTGCCGGTCTTCCCGGCGACCTTCATGCCGTCGACCGCGGCGGCCTGGGCGGTGCCGCGCGCGACGGCGGCCTCGAGGCCCGGCGTGACGACGGCGCGGAGCGGATCGTCGTCGGTGAGCATCGTCGCGTAGGCCCGCGCCAGCTCGGGCGGTCGCGCGCGCGCGTCGTGGTGACCGATCGCGGTCGCGACGAGGCGGGCTTGATCATCGCCCGCGCTCGTGATCGCGCTCGCCAGCTCCGTGAGCCCGACGCGGGTGAACTCTGCCGCGAGCGCGGGCGCCCCAGCGCGCGCGGCGACCTCGTAGAAGAACGCGTTGCAGCTGCTCGCCAGCGCGTCGGTGAGGGTCTGCGCGCCGTGCTCGTCGAAGCAGGTCAGCTTCGCGTCGCGGGACCAGGTCCCGTCGCACGCCAGCGGCTCGTCCTGCGCGAGCGCCCCCGCGCGGAGGGCCGCGAGCGCGACGAATGGTTTGACCGACGAGGCCGGGGGCGTCGGCGTCGTGAGCTGCGTGCCTGTCTCGAGGAGCGTGTCGCCGGTCTCGAGATCGAGCATGACGACGGCGCCGGTGCCCCCGACGCGCGCGAGCGCCTGGGACGCTACGTCGGCGTAGCGCTGCGGGCCGCAGCTCGACGGGGTGGAGTCGGCGGCGTCGGGCGTCCGCGTCGACGCGGGCTGCGGCGCCGTGGCGGGCTGTGGGTCGCCGCCGCGGTGACAGCCGCAGAGGAGGAGCGAGAGGAGAACGGTCTTGGTCACCCGCATGTGTTGGCTCCACGTCTAGCCCGCGCGGAACATTCCCGCCGCGCGAACTCGCGCGTCACGCGGAGTTCGCGTGGAAATTGCGTTGAGGTTACGACAATGTGACAATGAAGTTACGAGGAGGTGGTCCGCATGTATGTTCATCTAGTCTCTAAGGAGTCCCTCGAGCTGGCGTCGCTCCGAGCGCGACGCGACGCGACGCTCTCGTGGCTGATGGGCGTCGGCGCCGTCGTCACCTCGCTGCTGCTCGCGCTGTAGCAGCGCGCTCGAGTCAGGTGTCCGGGCTGAAGCCGAACTCCGCCATGAGCTCGGCCGCGGTGACCCGAGGGCGCGCGTCGGCGAACTCGTAGCGCGCGGGCTTGGAGTCGCTGAAGAAGTGCCGATCGAGCTCGAGGCCGGCGGCGTCATCGAGCGAGTCGATCGACGCGCTGAACACGTTCGGGTTGTCGGCCAGGCGCCAGAACAAGCTCGTGCCGCAGCGCGAGCAGAACCCGCGCTCCGCCCACTGCGAGCTGCGGTACCACTGAAGACCTTCGCTCTTGGTCATCGTCGCGGGGCGCTGGCAGTGCACACCCATGAACGGGCCGGCGCACCACTGTCGACACATCGCGCAGTGGCAGATGTCGAACTGGGGCTTCCCGAGGCTGATCTCAAACCGGACCGCCCCGCACAGGCAGCCGCCGCTTCGCTTGGTGTGCGCGTTCATGCGCGGACTATCGACGCTGGCGCTGCGCGGGGCAACCGCGGCGTATGATGACCTTCCATGGCGAGAACGGCGAGCTGGGGCTGCGCGCGGTGCCTCGGGAGCGACGCGGCGGCGGCGTGGCGGTGGCTCGGCGCGCGCGAGTCCCGGCGCGGGCTGCTTAGCGAGCCGCACTTCAGCCTCAGCCTGACGACCTGCCGGGCCTGCGGGCAGCGCTTCGCGCGGGTCTTCAGCGAGCGGATTGACTGGCGCGGCGGCGAGGACCCGCAGCGCACGGACTTGATCCCGCTCGGCGCCGAGGAGGCGCGGGCGTTCGAAGAGGACGCCACGCGCTCGGGCGGGCGCGGCGTCGCGGCCCTGCTCACGCGCGTGACCGGCGACGGTCGCCGCCGGCTCGTGTGGGACTGGCCCTCCGGTCAGGGCGCGCACATCGTGTGGATGACGAGCGCGTTCCGGATGCCGCGTCATGACTGATCGTCAGCCCGTTCGGATCCCGCGCGCTCGCCGGATGACGTCCTCGCGCGACCCGACCCGCGAATCTGTATCATCAGACATGAAGTAGCGCGCTGGGCCGACGCGCGCCCTCGATCGCGCGGCGTTGCGTTCTCGCGGCGCGCTGCGTACCCTCGGCTGTGCGCTGGACTCACCTCGGTCACGCGGGCTGGCTGGTCGAGACGGCGGACGTCCGGGTGCTCTTCGACCCCCTGCTGGGCGAGACCTACCACGACGGCGTGTTCGAAGTGTTCCCGCGCCGTCGCGTCGAGCTCGCGCGCCTGCGCCCGGACGTCGTCGTCGTCACGCATCGCCACCCCGATCACTTCGACCTCGAGAGCCTGGCGACGCTGGCGGGCCTCGGCACCACGCGGCTGCTGCTGACGGCGGACGAGCTGGTCGCCCGCAGCGCGCGCCGGCTCGGCTTCCCCGAGGTGCAGGTGCTCGGCAACCTCCAGCACCGAGTCCTCGGCGGCACGAAGCTGCTCGCGACGCCCTCGTTCTGCGATGTCGTCGAGTGGGGGATGATCGTCGCCACCGAGGACGGGACCGTGTGGAACCAGGTCGACTCGGTGCTGGACGGACCCGATGAGGTGCGCGGGATCCTCTCGGTCGCGGCCGCGCTGCTCGAGATCCCCGCGCTCGAGCGTCACCCGACCCTGACGCTCGCGCGCTGGCAGCCGCTGCTGCAGGTCAACGCGCTCACCGCCGGGGCGATCGGCTTCCCGTACCGCGCCTACGAGGGCGAGCTGCGGCGCGCGGCGGCCTCGGGCGCGCCGGCGGTGGTGCCCGGCGCCGCCGGCAACCGCTACGTCGGGCCGTTCGGGTGGCAGAACGGGGTCGTCTACCCGGTCCCCGAGGCCCGCTTTCGCCGGGACTTCGCGCGGCTCTGCCCGGAGGTGACGGTCTACCCCTCGGGGCCTGGGCTCACGCTCGAGCTCTCGCGCGGTCATCATCGTCGGCTCCCAGACGCCGACTGGATCACGCGGCTGCCCGCGGAGGACGATCGCGTGTTCGCGCCCTTCGTCGTCCCGCCGATCCGCGAGCGCGAGCTGGCCGCGCGGGGGCCCGGGCACCACCAGATCATCACATGGCTCGAAGACCAGCTCTGCCCGGCGCTCGCGCGCGCCTGGCCGCGCTTCGGCGTCGCGCGGCTGCGCTTCGCGCTCGAGGTGATCTTCTCCGACGCGCGCGCGGGCTGGACGGTGGAGGTCTCGCGGGAGGGCGCGCGCCTGCACGACGGCGTCGACGAGGACTACGACGTGCTCAATCACTTCGCCGCCGGGCCGCTGCTCGCCGTCATCGAGGGGCGCGCGCACTGGGGTCGCGCGCTGCTCGGCGGGCAGATGCGGAGCGTCGTGCGGGCCTACCAGATCGCGGGCGGCCGCCTGAAGCGGCTGCGCCTCGCCCCGTTCGCGCCGTACTACTGGCTGCCCTACGAGCGCTCGACGGAGCGCTGGGTCGAGTCGTGGCTCGCGGCGCGCGGCGTGTAGACGTCGCCGACGCGCCCGCGCGCTGTTGTGCGCGTCGCGGTGCGCAGCGCTCGTCGCGGTGGCTCCAGTGTGCTGCGCGGCACGTGCACGCTCGCGGCGACGGCTCCAGACTGACGGCATAATGCAATCCATGGCTTATCAACGTCACGCTCGATCGGGTCGGCGTCGGCGACTCCAGCTCGCGCTGCTCCCTCTGCTGCTCTGCTGCGGCTGCGGCCCCAAGCTCACCGACATCGGGATCGCGGTCCTGATCTCGCTGCCCATCGCGCATCTCCTCACGGTCGGCGTGATCGCGGCGCTCCACGAGATCTGGCGCCGGGTCTACCCGGAGCTGCGCCTCGAGCCATATTCACACGGGCTCGCGGTGCTCGGCCTCTCCGCGCTCGCGTGGAGCCAGGCCGGGCGCCTCGGCGACTGGGATCTGGTGGGCCTCGCGCTGCTCGTCGGCGGCGGCGCGACCATGCTGTGGACGCTGCTGCTGTGGCGGGTGCTGCTGCCGACGATGCGCGAGTCCGCGGCCACGATCGCGCCGCTCGTGATGTCGGGGGTGGGCGCGATGATGGCGCTCTCGGTCGCGACGCTCGCCTTCGGCAAGGACTCGGCGAGCTTCGTCGTGGCCGCGTGGATGTACTCGAGCTGGTTCGGCTGGCTGCCCGGCGTGGTCGCGGTCGTGATGCTCGTCTCGGGCTATTTACGCGCGAAGCGGCACGAGCGGTGGGACGAGGTCTGACGGCCTAATTGCGCCTCGGGCTGGCGGGCGACGCGAGCGAGACGTAGGCTTCGGCGAGGGCGCGAGGCGATGGATCGGGAGCAGCGAGAGCGAGCGCGGGCGCGGGGCGAAAATTTCACCCTGACCCCTGAGTCAGGTGAATTCTGCCGGCTCGACAGCGCGCGCGAGCTCCACCCCCGACGCGAGGAGCTCGACGGGGCGCGCTGTTACGCGCTGCACGGCGTGCTGCGCCCGTCGGAGTGTCGGCAGATCGTCGCCGCGGCCGAGCGGCGCGGCTTCGAGTTCGCGGGCCTGGCGGTCGGCGGCGACGAGTACCGGGTCAACGCGCGCGCGCGCAACAACCTCCGCGTGATCTTCGAGGACCGCGCGATGGCGGAGGTGATCTGGGAGCGCGTCCGCAGCTCGCTCGAGCCGCGTCACGAGCGGGCCGAGCTGCTCGGCTTAAACTGGCGGTTTCGCGTCTACAAGTACGAGCTCGGGCAGCGCTTCGCGCCGCACTACGACGTGCGCGCGCAGCTGCCCGGCGGCGGCGAGACGCGCTGCTCCTTCGTGCTGTACCTGAGCGATGACTGCGAGGGCGGCGAGACGCGCTTCTTTGAACGCAAGGACCGCGCGAGCCGGCGGGGTAAGCACCGCGGGCGCAAGTTTAATAACCGAGAGCGCTTCGCGGTCGCGCCGCGGGTCGGCTCGGCGCTGGTCTTTGACCATCTGCTGCTGCACGAGGGCGCCGCGGTCACGCGCGGGGTGAAGTACGCGATGCGCTCTGACGTGATCTATCGCCCCCGGTGAGCCGCCCGCGAATTTTCTCGCCCCGCACGTGACGCCCTGTCACGGCTCGTCGGGCTCGGCGTCTCCGGTCCGCGGGAGACGATCTCCACGCGGCGCGCGTGTGTGCATCGGCGCCCGGTCTGGCGCGCCGTCGATCCGTGACTACGCACGGAAGCGGTGCACCTACAAGCGCCCCCTCGAGACGTGGTGAAGACCGCGGCGCGTCGCGGGTGGGGCCGCACGCCACACGCGTCGATGAGAACGCTGATCGCGGTCACGCAAGCGGCGTCCTGTCGATGACGACGACGACGACGCGCGCGTGTTTTTTCGCGGCGCACAGGTACGCAGACCCCCGACACTGACGGCGCTGGGTCGACACGCTCGCGCCCTTGATGCGCGCGAGCTCATTGAGCGCGCAACTTCATCGCCACGGGCGCGCGCGCGCGGACACGCCCGGATTCGTCGTAGCGACGCGATACTCTCGGTGCCGTGGTTTGACTCGCCCGACGTCCGCGGCGTCGCGCGGAGGGGGTCGTCGTATGGGAAAACAAGCAGCGCTCACTCACCCGGCGGCGGCGCGAGCCCACGCGCGCGCCAGCGGCTTTGAGCTCGAGGATTCGCTCCAGCGGACGCTCCGAGGGGCCGCGCGCCGAGCTGGCCGAAAGCCCATCACGCTGTCGCTGGCGATCGCCGAGCGCGTGCCGCCCCGCGTCGGCGCCAACCAAGACCGCCTCAACGTGGTGCTCGAGGAGCTGCTGGGCAACGCGCTGGGGCACACCGAGCGCGGGCGCGTGACGCTGTCGGTCGAGCTGGTCGATCTCGAGTACCGCGACGACGACCCGCGCCAGCTGCTGCACCGGATGCTGCAGTTCGGGGTCCACGACACGGGCCCGGGGATCCCGGCGGCGGAGTGCGAGACGCTGTTTCGAAGCTTCAGCCGGTTTCGCGGCGCCGAGGCAGGGAAGCCGCGCGGCGTCGGCTTCGGCCTCAGCCTCTGCAAGCGCTTGGTCGAGAGCATGGGCGGCACGATCTGGCTCGAGAGCGAGGCGGGGCAGGGCACCTCGGTGTACTTCGCGATCACGGTCACCGTCCCGGTTCGAGCGACGCGCAGCAAGCGGAGCCTCGACGGGGTGCGGGCGTTGATCATCGAGGAGGCGCCCGGCGTCAGCGATCCGATCCGCGAGCTGGTTGAGCGCTGGGGCGTGCTCACCACCGCGTCGTCGGAGCCAGAGGAGATCTTCGACAGCGTTGGCCTCGGCGAGGTCTACGACTTCGTGCTGGCGGACATCCGCGGGGTCCTGACGCCGGCGCTGCGCTGCGCGCGAGCGGTGCGCGGCAGCGCGATGACCCGCGCGCTGCCGTTTATCGCCGTGGCGCCGGCCTCTGGCACCAGGCGCGGATCGTGGGCGGGCTTCCCGACGGTCCTGTCCGCGCCGGTCGAGCCCGGCTCGCTGTACGCGACGATTCACCGGCTGCTCGGCCGACCTAGACCGCTCCCGGCGTGACATGATGGCGCCCTTGGGCGCCGCGACTCGCAGCTCTCCGCTCCGTCAGCTCGGCGCCGCGCTCGCGCCCGCGCTGTCCGTCGCCTTGTTGACGCTCGGGTGTCGCGGGGGCGCGGAGGTCGAGCCCGAGGTCGTGGTCGCCGCGCCGGATGGTGGCCCCGCGCCCGCGCCCGCGGAGGCCGTCGAGCGAGATGTCGAAAAGAGCATGTCGAAGCCGGCGCGCGGCTCGGGGGATCCGCGGCACCCCGCCGTCGACCCCGCCACCCGGCGCGGGGTGGTCGCCCACGTCGTGCTCGGCTCGCTGGCGCGCACGGTCGAGCGCGCGCGTCAGCAGCTGGTCCCGGGCTCGATGTCCTGGGCCGTCTCGGACGAGCTCCTGCGGACGTTGATCCGCGCGCAATTCAGCAAGGCGCGCGCGCGGGGCGGGCTCACGCCGTCGGACATCATGGTCGAGCGCCTCGACCTGATCGCGCCGATCGGCTGCGGCTTGCTCGACCCCGCCGAGCTCCCGGCTGCCGGCGCGTGCGTGTTCGGCTACGAGGGCGGCGCGAGCCAGCTGATCCGAGACATCGCCGCGCTCGGCTCGCGCGTGACGGTCGTCGAGGGGGCGGCTGCCGACGGACACTTCGCGAGCTTCACGATCGACGGTGAGCACACCTTCTTCCTCGACGCGCCCGCGCCGGAGCGCGGCTCGACGGCGCCGCGCGGCGAGCTCAGGGCGCGGGTCGTCGCCTCGACCCACTCGGCCGCGTATCGCCGGCTCACCCCGTTCCTGCGCGCGCTGACGCGCGACCCGCCGGGGCTGCGGGACTTCGAGTACGGGCTCTACCCGGGCGCCTACACCGAGCGCGCGCTCAGCTTCCTCGACGCGCGCCTGGGCGAGCTCGCGGCGGGCTCGCGCGACGCCCCCGCGGTCGCGGCCGCGCTCGTCGACGCCGCGCGCAGCGACTTCGGATCGCTGCACTGGCTCGGTGAGCAGCTCGACCCCGGCGCCATGGAGACGACGCTCGCGGCCGTTCGCGGGCTCTCGCGGGACCAGGCCGAGCAGCTCGCGCGGTTGACCCGCGAGCTGCGAGCGCTGCTCTCAGGGCGCGAGCGAGTGGTCTTCGGCGTCAACCTCGAGGGCGCGGGCCTGGTCTTCGCGAGCGCGCACGAGCGGCGCGCGAGCGCGGCGCCCGAGCCCGCGTCGCCGCGCGCCGTCGACAAGGCCCAGCTCGAGGCCGCGCCGGCGGCGAGCTTCTGGGCGGGCGCGCGGGCGGGCCCGGTCGAGCCGGCGCGGGCGCGCGTGCTGGTGACCCTGCTCGCGCTCGCGTATCAATCGCGAACCGGGCAGCCGCGGGCCAACCTCGCGCCCGCGCTCGAGTGGCTCGGCGCCCATCTCGAGCAGCCCACGACCTGGTCCCTCGTACATCCCGAGTCAGGGCCCGGCGCGCTGATCCTCCGGCGCGCGGGCGCGCCGGCCAGCCGCGAGGAGTGGCGGCGCTGGAGCGAGGGCTTCACGGCCGAGCGCGTGCTCGGGGCCGAGGGGGCCCAGCATCTCCGCTGGCGTTTTATCCGCGGCGTCGACGGCGGCTCGCTCGACCGCTGGGTCCTGCGCCTCGAGCCGGCGGCCGACGAGCTCCCGGGCGGACCGCTGCCCGACGGGCTGCGCGCCTGGTGGATCGCGCAGCTCGGGCGCGAGCTGTACATCGACCGGCTCGCGCGCGCGGACGAGACCCTCTGGGTGATCGGGCCCAGGCCCTCACCGAGCGCGCTCGCGGCGGCGACGGACGCGGACGCGGACGCGCGCTTGATCGACCCAGGTGTGCCCGTGATGCTCGCGCGTCACCGGAGCACGACCCGCGCGTTCGGCTTCAACATCGCCGCGACGATCTCGTGGCTCGACGAGCTCAGCCCGGCGCGCGGCTGGGGGGCGCTGGGGGGCAAGCTCGGCGGCGAGCTCTCTGACGTGTACCGGGTCGACGCCTGGACCGCGCGCGGCGGGGTCTCGGAGCTGGTGCTCTCGCAGCGCCTCCTCGATCAGGCGCGCGCGTCCTACGGCGCGCTCGCGCAGCTCGGCGGCGGCTGAGAACCAAACACGCGGGCCCGCGCAGCGCGATCGCTGGCGGGCCCCGTGAGGTCGTCGCTCGAGAGCTCGAGCGATCGAGCGTTCGAGCTAGCGGCGGCGGCGGCGGCCGAGCCCCGCGATCACGAGCAGCGCGAGGGCGCCGAGCGCGTTGCGGCCGTCGTCGTTGGCGCTGCAGTCACAGCCGTCGTCGTCCAGGCCGAGCGTGCCCGAGTCGGTCGCGCTCTCGGTCGCGTCGTCGGGGACGCACAAGCCGTCGACGCAGATCTGGCCGTCGGGGCAGTCGCTGTCGTCGATGCACATCCCGCCGTCGCTGTCGGTCTCGCTGTTGGTGTTGCTGCTGTCGCTGTCCGTCTCGGTGTCGGTGATCGTGTTGTCCGTGTCGGAGGTGTCGGAGGCCGACGTGTCAACCGTCATGCAGTCGACGCACTGCGGGTCGTTGTCGTCGTCGCACTGCTCGCCCATCTCGACGACGTTGTTGCCGCACATCGGCTCGCAGTCCTCGGGGCAGTTGTTGTTGTTCTCGCCGTCGTCGCACACGTCGTTGCCGCACAGGTTGCCGCCCGGGTGCCCGACGACCGTGACGTCAGAGCAGGCGATGTTCTGGGCGATGTCGATGGCGCAGATGCGGTAGGTCGACTCCCAGATGTCCGGCACCTCGTAGCTCAGCAGCCACATGTTCTCGCCGTACCAGAAGCCGTCCTCCTGGGTGCCGTTCATCTCGAGGTACTCGGCGCTGACGTTGCCCTCGGCCCACTCGATGTAGACCTTCTCCCAGTCGTGGGGCTTGTTGGGCGTCTTGTAGTCGTGGATGCGCGCGTGCACGTCGACGGAGCCGGGGAAGGGCGCCTCCTCGACCTGCTCGATGTGCGCGAGCGCGGGCGGGGTGATGTCGACCGCGGTGTCGGCCTCGTCGCCGAACAGCACCGCGTTCACGAACGCGTTCTCGCCCGACCCGAGCACGAGGTCCGGGCGGTGGTCACCGTTGAGGTCGACGCTCTCGAGCGCGAGCGTGCCCTCGGTCCCGGGGTCCATGCCGAAGGGCATGGGCTCCTGGTAGTACACGCCCTCGTCGTTGATCATCAGGCGGTCGGGCCACTGGAGGCTCGCGTTGGTCCCGAGCACGATGTCCAGGTCACCGTCGGAGTCGTAGTCGAGGAAGCCGACGCCGCGGTCACCGCTGCCGGGGTTCTCGATCAGCGGCCAGTAGGTCAGGGTCTCGTCCACGAAGTCGCCGAGGCCGTCGTTGACCAGGATGCGGTTGCGGACGCCCTCCATGCCGCCCTGGCCGTCGCCGAGGGTGATCATGTCGAGGAAGCCGTCGTCGTTGAGGTCCATGGCCTCGAGCTGGATCGTGCCGACCTCGGAGAACGCGGCCGGCGTCGCGGGCGTGAACAGGCCGAGGCCGTCGTTGAGGTACAGCAAGCTGCCGCCGATGCAGCCCTGGCAGGCGAGCGCGAGGTCGAGGTCGTAGTCGTTGTCGACGTCGACGAAGTCGACATCCAGCGAGTAGTTCACGAGGACGTCGGGCATCTGCGCGGCCGTGGCGTCCGAGAAGGTGCCGGCGCCGTCGTTGAGCCACAGCATCGTCACGCCGCCCATCGAGATGAGCTGGTTGACGGGGTTGGGGCCCCAGTTCGTGAGCACGAGGTCGAGGTCGCCGTCCTCGTCGACGTCGCCGCACTCGACGTCGCCGACGCTCGCCATCTTGACCGGGAACGCGGTGTCGGTGACGTCGCTGAACGTGCCGCCGTCGTTGCGCAGCAGCCGGCTCTGGTTGTCCCAGGTGTTGCCGATGATGAGGTCCTGATCGCCGTCGTTGTCGACGTCGCAGCTCTTGATCACGCGCGCGGTGTCGGTGCCGTCGCCGAAGACCGACGCGGTGACGTCCGTGAACGCCGCGCCGGCGTCGTTGTGATATGCCTGATTGGGCATGTCGGAGTCGTCGGTGCCCTCGAACACGCCGCCGACGTTGGCGAACAGGATGTCGACGTAGCCGTCGCCGTCGAGGTCGACCAGCTCGACGTCGCGCGACCAGTACTCGCCGGTGTCTTCAAAGACCGCCGCGTCGACCTTGTTCCACGGCGCCGCGTCTGCGGTCAGCGAGACGAGCGCGAGCGGGACGGCGAGCAGCGAGATGGCGATACGGGTGCGGTTGACGGCTAACAATGAGTGCATGGGGAGCTCCTTCGCAGGGTTGTGAATGCAGCCCTAGCACCATGCCCGCGTGAACGGAATTAGTCGTGGGATCTCAGCGGGATCGCCCGCTCGCGCGCGGCGACGCGCGGCTCGGCGTCGCGGTTTCGCCCGCCCAGGTGGCAGGCTCTGCCTGCTCGAGCGCAGGTGTTGCGATCGGGCGCGTGCCCGCGCGCGGACGACAGGCTGTAGAGAAGAACGGCCTGGCCGTTCGGGCTGCTCATTCGCAGACGCCGGTCGGCGCCCCGCAGTCGCCGGCACCCGCGCACACGCCGCTGACGCACTCGGCGTCGAAGCGACACTCGACCCCGCTCACCAGCGCGTCGGGACAGTAGCGCTCGCCGCACTGCTCCGGCAGCTGGAGCTCGCGGTCGTAGTGCAGCGGGAGCTTGGTGACGCCCGAGGTGTCGAGGTCCGCGGTGCTCTCGGCCGGGCCCTCGCGCGTGCCCTCGCCGCGCTCCCACATGCGCACAAAGTCATCCGCCGAGCCGCGCAGCGGCCCGCTGTCGCTGCCGAGCGCGTCGAGGTCGTCGAGCATGTCGTCGAGCAGCCCGATGTGACCGAGGCCCAGCTCGTCGAAGCCGCTGCCCAGGGGCGGCGGGCCGTCGTCTCGCTGGTCGCGGGCCTGGCACTGCGCCTCGAGCTCGAAGGAGCCCGAGCAGGCGTCGGGCCCGAAGCGCGGGCGGGTCTGCTGGATGAAGCCGTTGAGGTCCGAGCCCATGCCCATCGAGACCTTCAGCCCCAGGCGCCCGTAGTCGTAGGCCTGCGCGAACGAGCGGGTCGAGCCGTGGCAGGTGTTGGGGACCTGCGAGCCGTCGTAGCTGTGGACCTCGTCGGGCGCGGTGCGCAGGCCGATCATGCCGCCTGTCTCCCGGACCATCTCGACGACCCAGGCCGGCGTCGTCTTCTCCTCGCGCTGCTTGGCCGGCAGCATGATCTCGCGGAAGTGCGCGTGGGACAGGTAGAAGGGGTAGTAGCTGTTGGTGACCGAGACGTCGTGCAGGTCGCGGACGCTCTGCTCCGAGAGGTGCGCCGCGTCGACCAGCATCCCGCGGTCCATCATCTCCTGGACCAGCGCGCGGCCCTCGTCGGTCAGGCCGCGCGTGTTCTTGCAGTCGGCGTCGACGTCGAAGCCGAGCGTGAGCGTGTCCGTCGTCAGCCCGCAGTCCTGGTCGATGTGGCAGTTCTCGGTGTACTGCGCGATCTGGAAGATCGGGTTGTGGGGCGCGGCGCCGCCGAAGCGGTTGTCGAGCTGATGCACCGGCTGCAGCGTGCGCACGCCCTTGGCGTAGAGCTTGTCCAGCTCCGCGCGCCAGTCGCCCGCGCTCATGATGTGCGAGGCCTCGACGCTGACCACGAGCGCGAGCTTGTCCTCCTCGATGATGCGGCGCGCGTCCGCGGCGGTCAGCGCGATCTCAGCCCACTCGGTCGCGGCCGCGAACTCGTTGATCTGGTCGAGCTGGGCGTAGACGTCGTTCATCTCATCGCACTCGGGGCGCGCGACGTTCTCGGTCCGCAGCGCCTCGCACAGCCAGTCAAAGGAGACCGCCGAGATGACCTCGAGGCGCAGCCCGCCGTGGTAGGCGTCCTCGAGGTGACCCTCCCACGACTGCTGGTGGGCGATGGTGTCCCAGCGCGGCCACGACTCGAGGGACGGCCAGCCGAGGGTGCGATCTTTGTGCTCGCCGGTGTCGCCGCGGCTCCCCGGGATGGCGCCGAGCTCCTCGCTGACGAGCGCGCCGCCGCCGAGCACGATCCCGGCGATCAGCGGGACCTGCAGCGAGAGCTCCTCGACGGTGATGCCGGGGCACTCGGGGAGCAGCGGCCCCAGCTCGTCGCGCAGCCACGCGTGATCGCCCGGGTCGCCCCCGTCGCAGGGCGCGAGCGCGACCTCCGGGGCGCCGCGCGCGGTCCCGTGCAGCCAGCCGCCGCCGAAGGCGTTCTCGGCGAACATGTGGAGGTGGAGGTCGGCGATCCCGTCGAGCGGCTCGGGCTCGCTCTCGCTCTCGCTCTCGCCTTCTGAATCAGCGTCCGAGTCGGACTCGCTGCCCGTGTTCATCCAGTCGTTGTGGATCGGGTAGTTGCAGGCGGACGCGACGAGTGCGAGCGCGGGGAGCGTGAGCAGCCAGGTACGCATGCGCTATGGATAGCACGACTCCCTTTAGGCCCTGAAGTAAGCGCGTAGGCATAGGCGTTTCCTACGCTTACGTCGTGCGGGCATCGGGCCGCTGCTTAACGCCAGGGTCCCTCCGCCTTCCGAGCGGCGAGCGTCTGGTCACGTGAAGCGGGCGAGCGTCGTGGCGCTCGCCGTCCTCAGGCGGCTCCACCCTGGCTCGCGCGCGGCCCTTGAGCTTCGATGGGACGTCGGCCCTTCGTGCTCCGCGGTGTCGTTGGTCAAGGGGATCAGGACGCGGTCGTCTGCAAGAGGTCGAGCGTGACGAGCTCAAATTCGCGGGAGACCGCGGCGACCTCCGAGGTGAACTCGTAGAGGTTGACGTTGAAGGAGAACCGCATGGGTTGGTCGAGGCCGTGAAAAAAATTATCGTGGTGGTGCGGCAGCACCCAGCGCGGCTGGAGGAGCCGCAGGATCCTGCCCGCGTACTCGTGGGTGAACGCGCGCCCCGAGATGCCGACCAAGAACAGGTCGACGCCGCGGTGCCGGATCGCCTCGTCGATCAGGTCGGCGCTGCCTTGGTGGTAGATCGAGAAACCCGCGACCTCGACGTGGATCCCGTACACCTGGCCGCACTTGTAGGCGCTGCAGGCCATGCTGCCGTCGGTGTGCTCGCAGGTGATGTCGCCGGCGTAGGGGATCCGCAGCCCCAGGACGAGCTTGGAGTGCACGCTCGGCACGAAGGTCACGCGAAACGGACCGAGCTCGTAGACCTTAAAAAACTCGACCTCGACGGCCTGCGCGGCGAGCCCGTGCGCGCGCATCAGCGTCGCCATCGAGCGCGAGCCGTAGACGGGGCAGCCGTCGCGGCGCGCGATCACGGGGGCGTCCATGGCGTGGTCGAAGTGCGAGTGCCCGATCAGCACGTAGTCGGCCCTGGGCAGGTGACGATCGATCATCGCCGCGTCGGGGGAGACCGGCGCGCGCCCGAGGACCTTCGCCAGCGGCACCCGCGTCGCGTAGGGGTCGATCAACAGGGTCACGCCGGCGTACGACAGCCGGAAGCCGGCGGTCCCGAGCCACTGGAGCTCGAGGCCCTCGGGCAGCGTCGGGGCGTCTCCTTTATTGTTATCGCGACGGCGCCAGTTCAGCTCGTCCGCGACCTGCCGATCGTGACGCGCGCTCGCGCCGGCGCGGGGGAGCGTGCGCAGCCAGGACCACAGCAGCGAGGACATGCCGACACTGTAGCGCGTCAGCGATCGAGCAGCGCGCGCAGCTCGTCGATCGACGCGTAGGAGAAGCTCGGGTCCGCGAGCCGCTCGCGCGCGGCGTTGAGGATGTCCTGCAGGCGGTCGCGCTCGTCTCGCAGCTCGTTGAGCTCGCGCCGCGCCGAGGTGAGTTGGTTCGCCATGGTCGTGATCTGCGTGATCTTGTGGATCCCCTGGGCGTCGAGGATGTTGTTCGGGTCCAGGTGCTCGAGCGGCGTCTGCTCGAGCTCGTCGAGCTCCGCGTCGTCGAGCACGAAGCCGTTGAGGTCGCGCCCGATCTGCTCGAGGATCCGATCCTTCACGTCGTCGCGCTGCGTGAACAGGTCCTCGAAGTCGTAGTGCTTGGCGACCGTCTTGAGCGCCTCCGAGAAGCGACCCGTGAACAGCTGCTGGATCGTCTCCGGGTCCGACGCGCGCGCGCAGCCGAGGGTCCGCGCGACCGTCAGCACGTCCTCGGCGGTGTTGTTCACGCGCACGAAGAACACGATCTTGAGGTCGGCGCGGATGTTGTCGCGGCAGATCACGCCGTCGCGTCCGCGGCGGACGACCTCGATCGTCCGCAGCGAGAGGTCGAGCCGCTCGGCGCGGTGCAGGATCGGGAGCACGACCCCGCCCGTGAAGCTGACGGTCGGCGCGTCGCGGGTCTTGTTGATGATGAGCGCGACGCCCTGATCGACCTTCGTGTACAGCGCGTAGGCCAGCAGCGCGGCGATGAGCGCGAGCGCGAGGAGGGCGCCCGCGGCGATAAAGATGGGCAGCATAGGGCTCTCGAGAGGTCTCGCGCGCCCGCGCGCGGCGGTGCCTGCAGTAGACCATCTCCGACTCGTCGATGACGCGTGAAGCCGCGCCTTCGGCCGCGCGCCGACGGGCGGGAGCGCGCTCCGCTTGCGTCGCCGCGTCGGCTGCGATACGCGTCTGCTCGATCTCAGCCCCAAGCAGGACCCCATGGGAATGAAGCTCGTAATCCTCGGCGCCTCCGGTGGATGTGGACGGCAGCTCGTCAGGCAGGCGCTCACGCGCGGGCACGAGGTCACCGCCGTCGCGCGGCCGTCCTCGTCGTACAGCGCGCCCGACGGCGCGACGCTCACGCGCGGCGACATCTTCGATCAGGACTTCCTCGCGCAGACCTTCGCCGGGGCGGACGCGGTGCTCTCGTCCCTCGGGCTCAAGGTCCCCAGCCTCTCGCCCTTCGCGACGCCAGAGGTTCCGGATCTGCTCTCTCGCGCGACGCCGATCATCGTCGCCGCGATGAAGCGCGCCGAGGTGAAGCGCATTATCGCGATCAGCGCGGGCGGCGTCGGCGACAGCTACGCGTGGATGCCCGGCGTGTTCAAGGTGTTTATCAAGACGACGGTGCTGCGCAAGGCCTACGCCGAGCTCGAGAAGATGGAGAAGATCCTGCTCGAGAGCGGACTCGACGTGTGCTGCTGCCGACCGACCGGGCTCAGCGACGACCCGGCGACCGGGCGCGCGAGGGTCGTGACGAGCCTCAAGGGGCGCGCCCAGATCCCGCGGGCCGATGTCGCGGCGTGGATGCTCGACGCGATCGAGCGCCCCAGCTTCGCGGCGCGCGGGCCGGTGATCACCGTGACCGGCGCTGGTTGACTCGCCGCGGCGCTACGCCGACGGCTCGTCGCGCGTCACGTGCCGGAGCGTGATCGAGTAGCGCAGCGCCTTGACCGGCGTGATCCGGTGCTGCCAGCGCGCGCGGGCCGGCCCCGCGAGCACGAGCGCGGAGCCAGGCGTCAGCGCGATCGAGAGCTCGTCCGCGTCGTGCTTGTCGCGTCGCAGCTGCATGCGCGCGGCGTGCCCGAGGCTCACGATCAGCACCAGCTCGCCGAACACCGGCGCGTCGGTGTGCCAGCCGATCCCCGCGCCCTTCGGGTAGCGAGTGACGATCGCCTGATCAAACGCCGGGCGCGCGGGCAGCCCGGCGCGGGCGCGAACGCGGGACGCGAGCCGCGAGAGCCAGTCCGGCAGCGGCGTGACCCGCTCGAGGCGACGACCCGTGCTCACGTACGCGTGTCCGAATTGCGCGTAGCCGCGACGCATCGCGCGGCCGCGAAAGCGATCGTGGGTGAACGAGAGCGCCTCGACGCGGGCGAGCGCCTGGACCTGCTCGTCCGGCGAGAGCGCGGCGACGAGCCGCAGACCGTCCGGCGCCCGCTCGGGGAGCGGCAGGGACGGCGTCTCGAGCGCAGCGGTCATGATGGCGTCAATAACCTCGCTACGGCCGGCAGGCGTCGACGTAGGACGAGAGCGCCTGCCAGATCCGCCGGCGCGTGAGCAGCTCGACGGCGCGGACGTTTTGGGCGACCTGCTCGGCGCGCTTGGCCCCGGCGATCGCGACGCTGACGCCCGGGCGCGTGCAGACCCACGCGATCGCCAGCGCGGCCGGGGGCACGTCGACGCGCTGGCCGACGAGCTCGAGCGCGCGGACCAGCGGCCGGATCCGCGAGAAGGCTGGCTCTTGGAACCGGTGGTCGCGCGCGCGCAGATCACTGTCGGGGAAGCTGGGGAGCGTCTTGAACTTCCCGCTCAGCAGCCCGCGCGCCAGCGGCTCGTAGGCCAGGACGCCGACGCGCTGGGTGTTGACCCCGGCGCCGCCCGGCGGCGCGACGACTCCGCGCAGGTCCTGCTCGAACTCGCGGCGGATCATCGAGTACGGCGTCTGCAGGCTGGCGACGGGCGCGAGCTCGAGCGCGCGCGCGAAGCTCTGGGCGTCGTAGTTGCAGAGGCCGAAGTGTCGGATCTTGCCCTGCTCCTGCAGCCGGCGCAGCGCGTCGAGGCTCGCCTCGAGCGGGGTGCCGAGCTCGCACGGCCAGTGGACTTGGAGCAGCGGGATCACGTCGAGCTTGAGTCGGCGCAGGCTCGCCTCCGCGTCGGCGATGATGAACTCGGGATCGAGGTGACTCTGCGCGTGCATGCCCTCGTTGTCCCAGCGGACGCCGACCTTGGTCGCGATCACGACGTCGTGGCGGCGGGCGCCCAGCGCCTTCACGAGCACCTCGTCGGCGCGCCCGTGTCCGTACAGCGGCGCGGTGTCGAACCAGTTGATCCCGTGCTCGAGGGCCGCTCGGACGGCGCCGATCGAGTCCTCCTCGCGCACGTCGTCGCCCCACCAGCGCTCGCCGATCGCCCAGCACCCGAAGCCGACCGCGGAGAGCTGGAGGTCGGTGCCCGGGAGCGTTCGGTACTTCATGACGGTCGGCATCTCCCGGAAGATATCGCGAACCGCCCGCGCGGGTGAGCGCGGCGGGCAGCGGCCCTCGTATCGCCGCGCGTGGCCGAATTCGGCGGGCGCCCGCTGGCGACGCCGCGCCCGGCGGGATTAGATGTCTGTGTGAGCAGGTATATACAAGCAGGTCACACCGCGCGGCGTGCTCGGTGCGCAGCTGGTTGCGCGGCGACGCGCGGCGGCGCGCGGCTGAGCGATAACAGCCGCGGCGTGATGTCGCTCCCGAGCGCGGCGTGAACGCGCTCAATCCGTCCGGCGGGCACGTGCCTTTTTGGTCATGTACTAAAAGTCAGGATTGATATCTGCGCGAGAGTCGATAGTGTGCCCCTCTGTACTGCCGCTTCTGCGCGCCGGGATCGCGGAAGGGTCTCGAGCGGCGCGAGCGAAGCGAGAACGAGTGAAGTGAATGACTGACCGCAACGATAACGATACGACTACGATCCTCGCCGGGCTGCTCGGCCGCGGCGTGAGCATGATGTCGACGCTGGCGCTCGCCGTGTCGATGTTCGGCCCCGCTGGCTGCTCTGGCGACGACACGACGACGACCGGCAGCGAGACTGACACCGACGCCGATGACGACGACGACGATGACGACGACGACGACACCACGGGGTCGATGACGACCGCGGGGCCCGGTGATGGCGATGGCGACGGCGACGGAGACGGAGACGGAGACGGCGACGGAGACGGCGACGGAGACGGCGACGGAGACGGCGACGGTGATGGCGATGGCGACGGAGACGGAGACGGAGACGGCGACGGAGACGGAGACGGAGACGGCGACGGCGACGGAGACGGAGACGGAGACGGCGACGGAGACGGAGACGGAGACGGAGACGGAGACGGAGACGGCGACGGAGACGGAGACGGCGACGGAGACGGCGACGGAGACCCGTGTGGCGACGGCGTGATCGACGACGACGAGGAGTGCGACGACGGCCCAGAGAACTCTGAGACCGGGATGTGCACGCCCGAGTGCACGCTCAACGTCTGCGGCGACGCCTACGTCTACGAGGGCGTCGAGGACTGCGACCTGGGCGCAGACGGCAACACCGGCGAGTACAACACCTGCAACGCCGACTGCACGGCGGCGCCTGGCTGCGGCGACTCGATCGTCCAGGATGAAGAGGGCGAGGTCTGTGACGACGGCGTCAACGATGGCGTCTACGGCTGCGCGCTCGACTGCAGCGAGCTCGCGCCCATGTACTGCGGCGACGCGAACGTCGACGTCGACTACGAGGAGTGCGACCTCGGGGCCGACCTCAACGACGGCATGTACGACGGCTGCAACGAGGACTGCACGCTCGCGCCGTACTGCGGCGACGGCGAGGTTCAGGTCGATGACGGCGAGGAGTGCGACGGCGACAACCTCAACGACATCGCGCTGTGCACCGAGCTCGACCCGCAGCTCTACACGGACGGCGATCTCGCCTGTCAGGACACCTGCGCGTACGATGTCTCGATGTGTGTCGAGGTCCCGCAGGAGGACTACATGGAGGATTGGGAGGACGCGGTGCTCCCCGACCTCAACGCGGAGTGGGTGCTCGGCGGCGACGCCAACTGGTTCGTCACCGACATCAACCCGCTCGACGACCTGCAGACGGCCCAGGGCGGCGACATCAACGACAACCAGGTGACCCGGATCGATCTCACCCTCGACTTCGCGGCGCCTGGCGACATCCAGTACAACTACGCCGTCGACTGCGAGGCGACCTGGGACTTCCTGCGCTTCTACATCGACGACGTCGAGATGGACGCGTTCACGGGCCTCGGGGTCAGCGGAACCTCGCCGGTGCACGCCGTCGCGGCCGGGCAGCACACCTTCTCGTGGCGCTACGAGAAGGATGTCAGCGTCTCCGAGGGGCTGGACACCGCGTGGGTCGACAACATCGTCACCACCGGCGGCGCGCTCCCGTAGCGCGCGCGTTGATCCGCTGACCGGCTGATCGACGGATCGAGCGAGCGCCCGGCCCGAGCGGCTGGGCGCTCGGCGTTTCGAAGCGTCCTCTCGGCGCGTCAGCGGCTCGAGCGTAGGCGCGGCGCCGAGTTCACGGCGCGGGGTACTCGCGCACGAGCAGCTGCCCGTGCTCGACCTCCGCGAGCTGCTCTACCAGACCATCGGGCCAGGTGATCTCGAGGCTCTCGACGGTGCCCGCGCCGAGCCCGAAGTGCTGACGTCGCGGGCGCCCGCCGCCCCAGGTCGCGCCGCTGATGAGGTCGCGCCGCAGCTCGAGGCCCTCGCTCGTCGTCACGACGACGCGCGCGCCGATGGCGTCGCGGTTCACCGGGCCGGCGCCGCGCAGCTCGACGCCGAGCCAGTTGTGGCCCTGGTCGTGGGCGCCGCGGTTGCGCAGGATCCTGTAGCCCTCGCCGACCATCCCGACCGTGAGGTCGCGGCGGCCGTCGCCGTCGAAGTCCGCTGAGGCGAGGCCGAAGCCGACCCCGAGCAGCTCGGCGCCGCTGCCCTCAGAGACATCCTCGAAGCCGCCGTCGCCGCGGTTGCGGTACAGCCGGTTGCCCAGGCTCGGGTTGTTGGCGTAGTTGCCGATCACGACGTAGAGGTCGAGCCAGCCGTCGCGGTCGTAGTCGAGGAAGGTGCAGCCCCAGCCGACCTCGCCCCAGCCCAGGTCATCGACGAGCACGCCGGCCTCGGCCGCGACGTCGACGTAGCTCGCCGAGCCCTGGCTGAGCTGGCTCTGCAGCAGCACGTGCTCGCCGATGTTGGTGAGGAAGAGATCGAGGTCGCCGTCGAGGTCGTAGTCGCCGATAGCGACGCCCATGGCGAACATCTCGACCCCGGCGCCGGTCTCGGCCGAGACGTCGGCGAAGCACCAGCCGCCGCAGCCAGGCCCGTCGTTGCGCCACAGCAGGTTGCCGCCGTACTTGTCGTTGAGCACGTAGAGGTCGAGGTCGCCGTCGTCGTCGAAGTCGAAGAACGCGGCCGCGAGCCCCAGGCGCAGGCGCGGCTCCTCCGGCAGCAGCGCGGAGACGTCTTCGAAGCTGCCGTCGCCGCGGTTGCGGTAGAGCCGGTCGGGGTCCGCGTGGTTGTTGTTGGGGACGTAGAGGTCGAGCCAGCCGTCGCCGTCGTAGTCGCCCCAGCTCGCGGTCGTCCCCGGCCCCTCGTCGCCGAGGCCGGCGCTCGCGGTGACGTCGTCGAAGGTCGCGCCGCCCTTGTTGCGCAGCAGGATGTTCGGCGCCAGGTCCCCGCCGATCAGCGCGTCGGTCCAGCCGTCGTTGTCGTAGTCGGCCGGCGCGACGCCGCCCGAGGCGTGGTCCGGGAGCGCGAGCGCGTCGAAGCCCGGCATCGGCGCCAAGAGCCCGCCGCCGAGGTTGTGCATCAGGGTGTTCGCCGCGGTCGGGTGCGTCACCACGAGCTCGAGGAGCGCGTCGCCGTCAATGTCGAACCAGGCCTGCCCGGTCGGGATGAACTTCGCGTTGCCGAACTTGTGCAGCGCCTCGAGGCCGAGCTCGTCGGTGACGTCTTCGAACACGGGGCCCTCGGGCTTCACCGGGTCGGGGTCGCCGGTCGCGTCGTCGCCCGTGCCCTGACCGCCGCCGGAGCCCTGCCCGCTGCCGCCGCCGGAGCTCTGTCCGCCGCCCGAGCTCCCGCCGTCGCTCGAGGGGTCGCCCGGGTCGGTGTCTCCGGGCGCGCCGCTCCCCGCGGACGCGCCGTCGGTCGGCTCGCCCGCGCCGGAGCCTGCGCCTGCGCCGGAGAGCGCGTCCTCCTCGCCGCAGGCGCAGAGCAGCGCGAGCGCGGCGAGGAGTCGAGGCGCGCGCGCGCGCCGGTGCTTTGTCCGTTTGGACATGTGCGAATGTTAATCTAAAACTCGCGCCGCGCGAGCCCGCCGCTCAGCCCGCCGCGAGCAGGCTGCGCATCGCCTGCATGCACGCGCTCGCGCTCGCGCGGTCGGTGCCCTCGCCGACGCGCGCGGCGACCGAGACCGCGGGCTTGGTCCGGTCGGCCTGCACGGAGAGCATGAGCTCGAGGCGGCCGCCGTCGGGGTCGGTGAAGCGGAGCACCGCGCCCGGCCAGTCCTCCCGCGGCGTCGTGCCCTCGAGCCGCCAGCGCGCGGGGAGCTGGCCGCGCGCCTGCTGCCGGCGCGCGCGCGCGATGGCCCGCGTGATGTGATCGCGGCCGAGCGCGAGCCGCTCGCTCGGGAGCAGGCTCGCGATCACCCGCGCGGGTCGCAGCGCGCTCGTGACGGTGACGGCGGGGAAGTCGGGCGCGTCGACACGTCGACACATCGCGTCGATGCGCTCGCCGAGCCAGCGCAGCAGCGCGGCGACGGCCGCGAGCTCGCGCGGGCCGGGGCTTCGCGTCGGCAGCTCGACGCGGAGCCCGACGCGGAAGCGATCGGTCTCGAGCGCGACGGGCGGGCTGGCGACGGGGGCCCCGACGCCGGCGGGCGGCGTCAGCGTGAGCGTCACCTGCAGCGCGGGGCGATCGTCGCAGGCCAGCTTCAGCTCGACGAAGCGGTCGCGCGTGTTTCGGTGCAGCTGGGTCGCGCGCCAGCCGGGCGGCTCCTCGCCGACGAGCTCGAGCAGGTAGGGCTCGGCGAGCAGCGTGAAGTGGTGCAGCTCGGTGTCGAGCACGCGCAGGCGCCCGCGCGAGACCGGCTTGAACTCTTCGTAGCCGTAGAACTGCGCGTACTTGTCGAAGATCCCGTTGCACTGCGGCTTGAACACGCACGCGTCGCACTGCGCCGGGTGGCGCTTGTCGGTGCGCTTAACCTCGTACTTGTTCCACGGCTTCGAGAGCTCGTTGAGGCCGTCGGCGGCGACGGTCATCGTGTCCTCGCCGTCGTGGTGGATCTTGTGGCTCCACTCGGGCAGCAGGCAGTAGGGGTAGTTGCCGACGTTGACGTCGAAGTCCGGGTCGAGCGCGTCGAAGCCCTCGAGCATCTCGCGGAAGTAGGGCGCCATGTCGGCGTAGCGCGGCATGATCGACTGGAGGTACTCGTCGGTGCGCACGCCGGCGTCCGAGGGCCGGATCATGTCGACGTGCAGCTGCGTCACGTCGTGCTCCTGGATCAGCGCGGGGAAGTCGGGCAGCGAGCGGTAGCTGTGCTCGTTGATGCAGGCGTTCGCGGTGACGAGCTGCCCGAGCTCCTTGAGATGGCGCATGCCCTCGATGATCTTCGCGAACGCGCCCGGCTTCTGCGTCACTCGGTCGTGCGCGGCCTCGTTGCCGCCCTGGATCGAGAACCGCCAGGTGAAGCGCCCGAGCGCGACGAGCTCCTCGACGAACGCGCGCCGCCGGGTCTTGACGCCGTTGGTGAAGATCACGATCTCGTCGAACCCCAGCTCAACCGCGCGGCGCAGCGCCGGCAAGAAGCTGCGCTGCAGCGTCGGCTCGCCGCCGAGGATCGTCAGCTTCTTCGCGCCGCGCGCGGCGGCGGCCTCGAGCTCGCGGATCACCGGCTCGGTCGCGATCGCGCCGGCGAGGCGCTGCTCGGTCATCTGCCCGCTCACGCAGAACACGCAGCGGTTGTTGCAGATGTGGCCGAGCTGGATCTCGATCTGCGCGCCGGACCCGAAGGTCGCGACGGACTGCGCCTCGAGGATGTGAAGTCGCTTGTGACCCCGGTGCTCCGGCTCGCTCGTCACGGTCGCACAGTCTAGCAGGAGATCGCGGGGCGCGGGCCGGCGCCGCCGCGCGCGGGGTCAGGGGACGGCGCCGAGCCAGATGGTCGCCCGCAGCCCTCCGTGCGCGACTTGAGGACCTGACTCCAGGGGCAGCTCGGTGGCGCGCGCGAGCGCGGGCGCCGGGCACAGCAGCGCGACGCCCCAGCCGCCGAGGCGCTCGCGCGCGAGCTGCCCGAGGCGCGCGTAGAGCCCACGCAGATCGCGGCCGCCGGCGACGCGGCGCCCGTAGGGCGGGTTGCTGATGATCCAGCCAGGGCGTGACGCGGGCGCGGGGAGCGTTGACGGCGCGGGCTCGAGCGTCGCGTCGCGCCACGCCGAGAGGCTGCGGCGGGTGAAGCTGACCGCGTCCTCGACCCCAGCGCGCGCGGCGTTGGCCCGGGCGGCGGCGATCGCTCCGGCGTCGCGGTCGCCCGCGACGATCGGCGCGCCTGATCCCGGGGACAGGGCCGTTTGTACAGGCTCGCCGCAGACCGAGGCCCACAGGCCGCGGTTGAACTGCGGGCTGTCCATAAACGCGAAGCGCCGGGCCGCGCCGGGCCAGCGCCCGCGGCGGATCATCGCGGCCTCGATCGCGATGGTGCCGGAGCCGCAGAAGGGGTCGACGAGCGCGGCCGCGGGCTGCCACCCGCTGATCTGCAGCATCGCCGCCGCGATCGTCTCCCGGACCGGGGCCTTCGCGACCTGCTGGCGATAGCCGCGGCGGTGCAGCGGGACGCCCGAGCTGTCGAGGCTGATCGTGCAGCGGTCGCGCACGAGTCGAAGCACGAGCCGCTGCGGCGGTGATGCCTCGAGCTCGTCCTTGTCCTCATGCTCGTCGGTCGCGGCGTCGAGCCCGAGCGCGCGCAGGACCTCGAGCAGGCGCTCGGCGACCGCGCCCGTGTGGTGCAGGCGCGACTTGTGACAGGTGACGCGCAGCGAGATCGCGCGACCCTGCGGGAGCGTCGCCCGCCAGTCGATCGCGCGGGCGCCCGCGGTGAGCTCGGAGAAGTGCGCGGCGCGAAAGCTGGCGACGCGGACCAGCACCCGCGTCGCGGTCCGCAGCGTCAGGTTGGCACGGTAGAGCGCGCGCGTCGTCCCGCGGAACTCGACGCCGCCCGGTTGCGCGCGCGCGCGGCCGAAGCCGAGCGCCGTCAGCTCGGCCGCCGTGGTCGCCTCGAGGCCCGGCGCGCTGACGGCGAAGAGCGTGTGCTCCCGACGACTGCTTCGCGCTCGTGTCACGGCCGCGTCGTTCGTCCTTCGGGCGTCACGTCTGCACGTTGTACAACGTCGCCCCGGTCACGGCGACGCGGCCCTGTGAAGCTGCGGGTCTGCGGGACCAGTATCGGTGATCTCGGCGCTCTGGCATCATGCGCCCATGTCGAACCCCGCACCTCGGCGCGCCAAGATCGTCTGCACGGTCGGCCCCTCGAGTAACACACCCGAGAAGCTCGACGCTCTCATCGACGCGGGCATGAACGTCGCCCGGCTCAACTTCTCGCACGGCTCCCACGAGGATCACGCGCGCGTGTTTCGCATGATCCGCCAGGAGGCCGCGCGCTACGACGTCGCCGTCAGCATCCTCGCCGATCTGCAGGGTCCCAAGATCCGCGTCGGCAAGATCCCCGATCCCGGCATCGAGCTGGTTGAGGATCAGCAGTTCACGCTCACGGTCGATCCCGAGGCGGCGATCGAGGCGACCCGCGTGCCGATCGACTACGCCAAGCTGGCCGAGGAGATCAAGGCCGGCGACCGGATCCTGCTCGACGACGGCAACCTGGAGCTGCGCGTCGAGTCCGTCGCGGGCGTCGACATCGTGACCCGCGTCGTCATCGGCGGGACGCTGAAGGCGCGCAAGGGCGTCAACCTGCCGGGCGTCAAGCTCTCGGTCCCCTCGTTGACCGATAAAGACCGCGAGGATCTGCGCTTCGCGCTCGAGCTCGGCGTCGACGTGGTCGCGCTGTCCTTCGTGCGCGAGCCCTCCTGCGTCGAGGAGGCGCGGGGTTACATGCGCGACTTCGGCCGCGTGGTCCCGATCATCGCCAAGATCGAGAAGCCGGAGGCGGTCGAGAACCTCGACGCGATCCTCGAGGCCAGCAACGGGATCATGGTCGCGCGCGGCGATCTCGGCGTCGAGATGGGGCCCGAGGTCGTCCCGGTGATCCAGAAGCAGATGATCGAGGCGGCCAATGAGCAGGGGAAGCTCGTGATCACCGCCACGCAGATGCTCGACTCCATGATCCGCAACCCGCGGCCGACGCGCGCGGAGGCCTCGGACGTGGCCAACGCGGTGCTCGACGGCAGCGACGCCGTAATGCTCTCGGGCGAGACGGCGGCGGGCGCGTACCCGGTTCGCAGCGTCCAGATCATGGACCGCATCATCCGCAGCACCGAGGGGGAGGAGCGCTACTGGCGCGATCCGCCGATTGATCTGGAGCTGGGTCACACGACCAACACGATCGCGCGCACGCTCGCGGTCTGCAGCAAGAGCCTCCAGGACACCCGCGCGATCGTCGTGTACACGGGCTCGGGTGGAATCGCGCGGCTCGTCAGCGACTACCGGCCCCGCGTGCCGATCTACGCGTTTACCCCCAACGCCAACACCTACCAGAGCCTCGCGCTCTACTGGGGGGTCACGCCGATCCTGTTCACGCCCTCCAGCCACGAGGGCAGCAGCATCTTCATCGACCTCGACAAGGCGATTCTGCGCCGCGAGCTGCTGAAGCGGGGAGACCGCATCTGCATCGCGTTCGGCTACCCGCTCAAGGATCACAAGTCCGTGAACTTGCTCAAGCTCCATAAAGTCGGAGAGAGCTTGCCGAAGCGCTCCGCTTCGTGATACCCACCGTGTCCGCCGCGAAGGTGGTGGAATTGGTAGACACGCCAGACTAAGGATCTGGTGGGGTAACACCTGTGAGGGTTCGAGTCCCT
Organism: Polyangia bacterium; assembly: GCA_030430565.1. Classification (GTDB taxonomy): domain Bacteria; phylum Myxococcota_A; class Polyangia; order Nannocystales; family Nannocystaceae; genus JACKDW01. The sequence goes on from JAUIKS010000007.1 coordinate 246,172, forward strand.
CCCTTCGCACCACGGGCCCCAGAGCAACCTCTGGGGCCTGTTTTTTTGGTTCATCCGGGAAATCCTTGGCCGCGGCCGCGACCGGCTGACCGGGTAGAGCGCCGGCAGCGCGCGCCGTCCATTGCGGGCGCGTGAGTCCCGCTCCGCTGCTATCCTCCGGCCGGGTGACGGGTTCCAGTCGTTCGAATACGCCGCGACCGAGCGCGCCGCGATCGTCGACGGTCGCAAGCTTCTACGGCTTCCTCGTGGTGGTCGCGTTCTTCTGGCACGCGGTCGCCGAGGACAGCAACGACCTGTGGCGACTCAGCCCCGAGCTGCCCTGGGCGACGCTGCTGTGGACCCCGCTGATCGGCGTGCTGTTCGGGCTCATCGTCGTGCTCGCGTTTCGCTGGCTCGAGACGCGTCAGGCCTGGATCGGCGAGCTGGGTCGCGAGTTCCGCTCGATCTTCGGTCGCCCGAGCGTGCGCGAGCTCGTGATCTTGGCCGCGACGAGCGCGGTCGGCGAAGAGCTGCTGTTTCGCGGCGCGATGCTCGACGCCTGGGGCCTGTGGCTGAGCAGCTTGGTGTTCGCGGTCCTGCACCTCCCGCCGCGTCGTGAGCTGTGGCCGTGGACCCTCAGCTCCTTCATCCTCGGCCTGGCGCTCGCCGGCTTGACCCTGCTGACGCGGAACCTCGGCGCGGCCGTGGCCGCGCACTTCGTCATCAACCTGCTCAACCTGCACTACATCACGCGCGCCGACGTGTCGCGGCCGGGCGCCGACATCCGCGTCGGCCTCCTGCGCGTCTGAGCCAGAGCCCGCGCGCCGGACCTGTTCGGTGGGGCAGGGGCGCTTGGCCGGCTCCCGCTCGCCGCGGTAGAAGCACGCCATGCACGGGCAGACGGAGTCATCCTCATTCGCAAAGATCGTCGTCATCGGCGCCGGGACCATGGGCCACGGCATCGCGCAGGTGTGCGCCGCCGCCGACTACCCCACGACGCTCTTCGACATTGAGCAGGACTTCGTCGACCGCGGCCTCGCGCGCGTTCAGAAGAACCTCGACAAGGGCGTCAAGCGCGGCAAGGTCAGCGAGGCCCAGCGCGACGCGACCTTGAAACACCTCGCTGGCTCCGCCGACTTCGACGCCGCGCTCGCGGGCGCGGAGCTCGTGATCGAGGCGGTCCCGGAGAAGATCGAGCTCAAGCAGAAGCTGTTTCAGGACGCGACGCGCGTCGCCGGCGAGGGCGTCTTGCTGGCGACGAACACGAGCTCGCTCTCGATCGCCAAGATCGCGGGCGCCGTCGCCAAGCCCGAGCGCGTCATCGGCACGCACTTCTTCAACCCCGTGCACATCATGAAGCTGCTCGAGATCGTCGTCGGCCCGCAGACCGGAGACGACGTCCTCGCCGCGATCCAGGCCTTCGGCGCCCGGCTCGGCAAGACCTGCGTGACGGTCCGTGACTCACCTGGCTTTGCGACCAGCCGTCTCGGGCTCGTGATCGGCCTCGAGGCGATCCGGATGGTCGAGGAGGGCGTGGCCTCGCCCGCCGACATCGACACCGCGATGTGCCTCGGCTACGGCTTCCCGATGGGGCCGCTCCGGCTCACCGACCTCGTGGGCCTCGACGTCCGCCTCAGCATCGCGGACTACCTCAGCGAGCATCTGGAGAACGGCGCGCACTTCAAGCCGCCGGCGCTGCTCCGGAAGATGGTCGCCGACGGCAAGCTCGGGAAAAAAGTCGGCCAGGGCTTCTATTCTTGGGACTCCAAGTAGGAGCGCGTCCAGGCGCGAACACGCTCCGGTGAGTCGGCCCCAGGGCCGGCCGCGCAGTGCCCGCCGCGCGTTTACAGGACGGAGACAATGTTCCGGGGTTGCGCGCGGAAATCGCGTGATCACTGTGACTCCGTATGCAGTGGTCCTGGAAAATCGGCCGGTGGTTCGGCATCGACACACGCGTCCACGCGACCTTCCTCTTGCTCTTGCTGTGGGCCGCCGTGAGCGGTTTCGGCCAGGGCGGCGGAATGTTCGCCGCAGTCATGGGCGTCACGTTCATGATCGCGGTGTTCGCGTCGGTGTTCCTGCACGAGGTCGGGCACGCGCTGACCGCCCGCGCGTTCGGAATCGGCACCCACCAAATCCTGCTCACGCCCCTCGGCGGGATCGCCGAGATCGAGGCCCGCGACATGCGGCCGCGCGAGGAGATGTTGATCGCGCTGGCTGGCCCGGCGGTCAGCTTGGCGCTCGGCGGCGCGCTGCTCGTGGTCGCGACCACGCTCGGCAGCATCAGCCCGATGCGCTTCATCGGCGCGCTCGCGTGGGCCAACCTCATGATCGGCCTGTTCAACCTGCTGCCGGCGTTCCCGATGGACGGCGGTCGCGTGCTGCGCTCCTGGCTGGCGACCCGCATGAACTACGTGCGCGCCACGGGGATCGCGGCGGAGGTCGGCAAGTGGGCCGCGCTGGGCATGGCCGCGCTCGGCCTGTTCTTCAACCCCATGCTGATCGTCCTGGCCGCCTTCGTGTACCTGGCCGGCCGGAGCGAGGCCCGCGGCGTGCGGGCGCGCGCGGCCTACGAGGGTCAGCTGATCGACGAGCCGGTCCGCGGCGGCTGGTTCGGCGCCCCGCATCGAGATGACTCTTCAGACAGCTACTACGTGAGCGAGCGTCCGCAGGTCGTGCGGCACCCGCCGCGTCGTCGCCACAGCCACAGCCACGATCCGCGCCGCGGGCGAGACCTGCACGTGCTCCGCGGCCCGCGTCAGGTGATCGTCGTCGAGCAGGTCACCCGCTGGTAGCGCGCGTGACGAATTGATCGAGGGAGCTCCGCGACGCGCGGGGCTCCCTCTCACAATTGTCTTAGGCCGACAGGTAGCCGCGCTCTTCGAGGAAGCGGATCACCCGATCGGTCGACCGCGAGGCCTCTTCTTGGTCGGTGCGGATCTCGAGCTCGGGCTGCTCGGGCACCTCGTAGGGCGCGCTGATGCCCGTGAATTGCTTGATCTCGCCGCGGCGCGCCTTCGCGTACAGCCCCTTTGGGTCGCGGGCTTCGCAGCGGGTGAGCGGGCAATTGACGTGGATCTCGATGAAGTCGCCGTCGTCGTGGATCGCCCGGACCTGCTGACGATCGCTGGCGTAGGGCGAGATGAAGGCCGTGATGCAGACGACGCCCGCGTTGACGAACAGCTTGGCGACCTCGCCGATCCGGCGGATGTTCTCGCGGCGCTCCTCCGGCGAGAAGCCGAGGTCGCTGTTGAGCCCGTGGCGGATGTTGTCGCCGTCGAGCACGAACGCGCGGACGTTCCGCTGCACGAGCTTGTGCTCCAGCTGTCGCGCGAGCGTCGACTTCCCGCTGCCCGAGAGGCCCGTCAGCCAGATCGTGACGCCGCGATGACCGCTCAGTCGCGCGCGGTCGTCACGGGTGACGAGGCCGTGCTGCCACTGGATATTCGTACTCTTGGGCGACGTTCGCGGCATCGCGTCATCGTGCCAGACGGTTCCCCGGCGGTCACGTGTGGAATTGCCTCGAGCGCCGGCGTTGCGAGAACAGCGCGCTCCCTAGGCCACGGCGTCGCGCCCGAGGCTGCTGTACACGTCCTCGAGGTCCGAGCGGACCTTGGCGAGCTCGATCACCTCGACCTCGGCGAGCACGAGCTCCCGGAGGAGATGGGCGGCGCGCTCCTCGCTGCCGTGAATTCGCACGCGGATCAGGCCGCGATCTGCGGTCTTCGGGTCGTCCATCGTCTCGCTCTTGTGCAGCGGGCCGACGTGCTCGATCAGCCCCTCGTGCGAGCGCAGGATCTCGATCGCTTTTTGCAGCCCGCGCGTGACCTGGACCTCGTGCAGGCGACGACCGACCTCGTACTTGTTGATCACGTCGTCGACGGGGCCGTGGACCTCGAGGCGGCCCTTCTGGATCACCGCGACGGTGTCGCAGAAGCCGTCGAGCTCGCGCAGGATGTGGCTGCTGACGACGATCGCTACGCCGTCGTCGGCGACCTTTCGCAGGATCTCGCGCAGCTGCCTGCGCGCCCGGGGATCGAGGCCGTCGGCGGGCTCGTCGAGCAGCAGCAGCTCCGGCCTGTGGATCAGCGTGCGCGCGATCGCCAGGCGCTGGCGCATACCCTTGCTCAGGTCCGAGATGCGGGCGGAGGCCTTGCTCGTGAGGCTGAAGATCTCGAGCAGCTCGCGGACCCGCGTCCGCGCCTCGTCGTCGCTCTGCCCGTAGCACTCGGCGAAGAACTGCAGGTAGCCGGAGGCCGTCATCGTCGGGTACAGGCCGGTGCCGTCGCCGAGGAAGCCGATGCGCTGACGGAGCTCTAAGCGGTCGGCCCAGGCGTCGCGTCCATCCCACGTCACGGCGCCGCGATCCGGCTGCTGCAGGGTGGCGAGGATGCGCAGCGTCGTGCTCTTGCCGGCGCCGTTGGGTCCGATGAGCGCGAGGACCTCGCCGGCGTTAATCGTGAGCGACAGCTCCGAGACGGCGTCGCGGATGCCGTCGTAGGAGTGGTGGACCTTGACGCACTGGACTCGCTTCATAGTGGGACTCGGGTGGCGACGGTGGGGCGAGGAGCGGCGCGAATGCGCACAGCAGGAGCTGGAGGGTCGCCGGCTCCATGGGAGAGGACGCATGGGAGCCGGCAAAGGTTCCGAACGCGCCGCGGTTTTCTTTGGATCGGGCGGGTTGATTGTGCCGGAGCCTGGCCCCGTCGCGCGTGATGATCTCGCGGGGGCGCGCGGAGGCTCCGCGGGTGGCGCGGAGTTTCGCAAACGCGCGTGAGCGCGTAGCCTGGGCGCCGCGGACTCGCGCGATCGTTGCGCCTGTCGCCGCGTCTGCCCAGAATTGAAGCTCACGAGCTGCTCACTCGCCGCGCGCCTACATGCCCACATCTACCCCGAACCCAAGCGCTCTCCGAACTCGTCGCATCGCTACGCGTCGCCCGCTCGCGGTCGCGGTCGCGGTCCTCATGATGGGCGCCAGCGGCGGCGTCTCGTGCAAGCGCGGCGACGAGACCTCCAAGCCCGTGGAGAAAGAGAGCCCGCTGACGGCCGAGGCGGCGCGCATGCCCGGCTTTGACATCGACGGCGAGGCGCCCGTGCAAGTCGACGCGGAGGTCCCCTACGAGCGCTTCTACGTGATGCTGGGCGACGCCCCGGTGAAGGGGCCCGAGGACGCCCCGGTCACGCTCGTCGCGTTCTCGGACTTCGAATGCCCGTACTGTGAGCAGGGGCATCACACCGTGCAGCAGCTCATGCGCGAGTACCGGGGCAAGCTCCGGCTCGCGTACAAGGCGTTTCCGCTCAATTTTCACCCGCACGCGATGCTCGCCGCGCTCGCGGCCCGCAGCGCGCACTCGCAGGGAAAATTCTGGGAGTTTCACGATCTGCTGCTCAGCCAGCGCGGGCTCGATATGGATCGGATCATCCGCTACGCGCAGCAGGTCAACCTCGACATGGACTCGCTCGCGCGCGATATCGACGCGCTCAAGTACGGCGTGTCTGTACGAAGAGACATGCGGCAGGCCCGCCAGCTCGGCGTCCGCGGGACGCCCGCCTACTTCATCAACGGCCGCTTCATCAGCGGCGCGAAGCCGATCGAGCAGCTGCGCGAGATCATTGACGAGGAGCTCGCGCTGGCGAAGTCCTGGCGCAAGCAGGGCGTCCCGCCCTCCCAGACCTACGCCCACGCGATCGCCGACGGCTACCGCGCGGTCAAGTACGAGATGCCGAGCAAGGGCCTCAACCCCGATCAGATCTACAGCGTGCCGATCGGCGACAGCCCGCGGCGCGGACCCGACGACGCGCTCATCACCATCGTCGAGTACGGCGACTTCGAGTGCCCGTTCTGCGCCCGCGGCAACGCGACGCTCGAGCGGATCCGCGAGCGCTATCAGGGCAAGATCCGCGTCGTGTTTAAAAACCTGCCGCTGCCGTTCCACGCCAACGCCTACATGGCCGCGCGAGCCGGCGTGCAGGCGCGTCTAGAGGGCAAGTTCTGGGAGTTCCACGACGCGATCTACAAGACCGGCGCGCAGTTCGACGAGGCCGCGTTGATCAAGATCGGCAAGAAGATCGGCCTTAAGGACATGCGCGCGTTCAAGGCCGCGCTCAACGCCGACACCCACGACGCCGCGATCGCCCAGGACATGGCGCTCGCGCGGACGCTCGGGGTCCGCGGCACGCCCGCGTACTTCGTCAACGGGCGCGCGATCGCGGGGGCGCTGCCCGAGATGGAGTTTCGCATCACGGTGCTCGAGGAGCTAGAGCGCGCCGAGGCGGCGCTCGCCCAGGGGGTCTCGCGGGCCGAGCTCTACGACCACCTGACCGCGAGCGCGGCGGCGGACTGAGCGAGCGTGCCGTACACTGATCGCGCCGTGAGTACGCTCGAGCGCGCAGGCCCGCTTGGTCGCGTCTACCTCTGGTGCGAGCTCGGCTTCTTGTTCTTCGCCATCCCGACGATGTTCGCGCTCGGGGTGCTGCCGATCGGCGCGCGGATCCCGGCGCTGCTGCTGCTCACGGGCGTTTGCGTCGGCGCGCTGCTGCGCGACCCCAGCTTCGATCGCGCGCGGCTGTGGAACCCGGCGGGGCTGCGCCGCGTGCTGCCGCGGGTCGTGTCGCGCTTCGCCGTGCTCGCCACGCTGCTCGGCCTGCTCGTCTGGGTGTTCGCGCCCGACTCCCTGTTCGAGCTGGTGCGCAACGAGCCGCTTGTATGGATCGCGCTGATGATCCTGTACCCGCTGCTCAGCGTGTACCCGCAGGAGATCACGCACCGGGTGTTCTTCTTCCACCGCTACCGCGCGCTGCTGCGGGACCCCGTGTACATGATCACGGTCAACGCGATCGCGTTCAGCTACCTCCACGTCCTGTTTCACAACTGGGTCGCCCCGGCGCTCACGCTGCCCGCCGGCTTCTTGTTCGCGCTCACCTACTGCCGCAGCCGCTCGGCCCTGGCGGTCAGCGTTGAGCACGCGCTCCACGGCTGCTTCATCTTCACCATCGGCCTCGGGGCCTACCTGGTCCGCGGCGGGTTGTGACCGTCGCCTCGCGGGCGCAAAGCGTTCGGCGCGGGCGTGCTGACAGCGGCGCGCGCGGGCGATAGCGTCGGCCCATGAAACTGACCTTGTCGTTAGGAACTTGGAGAGCCGCGTTTCTCGCCTCGCTCGGGCTCACGCTCGCGTGCAGCGGCGACCCCGGCCCAGACACCGCGAGCGGCGGCTCGGAGGGCAGCGAGAGCGCCACGAGCGAGGGCGAGAGCGAGGGCGGGAGCGAGGGCAGCGCGAGCTCGACGACCGGCGGCTCCGCGAGCACCGGCGTCAACACGGGCGGCAGCGACTCCGCGACGGGCGGCTCGACGGGCGGCTCGACGGGCGGCTCGACGAGTGGCACGACGGGCGCGGCGCTGTGCGAGGGGGCCGAGGACGTCCTCCAGTGGGACGGCTCCCCGAGCGGCTTCATCCGCTGCCCCGACGGCTCGATCCTGCGCGAGGAGGCGGTCACCTGCGCGATCGAGCCGTCCGACGACGCGACCTGCGACTCCACGGGCACCTGCAAGAGCGACGCGGACTGCACCGATAAGCCCGGGGGACAGTGCATCATCGATGACTTCGTGGGCGAGTGCGGCTGCGTCTACCCCGGCTGCGAGAGCGACGCGGACTGCGACGAGGGGCGCGTCTGCGACTGCGGCGTCAACGGGCCGGTCCCCTACTGCATCCCCGCGGCCTGCGTCACCAACGACGACTGCGCCCCCTACGGCTGCCGCTTGTTCGACGCCGACCCCGACTGCGCGCAGATGCAGGTCGCGTGTCACGGCCCCGACGACCTCTGCTACGCGAACTCCGACTGTCCTGACGGTCAGCAGTGCTTTATTCAAGAGGGGATCTTCCAGTGCGCTGGAGGTGGCTGCGCGATCGGGCGCCCGTTCCTGGTCGAGGGCGCGGCTCGACGCGCGCGCGTCGGCGTCGGCGTCAGCGACTGGCGCGCCCGTGATGTGTCCCCACGTTCAGCGCGGCGCGACGCGGCGCTGGCGGAGCACTGGGCCGAGAGCGCGCGGATGGAGCACGCCTCGATCGCCGCCTTCGCTCGCTTCTCGCTCCAGCTGCTCTCGCTCGGCGCGCCGCCGCAGCTGCTCATGGAGACACGTCAGGCGATCGCCGACGAGACCCGGCACGCGCGCCAGTGCTTCGCGCTGGCGAGCGCCTTCGCCGGGCGCGCGCTCGGGCCCGGCGCGCTCGCGGTGGAGCGCGCGCTCAAAGGCGAGCGCCTCGCCGACATCGTCGAGCTGGTCATCCTCGAGGGCTGCGTCGGCGAGACCGTCGCGGCGATCGAGGCCGCCGAGCAGCGCGTCCACGCCCAGGACCCGGGCGTGCAGGGCGTGCTCGAGCGGATCGCCGAGGACGAGCGTCGCCACGCCGCGCTCGCCTGGCGCTTCGTTCGCTGGGCCCTGCGCGAGCGCGGCGAGCAGGTGCGCGACCGCGTGGCCGACTGCTTCGCGCGCGTGGGCTCGGAGCTCATGACCAGCCGGGAAGAATCACTGGGCGCGCGTGACCGCTTCGCGCTCCGTCAGGGCTCCATCACCGAGGCGGCGCGACGCTCGATCCGCGCGGCCGCGCTGCGCGAGGTGGTGCTCCCGACCTACGAGGCGCTGCTGCTCGAGTCGCGGCGCGCGGCCTGATCGTCGCGCGGTCGTTCACAAAAAGACGCGAGCGCCGGGCGTGACCCGGCGCTCGCAGGCTCACCTTCGCTCGGCTCAGCCGAACAGCCCGAGGTCCTCGCCCGGGAGCGGGAACTCGGCCGCCTTCGGGTCCCCGGCGACCGCCGCGAGGTTGCGCAGCGACTGGTGGATGTGCGCTGGCGTGATCACCGTGCCGTTGTGGGGCACCGCGCGCTGGTCGTCGTCCGTGGCGCCGACGACCCGGTTGCCCGCGATCCCGTTGCCCATGAACATCGCGCTCCCGATCGACCAGTGGTCCTTGCCGGAGAACTCGTTGTCGCCGTTGTAGAACGGCCCGCGGGCGAAGTCGGAGCCCATCATCACCGTCAGCTGCCCGCCCAGGCCCATGTTCTGGGCCTCGGTCATCAGGAAGTCGACGCCGCGCAGGAGCTTGCCGATCTGCCGCACCTGATCGCGGTCGTGGGTCGCGTGGGTGTCGAAGCCGCCGAGGTTGAGGTTGACCGCGACCGCGAGCCCGGACTGGAACGCCGCGAGCGCGAGCTGGGCCTGCTGCATGAAGCGCTCGAGGTCGCTGAGGTTGTAGTCGCCGAAGTCGACGAGCTGGTCCGGCAGGACCAGCGCCTGCAGGGTGTCGTCGTTCTCGCGCGCGAGGATCAGCTCGCTCTTCGCGGCGCGGTCGCGGGGCAGCGACGCGGCGCCGTGGAGGCGGTCTACGCGGGCGGTCTGGGCGGCGCGGATGCGGTCGACCGTGTCCAGGGTGTGATAGGTCCCCGCGCTCAGGTCGGCCGGGTCGAGGTGGTGCGGGTAGGCGACCCGGCGGATCGTGTCGATGCTGCTCATGCGCGTCAGCGGCACGAGCCCGTGGGTCTGGTCGTAGCCGCCGCTGCTGATGTAGGCGAGCGGCTCGGCGGGCGCCTTGGTCGCGGCGACCAGCGCGCCGAAGGACGGGTGCCCCTCCTCGAGCTTCCCGCTCCAGATGTGGCGCACGCCGCCGTCGTGGTTGTTCGTCGCCATGTCGATGCCGTTGACGCACAGCAGCTGCGGGGCGTACTTCTCGAAGAAGGCTTGGGTGCCCACCAGCTCGGCGGCCGAGAGCGCGTCGAGGCCGGTGGTCGCGGCCGTCATCGGGATGGGCGCGTAGGGGATGTTCCCGGCGGTGGCGATGTCCCCGTAGACCCGGTTCTGCGCCGGGTCGAGGATGGGGTCGCAGAGGAAGCGTGGGTCCCACGCGCCGCCTGCGTTGACGAACACGTAGAAGGGTCCTCCGTAGGTCAGCGCGCCGGCGCGGACGCGGCGGAGGCCGAGGCCGAGGCCGACGGGAGCGCTCAGGGCGAGGCCGGTGAGCGCGGAGAGCTTCAAGAACTTGCGGCGATCCATGATCATGTCTCCTGGTGCGTAGGTCCTCGGCTCACTCGTAGAGGAACTTGTAGTCGGAGTAGAGGTAGGTCAGCACGGCCATCCAGGCGCGCACGGTGTAGTTGGGATCCTGCTGGATCCACTGCGCCTCCGGGAGGTCCTGTGACGGGTTGAGCGGGTTGGCCCGGGCCTGGCACTGCCAGGTCAGGTAGGCGTTCGCCGGGTCGGCGTTGACCAGCGTCACGCCCTCGCGCCATGTCTCGACGAACAGGTTGAAGGTCGCGTTAATCTCGGGGTCGGTGAGCTCCAGCTCCTCGCCGAGCACCCGGTAGTGCAGGTGCTGGATGTTCCGCTTGATCGCGTCCACCGCCTCCGGCACCTCGAAGCCCGACTCGCTCTCGGGCATGATGTCGAGCTCGACGAGCGGGAACAGCAGGCGCTCGCCGGCCGGCTTCGAGAAGTCCCAGGCCGTGGTCCCGCACGAGACCTCGTTGGCGAGCCGCCAGGCGACGCTCGCCATGATCCCGTTCATGGTGTCGAGGCGGTTCGTCACCGTGTCCGAGTCGATGCCGCCGTAGAGGATCCGGTAGTCCGTCAGCAGGTAGTCGTTGAGGTCCCAGCCGCGGATCCAGCGGGCGCCGGTGACGGCCTGGATCTTCTTGGCGAGCAGCTCTGGCGTCGACAGCCGGCCGACGCCCATCTCGAGGTAGAGCGCCTCGTCGGCGTCCTTGGGCAGATCGACCGCCTTGGCGCGGAAGTAGGGGCTCAGGACCAGGCCGGAGACGATGGTCTTGAGGTTGTAGTTCGAGTCCACGAAGGCCTGGCCGATGCGCGTGAACTCGGCCTCCTGCGCGTACCAGGCCTCCTGCCGGGCCTGGTAGTCCTCGGCCTCGGGGTCGGTCGGGTAGGCGATCGGCTCGAGGCCGGTCAGCCCGCGGTAGACCGTGTAGGTGGTCGCCAGCACGAAGCGCGGGTCTTGGGAGATGCGCTTGCCGAGCCACTGCAGCGCGACGCCGTAGTCGCTCGTCGGCATGTCCTCCTCGCCGAAGCCGGGGCTGTACATGTCCGTGTACCAGGCGCGCGCCGGGTCGTACTCCTCCTGGTCGTTGTCGTCGTACTTCTGGAAGCCGCCGCCGATCGGGTCGATGATCGAGTGGCAGACCGTGCACGCCGGGTTCTCGCGCGTCGGGTTGAGGTACTCGGTCGGCGCCGAGGGGTCGATCGGGCGCTCGGCGATCCGCAGGATGTCGGTCGCCAAGAACATGTCGAGGACCATCCGCGCGCGGTGGCGGTTGCGGTTGGTCGGCGTCGTCGGGAACCGGTTGAGGAACATCGGCGACGTCAGGATCCCGGCGTGCGGGACGTTGACCGGGCCGCCCTCGGTGGTCATCGAGAGCTGACCCTCCACGAGGTCGCCGTAGGTCGCGCCGTCGGGGAAGGACACGCCCTGGGGCTGGTAGATGGAGGCCGAGAAGGTGTTGAAGACCGTGTAGTCCGCCGTGACGATCTCGGTGAAGGGCCGGTCGTTCTTGACGATGTACGCGATCAGGTCGAGCGGCTCGCGGGTGACCGCGAGGTTGACGTTGTAGCGCTGGTCATCCGGCAGCGCGTCGTAGGCCGCGCCCGCCGCCGGCCACGAGTCCTGATCGAGCAGGTTGACCCCGAAGCCCGTGTAGGCGAGGTAGCGGTCGGTGAGGAGCATATCGTTGAAGATCTCCTCGAGCCGCGCGTAGAAGGCGTCCTCGTTGAGCATGCCCTCGACGGCGGCCCGGAGCGCGTCCTCGCCGCCCGAGCTGACCGAGTCGAGCTCGCCCTGCGTCGGCAGCCGGCCGACGAGGTGCAGGCTCGCCTTGCGCAGCGTCTCGGCCTCGGTCATCAGCTCGATCCCCTCGATCGTGCCGTCGACGTCGGCGTCGCACTCCTTCGGCTTGTCGAGCTGCTTGATCAGCTTCTCGATCGCCTTGTACTCGTCGCTGCCCTCCTCGAGCACCTTGCCGCCGCCGTGGTCGGTCTTCGCCGAGGCCTTGGCGAGCAGCAGCGGGATGCCGTCGTACTCGCTGCGCGCCAGCTCCTCGACCATCTCGAAGTTCGCGTCGAGGAAGCCGGGGTAGGTCGACGGCCACAGCATGAAGGCCGCGTTCTGCTCGCTCGCGAGGCCGCCGGGCTCGTGGCAGCCGGCGCAGGTCTTCATCGCGCCGCCGAGGATCTCGTTGGCGAAGAATTCGCGCGTCGAGACGCAGGAGTCGCTGCCGCTGTTGTTGCAGGCCATCAGCAGCCCGCCGCTGAAGCCGAACAGGCACATCGCCGTCGCCGGCAGCAGGCCGCGGCGCAGGCCGCCGCGTCCGCGCGGGGCCCCGAAATCACTCATCCCGGACATGGAACTACCTCCACTCAGGTCAACCATCGAGGCCTCCATCATCTGACAGGGCGCGCGTGATGTCCACACGCCGGCCGCGCGCGCCCGTGACTTGAGGCGGGGCGCGGGCACCACGGTGTACGCCGTTCGCACGGCGCGTTGGGGGCGGGAGCCCGGTCGCGCTCGCGCCCGCGGCGAGGCGGCTCGCGGGTCAATCGCGCGCGGTTCTAGTCCCGCTGCGCGTAGGACATAAGTGCCTGATAGGCCAGGTCCTCGCTCGCGCCGTTGTCTTGCACCAGCGGGGCCATCACCGAGTCGACGAAGGCGCGCCGCTCGCTCGCGGGGGCCTCGACGAGCTCGAGCGCCACCAGCTGCGCGATCGAGCGAAAGCCGGTCGGCAGGAGCTCGTCGCCGGCCGCCTCGGTCGCCTCGATCGCGCTCTTCAGGCGCTGCCCGTCGCGGGCCTGCAGCGCGTCCATGAGCTGGAGCGAGCGCTTGACGTCCTCGGGCGCGTCATCGCGCGCGCTCGCCTTCATGACCCGCGCCCACCACTTCGTGCCCGTCAGCCGCATGTGTCCGGCTGTCTTTCGGAACAGCTTGTACGTTCGCTCGAACCACTGGTCCCAGTCGGGCGCGCCGGCCTCGAGCTTGCCCTGCTCCGTGAGCCACATGTGCATGCGCGAGGCGTTGGGGTAGTCGCAGTACTTCAGGCCCGAGTTGTCGCACTGCGCGGTCCCGGGATCGTCGTGCACGCGCATCAGCAGCGAGGCCTGCTCGACCTCGTAGAGCACGTGCGGGTCGCGGAGGTCGCCGATCCCCGCGCGCGGGTAGGGGCGGCGCTCGATCCCGCCGAGGACCTCCAAGAGCGGCGCGGGCGTCCAGCGGATCGAGTGCAGGAAGCCGGCGGCGTCCTTCATAAAGCGCGCTCGCTCGGCGCCCGTGTCGAGCAGCGGGTGCGCGTCGGAGTTGGCGGTTCGGCCGCGCAAAAACTCGTGCAGCATGCGCTTGTTGGCGACGATCAGCCCGTCCATCTGCCCGACGTCGTGGATGCCGAGCACGTCGAGCTCCTCCGTGATCGACTCCCAGCCCAGCGGCGTGGGATCGAGCTGACCGACCTCGCCGCCCTTGACCGCGACGATCATCCAGTCGCTGTCGCCGACGCGCAGGATCATGTAGTCCGAGAACTCCTGGTCGAGCGCGGTGAGCACGGTCAGCAGCAGCTCGTCGCTCAGCTCGTAGCCTTGCAGCCACTGCGCCATGATCCCGTCGTCCTTGAGGTAGCGCTTGACCTCTCGGTAGAACTCGACGGTGAACAGGCTCGAGACGCCGCTGACCCAGGGGTTCGTCGGCTCCGAGATGATGAAGTCGTAGGTCTGCGACGCGCCCGCGAAGTAGGCCTTGGCGTCGTCGAACCAGATGTGGTTGCGCGGATCCTCGTACGCGCGGCGGTTGATCGCCATGAACTCGCGCGAGCCCCGGACCATCTCGGGCTCGATCTCGATGGTGTCGAGGCGCTCGAGCGTGGGCGAGCCGAGCGCGACGTGGCAGGTGACCCCCGAGCCGAAGCCGATGAGCGCGCCGTGGGTCGAGCCCGGGCGGAACATCAGCGGGATCAGGCCCACGAGAATTTGGTTGGGCTCGTCGCCGGCGATGTCGGGCCCCAGCCGCGGGTCGCGGCCCTCGGGGTAGCGCGTCAGCACGACCGAGGCGTCGGGTTTGCCGTTGGTGTAGATCACGCGGTAGCCCTCGTGGACCGTGCGATCGACGACCGAGACCGACGCGGTGCGACCGTCGACGTAGGAGATCATCCGGTAGTCCGAGTCGGGCAGGCGCGTGCGACCGTTGCGGAACACCGTCGAGGTCAGGACCATCGGGTCGACCTTGATGACGGTGAAGCCGGTGATCAGCGCGAGGCCGCCGCCGATCGCGGCCATCCGCGTGGTCTTGGCGAGCCCGCGCGCGCTCGCGGGGTTATTGCGCTCGCGCGCGAGCAGCAGGATGCCGAGCATGATGTCGACGCCCGCGCCGAGCACGATCACGTTCTTGAGCCCGATGATCGGCATCAGCAGGAGGCCGGCCGAGACCGCGCCCGCGATCGCGCCGAGCGTGTTCAGCCCGTAGACGCGGCCGATGACGCCCTCGGGCTGCCCGCGCTTGAGCAGCACGTGGGTCAGCAGCGGCAGGGTCATGCCCGCGCAGAAGGTCGCGGGCAGCATGATCAGCAGGCACAGCAGGTAGCGCAGCGCGTTGAAGCCCAGCCACAGCGTGGTGGTGCGCTCGTCGCCCGAGAGCAGCGCGCCCATCGAGAGCACCGCGACGCGGTACAGCGGCAGCGTCGCGATCGCCGAGAGGCCCATGATCAGCTGGACGATCCCGAGCACCACCTCGGGGTGCTTGTAGCGATCCATCCTGCGCCTGACCCATAGGCCACCCAGCGCCATGCCGAAGATGAAGGCCGAGAGCATGACCTCGAAGGAGTGGGTCGCGCTGCCGATGACCATCGAGAGCAGCCGGATCCACGAGATCTCGTACATAAAGGACGACAGCCCGGTGCCGAAGGCGACCGCCAGGAACAGCATCAGCATCGTGCTCGCGTCCGTGTTCGCCGGCGTCTCGTCCGGGCGCGCGACGATTGGCGGCGCGGTGTGCTTGTGCCGCAGCGCGACGACCATGATCAGGAGGTTGAGCGAGGCCGCGACCATCAGCGTCCCGGGCAGCCCGAAGGTCGCGACCAGGTAGAAGCCCGAGAACACGGCGCCGAGCGACGCCCCCAGGCTGTTGGTGAAGTACAGGATGCTCAGGATCTCGCCGGACTTCTTCGGCTCCTGGCGCAGGATGCCGGCGCTCATCAGCGGGAAGGTCATCCCGAGGAACACGCAGGGCGGCAGGATCATCAGGCCCGCGAGGCACCACTTGACCATGGCGACGCCGCCCGCCGTGCCGACCGCCGGGAACAGCACGTCGTAGCTGATCCGCATGACGAATTCGGCGATGCTCGGGAACGCCAGCGCGTACAGGCCGATCGCGCCCTCGATGATCCCGTAGGCGCGCACCGGGGAGCGTACGCCCGCGAGCTTGCGCGAGGCGATCAAGGCGCCCAGCGACATCCCGCCCATGAACAGGCTCAGGACGAGGACCTGAGCCGTCGACGCGCTGCCGACGAACTGGCGGATATATCGCGACCAGATCGACTCGTAAATCAGCCCGCTGATGCCAGACAGGAAGAACAGGAGAAAGAGACCGCGAAATCGCGCCATGGGCGGCGAAGATACCCTGACTGCCCGCTGTTCACACGAATGCGGCGGATCGCGGGCAGCTCGACGCGCGCGCTCGCGCGCGGGCTTACGGCGCCCTCGTGGACGTGGCACGGTACGCGTGTGGGGGCGATGGTGTGCGCGGAGCGTGCGGGCTCATGACGATCGCGAGGAGCGCTCGCGCCGTCGCGCTCGGCGTCGCCTTGGGCCTCGCGGTCGCGGCCGCGAGCGCCTGCGAGCCGAACGTTCGTTTCGAAGACCAGGCCTTCCCGCAGCCTGTCGAGCGAGTCGAGATCGACGGCGTCTCGAGCGAGATTGACTTCTCCGTCGCGCCGACGAGCGGCGGCGCCGTGCTGGTCGAGCGGATCATGCGCTGGAACCACGGGGAGCCGCGCTCGGAGGACGCGGTCGAGGGTGGCGTCCTCCGGCTGCGCAGCGCTTGCGACGCGCCGACGGAGGTCTGCGACGCGAGCTACACGATCACCTCGCCGCTGCCGGTGGCGCTTCGGACCTGGGCCTCCTCGGGTCACGGCCACGTGCGGGCGGCAAACGCTCGCGGCCTCGAAGTCGCGCGCGGGGACGGCCGCGTGGAGCTGGAGTCGATCTCGGGCGAGATCGAGATCGAGACCGAGACGGGCGCCGTCACAGGCGCGGCGTTGCGCCCCACCGCGTGCAGCGTGCGTACTCGCGCTGGCCCCGTCGGACTCGCGTTCGCGCGTCCGCCTGACGTCCTGCAGATCGAGACCGACAGCGGGGACGTCGCGGTCCTCGTGCCAGCGGGCGGCTACCGGCTCACGCTCACCTCCGAGCGCGGCGCGGTCGAGATCAGCGGCGTCGAGGACGAGCCGCGCTCGGCCCTGGCGATCACGATCTCGACGCGACGGGGAGACATCGAGGTCCGCGGGGTTCACGGCTGAGCGCGACCGCTGACCCAAGGTGCTCTTGTGAACAACCTGTCCAACGAGACCGGTGCGCGCGCGCGCGAGCGCGCGAGCGCGCGCGCGGTAGGCTCGTTACCGCGCGACATCCCGCCGCGAAGAACGGCGTTTAACGCGGTCCCAATTCCGTGCGTGTACAGATACCGCGCGCGTGCAGGGGTCCTCTCCCCGGCGACGGCGCCGCGTCGATCTTCTGGATCCGCGCTGTTGAACGCGGTAACCTGGGTCTACAGCCGTTTACGCCGAGGAACTCGCGCATGCACGACGACGAATTCGAGGACGACTACGCGGGTGAAGGCGACGACAACCAGGCGACGATTGAGTACGTCTACGAGTTCCTGTTCGACAGCGGCAGCCGGAAAGAGTTCAGGATCCGGCTCGACTACGAGACCCTGAACATCATCAACGAGCCGCTCGACGAGTACCCCGAGTGGACCGAGCTCGAGTACTGCAAGTGTCCGAATTGCCCGCTCGAGGACGATGAGCACCCGCAGTGCCCGGTGGCGAAGGCGCTGTGGCACCTCATCGACGCGTTCAAAGATGTCCCGTCGGACACCGAGACGACGGTCCAGGTGCACACCAAGGCGCGCACCTACATCGGCCGCACGAAGACCGAGCGCGGCGTGAGCGCGATCCTGGGCCTGATGATGGCCTCCAGCGGCTGCCCCGTGCTCGGGCGCCTCAAGCCGATGGTCGAGACGCACCTGCCCTTCGCCACGCCCGACGAGACCACCTACCGCATCCTCGCCATGTACCTCATGGGCCAGTACTTCGCGTATCGCCGGGGCGAGCGCGCTGACTGGGAGCTCGAGGAGCTGCTCGACTTCTTCGAAGAGGTCCAGACGGTCAACGTCAGCTTCTGCAACCGGCTGCAGGCGATCGACAGCGAGGGGGCCTCGGTCAACGCGGTCGCGATCCTCGAGGACATGGCCAACTTCACGGGCTTCCTGATCCAGTCCGACGAGCTCGGCCGACTCGAGAACATTTTTACAAACACCTCCGAGCGACGCGGCTACTAGCCGCCGACGCGAGACCGGGCCTTTCGACAAGCCTCCGGCGCAGCTCGCCGGAGCTCGTCAACGAGGCCTCCAGCGCTCACAGCTCGCTGGAGCTCACAGCTCGCGCCTGAGCGGCCCTTCAACGAGGTCTCCAGCGCTCACAGCTCGCGCGCGAGCGGCTCATCAACAAGGCCCGCAGCGCTCACAGCTCGCTGGAGCTCACAGCTCGCGCGCGAGCGGCTCGTCAACAAGGCCCGCAGCGCTCACAGCTCGCTGGAGCTCACAGCTCGCGCGCGAGCGGCTCGTCAACAAGGCCTCCAGCGCTCAGAACTCGCCGGAGCTCAAGGGTCGCGCGCGAGCCAGGGAGGAGCCGGCTGAGGACGGCGAGCGTGGAGGTGTTCGTCCGCTTGATCTCGTCCAGGCCGCCCGGAAGTTGGAGGGTCCCCTGGCGTTAAGCAGCGACCCGACGCCCGCAGGTCGTGGGTGTTCGAAAGGGCATGAAGCGCTCAGGGCCCGCGGCCGTACCAGGTCTCGCCGCTGTCGGCGACCTCGCGCTTCCAGATCGGCACGTCGCGCTTGAGCGCCTCGATCGCCGCCCGGCAGGCGCTGAAGGCCTCGGCGCGGTGGGGCGCTGAGGCGGCGATCACGACCGCGGTCTCGCCGATCTCGAGTCGACCGACGCGGTGGTGAATCGCCACGCGCGCGCGCGGCGTGTCGCGCTCGATGGCGGCCGCGATCTCCCGCATCACCCGCAGCGCCATCTCCGGGTAGGCCTCGTACTCGAGGTGGTCGATCGACTTGCCCATGCTCTGCTTGCGGACGTTGCCGATGAAGCTCGTGATGCCGCCCGCGTGTCGATGCGCGACCGCCTCGATCACGCGCGCCGGGTCGAGCGGCGCGTCGCTGATGGCGAAGCGCGCGGCGTCCGAGGGCTCCGCGTCTGACTCGGCGGGCGTGTCGATGCCGCCGGAGACCGGCGGGATCAGGGCGACCTCGACGGGCGCGCTGATGGTCTCGTCGCCGGTCGCGAAGGTCTGGTCGACGGCGACGCGGCAGTGCGCGAGCGGGCCGGCGAGCTCGGGGTGCGCTCGGGCGATCGTAGCGACGAGCGCGTCGACCGTCGAGCCGGCGGCGATCTCGAGCTCCAGCGAGGAGCGCTTGAGTCGATCGCGGAGGCCCGCGAACAGCAGGACGGTGATGCGCAGCGTGGGCGCGTCGTTCGGCGTTGCGTCGTTGGTCATCGGGGTAGGCGGGTGCGTCGGAGGGAGCGGAGGCGGGCGACTCGAGCCGCGATCACGCGATGATGCGCGTGATCGCGGGGCGCGTGCGCAGGCTCAACCTCGATGTCGAGCGAATGTCGAGCGCGGGCGCGCGAGCGTTCGAGGACGCCCTTTCAGATCTGCGACGACAAGGCAAATTCATGTCCAAGGTCGCCCTGGGTTACGCGGCGGTCCACGAAATTTCGTGCACGTCGGTGAGCGATCATATCCTACCTACGCCGTGACGGCGCGCCCCCTGCAGACGAGCAGTCGTGATGATGAAGCCGGCGCGTCAGGCGACTCCGAAAGCCGCTCTGATCCCATGCTGAGATCGCCCTCGATCGCCCCTATGGCCCCGTCTACTGCTCCGCGTGAGACGAGCGCGTCGCTGCCCCCGAGCGCCGCCGTGCGGGCGAAGGCGGCGCCTGTCGGGTCGATCCCGGCGCGCCCGGGCGCGCGCCGAGCGGAGCCGGGTCCGCTGGCGGCCGAGTGGTCCGAGGAGGAAGAGCACGAGCGCAGGCAGGTGCTGCAGCGTCGGCTCAAGGCCTACCTCCGCCGCGGTCGCGCGCGCGTGATCTTCACGGACAACCTCCACACGATGGTCTCGATCAAGCGCGGCGGCCAAGGCGTGCTGACCTTCCGCATTCACCGGATGTTCGCCGAGGCGCCGCCGATGGTGCTGCGCGCGGTGGCCCGCTACGCCGAGAGTCACGATCGCGACTCGGCGACGCTGGTGCGCGAGTTCATCGACAGCAACGAGCACCTGATCCGGCGGCGCGGACGTCCGCGGACCGTCGATCTCGACGTCGAGGGCCGCTACCACGACCTGCTCGAGATCCTCGACGAGCTGAACGAGCGCTACTTCGACGGCGCGATCCAGGCCCGGATCACCTGGGGTCCGCGGCGCGGCAGGAAGCGCTCCCGCGACTCGATCAAGCTCGGCAGCTACACCGTCGAGGACGCGCTGATCCGGATTCACCCGGTGCTCGACGCGAGCGACGTGCCGCGCTTCTTCGTCGCGTGGGTCGTCTATCACGAGATGCTGCACGAGGTGCACGACATGCCGATCGTCGACGGCCGGCGCGTGTACCACACCGCCGAGTTCCGTCGCGCCGAGGCGCGCTTCGAGCACTACGCCGAGGCGATCCTGTGGGAGCGGAGCAACCTGTACCGCTTGCTCGAGCGCTAGCGGCCCCGCTATCGATGCGCGCTGAGGACCGCGCGCGCGTCTCGAGTGCACTCTCGGCGCGCGCGTGGACGCTCTCGCGCGGATCAGCGTGGATCCGAGCCGCGCAAAGCTGTTCGCGCGCGCACCTCGGATGACGCGGCGCGCAGCCCCGAGTATGGTCGCGTCGATGTCGTCGTCCTCGCGCAACCTCCGTGCCCGCGAAGCTCTCGAGTTCCACAGCAAGGGCCGCCCCGGGAAGATCCAGGTGCTCCCCTCCAAGCCGTTGACGAGTCAGCGCGATCTCTCGCTCGCGTACTCGCCCGGCGTCGCTGAGCCCTGCCTGGAGATCGCGCGGGATCCCGATCTCGTCTACTCCTACACGGCCCGCGGCAACCTCGTCGCGGTGATCTCCAACGGCACCGCGGTCCTCGGGCTCGGGGACATCGGGCCGCTGGCGAGCAAGCCCGTCATGGAGGGCAAGGGCGTGCTGTTCAAGAAGTTCGCCGACATCGACGTCTTCGACCTCGAGCTGGACTGCCGCGACGCCGACCACTTCATCGAGAGCGTCGCCGCGCTCGAGCCGACCTTCGGCGGCATCAACCTCGAGGACATCAAGGCGCCCGAGTGCTTCTACATCGAGGAGCAGCTCAAGCAGCGCATGAAGATCCCGGTGTTCCACGACGACCAGCACGGGACCGCGATCATCAGCGGCGCCGCGCTGATCAACGCGGCGGAGCTCCAAGAGAAGAAGATCGAGAAGATGCGCGTCGTCGTCAGCGGCGCGGGCGCCTCCGCGATCGCGTGCGCGCGCTTCTACATCAGCCTGGGGATCGACCCGGCGAACATCTTGATGTGCGACTCCAAGGGCGTGCTGCACACCGGGCGCGACCTCTCGACGCGGCCGCTCAAGCAGGAGTTCGCGCGCGAGACCGAGGCGCGCACGCTGGCCGACGCGCTCGTCGGCGCGGACCTGTTCCTCGGGCTGTCTCGCGCCGGCCTCGTCACGCCGGCGATGGTCAAGACCATGGCGCCGAAGCCGATCATCTTCGCGCTCGCCAACCCCGACCCCGAGATCCCCTACGACGCGGCGAAGGAGGCGCGCCCGGACGCGATCGTCGCCTCGGGGCGCAGCGACTACAACAACCAGGTCAACAACGTGCTCGGCTTCCCGTTCCTGTTCCGCGGCGCGCTCGACGTCCGCGCGACCGGGATCAACGAGGCGATGAAGGTCGCGGCCGCCCACGCGCTCGCGGAGCTCGCCCGCAAGGACGTGCCGCAGGTCGTCGCGGCGGCCTACGGCAACACCTTCACCTTCGGGCCCGACTACATCATCCCCAAGCCCTTCGACCCCCGCGTGCTCCACTGGGTCGCGCCGGCGGTCGCGAAGGCGGCGATCGAGAGCGGCGTCGCCCGCCTCGAGCTCAACCTCGACGCCTACAGCGAGAAGCTCCGCGGGCTGCTCGGCGGCGCGACCGCGGTGATGCGCCGCTTCGTCCGCAAGGCGACCAGCGATCCGCGGCGCATCGTGTTCCCCGAGGGCGAGGACCCGCGCGTGCTGCAGGCCTGCGCCATCCTCGACGAGGAGCACATCGCCAAGCCGGTGTTGATCGGCAACAAGGAGCGCATCCGGGCGCTCGTCAAGGAGCACGAGATCGATCTCGACTTCGGCGGCGTCGACCTGGTCGACCCCAACACCGACGAGATGCGCGAGGAGTACGCGGAGGTGTTCTGGCGCCGGCGCAACCGCAAGGGCGTCGATCGCCCGCTGGCCCAGACGCTCATGCGCGAGCCGAATTACTTCGGCATGATGATGGTCGCCGAGGGGCGCGCCGAGGGCGTCGTCAGCGGCCTCAATCACAGCTACCCCGACACCGTGCGCCCGGCGCTGCAGGTCATCGGCTTGCGACCCGGCGGGCGGCGGATCGCCGGCATGTACCTGATGCTGCACAAGAGCGGCCTCAAGTTCTTCGGCGACACGACCGTCAACATCGACCAGACCCCCGAGTCGCTCGCGGACATCGCCGAGATGATCGCCGACGCGGCCCGCTTGTTCGATGTCGAGCCGCGCGTGGCGATGCTGAGCTTTAGCAACTTCGGCTCCGTCAAGCACAAGCGCGCGCGGATGGTCGCCGACGCGACCACGCTCCTCCGCTCGCGTCGGCCCGACATCGAGATCGAGGGCGAGATGCAGGCGAACCTCGCGGTCAACTACGAGCTCCAGCGAAAGATCATGCCCGGGACGCGGCTCACGGGCCCCGCGAACGTCCTGATCTTCCCGAGCCTCGAGGCAGGCAACGTCGCCTACAAGCTGATGCGTGAGCTCGGCGGCGTCTCGGCGGTCGGGCCGGTGCTGCTCGGGACCAACCGCCCGGTGACGGCGCTCGAGCGCGACTGCACGGTCGACAACATCGTGCTGATGACCGCGCTCACGGTCGTCAGCGCCCAGCTCCGCGACCTCGACCGCGACCAGCTGCTGTCGGCGACCTGACGGCTCGCGGCCCGTGGCGAACGTTCGCGTATCGCCTCGCGCCGGGATCTTCGTCGCTGGCGAGGCGGTGAAACGAAGTTGTACGGGTGTACTTCGAGTTTCGCCAACGAAGCCAGCGGCGGAGCTAGCAAGCCACGGGTTGCTAGTGCGTGGACCACCAGCGGAGGAAGTCCGCGAAGCTCAGCGCGCCGCGTGACGCGGCGTCGAGTGATTCGAAGGTCGCGGCGATCTCCGTGGGGTTGCCGGTGTGCCCGAGCTCGTTCACGAGCAGGTGAAACTCCCCGAGGTTGATCTCGCCGTCACGGTCGCCGTCGAACTTGTCGAACTGCGAGCGGACGCTCCACCAGCGCGCGAAGTCGTCGAACGCGAGCCGCCCGTCGTTGGCGAGCGCGTCGAAGTCGGCGCTGAGGGCGGCGGGTCCGCGGGAGCTGCCGAGCGCGCGCGTGAGCGCCTGAAACCCGCGCAGGCCGATGGTCCCAGTGCGGCCTTCGTCGTGGTTGTCGAAGGCCGAGCGGAGGTTCCACCAGCGCGCGAACTCTTCGAACTCGAGCAGCCCGCCCGCGTCCTTGTCGATCGCGTTGAAGTCGGCCTCGACATCCGCGGGGCTGCGCTCGCTGCCCAGCTCGCTCACGAGCTCGCGGAATTCGATGAGGTCGATCTTGCCGTTGCCGTCCTTGTCGTACTGCTCGAAGGTCGTTCGAACCTGCTCATCACGGGCGCTCATGGTACCTACATGTACCAGAAGCGCGCGCGAGACGGGCGGGCGGCGCGGCGGGGCCTAAGACGGCGTTTAGGCCGAGGCCGACTTGGAGGCCTTCGCCTTCTTGCGCGCCTCGGCGTTGTGAAAGCGCTTCATCTTGCGCTTGATCATCTCTTTTTTGACCATGCCGACGAGGTCGATCATCAGCTGTCCGGTCAGGTGATCGTGCTCGTGCTGCAGCGCGCGGCCGTAGAGGCCGTCGCTGTCGACCTCGCGCGTGGTCCCGTCGAGCTTCATCGCGCGGACCTTGGCCCAGCGCGGGCGCTTGATGTCGACGAACACGTCCGGGAAGCTCAGGCAGCCCTCCTCGGCGAGCTCCATGCCCTTGCCGGTCTCGACGATCTCGGGGTTGATGAAGACCTCGGGCGGCGCGTTCTCATCACCGCCGGCGACCTTGCCGTCGATGATGAAGACCTGCTCGAGTCGCCCGACCTGAATGGCCGCGATCCCGGCGGCGTTCAGCGAGTACATCGTGTCGGTGAGGTCGCGGACGAGCTGCCGAATGTCGTCGTTGATCTCCTCGACGGGGAAGGTCGACTCGCGCAGTCGGGGATCGGGGTACTTGACGATTTCGAGGACGGCCATGTGTGTGTGGAAGCTCCGCAGATAAGCTGACGCGAGGGTAGCTTATCACTGTGCACGATGCTACATCGCCCGAGGTTGGCGCCACAAGCAAGCCGAGCGCAATACATCCCCCAGCAGCGATGCTGACCCGATGGCGCGCCGCGAGCCTTCGCCCTGCGCGCCGCCGAGGAGAGAGATGTCGATGGGGGTGACCGCCGAGCAAGTGCGCAGCGCGTTGGCGAGCGTCAACGATCCAGAGACCGGGCGCCCGATCGTCGCCGGGCAGCTCGAGGGCGTCGAGGTCAAGACCGAGGCCGCCGGCGAGCGCGTCGCCTTGACCGTCAACCTGATCTCGCCCGGCTACCCCAGGCGCGCTGAGCTGGACGCCTCGCTGCGCGCGGCGCTGGATTCGCTCGGCGTCGCTGTGGACATCCGCTACGAGCTCAAGGTCCCGCACAAGCCGGCCCGCCAGGACCTGAACCGCCTGCCGACGGTCAAGAACATCATCGCGGTGGCGGCGGGCAAGGGCGGCGTCGGCAAGAGCACGATCAGCGTCAACGTCGCGATGGCGCTCAAGCAGCTCGGCGCGCGGGTGGCGATCCTCGACGCCGACATCTACGGCCCGAGCGTGCCCAAGATGCTCGGCGCCCCGAACCGCGAGACCTCGACGACCCCCGAGGGGGACCGCATCGCGCCGGCGCTCTACCGCGGCGTGCCGGTCATGAGCGTCGCCTACTTCGTCGAGCCGGGCGGCGCGGTGATCTGGCGCGGCCCGATGATCCACAAGCTGCTCAAGCAGTTCCTAGAGGATGTCGTCTGGGGCGACATCGACTACCTTATTGTTGACTTGCCCCCTGGGACAGGTGACGCGCAGCTCTCGCTCGCTCAGCTGATCCCGATCACGGGCGCGGTCATGGTGACGACGCCCCAGGAGATCGCGCTGATCGACGTCCGTCGCGCGGTCAACATGTTCAACAAGCTCGAGGTCCCGATCGTCGGCGTCGTCGAGAACATGAGCCACTACGTCTGCCCGGCGTGCGGCCACCACGACAACATCTTCGCCGCCGGCGGCGGCAAGAACCTGGCCCGCGAGCTCAACGTGCCGCTGCTCGGGCAGGTCCCGATCAACAACCAGATCAGCCACGGCGGCGAGGCCGGCGCGCCCGTGGTCGAGGCGGTCCCCGGCGGCGAGCAGGCGCGCGTGCTGACCGACATCGCCGCGAAGGCGGCGTTGGCGATCAGCAAGCTCAGCGCCAGCGGGCCGAAGCGCAGCAGCCTGCTGCGGACCGTGCACTGACCCCCGACGCTAGTTGCACATCTCGGCCGGCAGGCGCGCGTAGCTCTGGAGCACGTCGAGCAGCGCGCTGACGCGCTCGAGCAGCAGCGCGACGCGCTCGTCCGTCGTCTCACAGGCCAAGCAGCGCTGCTGGAAGGTCGTGTACGGGGTCGAGCGGAACAGCCGGCGGTTGAGCGCCGTGCTGATCAGCATCTCGACGCTCGGGAGCAGCGCGGTGACGGTGTATGTGAACACGCGCTCGTCGGTGATCGAGAGCACGGTGTCGACGGTCTCGGTGTCGTTGCGGTTGCAGGCCCGCGCGAGGCGCTCAACCTGGGCCTTGAGCACCTCGAGGCGCTCGTTATCACGCGGTATGTCCTCGGGCAGCGGCGCGGCCTCGACGAGGCGGAAGCTGCGGCTCAGGTCGCGCTCGGCGAGCAGGCGCACGCGCGCGAGGCCCTCGAGGCGGATAAAGCGGCGACCGTCGGGGAGGCGGAGGTGCGAGAGCAGCTTGCCGACGCCGAACACAGGCTCGATCTCCGGGCGACCCTCGTAGTCCTCCTGATAACCTGGCCGAAGGAGCGGGACGCCGATGTGCTGGCCACAATCGAGCACGTGGTCCACGAGGTCGAGGTAGCGCGGCTCAAACACGTTCAGCGGCAGGATCATGCCTGGCAGGAGGACCAGGTTGGGCAGCGGGAAGATCGGCAGGGACGCCAGGACCTCTTTGCTGAGCATGGAGCCGTGTTTAAGCATGAATGGGTTCAACTCCGATCAATTCGGAGGAGTGTCCTTCTAGTTTGCACACGACCTCCGCGTCCGTCCACTCGCCGGGCGCGAGGAATTCCCGCGGTGTCGAGGACGACCGCGATCTTTGGCATCCTGGGCGCGTCTACGTGGTCCGCGTTCTTGCTGACGTGTATCTTCGTGCGGCGGGGTGCGTGCGGAGCACGCTTCACGACCCGGCCGCGCTCGGAGTTCGCGGCCTGCGCCGCGCTCGGCGACGGGCTCAGGTTGGGAGCATGTTCGAGAACACGATCGTCGCGTCGGCGAGGGCGTCCGTGCTGTTCGCGGCCGTGAGGTCGATCCGGCTGATGGCGCCGCACGACTGTTTGAAGCGGATGTAGCCCGCTGGGCCGAGGCCGGCGAAGTGAGCGAGCGTGAGCCGGAGCACCGTGTTGTGGGCGACGATGGCGATCGCCGAGTCCGCGTGTTGCTCGGCTCGCAGGTGACGTTCGGTGAGCTCCTGCGCGCAGGGGAGCACGCGCGCGCCTACGTCCCGCACGGTCTCGCCGCCGGGGATCCGCGTCTCCAAGAGGTCGTGGTAGCGGAGCCCGGCGAGCTCGGGGAAGCGCGCGCGCGCCTCCGCGAACGCCAGGCCCTCAAAGACGCCCAGGTGCATCTCACGCAGGGCGGTCAGCGACTCGAGCGGCGGCGCGCTCCCGTGCGCCTCACGCTGCCGGGTCAACACCGCCAGCGCCCCGTGTCGCGCGCGCTGGAGGTCCGAGCAGTAGACTGCGGAGAGCTGGACGCGCTCGAGCCAGCGCGCCTGGGCCTCGGCTTGGGCTCGACCGCGCGCCGAGAGCTCGACGTCGAGGTGCCCGTAGAACGAGGTCGGGCAGACCGTCTCACCGTGGCGGAGCAGGTAGACTTGCAGGGTCGCGCCCACGCGGTGTCGTCTAGCGGTGTGAGCCGGCGAAGAACTGCGAGCGCAGATCCGGTCGCGTCTGCAGCTCCCCGCGCAGCGTGCAGGTCTCGACCTCGGTCGCGTGCTTGTTCTCGGGGATGCTCAGGCACGTGTGGTGGCCCCGCATCAGGCAGCCCGCGCCGCGGGCCCCGAGGTGCTCCATCAAGGCGTCCGCGATGTCGCTGCCGGCGCGCTCTTGCAGGGTCAACCGCCGAGTGTAGCAGCGCACCAGGTCCGCGAGACGGCCGAAGCCCGCGAGCTTGTCGTCGGGCAGGTAGGCGACCGTCGCTACGCCGGTGTAGGGCAGCAGGTGGTGGGGGCAGAGGCCGTGATACGGGATCCCGCGGACGATCACGAGCTCCGTGGCGCCCTCGCCCTTGACCGGGTTCCCCAGGATGATCGCGGGGTCCATGGCGAAGCCGGACAAGAACTCGCTCAGCCAGGTCTTCGCCACCCGAGTCGGCGTGTTTCGCAGATCCTTGTGCTCGAGATCGAGCTCGCAGGCGCGCAGCAGCTCGCGGAGCGCGTCCTCGATCGCGCCGCGTCTTTCCGACAGCTGATCACTCATGGCCTTGAACTTGGGGTCGTTCACGTCTTGTGTCTGGACCGCGGTTAGTTAACTGATCGCGGGGCCTTCGTCGTCGCGCGCGTCTCCGCCCACGACGTGCAGGGTCGAGGTCCCATGCTCTTCATCTCGGATTTCGCCGGCGCGCCAGCTCAGCTTAAAGCCGCGCGGTTGGGCCGTCAGCGGCGGGACTCGCTCACACGCGCCGCAGTCCGGCGTTTGACCCCGGTCGGTGCACTCGCTGCACACCGAGAGCAGCCGGCGCGTCTCCACGAGATCCGCGTGAAGTCGCGTGAGGATATCGATCTTTTGCTGCAAGCGCTCGAGGTGACCCGTGACCAGGGTTTGCAGCTTGGTGCACGCGACCTGGTCGCCGCCCGACTGGTCGCGGATGCTGAACAGCGCGGTGATCTCCTCTAACGACCAGCCGGCCTCGCGCAGGCTGATGATGAAGTTGAGGCGCTCTAGCTCGCTCGGCGGAAACAGCCTGTGGCCGCCGGAGCTGCGGGCGGCGTGGAGAAGCCCCTGACGCTCGTAGTAGCGCACTGTACGGGGCGTACAGCCGCTTCCTTGCGTCATGTCTTTTAAGGTGAGGTGCTTGCCAGGCCGCTTCGTCACCATCCCTGCAACGCTGGCGCAACGGCAGGAAGCTGTCAATCGGCGGTGTTGAAGGGATCGTGTTGAGGCCCTCGGGGCGCTCTCGGGGCGCCCTAGGTCGTGCGCGCGACCGAACTCGCCGGCGCCGCAGCCCGCGGAGTGATCCGAGATCGTACGTGTTCTGCTCGTGCCTGTTCGAGGTGGGTGTTTGGCTGAGGCAGCCGGTCTCGTCAGAGTCGCTCGAAAACGGGCAGACCATCCAATAACCGGCGCGAGAGTCGGTTTCGAATCATCGCGCGCGCTTGACGCTTTGTGTGTTTCCGCAGGTCCCAGCGAACAAAACAAGACGCTCTGTCGCGGTCGCGGGCGTCTCGAGCGCTTGACCGTCGCTCGGTTGTCCACCTATATCTCACGACCCCTGGGACTCTAGCCCCTGGAAATCACGAGCATGGCGCCCCGTTACAACCAAGACAGCGAGAATCACGACTCTGGCCGCAGCGAGTCTGCACTGCCGCCCAACGAGCACATCCCTGTGCAGGGCCGGCCGCTGGAGGTCAAGGTCGACGAACGAGGCGTCGAGCGAGCGATTCGCAAGCTCCGCCGATTAATGGCGAGCGAGGGCGTGCTCCGTGAGATCAAGCGCCGTCGCCACTACGAGAAGCCCAGCGTGAAGTCGAAGCGCAAGCTCCGTGAGGCGGAGCGCCGTCGCAAGCGACGCCAGCGCAAGCGCAACTCGATGCGCGACTAAGAAGCCGCTCGCGAGGCGGTTCAACAGCGGGACGTTCTGGCGCGCGGTATACCGCGCCCGTAGCGTCCCGTGCGTGCTTTCCTCGCTTGAGTCGCACTCACCGGCCAGGAGCGCCCGTCGCTCCTGGCTCGTGCTTTTTGCGGTCGTCATCGCGGTCATCGTCTACTCGCGATGGCGATCTCGCGTCTGTGAACTGCTCGAGCTGCAGCTGCCCTCGGCGTCCTCGGTGGCGCCCCGCCCCGAAGGATCGCTGCGCGTCGCGACGTGGAACCTGCGGAATTTCCCGTTCACCGCCGCGCGAGCGCGGGAAGGCGAAGGTCCCCATGACCTCGAGCGAATGCGAGACATCCTGGAGTCGCTCGACGCCGATGTCATCGCGGTTCAAGAAGTCCACGAGGCGGAGGCGCTCACGCAGCTCGCGGAGGGCTATCGCGTTCTGCTCTCCGACGGCGGCGGGCGCAATCATCAGCGCCTCGGCCTGCTCCTCAACCCCGCGCGAGTCCAGGTGATCGGCGAACCACGCGAGCACGACTCGATCACGCTCGGGGGGCGTGTACGGCCGGCGCTCTCCGTGCTGCTGCGCGCGCGGACAGGGCTCGAGCTTTTCGTCATCGTCGTCCATCTCAAGGCGCGACCGCAGGGGCTCGCGCGTCGTCGTGAGCAGTGGGCCGCGCTGGCCGAGATCATCGCGCAGCTTCAGATCGAGCGAGCCGCTGACGCCGACGCCGACGCCGACGCGAGGGATCCCAGCGTGGTCGTCCTCGGCGACTTCAACACCACGGGGTCCGCGGAGACTGGCGGCGTCGAGCGCGAATTTGCGGCGCTCGATCGTGCGCTCGCGGGGGTCGAGCTCCGCCGGCTCGACGCGGTCGAGGGGTGCAGCGCGTACTGGGAGGGGAGCCGGCGAGACGCTTGGAAGGAACCATCGTGGCTCGACCAGATCGTCGTGTCGAAGTCACTCCTGAATCTTGGGCCAGGTGAACCGAAGGCGCGCGTCGCAGCTCACTGCGCTCGTCATCGCTGCGCGCCGTTTCGCAGCACGGCCTCCTATCCAGACCCGGACTTCGTCGCGACGAGCGATCACTGCCCGCTGTGGGCCGATCTCGGGCGGCCCTGAGCACGTGGCGCAAATTCACGCGCGGTCGAAGTTCGCGGCGCTTCGCACGGACGAGCGCGGCGCCCTCTGTGACTCGTCGCAAAAACTTGGGGATCAAACTGAAGATTTTCGTCAGGCCTTGGTCCAACAAGTCGTCCGCTCGTACGACCGTGACCATGACGGGACCTGCATACCTCGCAATTCAACCTGCCAAGGCGCTCGCTGGCGCGCGTTGGTGTGAAGGTCTCCTGTCCTGGAGCGCTGGCGTACGGCGCGTTCTTCTTTACTTAAACACTGCCGAGTGTCGGCGCCTGTGGAGCAGAGACATTTCTCCGCAGGGGCGCACTTCAGACGGACGCGACGGTTCGTGGGCGAACACTACTCACGAAGAGACGTGGTTACAGGAGCAACAGTCACAATGAAAATCCATAACAAGAACTTGATCTCGACCATGGCGTTGGGCCTGACCATGGGCGTCGGCTTCACGCTGGCGCAGGGCTGCGACGGCGGAGAAGGCGGCGGACTGCTGACGGACCTCGCCGAGCAGTGCGGGCTCACCTGCAACGAGAACGCGTTTATTGAGGGCAAGGCGAATATCTCCGGCATCGCCGGCATCGACGCTTTCTTCGGCGCCGCGATCGATCTCGAGGCGGCGCTCCTCGGCGTTAATGGGGAGCTCCGAGCCGAGCTCGACGCCATCGCGGTCTCGGTTGGTCTTGAGCCGGGCGCGGGCGGTGCTGAGATCGCCGGCGAGATTCAGACGCGTTTCGACGCCGCGCTCCAGGGCGGCATCAAGGTCGAGTACAAGCCCGCGCAGTGCCAGGCCAGCGTCGAGGCGTCGGTCAGCGCCGCAGCCGAGTGCGATGTCGACGTCGACCCCGGCTCGGTCGAGGTCTCGTGCCAGGGCGAGTGCAAGGCCGACGCGAGCGTCGAGG
The DNA here is from genome assembly GCA_030430565.1 of Polyangia bacterium. Lineage (GTDB taxonomy): Bacteria > Myxococcota_A > Polyangia > Nannocystales > Nannocystaceae > JACKDW01. Next base: position 276,864 of record JAUIKS010000007.1, read on the forward strand.
CGGGCTGCTCGGCCGAGGCCGAGGTCGTCTGCCGCGGCACCGCGCCGCAGCTGGCCTGTGAGGGTTCCTGCGAGGGCACCTGCGAGGCTGAGCTCTCCGGCGACGTCGGCTGCGAGGGCACCTGCAACGGCACCTGCAGCGGTGCCTGTGATCTCTACGACGGCGACGGTAACTGCGCGGGGCGTTGCGAGGGCATGTGCACGGGTCAGTGCCGCACGGAGCTGACCGCCGGCGCGACCTGCAACGGCAAGTGCGAGGGCACCTGCGAGTACACCCCGCCGGACGGCTCCTGCGAGGCCAACGCCGAGGTCTCCTGCCGCGCCATGGGCGAGGCGAGCATCGAGTGCAACGGCACCTGTGAGGGTGAAGTTGAGCCGCCCGAGGTCTCGGCCGAGTGCAAGGCGACCGTCGAGGCCAAGGCCAGCGCCAGCATCACGTGCACCCCGCCCGAGCTCGCGGTCTCCTTCCAGTGGAGCGCGGACTTCGAGGGCGACCTCGACGCGCAGGCTGAGTTCAAGGCCTGGCTCGAGGGCTTCAAGGGCCACATGTCCGCGATCATCGCTCTGCGCGCGCGCGGTGAGCTCATCGCCGACGCGGCCATCAACCTCGGCGCGGCTGGTGAGGGCGCGGTCACGGCCTTCGTCGACCAGCTCTCGGGTGAGGCGGATCTCAAGGCCTCGATCGGCGCGGTCTGTGCTCTTGGTCAGCTTCCGCTCGCCGTCGAGTCAGTCACCTCGGCCTCGGGTCAGCTGACGGGCAGCCTCCAGGCTGCGGGCATGGTCACGGCCACCATCGGCGGCTGAGGTAGATCGACTCGGTCACGTTTACACACGCTTTACGTGACGCGCAGACGGGGAGCGAGGCTACGGCCGCGCTCCCCGTCTTGTTAACGCGCCTCGGAGTTCAGCGAACCAAACGGAGAACAGACGTACGCGCGCTCGTCCACGTTCGCTGGCGCGCAGGCAGATCCTGGAGCGTGCGCGTAGTGATCTTTTCTGGGGGCTAGAAACATCAGCAGAGATGCTCCAAGGGGCGGATCCGACGTGTGATGTGGCAAACACTGTGCAACCCATGGGCCTACCCCAGGGCTCACTACAAATCTCGACAAACCTCACGAACATGGCGATTTTTGCGCCATTCAAAGTTCTCTTGATCCAAGCCTTTGCCCGACACGCGGCATCGTGCAATCATGCCGCCGACCCCCTCCGGAGGCCTCGCCACAACAGCGCGGTTCATGTCCCCGAAGGGACCGGCGGCCGTCGGTATGGACAGGGGCAAGGAGTGACGACGAAGCTATGAGCAAGACACGCAACATCCTCTTCGGTCTGGTCGCAGGCCTCGGCCTGGTCAACATGACAGGCTGTGACGACATCTGCGGCCCGTGCGGAAGCATCGAGACCGGCAATCTCTCGATCTCGGGTCAGGCCCGCCTGGACGGCTTCTTCAAGGCCGTCGCGGATTTCAAGGGCGCGGTTGACTTCATCAAGGCGGACTTCGACGCCAACATCATCGCCCTCGCCGAGGTCTACGGCGTCATCGACGCTGACTGGAGCGGCTCCGTGGACGCGGCGCTGGTCGGCCAGCTCAAGACCGCGATCGAGGCCGACTTCACGGCCAGCCTCGACGGCGGCATCAAGGTCGTCTACGCCCCGCCCAAGTGCGAGGCCAACATCAGCGTCGCCGTCGAGGCGCAGGCCAGCTGCGAGGCGTCCGCCGAGTGCGAGGTCATGGTCGACCCGGGCGAGGTCTCCGTTCAGTGTGAGGGCTCCTGCCAGGGTGGTTGCGACGCCGAGTGCTCGGGTGAGTTCTCCTGCGCCGTCGAGGCCCCGAGCGTCGAGTGCTCCGGCATGTGCGAGGGCGCCTGTGAGCTCTCGGCCGAGGCTGAGTGCTCCGGCACCTGCCGCGGTACCTGCTCCGGCACCTGCTCGGCCACTGACGCCAACGGTCAGTGCGCCGGCACTTGTGAGGGCATGTGCATGGGCACCTGCGAGTTCGAGGCAGCCGCCTCCTGCAACGGCAGCTGCAGCGGCACCTGTCTCGTCGAGCAGGGCTCGGCTGAGTGCGACGCCTCGGCCGAGTGCCGCGGCTCCTGCTCGGGCTCCTGCACCGGCTCCTGCACCGGCTCCGCGACCCCGCCGTCGGCTTCGGCCGACTGCTCGGCGTCCGCTGAGTGCAACGCCCAGGCGTCGGCCCAGGCCGAGGCCAACCTCGAGTGCTCCCCGCCGAGCCTCGACATCAGCTTCGCCTTCAACGCCGAGCTGATGGGCGACGTCGCTGGCCAGGCCGCGTTCTCGGCGCGTCTCAAGGAGCTCAAGGTCCGCGGCGCCGCGATCCTTCAGGGCACCGCCAAGCTCAAGGCGCTGATCGACGGCGAGGTCAACGGCGAGGTCGTCTTCAGCCCGTCGCCGCTCGCCAACCTCACCGCCGAGATGCAGGGCTTCGTCACCGGCGGCGTCGAGATCCTCGGTGAGATCCCGAAGGGTCGCATCACCTGCGTCATCCCGGCCTTCGAAGAGGCGATCACGGCGCTCGGCCAGGCCGGCGCCTCCGTTGGTGGCACCATCGAGGCCCAGGCCTCCTTCGCCACGATCTTCACCGCCGGCTAGCGCGGATCAGCTTGGACGTGAATAACGTACAGGCGAAGAACAAGGGTCTTGGACGGCTGCCAGCGTTGCTGGCGGCCGTCGGCCTTTTGGTCTCCATCGGTCTCGAGGCGCTGCACGTTCAGACCTACCTGAACCCGGCGTGGTCGGGCTTCTGCGCGGTCGGGGAGCGGCTCGACTGCACCACGGTCGCGCTCTCGCGCTACTCCGTGTTCCTCGGCGTGCCGGTCGCGATCTGGGGGATCATCGGTTTCGCTACGATCGTCTGGTCGGCGCGCAAGCGGCAGGAGCTGCTGCTGCCCCTCGCCGCGCTCGCGGCGGTGGCCTCGACGGTCCTGCTCATCATCGAGATCGTGGCGATCGGCTCGATCTGCATGTTCTGCGAGTCCGTGCACCTCATCAGCCTCGGGCTGCTGCTCGTGGTCTGGCGGCGACGTGACCGTATCGACATGTCCACCGGGTACCTCCGGTCATACGGGCGCATCGCGCGTGACCTCGCGCTCCCGGCCGCCTGCCTCTTGGTGATCGGGCTGTTCTTCCCGAAGTACTGGCTGCTGGCGACCTGGAAGAGCGGCATGACGCTCAACAACGGCGTCGACGAGGACGGGCGCCCGTGGATCGGCGCGGAGCAGCCCGAGCTCGTGATCCACGAGTACGTCGACTACGCCTGTCCCCACTGCGCGATCGCCAGCGGGCATATGCGCGTCCGCGTCGGTCGCAGCCCGAACAAGATCCGCCTGGTGCGACATCACTACCCGCGTATGCACTGCATGACGAAGGGCTCTGACGAGCTCGGGATGTTTCGCTGCACCTACGCGCGCGCGGCCATCTGCGCCGGCGAGCAGGGGCGGTTTTGGGAGATGGAGGACTGGCTGTTTCGCAACGTCACATGGGACGCGAAGCAGTGGCAGCTGGAGAAGGCCGCGAAGGCGGTCGACGTCGACCTTGAGAAGCTCGACGCGTGCATGAAGAGCCGCGAGACCTACGAGCGCGCCGAGCGTGACGTCGAGGAGGCGCTCTCGCACAAGATCCGTAACACGCCGGGCTACCTCGTCGACGGCGAGAAGCTCGATCACTCGCAGTTGGTCGAGCGCATCGGCTACTACTAATCCAGCGCTGACTCAGCGGCCAAACGACAAGCGCCGGGCTCCCGCGAGCCCGGCTCTTTTGTCTCCTCCCGGGCTAGCGCGCTAGCTCTGATACATGGTCTCGATCAGGTCGTGGTAGCGCTTGGCGACCACGCGGCGCTTGACCTTGAACGAGGCCGTCAGCATCCCGTTGTCGACTGAGAATTCCTCGTCGACGATCCGGAAGTACTTGATCGTCTCGAAGCTGGCGAGGTCCTTGTTCACGTCGTCGACGTAGCCCTGGACGATGTCCTTGATCACCTGGCTGTTGGGGTCGGGCGGGTTGCCGGTCTGCTCTGACCACGTCTGCAGGTTCTCGGCGTCGAGGGTGACGAGCGCGACGCAGTACTTTCGGAGGTCGCCGATCACCACGCACTGCGAGACCAGCGGCTTCGTGATCATGCGGCCCTGGATCTTCTGCGGCGCGACGTACTTGCCGCCCGAGGTCTTGATCAGGTCCTTCTTGCGGTCCGTGATCTTCAGGAAGCCGTCGGCGTCGAACTCGCCGATGTCGCCGGTCAAGAACCAGCCGTCTTCGAAGGCGTCGGCGTTCGCGTCCGGGCGGTTGAGGTAGCCCTGGGTGATGTTGGGGCCCTTCGCCAGGATCTCGCCGTCGCTCGCGATCTTGAGCGTGACGCCCTTGAGCGCCGGGCCGACGCTGCCGATCTTCCAGTGATCCGGGCGGTTGCTCGTCAGGCCGGGGCAGGTCTCGGTCAGGCCGTAGGCCTCGAGGATGACGATGCCGGCGGCCGCGAAGAACTCGTGGATCTCGCTGGGGAGCGGCGCCGAGCCGGACAGCATGAAGATGCAGCGGTCGAGCCCGAGGCGCGCGCGGATCTTCGAGAGCACGAGCTTGTCGGCCAGCTTGTACTGGAGGTTGAGCAGCAGCGGGAAGTCACGGCTGCCGCGCTGCAGGTAGGGGATGGTCTTCTTGCCGACGCCCACCGACCAGTTGAACATCGCCTTCTTGACCGGCGACGCGCCCTGCACCCCGGTCATGATCTTGCCGTAGATGCGCTCGTAGACGCGCGGCGCGGCGGGGACGAAGCCAGGGCGCGACTCCTGCAAGTCCTCCGCGATGGTCTTGATGCCGGCGAGCACGAGCTTGGTCGTGTAGTAGACGGCGCCGAACTCGATGAGGCGGGCGAAGGAGTGGGCGAGCGGCAGGAACAGGAACGCGCCGCCGACCTTCACCTCGTCGTTGAACATCTCGAGCTCCTCGACGTTCTCGATGAACGCGAGGTGGTTCTCGTGGGTCTGGATCACGCCCTTGGGCGGGCCGGTGGTGCCCGAGGTGTAGACGTAGGTGGCGATGTCGTGGCGCTCGATCGCCTCCGTGCGCTGGCGACGCTCCGCGGCGGTCTCGGCGAGCGCGGCCTTGCCGAGCTTCTCGAGCTCCGCGAGGCTGATCCAGTCGTCGGCGGGGGCGAGCCCGTCGGTGTCGAGGACGATGATCTTCTTGACCTCGATCGTGTCGCCCGCGTAGTCCTTGTCGAAGAAGTTGAAGCCCTGCTGCGCCTCGCGGATCTTGTCGACCTGGCTCTTGTCCTCGGCGAACACGAGCTGGGCCTTGGTGTCTTGGAGGACATACCCGACCTCGGGCACGAGCAGGCTCATGTAGATCGGCACGGTCTCGAGACCGAGCGAGAGCATCGCGAAGTCGATCAGCGGCCACTCGACGCGGGTGTTGGCGACGATCGCGGCGCGCATCGACTTCTCGAGCGTGACCCCCAGCTTGAGCGCGCCGGCGGCGATCGCCTCGACCCGGTCGGCGGCCTCGGTCCACGACATCTCGCAGAAACGGCCGTTTTGACGGAACATGTAGGCGGTTGCGGCCCCACCCTCGCGGGCGCGGTCGAAGAACATTTGCGCGAGGTTCTTATCTGCCATGACGATCTGGACCCGTTCTTAGCCCCTCGCCGGGATCGTGTCCAGCAGGCCACCGAGTGGCTTTCTTCGGCGTTGAGGCGGTCGCGCGCGGAGTCGCTCAACGCTCGGCCGACGACTCGCTCAGCGCGAGAGGCCGATGATCCGCCACGCGCCGAATCGTTGCTCGAGCAACAGGATGGTCGTCTGACCGCCGATCTTCGCGGTCGCGTACATGCGGCCGCGACCCTCGGACACGCCGGAGGGCACGCTGCCGAACTTCTTCCGCAGACCCGCCGCCGAGTAGATCTTCGCGCCCGTGATCTTGGCGTCGCGTGACTCGTCGATCATCGCCTTGAGCACGCCCTTGAGCTCGTCCTGGGTGCGCGCGATGATCTGGTCGCCGGCGTAGAACGGGATGCTCGAGCGGCTGGCGAGCTTGTCGAGGTCGCCGCTCTTCAAGTGCGTGAGCCAGGTGCTGGCGGCGCCGCGGATCTTGGGGTCGTCGATCGCCGGTTCCTCGTTGAGCGCGCTCGCGTCGGCTCCCAAAGCGCCCGAGGAGCGGCGTGGTTGAAGGGCGAGCCCGCCGCTGGGTTTGGCGCCGGCTCCTCCGCCGCCGCCGCCGCCGCCGTGCCCGTGGCCTTCGCCGGGGCCGTGATTGTGCCCTGCGTGGGCGCCGGCGCTGCCGCTGGGCCTCCTGCTCAGCTTGGAGGGGGACGGCGCGGAGGGACCCTCCGGACCAGGCGGCGCGGCCTTTGTCTGGCGCGCGAGCCGTCGACTCGTGTTCGCGCGTCCCTCCGAGGTTGTCGCGTGCACCTCGCGGTTGGGATCGGGGCGGTCGCCCTGCCCCGCGTTGTCGAGGATGAAGGGCTCCGCGCCGAACGTCCCGCACGCGCGCGCGTCGCGGTGGAACGCCCAGTGGATGTAGATCTTGCCGTTGCCGCTGAGGATCGAGCGCGGCGGGTTGGGGAAGGGCGCGGACGCGTAGATGATCTCGCGGGCGGCGGCGTCGAACACCATGTTGCTCGACGTGCGCACGGTCCTCACCTTGTCGATGCGCCCGTCCCCGTGCAGCACGACCTCGACGCGCGTCCACAGCTTCTCGTCGTTGAGCGGGTGGTTGCGCGAGCGCGTGTCGAGCTGGTCGAGGTAGCCCCAAGCCCACAGGTCGTGGATCTTGCGGTGCATCTGCGCGATGTAGCGAGCGAAGGGGTGCTTGCGGGATCGCAGCGCGGTCTGATTCCCGGGGCGGACCTCGGGCACCATGTTCTCGAGCGGCGACTGCCAGCGGCTGCGCGCGTCCTCCCACACACCTTTTCGCTTGGACTGTCGCTGGGCGATGTAGTCCTTCTTCTTCTGCGGGTCGAGGCCGTAGAGCGCGTCGAGGTCTTTCTGCGAGAGACGAAACTTGTACTTCTTGTCCTTGGTGTTGGTGTTGGCCTGCTGATCGCGCTGCTCGAGGCTCGCCTGATCGGGGCGATCGGGCGCGAGCGAGCCGTCGGCGGCCTCGGCCGCGAGCGCGTCGTGGCGCGTCATCGCCTCGGAGTGGTCGCGCGGCGCTTGATCACGGAGCGCGAGCAGACTGTTGGGCTTGGGGTCGTCCTGCTGCGGGCGCTGCTCCTGCGGCGTCGGTCGCTCTTCGGGCGCCTTGCGCTCGAGCTGGGCCTTCTGCTCGCGGAGCTCGGCGATCTGGTCCTCGTCCGCCATGCCCTTGTCCTGTGAGGGCGTCGGCTCGAGCTGGCTCGCCTGCGCTTTCTCGGCGTCCTGCTGCAGGTTCGTGATCTCGGCGCGTGTCTCTTCGGCCACGTCGCGGTTGATGTTCGAGAGGTAGTTGACGTCCTCGGGCGCCTCCTCCTCGTCGTACTGATCGAGCTGCTCGACCATCTTGAGCTGCTCGAGCACGAAGTCGATCTTCTCTTGCTCCTCCTGCTCGGGCTCGGGCTCGGGCTCGGGCTCGGGCTCGGGCTCAGGCTCAGGCTCGGGCTCGGGCTCTTGCTTCTCGGGCTCGGGGAGCGGCTCTTGCTTCTCGGGCTTCGGCTTGGGTTGCTCGCGCTCCTTCTCCGGGACCGGCTCGGGGCGCTCGAGCTCCCGCGCTTGCTCGAGCTCCGCCGGCTCGTCGAGCAGCGCGATCTCCATCGGCTCGGGCGGGCACTCTCCGCCGAACAGGAGGTTCCCGAAGCGGTTGAGCAGCAGGGCTTGATCGCCGGATGGCGTGCTCGAGAGGAAGTCGACGACGCGCTCGCTCGCGGGCACGCACGAGGCTGGAGGCGGGCTCGGGCGCGCGGTCAGCATCCGCCGCGAGCGCTCGTGCTCAAACAGCTTCGTTCCGGCGTACAGACCACCGAAATTGACGGCGCTGGAGAGCGCCAGGCAGGCGAGCAGAACGCCGGCAGTAGTCCGATTTTTGCGGTTCGACCGCACTAGCCCTCACTGTAGCGGAAACCGGCCAGAAGTCGGGTCACTGCCGATCGGCGGGGCTCACTCCGGGCCGTGGAGTGATCCTGACAACGCACGAACGTGGGCGCAGGGTGCGGACGAGATAATTTTTGCTGAAATATCGAATTATCGGGTTGCGCGACGTTGCGCAGCGGCTATCCGGACGGCGCGTCCGGGCTCAGTGCAGCATCTTGCGGTAGACGCCGACGACCTTGCCGAGGATGTCGACCGAGCGGAACTCATCGTGCGAGATGTAGATGGGCTGCATGGTCGCGTTGGCGGGCTGGAAGCGGATTCGGTCGCCCTCGGGGTAAAACCGCTTGACCGTGGCTTCACCCTCGATCATGGCGACGACGATCTCTCCGCGCTCCGCGGTCGACTGCTTGCGCACGAACAGGTAGTCGCCGTCGTAGATCCCGTCCTCGATCATGCTCTCGCCCTGGACGACGAGGCCGAAGACCTCGCGGCTGGCGGCGGTGCCGATGAAGAAGCGATCGATGGAGACCCGGTCAACGATGTTCTCCTCGGCGAGGATCGGCTGGCCGGCCGCGACTCGCCCAAGAATGGGGACCTCGAGCCGCTTGCTCTCGGACAGGTGGACCGGCCGCAGGGCCCGGCTCTTGAGCTCCTCACGCACCAGGTAGCCTTTTCGCTCCAGGGCCTTGAGGTGGTCGTTGACGCCGTTGGTCGAGCGGATGCCCATGTGCTCGCCGATTTCGCGCAGGGTGGGCGGGTACCCGCGCTCTTCGAGACAGTAGGAGATGAAGTCGAGCGCCTGTCGCTGCCGGTGGGTGAGGGCTGGTTTCACAGTGAACTCCTGAACAGTGTGTAATGCGCGCTCTCTTACACTGAACGGGTGTGTACACAAACTATTCGTGCAGGTCAAGCAAATGGAGAAATTCAGGCCGGCCGGCTGGCGGAGTCGTGGCTTTTGTTTGATTTGTTTTTTGTTGGTGTGCGCGAACTCCTGCTTGATATCGTCAAATCGCTGGAGGATCCGATGAACACATTCGCGCTGCCGTGGTGGTCACAGGGAGGAGCTTGTGCGCTCCTTTCATGTGCATTCCTGCTCACAACCGCCTGCAAACCAGAAAGTGCCGAGACGTCAGGCTCTGACTCGAGCATGCAAGACGATGACGACGACGATGACGCCAGCGACGACGATGACGACAACGGCGATGACGACGACGACGCGTCGGGCACCACGTCACCGGGCGGGTCCGGAACGTCTGACTCGGGGACGACGACGAATGACCCCTCGGCGGGCGCGACGACGGAGATGGGGTGTGACTTCATCTGCCCGACGGACGGCGCGATCGAGGGGCAGTGCGACCCGCTCTCGCAGGACTGCCCCGAGGGCGAGAAGTGCACCGCGGTCTCGATGACCGACGGCGAGCCGTGGGAGGTCAACGTCTGCAAGCCGATCATGGGGAACGGCCAGCTCGGCGACGAGTGCAACATCGAGGGCGGCAAGTACACCGGCGAGGACAACTGCGACCTCGGCTTCATCTGCTTGCTGACCGACGACGACGGCATCGGCGGCACGTGCGTCGAGTTCTGCAACGCCGACATGGAGTGTCCGCTCACCGGCGTGGACTGCCAGGTCTACAACAACGGCTCACTGCCGATCTGTCTGTTCGAGTGCGACCCGCTCTTGCAGGACTGTCCTGACGGACAGGGTTGTTACAACGGGACCAACGGCGGCTGGGTCTGCTTCAAGCAGACCGCGGATCCTGGCGAGGGCCAACAGGGCGACATCTGTGAGTTCATCAACCAGTGCAACGCCGGGTTGTTCTGCGCGGGCTCGGCGAATTTCGAGAACTGCGCTGGGACCGGCTGCTGTACACCCTTCTGTGATCTCGACGAGCCGGAGCCCGACGCGAGCTGCCTCGACGCGCAGGAGTGCGTGCCCTACTGGGAAGAGGGCCAGGCGCCTCCTGGCGAGGACAACATCGGGGTGTGCGCGATCCCGGCGTGATGTCGCGGCTGCGCGCTGATCTCCGGATCAGCGCGGAGGCTGGCCGGCCGCAGCTCGCGGCCGGTCAGATCGCCAGCGGGCCTGCTAGGCTTAGGGTCATGAACACCCTGCTGCGCGCGATCATTACCGGCTTCGGATTCAAGCTCGGCTCCGATCTTTACAAGTACGTCGGCAAGAAGATCGGGCTGCCTTTCGTCTCCAAGGACGACGACGAGAACGACGGCGACGACAAGTAGCCCGCTCAGTCGTCGTCGCGCGCCCGATCTTTGGCGTCCGCGGGGTGGTCGGACTCCTCGTGGTCGTCGTGCGCGTCGCTGTTCTTGGTGCCGCTGCCGCTGCCGTTGCCGTTGCCGTTGCGCTTGTTCCCGCGCTTGCGCTCCCGGCTGCGGATCTTCGTCTCTTTATGCGTGATGTGTGACTTGAGCTCGCGCTTGCCCTCGTCGTCCTCGAACGAGAATCGGATCTGGGCGTTGACGTCGATCACGAGCCCCGCGATGACCTGTTGCATCAGGTCGACCGTGTCCATCTGATCGAGGAACGTCCGAACCTCGCGCGAGACCATGCGGACAACTTCGCTCTTGGTCCCCGAGGCGAGGTCGGCGACGTAGTCGCGACTTTTTCCAAACGCGCCGTCGGGGTCGAGCAAACCACTCAGGCGTTGACGGAAGCTGAACCCGCGATCCTCGCGGTCGTCGTTGTCGTAGTCATCGGGATCGTCGCGCGACATCGAGTCCAGAAAATATCGCTCCTGGGTTCGTCCGGCCAGCGCTCGTAAGCGCTCCACGACTCCCCGCGTACTCGGGCGTAAGTGGACGTTTTCGCGCGTTTCAGCTGGAGTGAAACGCGCGCTTCATGCGCGGCTGATGAACGAATGCCGCGTGTAGAGCCCTTCACACCAGTGTTTTTCTGTGTTACATGCCGCTCCGCAAACTTCAGGCGCCGCCGGGTTGACTCGGAGCGTCCTTACTTTGGTCTCGCCCACATCTGCATACTTTTCTGACTATGTCGGAGCATGTGGTAGGCACGTGCTGAAACTCAAACACGAACGACCGGAGTAGGGACCCCCGCTATGACACCGTACATCGGCAACATCTGCGCAGCGCTTATGAGCATCGGCCTCCTCGTCGGGACCGTGCGATTTACCCGCCGCGTGAGCAACTAGCTGGCATAGGCTCGCGGCTCCCCCGCGGGGCGCGAGCGAGTTCATGACAGCATCGAGTAAGCCTCCCGAGGACTCCCGGCCCGTCTCGACGTCACAGGAGCTGTGGCGTGTCAAGACGCAGGACGGGGGACACCGAGCGCTTACGCTGCAGGATACCAACGAGATCCAGCTGCTGCTCCGCGGGCAGTCTGTGATCGATTGGCACCGCCTGGCCTTCACCCACGAGGATGAGGTCACGCGGTTGCTCGCGTTAAACTGCATTGATTTTGCGGATCCGATCGATCGTGAGCGCCTGGCCGAGCTGCGCTCGCAGGCGGTTCACTACATCAGCGATGTCCTGAAGCTGCGGATCGACCCGTACATCGCGAGTGAGGCGCCGTGGGTGCAGCTGCCGTTGATCGCGTCGCGGTCGACCGGCAACCGTCAGCGCCAGGCCTGCACGCTGCTCAAGGTGATGCACATCATCTATCACCTCGACGCGCGGGAGCTCCGCACGCAGCTGGCGATCTCCGAGCACGACATCTACGCGCGGGTCGAGGAGAGCGTGACGCTGATGTTCGACGAGCTGCGCACCGCGGGCGTGCCGGTGGTCGAGTTCTCGTGGTCTCGGAAGACCCGCAACTCGTTGATCACGAAGCTGCTCGTCAAGCGCGAGACGAGCGCGGCGAGGGTGTTTGACCGTCTGCGGTTTCGCCTGATCGTCAAGGACCCCAAGGACATCGTGCCGACGCTGCACATCATGCTGCGGCGCTGCATCCCGTTTAATTACGTCGTCCCGGGGCAGACGGTGAACACGCTGATCGACCTCGAGCGCCTCACGGTGCTGCCGCGCGCGAGCGAGTCGTTCGAGTCGAGCGGGAGCGAGGACGGCGGCGAGGGCTCGAGCAACGAGTTCTCCGGGAGCAACTACCGCATCCTCAACTTCATCGCGGACCTGCCGATTCGCTTGGCGTCGGTGACAGACACGATCGACGAGTCGCGGGGTCGCGTCGTGTTCGTGCTCGCCGAATTCCAGATCATGGACCTCCAGACCGCGGATCGGAACGAGCGCGGCGACAACTCGCACGTGCGCTACAAGCAGCGCCAGCACCAGCATGTTCGCGTGCGCTTGCTGCGAGAGCCGCGCGACTAGCTCAGCTCGCGCGCGTCGAGAACAGCTGGAAGTCGTCGCTGCGGATCAGCCTGGGATCGGGCGCTTCGGCCTCGGGCGAGTGCACGGTGAGCAGCAGGAAGTGCAGCGCGTCCGGGAACGCCTTTAAGAACAGGTTCGCGTTGCCGGGCTCGTTCTCGAAGGTCGCGACGACGCGGCCGTGGTACGAGCGGATGTCCGCGAGCGCGTCGTCTTTGAACGCCTTGTCGGACATTTCGAACGACGGCTTGAGGTGCAGCGTGCAGCGCCCGCGCCAGAACGGGAAGCCAGCGTCTCGCAGCGCGCGGACGGTGCCGACCTCCATGCCGCCGACGTGGCGCCCGGTGAGGTAGTAGATCATCGCGCCGCGTTGATGGCACGCCGTGACGAACTCGACGGCGCCAGGCAGCGGATCATCGTGCAGCACGTAGGGGTCGGTGAAGAAGCGCTCGCGCCAGAACCGGAGCAGCTCCTCGAGCAGCTCTTGGTTCTCGACGCCCTGGGCGCGGAGGCTCTCGCAGATGTTCCAGCCCATGTGCTCACGGCGAATCTGCGTCGCGAGCTCTCGCAGCTCGCCGTAGTCAGACTGCCGCCGCTCGACGAACTCGTGGAAGATCTGGAGGTTACGCGGCTCTGTGCTGAACAGCGTCGAGTCGAGATCGAAGACGATGAGCGGCAGCACGTCGTTGACGACCGCGCTCTCGATACGCTGCAGGACATCGCGAAGGCGAGGGCTGCCCATGGCGGTCCGGACCATACCCGCATTCGACGGGCGCGTCACCCAAGCTTGCCGGGCGCCGACCGGCCCCTGTATGGTGCGGATGCCTGGTGACCACGGAGGGACCCATGCCCATGGATGTGCTGTTGGCGGCCGCGGAGGCCTCGGGGGGAGCGTTCGCCTACCTCTCTACGTTGCTGCCGATCCTGCTGCTGCTGGTGCTGGTCGTCGTGGTGCTCTCGCGGCTGCCGAAGCTCGACCTGGGGCACACCGACGCGTATCGCCGCCGTCGCGTGTTCAACTGGTTGCCGCTCGGGCTGACCTACGCGTTCCTGTACATGGGTCGCTATAACCTGACGGTCAGCAAGAACGAGTTCGCGGAGCTGGGCCTGATGGACAACGCCGACTTCGGCGTGATCTTCGGGATCGGCACCCTGACCTACGGCTTCGCGTTCCTGATCAACGGGCCGCTGACCGATCGCTACGGGGGGAAGCGGGCGATCTTGCTGGGCGCCGGCGGGTCGGCGCTCATGAACCTGTTGATGGGCTTGGCGACGGTCGAGGTCACCACGACGGGCGCCGCCGGGCCGTTGACCGCGACGCTCAACACCATCGGGCTGCCGTTCTTTGAGGCGTTGAACGCGTTTCGCGGGCTGTTCGGGCTCGCGGGCGGCGATGTCGAGCGCTCCGTGCTGCTGCCGGCGCTCTCGCTGCTCTACGCCGGCAACATGTACTTTCAGAGCTTCGGCGCGGTGGCGATCGTCAAGGTCAACGCGCCGTGGTTCCACGTCCGCGAGCGCGGGGTGTTCGGCGCGATCTTCGGGATCCTGATCTCGCTCGGGGTGTACTTCGCCTACGACTGGGGCGGGCTGATCGTCCGCTTCTTGCCGACGCAGTACGTGTTCTTGATCCCCGCCGGGCTGCTGACGCTGTTCTGGGCGATCTGCTTCGTGCTGGTGCGCAACACGCCCGGGCAGGCGGGGTTTCGGGACTTCGACACCGGCGACGCGTCCTCGGGGGATGACGGCCCGCAGCTCGGCGCGCTGCAGGTGTTCCGGATGATGCTGACGAACCCGGTGATCTTGACGATCGCGTGCATCGAGTTCTGCTCGGGCTTCCTCCGGCAGGCGATCATGCAGTGGTACAAGATCTTCTCGAAGCAGGTCGGGATCGCCGACAGCTTCGTGCCTTCGAATTGGGGCCTGCTGCTGTGCTGCGCCGGGATCATGGGGGGGATGTTCGCCGGGATCATCTCGGACCACGTGTTCCAGTCACGGCGCGGGCCGGTCGTCGCGGTGCTCTACGGGATCATGCTGGCCGGCGCGGTCGTCATGATCTTCGCGCTGCAGACCGGCGCGCTGGGTTGGCTGGTGGTGTTCATGTCGATGGCGGTGATCGGCGTGCACGGCATGCTCTCGGGGACCGCGAGCATGGACTTCGGCGGGCGCAAGAACGCGGGCATCGCCGTCGGGATCATCGACGGCTTCGTGTACCTGGGGACCGCGGTGATGTCGTTTTGGTACGGCTGGCGGCTGCCGAGCGGCGAGGCGGCGAAGGACCCAGCGAATTGGAGCGAGTGGCCGGTGTGGATGATCCCGATCGCGCTGATCGGCTTCGTCTTGGCGCTGCGCCTGTGGAACTCGAAGCCGAGGCCGAAGGGCGCCGCGTAGATTCGCGCGCGGCGCGTAGATCCGCGCGCTCCGAGTGATTGTGTTCCGTCGCGGTCGTCGTCAGACTTGGCTCGTGGAGCTGCCGCCGGGGATCTTTATGGGCTTGTCGGCGCACGAGCGTCGGACCGTCGAGCTGTGGTGGGCGGCGATCGACGAGGCGGCTCGTCGCGAGTTCTTGGCGCTCTGGAACCAACCTGACTCTTTGGCCACGAGCGAGGGTCACGGACGTCGCGGCGAGCTCGAGGGGCGAGGGCCGCGGACGATCGTCTTCGAGCTCCACGGCGTGTGGGTCGGCGAGCAGGAGGACGGGCCCACGGAGAGCGAGCTGTGGTGGCGGTACTTCTTTGAGCACGAGGTGGACCACCCGGGCACCTTCGACTGGATGCCGAAGTCGCGGGTTTTTCATCTCGGCTGTCGGGCGCACCCGGTCGCGCGAGCGGCGGTCAAGCGCGCGTGGATCCCGGCTGATTTTCGCTGCCCGCTGGCGCACGGTGATTGTCCGTGGCGCGCCGCGCTCGATGAGCAGCCCGGCAAGTCGATCCGCCTCTCGGTGCGGATTCGTCCGGTTCGGCGGACCGAGGCGGCGCTACGCGTGCTTGCTTGAGGACCAGCGGATCACGCGGTTGCGACCGCCCTCTTTGCAGCGGTAGAGGGCCTGGTCGGCGCGCTCGATCAGCAGGCGTCGGGTGTCGCCGTCGCGCGGGTACTCGGCGATGCCCATGGAGAGCGTGACGTTGAACTGCTGCCCGGAGTCGCCGCGCATGATCTGGGCGGCGACCTCCTCGCGCAGCTCGTTGGCGAACACCTCGGCGCCGCGGCCGTCGGTGTCCGGGAGCACGATGACGAACTCCTCGCCGCCGTAGCGGGCGACGATGTCGACCTTGCGGCTGCGGCCGGCGAACACCTGGGCGACGCGCTGCAGCACCGCGTCGCCGACCGGGTGCCCGTAGGTGTCGTTGACGCGCTTGAAGTGGTCGATGTCGGTGAGGATCAGCGAGTACTTTTGACCGGTTCGTTCGGCCAGGTCGTGGAGCGTCGAGAGGCGCTCTTGAAACGCGCGGTGGTTGGTGAGGCCGGTGAGGCCGTCGGTGGTCGCGCGCTGCTCCATCGAGGAGTACATGCGGGCGTTTTGCAGGCTGACGGCGACCTGGTGCGAGATCACGCGCAGCATCTCGCGGGTGGCCTCGTGAAAGCAGCGCGGCTGGCTGGCCGCGAGCGTGATCGCGCCGAGGACCTGGTCGCCGCGCAGCAGCGGGAGCACGAGCAGGCTGCGCGCGCGGGTGAGCCGGGTGCGGGGCGAGAACACCACCGCGTCGGGGTCGAATTTTCCGGCGTCCGCCGGCATCGTGTGGCGGTTCTTGATCGCCATCGCGACCAGCGCGATGCCGTCGTCAAACTCGAGGCCCTCGAGGCGCTGGGCGAGCCCGCGCCAGCTCTCGTCGTCGCCCGCTGTCACGGAGCGCGTGTGCACGGCGAGGACCGTGTGCTGCTGGACGTGCGCGTCGTAGTCGGTGATGACGGCGAGGTCGAAGCTGGCGATCGCGGCGATCGCCGCGAAGGTCTTCTCGTAGACATCCTCGAGGGTGAGCGCCTCGCCCAGCAGCTCGCTCGCGCGATAGAACTGCTCTTGCTCGTACTTGTCGCGCTCGATGGAGGCGAGCGCGCGCTCCTGACGGACGACGCGGCTGACGTGACGCGCCGCGGTGAGCAGCTGGGCCTCGCAGGCGTCGTCGAAGCGCGCGCCGCCGTCGAGGCGATCGGCGCACAGGATGCCGATCAGCTGCCCGTCGTCAGTGACCGGCACGGCGCACAGCTCCCGCGCGTAGGCGTTGTCGGCGCGCGGCTCGAGCTGCTTGTAGTAGGGGGGCGGGCGGCTCGGCTGCAGCTGCAGGCGCAGCGGCTTCGCGTCGTGGAGGAGGGCCGCGAGCACGCCGGGGCTGGCGAGCGTGGCGCCGGCGCGGTGGAGTTGATCGGGGCGCTCGCAGGCGCCGAACTTGAGGGAGAGCGCGCGGGCGCGTGTGTTGCTCTCGCCGCTGGGGTGGACCCACAGCAGCACGCAGGCGTGCAGCTCGAGGGCCTCGCGCAGCAGGCCGAGCGAGAAGCGCAGCTGCTCGTGGATGCCCTCGACGGCGCCCTGAGCCATGCGCGCTTCTTCCTCCTCGCGGCTGCAGCTGCGCTGCGCGAGCGGCTGACGTGAGGCGACGAGCCGGAAGTCGCGGGCCTCTCGGCGCATGCGCTCGAGCTCGGCGCGCACCGTCCGGTCGTGGTCGCTGCGCAGCCGCCGGACGAGGCTCGCGAGCACGAGCGAGTTGCCGGCGGCGAAGAAGCCGATGAAGGTCAGGTGGGCGGGCGCCCGGGCGCCGCCGGTGACGAGCTCGAGCAGGACGACCGCGGCGAGCCAGGTGATCGCGACGCCGCGCGAGCGGTGCAAGATCGCCAAAAACGAGACCAGCGCGTAGAGCAGCGGGTAGAGGAAGCTGTGCGCGCCGCCGGTGAGATGGATGAGCGCGTAGGCGCCGGTGATCAGCACGAGGCCGAGCTCGAGCTCGCTGAGCTGCTCGAGGGACTGACGGTGGGGGATGTCCTCGAGGCCACGCGCGGGGGGGGCGAGCTCACGGCGAATCACGCGGGCGGTGACCGCGACGAAGGCGGCGAGCGCGGCCATCGCGATCCACTCGCCGCGGAGCAGCGAGCGCGTCGAGATGTGCCCGGTCGCGAGCGCGGCCCAGGTCAACGGCACGACGAGCAGGCCGCCGCGCTCGCGCAGGAGCGCGCGCAGGCGGAGCCCGCGGCGATGTGCCGAGGCCGATGCGACGCTTGGGCTGCTCATGGTCGGGCCTTGGGCTTTTGGACCTCGAAGACGACCTCGGAGCGGTGGACGAGGTTGAGGTCCTCACGGGCGATGCGCTCGAGCTCGCGTGGGTCGTGCTTGAGCGCGGCGATCTCGGCGCGCAGGAGCGCGATCTCCTCGCGCAGCGCCGTGTTGTCACGCTCGAGCTGGGCCTGCTCGTCCTGCACGCGCTCGAGGTTCGGGGAGCGCGCGCCCTGGGTGTAGAGCTGCTGAGGCAAGAACGCGACCGCGCTCCCAAGGAGCGCGGCGAGCACGATGCGTTGGAGCCATGCCCACTTCATACCGGCGCCGCCAAGGTATCCACGGCGGCGCGGGGGACCAAAAAACTGCCAAGAAACGGCCGAGGAGAAGCCGGGCTACTGCTTGCTCAGGATGCCCATCTTCTTGATGCCGCAGGCGCGCGCGATATCCATGGCCTTGACGACATTCTCGTGCTTGGTCGCGCGGTCCGCCTTGATGTTGACGGTGGCCGCGACGCCCTCGTCCTGGGCGTTGCACAGGCGCATCTCGAGCTCGCGCATGTCGACGACCTTGTTGTCGATCTGAAACCGGCCGTCCTCGCTGATCTTGATGACGACCGCTTTCTTCTCGGTCACCGGCTCGCGGCTCTGGGCCTTCGGGAGCTGGAGGCGGAACGAGGACTCGTTGCGGAACGAGGCGGTGAGCAGGAAGAAGATCAGCAGCTGGAAGGTCACGTCGATCAGCGGCGTCAGGTCGATCGTGCCGTTGGCGACGCCGTTGCGACGGCGGCGCAGACCCCCGCGGGCTCCGCTGCGAAAGTTCACGCGCTCTCCGTGGCTGGCGCGCTCTCGCGCGCGGAGCGTCGGGCGCTCTCCAGCAGGTTGACCAGGCCCATCGCGTCCTCCTCCATCTCGTTGACGAGGGTGTTCGCGCGGCCTTGGCTGACCCGGTAGAGCACCAGCATGATGATGCCGACCGTGATGCCGAAGGCGGTGGTGAGCAGCGCCTGCCAGATGCCCTGGGCGAAGGCGTCGGGCCCGGCCGTGCCGGAGGCGTAGGCGTCGACGAAGTCGCGGAACACGAAGATCATGCCGGTGACGGTGCCGAGCAGCCCGAGCAGCGGGGAGATGTTGGCGATCGTGCCGATGATCTCGATGAACTTCTCCATCTGCGAGACCTCGCGCGCGCCGACCTCCTCGACCATCTCTTTGACATCCGCGCGGATCATGTCCTGCTCGAACGCGCGCAGGGCGGCCGCCATGACGAGCGCGATGCTCGAGCCGTTCTCTTCGCAGAGCAGGAGCGCGTCGGAGGTCTTGCCCTTGGCGACGAGCGCCCGGATTCGCTCCACGAACGCGCGTGGGAGCACCCTGCCGCGCTGTAGCGCCCACATCCGCTCGAGGAAGAATCCTACGCCGATGATGGAGGCCCCCAGGATGGCCCACATCAGCGGGCCTCCCTGCTCAAAGAGTTCAGCAATGTCCATGGGGAGAGATGGGGCCAAACGACCCGCAGGGCATGATGCGCGGAGTGCCCGGTCTCCGCAAGGGGGTGGTCTGAACCGGCCGGCCGACTCCAGCGCGGGCGCGGCTCAGGGCGCGGGCGTGTTCGCTGCGGGGCGCCATGGAAGTTCGAACCAACGCTTGACGAATCGTTCGGGCGTTGATAGACACCCGGTCCGCCGGCGGAGCGCTCGCTCTGTTCGGACCACAACTCGGGGGCATAGCTCAGCTGGGAGAGCGTCGCGCTGGCAGCGCGAAGGTCAAGGGTTCGATCCCCTTTGCCTCCATCCAACACCGGGCGAGGTCTCGATACCTCGCCCGGTTTTTTCGTGGTTTGGCGCCGGGGCGTCTCGAGAGCGTCTCGAGAGCTTCCCGGGTGGAACCGGGCGGGCGAGCGGGCTATTTCGGCGGCTTCGAGCGCACCTCGGGCGCCGTGAGCTCCTGGAGATCGGGCGCGCCGGGTGGTTTTTTGGGGGCGGCGAGCGCGTCGAGCTCGGCGAGCGCGTCACGGCTCGAGCGCGTCTCGGGGTGCCCCGGGCCGAGCAGCGACTCGCGGGTGGCGAGCGCGCGCTGCAGTCGCTCGCGCGCGGCCTCGTGGTCTCCGAGCCGCGCGAGCAGGCGCCCGAGGTTGTGGTCGGAGCGCGCGGTCTCGGCGTGCACCGGGCCGAAGAAGCGCTCGCGGATCGCGAGCGCGGCGCGGTGCAGCTCGAGCGCCCGGGTGAGCGCGGCCCGCTGGGCCGCTGGGTCGGCGCGCGGATCCTCGAGCTCGAGGATCGAGGCGATGTTGTTGAGGCTGACGGCGGTGTAGGGGTGATCCTCGCCGACCGTCGCGCGGCGAATCGCCAGGCCGCGTTCGAAGTTTTTTAAGGCGCGCTGGTTGTCTCCGAGCGCGCGGTGGACCGCGCCGATGTTGTTGTAGCTGGTCGCGGTGTCGGGGTGGTTCTCGCCGAGCAGCGAGAGCCGGATCCGCAGCGCCTCGCGGTGGATCTCAAGGGACTCTTCGAAGCGTCGCTGGTAGTAGAGCGCGCGCGCGAGGTTGTTGTAGGAGCGCGCGGTGTCGGGGTGGGCCGCGAGCGCGCGCATACGCAGGCTGAGCGCGCGGCGGTAGGCGGCCTCGGCCTGCGGGAGCCGTCGCATCGCCTCGAGCGCGGCGCCGGCGTAGTGCTCGCTCGAGGCGACGGCGGGGTGCTTGGGGCCGAGGCTGGCGACTCGGAGCGCGCGCGCCGTTCGGTGCTGGGCGAGCGCGCGCTCGTGCTCGCCGAGGTGCGCGAGCGCGCGGCCGAGCCCCTCGTGCGCGCGGGCGCGGTCGGGCGCGGCGGCCTCGGCCTGGCAGGTGAGGTCGAAGCCGGCGAGCGCGTCGATCGACTGCTCGTAGCGCGCGCGCGCCTCGGCGAACTCGCCCTGCTGACGGAGCTGATCGGCGAGCTCGAACAGCGCGAGGCCCCGCTCCCGCGAGACGGGGAGTGAGCGGAGCGCCCGCGCGCGCTCGACCGCGGCGCGGCGGAGCTCGAGCGCCGCCGCCGGATCGTCCGTGTGCTCCGCGAGGACGCGCGCGGCTCGGACGGCGTAGAGCGGGAGCGATCCTAGCTCGCCCGGGTGGCGGTCTTCGTCCATCGTCTGCTCGAGCGCCTCGACGCGGGAGAGGAGCTCGCGCGCCTGCTCGTCGGCGTTCGGTCGACCTTTCTCGTAGGACAGGTCAATGCTGAGCGAGCGCAGCGCGAGGTCTTGCTCGCGTGGCGTCCGGGATGGATCGTAGTCGCGCTGCAGAGGCGCGACGCGGGCCTCGGCCGCGTCGCCGCGCCCGAGGGTGAGGTCGACGACGGCGCGCGCGAGCGCGTCGTCGAAGGCGTGATCGGGCGCCTCGTCGAGCGACCGCGCGGGCGCGTCGAGGGGGCAGCGCAGGAGCTGCTCGTGCACGCGCGCGGCCGCGAGCGGCACGCGCTCGAGCGTCTCGGCGTCGGACGAGCGCGCGGTCTCTGTGATCAGCTCGTCGAGGGCCGCGAGCGCGCGCTCGTGACAAGCCCCCAGCGATCGGTAGCGCGCGCGGGAGAGCGCACGCGTGGACATATCCGCGCACGCGCGTCTCCGCGCGCGGATCCAGTGACGGGCGAGCGCGTCGATCGCCGCGGTCGCGCGCGCGCTGAGATCGGCGGCGCGCTCCCCCGGATGTCGCGCGAGGGTGTTGGCGAGCGCGTCGCGACGCGACTCGTCCCAGCGCGTCGCCGTCGCCAGGTGCACGCCGGGGTCTCGGCACGCGCGCGCGCGGGGTCGCGGACCGCGAGATGGGAGCTGCGGCGCGCAGGCGAGGACGCCGAGCAGCGCGGCGAGGGCGAGGGCGAGGGTGAAGGTAGTGTGGTTGACCGCGACGGCGCGAGCATACCGTGCCTGTGGGTCAGGTAGGTCGCGCGCGCTCGCGGCGTGGAGACGTCAGCGTCGCGGTCACGGCGGTTGCGGTCGCTCACACCGGGTGGTACCAACACGAACGCTTGGGTCGCTCCTATGTCCATGAGGCACGCGCAAGACGAGCTGGTCTGGATCGATAAGAAGGGAGTCGCGCACCCGCTCGGGGAGCTCGCCGCAGAGCGCCTGCGAGCTCGCGAGGGCGCGTTCCGGATGCTGCCGACGCCTGATCACGTCGTGTTCATGCGCTACACGGGGCACGACGGGCGGCGCGACGCCGAGGACGGCGCGGTCGTCCGCCTCGCTGGCGAGATCACGGCCCCGGCGGCGCTCTGCGACATCATCGCGATGCTCGCGCAGAGCAACTGGGTCGGCGAACTGCACGTGCGCAGCGAGGAGACCGTGCGGCGCGTGTTCATCGAGGCCGGGAAGGTCGTCGGCGCCATCACGAACGTAGAGGACGAGCACATCGGCAAGATCCTCTACCGCTTCGGCGCCATCGATCAGCTGGTCTACAACGAGGTGCTCGCGCGCGCGGGCACGGTCGGGCAGCGCTTCGGCGAGGCCGCGATCGAGATGGGCATCCTGACCAGCGAGGAGGTCTACTCGTACCTGCGCAAGCAGATCGAGATCATCACGCTGGCGACGCTCAAGGTCGCGGACGGGATGTACTGCTTCCTCGAGGGCTTCGAGGAGAGCGAGATCCCGTTCCGTCACTCGGAGAGCCTGGGCGCGCTGCTGATGGACGGCGTCACGCAGATGGACGAGATGCGCTACTTCAAGCAGCGCATCCCCAGCGTCGACTACGTGCCCGAGCGCGTCGACGACCGCGCCGAGCCCAATGAGTCCCTGCGCGACCTATGGTCGCTGATCGACGGTCACTACAGCATCGTCGAGCTGAGCCGCGTGCTCGGCTCGTCGGAGTTCGACGCGACCAAGAAGGTGTTTCAGCTGCTGCAGTCCGGGCACGCGCGGATGCTGCCGCCGCGGACCCGCGGCGGCCCGCTCGAGGTCATCGAGACCGCGAATGAGGTGCTCAGGCAGATTCACCAGGCCGTCGACACCGTCGGCAAGGGCACGGCGCTGCGGACCGCGCTCGAGAACTTCGCCGACGAGGTCTACGAGCTGATGTTCCGCGAGGCGGGCCCCTACGAGAACGGCTCGTTCGAGCCCAAGGCGGTGCTCGACAACGTCAGCGTGATCGTCAGCGGCGGCAACGTCGAGAAATTCTTGAAAGAGATGCTCTACGACTACGTCAGCTTCGCGCTGTTCACCGGCGGCAGCCTCGCGCGACGTGACCGAGAGAACAGCCTCAGCAAGCAGGTCGACTCGTTGATGAGCAAGCTGCGGCCGATCGGCTGATGGTAGTGCCGTGACGCGCGCCGAGCCGCCGACGACGCAGGCCGCCGAACCGGCCCCGGAGCCGGTCGAGAGCGGCGGCGCGCTCGTCCGCGGCCTCGGCCCGATCGCCGCGATCGCGCTCGTCACCGGCAACATGATCGGCTCCGGGATCTTCGTGATCCCGGCGTCGCTGGCGGAGACGGCGGGGCCGATCGGTCTGCTCGCGTGGGTCATCAACGTCCTCGGCTACCTGTGCCTGACGGCGGTGTTCGCCGACCTCGGCGGCGCGTACCCGGTGTCCGGCGGGCTGCAGGTGTTCGCGCGCCGGGCGTTCGGGCCGCTCGCGGGCATGGAGGTCGGCTACCTCTACTGGCTGTGCGCGGTGATCGGTAACGCCGCGTTCTTGACCGCCTTCACGGAGTACCTGGTCGTGTTCGTGCCCGCGGCGCAGGACCCGATGACGGCCTTCCTGATCAGCCAGGCGCTGCTGTGGTCGCTGACGCTGGCGAACGCCTTCGGCGTGCGCGCCGGCGGGATCGTGCAGATCGTGACGACGGCGCTCAAGCTGCTGCCGCTGATCATCCTCGGGTGCTTGCTGCTGCCGCACGCCGAGCCCGCCAACCTCGAGCCCTTCGCGCCCGAGGGGGCGGGCGCGCTGCTGCCCGCGATCTCGCTGGTGTCGTGGATGTTCATCGGCATGGAGTCGATCACGGTGCCGGCGGAGGAGATCCGCGGCGCCGGGCGGACGATCAAGCGCTCGGTCTACGGCGGCTTCTTCTTGACCTCGGCCGTCTACGCGCTGGTCTTGTTGGCGATTACCCTCGCGGTGCCAGGCGCGGAGCTCGCTGGCAACGCGCGCCCGCTCGCGGCGGCGGCGAGCAAGTTCTACGGGCCGGTCGGCGCCTGGATCATCTCGGCGACGGCGTTGATCTCGATCGCCGGGATCCTCAACGGCTGGCTGCTCGTCACCAGTCGCATGGCGCACGCGACCGCGCGCGCCGGGCTCGCGCCGGCTTTCCTCGCGCGCTTGAGCCCGGGGCGCGGCACGCCGGTGCGCGCGCTGATCCTCTCGTCGACGCTGACGGGGCTCTTGGTGCTGCTCTACTTCAGCGGCACGATGCTCGAGATCTACAACTTCATCGCGCTGTTCTCGACCGCGACCGCGCTCGTCGCCGTGGGCGTCGCCTGCCTCTCGCAGCTCGTGCTGATGCGCCGCGAGCCCGAGCGCTTCTCGACGCGGCAGCGGCGGCGCGGCGTCGTCACGGCGGTGTTGGGCTTCGCGGTGGTGGTGCTGATGATCCACGGCGCGGGCCTGCGGATCGTGGCGCTGACCGGGCTGTGCATGCTGGGGCCGACGCCCTACTACCTGTGGCTGCGTCGCAGGTGGCGGCGGCAGGCTCGCGACTACGGTGTCGGGCACGAGACGCGGTAGCATGCGGGCCATGACGCGCCGCGGCTCGAGTCACAGCAGGTCTCGCAAAACCATCGGCCTGCGCGGACTGGGGCTGGGGCTGGGCCTGGCTACGGCGGTTCTCGTCGCCTGCGCGCCGGTCGAGGAGTCGAGTCACGACGCGGTCGCGCCAGGAGCCGCTGTCGACATCTCGCCGGCGAGGCCCGCGGAGTCGGCCGAGGTCACGCGCCCGGCCGCGACGCGCCATGAGGTCGCCGTCGACGGGCACCCGATCGCGGTCTGGGAGAAGCGCCCCGGGTCAGCGCGACCGCTCGCCGGCGTCTTCGTGCTGGTTCACGGGCGGACCTGGAGCGGCCTGCCGGACTTCGATCTGCAGGTCCCGGGGGAGCGGCGCTCGTTGATGGACGCGCTGGTCGAGCGCGGCTACGCGACCTACGCCGTCGACCTGCGCGGCTACGGCGGGACGCCGCGGGACGACACCGGCTGGCTCACGCCCGATCGCGCGGCGCGGGACCTCGCCGGCGTGCTCGAGTGGACCCAGCAGCGCGAGGCCGGGCTCGGGGCCGGGGCGCGCGGGCCGGCGACCGTGCTCGGCTGGTCGATGGGATCGCTGGTCTCGCAGCTGTGCGCGCAGCGACGCCCGGAGCTGTTTCGCGAGGTCGTGCTGTTCGGCTACCCGCGCGATCCAGACCGGCGCTACAAGCCGACCCCGGCGGAGACGAAGCCGGAGCGCAGGACCAACACGGCCGAGGCGGCCGCGTCGGACTTCATCACGAAGGACGTGATCTCGCCGGCGGCGATCAAGGCCTACGTCGATATGTCTCTTAAGGCTGATCCTGTACGGGTCGACTGGCGCGACCAGGACCAGTTCCACGAGCTCTCGCCGGAGGCGCTGAACGTGCCGACGCTGCTGATCCACGGCGCGCGCGACCCCTACGCCGGGCTGAAGAGCCAGGCGAAGCTGTTTCGACGGATAGGGCACCCCGACCGCGCGTGGGTCGTGATCCCCGGGGGCGACCACGCGGTGCACCTCGAGGACACGATGAACCGCTTCGTCGACGCGGTGCTCGACTTCGTCGAGCGCCCGCGCGCGCCGCGTCGCGGCGGCGGCCTCGAGCCGTAGCGCGTGCCCGCTGCTCATTTACTTCGCCGCGGCGGCCGTCGACGTCAACAGCCTGCAGCGTTCGCGATTGATAACGCCAGCTCCTCATATGGCGGATTGTTTGGAGGTTGGATACACTCCTCGCGTGTATACGCGCGCCTGTGTCGGTATCGTCGTCAGCCTGCTGTCGCTCTTGACCGCCATGAGCTGCGCCGAAGCGAACACGGTCACGGCGCTCAATAGCGCCTGCATCTGGTCCGTAGACGACGAGGTCCTCGTTGAAGTCAAATTCCGAGACTGCTTGAGCTCGTCTTGCGACACCCTCGAGGAGACAAGCTGCGAGCTCACGCGTGAGGATGACGTCATTACGGTGACCGGCGAGGCCGTGATCAGCACGAAAAAAATCGGTCTCAGCCCCTGCACACTCGACTGCGAGCGCCCCGAAGCGACCTGCTCACTAAAGGTGCCTCCTGGAGAGTACACGGTCCGCGGCGCGTACGATGACGTGGTCATCAACCACCCGCTAGCGGAGAATGCTGGCACCTGCAGGTTCTGACCGTAGGCGAGCTCTGCTCCGTCCCAGCTCGCGGAGCTACCAATCCGGCATATCGTAGGGCTCTGGGGGGCTCACCGGAAGATCTGGCGCCCATGGCGGAGGGCTGCCCCCCGGAGACGGGTTGGACGGCGGGGGGGCGGGGTTAGGGGGCGGCTGCGCGTCCTCAGTGATCGCGCGATAGTAGTTAACTAGATCGATCATCTCCGTAGTAACTCTCACGAACGCCGTTTGATTATTTGTGATGTGTTGGCCTCGTATAACCCCGATGATTCGCGGGTTGTCCCCAAGAAATGCATAGGGCGCGAGCACGCGGAACGCGGCCGAGCCGCTGGCGCCGGGACCACCTTTGTAACAATGCGTATAAAATCCTCTGTTGGAGACGCTCGCTACGTCGCAGGACTCCTTCCAGACTACCCGCTGGAAGTCAGAGTACACGGTGTCAGGGTATCCACAGTACGTGATAAGGTCTCCGGTGAGATCGTAGGGTCGAGAGAGCAGCAGATAGCCGGGGTGTCCGCCCGGCCACGGGCAGTCGGGGGTCCCGATCGGCATCGACTCGAGGCTGACGACACACCAATCCGCCTTCCATTTTTTGCTCCCGTCCTCCCACTCTGGGCTCAGCCATATGCTCTCGACTTCGCGAGTGCTCCACGGCTTATATTCGCTCACCCCCTTCGCGTTTGAGCTGTGGCGCCACGCCGGCGTAAACGTCCGCATTGCCGACGGGTCGATATAATCCTCTTTGTTCCACCAGCCGCGATAGCAGTGCGCGGACGTCAGCACGGTACGCAGCCCGACCATCGTCCCGGTGCACTTCGTGACGCCGTCGATCTCGATGCGACCGACGCACCGGTATGGATAGGTGGTGTAGTGGTGATCTTTCGTGAGCGCTAACGCGTAGTTTATGTAGTCCCCCTTCGAGGGTTGGGGGGCGTTCGAAATCTCCAACCCCGCGCGAGTGATGCCGGCGCCTCGCGCGTAGGAGTTGTCGAGCCTTATCCGGGCTGGGTCCCAGTGCTTGGTGTGCTTGACGACGAACAGTTGATCGGATTTAGGAAGCACGACGACCGAGATCCCGAGATCTGCGCCCGACCGAGCTCCTCGAGGACCCCGCTCTCCCCTGAGCAACTCCGCGATGTAATCGTTGAGCCTCCAGTTGTCGTTTCGTGAGCTGCTTCTGCCGATATAGATCCACCGTCGGCCGTACACGTCCAAGGCGTCGGTCGTCAGCCCGGGCGCCTCGCTTACTGAGCGCAACCGTCGACTCGTGGGGACATCTCGCCGCCCGCACGATCGCGACTGGACCCCGCGCGCCGACGCGGGTCGTAGCATTCTCAAGGTGTCGTCGGCCATCGAGCCTACCAGGGCTCCCGTCGAGTCGCAGCCGCATCGACTCGACGCCTCTCCTCGCAGGCTCGCGGATAAAGTCGCTAGTGTGTCGTCGGGTGCCACAATGACCTCTCAATATCGATCTTGTTCTCAGTTGCGCGGGCCATTCGCCGCGTTGGCCTCATAGGTCGCTGGACACGAGCGTAGCTCCACGCGACTCGGGTTAGCGGCTCTTTAGAACCAGATCGGCGCTGATCGTGGCCTGAATGGTCTCGGGCCCCGCGGTGTTCAAGAGGCCTTTGACCTGCACCTGCACGTGGGAGCCGAACGGTTTGGTGATTGTCCGAATCACGAGACCAGGTACGGTCGCTGGCGATGTCGGGGTGATCTCTGCCGTCGTCGCCCCGCTGTCGAAGCGAAAATCCACGGCGGGATCTTCGGCGGTGATGCTGACCGGGACGATCTGAACTCCGATGACGGTGTCTCCGGTCATCGCGCGCTCGTGTACGCGGACCAGGACCTCTGCGTTCTCGCATTGCGTCAGATCCACGGATCGCAGCGCTACGAAACACATGAGGCTTGTGCCTTGCAGCGCGCTGAAGTCGAAGGAGAGCTTGTTCAGGATGTTGATCGTCTTGACGCTCATGCGCTTCACCAACCAGCTTGACGATGGCGACCCTCACTCAATTGAGCAGACGCTATCGAGGGTTTAGCCCTTGCAAACGAGAGAGACGCTGATCGTCGCGTCGACGGGGTCCATCGCGGTCGCGCACGTTCCCGACACCTGCAGCTGGATCGCGGCTCCGAACGGCGCTGTCAACGAGGAGAGCTGTAGGGAGCCCGCGGTCGTACTCGAGTTGAGCGTCACGGTTGCGACGGCCGCGCCGAGGTAGTCTGTCTCGGGCTCCTCTGGCGTGATCGAGATCGGCTTGGCGACGACCTCCACTGTCGAGCTCGAGCCGATGTCGACGTCATGGACTCGGACGAGCAGCTCGGCGGTCTCGCCGTAGTCGACCGAGGCCGAGCGGAGCGCGACGGCGGTCACGGTCTGGCCCAGCTGGATCGCCGTGAAGTTGTATCGGCGTTTCGTGACGAGGTGAGCGGTCTTGATTCCCATCTGGTTCTCCGTCCTAGTCACGCATCACGAGGTCTACGCTGATCGTCGCTTTCATCGTCCCGTCGGTGTCGCCCTTGACCCCCTCGACGGTGAGCTGAATCGCGTTGCCGAACGGCGCGGTGAAGGAGTCGAGCATGAGGTGCGGGGCGGAGACGCTCGAGTCGATATCCGCGTTGGCGACCTCGCCGCCGAGGAAGTCGGTGTCAGGTTCCTCGGGCGTGAGACTGACGGGTTTCGCTACGACACGAATCGAGCCGCCGTCCACCGCGTTGGTGTTCGCGTGCACGCGAACGCACAATTCTGCCGTCTCGCCGAGCGAGACTTCAACGGAGCGAAGCACCGGGACGCTCAAGGTCGTCGCTGTCGCCGAATTCGTGAAATCATACTCTCTGCGCGTGATCAGTGCTTTCGTCTTTGTACCCATGCTCTCCGCTTTCTCTACGAGACATCCAGGCGTCGGGGACGCTCGGTGCACAGCACGAGCTGCAGAGCCGTGCTTTCGAAACGACACGTGCATCCATCGGCCGGCGTGGGCCTACGGATACTAATATGACTCAATGGACATATTTAAAATCGAGGAGCAGCAACCGTGTCAACAGCTTTTTAGCCGGCTGTGAAGCTTGTGATCTTACTGTCGCTCTGCGCAAATTATGCGAAGACTGAGTCGGGGGCTCGCGTCACGAGCGTGGCGGCGTCCGCCGCGTAGCTTCGTGCGGAGAACTCCTGGTAACCTGTCTAAGTGGTCATGTTTGTTTCATGGCCGGTCGACGCCATGAGCGACGGGGCTGATGAACGAGCGTAGGAAGTTGGAGATCGGTGAAGCCGTTCAGCTTGGCGCGGAGCTTCAGCGCGCCGGCCGCTTGGCTGACGCGCGGCGCTTGTACGAGCGTGTTCTGGAGATCGAGCCCGACAACGCCGACGCGCGGCATCTGCTCGGGGTCGTGGCGATGCAGCAAGGCGAGCGCGAGCTCGCGCTCAAGCAGCTGCTCCGCGCGATTGAACTCCAGCCTGGGTTTGCGGCCTATCACAACAACCTCGGGGCCGCGTACCAGTCGCTCGGCCGGCTTGACGAGGCGATTTGTGCGTTCCGTCGGGCCTGCGCGCTCGAGCCAGAATTCGCCCAGGCGCACAAGAATCTGGGCGGTCTCTACGGCGACCTCGGTCGTCACGAAGACGCCGCGACAGCCTACCGCCGCGCCATCGCTAGCGATCCCGAGTACGCTGAGGCGTACAACAACCTCGGCGTCGCGCTGCGCGAGCTCGGCCAACTCGCCGAGTCCGCCGAGGCATACGAACACGCTATCAGGCTCCGCCCGGACTACGTAAAGGCGAAGATAAATCTCGGCGTCACATACGCTGATCTCGGCCGTTTTGATGACGCCATCGCTTCGTACCGACGCGCGCTCGAGCGCGAGCCGGCGTTCGCCGCTGGTTGGAATAACCTCGGGAACGCGCTCCGGAACACCGGGCAGCATGAAGCGGCAGAGGCCTGCTTTCGAAGAGCGCTCGAGCTCGCGCCAACGTTCGCTAGCGCGCTTAACAATCTAGGGAATGTATTCAACGACCGCGAGCGGCTCGATGACGCGGTCGCGTCCTACCGTGAGGCGATCCGTTGCGATCCCGACTTTAACGAGG
Organism: Polyangia bacterium; assembly: GCA_030430565.1. Lineage (GTDB taxonomy): Bacteria > Myxococcota_A > Polyangia > Nannocystales > Nannocystaceae > JACKDW01. Next base: position 306,758 of record JAUIKS010000007.1, read on the forward strand.
CGTACCGCAATCTCGGCGTCGTTCTGTCGCGCCGGGGCGATGTACGCGATGCCGCCGAGAGCTTTCGAGCCGCGCGGTGGCTGCGCGACTGGCCGCTAGATGAACTTCTCATCGAGTCGCTGTGCCCGCTGGTTTTCGAGAGTCGAGAGGCGATCGCGTCGTATCGCGAAAATCTTCATCGTCACCTCGATCGCTTCGCCGCGCAAACGTTTGATATTGAAGCTCGGGACATCACGAGCCTGGCCGCAGCGCCATCCTTTAATTTGCCGTTCCACGGAGAGGACGATCGTCCGATTAAAGAGGCCTATGGCCGTGTGTTCTCGCGTTATTTTCCACGAGAGGGCCCTCGTCACGCTGTGCGAGCGCGTCCGAAAATTGGGTTCGTCGTTACGCATGGTCATGAGGACATATTTCTTCGATCGCTGGCTGGCGTCGTGAAACGGATTAACCGCGAGCGCTTCGAGCCGGTTATTGCGTGCTCGCCCGCTGGTACGACGAAGGTGCGCGCGTGGCTCCCAGAGCGAGAGAGCGCGCTCCTCGTCCTGCCTGGGGCGTTCGGCGCGATCATTGACACGCTCCGCGCGGCTCAGTTTGACCTGCTCTACTTCTGGGAGATCGCGGTCGACTGGACGAGCTACTTCTTGCCGTACTTCCGGCTCGCGCCTGTCCAGTGCACGTCGTGGGGCATCCAGGTCACGTCGGGAATACCGACGATGGACTATTATCTCTCGAGCGCGCTTGTCGAGGTCGAGGAGGCCGATAAGCACTACAGCGAGACGCTCTTGCGCGCGCAGACCCTCTTAACGTACAAGCGGCGACTCGAGCGCCCGACGAAGGTGCTCCCGCGGGCGGATTTTGGGCTCGACGACGAGCGACACGTGTACGCGTGTCCCCAGAACCTAGGCAAGCTCCATCCCGACTTCGATCCGGTGCTCGCCGCGATCCTGCGACGCGATCCAGCTGGCGTGCTGGTCATCATCGGCGACCGAAACCCCGCGATCACGGAGGCGCTTCGTAGACGCTTCGCGCGGACGCTCGGTGAGGTCGCGGAGCGAGTGGTCATCGTGCCCAGGCAAGAGTTCGGGGCGTACGTGAGTCTGCTGCTGGCCGCCGACGTATTGCTAGACCCGCTTCATTTTGGCGGCGTGAATACGACCTACGACGCGCTCTCGTTCGGCGTCCCGATCGTGACGTGCCCCTCGAGATTTCAGCGCGGGCGCTACACATTGGGCTGCTATCGAAAGATGGGCGTCATGGATTGTGTCGTCGACAATCATGAGGCCTACGTCGATTTGGCGCTGCGTCTCGGGACCGAGCGCGCGTTCAGGGACGCCACGTCGTCGCGCTTGTTGGCGGCGAGCGGGGCCTTGTTCAACGACATCGAGGCGGTTCGTGAGCACGAGCGGCTGTTTGACCTGATGCTAGAACCGTTGAGACGATAAGGGTGCGAGACCTGCGGCCCAGGGCCTCGGCCGGCGGGAGCTCGCGCCCGCGCGCCTTCGAGTGACAGGTCGACTCGCGCTACCGGAGCGCGTCGACCAGCGCGGGCAGGACCTCGCCGGCGCGGCCGTCGACGCGCGTGACGGCGAGCGGGTCGCCGCGCGTGGGCCCGAGGTTGATGATCGCGGTGGGCAGGCCGCGGGCGGCCGCGCGCTTGACGAAGCGGTAGCCGGAGAACACGGTGAGCGAGGTGCCGACCACGAGCAGCGCCTCCGCCTCGTCGAGCAGCGCGTAGGCGGCGTCGACCGTCTCGCGGGGCACGCTCTCGCCGAAGAACACGACGCGGGGCTTGAGCGGGCCGGCGCAGGCGCGGCAGCTGGCGACTTCGAAGTCGGCGACGGCCGCGTCGGGGAGCGTCGCGTCGCCGTCGGGCGCGAGCTCGGCGGCGTGCTCGAGCCACCCGGGGTTGCGCGCGAGCAGGCGCCGCTGAAGCGCGTCGCGGGCCTCGAGCGCGCCGCACTCGAGGCAGCGAACCTCGGCGAGCGCGCCGTGCAGCTCGACGACGCGCGCGCTCCCAGCGGCGTGGTGCAGTCGGTCGACGTTCTGCGTGATCACGCCGCGCAGGCGCCCGCGTCGCTCGAGCGTCGCGAGCGAGTGATGCGCGGGGTTGGGGCGCGCGCGGGAGAGCCTCGCCCAGCCGATCACCGAGCGCGCCCAGTAGCGCTTTCGCGCGGCCTGGTCGCGGACGTACTCCTGGAAGCGGATCGGGTTGCGGCTGCGTCGGCGGGTGCCCTCGCTGCGGTAGTCGGGGATCCCGGACTCGGTGCTGCAGCCGGCGCCGGTCAAGGCGACAAATGTCCTCCCGGACAGGAGGTTGGTCAGCTCCGCGAGCGCGCCTGGGGAGTTCATCGGTGACGACAGCGATAGCATCAAAAGCCAGAGCCGCAGCCGTTGGTCGCGATCACGAGGTCGGCGGCGACGCTGACGCGCTCGCCGGCCGGCGTGTTCATCGTGACGCTCAGGCGCGCGCTCTTGCCCTCGAGCTGCTCGTCGGTCCACTCCTCGGTGATCAGCTGGATCGTCTTGACGTAGAGGTCGAAGCCGTACTCGTCGGCGCGCGGATCTTCGCAGCCGATGAAGGTCTGGTAGCCCTCGTAGCTGATGGTCGGGGCGCCGGCGGGGCCCTCGAGGCCCTCGATCTCGAGCGTCACGTCGAGCTCGCTGTACTCGCTCTGCGGCTCGTAGCCGCCGACGTAGGTCTCGAGCTCGAACATGCAGAAGCCCTGCCCGCCGAGCACCAGGTTGAGCGTCTGGCCGTCGGCGAGCGGGGCGCTTTGGTTGTAGACCTCTAGCCAGGGCCCCTCGGCGCCGCCAGAGTCGCCGGTGGTGCCGAGGTTGCAGTGTTGCTCCGGAGCGCAGCCGCTCGCGCCGAGGGCGAGGAGGAGCGTGAGCGCGAGCCAGCGGGCGGAGGGCATCGACGCTAGGTTGCCCGAGCGAGGCGGATCGAACAACTGGTCCTCGCGGCCTGTCGCGACGGTCGGCGTCTGTGATCGCGCAGCAGCCCGCGCGCCCCCGGAGGCGGGAGCGGCGGGCTGTCGCGCGCGAGGCTCGTCGGCTCGCTACATGCGGCCGCGCAGCATGCCGTGCCAGTAGGCGGCGGGCAGCGCGTAGGCCTTCATGGCGTACATGCTGTAGCGCTCTTGATTCTGCGGGAACGGGAAGGTCTCCATGATCTTCCCGTCGTAGCCGAACTCCGCGAGGATGAGCTTGCCGTAGCCGGTGACGAGCGGGCAGCTCGCGTAGCCGTTGTACTTCGCGCTCGGCTGCTTGCCGGCCCGGACCGCGAGGATGTTCTCGACGCAGACGGGCGCCTGCTTGCGGATCGCGGCGCCGGTCTTGCTGCACGGGAGGCTGCTGCTGTCGCCGATCGAGAACACGTTCTTGTACTTGTTGTGCTGGGTCGTGAACTTGTCGACATCGACCCAGCCCGCCGCGTTCGCGAGCGGGCTCTGCTTGATGAAGTCGGGCGCGCTCTGCGGCGGCGTCACGTGGATCATCTCGTACTTGAGCACCAGCTCCTTGCCGTCGCCCGTGGACTCGAAGACGGCCTCCCGCGACTTGGCGCGGATCTCGATGAGGTTGCGCTTGAGCTCCATCTTCACGCCGCGCTCGTCGGCGAGCTTCTGCAGCGGGGCGGCGTAGCGCGGGATGCCGAAGATGGCGCCCCCGGGCACGGCGTAGATCACCTCGACCTGCTCGCGCACGCCCTGCCGGCGGAACGCCTCCTCCGCGAGCCACATGATCTTCTGCGGCGCGCCGGCGCACTTGATGGGCGTGGAGGGGAAGGTGAAGATCGCGTTGCCGCGCTTGGTCGCCTGAATCGCTTTCCAGGTCGCGTCGACGGACTCGTAGCTGTAGTTGCTCGCGACCCCGTCCTTGCCGAGCGACTCCTTGAGGCCCTTGATCTTGCCCCAGTCGATCTGGATGCCGGCGGCCACGACGAGCTGGTCGTAGGTCACCGTCGCGCCCGACCTGAGCTCGACGGCGTTGCTCTCGGGCATGAAGCCCGCGGCCGCGTCGCGGATCCAGGTCACGCCGTCGGGGATGAGGGACTCCATCGGGCGCCCCGACACCTCTTTGTCGAACACGCCGCCGCCGACGAGCGTCCAGATGGGCTGGTAGTAGTGCACGTCAGCGGGGTCGACGATCGCCATCGTGGGCGGGTTCGCGGCGCGCTGAAGCTGGGCGGCGAGCGTGATGCCGGCCGTGCCGCCGCCGATGATGAGGACTTCGTAGTGTTGCTTGCTCATGGCGTACCTCTCACTTCCCTGCGTCCAGTTCGCTCGGGCTCACGTTGGCGAGCTGCGTTCCGAACAGCCGCGCGAATTGAATGAAGAACCCGACGCCGCGTTGCACGTCCGGGTCTTTGAGCGCGCGCCAGAGGCCGAACGCGCCGACCTGCTCGGGGCGCGCCGCCGCCTTGAGCATCGCCTGGCTGGCTTGGCCGAGGAGCGTCCAGAGCTGCGGCGAGCTGGCGGTCTCGTGCACGACGTCGGTGAGCTCGGGCGTGGTGACCATGCGGCCCGCGTCGAGCGCGAGGGCCCGCAGCGCGTGGCCGAGCTGACCGATGTCGACGCCCGCGTCCGCGGCGTCTCGCATCGCCTCGTCAGAGATGTCGGCGACCGTCGCGATCACGTCGGGCGCGGAGACGGCGAGCGCGAGACCCTGCTCGAGGGTGGCGAGGGTCTTGGGCTCGCTGAGCTGCTCGAGCAGGCTCGCCATCCGGCGCACGCGCTCGTCGACATCGCCTTTCTTCATCGCCCACTCGTCGACGATGTCGGCGGTCGTGCCGATGACGGCGGGGGCTTGCTCGGCGAGCGCGAGCACGCCCTCGAGGCGGCGCTCTAGGCGTTCAAATCGCCTGTCGAGATCGGCGAGGCGTTGGTCGACGCTCTTGGGTCTTGTTCCGCTGATTCCCGCGGCACTTCCTGTCGTGGGCATAGGACCTCCTTTGGCTCTCCGGAGCTTCGCTCCGGCGTGTCGTGAGTAGTATTTCGGTGCGGAGTGTTGACGGGCTGGCGGTGTGTTGTGGGGGTGGTCTTTGTCGCGTTACTCGTGGGGGTCGACGACGCCGCAGACGCTCGCCAGGATGCGTCGCGCGTGCGGCGGGATCGATTCGAATCGCAGCTCGGCGCTGGTCGTGGTCCGCTGGAGGTCGCGCAGCGCGAGCGCGCCGGTGTGGTCGATGCGCCCGACGTGGGAGAGGTCGATGACGACCTCGTCGACGTCCTCGTGCTTCGCGATCTCGGCGGCGAACGAGCGCCGGAACATCGGCGCGGAGCCGAACCAGATCACGCCCTCCGGGGTGAGGGTCAGCGCGCCGCCGTCGATGTCGACGTTGACCTCGATCCGCTGCTCTCGCCACGCGTGGTTCGCGAGCGCGAGGCCGACGCCGATCACCACCGCGTACTCGATGTGAGGCGCCAGCGCGAGCGTGAAGATGAAGGTCGTCATCCCGATGATGGCCTGGGGGATCGACTCCGAGAACAACCGGAGGAGCACCCGCGGGTCGAGCAGCTTCAAGACCGCCCCGACGACGATCGCGCCCAGCACGGCGGTCGGGAGCGTGGCGAGGATCGAGGCGAAGGGCAGGAACACGAGGACGGTGAGGCCCGTGATGGCGCCCGACCAGCGAGTCTGCGCGCCCGCGAGGCGGTTGACCGCGCTGCGCGAGAAGCTGCCCCCCACCGGAAAGCCTCCGGCCACGCCCGCCGCGAGGTTGGCGACCCCTTGACCGACGAACTCGGCGTTCGGGTCCCACGGCCTTCGGCTCTCCTCGGCGAAGGACTGCGCCACCGAGGCGACCTCGGCGAAGCCGACCAGCGCGATGATCGCTCCGGGGATGAGCAGCTCGAGGGCGCGAGACCAGGGGAGGTCGAGCGAGAGGGGCGGGACGATCGCCTGCGGGAGCTCGCCGATCATCGCCCCCTCGTAGCCGGTGAGTGAGCCGAAGGGGACGCCGATGATCACCGCCACGAGCACGCCGGGGAACAGCGCGTGCAGCCGTCGCCCGCCGAGCATGAGCACCAGCGTGATGCCGCTGAGCAGCAGCGCGGCGGGCTCCCAAGCGGCTGGTTGACGGAGCGCGCTCCAGGCGTTGGCGAGCACGCCCGCGTCGCCGGGCGTCACGCCGAGCACCTTGGGCAGCTGCGAGCAGAGGATCAGCAGCGCGGCGGCGACGGTGAAGCCGCGCAGCACCGCGTAGCTCATCAGGTAGCTGATCGAGCCCGCGCGCAGGACCCCGATGAGGACACGGACCACGCCCACGACCAACGCGAGCAGCGCCGCGAGGCCGATGTACTCGGCGCTCTTCGGCGCCGCCAGGCTCGAGAGCGCCGCGAACGAGAGCAACGCGGTCAGCGCGGTCGGGCCGGTCTGCAGAAACGGCGAAGAGGCGAAGAACGCCGCCAGCAGCGGGGGGAGGGCGGAGGCGTAGAGTCCGTAGTGCGGCGGGAGCCCCGCGAGGTCCGCGTAGGCCATGCACTGCGGGATCAGGACCAGGGCGACGCCCACGCCGGCGACGACGTCGGCGACGACGCGGCGGCCGCCCGTCGGGTTCGCGTCTACGGGCACAACGTCCCCCTCCGGGCGCGCGTCGCCAGTCCGAGGTGGACCACGATCTCGTCGTACTGCTTCTCCTCGCGGATGGTGCCCATGGTGCGTCCCTTGTAGTCGTGGGCTGGGCTCGCGCGCACGCTCTTGGACCGCGATTTTCTGCGTGTGGCCGAGCTCGGTCGGCGCCGTGGGGGTTGACCGAGTCGACCGGCAGGCTGCTGAAATTCGCCGCGTGGCCGCCAGCATCAACGGCGTTCGAGGCCGCGAAGCCAGAACGAAGTTGTACCGGGCATACTACGAGCTCTGGCGACAGTGGCATCGGACGTCAGGGGGTTGTTCGCGGTCGCGGGGTGATTTTCAGCGGCCGGCTAGACTACGGGCAGCGCGTTGGCGCGCCAGCCGAACATGCCGCCCTCCATGGACGCGCACGCGGAGAAGCCCGCGCTCTCGAGCGCCCGCGCGGCGCGTCCGCTGCGACCACCCGAGGCGCACATCACGACGATCGGCGCGTCCCGGTCGAGGCCGCTGGCGTACTCCATGAACTGACCGAGCGGGACGTGCTCGGACTGCGCGACCTTGCCGTGCATCTCGAGCTCCATGGCCTCGCGCACGTCGACCAGACGAAACCGACCGAGGTTCTGCTGGACCCAGCGCGGCGCGACCTCGGGCAGCCCGTTGGTGCGGTACACGGCCTCTCCGAGGACCTGGGTGTTGGCGACCCGCTCGCGCTCGATGATGTCGGTCCGCTTCAGGACCTCGAGGTTCCAGGCGATCATCCCGCCCTCGACGGACACCGCGCACCCGCCGTGCTCACGAATCGCGGCCGCGGCGAGGCCCGAGCGGCGACCGGAGCGACACAGCAGCACGACCGGGCCCGCGCTCGCGAGCGCGGAGGCTTGCCCGAGGACGCCCAAGAGCGGGATGTTCTCGACGCCCTCGACCGCGCCGAGCGGACCGACGAGCTCGTGGGGCTCGCGGACATCGATCACGCGAAGTCGACCGCGGTGCTCCGCGACGAAGGTCGCCGGCAGCTCCGGATCGCCGCCTTCGTTGTGTACCGTGTTGGCCTCGATGAATTCACGGGTGCTGTCGCTCATCGCTTCGTGCTCTCCCTGGGGTCGCGACGGGATGCGGTGCACGAAGCGGGCCAAGCGGCCGACGAGCTGTCCAAACATTCATATGCCGTCTACCGACGCGTTCGTAGCCCTTGGCCGCGCGGGAGCGGGTTGACGGTGCGACGTGATGTTGTTGCGACGCGACAAATTGCAGCGCGTCGCCGGAGCGGGCGGTGAGCGGGCCCGGGCGGTCAGGCGCTGGTGTTGGCGCTGGTCCGCGGGCGCTCGCTCGCGAGCGTCGGGCTGAATTCGAGCTCGATCCCCTGCGCCTGACCGCTGAACCCGAACCACGCGTAGATGTCGCGGATCGTCTCGTCGGTCGGTCGCGGCGCGTGACCGAGGTCGCGGGCGGCTTTCTCGCGCTTGTAGTTGAGCCCGAGCATGAGGACGTCGATCGACTCGCGCGTGTACAGCGGCTCCGTGCCGGTCAGCTTGGCGAAGGTCTCCATCGCCGGGGCGAACACGCGGGCCAGCCGGTAGGGGCAGGTCAGGCGCGGCGCCGACACGCCGGTGGCGGCCTCGGCCATGGCGCCCAGCTCGTCGATCGCGTGGTAGTGCCCGGTCAGCAGGTAGCTCTCGCCGGTGCCGCCGCGCTCGGCGGCGGCGATCGAGCTCGCCGCGACATCGCGGACATCGACGAAGTCAAAGCCGCCCTCGAGCAGCATGGGGAGCCGGCGCTGGTAGAGGTCGAGCAGGACCTTGCCGAGGCGCGAGGGCGCGTAGTCGTAGGGGCCGATGACGGCGGAGGGGTGGACGATGACCGCGTCGAGCCCGCGCTTGATCCAGGCCCGGACCACGCGCTCACCGTCGGCCTTGCTGCGGTCGTAGGCCGGGAACCGGAACGAGTCGACGCGCGCGCGCGTCTCGTCGAAGGGGACGCGGTCGCGGTGGTGCTGAAACGCGTGGACGGAGCACATGTGGACGACGCGTCGCACCTTCGCGTCGTGGGCGGCGGCGCAGGCGGTGCCGACGCCCCGCACGTTCACGTCGTGCACGAGGCCGCCCATCGGGCCGATGATCGAGATGACCGCGGCGAGGTGATAGAGGATGTCGACCCCGTCACACAGCGCGCGCATCGCCTTCGGATCGCGGACATCTCCGATCTGCTCCTCGACATCGAGCCCGGCGAGCTGGCGCGGCGCTGGCGTGCGCACGAGCACGCGAACGCGGTCGCCCCGCGCGAGCAGCTGGCGAACCAGGTTTGATCCGACGTGTCCGGTGGCTCCTGTGACGGCGACGAGGGTCATACGGGTCTGTTCTGGTCTGTAGTTGAGCTGCTCGAGTCGGGCTGCGGCGAGCCGGGCGCTCTGGAGATATCCGATCGATCCGAGGGTTGTAGGTGCGCTGACCCGGTGTCGGCGAAAAAACCCGCGAGAAAGGTCTCGGGGTGTGACGCGGTCAACACTTTCTCCAGCCTGGCGAGCGCTTTCCTAGCGATCGGCCCGCGCGGTTGACGCTCGCTCGATCGGGATCGTCGCCCCGAGGGCCGCGAGCGCGCGCTCGCAATCCTGGGCGAAGGCCGACTGCGCGCGCGCGCCCGGTGCGATCCAGAACAGGGCCGCGAACACGAGCGCGATCACGCCGACCGCCTGCCCCATGATCAGGGCGGGGAGCGCGAGCGCGACGAGCAGCGCGGCCACGACCTTCCCGGCGGTTTCGAAGGTGAAGACCTGGGGATGCGGGCGAAGCTCGAGCTCGAGCTCGGAGCCGGGCAGCTCGTCGCGGCGCGCGATGGTGCCGCGAACGATCGGCTGGAAGGGCGTGAGCTCGCGCCCGGTGTTGACCACGCTGATCGCGAAGCGAGCGCCCAGCAGCGACCCGAAGAACGGGCGTGAGGTCGTGGGCGCTTGGAGGACGCGGACGACGATCCCCGCGCCGCTCAGCTTGGCGATCAGCGCGAATTCTTCTCCGGTGTCCTCGACCGCGTCCCTCAGCCGGGCGCGCAGCTCCTCGGGCGAGAGCTCGCTACGGAGCGTGTGGCGCTGCACGAGCTGGGACCCGGTCATGCCGCGGAGCATACACGGCGCTCCGCTCGGTCACGTCACGGCCCGAAATAAGCGCAGAGGCCGTGCCTTCGCGCGGACGAACGAAGAACGCGACAGCCGGACGCCGGGGGATTGGCGCCGCGCTGTCACGCTCGGTGAAAAGGCGTCTCGGGGCGGGTCAGTGCTGCTCGTGCGAGGGCTCGATGCTCCGCATGAACAGGTAGAGCCCGATAACCCCGATGCAGCCCATGAGCCAGAGCCCAACCAACCAGATGGTGGACGAGGGGTCGAGGGCGATGAGGCTGGTACCGACGAGGGACATGATTTCTCTCTCCTGCTTGCGAGTCCAAGGACGGGCGCCTGGTCCGTCCGTTCGCCGATTGGTTGTGCAACCAGCGTGCCCGCTTCTCGGCCCGACCTCCCCCTCGAGACATCTTGAAATTCCACTGGTTTTTCTCGTCGTCTCGGGACGCGCGGGGCGATGTGAGCGAGCCGCGGGGAGATTGTCGCGGACGTCGGGGAGTTCTCCCTGCGCGTTGAGTCACTCGTCGATTGTGACATGTCGTAAGGTTAAGATTGAAAAGGTGCCTGTACACACGACGACGACGCCGTCGCCCGCTCGTGAGCGCGGAGGCGGGCGACGCGAGGGCGCGAGGGCGCGAGGCACCACGAGCGACGTCGCGGGCGCGCGGTGACGATGCGCGTCCACGATCTAGCTCGATGTCAGATTGTTACCGTACGTAAGGTCAGCGATCGAAGGGATCGCTGCGGCTCACGAGCGGAGGTTCCCGGTGTCGCGGAGATACCCGAACAAGAGGCTGAACAGCGTCAGCATGAACGTGGTGTTGATGACGGCGATGACGATGCTGTAGGGCGTATTCATGGAGCGATGGGTCGATGACGATCGACATCCGCTCCTGATTGCAAAAATCTCTCCCACCGCAGGCCGCGTCGCGACGGGCTCGGATTGTTGAGTCGAGTCGCGGCGGTAGGGGAGGTCGCCTCGTCGCTGCCGCTGCCAATAGACCCAAGGGGTCGCCGGGGATTTTTTTGCGATCGCGGGGGAAAACTTCCCGATCACTCAAAAGCCGTTGATTAACATTACGTTAGGGCATTTTCGATGACCTCGAGGAGCTGCGGCTCGCTGAACGGTTTTTCGAGGGTCAACGCGTCCGCGGCCACCCGGCCGGTCTCGATCAGGTGCTGACGGTCATGGGCTGACATGTAGACGACGCTGGTCCCCGGGGAGTTGGCGCGGAACTGGCGGGCGAGCGTATCGCCCGAGGCGTCGGGTAGCACCATGTCGGTCAGCAGCAGCGCGAGCGCGTCCTCGCTCTCCATGTGCTGCTGGGCCTCCGCGCCGTTACGCGCCTCGAGCACTTGAAAGTCGTTCTTGGTGAGGTAGTGGCGGATCGTCATGCGGACGAGGTCATCGTCCTCGACCACGAGGATCCTCCGGTTGCGCGGTATGGGCTTGGGCTGCCGCGCCTCGGGGCTGTCGACGCGCTCCGGCGCCGGCGCGCGCGGGAGGTCGACGACGAACGTGGTCCCGACGCCGGGCTCGCTCTCGAGCTCGATGGAGCCGCCGCAGCCGACGATAATGGCGTAGGCGGTCGAGAGGCCGAGACCGGTGCCCTCGGTCTCTCCGCGGGTCGTGAAGAACGGCTCAAAGACCTTGGCCTGCACCTCGGGCGTCATCCCGCAGCCGGTGTCACGCACCGTTAAGGACACGCGCCCGCCCGCGCGCTGAACCCCGATATCGAGCGCGCCGCCGTCGGGCATCGCGTGGCGCGCGTTGACGATCAGGTTCATCAAGACCTGCTCGAGCTGACCGGAGTGCGCGCGGACCCACGCGGGCGCGTCAGCTCTGCTCACCGTCAGCCGGATGTCGGCGCCGAGCAGCCCCGAGAGCATTCGCTGGGTGTCGTCAACGAGCTCATTGAGATCGAGGACGATGGTCTTGTCGGGGGATTTACGGCTAAACGCGAGCAGCTTGGCGACGATCGACGAGCCTCGCCGCGCGGCCTCGCGCAGCGCCTCGACGTGCTCGCGGGCGGGCGAGCGCCCCGGCTTTCGAAGGTGCTCGAGCGCCATGTCGGAGCAGCCGATGATGCCCATCAGGAGGTTGTTGAAGTCGTGCGCGATGCCGCTCGTCAGGCGCCCGATCGCCTCCATCTTCTGGGCTTGTAAGAACTCGCGCTCGAGCTTCTTTACGGCGGTGAGGTCGCGGAGGATGCCCGTGAACAGCACCTCGTCGCCCACGCGCGCCTCGCCCACGGAGAGGTGGAGGGGAAACTCGCTCCCGTCTTTGCGGCGGCCGGTGACCTCGCGCCCGATGCCGATGATGCGCTTGGGGCCGCCGTCGAGGTAGTTGCTGACGTAGCGGGCGTGCCGCTCGCGATCCGGCGAGGGCATCAGGAGCGAGACGTCATGGCCGATGATCTCGGCCTCGGAGTACCCGAACATCCGCAACGCCGCTGGGTTGACCGAGTCGACGCGTCCGCGTGAGTCGATCGTGATGATCCCGTCCACGGCGGCGTGCACGATCGCGCTGAGGCGCGCTGCGGTCGCGGGGTTGGACTCTTCATCTGTAGTCATGAAGACACGCGCGGCGCTCGCCGGCCTCGAGGAGGCATCATGACACAGTTTTCTTGAATTCGCCGGGGTGGCCCTGTGCCAGAACTCGTGGGGGATTTGCCGCTAGTGGGTAAAATTCCCCATAATTGTAGGTCCGAGGCGACCGCGCGCGAAAGGAAAAATTCCCGCGTCGGCGCTTAAGAGCGCATTTCTGGGGGATTTACCCCCTGTGTTCTCACGTCGTCGCTCCCTGGCACGGGCCGTGCAGACTTTCTCGATATCACACGCGGCGCATCGGCACGCGCAGACCGGAGGACATGTGGGCAAAACAAAAGCGACCATCCTAGTGGTTGATGACGAGCGGCTGATTCGCTGGTCACTGCGCGAGCGTCTGCAGGACGAGGGGTACACGGTCCTCGAGGCGGAGACCGGCGGTGACGCGATCGCGCGGTTCGGCGGCGGGGTCGATCTCGTCCTGCTCGACTATCGCCTCCCCGACATCGACGGGCTCGCGGTGCTCGAGCGCCTCCAGGCCGACGACCCAGATGTCCCTGTGATCATGTTGACCGCGCACTCGAGCGTCAACCACGCGGTCGAGGCCATGCGGCGCGGCGCGTTTCACTACGCCGGCAAGCCCTTCAGCCTCGACGAGGTCGCGCTCACGGTCGACAAGGCGCTCGAGACGACGCGCCTGCGTCGCCAGCTGAAGGCGCTGCGCAGGGCCGCGGGGCAGCAGGCCTCGGTCGACGGGATCGTCGGCGACTCGCCGGCGATGCAGGAGGTCAAGACGCTGCTCGGCCGGATCGCGACGAGCCCGGCGTCGACGGTGCTCATCACCGGCGAGAGCGGGACCGGCAAGGACCTGGCCGCGCGGGCGCTGCACGGCGCCTCCGATCGCGCCTCGGGCCCTTTCCTCAACATCACCTGCTCAGCGCTGGCCGAGAACCTGCTCGAGAGCGAGCTCTTCGGGCACGAGCGCGGCGCGTTCACGGACGCCAAGACGCGCAAGCAGGGGCTGTTCGAGCACGCGGGCGGCGGCACGGTCTTCCTCGACGAGATCGGCGAGATGGCGCCGCCGCTGCAGGCCAAGCTGCTGCGCGTGCTCGAGTCCAAGACCTTCCGCCGCGTCGGCGGGAGCGTCGACATCCGCGCCGACGTGCGGGTCGTGGCCGCGACCAACGTCGACCTGCGCGAGGCCGTGCGCGCGGGCAAGTTCCGCGAGGATCTCTATTACCGCCTCGCGGTGCTGACCGTGCACCTGCCCCCGCTGCGCGAGCGCGCCGGCGACGTCGAGCTGCTCGCGCACTTCTTCGCCGAGCGCTTCTCGACCGAGTTCAACAAGCCAATTAAGGGGATCATGAACCCCGCGCTGCAGAAGCTCCGCCTGCACCCGTGGCCCGGCAACGTCCGGGAGCTGCGCAACGCGCTCGAGCGCGCCGTGCTGCTCGCCGACAACGAGCGCCTCGACACCCGCGACTTCGACTTCCTGGCGAAGACGACCGTCGAGCACGACACCTTCCGACTCCCGGCCGGCGGTATCGACTTCCGCGAGCTCGAGCGGAGCCTCGTGATCCAGGCGCTGGAGCGCGCGCGGGGTAACCAGACGCGCGCGGCCGCGCTGCTGGGGATGAATCGCGATCAGATGCGCTACCGCGTGGACAAGTTCGGGCTCGCCGAGATCAAGCGAAAGGCCGCGATGTGACCACAGCTTCATGGCGCGCGACCCTCGAGGCCGCGAACGTCATCGCGCTCGTGCTCGACCGGGACTACCGCCTGGTCGAGCGGACGTCCGCGGCCGCCGAGACGCTGCAGCTCGAGGCGGCGCACCACGGCCTCCTCGTCGACGAGCTCGAGGCGGCCGGCCTGCTGTATCGGGGCTTCACGCGCGACGTCAGGGCGCTCGACGCGGCGCGCGGCTCGTTTCAGCGCGAGGCGACGCTCGAGTCGGGGCTCGGCGTGCTCGTGCGCCTGGGCTACGCCCGCGACGGGCACGACGACTTCGACGGGATCATAGCGAGCTTCGTCGACATCAGCGAGCTGCTCGAGCGCAACGCCGTGTTGGTGGCCGCGCTCAAGGAGGTCGAGGACTACAAGCTCGCGCTCGACCGCTCGAGCATCGTCTCGATGACGGATCCGCGGGGCCGGATCACCCACGCCAACGATCGCTTCTGCGAGACCTCGGGCTACTCGCGCGCCGAGCTGATCGGCAAGGATCACCGGATCGTCAACTCCGGCTATCACCCGCCCGCGTTCTTTAAGCGGCTGTGGGAGACCATCAACGCCGGCGAGGTCTGGAAGGGCGAGCTGCGCAACCGGACCAAGGACGGGCGCCACTACTGGGTCGACACGACGATCGTCCCCTTCGTCGATGACGACGGGCGGCCCCAGCGTCACGTCGCGATCCGGACCGACATCACCGATCGTGTGCGCGCGCGCGAGGAGCTCGAGCAGAGCGAGAAGCAGTTTCGACGGCTGTTCGAGAACGCGCCGGTCGGCATCGCGATCGAGACGACCGAGGAGCGCGTCGTCGCCGTCAACCCCGCGCTCGCGCGGCTGCTCGGGCGAGATTTTAAAAGCCTCTCGGGCTGCGAGCTGACCGACTTCGCGGTCGGCGACGCCGAGTCGGCGCGCGTCAAGCACGAGCACATCAAGCGCGCGCTGCTCGAGGGGACGCGCCAGAGCTACACCTACGGCTGCCGGATGCAGCGCGCGGACGCCAGCGTCGTCACGGCGCGCGTCACGACGTGGGTCAACCCGCCGGTGAACGGCGGCGACGTCTACCTGATCCACATGTTCCAGGACATCTCGCGCGAGCTCGAGGCGGCGGAGCAGCTCAAGGCCCAGGCCACGCTCGCGCAGCTCGGGCGGATGGCGGCGGTCGTCGCCCACGAGGTGAAGAACCCGCTCGCGGGCATCGGCGGCGCGCTGCACATCATCCGCGATCGGCTCGACGAGGGGGCCTTCGAACGCGTCATCATCGACGAGATCCGGGACCGGCTGGGCGGGCTCAACTCGCTCGTCGACGGGCTCGTCAAGTTCGCGCGGCCGGTCAACCTCGAGCGCGGGCGCGTCGCGCTGCTCCCCCTGCTCGAGCGCGCCGCCAGGACGGTCGGCGAGGAGCGCCTCGGTCAGGGGCACGTCGAGTTTCGGCCGAGGACGACCAGCGACGGCGAGCTCGGGTGCGAGCTCGTCGGCGACTCGCGCTTGCTCGAGCAGCTGGTCGAGCACCTGCTGCGCAACGCCGGGCGCGCGGTCCAGCCAGGCGGCGGCGTCGTCGAGCTCGAGGCGCGCTGCAGCGGCGCGGTCTGTACGGTGCGCGTGACGGACACCGGGCCCGGGCTCGACGACGAGACGCGAGCGCACATCTTTGATCCCTTCTTCACGATCAAGAACCAAGGGATCGGGCTCGGGCTGGCGCAGTCGCGGCGGATCGCGCGGGCGCACGGCGGCGAGCTCGACGTCGAGTCCACCTCGAGCGAGGGGACGACGATGCTCGTGACGCTGCCGCGGGACTCGCGAGCGGGCGCGGGGCGCGGCGGTACGTAGATGTTCGTTTGTTCATGTCGACATCGCGCGCGGCGGCGGCGAGCGGGAGATCGATCTTCTCCGGCGCCGCAGTGGCCGGGGGGCCGCGCGGTCTTGGCGGCGTCGTCGAGGCGAGGCGCGCGCGCGTTCTCGCGCGGCCCGCGGTCGCGCGTCCAGACGCGATTGTGAACGGGCTCGGGCGAAGGTGGCCACAAATACACCTGTGAGGCGGGGTTTCGCGCGGGCGCGAGCCTCGCGAGGCGCGTTCTCAGACCCGCGTCGCCCCGGGCGCGTCGATTCGACCCGCGGAAGTGACCGGCGTCAATTTGCGCAGCGCGGCGACGTCGCGGAAAACGGGCAAAATACGCGTGTTTTTGGCCGTTTACGGCGCGTGTAGAAAAGCCGTAGCGTCGTTACAATGTCCAGGTCCGGAGCGTGATGATACAGGCTTCTGCGCCAGCGAGGAATCGGGTCGGCTGTCCGGTCATCGTGGAGGGAGATGGTGGCGTTTAACGTCGGGGACCAAATTGTTAATCGCTACCTGCTCCTGCGGGAAGAGCCCGAGGCGATGGGCTCGGAGGTGTTTGGGCGAGTGTGGGCGGCGCTCGACGTCGAGACGGACGATGTCGTCCGGGTCGTCCGCGTCGACCCCGAGCTGCTCCCCGACGAGGCGGCGCGCGAGCGCTTCCTCGCGGGCGCGCGCGAGGCGAGACAGGCGCTGCCTGACGCGCTCGTGCCGGTCCTCGACGTAACCGCAGACGGTGACGAGTGCTTCGTGATCTACGGCGCGCCGCAGAGCGCCTTCACGCTCGAGGAGATCCTCGGCGAGATGAGATCTGAGGATCGCCGCGCCGAGATCCCGCGCTTCGCGGTGCTGCTCGCCAGGAGCATCGGGGAGCTGCACCGCGCCGGCCTCGTGCAGGGGCTGCTCTCGATCTCGACGATCTTCGAGTGGCAGCGGGGCTACGCGACCTGGCAGTACCAGCTCGCGTCGCTCTGCGACCTCGACAAGGTCTTGAAGCGGATCGAGGGGCGCGTGGACGGCGTGTTCCGTGCGCCGGAGATCGGCAGCGAGGCTGGCTTCACGCCGGCCAGCGACATCTACAGCTGGGCCGTCTTGGTCGCGACCTTCGCGACCGAGGCGGAGCCGGCCGAGGCGATCGAGATGGCCGATGACGGCCGCGCGTCGACGGTGCTCTCGGAGGCGCTGCTCGAGATCGTTCAGGTCTCGCTCTCGTACTCACCGGACGAGCGCCCCTCGGACGCCGTCGCGCTGATCGAGTGGCTCGAGGAGACCGGCGTAGCCGCCGATCTCCCGATCTCTCGCGCCGGGACCACCGGATCTGTTTGGGAGTGGGAGCTGCAGCGAGAGCGTCGCGCGAAGGCGCGTGACGCCGAGGACCAGCCCGAGGTCAACATCACGGCGGTCGAGAGCGCAGCCCCGGTCGCGCCTTTCGAAGGCTTTGAAGAGGTGCCGAGCTTCGTGCCGCCCGAGGACGATGTCGTCGGGGCGGCGCCCGAGCCCGAGCCGGAGCCCGAGCCCGCGCCGGCGCCCGAACCAGCGCCGGCCTCGACCGGAGAGCCGCTCGAGGACGCGCTGGCGATGATGATGGGAGATCCGGCGCCGGCGCCGGCGCCCGAGCCGGAGATGATCCCAGAGCTGCCGATGTCCGAGGGGCAGAGCGCGGCGCTGGAGGACTCGCTGGCGGCGATGCTGGGCGGGGGCGAGCCGGAGTTCGGGTCAGCGCCTGCGCCTGACGAGCCAGAGATGATCCCGGAGCTGCCGATGTCCGATGGGCAGAGCTCGGCGCTGGAGGACTCGCTGGCGGCGATGCTGGGCGGCGGTGAGCCGGAGTTCGGGTCAGCGCCTGCGCCTGACGAGCCAGAGATGATCCCGGAGCTGCCGATGTCCGATGGGCAGAGCTCGGCGCTGGAGGACTCGCTGGCGGCGATGCTGGGCGGCGGCGAGCCGGCGCCCGAGCCGGAGCCCGAGGAGATCCCGGAGCTGCCGATGTCCGATGGGCAGAGCTCGGCGCTGGAGGACGCGCTGGCGCAGATGCTCACGGGCGACGACATGTCTCCCGAGTCATCTGATGACGAGGGCGAGCTTCCGCCGCCGCCCGAGGTCACGGAGCTCGAGAGCAACGAAGAGTCGTTTGAGTCGCTCGGCTTCGAAGACGAGGCGGACTTCGCCAGCGGCCCGACGCAGGCGCCTGTCGTCGACTTCGGCGCTCAGGAGGATGACGAGGACGACTGGGAGGCCGCCGCGCGCGCCCGCTTCCGGGAGCAGCGCCAGAGCTCGTCCGAGGACGAGGAGGAGCGCGATCGACTCGAGGAGGAGCGGCTCGAGCAAGCGCGACTCGAGGAGGAGCAGCTCGAGCAAGCGCGGCTCGAGGAGGAGCGGCTGGAGCGTGAGCGCCTCGAGGAGGAGCGACGCGAGCGCGAGCGCCTCGAGGAGGAGCGACGCGAGCGCGAGCGCCTCGAGCAGCGCGAGCGCGAGCGGGCGTGGCGAGAGCGCGAGCGGCTCAAGCAGGAGCGGCTGGAGCGCGAGCGCGTCGAGCAGGAGCGACGCGAGCAGGAGTGGCGCGAGAAGAAGCGGCTCGAGGAGGAGCGGATCGAGCAAGCCCGCCGTGAGCAGGCGGAGCGCGAGCGTGAGTGGCGAGCGCGACTCGAGCGCGAGGAGGAGGAGCGCGAGCGCCGAGCGGCGGAGGAGCGCGCCCGTCGTGAACAGGAGTCCCGCGAGGCGGAGGAGCGCGAGCGCCGAGAGGCGGAGGAGCGCGCTCGTCGCCAGGAGGAAGAGGCCCGCGAGGCGGAGCGCAGCGAGACTGCGGCCCACGAGGTGGAGGATCGCGTCCGACACGACAGCGAGGCCCGCGAGGCGGAGGAGCGCGCCCGTCGCGAGCGCGAGGCTCGCGACGCGGAGGATCGCTACCGGCGAGAGCGCCGCGAAGAAGAGGATCGCAAGCGACGCGAGCGCGAGGCCAGCCAGGCGCGCGAGCGAGCTCGTCGTGAGCGAGAGTCCCGCTCCAACCGTCGTCGCAGCTACTCGTCGGAGATCCGCGAGGCCGAGGCGCAGATGCGCCAGGAGCAGGCCGATCGCGAGGCGGCGATGGTCGCCCGACTCGAGCAAGCGCGGCTCGAGCGCGAGGAGGAGCGCGCGCGTCAGGAGCGAGAGTCCGGCGCGGTGCGCAGCAAGTCGCTCCGTCAGTCGACCGAGATGCTCGACGTCCCGCCGGAGATGTGGGGGCGGAGCACGCCGCAGGAGCAGCCTGACCCGAGAGCCATCCCGATCGAGCAGTCGCGGAGCTCCTCATCGGGCTCGCGCTCCGGCACCAGGCGGCATGAGTCCTCGGTGGAGGTCGAGCGCGCGCCGCGGCCAGAGCCGCAGCCGCAGCAGATCGTCATGCGGGTCGCGCCCTCGGACTCGGGCGACAAGCGCGACTGGATCATCATGGTCGTCGTCGCGTTCATCGTCGGCATGCTCTGCGGCATGCTGATCATGGTCCTGCGCTGATCCCTGCGCCTGCGCCGAGCCGCGTCGAGCCCGCTCGACGCGGTTTGGATCCGGTGTAGATTCGGCGGTCTACGCGGGCGCGCCCTGCAGGTGCGAGGCGAAGGCCGTCAGCGCGTCGATGGTCGTGAAGATGCCGAGCAGCGCCCGGCCGTCGTCCGCGGCGACGACCGCGGTCCCGTACTTGTGCTCGGCCATGAAGGTGATGACGTCGCGGAGCGGGGCGTCGGGCTCGACCGTGTAGGGGCTGTCGATCATCGCCTCCTCGACCTTCGTGGTGTGGGCGTCGACGCCGGGGAGGTTCTCGACGAGCTCGAGCTCGCGGTCGCTCAGGATGCCGACGATCCGCCCGCCGTCGAGCACGGGCAGGTGGCGGATGTTGTGCTCCTGCATGCGCTTGTGGGCCTCCTCGAGCGATTGCTCGCGCCCGATCGTGACGGGCGTCGGGGTCATGAAGCGGCGGATGGGGATGCGCTCGTGGGTGTGTGCGGTCATGTCCGCGCTGATCTAGTGCACTCGGTGTGCCAGCCTCGCGGCTGCGTAGGCGGCCACGAGACGCCGCCGCGTGTCCGCTTCAGCGGGAAAAAACCACGGCGCGGGAAAAAGTCCGCGTCCTGATCAAGCGTGGGCGCGCGCGCCCGCGAAATTCTCCAGGCCTGGACGCGCGTCGCGGTGGCATGCGGCTTGCTGTCTCTTCGGGCGTGAAGGATGAACCGATGAAGGTCGAGGCGCTCATGTCGCGCGAGGTTCGGACGCTGACCGCGAAGGACACGGTCCGAGAGGCGCTGGACATGATGCACGGCTTCGACGTTCGGCACGTGCCGGTGCTCGCGCCCGACGCCGCGACGCTCGTGGGCCTCGTCAGCGATCGAGATCTGCGCGAGTACACCGTGCCGACGCTGGTGCAGGTCCGCGACCCAGCGCAGCACGAGGCGTTGATGGCGACGCCGCTCGACGAGGTGATGCGCGTCGGCCTGATCTGCGTCGAGCCCCGCGACCTGCTGCGGGACGCGATCAGCGTGATGCTCGACTACAAGGTCGGCGCGGTCCCGGTGGTCGAGGCCGGGAGCAAGCGGCTGTGCGGGATCCTCAGCTACGTCGACGTGCTGAGGGTCGCGCTCGAGCGAGTGTGAGCGCGGCCCGCGGGGCCGCAGGGACAGGAGGAGCCGAATTATGAGCGAAGACAACAAGCGCACGATCGCGGAGATCATGAGCGTCGAGCTGGTGACGGTGACGGAGGAGCAGCGCCTGTCCGTGGTTCGTCACCTGATGGCCGAGCACAAGATTCATCACGTGCCGGTCATCAAGGGGCGCGCGTGCATCGGGCTGATCTCGTCGACGGACCTGATGCGCGTCAATTGGGGCGATCAGTACAGCCAGACCGAGGCGGTCACCGACGCGCTGCTCGACACGGTCTCGATCCGCGACGCGATGCAGGAGGACATCAAGACGATCCACCGCGACACGACCGTCGTCGAGGCGGCGCGCCTGTTCGCGGACGGCATGTATCACAGCCTCCCGGTCGTCGATGACGATGATCGCCTGGTCGGGATGCTGACGACGACGGACCTGCTGCGCTACTTGCTGCGCTTCGCCCCGTCTTGAGCGGCCGGCTGGCTCGCGGCGCCGCGGATCGCCAGCGCGACGCCGACGAGCAGCACCCCCACGCCGACGAGCGTGGCGCCGCTCGGGAACTCGGCGAACAGCAGCATCGCCAGCAGCGAGGAGCCGAGCGGCTCGATCAGCAGGATCACCGCGACGACGGTCGGGTCGATGTGCTTGATCGCGAAGTTGACGCCCGTGTGGCCGATCAGCTGCGGGACCAGGGCGAGCAGCCCGAGGTACAGGTAGGTCATCGGCGGGAAGCCGAGGTACGGCGCGCCCGCGAGGAGGGGCGCGGGCAAGAGCGCGAGACCGGCGACCGCGTAGGCGAGGCCGGCGTAGGCCGTGAGGCTGAGGCCGGCGCGCTGCGCGGCGCGACCGAGCAAGAAGTAGCCGGAGGCGGCGACGGCTCCGACGAGCGCGAGGCCGTCGCCGAGCAGCGGGCTGACCTCCGCGCGACCGGTGGCGCCGGTGTCGACGAGCGCGATGAGCACGCCGCCGGCGATCGCTACGCCGGCGCCCAGCAGCACGCGGGGCCTGGGGCGCTCGGCGAGCGCGAGCCACGCGAGCAGGCAGACCCAGACCGGGTTGGTGCTGACGAGCGCGGTCGAGGCGGCGACGGTCGTGTACTGGAGCGAGCTGATCCAGGTCGCGAAGTGCAGCGCCAGCAGCAGCCCGGAGGCGATCGTCAGCGCGATGACCCGCGCGGAGGGGGGCGTCTCCGCCCGTCGTAGCGCGCGCAGACCAGGTGGCCCTAGGAGCAGGCCGGCGACGCCCATCCGGACGCAGGCCGCCAGGAGCCCGAAGCCGTGCCCGGGGCCGTCGGGTCGCTGGGCCGTGACGGCGGCCTCCGCGAGCCGGTAGAAGATCGCGCCGAAGGACACGGCCGCGGCCGCGACGGTCAGGACGAGCGCGAGCTGCAGACGGGAGGGGCGCGCGGTCACCCGGGGGATTGTGCACCACGTGTGGGCGCGGGATGGCGGGCTCAGCTCGCGCCGGCGGCGGCTGCGGCTGCGGCTGCGGCGATGGCCGCCGACTGCTGCGCCGCGAGGATCGACTGCATGTTGAGCATCGCGGTCGCGTCGCTCAGCGCTCGCATGTCGCGGTCGAAGCCGACGAGGCGGACGAAGGCGACGCTCACCGCCAGCTCGAAGCCGAGGCTCGCGCCCGGCGAGGGGCGCAGCGCGATGATCTTCTCGCGGTACCGCGCGACGAGATCGCAGACCCTCGAGATCGGGTGGGCGAGGAAGCACAGCAGCGCGAGCTCCTCGTACTCGGGCGGGTGCACGGCGATGCCGATGCGCAGGAAGTAGTCCGCGAGCGCGCGGGCGCGGGCGGCGACCTCCTTCGCCGGGATGCCGGTCAAATACAGCAGGTTGGCGGCCGTCTGCAGCGGGTTGCCGCGGGAGAAGCCGACCTCGTGCAGCGCTTGGTAGATCTGCTCGACCCCCGTGCCGATCGCCTCCGGCTCGGCGTCCTCGTGCACGAGCATCGCGCACATCGGGAAGTCGTCGGCGCCGGTCAGCCACCAGTGGTAGCGCTTCATCTGCTCGTAGATCGCCTTAAAGCGGTTGATGTCCTCCTGGGTCACGGGCTGCCCGTCGCGCGCGTTGCGGAGCACGAAGATGGCGACCTTCTCGTAGGCGCCGCCGCGGCGCACCCGGGCGGCGCGCAGCAGCTTCTCGACTCGCTCGACCTCGGCGAGGAACGCCGCGGGCTCGTCGTCGGCCTGCAGCAGCATCGCGCTGAGGATGAAGCGCAGCGGCGAGCGCAGCTCGGAGAACCAGCCGACCCGGCGCCGCAGCTCCTCGGCGGTCCGCCGGATCCCCGCGGCGACCTCCGCCGCCGGGGTCCGGCTCGTCAGCATCGAGATGGACGCGAAGCGCAGCGCGGTCGGGTCCTCCCAAAACCCGCGCTCCGCCTCGAGCGCCTCGTAGATCTCGATGAAGCGCGCCATCGGGTCTTTGGGCACGCTGAAGCGGGCGGACACAGCAGGATCCATCGAGCGGTGCGGCACCGAGGCCACGATATCAAACGAGCCCTCGCGCGCGGGTCGCCCCGTCCGCCCCGGCGTGAAGGCTCGCGGCGCGGCGCGGTCTCGCGTAGATTTCGCCTGTGTCCGAGCGTTCAGGTGCAGACTCGCGCGAACAAGCCACGGCCGACGCGGCGCTCGCCGCCGCCGAGGCGCGGATCGTCGAGCTCGAGATCAAGTCGGCGTTCCACGAGCAGCGGGTCGCCGAGCTCGACGGAGTGCTGCGGGAATTCGCGGACCGCGTAGTCGCGCTCGAGCGTCAGCTCGCGGAGCTGCGCGAGCAGCTGACCCAAGAGCCCGGTGGTGACGTCGGGCCGGCGAACGACCCGCCGCCGCACTACTGACGACGGGCCTCGCTTCGAAGCGCGGGCCGCGGCCGACGTCGAGATCTTGTTGATTAAAAAAAATGCCCCCGACGCAGGACCTCCCAGGTCGCCCTTGCCGTCGGGGGTACGCCGAGCGGAGGTCCGCACTTCCACTCGACGAGATCTCCTGATGTTCGCGTTGGGTGTTCCCTCCCAGTTCGTAGTTCCCCAGACAGACAGCGGTCGGGTGACGACAGCGCTCAACGATAGGGGAGCGCCCAAGTGGTGGAGCCGACCGTGTGTTAAGAGAATAGTGAAATTGAAAAGCGTTTTCAAATTCAAAATAGCGAATTTCCCGTGAGGGCGCTCTCGGGCCGTCGCCGGCCGTCGCCAGCTCAGGGCATCGTGATCGTTCGGCGGATCTCGTCGGTCTTGAAGCCGAGCGCCATCGGTCGGCGCGCGCCCGGGAGCACGAGCACGTCGTAGAGCTCGCGCACCAGGCCCTCGACGCGCAGCCAGTGGACGATGTCGCCGGTTCGGAGGTCGATGATCACGAAGCCGCAGCGGGCCGCGGCGCGCTTCTGCTCTAGGCGCTCGCCGAGCTCGAGGTCGCCGAAGGTCCGGTGCTCCCGCAGCGCGGACAGCCCGACCAGCGCGTAGTCGCCGTGGAAGCAGAGCCCGCGGGTGAAGCCCGGGCAAAACGTCACGCGTTCGAAGCGCCCGCGCGCGCGGTCGACGTAGCCGAGGTAGCCGCTGCCGGCCTCGACCAGCCAGAGCCTCCCGTCGTGCAGGCGCGGCGAGTGGGGCATCGAGAGGCCGCGCGCGAGCACGTCGCCGGTGCGCACGTCGATGACGACGCCGCCGTCGCGTCGGCGGTCTCGCCAGCCGTCGGCGACGTCGCTCTCGCTGACGGCGGTGACGTAGGCCGGGCGACCTTCCTCCATGGCCAGGCCGTTGAGATGGCAGCGATCCTCGGCCGCGAGCCGCGAGATGAACGACGGCCGCCACAGCGGCTCGAAGCTGTGGGTCTCGCTGATCGTCGCGAGGCAGCTGAACAGCGTGCTCACGAACACCGGGCGCCCGCGCCCGTCGACCGCGATATCGTGGATGTCGATGTCCCCGGTCGTGTAGCCGACCTGCGGCACGTAGACGCGATCGTAGCCGCTGTGCGCCTGCCCGGGCTGGAGCGCGTCCTCAAACCGCCACAGCTGGTAGAGCGAGCTCATCCAGAGCCCGCGCTCGTGCGCGCACAGGCCCATGCAGCGGTTAAAGGTGCGCTCGAAGATCGAGAGCCGGGCGCCGTCGGGTTGCAGGCCGAGCAGGAACAGCTTGCCGGCCTGGTAGGTCGTGAACGCGACGCTCGCCCGGGCCTCGGCGAACCAGCTTGGGAGCTGGCGAGAGCCGGTGAGCTCGAGCGGCGGACGTCCGGGGGCGGGGGAGCGACCCTGAGTCACGCTCGCAGCCTACCTCGAGCGCGGCGCGCTCGAGCGCGATCAGGGCGCGAACAGTCGTCGGCGATCAGAGGACGATCTGAATGTCGACCTCGGGCCAGACGCGCAGCGTCAAGTAGCCGTTGGTGTACTGCTGAAACTCGTCGACGACGCCCTCGTCGATCCAGGTCCCGCCGGACAGGTCCGCCTGCAGCACGCCGGTCTCGTCACCCATGACGCGCACGATCGGCGTCTCGTCGGTGAGCGCACGGAGGCCGCGCATGTTCATGATCACGGTGTTGCCGTCCTCGCCGAGGTCGATGACCTCGACGCCGGTGATCGTGCGGTTGGGGAGCGTGGTCAGGTCGAGCGTGATGCCGCCGAGCAGCTCCAGCGTGTCTCGTCGGCCGCCGCCGTCGATGCGGACGAAGCTCGTGTCAGAGATCGTGATCGTGTCCTTGCCCGTGCCGCCGTAGATGATGTCGGCGCCGCCGTTGCCGTGGATCGTGTCGTCGCCGGCGCCGCCGACGAGGATGTTGGGCTCGGAGTTGCCGTTGATCAGCTCGGGCGAGCTCGTGCCCTGCGCGTCGACGACGTTGCTGTAGTCGCCGCCGTAGACCACGTAGCAGCGCCCCGCGTCGACGCCCGGCGCGTCCGAGCCGTGGGAGCAGACGAGCAGGTCGGCGAAGCCGTCGCCGTTGTGATCGCCGCCGCCGCTGACGGCGTAGCCGGCGTTGTCGGCGAGCTGCTCGCCGTTGATCACGAAGCCCTCGTCGCCGAGCGTGAGCGTGGCGAGGCTGATCGCCTCGGTGTCGTGCTTGCCGTAGACGATGAACGCGCGGCCCGACTGGCTGCCGTTCGGGTCGGCCCCGTAGGCGCCGATGATGATGTCGTCGAGGCCGTCGCCGTTGACATCGCCGGCGGTGTCGACCGAGATGCCCGAGTAGTCGCGGATGAAGCTGCCGTTGATGATGAAGCCGGGGTTGTCGGGCTTGCCGCTGTTGATGACGACATCGTTGAGCAGGATCGGCGAGGTCTCGGTCCGGCCGTAGATCAGGTAGCTGCGACCCGAGGCGTCGCCCGCTGGATCAGCCCGGGGCGCGCCGATCAGCACGTCGTCGAGGCCGTCGCCGTTGATGTCGCCGGCGCCCGAGACCGAGAACGCGGCGCGGTCTCCCTCAAACTCACCCTCGACCATGAAGCCGCCGGCGCCCGCGACGACCTCGTTGAGGTCGACGTTGACGTTGTCGGCCTTGCCGAACACGACGTAGGCGCGGCCGGTCAGGTTGCCCGAGCTGTCGGCCCCGTGGGCGCCGATGATCAGGTCCGCGAGGCCGTCGCCATTCACGTCCCCGGCCCCGCGCGCGGCGGAGCCGGTGAAGTCGCCCGAGGTCACGCCGCTGATGGCGAAGCCGCCGAGGCCCGCGGCGATGTGGTTGAGCGAGAGCGGGTTGCTGTCGAGCTTGCCGAAGATCACGTAGGCGCGGCCGGCGAAGCTCTCCTCGCCCACGTCGAAGCCGAAGGAGCCGACCAAGATGTCCTCGAGGCCATCACCGTTGACATCGCCCGCGCCGCTGACGGCGTAGCCCGCGAAGTTGATGTCGGCCTGGCCCTCGATCATGAAGCCGCCGATGCCCGCCGCGATCGCCTGCAGGTCCACGGGCTCCTCGTCGAGCTTGCCGTAGATGACGTAGGCGCGGCCCGAGTTGGTCCCGTTGGCGTCCGCGTTCGGCGCGCCGAGCACGAGGTCGTCGTAGCCGTCGCCGTTGATGTCGCCGACGCCGCTCACCGAGCGCCCCGATTCGTCGTTGAGCGAGGCGCCCATGATCGTGAAGCCGCGCTGACTCTCGGCGAGGGTGGCGAGGTACACGGGGCCGGAGTCTTGCTCGCCGAAGACGACGTAGGTCACGCCGGAGTTGGCGATGTCGTTGGGGTCCGCGACGCGGGCGCCGATGATGAGGTCGTCGTAGCCGTCGCCGTTGACGTCGCCGGCGTAGCGAACGGCCTCGCCGGTGTGATCCTCCGAATACTGCCCGTTGATCACAAAACCGCCGAACCCACTGGCGATAGCACCTCCGTCAATCTCAACGGGGTTCACGGCGATCGTGACGGTCGCCTCGGCGAAGCCGTTATTGCCGTCGGTGATCGTGTAGCCGAAGCTGTCGATGCCCCAGAAGTCCTCGGAGGCCTGGTAGTTGAAGCTCCCGTCGGGCTGGAAGGTGATCGTGGCGCCACCCGGGGAGATCGGGTCGGCGGCGATGACCGTCAGCTCGTCCTGGTCAGGATCGGAGTCGTTGCTCAGGAGGCCTTCAAACGGGGAGACCCACAGGGGGAAGCCCGACTTGGCGATGTACTTCCCGTCGTTCTTGGCGATCGGATCGTTGTTGATCGGGGCGGGGCCCGTGGTTGGGTCGCCGGTCGAGCTGGTCGTCGTCTCGCTCCCGGTCGAGGTCGACATCTCCCCCGTCGAGACCTCCGAGGTGGTCATGTCGCCGGTGCTCGACGAGGTGCTCTCGGGACCCGCGGTCGTGCCGTCGGTGGTGTCGGCGTCCGTCGTGCCGGTCGATGAGGGGGTGGTCGAGTCATCACCACACCCGGAGATAAATGCGGGGATGGCGACGGCGAAAATCGATACGAGTCCGAGTAGACGCGGCCGGAGCATGGGGACCAGAATAGCGGAGAGCGCATCCGCCGGCAGGGCTCGGCGGCCGGGCCGAGTTCGTGACTTTGACCGTACGATGGGCAACTACGCTCCTCAGCGCTGGTTTGCGAGACCGCACGGTGGGCACTGTCGAGCCTCCGAGTAAGGCATTGGTTGCCGAATCCGGCCGACGGGGCGGCGCGCGTAGACCGCCTGGCAAACTATTTGTCGATCCGCAGTTTTTGCATTTTTTTGCATCAACCTGATCGTCTCGAGGGTCGCGCGTGGCGCCTTCGAGTTTGATCTGGCACAGGAACGTGGTCCCGGTGTAGATCCGCCGCCATCCCCGATACGATGGTTCGCCAGGCTCGCGAACACGCGATGCAAATGTTGTATGTTCAACAACAAGTTGGCCGCGTGTATAGACAGGCGCTACGTTGGTTTCGAGCGCGTTCACGCCGGTGAGCAGGCTCGCGCGAACTCTCGTTATCAATCGGTACGAACCACAGAAATTACGATCGGGCGCGACTCGGATGTAGGGGCAAGAGCAGGAGTAGAGCATGGGCGAGGCCTTGGATTACGGAAAAAAACTTGCCGCGCTGCTGGTGATCGCCGGGCTCGCGGGCTTGGGCGCAGGTTGCGGAGACAGCACGGGCGAGAGCGAGACCGACGGATCGATCACGAGCGCGACGACGAATTCCGCGTCCACGGGGTCGGTGGCGAGCTCGGGCGTCAGCGAGTCCGCGACCTCGACGATGACCTCGGTGGGGGGCTCTGAGAGCGACGCGAGCACGTCGGGCTCGAGCGGCGAGTCGACCGACGGCTCGACCAGCTCGCCGATGACGAGCTCGACGAGCGGTGACCCGACGACGGAGGACCCGAGCTCGACCTCTGAAACCGAGACCACCGGCGCGTGGGAGCCGATGCCCTGCCAGGTCGAGACCACGCTGACCGAGCCGGCGCCGTCGAACGTGCTGTTCGTGCTCGACAAGTCGGGCTCGATGTCGATGGAGATGTGGGACCACGACAGCAACCCGCAGACGCCGCTCGTCACCCGCTGGACCAGCCTCTATCAGGTCGTCGAGTTCGTGGTCACGGAGTTCAACGAGACGATCAACTTCGGCGCCAAGCTGTTCCCCAAGTACGACGCGGGCTCCTATATCAACGAGGGCGCCTGCGATGTAGAGCCCGGCATCGAGGTGCCGGTCGCCGACATGAACGCGCAGAGCGTGCTCAACGGGATCCCCGGCGAGGACTTTGAGGTGCTCGGCGGGACCCCGGTCTACAGCGGCCTCGTCGAGGCCTACAACTACCTCAACGGCCTTGACGACGATATCCCGCGCGCGGTCATCTTGGTCGCGGACGGCGAGATCAGCTGCAGCGAGTCCGAGCTCGACGCGATGGTCGAGGTCGAGAAAGCGTGGTCGCAGGAGGGCATCGGCACCTACGTCGTCGGCATCGACGCGAGCGCGGGGACGGAGGCGCAGCTCAACCTCTACGCGGAGGTCGGCGGCAAGCCCAACCCCGACGGCGGCGCGATCCTGTTCTACCAGACCTTTAATCAGGATGACCTCAAGGAGGCGATGCAGAAGATCGTCTACGACACGATCAGCTGCGTGCTCCCGGTCGATCCGATCCCGAACCAGCCAGAGCTGTTTGAGGTCTGGATCGAGGGCGACCAGATCCCCGAGGTCGAGGACTGTGACGACGGCAACGGCTGGGTCTGGGTGAAGCCCGATCACTCGGTGATTGAGCTGTGTGGCGCCGCGTGTATGGACTTTAAGGTCTCGGGTGAGTTCGAGGCCAAGTACTGGTGCACGCCCGAGTAGTCGCGGCCGTCGTCGCGGTTTCGACCGCGCGGCGCGAGCGTGCGCGCGCGTGAACACGCGCGCCCGCTTCCGCGCGTCGTGGTGATCGCGTGTCGCCTGATACCTTCACCTCGGACTCGCGACGACACGAGCGCGGGACGGTGAGCCATGGCGATGACCGCAGCTGAGACGACCAACTACTTCTTGCGCCGAGCCTTCGAGCTGATCGGCATGGGCCAACGCTACGAGGTGCTGCTGATGACGCCTTCGCGCGAGCTGCGTGTCGAGCTGGCGATCCCCATGGATGACGGCTCGATCGGGAACTTCATCGGTTACCGCGTGCAGCACGACAATTCGCGCGGGCCGTTCAAGGGCGGGCTGCGCTACCACCACGACGTCGAGATCGATGAGGTTCGCTCGCTCGCCAGCCTGATGACGTGGAAGACCGCGGTCGTCGGCGTCCCCTTCGGCGGGGCCAAGGGCGGCATTCAATGCGACCCGCGCAAGATGTCGCAGGCGGAGCTCGAGCGCCTCACGCGGCGCTTCGTCGACGCGATCGGCGAGCTGATCGGGCCGCACACCGACATCCCGGCCCCAGATGTCAACACCAACGCCCAGATCATGGCGTGGTTCTTCGACCAGTACTCCCGGCGGCACGGCTTTCAGCCGGCGGTCGTGACCGGCAAACCGGTCCAGCTGCACGGCTCCGAGGGACGCGGCGCGGCGACCGGTCGCGGCTGCATGCTGGCGATCCGTGAGTGCCTGAAGCACGACGGCAAGAACCTGGAGGGGTCACGCTTCGTCATCCAAGGCTTCGGCAATGTAGGCAGCTGGTTCGCGCGTCTGACCCACGACCGCGGCGGCAAGATCCTCGCGGTCAGCGATATCAACGGCGGGATCTTCAACGGCGACGGGCTCGATATTCCGGCGCTGCAGAAGCATGTTGCCGAGACCGGCACCGTCGTCGAATTCGCCGGTTCCAAGCCGATCAGCAACGACGAGCTGCTCGCGGCCGAGTGTGATGTGCTGGTCCCGGCCGCGCTCGGCCATGTGCTGACGGCCGAGAACGCCGGCGATGTTCGCGCAAGCTACGTGCTCGAGGGCGCCAATGGCCCGTGTACGGCGGAGGCCTCAGACATCCTCGATCAGCGCGGCATCCAGGCGGTGCCCGATATCTGGGCCAACGCCGGCGGTGTGACCGTCAGCTACTTCGAGTGGACCCAAAACCTGCAAAACTTCCGTTGGTCCGAGTCCAAGGTCAACGAGGAGCTGGAGACGGTGATGGTGAGCGCGCACCGCGGCATCCGCGAGGCCATGGAGCGCTACAAGTGCTCCATGCGAACCGCCGCGTTTGTGCGCGCGGTCGAGGCGGTTAAGGTCACGACGGATATGCGTGGTTTGCAGTAGGTTTGCCAATACATCCACACACACGGCCGCGCGACAAGCGCAGGTGATGGTGGGCGATTTTCAGCGCCCTGCCCGCGGCCCTCCGGCCGGCTCACTCGGCGCGTGTGTTGCGGCGAACGCAGCGTGGTAGCGTGAACGGGTCGGAGGAACCCGTATTCCAGGATCGGCAAAAAGCTCAGGCGCGAGCGTGAGCTCCGTAGCAGCGCGACGGATTTGCGTGCTGGGTCTCGCGCCGCCCGTTGATCCGGTGGATCGCCGAGCGTTCGCCGAGCTCGATCCACAACGCTGGGATCTGACGCGCGTTGCGAGCGTCCAACAAGCGCTGCGCCTCTTGAACGATCAGACCGTCGCGCTCTGCCTGCTGCGCGCGAGCGCCGGCGTAGAGGCGATTACGCGGCTCAGCAGCCACAGGTGCGAAAACGGCGTCGACCGGCCGGTCGTCGTGATCGGTGAGTCTGCCGAGGATGAGCGGCTCAGCTACGCCGCGGGTGCCGCCGACTTCATCTTCGTCGAGAACCTGACGTCAGCTCTTCTCACTCGTGTGCTGATACACGCGCTAAAGCTGCGCGAGCAGGAGATCATGCTGTCCCGCACCCGGCAGCGATTTGCGCTTGCGATCGCGGGATCGAGCGACGGGATCTGGGAGTGGGATCGCGGTCGCGGGCGCGTGTTTTTGTCGGCGCGCTGGCTCGAGATCATGGGCGTGCACGATGTCGACCAGGGGGAGCACGAGCCCGCCCTGTGGTTCGATCGGGTGCACGACGCGGATCGCTCGTGCTTCGACCGCGTGCTCGAGTCGCATCTCGAGGGGGCCACGCCGCACTTTGAGTGCGAGTTCCGGGCGCGGCGCGAGGACGGCTCGTTTCGCTGGCTGCGCGTGCGAGGCGTCGGCGCGCGCGCGGCCTCGGGCGAGGTGCGCCGGCTGTCGGGCTCGCTCACGGACATCCACGCGCAGAAGACCTCGCAGCTGCGATACCAGCACGCGGCGCTGCACGACACGCTCACGGGCCTGCCCAATCGGGCATATTTCACGCGTCAGCTCAAGCGCGTGTTTCGCGACTACGTGCGCGGCTCGACGCCGCTGTTCGCGGTCCTGTTCCTCGACCTCGATCGTTTTAAGCTGATCAACGACAGCCTCGGGCACGCGGCCGGCGACCTGCTGCTGACCTCGCTCTCGGCGCGGCTGATCCCGTGCGTGCAGGCGATCGACACGATCGCGCGGATCGGCGGCGACGAGTTCTCGCTCCTGCTCGAGCGCCTCTCGAGCGAGGACGACGCGCAGCGCGTCGCCGAGCAGATCCAGCGCGCGCTCGAGCAGCCCTTCATCGTCGAGGGGCACGAGGTCGTGATGTCCTGCAGCATCGGCATCGCGTTCGCCGATCGCCGCTACAAGCAGGCCGAGCACATGCTGCGCGACGCCGACAACGCGCTGTTCGCCGCCAAGGGCTCCGGCGGCGCGCAGTACCGGATCTTCAGCCCCGACATGCACTCGCGCAGCGTCTCGATGCTCAAGCTCGAGTCCGAGATGCGGCGGGGGATCGACGCCGGCGAGTTCGAACTCTACTACCAGCCGATCATCGCGCTCGGGACCGGGCGGATCGCGGGCCTCGAGGCGCTCGTGCGCTGGAATTCGCCGCGTCGGGGCATGGTCTCGCCGGGGCAGTTCATCCCGCTCGCGGAGGACACCGGGATCATCCTCGGGCTCGGGCGCTGGGTCCTGCGCGAGGCCTGTCGCTACGGCTCCAAGCTGGTCGAGATCTTCGGGCGCGGCGCCGCGCCGCCGATCAACGTCAACGTCTCGCGTCGGCAGCTGCGGGCCGCCTTCGTCGACGAGGTGCTCGACACCATGGACGCCTTCCCGCTCGCCCGCGACATCATCCGCTTCGAGATCACCGAGAGCACGCTGATGCGCGAGGGCCACGACAGCGGCACGCTCCGGGCGCTCCGCAGCATGGGCATCGAGCTCCACATCGACGACTTCGGCACCGGCTACTCCTCGCTGGCGAGCCTCGCGTCGATGGAGGTCTCGGGCCTCAAGGTCGACCGCTCGTTCGTCGAGCGCATGGAGCACGACGAGCGCAGCGCGATGATCGTGCAGACGATCGTCTCGCTCGCCGAGTCGCTGCAGATGCGCGTCACCGCCGAGGGCATCGAGACCGAGGCGCAGCGGCAGGCGCTCGAGCGGCTCAACTGCGCGTTCGGACAGGGATACCTGTTCGCGCGGCCGATGCCGGGGGCCGAGCTGATCGAGAAGTTGCTGCGCGATCGCGAGGGGGACGAGCCGGCGCTGCCGGGCGTGTCAGCGCCGGCGCCCGCAGCCGCGCGCCCGCGGGGCGCCCCGCCGCGCTTCCCCAAAGACCGCGTCAAAGACTGACTGCGGGGCGCGACACGATGTCACAAGGCGCGCTTGTCGAGCGTCGGCGCGCTGTTACAGTGCTGACCGGAGAGCGAGAACCATGAGCGCACCGACGATCCGCGTCTTCACCTACAAAGATGGGCTGCTCGCGCGGCTCGCCCACGACCTGCAGCTGACGCTCGGGCGTTTCGAAATCGAGCTCGAGGGAGAGGACGTGCGCGCGCGCTGCTGGCCCGAGAGCCTGCGGGTCGACGGCG
Organism: Polyangia bacterium; assembly: GCA_030430565.1. Classification (GTDB taxonomy): domain Bacteria; phylum Myxococcota_A; class Polyangia; order Nannocystales; family Nannocystaceae; genus JACKDW01. Next base: position 339,864 of record JAUIKS010000007.1, read on the forward strand.
CGATGAAGCGCGGTCAGCTGCAGGCGCGCGGGCTCTCGGACAGCGACAAGCAGAAGATCATCGAGAATATGCGCGGCGAGATCCTCTACACCGCGCGTCACCCCGAGATCACCTTCACCGGGACCGCGCGCCGGCGCGGCGACGCGATCGCGGTCGCGGGGCAGCTCGAGCTGGTCGGGCGCGCGGCCGCGGTCGAGCTGACGCTGCGGGAGCAGGGCGGCCGCCTGCTCGGCGAGGTCGAGCTGAAGCCCTCGCGCTGGGGCATCAAGCCCTACAAGGCGCTGGCCGGCGCGATCAAGCTGCAGGATCGCCTGACGATCCGCGTCGACCTGCCCGCGCCGGCGGGCGACGAGGAGCGCCCTCGCTGGAGCGCGGGCGCCTGAGCCGCGCGGTGATCGAGCTGGTCAAGAGTTTATGTCGACGGGCGACCCCGAGTACCTGATCGTCGGCAGCGGGCTCGCGGCGCTCAGCTTCGGCGCCCTGATGGCGCGGGCCGGGCGACGCGTGCGCGTGATCGAGGCCCACGAGCACCTCGGGGGCTACGGCCACACCTTCAGCGCCGGCGACTACAAGTTCAACGCGCAGTTTCACTACGTCTGGAACTGCGGCGAGGGGCGCATGGTCAACCGGTTCTTGCGCAAGCTCGGGCTCGAGCGCGAGGTGACCTTTGAGCGCTACGACCCTGACGGCTTCGACCGCATGCGCATGCCGGGCTACGCGCTCGACATCCCCAGCGACCCTGGGCTGCTGCGCGAGCGGCTGGTCGCGCTGCTGCCGGCGCACCGGCGGCCGATCGAGGGCTTTCTGCGCGAGGTCTGGGCGACCGCCGAGGAGCTCGACGCGCTGCCCGCCGAGATGACGCTGCGCGGGCTGCTGCCGCGGGCGCACCGGCTCACGCGGGTGATCCGCTACCGCGACGCGACCCTGCAGGACGTCTTCGATCGCTACGCGCTGCCGCTGCCGGCCCAGACCCTGCTCGCGCTGCAGTGGCCGGACTTCTTGCTGCCGCCCGCGCGGCTGTCGTTCTTCGCGTGGGTGATGCTCTTCGTCGGCTACTGCCGCGGCGCGTACTACCCGACGCGGCACTTTGAGCACGTGATCGACACGCTCGCGCGGACCATCGAGGAGGGCGGCGGCGAGCTCGCGCTGGAGCAGCGCGTGATCGAGTTTGTGCTCGAGCGCGGTCGCGTCATCGGCGTGCGCGCCGAGGAGCAGGGGCCGCGCGGCGAGGGCACGGGCGTGCTCCACACGCACCGCGGTCAGACGGTCATCTGCAACATGGACCCCAAGCAGGCGGCGGCGATGATCGGCCTCGAGCGGTTCTCGCGGGCGACGCGGCGCAAGCTCGACTACGAGTACTCGCACTCGAACTTCATGGCCTACTGCGCGGTCGAGGGCATCGATCTGCGCGACTACGGCTTCGGGCGCTGGAACGTGTTCCACACCGACGAGCCCGACCTCAACAAGGCGTTTCGCGCGATGGATCGCGACGGCGACTACGCGCGCCCGAGCTTCGCGATCACGACGCCGAGCCTGCTCACCGAGACGCGCGGCGACTGCCCCGAGGGCACGCAGCTCTTGGAGCTGCTGACGGTCGCCGACTTCGCGCGCTTCCGGCACCTCAAGTTCGCCCACAACCGCGCCTACGGCGAGAAGAAGCGCGAGATCTTCGACGCGATGCTCGACGTGCTCGAGCGCGACTACGTGCCCAACCTGCGCGAGCACATCTGCTTCAAGATGCTGGGCAGCCCGACGACCAACCAGCGCTACTGCCACAGCCCGCAGGGCAACTCCTACGGCTCGATCATGACGCCCGCGAACATCGGCGCGGGGCGGCTCGACTACAACAGCTCGGTGCCGGGGCTGTACTTCTGCAACGCGTCCTCGGGCTTCGCCGGCTTCACCGGCACGATCTGGACCGGCTCGCGGCTCTACGAGGCGCTGAGCGGCGATCGCTTCATCGATTAGCGAGCTAGAGCGGCCGCCCGCCGAGCGCCTTCGCGACCTGCACCGCCGACCAGATCGCGCCCTCGTGCAGCCCGTCGCCGAGCCACGCGCCGGCGAAGAAGGTGTTGCGCGCGCCGTTGTCCGCGAGGATCTCGGGGCGGCTGGCGAGCGCGCGCACGGTGTAGCCGGGCGCGCGGTGGCGCTGCCGGTGGAGGACCCGCGCCGGGTCGATCTCGGACTCGAGGTTGTAGCTGAACAGGTAGTGCGGCGGGCGAGCGGTCTCGAGGCCGCTGAGGCGGTTGAGGTACGCGGTGTATCCAGCTGGCTGCTCGAACAGGTCGAACTCGGCGTAGTCCCGCAGCCCGCGGCGATCGTACATGCCGGTGTCGTCGTGGATCAGCGTGACCGCCTCGTGCTCCTCCCAGGCCGCGAAGCGGCGCCGCTCGTCGTCGCTCGGGTCGCGCAGCAGCGCGAGGACCTGCTCGGGCGTCGTCGCGAACACGATCCGGTCGTAGCGGCGCCATTGATCCTCGATGAGCAGCTCGGCGCCCTCCGGATCCCGGCGCACCCCGGCGATCGCGGCGCCGGTGACGACGCGCCCCCGAAGGCGCGCGAGCAGGCGCTCGACGTAGGCGTAGACGCCGCCCGGGACGCGGGTCCAGGTGACGGGGCCCGTGAACTGCCGCAGCGTCGGGATCGCCAGGGCGGCCGGCAGCTCGCCGACGCGCGCGCGCGGGATCGAGTAGGCGTAGACCATCAGCAGCCGCATCCACTCGGAGATCGGGCCGCGCTCGAGCAGCGCGTCGAGCTCGAGCCGGTAGAGGTCGGCTGGGTCCGCGGCGGCCCGGCGCGCGCGGCGACGAAAGCGGATGAACTCGGGGGCGTGTCGCAGCAGGCGGGCGAGCGAGGCGACGCGCTCGCGCGGGCGCAGCCCGGGGCCGAAGATCTTGCCGAGGGCGCGCAGCTGCACGCCTGACCGAAGAATCAGCCCGGTGCTGACGGGGACCGGCTGCGGGCGGACGCCGAGCTCGGCCAAGAGGCGGTGCACGAGCGGGAAGTGCTCGGGCGAGAACTCGATCACGCCGGCGTCGAGCTGGACGCCCGCGGGCAGCCGCGAGCAGGCGACGTTGCGACCGAGCGTCCTGATGTTGCCGCCCAGGATCGGCTCGCGCTCGTAGAGCGTGACGCGGTGGCGCCCGTCGAGCAGGTAGGCCGTGGCCAAGCCCGCCGCGCCGCCGCCGATGATCGCGACCTCGAGCGCGTCGCCTGCCGCCGTCCCGCTCACGCTGATGACTGTAGCGCGTCGCTAGGGCGCTCGAGTCATCCGCACCGGGATCGGCTCGAGCTCGAGGGGCTCGGGGTGCGGCTTGACCTGCCCGTGCTTGTTGCTGCCCCAGCAGGTGAGCCCGCGCTCGTCGATCACGCAGACGTGCGCGCCGCCGACGGCCAGGTCGATCAGCCGCCCGTGGAGCTCGAGCGCGCGCGTCGGCGGCAGCGGCAGCGGCTCGTTGTCGCTGGCGTGGGAGTCTTCGAGCTCGCCGCCCCAGCACCGGAGCTCGGCGGCTCCGACCGCGCACAGCTGCCGCTCGCCGGCGACGACGCGCGCGGCGTTCGGCGGGAGCTCGAGGGTCCGCGGTCCCTCGTCGGTCCTCGCGGGGTCGAATTTGCAGGTGAGGCGAGCGCGGTCAGCTCCAAGCGCGCAGTGAAGCCCGACGTAGTAGCGCTCCCATGGGAACCACTGGACGAACAGCGCGTGCACGCGCGCGGACCCGCGCGCGTCGAGCGTCGTCGTCGTGACGTCGTCGCAGAGCCGCGCGGGCGGGCCGAGGTGCATAAGCCCGGGGCGCGAGCTCTCGGGCGTCAGCTCCTTCCAGCGCGTGAGCCCGGGGACGCGGTCGCGACGACGCGCGGTCGCGTGACAGACCCCGTCGATCACGGGGACCAGCTCCGTCGCGCGCGCGCTGACCCGCTTCGGCGCGGGCGTGCTGCGTCCACCGCAGCCCGTCAGCCCCCCGGGGCTCGGGCGGTAGGTGCACTCGAGGGGCTCCGTCAGGCCCCAGCACCACACCGACAGATCCTCGAGGCGGGCGCAGGTGGTGTCGCCGGCGGCGGCGAGCTCGAGGGCGCGCGCGGGGAGCTCGAGCGAGCCCTCGCGGGCGCTCGGCTCGGCGACGCCGAGCACGCCGCTGTGGTTGCGGCCCCAGCAGTCGACCTGTCGGTCGCCCGTGACGACGCAGGTGTGGGCCTCGCCCGCGGCGACCAGGCGCGCGTCTCTGTGCTCGTCGCGCGTGAGCCCATCCGTCACGGACGGCCAGCGCCTGCGTCCCCAGCAGTACGCCCCGCCGTCGAAGTCGAGCGCGCAGGCGTGGTGGCTGCCCTCGACGAGCTCGCGCCAGACCCCGCGCGTGGGCACCCTCGCGGGCGGCGTGTAGGGCTCGACGCGATCGTAGTAGCGGAGGTTGCTGCACTCGAGGCCGCCGTCGCCGAGCAGCTCGCACTCGGGCCCCGCGCCGTGTCGCTCGGGGTGTTCGAAGGGCGCGCACGCGTCGCCGATGCACGTCGTGTCGTCGTCGCCCCGGCACCAGCGGAGCCCCGACTTCCCGAGCACGCACACGCGCTCGTCTCGGAGCTCGAGCCCGCGGGCCTGCGGGGCCTCGGTGACGCGTCGCGCGAGCAGCTCGGGCTGCGGCGCGCCCAGGGACTCGAGCGACCAGCACCACAGCTGGCCGCGCTGGTCGAGCCCGCACGCGCGTCGCTCCAGCCCGGTCTCGATGCTGGTGAAGCGGGGCGTCTCGCGGGGCGCGGGCGCGGGATCGTCCGTCTCGGGCGCGCTCGTGGGGACCTCGACCAGCGACTCGGAGGCCGCGGTGCAGCCGGACAGGAGCCCGATGGCCACGAGCGCGCGCGCCGATACCTGGAGTCCCCGTCCCATGGTGAATAGACCGCCGCGCGGCGCCGAAGTTCCCGCGCGGTGGTGTCGTGGCTACGCGCGAGCGCGGCGAGACAATCCACGAGCGCCGCGAGTCAATCATCGCGTCAGTACGGGAGGCCCGGGAGCTCGGGCGCGATCGCGTGCAGCCCCTCGGGGAACATGGTCGTGACGTAGAGCGTGCGCCTAGCAGCCGGCGTCATCGTCAGCCGTGAGCTCAACCGGGCGGCGGAGCGCCGCGCTCGATCGCCGACGCGACCTGGGGGAGCATCGCGTCCCAGAGCTGATCCCAGGTGTCCCACTCGTGCGAGCCCTGGGCCGTGTAGACGTGGTCCTCCGGCAGCAGGCTGGCGAGCAGCGGGAAGTGCTTGTCGGCGCCGGATTCGTCGAGGCCGTAGCCCAGGAAGATCTCGGGGTAGTCCCCCGCGTTTGGGTCGTAGTCTCGGAGCCAGCGCCACAGCTCAGCGTCCCAGCGCCCGCGGCCCTCGGGCGGCTGCCACTGCTTCGGGCCCCCGGCCGACGCGATCTGCCTCATGGTCCGGCGACGACCGGTGTAGGGCGACATCAGCACGAGCCCGTCGATCTGCGCGCGGTACTCGGAGGCGGTCATCAGCGCCCCGATCCCGCCCATCGAGATCCCGAAGATCCAGACCCGCTGGCCGCGCTCGCGCGCGGGCATGACCACGTCCTCATGCACGCGGTGCCACAGCTCGCCGTTGGCGTAGTAGCCGAAGTGGCCGTCGAGCGCGATCGTGTCGATGTCATCGGCGCTCGCGCGCAGACGGCCTGGCACGTCGTGCTCGAGATACTTCTCGGGGTGATCGCCGAAGCCGGGGAGGAACACGACGAGCGTCGAGGCCGGGCGGCGCTCGTCGCTGACCTGCTTGACGCCGGGGATCGGCGAGGGGGTGTCCGCGAAGGCGCAGCCGGAGGTGAGCGCGAGCGTGAAGGCGATCGCGCTCGTGCGCAGGAGGGGGCGAAGCGAGCGCATATCGACTGCCTAGCACGCGCCTTGGCCCTGGCAACGCCGCGAGCACATTTCGGCGCGGCGAGGCGATTTTGTGCCGAGCGCCCGGGCGTCGCCGGGGGCGCTCGCGCGGCGCGGGCTCGCTATTCGCCGCACGCGAGGTCGAACGCCGCGCTCTCGTCCGGGCACGGGTCGTCGGCCGCGTACTCCTCGCAGCTCAGCTCGGAGAGGCAGGTGTAGTAGTCCTCGGTCGCCGTGACGCACTCAGGCCCGTAGGCGTAGATATCGCCCCACGCGAGGTTGCAGTAGTAGGCCGCTTCATCGCCGTAGTACTCGCCGAAGCAGCCGCCGACCATCTCTCCGAAGGCCGCGCAGTACGGGTTGATGTCACCGTCGCCGTCACCGTCACCGTCACCGTCACCGTCGCCGTCACCGCCCTCGGTCGTCCCGGGCCCCGAGCTCGTCCCCGAGCCCGTGGCCGCAGTGGTATCGCTCGAGGAAGAGCCTTCGGAGGTCGGCCCGGGCGCGGAGCTGGTGGACGAGATCGCGTCGCTCGTCGAGCTGCCGTCGTCGCCCGAGCAGGCGCCCGCGGTCATCGTCGCGGCCAGGAGGAAGAGGATCGTCTGGTAGGCCGGGTTCGTGATCTGCATCGGCGTGTCCCAAGCGATGGTACGCCGGCCTTCTGCCGATATGTCTCTTGGGACACACTAAGTGTGCAGGCGCGCGGCGGCGCTCAGCCGAGGAGGCGCTCGATCGCCGCGACGACGCCGGCCGGGTCGAGGCCTTGGTACCCCATCTGACGCCAGAGCCCGCCCGAGCCCTCGCGGTGCGCGCCGAGATGGCTGTAGCGCAGGTGGTAGCCGCGCGAGAGCAGCCACGTGCCGAACCTGACGCCGAGGCCAGACTTGACGTTCTGGCTCTCGACGACGAGGCAGAACGAGGTCGCGCCGATGCGGGCGAGGGAGTCCTCGTCGATGACGTTGAGCGTCGGCTTGTTGATCAGGCCGACGTCGACGCCGCGGGCGCGCAGCGTCTCGACCGCGTCGAGCGCGCGGTACAGCGACTCGCCGTAGCTGACGACGTAGCCGGCCCTGCCCGCGCGCACCACCTCGTCCTTGCCGGGCGTGAACACGTAGCCCTCGCCGTACATCGGGCGCCCGTCCTCGGTCAGGATCTCGGGGACCGCGGAGCGCGTGGTGAACATGAAGCGCAGGCCCGGGTCGTGGAAGACGCGCTCGAGCGCGCGCTCGAACTGCCCGCCGTCGGCCGGGAAGTACAGCCGCGTGTTGTCGCGCTCGGGCAGCCCGTTGTCGGCGAAGAAGTTGTTGATGCCGAAGTGACAGGTGTTATCGGCCATGTCGTCGACGCCGGCGTGGCTGAAGTGCGCGAGCACGTTGGCCTTGTTGAGGCGCGCCATCGTGATCTCCGAGATCAGCATCTCGAGGAAGGCCGAGAAGGTCGCGAACACGCCCTGGCGCCCGCGCTCCATGCCGAAGCCCGCGGCCGCGGAGTAATTGCCGCGCTCCTGGATCCCGCCGCGCACGAAGACCTCGGGGTGACGCGCGCGCACGTGGTTGAGGCCGCAGGAGCCCTCGAGGTCGGAGTCGATGACCATGACCTTCGCGGTCCGCTCCGCCGGCTCCATGCGATCGAGGATGTTGCAGAGCACCTCGCCGAACAGCGAGCGGTTCTTGCCCTTCTTGTCGCTCGAGCCCTTGAAGGCGTGCGGGCTCGGGTCCTTGCGCTGGGCCTCGATGAGCGCCGCCGCCTCGGCGTGTCCGCGCGCCGTTAGGTAGGCGATCGCGTGGGCGGCCGCGATCACGTCGTGCCCCTTGCTCGTGCCCTCGACGCCCGGGACGCCGACCGCCATCGCGCGCTTGTTGATCAGCGCGACCGGACCCGGGGTCTGCAGCGCCTTTTGGACGCGTGAGTAGAGCGCGTCGAGGTCCTCCCCGTCGCCGACCGAGACCTCGAGGCCGTGGCCGCGGAGCGTGCGCTCGAGGTCAAAGCCGGGCATGTACTCGCTCGGCGCGCCGGCGATCGTGATGTCGTTGTCGTCGATCAGCAGCTTGACGTTGAGGCCGCGCGCGACGGCGAGGCGCGCCGCCTCGGCGTCGTTGCCCTCCATCTGCGAGCCGTCCGAGCCGAACATGAAGACGGCCTGCTGCGGGTTGGCCATCGCCACGCCGTTGACGTAGGGCCACATGTGCCCGAGGCGCCCGGACGAGAAGGTCACGCCGGGCGTGAAGTCGCGCTCGGGGTGCCCAGGGAGGTGGCAGTTGTACTCGCGGTAGTGCAGCAGCCGCTCGGCCGGCAGGTGCCCGTTGAGGACCGACATGAGGTACTGGATGGCGACGCGGTGCCCGGCCTCGTCAAAGTAGTGTGGGGCGGCGGGGCGGCTGTCGTGGCGGATGAAGCCGTCAGCGATCAGTAGCTCGGGCACGATGTCGAAGGCGCCGCCGGTGTGGCCCCCGAGCCCGCGCGCGCCCGCGACCGCCGTGAAGAAGATGATCGCGTCGCGGCACAGCGCGATGTTGGCCGTCAGCTGCGCGCGCTGCTCCGCGCTCAGGGTCGGCGCGGCCGGGTCGAGCACGACGGGGCGGAAGCTCGAGAGGTCGATCGGGAAGCCGGAGAAGTCCGGCGCGGGGTTGGCAGGGCGCTGCGAGTCGCTGGGGGTCGTCGTCATGATGCGTGTGCGGACCTGACTGAGGCGAGATCGCGCGGAGGATAACAGCGCGGCTTTGCCCGTCAGCCGGGCCGCGCGGGGTGAACGAGAGATGGATCTCACGGTTTGACGGCCGGTCGCGTACGCGGCGTATTCGAACACACAGCGCGTTCGCGCCGGCGCTATGTCGGTGGTGCGCGCGCGCCGAGCGAGCGCAGTAACCTGCGTGTGTGCACAGGTGGTTCTCGGACAACCCCGACAAGGCCCGCGCCGAGCGGTTCTTCCTCCTCTACAGCCCGGTGTGGATCGTCGCGGTCGCGTTCGTGATGCTCAGCGGCGTCATGTCCTCGTGGGGCGACGCCGCCTACATGGTCTTCGCCGTCCTCGTGGCCGCGCCGCTGGTGCTCGTGCCGGCGCTGACCTGGCGCGACGCCGAGACCGCCCAGCTGCGGCCGATGCACGAGCGCTACTGGTTCAAGTTCAACCTGTGGATCGCGATCTACGTGTTCGCGGGCTCCTACGTCGGCTCGCACTACTTCTTCGACGTGCTCGGGATGCGCTACGCGTTCCCGACCGCCTGGAACCTCGACGCCGCGCTCGTCGGGCGCGACTCGGGCGACGTGCCGCTGTTTCTGTACGTGCTCACGCAGTGCTACTTCGTCACCTACCACGTGATCTTGGTGGTGCTGCTGCGCCGCTATCGGACAGGTTCCTTCGGCCAGACCGTGCTCGGGCGCGCGCTCACGCCGCTGGCGCTCTTGGTGATCGCCTACGGCGTCGCCTACGGCGAGACCTTCTTCATGGCCTCCGAGGCGCTCTCGGACTACTTCTGGTACCTCGACCGCGAGCGCATGCTCTCGCTCGGCTCGCTGTTCTACGCGACCTACTTCGTGGTGAGCACGCCGCTGGTCTACGGCGTCGACGAGCGCGCGGAGGAGGCGGGCGCGTGGAGCCTCGGCCGCGTCACGCTCTCGGCCCTCGCGGCCTCGATGCTGATGTTCTACGTCCTCGACCTGTGGGCGATGGTCTTCGGCCCGATCCTCGAGGGCTAGCGCCGGGGCGCGAGGCGGCTCAGTCCGGCTTGTTGCGGCTGTCGAGCGTGAGCCCGCGATCGAGCCAGCTGGTGGCCGCGCGCTGCCCGGCCTTGTACATCCCGATCAGCGCGTTGCGCTCGAAGTACAGGTAGGAGCCGGCGTTGAACAGCGCGCTCGAGCGCGGGCGGATCGGCATGAACAGGTCGACGACGCTGAGGTTGTCGTCGGGCAGCCGCGTCGCCAGCTCGTTGCGCTCGAGCAGCAGCTTGCGGTCGATGCGGTAGGCGTTCTCGAGGAAGGTGTCGACCAGGCGCTCGATCGCGTCGCCGAGGCTGTGCATGGGTCGCTTGTCGTTGCGGTCGCCGACGGTCACGAGCACGGGGAGGATCCGGCGGGCGCCGAGCGCCACGCACGGCGCCATGGGCGAGTTGACGAGCAGGCCGCCGTCCCAGAGGTCGAGGTCGCCGATGCGGACCGGGTTGAAGATGAGCGGGATCGAGGCGCTGGCGAGGATCATGTCGAGCGTCAGCTCGGGCTCGTAGCGGTAGTGCCGGGCCGACGCGCGGGGGTGCTTGGTCGGCTCGTGGTTGACGATCCGGATGACGCCGCCGGTGTGCACGTCGACCGTGTTGATCGCCAGACGCACGCGCGTGCGCGGCAGCTTGTACCCGCCGATCGCCCGCGCGAGGCGCTCTTTGAACGGCGCGGTGTCGAACAGGTACGAGGTCGCGATCGCGTCGAGGATCACGCTGACGCTGTCGAAGCGCGCGGTCAGGACGAACTCGAGCAAGAGCGCGATCAGGCCGCTGGGCGAGCGCACCGGGTGCTTGCGGACCAGGCGGACGAGCTGCCGCAGCTCACGCCCGCGACGGCCGAGCCCGCGCAGCGGCTCGCGCACCGCGAGCCGACGGAGGATCCGGCGCAGCTCGCCGAAGAACTTGACGTTGGCGGTGACCGGCGGGTGATCGGCGAGGTCGAGCCAGAAGTCGAGCAGCTCCTCGGGCGAGAGCCCCGCGGCGATCAGGCTGCCGTTGAGCGCGCCCGCCGAGGAGCCGCTGATCACGTCGGGCATGCGACCGAGTCCGCGCGGGTGCTCGCGCAGGACCTTCCAGACCCCGACCTGAAACGCGCCGCGGGCACCTCCGCCGGAGAGCACGAGGCCGATCGGTCGATCGGGGTCGGGCGCGAGCGATGTCCGAGGGCGACCGATGCCCGATGATACAGCGTTCCGCGGGCTGACCAAAGCGGGCGGGAGCGTGTCGTCGCGAGGCCGACCTTCTCGCACACACGCCGGCAGACGCGCGCGTCACGGGTCCGGGAGAAATTCGAAGGCTTGGTCCGGCGCCGCGCCGCCCGGCCCCTCGGGGTCGATCTCGACGCTGCCGAGGAGGTTGCGGCCGGACTGCCACACGCCCTCGTTGGCGAGGCGGATCGCGTACTCGGGCCGGCTCGCGAGCGTGGGGCTGGCGTCGGGCAGCGCGAGCGAGAGATCGTAGGTCCCGGGAGACATGTCCGAAGGCAGGCGCAGCGCGCCCGAGATCGTGCGGGGCTGACCCGCGTACCAGCGGCGGGGGTCCTCCGCGAGCGACGCGGTGTACTCGCCCCCGGGGCCGGAGAGCACGAGCTCGACCGGGCGCGGGTTGAAGGGCGCGGCCCAGCCCGTGTTGCGGAGCTCGACGCGCAGCGGGAACACGCCGCCGGGGCGCGCGGCGGGGGCGATGTCGGCGCTGACGAGCTGCAGCCGGTAGCCGAGCAGGCGCTCGATGGTGTCGTAGCAGCCGCCGTCCTGCCAGCTCGCGATCACGTCCGGGTGGTAGTCGTAGTTGATGAAGCTGTAGTGGAGGCGCGCGAGCTCCTCGAGCGCGGTCGGGCACTCGCTGCGCGGCGGGTTGTCCTGGCAGGTCTCGCCGCCCATGGGGACGAAGCGGGTGTCGTCCTCGACGTACTGCTTCCACAGCTCGACCTGGTCCTGCGGGTAGGTCCCCTGATCGGTGTCGCTGGCGAGGAAGCAGTCGTTGTGGTGGCCGACGCGCGCCTTGTCGCCGCCGTCGTGGGCCTCGCGCTCGCTCAGCGCGGCGCCGTACATTTCATCTTTGTAGAGCGGGTAGCGGATCTGGGTCGAGCGCGCGGGCGGGATCGCGGCGAGCAGCGCGCTCAGGATCGTCTGCTTGTGCGGGAGCAGGTCGTTGGTCGAGGTGTGCCACTCGCCCCACGCGCCGATGAAGCCCGCCTGGACCAGCGCGATGACATCCTCGTGCGCGGCGAGCACGGGCGCGACCTGCTCGATGTGCTGCAGCACCCACTCGAGCGGCGCGTCGGGCTCGGAGTCGGGGTAGGGGCCCTCGTTGTAGGCGAAGCGCAGGATGACCTTAAGGCCAGCCGATCGCGCGTCGCCGAGGCCGGCCTCGAGCGCGTCGAGCAGCGGCGGCGCGATCGGGCTGGCGCGGTAGTCGTCGAGCCGCACGTAGCTGTAGACCAGGCGCGTGCCGTCGTCCGCGAGGCCCTGCAGGTCCCAGCCCTCCGTGATCTCGACGTAGCGGTAGACGCCGCGCTCGGGGTTGGGGAAGAGCTCGTCCGTGGGCGTGTACTCGAGGGTCTCGGTCGGCGCGGGCTCGATGTCAGGCCCGGCGGTGGTGGTGGTCTCGCCCTCGGTGGTGGTGGTGGCGCCCTGCGTCGTGGCCTGAGCGGTGGTGCCGGTCTGCGTGGTCGCCGTGCCCGCGCTCGTGCCGGCTCCGGTCATCGCGTCGGTAGCGACGCTCGTCGTGGTCGTGCCCGCCGTGGTGCTCGCGTCCGTGCTTGCGCCGCTGTCGCCGGAGCACGCGCCCAGCAGCGCGAGCGCCGAGAGGACGCGGGGGAGCGGGGTGGAGGTGCGGGCGAGGCGGCGCGTGGACATCGTGGTGACAGTGTGCACGAGGACGGCGCGACGCGGCGTCGGCGTCGGCGTTGACGTCGGCGTCGACGTTTGAGCTCGCGCGACCGATCGGCTACACGACGCGGGTGCCCGAGACCCGCGAGGTGACGATGGGACCCTATCCGGGGAGCGTGCGAGACCCGTCGGGGGCGGTGCTCGAGATCCCCGAGGGCTGGACGCTGCTGCCGGCGGGGGACGCCGGCTTGACCCGTCGCGTGAAGCGGGCGGGGCCGACCTGGATATTGAAGGCGCGGCGCGGGAAGCGGGTGATCTCGCTCGGGCTCTGGGCCGACGCGGACATCATCGCGCGGGAGCGCGCGGCGCTGGTCGAGGAGCGCGCGGACCCGGCGTACGCGCGCAAGCTCGAGGCGGGTCGGCGTCGGCGCGCGCGCGAACAGGCGCGCTACGTCCAGGAGTTCGGCGCGGCGGTCTTTGAGTTCCTGAACTTCGCGCCAGCCTACGAGGAGCTCGCGCGCGCGCTCGCGTCCGCGATCGTCGCCCAGGCGGCGGCGGTCGGCAGCGGCACGGTCGCGCGGACCCAGCGGATCTCGGTCGAGCGCCGGGCCGAGGCCGCGACGATCGCCTGGCTGCGGCACCAGACCACGGCCTACGACGAGCTGTCGATCCCGCGGGTCAAGGGGATGCGTCGCGAGGTCCGCCGGCTGCTCGCGCAGCGCTCGCGCCGGCTGCTCGATCGCTACCGCCGCGGCGAGCCGATCGCGCCCGAGCGCTGCCTGTTACGCGCCGGGCTGGCGCGGGCGCCCGAGGGGGCGCCCGACGATGACGACGACTTCGAGCTCGAGATCTGAGCGCGGAGCTTGAATTGATTTGAATTAAACGCGTCCGGCCGACACGAGGCGCCGGCCGGAGCGTTGGGTTCACGCCGTGGGCGCGAGCCGTCTACTGCGGGTTGATGGTCTCGAGCTTGAGGCCGCCCGGGTAGGCGTAGGAGGTCGCCGCCGAGTAACCGACGCCGACGATGCCGAAGGGCTGGTCGCTGGTGGCGAAGTGCGAGCCCTCGCTGATCGACCAGTCGGCGACCTCGAAGTTACCGATCTGGAAGTAGCCGGTGACGGTCTGGCCGTCGACGGTGACGTCGGCTCCGCCGGCGGCGCGGGTGATCTGGACGTAGTGCAGCGGGTAGTTATTGCCGGTCACGAACGCGTAGCTGCTGAGGAACTGCTGGGTCGGGACCATCTGGTACATTGAGGGGTCGCCGGTGCCGGCGCCGCTGTTCTGGCTCTCGAGGTACTGGACGACGAGGAAGGGCTTGTCGCCGTCGCTGGTGACGACGAAGCCCTCGCCGTTGTTGGTGACGATGTTCTGGAAGTCGCCCTGGTT
>JAUIKS010000008.1 GCA_030430565.1 Polyangia bacterium
CCGCCGCGCCGCCTGACGCTGTTCTATCTGGCGGTCGCGGCCGGTGGATGCCTCGGAGGCCTGCTGGTCGCGCTGGTCGCCCCGCGCGTGTTCACGGGGTACTACGAGTACCACGTCGGGCTCGCGCTCGTGCCCGCGCTCTTGGTGCTCGCCATCCGACGTGAACGCCAGCGGCGGCTCGAGGCCGGCGCCGCCGCGCCGCGCGTGCGGCTCGGCTACGAGGTGTGGATGGGGGCCGCCGTGATCCTGGTCGTCGACCTTCACCTGCTGCTGCACGCGCGCGGCTGGGAGATTCGCCGCAGCCGCGACGTCGCGGGGGCGTGGCAGCTGCAAAGCATCGACGAGGACACGGTCGCGCGGGGGCGCAACTTCTACGGGCTGATGCGGGTCGTCGAGCTTAACGCGAGCTGGCCGGAGAACCATCACCGGGCGATGCTGCACGGCCGCATCAACCACGGCTTTCAGTACCTGCGGGAGGACAAGCGGCGCCAGCCGACCTCGTACTTCGGCGAGAGCAGCGGGCTCGGTCACGCGATCGCGCTGCACCCACGACGCGCGCGCGGGCAGACGCTGCGGCTCGGCGTGCTGGGGCTGGGCGTCGGCACGATCGCCAGCTACGCGCGCGAAGGCGACGCGGTGGAATTTTATGAGATCAACCCGCTGGCGATCGAGCTGGCCCATGAGCACTTTCACTACCTGGGCGACGCCCGACGGCGCGGGGCCTCGTTGACCGTGCACGCCGGCGACGCGCGCCTGCTGCTCGAGCGGCAGCTCAGCGAGGGCGCGCCGCGGGCCTTCGACGTGCTCGCGGTCGACGCGTTCAGCGGCGACGCGCCGCCGATTCATCTGCTCACGCGCGAGTGTTTTGGCGTGTACCTCGAGCACCTCGCGCCCGGCGGCGTGCTGGCGCTGAACGTCTCCAATCGCTTCGTGGATCTCAAGCCGGTGGTGCGCGGGCTCGCCGAGGACGCCGGGCTGCGCGCGGTCCACTTCCACGATACGAGCTCGACCGACGCGGGCACGCACACCAGCGACTGGATGCTGGTGACCGCGAACCCGCTGGTGCTGGACTCCGACGAGTTTATGTACCGCGAGAGCGAGCGCGACGCGGACGCGGCTCGTCCGCCGGTGCTGTGGACCGATGACCACAGCAGCCTGCTCGGGCTGATGATCCCGACTCGCTGAGCCGACGCGTCGCGGCCCCGTTCGCAGCGAATGTCGCCCGGACGACGTTCTGATCACGTGGAGGATTATTCATCGGCGCGAAACACCGGCGTGTAGCAACGCGGATCACCGCGCCGCGTGTCGCTCCGTATACTGGCGCCATGCATACACGAACCATGTGCTTGTTGACGACGCTCGGGCTCCTCGCGGGCATCAGCGCGTGCTCTGGAGACTCTGGCTCATCGACCACCGATGAGGCGACCACCGAGGCGGCGACCACCGAGGGGCCCGCGTCTTCGTCGTCCGGCGATGGTGACGGCGACGGCGATGGCGATGGCGACGGCGATGGCGATGGCGATGGCGACGGCGACGGCGACGGCGACGGCGACGGCGACGGTGATGGCGACGGCGACGGTGACGGTGACGGTGATGGCGACGGCGACGGTGATAGCGACGGCGACGCGCCGAGCATCAGCGATGTCCTCGAGCAGGTGCTCGAGCCCCAGGGCTGCACGGCCGGCTACTGCCACGGCGCCGGCCAAGGTGACCTGACGATGACCGACGCGGCCACGTCCCACGCGAACCTCGTCGATGTCGACGCGAGCACGCCGACCTGCGACCTGACGAAGCGCGTGGTCCCGGGAGATCCAGAGTCGAGTATCCTCTGGTACCGCGTGCGCCCGGCGGCGCTGGACCAGGGCGAGCCCTGCGCCCCGAAGATGCCCCAGGGATCTGACGGGCTGAGCGAAGCCGACGCGCAGATCATCTACGACTGGATCGCCGCCGGTGCGCCGCAATAACCTCGTCGGCCCCGCCGCCGCGCTGCTCGCCGCGCTCGCGCTCGTGGGCGCCTGCGATGACGAGGGCGGGACCGAGACCGACGCCGACACCGAGACGGGCGCCGACACCGACGCCGAGGCGCCCGTCGATCTCGAGGTGCCCGATGAGCCAGATGCGCTGCACGAGTGGGTGCTGGGGGACGAGTACCGCGCGTGGCCGTCGTGGTCGAGCGTGGAGCCGACCGGCGGGCTCGGCGGCGCGCGAGTCTACCTGAGCCCGGCGCTGTACGACTCGCTGATGTCGGGCGCCGAGCAGCACCCGGTGGGCGCCGCGGCGGTGCGCGAGCTCTACGGCGAGGACCTCGAGACGATAACGGGCTACGCCGTGGTCACGCGGGTCGACGAGGACGCGAGCGCGGACGCGTGGCTGTGGTTTGAGGTCTTCAGCCCCGAGCCCGACGCGACGCCGGCGACGGCGGAGCGCGCGGCCCCGGGCTGCGTCGGCTGCCACCAGCAGGCCGTGGACTTCATCCAGTCCGCGCTGCCGCTGCCGTAGCGGCTACGCGTCGAGCAGCGCGAGCGCGCGGCTGAGGGCCTCGGACCACTCGTCGGGCGCGGGGCCCTGCGCGTCGAGGTAGGCGCGCAGGCTCGCGCGGTCGTCGAAGCTCTCGAAGGTCCACCACGACCACGCGTCGGCGTAGCTGACGGCGTCGTCATCGTCGTCGTCGTCGTCATCGCGCAACGAGGCGACCGACTGACCGAGGCGCCAGGGCGCGCGCGCGAGGCCGTCCGCCGCGAGCGTCAGCGCGAGCGCGGTCCAGCCGTCTCCGGCGAGCCGATCGACGAGGTCATCCGGACAGGTCCCGGTTCGCAGCGCGCGGTCGACGGGGCGCCATATCGGCGCGGGCGCGGCGCGGCCGTCCGCGTCGAGCCAGGCGTCGAGCGTCCCCGCCGCGCGCCGCTGCGCGCACCAACGCGTGAAGAAGGTGAGCTCGCGGCCGCCGTACATGGCCGCGTCCGCCAGCGTCCGCGGGTAGCTGGGGTCGGCCCACGGGACCCGCGGGGCGTCGCCGTGGAGCCGCCGCCAGGCGAGGAAGGCGGCGTCGTCGCGGATCAGCCCGAGCGCGCGCAGCTCGACGAACTCGTCGCGCTCTTCGTCGTCATCTTCGTCGTCGTCTTCGTCTTCGTCATCGAGATCGTCCCAGCCGGGGTCGAGCACGCAGGCGACGGTGTCGGCCCAGCGGCGCGGCGCGGGCGGGTGGCGCCGGAGGTACTCGATCCGCCAGGCGCGGTCGCTTGGCTGCCTGGAGAGCCATGTGTGCCAGAGCATCATCCAGTGCTCGCCGAAGCCCATGCGCCAGCCGATGCTGCCGAGCGGGATGTCGGGGCAGCGCGCCCAGGGCGGCGCGATGTCACCGCGCGCGTCGAGGCTCGCGTCGATCTGCTGCAGCCACCACTTGGCGTCGACCACGGCGCGATTGTAGCGAACGCGCGCGCGCTTTCGTGGTACTCAGCGGCGGTGCTGCGACGCGCGCTCACGCCCCTGCTGCTGGCTTCGACCCTGGCGCTCGCGTGCGCGACGACGACGGCGCCCTGCCCCGAGCCCGCCGAGGCCGCCCACGCGCCGAGCCCCGCCCCAGCCGCGACGACGCCCGCGCCGCTCGGGCCGCTGCGCGTCGCGATCACGATCGACGATCTCCCGGCGCACGGGCCGCTCTCGCCGGGCGAGTCGCAGCTCTCGGTCCACGCGAAGCTCTTGGAGGTCCTCGACGCGCACGGCGTCCCCGGGGCCTACGGCTTCGTCAACGCGGCGAAGCTCGAGCGCGTCGCCGACGGCCGCGCCGTGCTCGAGCTGTGGCGCGACCGCGGGCACCCGCTCGGCAATCACACTTTCTCGCACGCGAACATCAACGAGGTCGGCGTCGCGGCGTTCATCGCCGACATCGAGCGCAACGACGCGGTCCTCGCGGACATCATGGGCGACAGCGCGACGGCCCGGCGGTCGCGCCGGGCGTTTCGCTACCCCTACCTGCGGCAGGGCGCCGACGCGGCGACCCTGGACGCGGTGCGCGACTACCTGCGAGACAACGGCTACCAGCTCGCCGAGGTCACCGTCGACTTCGGCGACTGGGCCTACAACGCTCCCTACGCGCGCTGCCGGGCGCGCGGCGACGAGGACGCGATCGCGGATCTTCGGTGGAGCTTCGTCGCCAACGGGGTCGGCTTCTTGCGCTGGTCCGATCGGGCCGCGCGCGCGCTCTACGGTCGGCGGATCCCGCACGTGCTGCTGCTGCACAGCGGGAGCTTCGACGCCGCGGTCCTCGACGACCTGCTGACGGCCTACGAGCACATCGGGGTCGAGTGGATCACGCTCGACGCCGCGCTCGCCGACCCTGCGTACCAGGAAGACGTGCGGGCCCCGAGCAAGTACGGCGGGACGCTGCTCGAGCAGCGCATCGAGCTGGCGGAGGGCGACGAGCCCGGGCCCGAGCCCGAGACCGAGTCGCCGCCGCCGTTCATGATCCAGCCGGTTGGGCTGCTCCAGAACGTCTGCCCGCCCGCGCGCCGGTGATCGACGCCGTCGTCAGCGCTCGGCGGGCGCCGGCCGTCACCTGTACAATACGTCAGGCTTCGGCGGACGCCGGGTCGAGGAGCTCGTCACGATGCCACGCCGGTCCACGCCCACGCTCGCGCTGCTGTCCGCGGCGCTGATCACAGGATGTCCCACAGTGCAGCCCGAACAACCGACGACCCCGGCGCCCGTCGAGCCCGCCGCCGCGCCGACGAAGGCGAGCGAGCCAGCGCCGACGAAGGCGCGCGCGCCGGCCCCCGCCCCCGCGAGCGCGCACGAGCCCTCCGCGCCGTGGACGCTCCACTACCACGACGGCAGCAACAACGGGACGATCTTCTCGCGCGCGTCCGCGGGCGCTGACGTGCTGTTTGAGTACAACCCGATGACGCCCGAGAAGAGCTCGAGCGGTACGTACAGCGGCGGCGCGGCCCGGACCGGCGTGGCGACGCCGACGCAGGTCGCGGCGCTGTGGGAGCTGGTAGCGAAGCTCGAGGGCGCGACCGAAGCCCACGCCGAGGGGCGCCGGATGGGCACGGGATCGCTGCGGATCTCGACGCCGGAGGGCGAGCGCGCGCTGCTGATCCGCGCGGGCGCGGAGCTGTCCGAGCTCGACACCCTCCTCAAGCCGCTGCAGGGCCGCTGAGCGCTCAGGTGCCGCGCGCCGGCGGGCGACGATCGCGAAACCAGCTGCGCTGCTTCTCCATCCGCGCGCGCTGGCTCTTGGGCGCCTCGAACGCGCAGGTCGAGGCCTCCTCACTCCCCTCGGGCGCGCCCCAGCGGCGCTCGGGGCAGTCGTTAGGGTTGTAGCCGAGCTCGAGGGCCTCGAGCCGCGCGAGCAGCTCGCCGAGCCGGAGCGTCCACTCGCTGCCGTCGCTGCGCCGGTACTTGACGGCGTAGCGCTCGTCCTCGAGCTGCCGCTCGAGCGCGTCGTCGAGCTGCCCGACGATGGCGTCGACGCTCGCGCCCGCGAGCTGGTAGCCGGACGAGTTCTTCCGGACCCGCGCCGAGAAGCCCTTCACGACATCCATCGCGATCAGCAGCCGAAGGTCTCGCCCCGGGGTCGCGAAGGTCTCCCACGGCCCCGTGGTTTCGAAGACCTTGTGGCCGCGCGGCATCGGGATCACCTGACCGCGCATCCGCGCGACCGCGGCGCCGCGCTCGACGAAGTCGACCCGGGTCAGCAGCGCCTCGTGCAGCGCGACGACGGCCCGCCGCTGCGCCTTGATCGGGTCGCGGCCGCCCGGCGTGATCACGGACTGCACGCGCTCGTGAAAGCGATCGCGCGAGAGCCCGGCGCGCGCGGTCCACAGGTCTCCGTAGCCAGGCGCGCTCGCGAGTTCGTCGTCGCTGAGCAGCTCGACCTCACCGTCGCGGTAGACCGCCGGGCGGAACCGCTTGAAGCCGGTCCCGCCGCGGCCAGGGTCGGCGTCCCAGAGGAAGGTCCCCTCCCAAAACCGCTTGCGGGTGATCGTGCCGTCGGGCTGCCCGTCGATCGCGAACAGCTCCCCGGGCTCGTCGCCGCGCGACTCGATCATCTCGACGAGCATGAGGATGTGCCCGTAGGGATCGGCGTAGATCGTACCTGGCCGGAGGGCCTGGCGCTTCAGCGCGACGGGGTAGAAGTCCGCGCGCGAGTCCTCGAGCGCGGTGAGACCGTTGCCGGAGTGCACGCCCCAGGAGATCGTCTGGCGCAGGAAGGTCTCGACGCGCGCGAGCTCGCGGGCGCGGCCGCTGCTGTGCCGCGCCTCGAGGTTGGAGCGCCCGCCGAGGCAGCGCGGCGCGATGCCAGGGCCGCCGCGCGAGCAGATGTGAAACGCGAACGGCAGCCGCCGCTTCCACGACCAGTACGCGCGCAGGAAGTACGGGAGATCGGCGCAGTCTGGGCGGAGGTGGAGGACGCCGGCCTCGTCCTCGCCCTCGCCGAGCGCGCCGTGGAGGAGGTTGCGCGCTGGATTCGTCGTGACCTGATCGAGCTGGGCGTAGGCGAGCTCCCGCCCCCGCGGGGCCCGGAACATCTCGCGGACCCACGCGCTGTACAGCGCCTCCTCGGACTCGCTCCAGGCTCGCTCGATCGGCCACACCGCCTTGCCGCTCGCGCTCGTCACCGTCCGCGCGCCGCCGACGGTGAACGAGCTGCACGAGAGGCCGACGCCGTCGCGCCCGACGAGGACGCGGTACTCCCCGGCGCCGGGGGCGTCGAGGGTCGCGAGCGCCATCGCGGGCGCGCCGCCTCGCGCGATCACGCGGGCCCCCGCGGTCGCGCCGGAGGCCGCGCGCACGCTGATCGCCAGCGGCTCTTCGCTGGCGAAGGTGGCCGCGAGCACGCGCACGGGCTCGCCGGGCGCCGGCGCGAAGGGGACGACGAGGATGCCTACGTCATCACGCGCGCGCCCGGCTGCGGGGCATTCGCCTAGCCGCGTTTTTTTTTTGACAGGTCCAGGTAGACCGAGGGGTCGCGCTCGTCCGGGTCTAGCCCGTCGCCGGCCCGCGCCCGCTGGCTCGCCGCGAGCGGCCCCTCGCCATGTTCTTCCTGTCCCTCAAGACCTGGCTGATTCATCAGCCCGACATCGCCGGGGCGACGCTCGCCCGCGGTCCCCATGCAGCTCTCGGGGCGAATAGCGAAGACCAGGAGCACGATCAGGATGATGAGCAAGACGACGATCGTGATCCGGCGCGCGCGCTCGGCAGGGTCGTCGCGGACGATCGCCAGGACCTCGGACTGCTGCGCGCTCGCGGCTCGAGCGCGCGCCGAGGTCGAGGCGCGCGGCTCCTCCTCCGCGGCCCCGCTGACCGCCGACGCGCCGGCTGCCGCCGCGCTGACCGGCGGCTTCTCGGTCACCGCCGGGTGCCTCCCCGAGATCTTCGCCACCGCGGCCTCGCTCGCGGACGCGACCTCGCCCTGTCGCCGCTTCCACGAATTCGACGAGCTGCCCGCGCGCGGCGGCGGGCCCTGATCGCGCTCGCGCTCCGCGGTCGACGTGAGCACAAAGGGCGAGCGCCCGATCCGGGTCTTCTCGGTGGTCGAGGTGGTGCGGTGCGCGGCGGATGACTCGCTCGCGGACCCCGCCTCCGCGGCGGGAGCCTGGGTCTCGGGCGGCGTCGCCTCCGTCGGCTCCGGAGCCTGGCGCCGCCTCGCCAGGCGCTCACGCGCGGCGCTGCGTCCGGCCGCAGTCACCCCGGCGACGGCTGCGGCGCCCGCGACGTCCTTGACGATCGCGCCCGCCTGCTTGCCGATCGTCCCCGACACGCTGCGTCGCTTCGGCCCCGACGGGCGCGCCGGCGGGCTCGCGCCCTTTGAAGGGATCGGCGGCGCGATGGGAGTCGGCTTTACGCGCGGGTCAGCTTGCTGATGATCTTCGCGTGGCTGCCTCAGCGGTCGCGACGCGATCGTCGGGGGCTTCGGCGGCGCGCGCTTCGGATCCTGCTGCTTCGCGGTGGGCGGCTGGAACTTCGGGATCGCGCGCGAGGTCGCGCGACTCGGGAAGCGCGTGGAGGACAGGTGTAGCGGCTTCGAGCTGCGGGCTGGGGGCGTCGCCCCGCTCGGGAGCTTGTTCGACTTCGACTCGGGTCGCGTCGGCAGCTTCGGGAAGGGCCGCGAGGGCGCGCGCGTCGGCGGGGCGAGACGCGGTGTGCCCGGGGTCGCCTTCGGCTCCGGTCGTTTCTTGTCGTGGTCGCTCGGGGCGTCGGCTGGCGGCACCCAGGGCTCGGGAGGAGGTGAGGGCGCCGTCGGCTCGCGCTGCCGCTTCGCGCGTGGTGCATCCGAGGACGGCGCGTCGGCGGTCCACGCCATGGCGGACGCCGGGATCACGATCGGGACCGGCGTGACCCGACGCCCCGACTGACTCGCGCTCGCCGAGGCGCCGGTGTCCTCCGGCTCCGCCTTCGCCCCTGGCTTCGCCGTCGCCTCGGGCGTGGGCTTCGCCGTGGGGTCGGGCTCCGCCGTCACCTCGGGCTGCTTCTCGAGCTTCTTCTCGAGCTTCTTCTCGAGCTTCGCCGCGGGCTTCTTCTCGAGCTTCGCCGCGGGCTTCTTCTCGAGCTTCGCCGCGGGCTTCGCCGCCGCCTTCGCGGTTGACTCGGGCTTCGTCGCGGGCGTCGCCTTCGCGGTTGACTCGGGCTTCGTCGCGGGCGTCGCCGTCGCGGTTGCCTCGGGCTTCGTCGCGGGCGTTGCCGTCGCCGGTGGCGTTATCTCGGGCTCCGCCGCCTCGGGCTTCGCCGCCCGGGGCTTCGTCTCCTCTTCAGGCTTTGCTTCCGCCTCGGGCTTCGCCGCCGCCTCGGGCTTCGCCGCCTCGGGCTTCGTCTCCGCTTCAGGCTTTGCTCCCGCCTCGGGCTTCGCCGCCGCCTCGGGCTTCGTCGCCTCGGGCTTCGTCTCCGCTTCAGGCTTTGCTCCCGCCTCGGGCTTCGCCTCTTCCTTAGACTCCGCCTCGGACGGGGCCTCGGCCTCCGGCGTCGCCTCGACCTCGGCTTGCGACTCCTCGACGACACCGGCTCGATCCGAGGAGGCGTCATCGGCTGGAGCTCCGCGCGCGTCGTGGACCTCGGGCGCCGGCTCCGGCGCTGCCGCGAGTTCATCGGCGGGCGCGGGCTCAGCCCCGGGCGACGGCGCGGCCTCCGGCTGCGGTCGCTCGACGCTCGCGGCCGCGTCCCCCTGCTCCTCCGGCGGGATCAAGTCGACGACCGGGAGCTCGTCCGTCTCCTGCGCCGCCTCGGGCTGAGATGCTGGCTCGGGAGACAGGTCATCGACCGAGACCTTCTGGAACCTCGAGCTGACCGCTGGCTCGGCCTCCGGCGCCGGCGCCGGCGCTGGCTGTAGCGCGGGCTCGGGGGACAGGTCATCAACCGGCAGCTGCTGAAACCGCGAGCTGACCGCTGGCTCGGTCTTCGGCGCGGGCTCGGGCGCTGGCTGCGTCGCTGGCTCGGGGGACAGGTCATCCACCGCCACGCGCTGGAACCGCGAGCTGACCGCTGGCGCCGGCGCCGGGGCGGGCTGCGGCGCCGGGGCGGGCTGCGGCGCGAGGGCGGCCGCCGCCTTCAGCTCCTCCTCGTCGAAGGGCACCTCCATCCACATCGACACGTTGACGCGGACGCCGTGCTTGCGGCCGTACTTGACGATGACGGTGAGGATCCACTCCGCGCAGGCGTTCGCCTCGCGCGTCGAGGAGAGCACGCGGCTGCGCGCGAGCTCGCGACCGTTGCGCGAGCGAATCGAGAGGTAGTGGCCGTCGCCCTCGGGCTTGACCTTGTAGCTCGAGCGCATCAACGCGGCCTGGATCAGCGAGCGGACGCCGTTGTCGCGCGAGCGCGTGGAGCCGTAGCCGTGGCTGTACAGCAGCGCCGCGCCGCCCTCGTCGTTGAAGTGGAAGTAGTAGCGCTTCTTGCCGCCCTCCTCGACGACGAAGACCTCGAAGCCGGGCTCGCCGGAGCGTGACGATCGATCGAGGTCGTAGCCGGCCTTGGCGGTCTTCCGGCGCGTGCGCTTGCCGAGGTAGCGACGCTCCTCCGCCGGCGCGCTCGCGATCATCCAGGCGATCGCCGCGTCGCGCTCGGCGCTCGAGTCGAACCACCGGCTGCGCGCCAGCTCGCGCCCGTTCCGCGCGGTGATGACGAAGTACCAGCGCCCCGAGGACTCGCGCTTGGTGTAGCGGCGCTCGTCGCTGAGGGCGCGCAGCAGCGATCGCAGCAATTCGTCGCGCGGGTACTTCGCTACGACGCCGCGCGTGAACAGCAGCGGCTGACCGCGCTCGTCGTTGTAGTGCGCGCAGAACAGGCCGTCGCGCGCGCGCTGGACCGCCTCGGCCCCGGCGACGCCCGAGCGCGAGCGCTGCTCTAGATCGTAGCGGATCGCCACGTTGAGCAGGACGGTGCGCCCGCGGCTGCGCGCGCGCGTGATCGGGTAGCGGACCTTAAAGCTCTCGCCCGAGGCGGCCCACGCTCTGAGCGCGCCCAGCAGCTCCTCCGCCTCCTCCCGCTGCTCGCGGGCGTCGCTCGTCGCGAGCGTCGCGCCGAGCTCGTCGGTCACGACGAAGCCGAAGCCGCCCTCGACCGCGTCCACGCGCGTGTCGTCGCGCTCGCGCAGCTCGTCGACCGTCTCCTCGATCTTCTTGAGGCAGACGTCTCGATCCCCGTACTCGGGGCTGACTAACGCGACCGCGCCGCTGTCCAGGATCAGCTGGAAAGAGGTCTCGCCGCGGGGGTTCTGGAGCAGTCGGAAGTGCATGGGGATGACGCTGCGCGCGGGCTCGGGCGCAGCGGGCGGGTCAGTTCAGACAGGTCTCTTGAGGCATATTTAGATCAGCGCGCGAGCTCGCGGTACGCCCGAGGCCGCGCCCGTCCTGATCGGGGCGCGCCGGGGCCCGCCCGCGCGGGCGCGCCTTGGGAACGCGCGCTGTGACTACGTAGACCATCGCTCGTGGCGCTGCGGCGTCCGCCGCGTCGCGTACCGCATCGTAGCGTGGATCCGGCGCGGGGCGCTGTTTCTCGCGAGCGCGAGGAGGCCGACGCCGCGAGCGCTGACGCGCGCGAGCGCTGGCGCGCCCGCTCGCGCGCAATTTCGTCACTGTCCTACGCGACATATCCCTGGGGACAACGCGATCCGAGCGGCGCCGCGCCGCGCGGCGCCGCGCGAGCTGACCATTTGCACATACAGGAAACGACGCGCGCGCGGACTTGCGCGAGCGCGGCCCGAGGGTTTACTTCACGGGCATGCCGACCGACACGCCCGTCACGCTCCGCTACTTCGACTGCCGCGGCCGCGCGCAGGGGCTGCGCTACCTCCTCGTCGACGCGGGGGTCGAGTTCACCGACGATCGCGTCCCCTTCGACGACACCTGGTCGCGGCGCAAGCACGAGCTCGAGTTCGGCGGGCCGTTCGGCGCGCTCCCCGTCTTGCGCTGGGGTGAGACGATCGTCGCGCAGACCGAGGCCGTCGCGCTGTTTCTGGCGCGCGCGCTCGAGCTCGCGGGCGACGGCGGCGACTACGAGCTCAGCATGACCGTCGCGCTCTCCGCCTTCGCGCACCAAGACCTCCTGCAGCCGGCGCTCGGCGTGCTCTGGCAAGCGCCCGGCGCCGACTTGGAGACCGTCCGCGGCGCGCGAGCGGCCGCGCGCGACCGACTGCGGCCGCGGCTCGAGAAGCTCGAGTGCTGGCTGACGTCGCGGGGCCCGCTGCTGCTCGGCGCGCGGCCGTGCGCCGGCGACTACCTCGTGCTCGAGGCGCTCGAGGCGATCATCACGCTGGTGGGCGCGGAGCTCCTCGACGACGCGCCGCGCGTTCGCGCCCAGAGAGAGGCCCTGCGCGCGCGCCCTCGCCTCTCCGCCTACCTCCGCGCGGGCGCGCGGCCAGGGCGCTTCTCCGGCAGCCCCGCCGAGCCGGAGATCCTCGAGCAGCTCGCCACGCTCACCGATCCCGCGCCAGAGGCGAGCGCGTGAACAAGGTTTCGGCCCGCCGTCGTGACGACCACCGCGACTTGCGGTAGGCACGCCCGGTGTCGGGGCTTTGCAGCGCGATCCTGCTCATCACCGCGCTCGCGGTGACCGGCGGCGCGTGGACGCGGGTGGGTCCCGCGCGCGCGCTCGCGCTCGGGATCGCGGTCCCGATCGTCACGACGAGCGCGCTCGGGATCGCGTTGCTCGATCTCGGCGCGCTGCGCCACGGCCCGCTCGTCCTCGGGCTGCTGGCGCTCGGGGTCGCGCAGCTCGCCGGCGTCGCGCTGCTGCGTCGGCGCCTCCCCGCCCGCCCGCCGACGCCTCGCCCCGCGCCCGCGCGCGTGGCCTGCTGGCTCGCGGCGCTCGTGATCATCGCGCTCGGGACTTGGCTGCGCGCCGCTCCGTCCCCGTACCTGCACGGAGGGCAAGATCAGGGCATCTACGTCAACGTCGGGCACCACATCGCGCGGACGGGCCGACTCCGCCCTGTCGATCCGCTCATGGCCGGACGCGTCCGCGGCGTTCGAGGGGCGGACATCCGCGCGGCGCACAACGTCCGCGCGCTCGCCGAGGACTCGCCGCTACGGGGTCGCAGCGAGGGCCGCTGGCTCGCGGGCCTGCACATCGAGCACGCCCGCAGCGGCCGCCTCGTCCCCGCTTTCTTCCACCTGCTGCCGACGTGGTTCGCGATGGCCGAGCTCGACCTCGGCTTCGCGCGCTCGACCTGGCCCTTAACGCTCTTCGCGTGCCTCTCGCTGGTCGCCGCGCTCGGCCTCGGGCTGCAGATCGGCGCCGGCTGCTCGAGGGGCGCTGGCCCGCGGCCGCTGTGGACCTGGTCCTCGGGTCTGCTCGCCGCGCTCGCGCTCACGCTCCAGCCGCTCGACCTGTGGTTCTCGAGCTTCCCCGTGACCGAGAACCTCGCGCGCGCGAGCCTGCTCGGCGCGGCGTGGCTCGGGATCGAGTCGACCCGCGCCGATAATCAAGAGACCGTCGCGCCGCTGCTCGGCCTCCTGGCCGGCGCGGTCTTCAGCCTCGGCGTGTTCGCCCGCGGCTCGGCGCTCGCGCTCGCGCTCGTGCTGATCGCGTGCTCGCTCGTTACGCCGCGCACGCCGGCCCGCGGGGCGCTGCTGCTCGCGCTGCTGCTCGGCGCGTCGCTCGGCGCCGCCCAGGCGATCGAGCACTCGTGGCCGTACTTCTTTCACGCCGCGCACCGCCACTTCCCGATCCCGCAGCTCACGCCAGACCCCAACCTCGCGGCCGCGATCGCGCTGATCGCCGCCGCCGCGCTCTACCTGCTCGATCGCGCGCTCGCGGAGTTCTTCGACGAGGCGCGCGCGCGCGCGGCGTGGCTCCTGCGACCGCTCGCGGCCGCGCTGCTGCTCGCGGCGCTCGCGGCCGCGGCACTGCGCGCGCGCGCGGCCCTCGCCGGCGGCGAGCTCGGGATCAACCAGCAGGTCCTGGTCGCGCTCGCGCGCCACGGGGGCGCGGTGTACGTGCTCCTCGGCCTCCTCGGCCTCGGCCTCGCGGTCCGACGCGTCGCGCCCCCGCTCCTCCCCTGGCTCACGCTCGCGGCCGCGATCGCGGCGCTCGAGCTGCGCTCGCCCGGGGTGCGCTACGAGTTCTACTACGCGCGCTACCACGTCGCCGCGCTCGCGCCGGCGCTCGTGATCAGCGCGACCTATCTGATCAACCATGTCACCTCGTGGGCGCGCCGCCGCGGGGGCCCGCGCGCCGCCGCGCTCACCTGCGGCGCGCTGCTGGTCGCCTGGATCGTCCCGCCCCTGCCGCAGCTGCGCGCGCCGGCGTTCTGGACGCGAGATCTCGAGCGCGGCCCGACCCAGCTCCGCGAGCTGTTCGCGCTCGTGCCAGACGACGCGGTGCTGTTCTTCGACGCGCGCGCGCCGGGCCGCTTCCGCGACGTCCTCGCCACACCCGCGCTGCTCAGCTTCGGCAAGCGCGTGCTCGTCTACCCCGACATCCGCCTGGTCGAGCGGATGGTCAACGCGGGCACGCCCGTCTACATGCTCTCCGGCGGATGGGAGCCAGAGGACCGCCAGCGCTGGCCGCGGGCGGAGTATGGCCCTTGGTACACAAACGTCGTCGCGCGCGGGACGTACCTCGCGCCGCGCGCGGAGATCGTCGCCGGCGGCGCGCCGCGCGAGCTCGTCGATCACGGCGGTCGCTGGGAGCTGCACGAGCTCGACCGCTCCGTCTGGCGCGATCACGGCGCGCTCTCCCTCTACCCCGGCAGCCGGTTCCTGACGCGCGACGACGCGGGCGGGATCGAGAGCGAGCCGCTGCCGCTGCGCTGGGCCCCTAGCGCGCGGCTCGAGCTCGCGCTCGCGCCCGAGCCGGACACCGCGACCTCCGAGTGCAGCGTCGACGCGGCGCTCGACGATCGACGCTCGCTCCCGCGCGAGCGCACGGGCGACCCGGCGCTGCTGCGCTGGCGCATGCCGCCGCCGCCGGACGACTTGCTCGCGCTCGCGCCGACGCGCGTCACGATCACCCTCGACTGCCAAGGCGCCCGGCCGCGCTGGCGCCGGCTGAGCGTGCGCTGGGAGCCGCGCGCGCGCGAGTGATCCATGTACCATCGGCGGAGTGGACGAGGCCGACATGTCTGAATCATCAGTCGATGACGCAGACACCCAAGAGCGCGACGCGACCCCGCAGCCGGGGCTCTTGCAGGTCTGGTCCAAGGGCGGTCCGGCCCACCGGGCGCTCCCCTGCGCGCCCGAGCTGTTCCTCGGTCGTGACGGGGAGCGCGGCGCGGTCGCGCTCGGTGATCGCCGCGTCTCGCGTCGTCACTGCCGCGTGAAGTTCGACGGCGCGGCCTGGCTGGTCGACGACCTCGGGAGCAGCAACGGGACGTTCGTCGACGGCAACCGCGTCTCGACGAAGCTCTTCACGCGGCCGCCGCGGGTGCTCCGCCTCGGCCACTGCCTGCTCGTGCCCGTCGCGGATCTCGCGAAGGTCGCCGGGCGCGTCGAGACCCAGGACGACGCGGTCGCGGGGCCGCGACTCCGTCGCCTGCTCGCCCGCGCCCGCGACTTCGCCGCGGTCAGCGACACCCTGCTCATCCGCGGCGAGGCCGGCGTCGGCAAGCGGCGGATCGCGCGCGCGTTTCATCACCGCGCCGCCGGCCCGGGGCGCCCCTTCGTCGAGGTCGACTGCGCGAACCTGCCCGAAGGAACCGCCGAGCGACTGCTCTTCGGCGCCCGCGTCGGCGGGCCTGAGTTCGGCTACATGCTCGCCGCCGACGGCGGCACGCTGCTGCTCAGCGAACCAGGCGCGCTCGACGATCGGGTCCAGCGCAGGCTCCTGCGCGCGCTCGAGACCCGGGCCGTGCTCGCGGTCGGCGGCGCGCGGCCCAGGCCCGTCGACCTCCGGCTCTGCGTCACGACCCGCCACGACCCACGCCAGCAGCTCCGCGAGCGTCGCCTTCGTCAGGACCTGTACGTTCGCGTCGGTCGCCCCGAGCTCGAGGTGCCCCCGCTGCGCGAGCGCGTGGAGGAGATCCCCTGCCTGATCCAGCGCGCGCTCCGGCTCGCGCGCCCGGGGACCGGCGCGCACGCCTCGCTCGTCGAGCGCTGCCTGCTGCGCCACTGGCCCGGCAACACCCGCGAGCTGCTCGCCGAGCTCGAGGACGCGCGCCGGCACGCCCGCCGAGACGGCCGCGACGAGGTCCGCGGCGACGATCTAGACGAGCTCGCCGGCCGTCGCCCGGAGTCCCGCGAGCCGGCGTCGCCCCGTCGACGCGCGAGCACGCTGCGCCGCGCGGCCGTCGAGAACGCGCTCGTCGAGGCCGGGGGCGAGCTCTCGCGCGCCGCCAAGCTGCTCGGCGTCCACCGCTCGCAGCTGCGTCGCTGGCTCGCGCGCAAGGGCATGGATCCCGTCGCGTACGCGCGGTCGAACGAGCGGCAGACCTCGTAGCCGCGCGCGCTCCGGCGCTGAGGCGCTCAACCGGGGCCGAGCAAGATCTCCGCCGAGTCGGGGATCATCAGCGGCAGCGGCGGCGCGTGGGGCCCCTTGCCTTGGTGCGGGTGATCGGCGGGGTCGCCGATCTGCGTCTCGATCACCTCACCTGGCTTCCAGGTAATGTGCCAACGCGCGGGGCGGTAGCCGGTCACCGCGTCGCAGGCGGTGTGCAGCGTGTCCCCCTCGGTCCAGCGCGCGATCTCGTTGACCGAGGCCGGCGCGGGGTGGTCCGCTGGGACCGGGAGCAGCGCGCCGGTCTGGACCGCGCGCAGCACGACCCAGCGCTCGGCGACGTGTCGACCGCGATACCAACGCGGCGGGACGCCGCCGTCGACAGGGAGCGGAGCGCCCTCCTCGGTGAGGAACTGCGCGATGGTCGGGTGCAGCTGGTCGTGCGGGCGCGGGTCGACGAGCTGGAGGTTGATCGCGGCGCTCAGGCTCATCCAGCTGTCCGGTTCGCCAGGTTCTCCGGGCAGCCGCGCGCCGACCAGCGTCACCTGCCCGTCGGGGGTGGCGAGCGCCCGCAGGACCGCCGTGTGATCGGCCCACCACGCGCGCGACGCCTCCAGCAGCGCGGGCCCGGTCGGCGCGTCGGCGGGCGCGTAGAGCCCCGCGAGCGCCATCGCGGCGACGCCTCCCTGCCAGAAGCCCACGTACTGACCGACCGCCTCGTGCCGCATGTGCCCCTGCTCGGCGTCGAGCTCCAGCAGCAGCACGCAATTCTGCGCGGCGATCTCGAACTGCGCCACGTCCTGCGCGAGCGCGTAGCCCAGCGCCGAGACCCCGAGCCACAGCAGCGCGTGGTTCTGGCTGCCGGCGCCGTCGAGCTCGTACCAGCCCGACGGCCCCGCGCTGGGGTCGAGCGGCACCACCGGCGCCCCGGCGTCGAAGGCGTTCCAGAGGTTCTGCAGCGGGTAGTCCTCGTAGGCCATCCCGAACTCGACCCAGCCGGGATCGGGCGGGTCGAAGATCGGGCGCTCGTAGTCGGTGAGCACGAACAGCTGATCGGGCGGGATGTACGGGGGGACCTGCTCGGGAGGACAGTAGTTCGCGGCCTCCGAGCAGCTCGCGGCGCCGACGCAGCCGGCGTTGGCGAGCGTGATCGCGGCGGCGCTCGACTGCGCGCCGTCGTGCAGGGCCCAGGCGCTCCACGCCCCGAGCAGCGAGTCGGCGCAGTCGCTCGTGCCGCCGTGGACCAGCTCGTAGACCCCGACCCCGGCGTCGTCGAGCGCGAGCTCCTGGTACACGAAGGGCGCGACGCCGCAGCCGTCCTTGGCGACCATCAGCTGCACCTCGGCGCCCGGCGGGCCGTGGACTTCGAAGCGCGCCGCGAAGCCCGGCCTGTCGGTGATGGAGAGGTCGACGCACTCGCCGTCGGCGACGTCGATCTCGAGCGTCAGCGCGGCGCCGCCGGTGGTGCCGGACTCGGTCGCGCTCTCGACCCCCGTCGTCGCGCCTGGCCCTGCGGTCGAGCCGTCATCGCTCGACGAGCCGTCCGCGCTCGTCCCGGAGGACGACGCGCTCGCGCCCGCGCTGCCCGGGAGCCCCGTGAGCCCGCCGTCGGATCCGGTGGCGCCCGGGTCTCCCCCGCTGCACGCGAGCGCGAGCGATCCGAAGACGAGCGCGGGGATGCTGACGCGCGACGGTGTGTGAGCCATGCGTCCACGCTACCGACTCGCGCGCGCGCGCGTCTACCTCGGCGTCCGTGGGCCCCGCGAGTCGTTGTATGCGCACGCGTGGCGGCGCGCGACGACGACACGCAGACCCCGTCGCGGGTCGACGCGCGAGAGCGCGCGCCCGCGTCAGTCGATGAAGTCGACCCGCGCCTCGCCGTCGACCTTGCGCACGTGCACGACGGTCCCCCGCGAGCCGCCGCTCGTCGGGCACATGTCAAACGTGAACACCCGCGTCGTCGCGGTCGACCGCGCTTTGAGCTCCCGCGGCGGCGACTCGAGCTGCTGGCCGGGCGCGCACGCCTCGGGGTCGCGGTAGTGGACTTCGAACTCGGTCTCGGTCTCGACGACGTGATCAAAGACGACCGCCGCGCCCGCGAGCTGAGCCCGGTAGGCGTCGGCGAGCCGGCGCGCGTCGGCGGCGGTCAGCGCCTCGGGGTCGGTCGCCGGATTCGCGGACTCGTGGGCTCGACCCGCGCAGGCCGAGGCCGTGAGCGCGAGCGCGACGAGGATGACCGAGTAGACATGTCGTTTCCCCCCCATCCGTAGCGCTCGAAGTGTAGCGCGACTCATCGGGCAGCCGCGCCGGATCGAGGTTCGCGGGCGCTCGGGCGGCACGCGGCGAGTGAGAGCAGGAGAGGCGCGAAGGTAGGCCTACGACGCGTGCGCACCGGCGGACCCTACCTTTCTTCGCCCGAGAACCGAACTCGCCGCTACGGCTCCTCCGGCGCCAGCTTCGGGAACAGCGGGGGGCCGTCGACGACCGCGGTCCCGGGCCTGAGCTCGCCGAAGCGCGTGACCGTCGACCACCCCGCCGCGAGCGCCGCGTCGAGCTCGAGGCCGAGGCGCGCGAAGATCGTCGCCGCCGCCCGCGGCATGATCGGCCACAGCAGCGCGGCGACGAGGCGCTGCAGCTCGGCGAGCTCGTAGAGGGTCGTCGCGAGCGACGCCTCCGCCGACGGCGCTCCGCGGCGCTTCGCCAGGCGCCACGGCGCGCGCTCGACCACGTGCTTGTTCGCCCGCTCGACGAGCGACCACGCGGCGGCGCAGGCCCTGTCGAGCCGCAGCTCGTCGACGGCGGCCTGGACCGCCGCGCTCGCGTCGGCGGCGGCGATCGCCAGCGAGCTGCCCGCGAGCTCGCGGGCGGGCGCGGGCACGCGGCCGTCGTAGTAGCGGCGAATCATGGCGACGGTCCGCTGGAGGAGGTTGCCGAGCTGATCGGCGAGCTCGCCGTTGTTGACCGCGACGAGGCGCGCGACGCTGAAGTCCGCGTCACGACCGCTGCGGACGTGCCGGCAGAGGAGCCACCGCAGCGGGTCAACGCCGTAGCGCTCGGCCAGCGCCGCGGGCTCGATCGCGTCGCCGCGCGACTTGCTGATCTTGCGCCCCTCGGCCGTGAGGTAGCCGTGGACCGCGAGCGTCGTCGGCAGCGGGAGGCCCGCCGAGCGCAGGATCGCCGGCCAGTAGATCGCGTGGAAGCGGGTGATCCCCTTGCCGATCACGTGCACGCGCTCCTGGCTCTCGAGCCAGTATCGCGCGAAGTCTGCCCCGCGCTCCGCGAAGCCGAGCGCGGTGACGTAGTTGCCGAGCGCGTCGAACCATACGTACATCACCTGGGCGGGATCCCCCGGCACCTCGATCCCCCACCCGCGGGCGCGCGCGGCCGAGCGCGAGACGCTGATGTCCTCGAGGCCAGCATCGACGAGCGCGAGCAGCTCCTCGCGATAGCTCGCCGGCGCGACGCGCAGCGCCCCCGAGGCGAGCGCGTCGCGGACGTCGGCCGCGTAGCGCGAGAGCCGGAAGAAGTAGTTCTCCTCCTCGACGAGCTCGGCGACGACGCCGTGCTCCGGGCAGCGACCGTCGCCGTCGAGCTCCGCGTCGGTGTAGAACGCCTCGCAGCCGACGCAGTAGCGACCGCGGTAGGCCTTGCGATAGATGTCGCCTCGATCGGCGCACGCGCGCCACAGCGCCGCCGCGCCCTCGCGATGACGACGCTCCGCGCTGGTCCGGATGAAGTCGTCAAACGAGAGCGCCAGGGCGCCCTGGAGCCCGCGAAACGCCGCGGCGTTGCGCTCGACCAGGAGCTCGGTCGAGCATCCCTCGGCCTCGGCGGCGCGGACGTTCTTCAGCGAGTTCTCGTCGGATCCGGTGAGCAGTCGAACGTCACGCCCGCGCAGTCGGGCGAAGCGCGCGAGCGCGTCGGCGATGATCAGCTCCATGGCGAAGCCGACGTGGGGGCGAGCGTTGACGTAGGGGATCGCGGTGGTGATCAGGCACGCGGGTCGTGATGGCGTCGGCATGGGGTAGCTCCGTGGGGTGAGTGACGTGTTGGTGCGGGGTGAATTCGCGCGTAGAGACGACGAAACCCGGCGGGCCCTGGGGGCCGACCGGGTTCGCAAGCTGACGCTCTTCGTCTCGCTCGAGAGGCTCGAGACTTAAGCAGCTCGCATGGACGCCCCACGCGACGGATCGCGCATGGGCATCGACATGCTGTGGCTCTGGCGAGTCATGGCTGCTCCTTCACTATGATCCGCCGGGCCGCCGCGGGCACGAACTTTCTCGATCCGCGCGCTGTCGCGCGGCCCCTCGCGCGCGGCTATCCGGGCGGCGGCTCCTCATCGCCCGGCGCCGCCGCGCTCGCCGGCGCCTCGCCTGCAGCCGCCGGCGGATCCGCGTCCGCTCGCGCCTCCGCGGCGGCGCTCGCCGGCGCCTCGTACGGCTCGACCGTCGCCGGGACCCCGTACTTCGGCTGAGAGACGCACGCGCTGAGCCCCCCGATCGTCAGCCCCATCAGGATCGCGGTCGAGCTCCTGGCGAGCCGCCCGGGCGTGTCTCGAAGTTCATGCGCACAAAACGGACACCGGCGCTCGCCAGCCCGCACGTGGACGCCGCAGGAGGGGCACGCGAGGAGTCGGGACATGCCGCGATCATACCGCCGTCCGCGCCCGAGCAGGCCGGCTAGCCGCGAAACGCCCGCGCGAGCGCGCTCGCCCGCGCCGCGTCGACGGCTCCGCGCCAGTGGCCCTCGCGCTTGACCGACGAGCCCACGATCAAGCCGTCGGCGCCGGCGAAGGAGTCGATGTTGCTCGCGCGCACCCCCGAGCCGACGAGCACCGGGATCGAGACCGCCTCGCGCACCACCTCGACATCAGCTGGCGCTGCGGGCAGGCCGGTCTCGCGCCCGGTGATGATGACGCCGTCCGCCGCGAAGAACTCGGCCGCGCGCGCGGTCTCGGCGAGCTCGACGTCGGCCGTCAGCGCGTGCGAGGCGTGCTTCTTCTTGATATCCACGAACACGCGCACACGCTCCGCGCCGATCGCCCGGCGGTAGCGAAGCAGCGCGCCCGCGTCGCTCTCGTGGATCCCCTCGTCGGCGACGTGGGCGAACACGAAGCCCTCGGCGCGCACGAACGCGGCCCCGCAGGCGAGCGCGACCGCGAGCGCCTCACGGTTCGCGCCCGCCAGCACCTGAACGCCCAACGGCAGCGGGACCGCGCGACGAACCGCGCTCCCGATCACCGCCATCGCGGCCGTGATCTCCGGCCCGACGCCGCCGCGCAGGTAGGGCACGTCGTGCATGTTCTCGATGATCACGGCGTCGAAGCCCGCCTCGTGATAGACGCGCGCCTCCGCGGCCGCCCGCGCGGCGATCGCCTCGACCGACGACGAGTTCCTGGGCGTCCCCGGGAGCGCGTCGAGATGCAGCATCCCGATCAACGCGCGCGGCGTCGAGAACAGCTCCCCCATGGTCTTCGTGGCGACGCGGGCTCCGTGCATGCGCTCACGGTACTCGACGAGCGCGCCGCGGCGCCGTGATCAAAGCTCCGTCGGCAGCGGCCAGCTCGTGAGGGTACCGTTCTCGACCCACTTGACCGGCGTGAACCACAGCGCGCCGCTCGGGCTGACCGCGACGCGACCGCGGCTCGGCATCGTCGCGAAGAGCTCGACCTCGCCCGTGAAGGGCTGCACCTCGATCACCTCGTTGTTCGCCAGGCCCGCGTAGACGCGGCCGGAGAACGCGTCGTGGCTGAGGCTCGTCACGTGCTCGCTGAGCCCCACGACGAACTCGCTCTCGGCCGTGTTCACGTTGAACCGGTACAGATCTCCGCCCTCGACCGCGAACAGCAGGTGCACGTCGCTGATCGGCGCGCCGGCGGTGACCCGCCCTGGCAGCGCGCCGAGCAGGCCGTCGGTCATCTCGTCGAGATCGGCCGTGTTGATGTCGCCGTTGTCCGTGCTGTTCCCGACGTAGAGCACGCGGTCGTTCCCCCAGGTCAGCCCCTGCGGTCCCGAGTCGGTCCACTGATTGGCGAAGGGGCCGACGCCCGAGGTGATCTCCGCCGGGATGATGATCGGCAGCGGCGCCATCGGGTCCTCGTCGTCGACCTTGGCGACGCCCTGCGGCGTGATCCCGCAGCCACAGTTCGCGCAGCAGATGTAGGTGACCGCGACCTCGCCGTAGCCCATCACCGGCAGCGGCTCCTGCGGGGCGCTCACGAGCGGATGTCCCTCGGGATAGCTGCGCGGGATGGTCAGCTGCTTGAGCACCTTGACCTCGCCGAGGTCTTTCTCGGAGACGCCGGTCCAGGTGTCGAGCGTCCCCTCGGGGGAGAGCCGGCGGACGAAGTCCGGCCCCGCGCGGATCGTCACCATCCACGCGTTGCAGTCGTCGTCGAAGCTGAGCGAGGAGATGTCGGTCGCGAACTCGCCGTTTATCAACGCGTCGTCGGGGTCCTCGCACGCGGGCGCGCGGACGCAGCCGCAGGCGTGGCCCCAGCACGCGCCCTCGCTCGTGCACGTCGCGCCGTTGCACGGCGCGACCGGGATGCAGCCGCCCTCGTCGTCGCAGACCGTCCCCGGACCGCACAGCGCGTCGCCGCAGGGCGTCGAGGGCCCCGCGAGCGCGCAGGAGGTGTCGGGCTCGACGCACTCCCCCGTGAGCACGTCGCAGACCTGCGCGGGGCCGCAGGGATCCGGGTCCTGCCCCTGACAGCTGGTGACGCAGACATCATCGACGCACTGCTGGTTCGGCTCGAGACAGTCGCCGCAGCCGGGCCCGACGCCCGTCTCGGTCGCGCCCGAGCTCGAGCTGCCGACGCCCGTGGTCGGATCGGGATCGACCGTCGTCGCCGTCGCGCTCGTGGTCCCGCCCGTGCTCGCGCCCGCGGTGCTCCCGGTCTGCGCGTCGGTTCCGGCGCTCGCCCCCGTCGGCGCGGTCGTCACGCTCGGGCCTGCGGTCGTCTCGGGCTGCTCGTCGTCGCCGCAGCCTGGCGCGAACGCCAGCGTGAGCGCGAACGCGAGCGCCGCGAAGCCACGACCTTCCGGACAGCGCGCGCCGCCCCGCGCTCGTCGACTCGTCCGCCTGCTTGTTGAATTCAATTTGGTCACGCCACGCGCAGGGTACCGAAGCTTCGTTGCAAACATGTCTTTAAATTCACATCAGCACATGCGCGCGGGCGCCCCGCCGCCGCGTCTCGCTATACTCAGGCGTCGACGAGCTGCGCGCCTGGCTGCGCGCGCACGTCCCTCCGCCCCGGGGCGGCCGGCTGTGTATGTTCCTGGGCCTGCGGCGTCGGCTCCGCTACCGCGTCAAGCCGCCGGCGCTCTACCGCGATCAGCCGTTTCGCGCGCACCGCCTGTTCTCAGTGGTCGGTGAGGCCGGGCTGCTCCCGATCGGCTACAAGGATCAGGGCACGCGGCCGACGCGTGGTCATAGCGCTCACTCATCACGCGCGCGGAAGCGGAAGGTCCGCGTCTGCGTGAACGCGACCAGCAGCTCCTGGACGTTGTAATCGCGCTGCTGCGCGCGCGCGTGCAGGCCGTCGAGGGTGCACGCGTCGACGGGCGCGGGCTCGCGCGCGTAGGCGTAGCGAAACCAGTTCTCGAGGTAGCAGCGGCGCGCCTGCTCGAGCTCGGCGAGCTGGCTCGCCAGGTCGACGTGATCGGTGAAGGTCAGCGCGTCGCCGTCCACGGGCACGCTGGCCGCCGCGTCGATCGGCGCCGCGCCCTCGTGCGAGCGGTAGCGACCGACGGCGTCGAAGTGCTCGAAGGCGAAGCCCGCCGGGTTGATGAGGCCATGGCAACTGGCGCAGTAGGGCGACGAGGTGTGGGCCTCGATCCGCTCGCGCGTCGTCTCGTAGACCCCGTTGTCCGCGGGCGGCTCGAGCTCTACGTCGTCGGGCGGGGGCGGCAGCTGGTTACACAGGATCTGGCGGTGCACGAACACGCCGCGCAGGATCGGCGAGCTCGCGTCGGGCTGGGCGTGGGCGGCGAGGAAGCCGAGCTGCGTCAGCAGGCCCGCGCGCTCGTCGGCGTCGAGCTCGACGCGCACGAACTCCTCGGGATCCGCGACGTGCGTGACGCCGTAGATCGCCGCGAGCTCGGCGTTGACGAAGCTGATCGGCGCGGTCATCAGCGCCGCGTAGCCCTCCTCGAGCTCGAAGACGACGTGCTCGATGAAACGGCGCGTCTCCTCCTGCAGCGCGGCGCCGCTTACGTCCGCGAACTCCGGGTGCAGCGCGGCGTCTTTGCTCAGCCCCTCGTAGTGGTGCACGCCCAGCCACTGGGCGTGGAAGTCGAGCACGGGCGCGCGCGCGCGCGGGTCCGCGAGCAGCCGGCGCGCCTGCTGCTCGATCCCCTCGGGCTCCGCGAGCGCCCCGTCGGCGGCCGCGTCGAGCAGCGCGTCGTCCGGGGTCGAATTCCACAGCAGGTACGAGAGCCGCGTCGCCAGCTCATAGCCGTCGAGCGCGATCACGTCCCCCTCGGCGGCGCCGCCGGGCCCCGTGCTGAGCTCGACCCGGTACAGAAACCGCGGCGACTGCAACATGGTCTCGAGGACAAGCTGGATCCCCTGCGCGAAGGCGGCGCCCTCCTCGTAGAGCCCCGGCCCGCGCCGGTAGACCTCGAGGTAGGCCGCGCGCTGCGCCTCGCTCAGCGGTCGGCGATAGACGCGTCGCCCGAAGCGCGCGATGAAGTCGACCGCGCAGGCCTCGGCCTCGACCTCGTCGAGCGCGAGCTCGTCCCCCGCGTCGGCGAGGCACGGCGCCGCGCCGTGCAGGGTCGACGGCGCGGCGACAGCCTCGGCCGCGATCGCCTCGGCCGCGCGCCGGTAGTCCCGCGCGAGCCGGGCCGAGACCGTGAGCGCGTCGGCGTTGTTGTCGAAGCCGGCGAACAGCGGATCGGCGATGAACTCGCGCGCCGGCGAGTGCTCGATCCCCGGGAGCAGATCGTGAACGCTGCGCTCGTACTGCGCGTGGGTCAGCCGAACCAGCCGCGGCCGCGGGCCAGGCGTCTCGACCGCGCACTCGTCCGCAGGCGCGCCGTGGTCCGGCTCCGTCGGATCGTCCGCGCCGTCCGTCGCCGAGCTCACGTCGCCCGTCGTCGCGTCCGCGGGCTCATCGACGCCGCAGGCCGCCGCCAACGCCAGCCCCAGCGCGAGCAGCCCGTGACGAGAGTCCGCGCGTCGTCGCACAGGGTGATGGTAGCTCGAATTGTCAGGCGCTGTAGGTAGCCGCACGCGCGTCCTTCCCGGCCGGCAGGTCGATCGCCAACGCCGTAGGCGAGGCCGCGCTCGAGGTTGCCAGTTCAGCCTGCGCGCGTCGTCTCGACGCGGGCGCGCTCCTCATCATTCTCGGCCGAGCCCCTTGAATTCGCGGCCAAAATTATCTTGGCGGCGGCGTTGGCGTCGCCGATGCACTGTCATGGGAGCGCACGCAGACGCGCCCTACCCCGCGCTTCCGCTTCCTACCGCCGCGCCGGCGCTATCGCCGAGGGCGTCGACGTCCCGCTGATGATCCTCGACGAGAGCTGACCCAGCGCGCCTGTGCTCACGGCTGCGGCAGGCACTCGCCGTTACACACCCCGTCCTCGCCCCACTGCACGAACACCCCGTCAGCGCACAGCGACGGGATGAACACGTCGATCGCCTCGACGTTCAGCGGGTTGTCGCGCAGGTCGAGCGCGAGGCACTCGGGCTCCAGCCACGACGGGTCCGCGAGCGGAGACAGGTCGCTGATCTGGTTGTTGCGTAGATTGGCGCCGCGCAGCGCGGGCATCGTCGCGAGCGCCGCGACCGAGGTGATGACGTTCGAGTGCGCGACGAGCGTCTCGAGCGGGAGGCCGGCGAGCGGCCCGAGGTCCTCAACCTGGTTGTCATCCATGCGCAGGGTCTCGAGCGAGCTCATCCCGCTGAGCGGCGCGAGATCGCTGATCTCGTTGTTGTCGATGTACAGGGACTCCATCGCGGTCATGCCCGCGAGCGGCGCGAGCTCAGAGACCTGATTCTCGCCGACGTTGAGCCGCACCATGCCGGTGAGCCCCGTGAGGCCGCTGAGATCCGCGATCGCGTTGTCGTCGAGGAGCAGCTCCGCGAGCTTCGTCTGCGGCCCGAGGTTGACCGAGCTGACGACGCCCCCCGCCGCGTGCAGCGTCTCCAGCGACTCGAGGCCGGCGAGGGGGTCGAGCGCGACCACCTCAACCGCGTCGATCCGCAGCGACTCGAGGGTGGCGACGCCCGCGAGCGGCGAGACGTCGGAGATCGGGTTCTCTGACAGCGAGAGGTGCTTGAGCGCGGGCAGCTCGGCCAGCGGGCTTAAGTCTGAGATGTGGTTATTCCACGCGAACAGCAGGGTCAGCGTCGGCACCTCGGCCAGCGGCGCGAGCGAGTCGACCTCGTTGTCGCCGATGAGCAAGATCGCGAGCGAGTCGAGCGTGGACACCACCTCGAGATCGGAGAGGCCGGTGTCGTGGAGGCCGAGCTCCCAGAGGTGATCGAGATCGCTCAACGGCTCGAGCCCGGACGCGCCGAACGGGTTGTGCCAGAGGTTGAGGCGCTCGAGCGAGGTGAGCCACTGCACCGGCGCGATGTCGCTGATGTCGCCGCTGACCACGTTGAGCTCGAGGAGCGACGAGGCGCACTCGATCCCGGCGAGCGAGAAGATCTTCTGGTCGGCGGCGCTGGACGCCGCGAGCGCGGTGAGGGTCAGGAGCTGAGCGGGCGAGATCGGTCCCTCGGGCAGCTCGAGCGCGTCCCGGACCTCGCTCTCGAGCCGCGGTGACTCGAACTCGATGACGTCGCACGCGGGCGGCTCGACGCCGGAGTCCGAGCCGGAGCCGTCGGTCGCCGCCTCTGTCTCGGTCGCGTCGCTGTCGCTGGTGTCGGGCTCGCCGGTCCCCGTCACCCCCGTCGTCCAGGAGCTCGCGCTCGCGCCGACGGTCGTACCGTCGAGCGTGCTCGCGCTGTCGCCCGTTGCGCCCGTCGTCGTCGTCGTCGTCGCGTCCGCGGTCGACCCCCCGGTCGAACCATCGCTCGCGCTGCCTTGAGGCTCGCCGCCCGTGCAAGCGACCAGCCCGAGCACGAGTGACGCGAGGACTGCCTGAGTGCCGAACTTCATCGTCAACATCATAGGCGATGCGCCCCGAACACCGCGCGCCGTCTCTGCGCGCCCGCGCGACGCCGCCGCCGCCGCCGCCGCGCGGCCCCGACGAGCCCGACCTGGCGATCGATCACGCGCTGTAGGCCAGCTGCTTGCGCGCGCGCGAGTACCAGCCCGCCTCGGCGGCGGGCAGGTACACGTTGCAGTCGTACATCTCCGAGGCGTAGACGTGAATCGTGACCGCCGAGCTGCGCTCGGAGACGTTGGCGATGGTGTGATACTCGTAGGGCGGCAGCAGGGCCCCCGACGAGCCGACACCGGCGAAGATCCGCCCGGCCTCGCGGAACCGACAGCGCTCGCCGCGGTCCTCGAGCAGGTCGTACTGCACCACCTCGATCGTCCCCTGCACGACCCCCTCGACGCACCACAGGCCGCAGTGATCGTGGATCGGCGTGCCCTGCTCCGGGCCCCAGGTCATCGCGATCACGGTGTAGCCGAGCGGCTCCGAGGCGTGGATCAGCCGGCGCGCGTAGCGACCGGGCGTCGGCGTCGTCAAGCACGCGGGGAGCTCGATCGCGCGGTCGCTGATCATTCGCGTGAGCCCGGCTCCGATCGCGCGGCTGATCGCCTCGGGCGAGGGCTGACGAACGGCGTCGTCGAGGGTGTCGACCAGCGCGCGGAGTCCGGGGAACTGCCTTGGCGTCATGATGAACCTTGGGACATGTGTCTTGGCGCGCAATCGACCCCCGCGCGGTGGGAGCTCGAACTGTACGCCAATTTCCACGTACCGAACCGGCGAATCAACGTCCGCGGCGCGCCCGGGAGCGCGGTCAAGCGCACACGCTCGCGCGATCGCGCAGCGAACGCGGCGGCCTGATAAAGTCGTCGCCATGGCTTTCCATCCTCGAACCTCCGTGACGACCTGCCTCTGCGCGCTCGCGCTGTCGCTCCCTGGCTGCGGCGATAACACCGGCGGCAGCGACAGCACGGCGGGCAGCTCGGGGAACGCCGTGACGGTGAGCGCCACCGGGTCGATGACGCAAGGGACGGTCGACGCGAGCGCGACGGCGGCGACGACCAACGGGCCCGGGGGCATGACCGACGGGTCATCCTCGGGCAGCGGCGGGACCACGACCGCCGGCACCACCGCGAGCACGGCCGGCTCGACCGCGTCGATGACGGGCAGCGAGACCACGTGGTTCCCCGAGACGACCGGCGACCCCACGACCGGGGCGAACACGACCGGTGAGCCCGTCGACGAGTGCAAGGTCAACGACGACATGGACGCCGTCGGCGCCTGCGAGGATGAGGCGCCGGCCGACAGCTTCGAGCCCGAGGTTCAGTGGCAGTGGACCGGCCCGCCCGGAGACGATCAGTCCGTCGTCACGCCGCTGATCGCCAACCTCACCGACGACGACGACAACGGCGAGATCGACCTCTGCGACATCCCGGACGTGGTCGTCGTCGGCGGCACGATCCTGGGCGGGAGCGCGCACATCTACGTGCTCGACGGCGCGACCGGCAGCCAGCACTTCCAGATCCCGACGCCGGTCGACGTCACCGTCACGCCCGCGCTCGGCGACATCGACGGCGACGGCCTGCCCGAGATCGTCACGGCCCAGACCGGCGGCACGCTGATCGCCTTCGAGCACGACGGCGCCATGAAGTGGACCAGCGACGTCGCCTGGCCGCAGTACTACATCGCCGCGATCGCGCTCGCCGACCTCGACAACGACGGCGACGTCGAGATCATCGCCGGCGACCGCTTCTACGACCACAACGGGATCCAGCAGCAGGTCTTCCCGTCGGGCGCGCCGCTGTACTCCGCGACGACCGCGGCCGACCTCGACGGCGACGGTGACCTCGAGGTCGTGATCGGCCACGCGGCCTATCACCACGACGGGACGCCCCTCTACCAGGCCAACGTGGTCCCCGGCTTCCCGCAGGTCGCCAACCTCGACGACGACCCGCAGCCCGAGGTCCTGATCACCAACACCAGCGGGCTGACGCTGCTCGAGCACGACGGCGCCGTGAAGTACCAGGACCTGCGCCCGACGGGTGATCCGGCGGGCGGCAACAACTGGAACCGCCCGGCGACGATCCACGACTTCGACGGCGACGACGTCTCGGAGTACGCCTCGAGCTCGCGGGACAACTACTCGGTCTACGAGGCCGACGCCTCGATCCTCTGGTCGGCGTCCGTCGCCGACACCAGCGGGATCGCGGCCGGCACCGCCTTC
Organism: Polyangia bacterium; assembly: GCA_030430565.1. Classification (GTDB taxonomy): domain Bacteria; phylum Myxococcota_A; class Polyangia; order Nannocystales; family Nannocystaceae; genus JACKDW01. The sequence goes on from JAUIKS010000008.1 coordinate 29,203, forward strand.
GACTTCCTCGGCGACGGCGTGGCCGAGGCGATGTACGCCGACGAGCAGTTCATGTTCATCTTCGACGGCGACGGCCAGGTGCTGCTGCAGAACCAGCGCTCGAGCCTGACCGGCACCGAGTACCCCGTCGTCGTGGACGTCGACAACGACGGCTCCGCCGAGATCGTCGTGGTCTCGAACATCTACAACAACATGAACTCTCCGACAGTCCAGGTGATCCGCGACAAAGAGGACCGCTGGATCCAGGCCCGCCGGATCTGGAACCAGCACGCCTACCACGTCACCAACGTGCGCGAGGACGGGACCATCCCGCAGTTCGAGCCGCCGAGCTGGGAGCTGCTCAACACCTTCCGCACCAACGCGCAGATCGAGAGCGGCGGACTCTGCGAGCCGCCGATCCCGGAGTAGCGGCTCCCTATTTTCACGCGTGATCGCGCAGCTCCGCCGCCGCGAGGGGGTGATACCCTCGGGCGATGCTCTCCCCGCCGCGTGATTGGTCCGACGCCGCGGGCTGGAACGCGTATTACGAGGAGGAGGACCCGCGCCCCCTGCTCTCGTCCGCGCGCTACTGCGACGAGATGATCGCCTCGCGCGGTCGCGTGTGGTTCCCCGGCTGCGGCATGGACCCTGGCCCAGCGCTCGCCGTCTTCGTCCACAACACCGGCTAGCAGCAGCCAGCGGCGGAAGGAGCGAGCGAGGCGGCCCGTGGACTTTCGCCACGATCTGCGACGGCCGGCGCCGTCGCTCAGCCCGGCTCGAGGCCGTATGTCGAGCCGTCGACGTAGAGCTTGTCGAGCTCGTCCGCGAACTTCTTCTCGAGCGCGCCGCGCTTGACCTTCATCGTCGGCGTCAGCTCGCCCTGCTCCTGGCTGAAGTCGCGGGTGATCAAGATGAACCTTCGGACCTGCTCGACCCGCGCGAGCTCGCGGTTGCCCCGGGCGACCGAGCCCTGGATCCGCTGGCGGAACTCGGGGTGCTCGACAACGCGCGCCATGTCCTCGGCCAGCGCGTCGCTGCGCCCCGCCGGGTTGGCCATCAGCTCGCGCGTGTGCCGGTCGACCACCTCCTGCGTCACGAGCCCGCGGTCTCGCCCCCACTCGAGCGTCTCGATCGGCGAGGGCGCGACCACGGCCGAGATGAACTTGCGGCGGTCGCCGTGCGCGTGGACCTGGCTGATCAGCGGGTCCGAGTTCTTGAGCGCGTTCTCGATGTTCGCGGGCGCGAGGTTCTTGCCGCCAGCGGTGATGATGAGGTGCTTCTTGCGATCGGTGATCTTGAGGAAGCCGTCGGCGTCGATCTGGCCGATGTCGCCGGTGTGCAGCCAGCCGTCGATCACGGTCTTGTTGGTCGCCTCCTCGTTCTTGAGGTAGCCGACGAACACCCAGTCCGAGCGGATCAGGATCTCGCCGTCGTCGGCGATCCGGCACTCGACGCCCTCGATCGCCTTGCCGACGCTGCCGAGGCGGACCGCGCCGGGGGCGCTGCAGTGCGTCACGACGGTCGCCTCGGTCATGCCGTAGACCTCGTAGATCGGCAGCCCCGCGGCCCAGAAGAACTCGAGGATGTCGTAGGCGATCGGCGCCGCGCCGGTGATGAACACGCGGACCCGCCCGCCGAAGGCCGCGCGGATCTTCTTGAACACCAGCGCGTCGGCGAGCTTGTGCTGGAGCTCGAGACGCAGCGGCACGCGCTCGTCCTTCAGCACGCGACGGATCCGCGCTCGCCCGACGCGCTCGGCCCAGCGAAACAAGCGCTGCACCGTCTTCGACTGGCGCTCGATCTCGCCGAAGATCTTGGCGTAGGCCTTCTCGAAGATCCGCGGGACCGAGCCGAATTGGGTGGGCTGGACCTCCTTGACCTCGTCGAGCACGGCGCCGATCGAGCTGGCGTAGGCCGCCGAGGTCCCCGCGTTGATCCGGCCGTAGAACGAGAGCACTCGCTCGGCGACGTGCGCCATGGGCAGAAACACCAGCGTCACGTCGCTCTCGCGGAACTCGAAGCTCCCCGCGCTCTGGCCGAGCACCGCGAGGATGTTGCGGTTGCTGATCATCGCGCCCTTGGGCGGGCCCGTGGTCCCCGAGGTGTAGACGAGGATCGCGATGTCCTCGGGCGCGCGCGCGGCCATGCGCGCCTCGAGCTCGTCGTCCCCCAGCGCCTCGGCGCGAAAGCGCGAGGGCGAGAGCATCCGCGCGTCGCGTGACGACGACCGCCGGTACAGCTCCTCCTCCCACGGCACGATGTGCTTTAGCGAGTCGAGCCCCTTGACCGCGTCGAGCACGCTCTCGAGCTCGTCGTGCCCGCTCACGAACACGACGCGGGCCTCGCTGTGCTCGATCAGGTAGCGGATCTGGTCGGGCGACTGCTTGGGGTAGATGCCCAGGCTCACGAGCCCCGCCAGCTGCGCGCCCATGTCGTAGTAGCACCACAGCGGCTGGGTCGGCCCGAGGATCGCGACGCGCTCGCCCGGCTCGAGCCCGAGCTGGACGAGACCGCCCGCGACCTCGCGCGCGCTCGTGAAGAACTCGGCGTAGGTGATGGGCTGCCAGCTCCCACCGCGCTTGGTGAACATCGCGGGGTTCGGCCCGCTCTTCTGCGCGCGCCGGCGGAACATGTCAGCGAGCGTCCGCGACTCACGGGCGAGCTGGACGGCGGGGATGTCAGGTCCGGTTTTAAGCATCGCGTTCTTCGCCCTTCCGAATCACTGTACCTAGCCGAGCGCTCCCGAGTCAGCTCCCAATCCGCGGAGCTCTACGCGCGGCCTCCCAAAATCGCGCGTGACGCCCAAGCGGCGACGAAACTTGGTTCTACTCGATCCCGAAGATGCCGGTGAACTCGTCCTGGGCGTCGCGCAGCGCCGCGACCTCCGGGGCGTAGTCCGTCAGCACCATGAGGGCCTCCTCGAACGCCGGGATCACGCAGACGATGCGACCCTTCGCCACGCCGGGGAAGTCGAATCCGCGCCTGATCAATTCGAGGAGTCGCTCCTGCAGCGCGTTGTAGGGCGAGGTCGGGAACAGCGGCTCGCCCTCGAGCTCGCCCGAGACGAGCGCGCGCAGCCGGGCCGCGCCCTGAAGCGCGACCGCGCCGTGGCGCTCGAGCGCGGCGATCCGGTTCATGAAGGCGGCCCGATCGCTCTCCTCAATCGTGTCTCGAAAGACATATTGAAGCTCGAGCGTCGGCGGGCTGCAGCGCAGGCCGACCGCGGCGAGGTGCGACGAGACGATGAGGCAGCGCTCGACCGCGTCCTGGTCCTCGCAGCGCGCGCTCGCCAGGCGCCGCGCCTCGAGCGGCCCGCGGCACACGCCCGCGCACAGGCCGTCACACTCGCCGCGACACCGCTGCTCGCCGTCGCAGCCCGGCGCGTTCGCGTCGACCAGGCAGTCGCCGTAGCAGTCGCCGGCACAGAACTCCGGCGTCGGCAGCTCGCAGAGGCCGGCGCACGTGCCCTCGCACGCGCCCGCGCACGCCCCCTCCGCGTCGAAGCGGGTACAGACGCCCGCGCACTCGCCCCGGCATACGCCCTCGCAGGGCGCCGGCGCCGAGAACACGCAGCTGCCCGCGCACAGCCCCCCGCACGCGCCGGCCGAGTCGAGCTCGCAGGCGTCGTCGCCGGAGCACTCGCCCAGGCAGGCGCCCTCGCAGCGGCCGAGGCAGCGCGCGAACTCCGGCTCGTTTGGCGTCGCTACCCCGCACCCGCGCTCGAGCTCGCACAGGGTCTGGGCCGCGAACGCCCCGGCGGCGTCAGCGTGGCAGCGCGGGGGCGTGTAGAGCACCGCGAGCCCGCCCTCGACGTGCTCCGCGACGTCGGCGTCGATGACCTGCTCGAGCGCGCGGATCAAGTCTACGTCGACCGTCACGCGCTCGCCCCGGTCGAGCGCGCCGTAGGTCCACGCGAGCGCGAGCGCGCTGGCGTCGAACTCCTCGCGCGTCCTGTCGAACGCGCGGGCGAGCCGATGGGTCGCTAGGTAGTGATAGTCGACCCAGGGGACGACCGAGATGTCGAGCTGGCCGATCTCGATACTCCCGCACGGCCCGCAGAATTGCTCACAACCCCCCACGAGCGCCGCGCCGGCGCCAAGGGTCATCCCGAAGCAGAGCCCGAGGACCCTCGATGCCGTCCGCCGCGTCACGCCTCGCATACTACAACGGCCTCCGAGAGCTAGGGTTGAAAGGAGGGGCACGCGTCCAGCAGCGGCGGCACGAGCTCGGGGCAGAACTCGTCGGTCTCCTTCCACTCCTCGCAGCTGATCTCGCTGAGGCAGACGTAGAAGTCCTCGGCCGCCGCGATGCACTCCTCGCCGTCGACCGCCCGTAATTCGAAAAAGCCCATGCAGTACTCGAAGGCGTACTCCACGCCTGGGTAGCACTCGGCGTAGTTGTCCTCGTAGCGCTGGCACAGCTCCTCGATCGCGGCGTCGCCCTCGCTGTCGCTGTCGCTGTCACTGTCACTGTCACTGTCACCATCGCCGTCGCCGTCGCCGTCGCCACCACCCCCGGTCGCGCTCGTGGCGGTGTCACCCCCGGTCGCGCTCGAGGCCGCGCTGGTCGAGCTCGCGCCGAACGTCCCGGCGCCCGAGGCGTCGGCGCTCGCGCCCTCCGAGGTGGTCGCGCCGTCATCACCAGCGCACGCGGTGAGCACGACCGCCGCGGCGAGTCGCGCGACGATGACCGCGTAGTGAGGGTTGGAGCGCTGCATGTACCCGCTCCTATAGTGCCGTACGCTTCGAGTTCGGTCCCCTCGCCGCGCGCGTGCGCGCGCGCAAACTTGCGCGCTCAGCCCGGCGGCTCGTAGATCTGCTCCACGTCGGCGCCGCCGGGGAACGCGTAGGAGCCGGCGGAGCCGTAGCCGTAGGCGATCACGCCGAAGGGGGCGTCGCCCTTGATCGAGTGCGCGCCCTCGGAGACCAGGCAGCGCCGCGACTCGTAGTCCACGCCGTCGAGGTTGCCCGCGGGCGTCACCACGCAGTCGCCCGGCTCGACGCCGTCGATGGTGATCACGTTGTCCGGCGGCGTCGAGAGCACGACGTAGTTGTCCTCCCAGCCCCAGAAGCCGGCGTCGGAGGGCGTGAGGATCCGGTACTCGTCGCGGAGCTGGTCGACGGGCGGGAACACCGTGAGCGCCGGGTCGCCGGTGGAGGGCCCGTCGACGTACTCCTGGCTGATCAGCAGCTGCGCGATCATGTAGGGCTTGGTGCCGGAGGCGACGAAGTCGGCGTCGGCCCAGGTCGTGCGCACGTCGCCGGGCGTGAGCGTGAAGTTGTCGTAGGGCGCCGGGAGGTTGGTGGTCACCTGCGTGTCCTCGGCGACGCCGACGAAGCGGATCACGTCGGGCTCGTGGTAGCTGCCGGTCGAGCGGATCGGGCTGCGCGTGACGACGTAGTCGCTGCCGATCGACTCGACCGGGAACAGCTGCTCCTCGAGGTGGTCGAGGCAGCAGGTGTCCTCGTCGGTCCAGCCGGGGTGCGTGGGGATCGAGAGCACGCCGCCCGGCGCGGACGTCGACTCGACGCCGGAGAACACCGCGACGGGCTTGGTCGAGCTAACCACGGTGCCGGTGAGGTCCGCGATCGTCGTCGGGTCGTCCTGGAAGGTGCCGTCGTCGGTCTCGAGGTTGAGCACGTCGAACGGCCCGAGCGTGACGACGATCTCCTCCCCGGGCCCGGCGGCGGGGATCGGCGGGTTGCCCTTGATCCGCCAGCTCGGCACCACCGTGACCGTGGTGTCGGGCTCGGTGCCAACAATGGTGACGGCGGAGCGATCGATGATGTTGAAGACCTTGACGGGGTGCCCCGCGGGCCAGCCGAGTACGCGGTAGAGCTTGCCCAGCGCCGGGGTCGGCAGCAGCAGCGAGGCGTCGTTGGAGAACGCGTTCTTGAACACGTTGAACTGGTAGACGACGATCGGCGCGGTCGAGGTGATCCGGAACGCGCGCGACGACAGGCAGGTGCCCGGCGCGGTGTAGTCGTTGGGCATCGCGCCGCAGTCGAGCTCGCGGGTCGGCAGCTCGACCGGCAGCACGTCGTCGGGGCCGATGGTGAACTCGTCGACGACGACCAGGCTGAGCGGCTCACCGGGATCGGCGATGTTGATCTCGATCTTGATCGAGGTCTGCCCGTAGCCCGCGTTGGAGATGGCGACGCCCCAGGGCGCGCTCGCCGGGTCGTTAAAACCGTCCTGCTGGTCCATGTCGACGGCCCAGAACTCGCAGCCGAAGTTCGAGGGCTTGTCGGCCGCGTCGTCGCAGGCGACCACGTCGCCGTCTCCGTCGCCGTCTCCGTCGCCGTTGCCGACGTCGAAGATCGGGTCATCGCCGTCGCCGTCTCCGTCGCCGTCGCCGCCCGTCGGCCCCGCAGAGGTCGAGCCCGTCGCGCCGGCGGTCGAGCTCGCGCTGGTGCTGGAGTCCGCGTTGGTGTTGGTGTTGGTGTTGGTGTTGGTCTCGGCGCCCGTCGGCGGCGGCGTGTCGGAGTCCGAGCCGGCGGGGTCGCCCCCGCCGCAGGCCAGCGGCGAGAAGACCAGGAACAACGCGGAGGGGAGCAGGAGCCGGCGAGTCAAATCCATGGCGACGAAGACCTCCTCGGGACCCTAACAAACAACGAGGATGCTACGGTACTTCGATATGCAACGACTCCTGCTCCCCGCGTTGATGCTGCTCACGTTCGGCTGCGAACCAGGCGGTGGCACGAGCGGCGACAGTGACAGTTCTGCCGGGGCGACGAGCGCGGGCGCGACGATGATGACGTCATCGTCGGGCACGAGCGGCGCGCAGTCGGCCTCCTCGACAGAGATCACGAGCGACACGACGAACGCCGCGGGCTCGAGCACCGGCGCGCCGAGCACCGACACCGCGAGCACGACGACCACGACCGACTCGACGGGCTCGACGGACTCGACGGATCCGACGGGCGCGATGAGCACCTCCTCCGGCGGCGAGACCACGGGCGATCCCTGCGAGCCTGAGTGGCCCCCGGGTGATCCCTACGGCCCCTGCGAGGCGCACAACGACTGCCTGTGGGGCGCGTGCCAGGTGATGATCGGCTACTCGCGCTGCGTGCCGACGGCGACGCCCGCGTGCGACAACCTGTTCTGCCCACCAGGTCCGAACGGACCGGTGTTCCCGAACGCGGGCAACTTCCCGCCGATCTGCGAGCCTGTCTGCCTCGGGCCGGAGGACTGCGCGGAGGGGGCCGAGTGCCTCGGCGCGCAGTGCTGGTGGCCGCAGCCGTAGCGACGAATTAGCGCGTGGTCAGGCGCGACGTCGACGTCGGGCGAGCAGCGCGAGCGGGAGCGCGAGCAGCCACGCCGCGCCGCGCCGATCATGCTGACCGATGAGGCATGTGCAGCCCTGCGCCGCGTCGTCCTCAGCGGCGTCGGGCTCATAGGGCTCGCCGGACTCCTCGACGTAGGGCGCGCCCACGCAGCGGTCGAGGAAGTAGTCTTGAAAGCCAGGCGCCGGCTCAGGGCCGTACGCGGCGATCTGCTCGTGCGGGGCGCAGACCGCCTCGGCGCGCGCGACCTCGCCGGTCTTGAGGCTGACGATCTCGATCGCGCCGCAGTACTCGCCGGCGCTGACCTCGGCGCCGAAGGTGCGCCCCAGCCCCAGCTCGGTGTGCGAGGAGAGCACCACGCCGACCTCGTCGTCGGCCTGGCCGTCGACGCCCGCGAGCGCGCGCACGTAGGTCGCGCGCCGCAGCGAGTCGTTGATCTCGACGTCCCACGAGATGCGCGCCACGGGGCTCTGCTGGTCCAGCGAACAGTAGACGGGGCCGCCGCCGCAGCTGTCCATCTCGCCGGTGTCGCAGCAGACGCGGCTCCCCGACTCGACGTAGCTGACATCGAGCTCGAAGCCCGTGAGCGCGGGCGCGGCCAGGGCCGGCGCGGGCCCGTCGAAGGTCACGAGCGCGACGTGCTCGTCGACCTGCGAGGCGCCGTAGCTCCCGAAGGCGCCCTCGTTGTCGACGACGATGTGGATGTCGTAGGTGGTCTGGGGCGTGAGCGCCTGCGCGGGCGTCCACACGAGCATGAAGTTGCTGACGGTGTCGCCCCAGACGTCGTAGCTGCGCACCGGGATCGTCGACAGCGTCCCGGGGACCTCGACGTCGCCGTCGTAGACCGTGAAGCTGAGCGCGGCGAGGCTCTCGTCGATCGAGACCACGCCGGCGCTGACGTTGAAGCCGATCGCGTCGTCGGTGTGAACCTCGATCGGCAGGACCGGGATGTCTTGGAACTCGAGGCCCTCGGACGCGAAGGCCGGCGAGCACGCGCGGGCGGTCGACCACCACGTCGCGCCGAGCAGCGCGACCAGGGACCCAGCGAGCGCCGCCCAGCGCCGATATCTCCACCCCGTCGAATTCATCGTCTCGACGGTATCACAGGCAGCCGACGCGACCGCGGCCGCGAGCCCGGTCCGTCGACGCGTCAGCGCGAAGTCGCGCGCGGTGATGGTTGTTTGCATGCGCAAGCAAACCGCGCGCGCGCGCGACTACAATCACGGGGATGATCCCCGTGGCAGATGCCCCCGCGCCCGCGCTCTCGATCCCGCTCCGCGGGGCGCTCCTCGTCCTCGCGCTCGCGGCCTGCGGACCGGAGGACGGCGGGACTGAGACTGACACCGACACCGACGCAGACACAGACACCGACGGGAGCGCCGAGCCCGATCCCTGCGCGGAGGATCCCGCGCTCGGGGTCGTCCTCGCCTGCGATCTCGAGTTCGCGGAGGAGCTGCTGACGAACGGCGAGCAGGTGATGTGGAACCTCGGCTCGTCCGCGAGCCTCGGCGGCGGCGTGTACTCGATGCCGGTGACCGGGGGCGAGCCGACGCGGATCACCAACGCGCCCGGCAACGACGTGGTCAGCCACGCCGCGCTCGACGGCGACGAGCTGGTGTGGCTCGCGGGCTTCGGCTCGGCCGAGCTGCGGCGGACGACCGTGAGCACCGGCGTGACCTACAACTTCGGCTTCGTCGGCCTCACGGACACGTACACCTTCGCTATGGACGAGGAGCACGCGTACCTGCCGAACCGCGCGATGAACCTGATCGAGCGCGTGCCTCGGGGGGGCGGCCCGCGCGAGACCGTCGTCAGCGGCATCAACCTGTTCGGCGGTGACACCCGCCTCGCGGTCGTCGATGACTCGCTGTTTTGGACCGGGCTCGACGAGGACGGACAGACGACGCTGTACCGCCGCGAGCTCGCCGGCGACGCGCTCGAGGTCATCGCGAGCGGCGGCATCGTCCGGGACATCGCCGCCTTCGCCGGGCACGCGGGCTACCTCTACTGGTCGCGGAGCCCGACGATCTCGGAGGGCGCGCTGATCCTCCGGGTGCCGAGCGCGGGCGGCGAGTTCGAAGTCCTGCACGAATTCAACGGCAGCATCTCACGCGCGCTGGCCTTCGACGCGAGCCACATGTACTGGATATCGGGGAACGAGCTGACGCGGATGCCGCTCGCCGGCGGCGCGGCCTTGGTCCTCGCCGAGAAAGACGTCTTCGGCCCGAGCGCGATCGCGGTCGACGCGACCCACATCTACTGGCGGACCGGCGCGGCGCTGCGGCGGCTGGCGAAATAGCGCGACGTCGGGCGGTCGACAGCGCGACGCGGTCCCGCGGGCGCGCGCTATCATCACGCCAATGGGTGACGAGAAAGCCAAGCGTCGCGCGGCCTCACTCCTGCTGGGCGTCGCCGTGGGCGCCGGCGCGGCCTCCGTCGCGAGCGCCGAGACGACGACCGCCGGGCCGACCGAGACGGGCGACACCGACACCGACACCGACACCGACGCGCTGACAGACAGCGACGGCCCGATCACGCCGTGCCTCGACGTCGCCGTGTGCCTGTGTCAGTGCAGCGATCGCGAGGAGCCGCTGCCGACCGTCGCTTGGTTCGCGCTCCCGGCCCTGATGATCGCGCGCCGACGTCGAACGCGCGCGAGCGTGCTCGATCGTCTCTCGGCGCGCGGCGCCCTGCCCCGCGACGTGCTCACGCGCCTGCGCGCGCGCGCGGACGACGACGCGCCGGACGACGACACCCCCGCGCGCGGCGGCTGAGGATCGGCGATGGCCTTCCGCCCGTTCACGCGTGAGCCCATCACCTTGCCGGGGCGCGCGGCGCTGCCCGCCGTCTCGCTCGCGCTCGTCGGAGACACCGGCGCGGGGAAGACGACCCTACTCGTGGCCCTGACCCACGCGCTCGCGCGCCGCGGCTGGGCGCCGCGCGCCGACTTTGACCAGCTCGACGTGACGCCCTACGAGCACGAGCGTGGGAGCTCGATCACGCTCTCGCACGTGCGCGCGCGCTCGGAGCGGCGCCGGCTCGTCTGGATCGACTGCCCCGGTCACTCCGCGTTAACGCGCAACGCCTACAACGGGATCGCGCAGGCGGACCAGGGCGTGCTCGTGGTCGCCGCCGATCAGGGCCTGATGCCGCAGTCGCGCGAGCACGTGCGGCTCGCGGCGCATCTCGGCGTCTCCGACTGGGTCGTGTACATCAGCAAGCTCGACGCCGCAGGCGTGAACGAGGAGCTGCTCGAGCTCTCGGAGCTCGAGGTCCGGGAGTTCTTTAACAGCCTCGAGCTCGAGGGCGACGGGCTGACGATCCTGCGCGGCGCGCCTCGGGCCGCGCTCGAGTCCGGGCTGAAGACGCACGCCGACTCGCTGTGGGCGCTGCTCGACGCCGTCGACTCGCTCCCGCTGCCGCGCCGCGATGTCGACGCGCCGCTGCTGATGCCCGTCGCCGACACCTTCTCGCGCTACCGCCCGCGCGCGGTGATCGTCACCGGAAAGCTGGCGCGCGGCGCGGTCGAGCTGGGCGAGTCGATCGAGCTGCTGGGCTACGGCGAGCGCTGGCGCGGGGAGGTCACGAGCCTGCACCGCGAGCGCGTGCCCGCGACGCGCGCGACGGCCGGTGACCACGCGGGCCTGCTGCTCGAGGGGCGCACGGTCTGGAACACGCGGCGTGGGCACGTCGTGGCGGCGCCTGAGAGCGTGACCCCGCGCGACACGCTCCGCGCGGAGCTGCGGATGTTGACGACCGCCGAGGGCGGCTACGGCCACGCGGTGTTCCGCGGCTTTCGCCCGCAGCTGCACGTGCACACCGCCGACGTGGCGACGCGCCTCGACGCCGCGCGCGACCGCGACTTCATGTTCTCGCCCGGCGAGCCCGCGCGCGTCGTGCTGGAGCTGCAGCACCCCATCGTGGCCCTCGCGGCGCAGCCGATCGTGCTGCGCGCGAGCCGAGCGACGGTCGCGCTCGGCGCGGTCGTCAACGACTAAACCGCCTCCTCGCGCCCCTCGGCGCGGGACATCGACGGCGCCGCGCCGTACACTCAGCGTGGAGTGTCGACCTTCACGCTCGCCTCGCTGGGCGCGTTCGCGCTCGTGGTGCTCAGCGCCGCGCTCTCGCGCGGGGTCGTCTTCGCGATCTTCGCGGCCATACTGCTGGGGGTCCACACCGCGGTCGCTACCGCGCTGTTCGGACAGGTCCCTGAAAACCTGTCTTTTGTGCCCTACGCGCTACAGGCCGCCGTCTATCTGCACTTCGCCTCGCTCACGCGCCCGCGCATGCGCCCTTGGTGGTACCGCGCGCTGATCACCTACCCGGCGCTGTGGTTCGTGAGCGCGACCTTCCTGGCGTTCCCGTGGGCGATCGCGGCGGCCCTCGGCGCGCGCCCCTATCTCTGGTGGCTGCCCTTCGCGCTCGCGCTGCTGGGCCTGCTCGAGTCGCTGTGGACGCGCCCTGAGCGAGTGACGCTCCCGCTCGCGGGCGCGGACGCCGGGCGGTCGCTGCGCCGCGTCGAGCACGAGCTGTCGCGCCAGCGCCAGGCTGAGGCGCCCCGAGCCCCCGACGGCGCGCGACGTCTGCGGATCGTTCAGATCACGGATCCGCACCTCGGCCCGTTCATGTCCGCGCGCCGCCTGCACGCGATCTGCGAGCGCGCGGTGGCAGCGGATCCAGACCTCGTGCTGCTGACCGGCGACTTCTTCACGATGGAGTCCTCGTCGACGCCGGGCCTGCTGGCGCGATCGCTCGCGCCGCTGCGCGCGCTCGAGGGCCGCGTGTTCGCGTGCTTCGGCAACCACGATCACGAGGCGCCCAGCTTCGTGCGCGCCGGCCTGGACGAGGTGGGCGCGCGCCTGCTGGTCGACGAGGCGGCGGTGGTCGAGACGTCCGCGGGGCCGGTGCAGCTGCTCGGCTTTGACTTCGCGTGGCGCGACCGCGCGGCCCGGATGAAGGAGGTCTGCGCCCGCGCCCCGCGGCTCGCGGGCGCGCTGCGCCTCGCGCTGCTGCACGACCCGGGCGCGTTTCGACACCTGCCCGAAGGGCAAGCTGACTTGGTGCTCTCGGGGCACACGCACGGCGGGCACGTCGGCCTCGTCAGCCTCGGGCTGCCGTGGACCTTCATCGGCGCCGTCTCGAGCGTGCCCGACTTCGGGCTGTGGGCGCGCGGTCGCGACCGGCTCTACGTGCACCGCGGCACAGGCCACTACGGCTACCCGCTCCGCCTCGGCGTCCCGGCCGAGGAGAGCGTGCTCGAGCTCGAGCTGCCCGCGGCCTGATCGACGCGCGCCAGCGCGCGCGCCACCGGATCTCCGAGACAGGTCGCGAGCCGGCCAACCGGACCGGATTTCCGCTACGATCCGCAGCGATGGCGCGGGACCGGCGGTGGATCTGGGTAGTGGTGTTCGGCGCGGCGTCCACCGCCGGCTGCTTCATCGACGCCGGCTCGAGCTCGGGCGACGCGACCTCGGCGACGAGCGACGCGGAGGAGAGCGTGGGGGCCTCGACCTCCTCGGGCGCGACCGCGGTCACGACCGCGCCCGGCACCTCCGCGACGACGAGCTCCGGCTCGTCGGGGTCGAACCTCACGAGCTCGACGAGCTCGAGCGACACCTGCCAGGGCGTCCCCGAGTGCCAGCCGGGGGCCACCCAGTCCGGTGAGGCCTGCGGGGGGTGCAGCGTCGATCAGCGCGTATGCGGCGAGGACTGCACGTGGGGCCCGTGGGCCTGCGTCGCCGACGAGAGCGCCTGCGCGGTGTGGATCCTCCGCGACGGCGCGCGCGAGTGGGACGCGCGGCCGATCGAGCTCAACGGCGCCGCGCTCAACACCCCGGACGACCCGATCCAGGCGGCCTTCAACCTCGAGCTCGGCAGCACCGCCTTCGTGCTCACCGAGAAGGAGTACCACGGGCTCGACCTCGAGAGCCTCACCTGGAACGCGCGAGGCGACCGTGAGGACATGTTTGATCAGGCGACCGAGCAGAACCTCGAGGGCGCGGTCTCGATCAACACGGGGCAGTCCCTGGGCGAGCCGCCGACGAGCGCCGAGCGGATCGTGCTCTACAGCGACGAGGACTACTGGGTCTTCCTCCTGGAGGTCAACGAGCTGATCGCGGAGTTCGTCGAGGAGGGGCCGTGCTGCGGCGACACGAACGACTGGCTCGGCCCGCTCGCGCCGGATCCGGCGGACATGCGCGCTATATGGCTGGACATGATCGGCAACCCGGCGTGGAACCCCATCAACCTGGTCAATTGCCCGCCGCTGATGGACGGGACGCCGCTGACGAGCTACGCCGGCTACGCGGTCATCGACGACACCGTTCGCCTGCGGGAGTACTCGGGCTGCGGGCAGTTCGTCGGCAGCTTCGGGTACGCGGAGTACGCTCCGTTCACGTACCCGAACCGCCCGCCCGCCCCGGAGGAGCTGGGCGCGGCGCTGTTCCACGACGGCGATCTGTACGTGTTCAAGTCCGATATCTGAGCGCCAGGTGGGCTGAGCTCAGCCCGCGCCCGACCGTGGCACACCGCTTGCTTTTACTGCGGGCGTGACCGACACGGAGCGCCCGCCCGAGGTCACCTCGTGGGCGCGAGAACTCGCGACCCGGGTACGTCGAGGAGCCACCATGAAGCCGATACTCATCCTGTACGCGACCCGCGAGGGTCACACCAAGAAGGTCTGTGAGCACATCCGCGAGAGCCTGCGCGCCCGCGCCCACGCCGTCGAGCTGCGAGACGTCCGCGAGCTACCCCGCGAGTTCGCGCTCGATCGCTACGCGGCCGTGATCCTCGGCGCGTCGGTTCACCTCGGCCGCCACGAGGGCGCGATGGTCAAGTTCGTCACCCGCGCGCGCGCGCAGCTCGAGCCGCTCCCGACCGCGCTGCTCACCGTATGCCTGACGGAGGCGACGATCGAGGACGAGCGCAAGCCCGCGGAGGTCCGGCGGCAGGCGAGCGAGGACCTCGCGGGGATCATGGAGCGCTTCTACGAGACCACCGGGTGGCACCCCGACCGCGCCGCGCCGGTCGCGGGCGCGCTGATGTACCGCGAGTACGGCCTCGTCGTCCGTTGGATGATGCGACGGATCGCGCGCTCGACCAGCGGCGACACCGACACCTCGCGCAACCACGTCTACACCAACTGGGACGCGCTCGACCACTTCGTCGAGGACTTCATCCAGCGCTTCGTCCAGACCCTCGAGCCCGCGAGCGCGGCGAGCGTGAACACGGCGCCGTGAAAGGTTCCCCTCGGGAGGGGAAAACCCCCGACCCCGCGCGACCCTCCGATCGAAATTAACACGGTCCCGCGCCCGATTTATCGCGTGAACGACGAGCGCGCGCGAGGTCCTGCGCGACATGTTCTGTGGGACAATGACGCGATGCGGCGCGCTCGAGGCCGAGGACCTCGAGGGCCGCTCCCGACGAGCGCGGCGCCCTCGCCACGATCACCCTCACCGCCAATGTTCGCCTACAGCCACAATTTCGCCAGGGTCACCGCGCGGCGCGGAGGCCTCGTCTCGCTGAAGTTCGAGCTCGACCGGGCCCGCTGGCCGTGGCTCTCGCTGCCGCCGCAGCACCCGGTGCTGCTCGAGAAGTACCAGTACTTCGCGACCATGACCGCCGTGATGGCGCAGCCCGACTACGACCCCTCGCGCTCCACCGCGCTGACCCACTTCTCGTGGAGCTGCCCGCCGCTGCGCGACCCCGCCCACGCGACCGACGCGTGGTGCCAGCTCGAGGATGGCCGCTTCACCGGGGAGCTGCGCGCGGCCGACGC
Source organism: Polyangia bacterium (assembly GCA_030430565.1). GTDB lineage: Bacteria > Myxococcota_A > Polyangia > Nannocystales > Nannocystaceae > JACKDW01. Next base: position 44,245 of record JAUIKS010000008.1, read on the forward strand.
GGTCGTCGCTCGCTTCGCTGGCCTCGGGCACTACTTCGACGATCGCGACTTCGTCGCGTGGCGCGAGCGCGCCCGCGCCAAGGTCCTGGCGCGGGAGCCTGGGCGCCCGCTGGAGTACGCCTCGCCCGAGGCGGTCGGCCTCGACGCCGCGGGCGTGAGCTTCGTCGGTCCGCTCGCCCTGCGCGACGGCGTCCCCGCCGCGCCCGCGCTCGTGACCCGCGCCCGCGGCCTCGCGCCCGCGCACCCGTTTCACACGGGCAGCGGCGACCACGTCAACGCCGGGCACCTGTTCGACTGCGCGCTCCAGGCGGCGCACCTCGTGCTCGCGCGGCCGCTTACCTGCATCGGAGGACAGGCGTCGTTCACCCGCTTCGTCGAGCTCGACGCGCGCTTCGAGCTCCGCGTCACCCAGTCGACGCGCGAAGACCCCACCCCGCAGGCCCGCTTCGCGGTCATCCAGCAGGGTCGAGACTGCGCCCAGCTCAGCCTGGGCTTCGCGCCGGGATAGCAGCGAGCACGAGGATCCGCGCGAAATGAATCACCCGAGGAACAACCATCGGAACGCAGACCGCCGGAGCACAGGCGGGAGGACCACCCTGTGGCAGGGGACGTCAGTCGTGTTGCGGGCGATCACAGAGGAGGACATCCCTCGCTTTCTGTCTGATGGCGTCGTCGATGACATGCGACTCTACGGAGATGGATACGTCCCCTTCCCGGTGACCGACGACGTACGCCGCGAGCTGCTGCTGCGCAGCACTCGTCCACCGGAGGGCGACGAGTGTTCGCTCGCGATCGAGGCGGCGGGTGAGCTCGTCGGCTCCATCAGCACCGACAGCTGCGATCCCCGGAGTGGTTCGCTCTGGTATGGCGTCGCCATATTTCGCGAGCATCGTCGCCGCGGCTACGCCATCGACGCGGTCACGGTCCTGCTGCGATACTTCTTTCAGGAGCGACGCTATCACCGAGCCGGCGCGCGGGTTTACAGCTTCAATGAGCCCTCGATCAACCTGCAGGCCCGTCTCGGGTTTCGTGAGGAGGGCCGGCTGCGTGACGCGGTCTTCACCATGGGCGCGCGCTTCGACGTGCTTCTGTACGGCATGACCTCGGCTGAGTTCGACGAGCGCTGGGGCTCGCGCTGAGCGCCCTCCTATCGACCGAGCGCCCCCTCGACAAGCCGCGCGCGATCGCGTCGTGGCCGGAGCGCGTCCGCGGGCTCTTGGCGCGCGGGCAGCGGCGACAGAGGTCGATCGTCACGCGCTCGATGACCGCGGCGCGTCACGGTCGGCCCCGCGCGGCAGCCAGACCCGGAACTCGGATCCGCGGCCGGGCTCGCTCTCGACCTCGATGACCCCGCCCAGCAGCTCGCAGAAGCGACGCGCGACCGCCAGGCTCACGCCTGTCCCTTCGAACTGACGCGTCGACGAGTCGTCCTCCTGCGTGAACATCTCGAAGATCGAGCGCCGCGCGTCCGGGCCGATCCCGATCCCCGAGTCGATGACCTCAAAGCGCACGCCGGCGGTCCCCTCCCGGGCCTCGGCGGACACGCGGACTTGGATCTCGCCGCCCGAGGTGAACCGGCAGGCGTTGTCGAGGAGCGTGGTGAGGCAGTAGCGCAGCATCCGCTCGTCGGTCTCGAGGGGGGCCAGCCCCGCCTCGCACTCGCAGCGGAGCGTGTTGCCGCCGGCGTCCGCGAGCGCCTCAAAGCGCGCGGAGAGCTCGCCGATCAACGGCTCGATCGTGACGGACGCGAGGCGCGCGGAGATCATGTCGGTCTCGATCCGGGTGAGCTCGAGGATCGAGCTGACGGATCGAAGCAGGCGCACCCCGGCGCTGTGGATGGACCGCAGATCGTGCTCGACCGAGTCGTAGTGCCCCTCGGCGATGCTGTCGGAGACGAGCTCCGTGTAGCCGAGGATCGCGTTGAGCGGCGTCCGCAGCTCGTGGCTCATGTTCAGGAGGAAACGGGTCTTGGCGCGATCGGCCGAGAGCGCGGCGAGTCGCGCCTCGTTGAGGTTCTTGTACAGCTGCGCGTTCGTCAGCGAGATCGCGACCTGATTGCCGAGCTGCTTGATCAGCGTCAGGCGGCGCGGCGTGAAGGCGCCGCGCGAGAGCGCGTTCTCGAGGTACACGACGCACGCCAGCCGCCCCTGGTGCAGGATAGGCGTGCACAGCACCGACCGCGGGCGACGCTCGACGATGTACGGGTCGTCGCCGTGGACCGGATCCGCGGGCGCGTCGCTCAGCACGACATCCTCCTGCAGGCGCGCGGCGAATTGAACGAGGCGCGTCGGCGCCCCCTCAAATTCCTCGAGCGGGACGGCCAGGCCGATCCTCGTCTCGTCGCGCTCGACCGTTGTCTCGGCCGCCACGAACAGCTCGCCGTCGCGCGCGAGCAGGATGACCCCCCGCCGCGCGCCGGCGTTCTGCACCAGCAGCGTCGACAGCCGCATGAGCAGCTTGTCGAGCTCGAGCTCCCCCGAGATCGCCTGCGAGGCCCGCATGATCGTGTCGGCGTCGATCAGGAACGAGGAGGTCGCGCGGGTGACCGTGACGGAGTGGCCGCTCGCGCTCGTGCTCTCAGCGCGCGGCGAGGCCGGCATCAGCGTCCCGAACTCGCGCGCGAGGATCACGACTTTCTCGCGCGCGCCCCACCCTCGATACGCGTCGAGCGCGTCGGAGAGGTAGTGGCGAGCGAGCGACGCGTGGTCGTCCCCCCGCGTGAGCACGTACCGCAGCGCGCACTCGCAGGCGAGCGCCTCGACGTTGGGCGCGCTGTGGGTCCGCGCCAGCGTGATCGCCCGGTTGTAGTCCGTCAGCGCGTCGCTCCTCCCCGCGACCCTGCGCAGCTCGGCCCGCGCGAGCGCGGCGCGGGCGGCGTAGTTCGCCGGCGCGCTGGCGGCCCAGGTCTCGAGCTTCGCTAGCGCGCCTCGGATCGCCTTGACCTGTCCCCGACGCGCGCGCCCGCGGGAGCGCGCGGCCGCGCGCGCGCGGATCAAGCACTCAAAAAAGCGCAGGTCCGCGATGATGGCGCTGCCGAAGGCGACCTTGGTGCGCTGCAGCGCCTCCTCGAGCGAGCGGGCCGCGGCGTCGTCCTCACCGCTCAGGTACCGCGTGATCGCGCGGTACAGGTGGTAATAGAACATCGTGAGCGGGGTCGCCTCGTCGTCGATCCCGCGGACGAAGTCTTCCTCGTCGAAGGGCTCCTGCTCAGCCGAGTCGCCGCGCAGCGCCCCGAACGCGTGGAGCATGTAGGTCAAGGTCGCGATCTGATCGGCCAGCCCGCGTCGCGTGACGAACTGCCGCACCGCCGCGCAGCGCTCGTGCAGCAGCTCGAGCGAGTCGCCCGCGATGACCATGATGAACACCTCGGTGACCGAGCTGTACACGGCGTAGATCAGGTCGCCGTTCTCGACGCCGAGCTGGCTCGCCTCGCGCAGCGCCTCCTTGACCTCCGCGAACGGGCGCGTCCAGACCATCATGAAGGTCGCCCAGAACAGCGAGATCTTGGTGCGCAGCGCGACGTTGGCGAAGCGGTCGTTCATGTCGCGCGCCAGCTGGCCGTACTCGTCGGCGGACTCGTAGCGCCCGAACGCGCCGGAGAGCACGAGGCCGACGCCGATGATCCCGTAGGCGGAGACCTCGGTGAGGCCGCGCTTGACCGACTCGCTGGCGACCCGCAGCAGCAGCAGCGAGGCGAGCTCGGTGTCGATGAAGTACGCCGCCGCGGTCATCGAGACCATGACGCGCTGCGCGGCCCGAGCTGTCTCATCGGTCATCTCCGGAAGCGCGAGCAGCTCGTCGGCGCTGGCGCCCTTGCGCAGCGCCTGGAACCGGACGAACTCCCGCAGCACCGAGAGCGTCGTGACCTTGCGGGGCAGCCGGACGCCGAGCGCCGAGAGCCCGGCGCGCCCGGCCGCGATCGCGGTGTGCAGCTCGCCGCGGTTCGTCTCGAGCGTCGCTCGCAGCGCGAAGAGATCGGCGCGCTCGATCGGCGCGGCGGTGTGCTCGAGCAGCGGCTCGAAGAACGTCAGCGCCCGCGCCGGCGCGCCCGCGAGGTACTCGATCTCGACCCGCTCGCGGTGCAGCGCGCGCGTGCTCTGCTCCGCGCGCCGCCACGGGTCCTCGGGCAGCAGCCCCGTCGCGACCTCGAGGTAGGCGCGCGCCGATCGGTACGCGGTCGAGCGCTTGGCCCGACGCGCCGCGCCCAGGTTGAGCGCGACGACGCGCTCGCGCTCGGCCGTCGTCGTGAGCAGGGCCGCGGCGCGATTGAAGTGCCCGACGAGCTCGAACAGCGCCTGATCGCGGCTCGCCTCGGGCTCCGACGCCAGCGCGTCGCGCCCGAGCGTGAGGTGCACGCGCGCGCGCGCTTCCTCCGTGAGCAGCGAGTACGCCGACTCCTGCACGCGATCGTGCGCGAAGTCGAAGTAGACCGGGGCGCCGTCCTCGGACAGGTACTTGTAGGCGTCGTCGATCGGCCGGACCAGGCCCAGGCGAACCGCCGGCCACAGGTCCTCGAGCGCGCGGGCGGGGCTCGAGTCCAGCAGCGCGGCGAGCCGCTGCAGCGCGAAGCGGTTGCCGATGCACGCGGCGAAGCGCAGCGCGCCCTGGGTCGCGTCCTCGAGCGTCGCTAGCTGACCCACCACGAGGCCCACCACGTCGTCAGGCAGCTCGGCCCGCTGGACCTCCGCGAGCTCCCACCGCCACCCGGCGCCCGGCGAGAAGCTGATCTGCCCCTGCTCGTGCAGCGACGACAGCAAGGTCCGGACGTAGAGCGGGTTGCCGCCGGTCTTGTCGAGGATGAAGCCCGCGAGCGCCCGCGTCTCAGAGCGCGGCTGGTGGATCGTGTCCGCCAGCAGCTCGGCGATGAGCGGCTCGTCGAGCGGCGAGAGCGAGAGCTCGCAGAGCGCGGCGCCCTCCGACCGCAGCGCGTCGATCGTCTGGGCCAGCGGGTGCTCGGGCAAGACCTCGTCGTCTCGGTACGCGCCGACCCACAGCGCGTGCCCGACCTCCGGATCGCGCATGAGCTGCTCGATCAACGTCAAGCTCGCCAGGTCCGCCCACTGCAGGTCGTCGAGGAACACCACGAGCGGGCTGCGCTCGCTCGCGAGCGTCTGGAACAGCGCGCCGATCGTCGTGACGAAGCGGTTCGCCGTCTCGGCGAGCGGCAGCGCGGTCGCCGGCGGCTGCGGACCGATCACGCGCTCAAACTCGGGGACGAGATCGATGACGACCGCGGCGTTCTGCTTCAGGGCCGCGAGCAGCGCCTCCCTGCGCGCCTGGAGGCGCCCCTCGGGCTCGAGCAGCACGTAGAGCACGAGCTCGCGCAGCGCCTGCGAGAGCGCGGAGTACGGCCGATCGCGTTCATACTGTTCGAACTTGCCGCGCACGAGGTAGCCGCGCCGCCGGCTCATCGGCCGATTCAGCTCGTGGATGAGCGCTGACTTCCCGATCCCCGAGGGCCCCGCGAGCAGCAGCAGCTCGTGGCCGCCGGCGCACACGCGATCGAGCGCCGCGAACACGGCCGCGACGCTGTCCTCGCGGCCGTAGAGCTTCGCCGGCAGCGTGAACGCGCTGTGCGACTCGTGGGCCGCGAGCTCGAAGCTGGTGCTCGCGCCGCGCTCCGCCCACTCCCGCTTGATCCGCTCGAGGTCGAAGCGCAGCGCCGCCGCGCTCTGGTAGCGGTCCTCAGCGTTCTTCGCCAGCAGCAGCATCACGAGCTCCGAGAGCACCCCGGGGAGCTCCGGCCGAATCGTCGCGGGCGAGACGGGCAGGCGGGCGACGTGCGCGTGCACGAGCTCGATCGGCTCGGCGGAGACGAATGGGAGCTGCCCGGTGGCGAGCTCGTAGAGCGTGACGCCCAGCGAGTAGAGGTCGGAGCGATGATCCACCGGGCGGTTCATCCGCCCCGTCTGCTCCGGCGCGATGTAGGCGAGCGTGCCCTCGAAGGACTCCGCCGCGAGCGCGCTCGCGCGCTCGGCCGCCAGCGTCGAGGCGATGCTGAAGTCGGAGAGCACGACGCGCCGCAGGTCCGGGGTCACGATGACGTTCGCCGGCTTGATGTCCTTGTGCAGCACGTGCTCGCCGTGCACGACCTCCAGCGCGCGCGCGAGCGCGACGGCGACGTCCAGCGCGACCGCGGGCTCGAGGCCCCCGCTCGGGATCAGCTCGCGCAGCGCGACGCCGCCGAAGTCCTCGAGGATCAGCGCCGAGCGAGGGCCGCGCTCCACGAACTCGAGCGCGCGCAGGACCCGATCATCGGCGAAACGCGAGAGGATGCGGTGCTCGTGACGAAGCCGCGCCACGCCGCGCGGAGAGCCGCACTCGCCGCGCAGCGTCTTGACGATCACGCGGGCGCCGTCGGCGAGGCGACGCCCGCGGAGCAGCACCGTGCGCCGCCCCTCGTGAACCCGAGTCGAGAGCTCGTATCCCGGCAGCGACTGCATCGGCCTCGATCATCCTGTCGCGCGCGCCAGCGCTGCGGATCCGCGGGCATATCCTCGCTTCATCGCGTACCCACGTTTGCACCGCGGGATCATTCAGACAAGCGTTGATAACAGTTGCCCGCGCGGGCGATTGTGCACGAGCGCCCCCGCGAACGCGGACGGCGCGATGGCGCGCGGCGCGTCATCACGCCCCGCGAACTCGATGATCAACGCGTTGTCGAAGCCCGCTCGCGCGGCGTAGAGCGCGTGCTACAGCAAGCGCGTGCTCCTGTACTGGCTCCGAAACAGGCGGCGGCGGAAGCTGCTCGAGCGGCCCTTCCCCGCGCGCTGGACCGACTACTTGACGGCCAACATGGGCCACTACGCGGCGCTCGACGAGCGCGAGCGCGCCGCGCTGCATCAGCTGGTCCAGGTCTTCGTCGCCGAGAAGCACTGGGAGGGCTGCGGCGGCCTCGAGCTGACCGACGAGATGCGCGTGACGATCGCCGGCCAGGCCTGCCTGCTGATCCTCGGTCACGACCACGACCTCTATCGGCGGGTCGAGACGATCCTCGTCTACCCGTCGACGGTCGTGCCCACGCGGCCCACGCTCGCCCTCGGCGCCCACGACTACAGCCCGATGCCGGTGCTGGGCGAGGCGCACCTGCAGGGCCCCGTGATCCTGGCCTGGGACGCGGCGCTGCGCGGCGGGCTCAACCCCCGCGACGGCCGCAACCTCGTCTACCACGAGTTCGCGCACAAGCTCGACATGCTCGATGGGTCAGCTGACGGCGCGCCCGCGCTGGCGAGCCACGAGCAGTACCGGCGCTGGGCCGAGGTCTGCGCGCGCGAGTACGACGCGCTGCAGCGAGCGGTCGCCCGCGGGCGACGGACCTTCCTGCGCGACTACGGCGCGACCAACGAGGCCGAGTTCTTCGCCGTCGCGACCGAGCACTTCTTCGAGCAGCCGCGGGCGATGCGACGCAAGCACGCCGCGCTCTACGATCTCCTCCGTGACTTCTACCGCCAGGACCCGGCGACGCGAGACCTCCGCCGACGCGCGACGAGACGATGAGCACGCGACGACGCGCCGGCGCACGGAGCACGCGGTCGCGCGACAACGCGCCGACACCGTCCGAGTTGAGATCGACCCGTTCGCGACCGAGGCTCATTTTTGTTCACCGCGAGCCGCGGCCCGGCGCTCGATCCCAGATAAACAATGTACGTCGACTGTTTGGGCACGCGCGATCTCAATCTATTTTACTTGCTAGCAGCAAGCAAGTTCGATAAGCCGAGATTATGAACGCTCGGTACGTCGCCCCATCGTTGCTCGTCTGCTCGCTCGTCCTGGGTTGTTCGGCTGGAGATAACGATCGCGAGACCGACGCGTCGGGCTCGAGCAGCGGCCTCAGCGATGATTCGACTGGCTCTGAGGACATGTCGTCAACCGACGCCTCCGGCGGCGAGACGATGGGCGCGAGCACGAGCTCGGGCTCCAGCACCACGGGCGACACGAACGACCCCACGACCGGCGCGCCGCTCGAGTGCTGGGAGCAGCCCGGCCCCTGGCACCTCGGGTGGGCGATCCCCGAGCCGGCGCCGATCGACGGGGACCCGGTCGAGGGCGAGTGGGCGCTGCTGCACGAGGACTACGTCAGCTGCGGGGTCCCGCTGAGCATCTTCAACCTCGGCAAGGCCTTCCTCGGGACCTACGCCGACGGCGAGTCGCTCCCCTGGCGCGACGGCGAGAACGCCAACCTCCCCTACAACTGGACCGCGGTGACCTCGGAGGGCGGCACCGAGCTCGCGGCCATGAACTGCCTGACCTGTCACGCGGGCAAGTTCAACGGCGAGCTGATCATCGGCCTGGGCCGCCACGACGCCGACTACACCGAGAGCTTCACCTCGCTGCTCTCGCTGTTCCCCGAGCTGCCCGAGTTCACCGACGCGGGCAAGGAGATCAACAAGTTCATCAGCCGCTACGACGCGCTGGGGCCCTACATCCAGACCGAGACGATCGGGACCAACCCGGCCGACAACGTCGCGGTGATCCTGGCCTCGCACCGCGACCCGCAGACCCTCGCCTGGTCGGACGAGCAGCTGATCCCCGTCGACCCGCCGGTCGTCCCGGTCGACACGCCGCCGTGGTGGCGCGTCAAGAAGAAGGGCGGTCACTTCTACAACGGCATGTCACGCGGCGATCACCGCGGCACGATGATGTTCGCCTCGTCGCTGTGCGTGGACACGACGGAGAAAGCCGAGGAGATGCTCGGCTACTTCAACCACATCCGCGCGTTCCTCGAGAGCATCGAGGCGCCCGCCTACCCGTGGGCGATCAACGAGGAGCTGGCGGCCGAGGGCGAAGAGATCTTCGAGTGCGCCTGCGCGGGCTGTCACGGGACCTACGACGACGACCCGGAGCTCGAGACCTTCCCGAACCTCCTGATCCCGCTCGAGGTGATCGGCACCGACTCGCTGCTCGGCGACGCGGCCGCGGACGACCTCGGCACCCTCGTCGAGTGGTTCAACAGCTCGTGGTACGGCGACGTCACCCAGCTGACGGTCGACGAGCCGTTCATCGGCTACACCGCCCCGCCGCTCGACGGCGTCTGGGCGACCGCGCCGTATCTGCACAACGCGTCGGTTCCGACCCTCGAGCTGGTCCTCGACTCGACCAAGCGCCCCGACTTCTGGCGGCGCGTCGACTACGACAGCACCAACTACGACCGCGACGCGCTCGGCTGGCCATGGGAGGCGACGGGCGGGCAGGACACCGTGCCGCCGAGCGAGCGCCGGCATATCTACGACACGACGAATCTCGGGTATGACAACGGCGGGCACACCTTCGGCGACCACCTCACCGCCAGCGAGCGCGAGGCGTTGCTCGAGTACCTCAAGACGATCTGATCAGCAGGAGCGCGAACCGTGACCAATCATCAGAAGTTCTACATTGACGGACAGTGGGTCGACCCCCAGCGCGAGGGGACGCTCGACGTGATCAACCCGGCGACCGAGGAGTCGATCGCGACCATCGCCGCGGGGTCGCCCGACGACGTCGACCGCGCGGTGTCGGCGGCCCGCCGCGCGTTCGAGAGCTACTCGCGGACGAGCGCGCGGGAGCGCGGCGAGCTGCTCGCGCGGGTGATCGGCGCCTACGAGGCGCGCCTCCCTGAGCTCGCGGCCGCGATCTCCAGCGAGATGGGGGCGCCGATGGGCCTGGCGACGAGCCTGCAGGCGCCCTGCGGCCTCGCCCACCTCGCGAACGCGCGGGCGGCCCTCGAGACCTTCAGCTTTGAGGAGCGCGTCGGCGGTCACCTGATCGCGCGCGAGCCGGTCGGGGTGTGCGGCCTGATCACGCCGTGGAACTGGCCGATGAACCAGCTCGCGGCGAAGCTCGGCCCGGCGCTGGCGACCGGCTGCACGGTCGTGGTCAAGCCGTCGGAGGTCTCGCCGCTCAGCGCGTTGATCCTCGCCGAGGTCATGCACGACGCCGGCGTGCCGGCGGGCGTGTTCAACATGATCAACGGCGACGGGCCGACGGTCGGCACCGCGATCGCGGCGCACCCCGGCGTCGACATGGTCTCGATCACCGGCTCGACGCGCGCCGGCGTGTCGGTCGCCGAGCACGCGGCGAAGACGGTCAAGCGCGTGGCCCAGGAGCTCGGCGGCAAGTCGCCGAACATCATCCTCGACGACGCCGATCTCGCGGCGGCTGTCGCCCGCGACACCTTCCTCCTGTGCATGAACTCGGGGCAGTCCTGCAACGCGCCGAGCCGCATGCTGGTCCCGCGCGCGCGCGTGGACGAGGCCGCGGCGATCGCCCGCGCGACCGCGGAGCAGATCAAGGTCGGCGCCCCGGGCGACGCGGCCACGCAGATCGGCCCCGTCGCCTCGCGCGCGCAGTTCGAGAAGATCCAGGGCCTGATCAAGCAGGGGATCGAGGCGGGCGCGAAGCTCGAGTGCGGCGGCCTCGGCCGCCCCGAGGGCCTCGCGCGCGGCTTCTACGTCAAGCCCACCGTGTTCTCCCACGTGTCGAACGACATGGTCATCGCGCAGACCGAGATCTTCGGCCCGGTGCTGTGCATCATCGGCTACGACGACGAGGACGACGCGGTGCGCATCGCGAACGAGACGGAGTACGGCCTGTGCGCCTACGTCAGCGCCGGCACGCTCGAGCGCGCGGCCGCGATCGCGCGACGCGTCCGCGCCGGCACCGTGCACCTCAACGGCGCGAGCGTCGATCTCGGCGCGCCCTTCGGCGGCTACAAGCGCTCGGGGAACGGGCGCGAGTTTGGGCGGTGGGGCTTCGAGGATTACCTCGAGACCAAGTCGATGCTCGGCTACAGCGCGTCGTGACGCGAGCGCGCCTCGAGTGCGCGCGTGAGCGGGTTGTAGGCGCTGCAGCTTCGCTGTAGATTGTGCAGTCTGGCGACCCAGAACGAACGCAAGCGCAAGCGCTCCTCGAGCTCCGCGACACGCCGGCGAACGCAGGAGGAGCGCACGGCGCTCTCAGAGCAGCGCATGATCGACGCGGCCGTGAGCCTGCTGGTCGAGCGCGGCATCGCCGGGATGACGCTGGCGAGCATCGGCGAGCGCTCGGGCTACTCGCGCGGGCTCGTGACGCACCGCTTCGGCTCAAAAGCCGGTCTCTTGGGACATGTCCACGACAGCGTCGCGGCCGAGTGGCTGCGGCGCGTGCAGGCCGTAGTCGGCGACGCGACCGGCGTCGTCGCGCTGCAGCGCGTCACGGACGCGCTGCTCCAGTTCATGGAGGAAGAGCCCGACGACCTGCGCGCGATGTACCTGCTGCGCTACGCGAGCATCGATCCCAGCGCCGAGTACCGCGCGAACGTGTCACGGGTGAACCGCGCGCACATCCGCGCGCTCGCGGCCTGGGTCGAGGAGGGTCAGGCCAAGGGCGAGATCGCGGATGACGTCGACGCCGACCTCGCCGCCGAGCTGTTCGCCAGCGTGATCGACGGCCTGCTCTACCGCTGGCTGGTGACGCCGAGCATCCCGGTTCGGCAGCTGCAGGCGATCCTGCGCGAGAACGTCGGGCAGGCGCTGAAGAGCGCGCAGGGCTAATCAACCCGTGACGAGTTTTCGCGCTTGACCACGGCGCTCGCATATGTAATTTGCTTGTTGCCAACAAGTTTAAAGCAGCGGGCCCCCCATGACGCCGAGAACGATCTTCGATCCTGACCACGAGCTGTTCCGAAGCTCCGTGCGTCGCTTCTTCCAGTCCGAGGTCACGCCGCACGTCGACCGCTGGCGCGAGGCGGGCGTCGTCGACCGCGAGGTGTTCGAAAAGGCAGGTGAGCAGGGCTACCTGCTGATGTGGGCGGACGAGCGCTTCGGCGGCCTGGGGATCACCGACATGCGCTACGAGCAGATCCTGCAAGAGGAGAACTTCCGCAGCGGGGACCCCGGCCTGTGCCTGACGCTGCACTCCCGCGTGGTCGCGCCCTACATCGGCGACCACGGGACCGAGGAGCAGAAGCAGCGCTGGCTCCCGCCGGCGATCCGCGGCGAGGCGATCCTCGCGGTCGCGATGTCAGAGCCCTCCGCCGGCTCCGACCTCGGCGCGATGAAGACCCGCGCCGAGCGACGCGGCGACCACTGGGTGCTGCGCGGCTCGAAGACCTACATCTCCAACGGGCTGCTGGCGGACCTCGTGATCGTCGCGGCGCGCACCCAGAGCGACTCGCGGCACTCGATGGGGCTGTTCGTCGTCGAGGCCGACAGGCCGGGCTTCAAGCGCGGCCGCAAGCTGCACAAGCTCGGCCTCAACGCCCAGGACACCGCCGAGATGTTCTTCGACGAGCTCGTGTTGCCGGCGGAGAACGTGCTCGGCGATCCCAGCCAGGGCTTTCGCTACTTGATGCAGGCGCTCGCGGTCGAGCGCCTGCAGATCGCGATCGGGGCGATCGCCCACGCCCAGGTCGCCTTCGACCTCACGCTCGACTTCGTCAAGGAGCGCACCGCCTTCGGGCGCCCCGTGGGCACCTTCCAGAGCCCGCGCTTTCGCCTCGCCCGCATGCGCGCCGAGCTCGACGCGCTGCAGAGCCACATCGACCACTGCGTCATGCTGGCCAACGACGGCGCGCTCTCGGCCGAGGTCGCGAGCGGCGCGAAGATGCTGGCGACCGAGCTGGAGGGGCGCGTGATCGACGACTGCCTGCAGCTGCACGGCGGCGCCGGCTACATGGAGGAGTACCGGATCAGCCGGATGTACCGCGACGCTCGCGTGACGCGGATCTTCGGCGGGACCAACGAGATCATGGCCGAGATCATCGGCCGGAAGCTGGGGCTGGATGGACGGCAATACGCTCGCGGTTGATCCCGCAGGGGCAGGCGAGATGACGCAGGAGGCCTCCGAGCGAGTCGCGTTTCGCGCGCGCTGCCGATCCTGGCTCTCGGGCAATGTCCCGGCGACGCCGGACTTCGAGCTGCCGCTCGGGCCGATCGAGATCTCGACGCCGCAGCAGCTCGAGCACCTGCGCGCGTGGCAGCGCGCGGCCTACCGCGCGGGCCTGGTCGGCTGCGACTACCCGACCGAGTACGGCGGCGGCGGGCGAGCGGGCTTTCAGCGGATCGCGAACGAGGAGATGCAGGCCGCCGACGCGCCGTTCTTCCCCAACATCGTGGGGCTAGGGATGGCGGGGCCGGCGATCTTCCACCACGGCACCGAGGCGCAGAAGCGGCGCTACCTGCCGCCGCTGCTCTCGGGCGCGGAGATCTGGTGCCAGGGCTTCAGCGAGCCCGGCGCCGGCTCCGACCTGGCGAACGTCCAGACCTTCGCGCGCCGCGTCGGCGATCGCTGGGTGATCAGCGGGCACAAGGTCTGGACCTCGCTCGCGCAATTCGCCGACTGGATGATCCTGCTGTGCCGCACCGATCGCGGGCACAAGCACCGCGGGCTCTCGTACTTCATCGTCCCGATCGCGTCGGCGCGCGGCCGCGGCGTCACCGTCCGCCCCCTCGTCAAGATGACTGGAGGGACAGGTTTTAACGAGGTCCTGCTGGACGAGCTCGAGGTCGGCGACGACGCGCGCCTCGACGAGGTCGGCCGCGGCTGGAGCGTCGCCATGACGACCCTGCTGCACGAGCGCGGCGCCGGCTCGCTCGTGACCCCCACGGCCCGCTCGAGCCGCAGCGAGGCGCTGAGCCCGGCCCGGCTCATCGCGCTCGCGCGCGCGTGTCGACGCGGCGATCGGGCGGCGGCCGACGACCCCGTGCTCCGCGACAGGCTCGTCCAGCTGATGATCCGCCAGCGCGCGCTCGAGCAGAGCGAGCGGCGCGCCGCCGTGGCGGCGCTCACCGATCATCCGCAGCGGCTCCCGCTCCAGCGCAAGCTGCTGCGCTCGGAGCTCCAGCAGGACACGGCGCGGCTGGCGTGCGAGCTCGAGGGTATGGCGAGCACGCTGCGCGGGTCGCAGGCGCCGGCGGGCGGGCGGTGGCCGCTCGCGTACATGAACTCCTACGGCTTCACGATCGCCGCCGGCACCAGCGAGGTCCAGCGCAACATCCTGGGTGAGCGCGTGCTCGGCCTGGCGAAGTCGAAGTAACCCGAGCTGACGAGGAGCCCGCGTGAACGCGCAACCAGACGACTTCGGTTTTGACGACGAGGCCCAGCTGCTGAAGCAGACCGCGCGCCGCCTGCTCGCCGAGCGGCTCCCGACCGCGGCGCTGCACCAGCTCGTGGCCGCGAGCTACGACCCGACGCGCGCGCGCGCGTGCGTCTGGGACCAGGCGCTGTGGCGCGAGCTCGTCGAGCTCGGGTGGACCGCCGTCGCGGTCCCGGCGGAGCTCGGCGGCTTCGGCATGGGGCTCGCCGCGGTCGCGGGGCTCGTCGAGGAGCTCGGCCGCGCCGCCCTGCCCTCGCCGCTGATCCCCACCCTGTGCGCGACCTACGTGCTGCGCGCGTGCGCCAGCGAGGGCGCCGATATGTTGCTCGCGCGGATCGCCGAGGGCGCCGCAGTCAGCCTGGCGACCACCGATCAGCACGGCTCGTGGGACGTCGAGGCCTGTGATGTCTCGGTCGTCGAGGGCGAGGGCGGCGAGGTAATCCTCGACGGCGTCGCGCACTACGTCCAGGACGCCATGAAGGCCGACGTGTTCCTCGTCAAGGCGAGCGCGCGGCGCGGCGGCGTCGGCCTGTACGTCGTCGAGCGCGACGCGCCCGGCGTCACCGTCGCGCCCGACGCGATCGTCGACCTGACCCGCGATCAGGCGCGCGTCGAGCTCCGCGGCGTCAAGCTCTCCGCCCGCGCGATCGCGGCCTCGCCCCGCGACGGCGCGCGCGCGCTGAGCTCGGCCGAGGCCGCGCTGCTGGTGCTCGTCACCGCCGACATGGTGGGCGCCGCCGAGTGGCAGCTGCAGACCACCGCCGAGTACGCGCGAACCCGCGTGCAGTTCGACCGCCCGCTCGGCTTCTTCCAGGCGGTCAAGCACCCGATCGTCAACATGATGATCAAGATCGACGAGGCCCGCTCGCTGCTCTACGACGCGGCCTGCTCCTTTGACCATGAACCAGATCACGCCGAGCGACGCGCGCGCATGGCGAAGTCGGCGGCGAGCGACGCGGCGGCGTTCTGCTCGAGCCGCTCGGTGCAGCTGCACGGCGGCATCGGCTTCACCTGGGAGTGCTTCGTGCACCTGTACTTCAAGCGCCAGAAGCACAACGAGGTGCTCTACGGCGACGGCGCGCACCAGCGAGCGAGGCTCGCGGAGCTGATGATCGGCCCGATCAGGGGGACGCGCGCGTGCGCGTGACGAGCGTGATGAGCGTGAGAGAAGAGTGGTCCCCGCGATGAAGATCGTCGCCGCCGTCGCGCGCCCGCGCGAGCCCTTCGCGCTCGCGGAGTGCGAGCTCGCGGAGCCCGGGCCGCGCGAGCTCCGAGTCAAGGTCGAGGCCTGCGGGCTGTGCCGCACCGACCTCTCGGCCAAGGACCACGACTACGGGACGCCGCTGCCCGCGGTGCTCGGCCACGAGGGCGTGGGCCGCGTCGAGGCGCTCGGCGACGAGGTCGACGGCTTCGCGATCGGCCAACGCGTGCTCATGAGCTTCGGCGCGTGCGGACGCTGCGGCGAGTGCCGCCAGCGGATGCCCGCCTACTGCGCGCGGGCCATGGACTTCAACGTGTTCGGGCGCCGACCGGACGGGACCGGACCGATCACCCTCGAGGGCCAGGCGATCACCGGGCACTTCTTCGGTCAGTCGTCCTTTGCGAGCCACGCGGTCGTCTCGACCACCAACCTCGTGCCGCTCGCCGACGACCTTCCGCCGACCTTGATGTGCGGGCTCGCGTGCGGCGTCCAGACGGGCGTGGGCGCCGCGCTGAACGTGCTGCGCGTCGAGCCCCGTGATGTCCTCGTGGTCGCCGGCTGCGGCACCGTGGGCCTGTCCGCCGTGATGGGGGCCGTGATCGCCGGCTGCGCCTCGATCATCGCGATCGACCGCAGCGACGCGCGGCTCGAGGTCGCGCGCTCGCTCGGGGCCACGCGCGTGATCAACAACCGCGGGCTCGACCGTGACGCGCTCAAGCGCCAGCTCCGGCAGCTGGGGCCCACGCGCGCCGTCGACAGCACCGGCGCTCCCGAGGTCATCGAGGCCGTGTTCGCGGCGCTGCGACGACGCGGCGTGCTCGCGCTGGCCGGCTTGAGCCGCGCGCGGACGCGGATCTCGATCGACGCCAACCGGCTGATGTCGAGCGGACGGGTCATCCGCGGGACCGTCGAGGGCGACGCCGACCCGCGCGTGTTCATCCCGCAGATGATCGCGTGGTACCGACGCGGCCAGCTGCCGCTGGAGGCGCTCGTGACGAGCTATCCCTTCGTGCAGATCAACCGCGCCGCGGAGGCGCTCGACCGGGGTCGCGCGATCAAGCCGGTGCTGTTCATGGACTGAGGACGAGGAGCCGAGACGATGAACCCGACACAGCAGCTCAACGAATTCTTGGCGCGGAGCGAGGCCCGCGAGGCGGCGCTCTCCGTCGCCGCGCTCCACGAGTTCTTCGACCAGCTCGACGTCATCGAGACCTCGTTCCTCCACGGGGGCTGGACCGGCGCGGTGCTGCGCACTGGGCACCCCGGCGAGGGGCAGCTCGGCGCGATCCGCTGGGACGGCAAGCGCTTCCACGACGACAACGACGTCGACCCGATCATCTCGCGGGACCCAAGCGGCGCGCGCGTGGCCAACCCGGTATTGGGCAAAGCCGCGCTGCGGATGGTCCGCTACCGCGGCGCGGTCACGGCGACGATGATCTACGACAAGCACCCGATCTTCGATCACTTCCGCCGAGTCGACGACGACACGGCGCTCGGCGTCATGGACCGCAAGGGGGAGGCGGCGCCGCTGTTCTTCTGCCTGCGGCGGCTCCCCGGCGACCTTTCCTAGGATCTGTTCACAAAGACATCTTTAAGAACCCGGCGCGCGCGCCGGGCCGCGAACGCTCGCGGACGACTCACAGCGATAGAGAGGCTCAACACGATGCAACAGAGCGCGTTCATCTACGACGCGCTCCGCACCCCGCGTGGCAAGAACCGGGGCGGAGCGCTGCACGGCACCAAGCCAGTCGACCTCGTCGTCGGGCTGCTCGACTCGCTCGAGCCCCGCAACCAGGGCCTCGACCTGGCGCGCGTCGACGACATCGTGCTGGGCGTGGTCTCGCCGGTCGGCGAGCAGGGCGGCGACATCGCGCGCACGGCCGCGCTCGTCTCGGGCCTGCCGCAGAGCGTCCCCGGGGTGCAGATCAACCGCTTCTGCGCCTCCGGGCTCGAGGCGGTCAACCTCGCCGCGGCGAAGGTCGCCTCGGGCTCCGACGAGCTCGTGATCGCCGGCGGCGTCGAGTCCATGTCGAGGATCCCGCTGGGCTCCGACGGCGGCGCCTACGTCCAGGACCCGACCACCGTCTACGACGCCTACTTCGTGCCCCAGGGGATCAGCGCCGATCTGGTCGCGACGATCGAGGGCTTCGGCCGCGGGGACGTCGACGCCTACGCGGTCGCCTCGCAGCAGCGCGCGGAGCGAGCCTGGACGAGCGGCTACTTCGCGCGCTCGGTCGTGCCGGTTAAAGACCTCAACGGCCTGACGATCCTCGACCACGACGAGCACCGGCGCCCGCGCTCGACGGTCGAGTCGCTCGCGGGGCTGCGCCCGGCCTTCGTCAAGATGGGCGAGCTCGGGGGCTTCGACGCCGTCGCGCTGCAGAAGTACCACCACGTCGAGCGGATCAACCACGTGCACACGGCCGCGAACTCCTCGGGGATCGTCGACGGCGCCGCGCTGATGCTGCTGGGCAGCGAGCGCGTCGGCGCCGAGCTGGGGCTGCGGCCGCGCGCGCGCGTGGTCTCGATGGCGGCGGTCGGCAGCGAGCCGACCATCATGCTCACCGGGCCGACGCCCGCGACCGAGAGAGTGCTCACGCGCGCGGGCCTGAAGCTCGCCGACATCGACCTGTTCGAGGTCAACGAGGCCTTCGCGTCGGTGGTGCTCAAGTGGATGCGCGACCTGGATGTCCCGCTGGACAGGGTCAACGTCAACGGCGGCGCGATCGCCATGGGTCACCCGCTGGGCGCGACCGGGGCCATCATCCTCGGCACGCTGCTCGACGAGCTCGAGCGCCGAGGGCTGCGCTACGGGCTCGCCACGCTCTGCGTGGGCGCGGGCATGGGGATCGCCACCATCATCGAGCGCTTGTAGGCGACGGACGCGAGGAGGACGAACAGATGAGCCAGTCAACCAGCACCGCGATTCACTGGAGCCGTGACGACGACGGGGTCGTGACCCTGACGATGGACGACCCGTCGTCGAGCGTGAACACGATGAACGCCGCCTACATCAATTCAATGGAGGTGAGCGTCGCGCGGCTCGAGGCCGAGCGCGAGACGATCACGGGCGTGATCCTCTGCAGCGCCAAGCGCAGCTTCTTCGCCGGCGGCGACCTCAACGCGCTGCGCCAGAGCAGCCTCGACAACGCCGCCGAGCAGACCGCCCGCATCGACCTCATGAAGGAGCAGTTCCGGCGGCTGGAGAAGCTCGGTCGCCCGGTCGTCGCCGCGATCAACGGCAGCGCGCTCGGCGGGGGTCTCGAGGTCGCGCTCGCGGCCCACCACCGCGTCGTCGCCGATGTCCCTGGCTGCCAGCTCGGCGCCCCCGAGGTCACGCTGGGGCTGCTCCCCGGCGGCGGCGGCGTCACCCGGCTCGTGCGCATGCTCGGCCTGCAGACCGCGCTGACCAAGGTGATCCTGCGCGGGCAGAAGTACGGCCCGCGCGACGCGCTCGAGCTCGGCCTCGTCGACGAGGTGGTCGAGAGTACAGATGACCTGGTCGCGCGCGCGAAGGCGTGGATCACCGCCAACCCCGCGCCCGTCAAGCCGTGGGACGTCAAGGGCTTCAAGATCCCCGGCGGCTCGGCCGCGCATCCGAAGGTCGCGTACATGCTCCCGGCGATGACCGCGAACCTCCGCAAGCAGCTCAAGGGCGCCCCGCTGCCGGCGCCCCGGGCCGCGCTCGCGGCCGCGGTCGAGGGCTCGCTGGTCGACTTCGACACCGCCTCGCGGATCGAGACGCGCTACCTCGTCCACCTCGCCTGCGGACAGGTCGCCAAGAACATGATCAAGGCGTTCTTCTTCGACCTGCGCGAGCTCAACGCGGGCGCCAGCCGCCCCGCGGGCTTCTCGAAGTACGCGGCGCGCAAGCTCGGGGTGCTCGGCGCCGGCATGATGGGCGCCGGGATCGCCTACGTCGCCGCCAAGGCCGGCGTCGAGGTTGTCTTAAAAGACACCTCGATCGAGCGCGCGCGCGCCGGCAAGGCCTACGCCGCGAAGGTCGAGGCCAAGCAGCAACAGCGCGGCCGGACCACGCCGGAGCGCTCGGCCGAGCTGCTCGCGCGCATCCACCCCACCGACGACGCGGCGGACTTTGAGGGCGTCGACCTGGTGGTCGAGGCCGTGTTCGAAGACGTCGCGGTCAAGCAGAAGGTGTTTCAGCAGATCCAGGACATCGCCAGCCCCGAGGCGCTGCTGGCCTCGAACACCTCGACGCTCCCGATCAAGACGCTGTCGGAGGGGGTGAAGCGCCCCGCGGACTTCATCGGCCTGCACTTCTTCTCGCCGGTCGACAAGATGCGGCTCGTCGAGATCGTCCGGGGCGAGAACACCTCGGACGCCGCGCTCGCGCGCGCCTTCGACTTCGTCCTGCAGATCGGCAAGACGCCGATCGTGGTCAACGACGCGCGCGGCTTCTTCACCTCGCGGGTCATCGGGCGCTTCACCGCCGAGGCCGTCGCCGCCGTCGGCGAGGGGATCGAGCCGGCGTCGATCGAGCAGGCGGCGCTGCAGGCCGGCTACCCCACGGGCGCGCTGCAGCTGCTCGACGAGCTGACGCTGACCTTGACGCAGAAGATCCAGCGCGAGAACCGAAAGGCCGCCGAGGCAGCGGGCGAGACGTACACGCCGCACCCGGCGGAGGCCGTGTTCGACCGGATGATCGACGAGCTCGGTCGCACGAGCCGCAAGGACGGCGGCGGCTTCTACGACTACGACGAGAGCGGCAAGCGCGTCGGCATCTGGCCGGGGCTGCGCGAGGCGTTTAACTCGGGTTCGAAGACGATCCCGCTGATTGATCTCCAGGAGCGCATGCTGTTCGCCGAGGCGATCGACACGGTGCGCTGCCTCGACGACAACGTGCTCACCTCGGCTGCGGACGCCAACATCGGCTCGATCTACGGCATCGGCTTCCCGGCCTGGACCGGCGGCGTCCTGCAGTACATCAACCAGTACAAAGGCGGGCTGAAGGGCTTCGTCGCGCGCGCGCGCGCGCTCGCGTCGTCGTATGGTCCACACTTCGAGCCGCCGGCGTCGCTGGTCGCCAAGGCCGAGGCCGGCGAGACCTACTGAGGCCTACGGAGGCCTACTGAGACCCCACCGACGACAGGACCCCATGGACTTCTCGCTCTCCCCCGAGCTCCAGGCGCTGCAGGAGAAGACGCGGCGCTTCATCGCCGAGGTCGTCATCCCCTACGAGGATGACCCTCGACAGACGCCGCACGGGCCCGCCGAGGCGCTGCGCGACGAGCTGGTCGCCCACGCGCGCGCGGCCGGCCTGCTCACCCCGCACGGGCCGCGGGAGCTCGGCGGGCTCGGGCTCTCGCACCGGGCCAAGGCCGTCGTGTTCGAAGAGGCAGGCTACTCGCCGCTCGGGCCGGTGGCGATGAACATCCACGCCCCGGACGAGGGCAACATCCACCTGCTCGACGCGATCGCCACGCCGGCGCAGCGCGAGCGCTGGCTGCGTCCGCTCGTCGAGGGGCACGCGCGCTCGTGCTTCGCCATGACCGAGCCGGCCCCCGGGGCGGGCTCGGACCCGACGATGCTGACCACGACCGCGACCCGCGACGGCGACGACTACGTCATCCACGGGACCAAGTGGTTCATCACCGGCGCCGTCGGGGCGCGCGTCGCGATCATCATGGCGAAGCTCGAAGATGGCGCGGCGACCATGTTCCTCAGCGACATGGACGCGCCCGGGATCCGCGTTGAGCGGACCATGGACGCGCTCGACGCCTGCTTCACGGGCGGGCACTCGGTGCTGCGCCTCGAGGGCCTGCGCGTGCCCGCCGAGAACGTGCTGGGGGCGCTCGGCGAGGGCTTTCGCTACGCCCAGGTGCGCCTGGCGCCCGCGCGCCTGACCCACTGCATGCGCTGGCTCGGGGCCGCGCGCCGGGCCCACGACACAGCGCTCGCCTACGCGGCCCGGCGCCGCGCCTTCGGCAAGCGCCTCGGCGAGCACGAGGGCGTGGGCTTCATGCTCGCCGACAACGCCATGGACCTGCACGCCGCGCGGCTCTCGACCTGGCACACCGCGTGGGTCCTCGACCAGGGCCAGCGCGGCAAGCACGAGTCGAGCATGAGCAAGGTCGCGGTCAGCGAGGCGGTCTGGCGCGTGGTCGATCGCAGCGTGCAGATCCTCGGCGGCCAGGGCGTCACCGGCGAGACGATCGTGATGCGGATCTTCAAGGACATCCGCGCGTTCCGCATCTACGACGGCCCCAGCGAGGTGCACCGCTGGAGCGTCGCCCGCCGGCTCCTGCGGCGCGCGGCGCCGCCGGAGGAGGGCGCCTCGTGAGCTCGAGCGGCGGCGACACCCAGGACTGGGCGCGCGCGCGCGCGTACCTGGCGGGGCGCGGGCTCGAGCTCGAGCTCGAGCCCGCGCCCCGGCGACTCTCGGGCGGCTTCGCCAACCTCAACTTCCTCGTCCGCGTGAACGGGGCGCCCATGGTCCTGCGGCGCCCGCCGCCCGGGGAGCTGCCGCCGGGCGCCTACGACATGGGCCGCGAGCACCGGATCCTCTCGCGCCTGTGGACCGCGTTCCCGCTCGCGCCGCGCGGGCTGCTGCTGTGCGACGACCCCTCGGTCCTCGGCGCGCCCTTTCAGCTGCTCGAGTACCGCGAGGGCGTCACGATCCGCGACGAGCTCCCCGCCGCGCGCGCCGATGACGAGGCCCTCGCCGCGCGGCTCGGGGCGATGATGATCGAGCGCCTCGCCGAGCTGCACCGCGTGGACCCGGACGCGGTCGGCCTCGACACGCTGGGCCGCCCCGCCGGCTTCCTCGCGCGCGCGGTCCGGGGCTGGACCAAGCGCGCGCGGCTCTGCTTCGCGACCTTCGCGCGCGGGCTGCCGCCCCTGGCGAACGAGCTCGCTACCTGGCTCGACGAGCACCTCGTGCCCGACGCCGCGGTCAACCTGCTGCACAACGACTTCAAGCTCGACAACATCGTGCTCGACCCCGCCAGCTTCGAGCCGGTCGCGCTGCTCGACTGGGACCAGGGGACGCGCGGCGACGGCCTGTTCGACCTGGCGACGCTGCTCTCGTACTGGACCGAGGCGGGCGACCCGGCGCCGATGCACGACATGCGGCAGATGCCGACCGCGCGCGCCGGCTTCCCCACGCGCGAGCGCGCCGCCGCTCACTACGCGTCGATCACGGGCCGCGACCTCTCGGGCTTCCGCTTCCACCGCGTGCTCGGGCAGTTCAAGACCGCGGTGATCTTCGCGCAGCTGCACGCGCGCTGGCGGGCGGGCGACACCGACGACCCGCGCTACGCGGAGTTCGGCCCGCTCGCGCTCGGCCTGCTCGAGGTCGCGCACGAGATCGCGCGCGGCCGGCAATTCTGAGCGTCCCCAACAAGCTGGCCAAAAGGCCACAAGAACCACAACGCGAGATCGAGTGACCATGAAGACAGGGAGCCTCGAGGGCAAGACGCTCTTTATCACCGGCGCGAGCCGAGGGATCGGCAAGGCGATCGCGCTGCGAGCCGCCCAGGACGGAGCCAACGTCGCGGTCGTCGCCAAGACGGCCGCGCCGCACCCGCGGCTCCCCGGGACGGTCTACACTGCGGTCGAGGAGCTCGAGGCGGCGGGCGGCCGCGCGATCGGGCTCATCACTGATATCCGCTTTGAGGAGCAGGTCGAGGCCGCGGTTGCGAAGACGGTCGAGACCTTCGGGGGGATCGACATCCTCGTCAACAACGCCAGCGCGATCAGCCTGACGGGGACCTTGGAGACGACGATGAAGCGCTTTGACCTGATGCACCAGGTCAACGCGCGCGGCGCCTTCCTGTGCTCCAAGACCTGCCTGCCGCACCTCAAGCGGGCCCAAAACCCGCACATCCTCACGCTCTCGCCGCCGCTGAGCATGCGGCCGCGTTGGTTCGAGCCGCACTGCGCCTACACCATGGCGAAGTTCGGCATGAGCATGTGCGTGCTCGGGATGGCCGCGGAGTTTCGGCGCGACCGCGTCGCCGTCAACGCGCTGTGGCCGAGGACGATGATCGCGACGGCCGCGGTCCGCAACCTGCTCGGCGGCGAGCAGGCCGTCGCCGCCTCCCGGCGCCCCGAGATCGTCGCCGACGCGGCGCACGTGCTCCTGACGCGCGCGAGCGACGAGGTGACCGGTCAATTCTTCACGGACGAGCAGGTCCTGAAGGAAGCGGGCGTGACGGAGTTTTCAAAGTACGCGCTCCGGCCGGACGTCGAGCTGATCCCGGATCTGTTCTTGGACTGAGAACCGCTCACGCCCCTGGGTCAGCGCGCCGGAGCGCGCCCTTAACGACCTTGCCGCCGGCGTTACGCGGGAGCGCCTCCATCACGATCATCGCCTTGGGCTGCTTGAAGCGGGCGAGGTGATCGCCGAGATAGCTCCGCAGCGCGTCGAGCTCGAGCGTCGAGCCCGGCGCCAGCACGACCGCCGCGACCGGGATCTCGCCCCACGTGGGATCCGGACGCCCGTAGACCGCGGCGTCGAGGATCTCGGGGTGGGACGCGAGCGCGTTCTCGACCTCGGCGCAGTAGATGTTCTCGCCGCCCGAGATGATCATGTCTTTCTTGCGGTCGACGACCCAGACGTAGCCCTCGTCGTCCTGCCGCACGAGGTCGCCGGAGTGAAACCACCCGCCCGCGAAGGCGGCGGCGGTCTCCTCGGGCTTGCGCCAATAACCCTGCATCAGCGTCGGCCCGCGGTAGACGATCTCGCCGACCTGTCCCCGGGGGACGTCGCGCATGTCGTCGTCGACGACGCGGACCTGGATGGTCGGGATCGGGAGGCCGACCGAGCCGAGCTTGCGCAGCGAGTCCTCGCCCCGGAGCACGCAGGTGATCGGCGACATCTCGGTCTGCCCGAACACCGCGATGTTGAGCGCGCTCGGGAAGGTCTCCTCCATCTGTCGGAGCAGCGTCTCGGAGGCGGGCGCCGCCCCCCAGCTGATGACCCGCAGGCCCCGCCCCTTCTCGCGGGCCTGCGGGTGGGCGCAGATCGCCTTCCACTGGGCCGGGACGTTGAAGACGATCGTCGCGCCCTCGCGCTCGTAGGCGTCGAGCAGCGCGCCGGCGTCGAAGCCCCCGAGCGGGTGGATGACCGTCGTGATCCCCAGCAGGAAGTTGGGCGCGATCGAGCCCAGCCCGGCGATGTGGAACAGCGGCGCGGTCATGAAGCCGATGTCGTCCTCCTTGAAGATCTCCATCGCGCGGATGCAGGTCAGCGCCTGCCCGACCATGTTGACGTGGTCGAGCATCGCGCCCTTGGGCCTGCCGGTCGTGCCCGAGGTGTACATGATGAGCGCGGGGGTGTCCTCGGGGACATCCGGCGCCACGAAGCCCCCGGGGTCCTCGGCGACGAGCGCGTCGAAGGCCTCCGCCCCGTCCGGCGCGCGCCCGAGGACGATCACCCGCTTGACGCGATCGGTGCTGCGCGCGACCGCGGCGACCAGCGGGACCAGGGGCTCGTCGACGATCAGCACGTCGGCGTCGGCGTCGTCGACGATGTAGGCGATCTCCGGCGGCGCGAGCCGGACGTTGATGGGCACGGCCATCGCCCCCAGCGTGTTGACGCCCATCACCGCCTCGATCACCTCGGTGCGGTTGAGGACGAGCATGAGCACGCGATCGCCGAGCTTCACGCCGCGCCGCTGCAGCGCGGCCGCGAACGCGGTGACGCGATCGTGGGCCTGCCTCCAGGTCGTCGCGGCGCCGCGGTAGCGGAACGCGACGGCGTCGGGTCGCATCTCGGCGTGCCCGGCGATGTGGTTCATCCAGTGGTTGCGGCGCTGGGCGGGGGGGATGACTCGCGGCTCGGTGATGGTCATGGGCTCGTGCTCCGTGCCTGGGGGGTCAGGGGCTGACTACAGCGTCTTGAGGTACTCGATGATCGCCGCGCGCTCACCGTCGGTGAGCACCGAGGTGAACTCGTGACCCGAGTTGCCCTGCCCGAACATGTGCGTGTTGTAGATCTTGCGGTTCTCCATCTGCTGGGGCGTCAAGACCGGCGGCGCGAGGATATTCCAGACGGCGATGAAGTTGGTGTACAGCTGCGCGAGCAAGATCTGCACCAGCGGGTCGTTCTCGTTGGAGGGGTTGCAGTTGATGTAGGGGCTCACGCCGTTGCCGAGCTCGCACTCGATGTCGTTGTACCGCCAGCCGACCCGCTCGGTGTCGTAGGCGCGCACGAGGTCGGTGTCGTGGCCCATGATCACGTCTTGACCGGGGGGCTTGGGCGTCGAGTAGCGCTTCCAGATGTCCTTGCGATCCTCGTGCTTGAGCACCTCCCACAGATTGGGCACGGAGCCGTTGTGGAAGTAGGGCGCGGTCGCCCACACGCCGAACAGCGGCGGCGCGAGGTAGCCCGGCTCGCGATCGCCGGCGAGGTCGGGGCGGTTCTGCGGGCCGCAGTCGTTCTCGGTCCCGTAGGTCTGCGGGTAGCCGAAGAAGCTCGACGCGCCGGCCTGCTGCACCGCCTCGTTGTTGGTCTCGAGGCGCACCGGGTCGGTGTTGATGATGTCGATCGGCGTGATGTAGCTGGCGATCCCCTCCATGCGCGGCGACGCGAGGAACGCGGGGTCGTTGAAGAACGCGGGCGCGTAGGCGCCGTGGCACGAGGCGCACGAGCCGTTGCCGGCCTCGGGGTCGGGGACCGGGTTGTCGCGCGCCGGGGCCCACAGGTCGAGGGTGTGGAACAGGATCGCGCCCGACTCCGCGAGCGTCTCGTCGACCGCGTAGGGATAGGGCGGCGCCTTGAGGACGGTCGCCCAGTCGTTGAGCGGCGGGCCGTGCTCGCGCATCCAGTCCAGCGCCATCTCGCTGATCGGCCCGGCGAGGCCGCCGAACAGCCCGAAGAACGGGGTGAAGAACACCATGTCGACGCGCGGCGAGTCCATGGGGAACACGCCGTCGACGAACTTGAGCGCGCGGTGCCCCATGTTCCACCAGGCCGGCGTGTCCATGCCGGCCGTCGAGCCCGAGCTGATGAGCCCGAGCAGCGTCTCGAAGTCGTAGCCGTAGCCGGCCTCGGGGAAGAAGAACGCGAGGTTGATGTCGCTGGCGTTGTTGACCCCGCGGGTCTTGTTGAGGTTGAGCAGCGTCGCCGCCGAGGCGAGGTAGCCGAGCGGCAGCATGTCGCGCAAAAACAGGTGGTGATCGGCGAGCGGGCTGCCGCTCCCGAGCATCAGGCCCGGCGCGTCGTCCCCCGTGATCGCGCCGCTGTGGCAGCCGTGGCAGGTGATGCCGATGGTGCCGGTCCAGGTCCCGTCGGGCTCGCGCAGCTGCGTGAAGAAGTACGGGAGCGTGCCCGAGCCGCCGTTGGTCTGGTTGGGGTCCTCGCCGATCAGCGGGTACGGGTTGGGCTCGGGGCCGAAGGCCGAGCCGACCCGCTCGGCCACGAGCTCGTCGAAGTTCTCCGGGCGCGTGAGCATGCCCCAGCTGAGGTACATCAGGTTGTACGAGCTCGCCGGGAAGGTGGCGGCGCCGAAGCCCGCCTCGATCTCCTGGTGGCTCGTCCCCGAGAACATGGCCCCTGCGCCAGGTCCGCTCGGCTGGATCAGCTCGCCGCCCCGCTCGACGCGCTCGCGCAGCTCGCCGCAGGTCTCGGCCGGGCCGTCCTCGCCGACCGCCTCGGGGTTGACGTGGCAGTCCTTCCAGAACGCGTTGAAGGCGACCGCGCGGCCGTCCGAGACGCCGGGCTGGACCAGCGAGCGCGGGTCGGTGGGCACCGGCGCGTCGTCCGGGCGGCACAGGCAGTAGTCCCACACCGCCCAGCCGCCGCGGCTGCTCCACAACAAGGCCTCCGGGTCAGGCTCCTCGATGCTCCCGTACTCCGGGTGCTCGCCGTCGCCGCAGTAGAACGGCTCTTCGTCACCGTCCGTGACGGCGCCCGTGCTCGTGCCGGAGTCGGAGTCGGAGTCAGACTCCGCGCCGTCGTCGGTCGCGGCCGCGTCGGAGCCGGCGCTGTCGGGGCCGGCGGTGGTGCCGACGTCGCCGCCGACCTCGGAGGTCGCGGGCGCGTCGGTCTCGCCGCCTTCGTCGTCGCCGCAGGCCACGGGGCCGAGGCTGAGCAGCGCGAGGAACGGGACGACGGGAGCAGTGCGGAGCCGAGTCATGGGGATTCTCGCTTTCGTTGCCGAAAAACTTGTTGGCAACAAGCAAATACACAGGAAGCGGACAGCCGGTCAAGTGACGCGCTCGAACACCGTACGATGACCGTTTGGTCGGTTTTGGGGGAAATCGAGCGTCGCTCCGCGCGGCACGGGCAACTTACTTGTTGGCAACTAGCAAATTTAAACGCATCCTCGACAGCATCAAGCGACATGCCGAGCCCCACCACGAGACGAACGCTCCTGTCCCCCAGAACATGCGCGAAAGCGAGACGCTCGCCGGGTCGCGCGGCGGGAGCACCCGAGCATTGAGACCGACGATGCAGCCTCACGATTCGCGCGACCAGCCCCGCGCCGCCGCCTCGTCATGGCCGAAGGTCGACTACCTCAACCCGCCCGGGGCGCGCTCGCTCTACGCCCCCGACTCGATCTCGTGGCACGTGTTTAAAAACCCGGTCGCGCTGTTCGTCGGCGGGGTCGCGGCCGTGCTGCTCGAGCTCGGCGAGCCGCGTGTGCGCACAGGCGTCTGGGAGCACTCGAGCTTCCGCAGCGATCCGATCGCGCGGATGAAGCGAACCGGGCACGTTACCCACGTCTGCGCGTACGCCCCGCGCGAGGTCGCGGAGCAGGTCGTGGCCCGCGTCGTGAAGATGCACGCGCGCGTGCGCGGGGAGACGCCCGCGGGGACGCGCTACCACGCGAACGATCCCGAGCTCTTGAATTGGGTGCAGGCGACGGTCGACTTCGGTTTCATGGAGGCCTACGCGGCCTACTGCCACCCGCTCTCCGACGCCCAGCGCGATCGCTTCTACGCGGAGTCGATCGCCGCAGCCGCGCTGTTCGGAGCGACCGGCGCGCCAACCACGCTGGACGAGCAGCGCGAGCACTTCGCGGCGATGCGCTCGGCGCTCGAGCCCCACCCGATCGTGCTCGAGTTCCTCGAGATCATCACGCGAACGCCCGCGGTCCCGCGCCCCCTCGCGGGTCTGCAAGCGATCATGATCCGCGCCGGCGTCGACCTGCTCCCCGATTGGGTCATCGCGCGCCTCGAGCTCCAGGCGTTCCGAATCACGCGCCGCGAGCGGCTGCTGCTGATGGCGGCGGGCCGGCTGTTCGACCGAATCCCGCTCCCGGGGAGCCCTCCGTCCCTCGCCTCGAGGCGCCTCGGGCTTCCGAGCCACTACCTCTACTGGGGCCGCGGGCGGCTGTGACGGCGGGGCTCGCGGGCCTCGCGCTCGTCGTCCTCCGCAGCAGGGTCGTGGTGACGATACGCCCTAGGACGCGATACATGGCTCATCGGCCATGACGCGCTCGCCCCGTCACGGGAGCAGCCGGGCGAGGAAGGTGCGCGCGAGCTCGCCATCCGCGACGAGCGCGGGCCCGGCGATCTCCATGGTCCCGTAGTAGTCACCGGCCCAGAGCAGCGCG
Source organism: Polyangia bacterium (assembly GCA_030430565.1). Classification (GTDB taxonomy): domain Bacteria; phylum Myxococcota_A; class Polyangia; order Nannocystales; family Nannocystaceae; genus JACKDW01. The sequence goes on from JAUIKS010000008.1 coordinate 73,019, forward strand.
ACCGGGTCGCTCTCGCCGTCGAAGGCGAGCTGACGGCCGCTCTCAGGCTGCTTGTTGCTGCTGCCGCCGAAGCGCTCGCTCCACAGGTGCGCGCCGGTCGCGAGCTCATAGCGCGCGAGGCAGGCGTCGTCGGGCCCGCTGATCACGAGCGGGCCGCCGCCGAGGTCGAGGCCTTCGAAGCACGGACCGGAGACGAACACGTGCCCGTGCTCGGCGTCGACGGCGACGCCGCGGGCGATGTCGTCGACCGCGGGCGCGCCGAAGCGCTGCGCCCAGCTCACGTCGCCGGTCGTCGCGTTCATGTTGACCAGGAAGATGTCGTGGTTCACGTCCGATCCGCTGTCGAGCTCGAGCGCCGAGATCGTCGACGTGAAGTCGCCCACCACGACCATCTCGTCGTCACCGTCATAGGCGAGCCCGCGGACCGATGTCTCCCCGTCGCTGACGAAGGAGTCGCTCCAGCTGAACGCGCCGTCGGCCACGGCGAGGCGCGCGACGAAGCTGTCACGCGGCCCGGCGCTGGTGTGCTCGTCGCTGCCCAGCACGATCGAGTTCGCGAAGGTGCCCGCGATCAGGACCGAGCCAGGGCTGCCGTTGATCACCGTGTTGACGGCCTCGTAGCCCCCCAGCCCGCCGAGCTGCTGCGCCCAGTGAACTTGGAGGCTCGAGTCGAGGCCGGCGATGAACCCGGTCGCCTGCCCGAAGGCGAAGCCCTCGCTCTCGAGCGGCCCGACGCCGAGGTCGAGCTGCCCCTGGTAGCCGCCGCCGAGGATGAGGCGATCGAAGCTCGCGTCGTAGGCGAGCCCGGACCCGAACTGCGTGCCGTTCGTCGGGAAGGCGACGACCTTCCCGCACTGCCCGTTGTTCGCGTCGAGCTGCGCGACGAACAGGTCCGGGTCGGTCGACTCACCCCCGAGGTCCACCTCGCACAGAAACAACGGGCCAGTGTAGTCGCCGGTGATAAACAGCGAGCCGGACTCGGTGACGATCAGGTCGCGCAGCGTCTCGTGACCGCCGCCCTCTTTGCCGTCGCCTAGGTCGCTGATCCACTGGAGCGATCCGTCAGGCGCGAACTTCATGACGTGCATCTTGAAGATCGTGGAGGACCCCTCGACGTCATGCTGGGCGTGCGAGATCCCGAGCTTGTAGATGCCGCCGAGGTAGATGTTGCCCGCGGCGTCGACCACCAGCCCCTCGTTGAGGATCTCGCCGTCGCCGAAGCCGACGGACCAGTTCGGCCCGGGCGCGCAGTCGAACTGGTCACACGCCCCCGGCTCGCCCGTGCTGCTGCCGCTGCTCGAGTCGGGAGCGCCGGTGCTCGTCGAGGCGCCTTCGGTCGCGTCGGCGGTCGTCGCCGCGCTCGTCTCCGCCGCGCCCGTCGAGCCGCTGAGCTCCCCGCTCGAGGACACGGTCGTCATCGCGTCGGTCTGCGCGTTTGGATCGCTGCACGCTCCGTCGACGCAGCGCTGCCCCGCGTCGCACTCGCTGTCCGCGGTGCACGGCAGGCCCTGCGTCCCCGGCTGCTTCCAACACCCAGCGGGCCCGGGGAGCGCGAGCGCGAGCGCGAGCCAGCCCGCGAGCGAGCGAGCGCGCGAGCGCGGCCGCTGGTCGTCTCGATCAGACACCACCCCCCACCCTACTGCACTCCGCGAGGATCGAAACCGGCCGCGCGGCTCGCTCCTAGCGGGTGCTTAGAACTCGCCGCGCAGCAGGAGGCCCGCGAAGCCGGGCGCGAGCGCGGGCGCGAGCGCGAGGCCGTCCGCGCGCTGCCGCGACTTGCCGACGATGATCAGCGCCGCGCCTGTGGCGAGCAACGCCCCGCCGAGGACGCCGCCGGCGATCGCCAGGGAGTTGCCCCGCTCTCCGCGGTTGATCGCGGCCGTCCGCTCGGCGCCGTTGCTCGCCCCTAGGAACTCGTCGACCGCGTTGTCGCCGATCACGAGCCCGCCGGCCATGAGGCCGAAGCCGACGAGCGAGGCGCCCGCGACCACGGCTCCGCCGATCACCAAGCCCGCGCCCGGCTTGCGCGGGCTCGTCGGCTCAGGCGGCGACGACGGCTCGACCGGCGTGGCCGGCTCGACCGGCGCTGGCGCTGGATCCTCCTCGACCTCCGAGACCTCGGCGAGCAGCTTGTCGACGACCGCGAGCAGCTCGTCCGCAGCGACGCGCTCCTCCTCGCTGAACGCCTCGCGCTCGCGGTACTGCAGGAGCAGCGCGCGCGCTTGGCCGAGATGCTTGGGGTCGTCGTTGATCTCGTAGGCCTTGATGTGCGCGCCGGCGAGGTTGAATTGCAGGGTCGCCGAGACGACCGCGCGGAACTGCGTATCCTCGATCCGGATCGCCTCCTCGTACGCGCGCGTGAAGCTCTCGATCGCGCCCTCGTAGTCCGCGGTCTCGAACTGCGCCTGGCCGCGCTCAAACAGCGCCTTCGCCCGGGCCTCGGCGTTGTCGCGCGCGGCCGAGCTCGCCGCGCTCGCGCCGGCGCGACTCGAGCTGAGCGCGACGCCGAGGAGCGCGACCCACAGCGCCAGACCGCCGCGTCGGCGAGACCGGCGCGCGTTCCTCGTGGGCGCAGAGAGAGGACGCTGCATCCGCGACACTATACAAGCAAGCCGCGCAATAACGACGTCCACGTTCCCGCGCCGCGCCGCGCCTTGCTACTGTCGTGGGCCGCAGCTCGCGCGCGAGCGGACGCGCCCTGTCTGTTCATGGAGGAACGCATGACGCCTAGACACCGACCCCTCTGGCCCGCCCTCGCAGCCCGTGGCGAACGTCCACGCGCCGGCACACGTGATCCCTCCGCCGCCGACTTCGTTGGCGAAACGAGCAGTACGCCCGAAACAACTTCGTTTCACCGCCTCGCCCGCGACGAGAACTCCGGCGCGAGCCGACACGTGGACGTTCGCCGCGGGCTGCTCGCCCTGATCGCCGCCAGCGCTGCGATCGCGCTCCCGGCCTGCGGCGACGCAGTCGACACCGAGACGACCGCCGATCCCAGCGACGCCGGCACGACCGGCGACGCGCCGGGGGACTCCGCCGACGGCGCGACCACGAGCGCGGGCGCGAGCGCGACCGGGGCGACGACGACCAGCGCGAGCGAGACGAGTGAGACCAGCGGGACCAGCGAGGGCATGGAGGACACCTTCGGCCCGGGCCCGTGGGACCACGGCTATCCGATCCCGCACGAGGATCAGGTCCCCGGCGATCCCGAGGCGGGCTACGAGGCGCTGCTGACCCGCGGCTACGTCAGCTGTGGTGTCCCCTACGCCATGTTCCAGCTGGCGAAGGGCCTGCTCGGTCCCTACGCGGACGGGCCCGCGCTGCCGGGCCGCGAGGGCAAAAACGCGCTCGTCCCCTTCAACTGGACGGTCCACAGCGAGACCAAGAGCGGGGCCGAGGTCGCCGCGCTCAACTGCCTCACCTGCCACGCGGGCTACGTCAACGGCGAGCTGATGGTCGGGGCCGGGCGCGCCGACGGTGACTTCACGGCCGACATGGGCGCGCTCGTCGGCGCGATCCCGATCCCCGATCTCCCGATCCTCGGGCTCAGCGAGCTCGCGGCGATGCAGAGCCGCTACGAGGCGCTCGGGCCCTACACCCAGATGCACACCATCGGCTCCAACCCCGCCGACATGATCGCGGTGGTGCTCGCGGCCCACCGCGACCCCGTGACGCTCAATTGGAGCGACGAGCCGCTCGAGCCGATCGCGGCCGAGCCGATCCCCATCGACACGCCGCCGTGGTGGCGCTCGAGCAAGAAGAGCAGCCTGTTCCACAACGGCATGGCCCGCGGCGACAAGCGCGGGACGATGATGTTCGCCTCGTCGCTGTGCACCGACTCGGTCGCCGAGGCCGAGCTGATCATGTCGTACTTCAACGACGTCAACGCGTACATCCAGTCCATCGAGCCGCCGCCCTACCCCTTCACGATCGACGCCGCGCTCGCCGACGAGGGCGAGCTGCTGTTCATCGACAGCTGCGCCGGCTGCCACGGCACCTACGCCGACGATCCCGCGGACGACTGGTACCCCAACCTGATCATCCCGACCGAGATCATCGGCACCGATCCGTCGCTCGCGGACTACGGCGTCGACGACGTCGCGCACATGGTCGACTGGTACAACAGCTCGTTCTACGGCGCGTACACGCGGCTCGAGCCGGGCGACCCGGTCGCCGGCTACACGGCGCCGCCGCTCGACGGCGTGTGGGCGACGGCGCCCTTCTTTCACAACGGCTCCGTGCCGACAATCGAGGGCGTGCTCAACAGCGCGGCCCGCCCGCCCTACTGGAAGCGCGTCGACTACGACAGCAGCAACCTCGACCAAGACGCGCTCGGCTGGCCCTACGTCGAGACCCCCTACGGTCAGCAGGACGCGCCCGAGGACGAGAAGATCCACGTCTTCGACACGACCCTGCACGGCCACAAGAACGCAGGCCACCCGTTCGGAGACGCGCTCTCGCCGGGCGAGCGCCGGGCGGTCATCGAGTATCTCAAGACGCTGTAGTCACGCGCGAGCCGTCGCGCGCGAACGCGCGAGCGCGGCCGACGTGACCCGCGGCTTACTGTCAAGGTCCATGTCCGACCGCAACAATTCGGAGGCCTGTGGAGTCTCTCAGGAAAAGCGGCTCCGAATACCAGGCATCACTGGTAAAATCCACACGGGAGATTCACCATGTGTAGCGATTGTTCGTAGCTCTTTGCGCTCCTCTTCGGCCAGCATATCTGCACACCGCCTAGCAACATTCTCCGCTTTCCGCCAACCTTTTGTGCTCGATCTCCGGTAGACTCTTTCGAGCGACACTGCATCCTTCTCAGAGTATAGTAATATATCAAAAGAACAGGCCAGAAAGTACTCGCGCGATCGAAGGATCTCGTGGATGTAGTACCGTCCTGAAGATCCTATCCGAACTCGATCTTCGCTGGCCCACGGCGCTTCGAGTCGGTCGTAGGAAACGATGAGGCGCTCTCGCCCTAGAAAATTGACTGTACGCTCGACGACCCCGGGCTCATAACCGATTTGCTTCATGGTATCGACAATTGCACTGACACTTGCATCAGTCATGCAACTGGCATTCTGGGATGCCCAGTCTAAATATTGGAGCACACGAACGGAGGCAAAGCGTGCCTCCATCGTATTCTTGGCACCGCGCAGGAGGTTAACAATCGGTGCTCGAGCTTCGTTGTAAACCCAGTTCTCGCCTTTCATAACGGACCGAAGAAAGCTATCGAGCGTAATTGGGGAAGACCAGCCTCTCCCCTGAGACGCATCGTAGTCTCGGAACAACTTGTTGATATCAGTATGTGCACTTGTTGAGTACCTCTCAACCAGCTTCAGAGCCTCTCTTATATTCCCACCCCCAAGAGCCGAGATGCACTCTCTTGCAGGCGGCCGATTCAGAACTGTCCCCGCAAGAATCTCTACAAAGTCTAATACACGCTCGTGATCAAAGCCGCGCATATCTCTGACAAACTGCGCTCCGAGGTGCTTGTCGCCGCGAAGCTCATTGCGAATATATTCGACTCTTGCGGTAGCGACCTCCGCGAACGGAGGAGGATCTATCTGGAGAACCGTTGGTAACCGAACGTCTAGAAACCCCCCTGTCACTCCACGTTCAAAAGTTGTTCCGCGCATGGAAATGGCTATGCTCGCATCAGTTTTGTGCGCTAAGTCGGCGGCGAGTTGATAAATCACCTTCTCAAACGCCACTGTTCCTTGGTCTACGTTGTCGAGCACCACAATCGCTGAGCCGACCTCGCGTGCGACAAAGCCCAGCCATGCCTTGAGGTGCTCTTTGCGACGATCGAGGTGTTTCAGGATAATCTCGTCCTCGTCCTGCGGCGAGGGAGGCGGGCTATCAGGAGACCTAGCCGAACGGAAGCGTCGCAATTCTCCAGCAAACACTTTTCGCAGTACGGAGTTCTGAAAAGGAGACATCTTTGAATAATGAGTCTCGGCTTGATCAAGAAGATCTTTACAGATGGCGTCGATTAGACGATCATGATCGAAATTACTGGAGTGAAGCTGTGTATTATTAATAAGATCGACGTGCAAATATATTGCCTTATGCTCTTCTGGGCGACGTTCAACTTGTAACTTAAGCATTGCGAAGAAGGTTGATTTTCCACTCCCGGGTGGTCCGACCACCAGTGACACCCCTTTGCGAGGTTCGCCGTGGAATATTGCGTCAACAGGATCAACAGACGTTCGGTCTACTGGGTCTACTTCATCACCGTCCCGCAGCGCGCTTGGAAGCGTACTTGCGCTGAAGGGCTCAAGTTCCGCGAGATGCGTGTCCGTAGCGCTTGATCTGACATAGCATGCCCGCAGCATATCCTGGTGGCGTTCGTCCGTGAGATCATGAAAGCAGAGGCGCATCAATCGACGAATAGGACGAGTCAAGTAGTTCTTAGAACTTGAAGTGTCGACTTTCGTCATTGACAAAAGCTGGTGAAGACTTCTTGCGTAACTTGGCGTGCGGGACTTTCGCTCTGCGACTGCCAATTGTTGAGTCGGTACAGAAGTCCATAGCAACGCAACAGCTTCAATGTCCTCACGCCGGCGCGGCCGCTCTCCTACAAGGGCGGCGAAAAACTCGTGGTCGACGAGGCCGTGCCGTTTGAGCATGGCGATCGCGTTCTCGATCAAGACGGCCAGTGATGCAGGTGTACTCGGCAAACTAGAGAGAAGCTCGTCTGCTTGAGGAAATCGTCCGAGAAAGCGGCGGAACTCCCTGTCGATGAAGAGCGACTGGAGAAGTGCTTCAAGGGCTCGCTCCTTGCTAGTCGGCAAGTTCATTGCTGACGACTATGTTAGGTGCTTTCGCCATGGAGGACCAGTCCTCGCTAGGCAAGGGCTCGTCGCGCGGCCGCGGGGCGCCGTGTCGCTAGCGCGCGGCCTGGGCCGACCACGCGCGCGCGTCGAGCCCCTTGACGAGCAGCCAGACGCACAGCGCCGTCTCGGCGAGCAGCGGGATGACGTACGCCGGCGCGAAGGCGGCCGCGAACTCGGGGGCGACGAAGCGCGCCGCGCTGCCGACGAGGTAGACGACCCCCGAGCACCCGATCGCGTAGCCGATGATCCGGGGCAGGAACTCCGCGCGCGCGACCAGGACGCCGACGAGCAGGCAGTTGAAGGCGAAGAACACGAGCCCGAGGTCGTAGCCGGCCGCGTGGGCGTCGAGCAGCGAGACCACCCACGCGTCGCGGTGACCCGCCTCGAGGCCCGTGGACGTCGCGATCGTGACGGCCTGGTAGAGGTTGACGAGGTTGAGCCCGAGCGCCGCCGCCTGGACGAGCCGGAAGGCCATCGCCGCGAGCGAGAGCGTTCGGCTGACCGGCGCGAGCAGGACGTAGAGCAGCACGCCGAGGCCGACATCGGCGATCACCATCGCCATGTCCGCGAGGACGCTGAGGCGAAACGGCAGCTCGGCGGCGACGAGGTTGGCCACGGTCTGCGCGGCGCTCTCGGCGAGCAGCGGCTCGCGGATCAAGCCCTGCCCGCCCACGCCGCAGACGATGATGACGAGGTAGAGCAGCCCCGCGAGGCGGGCGAGACGGCGGGGCGATTTGATGTGGTCAAGCTCGAGCATGTTCGTGTCCTCTCTGCCGCTGCGGGCTCGCGTCAGGCGGCGTGACGACGCGCCGACTCGCTCAGGCGACCGACGATCGCGGGTGCCTCTTGGACCAGGTTGTCGTCGGTCAGCGCCTCGACCATGAACAGCGCGAAGTCGACGCGTCGGGTGAGGTTGCTGGCGAGCACCGGGTCGCCGACGTGACGGCTCCAGACCGGCAGCCCCTGGCTCTCGCCCTCCTCGAGATCGCTCCCGCGCACCACCGTCCAGCGCCGATCGCTGGCGAAGATCAGATCGCAGGCGGCGACCTGGTCATTGAGATCGACGACCCGCGCGAGCCGGGCCAGAAACCCGCCGACCGCGACGAGCGCCCGCAGCTGCCACGAGTAAACATCCTTGCCGTCGCGCGTGATGTGCCAGCCGCAGGAGAACGCCAGCCGGGCGTGCGGCTCGGCGAAGTCGAGGACCGCCTGCGCGGTGCCCGAGGCGTAGCGCCGCATGCCCCACGGGACCAGCACGGTGAGCACGCCGTCGCAGCCGGCCACGGCCTCGCGAATCACCGCGCGATCATTGGTGTCGCCCGGGACCACGGTGACGCGCCCCGCGAACCGCGCGAGTTTGCCCACACTCTGCTCACGACATACGCAGACGACCTCGTACCCGCGATCCAAGGAGTGCTGGACCATGTACTGACCGAGTTTGCCCGAAGCGCCGATGATGCAGACTTTCATGCCGATTCCTCCCGTTCGCGCCGGGTTCATCGCCGGCGCCACATATGGGATACCCATGCACGAACGTGCGAACCATTCCCCAGGCTCGCACTTCATATATGCAATCATGCATACAATGCGCGAAAGCGCGCGAAAGCGCGCGCTTTCGTCAGCGCCGACGCGGGCGCGAGCGGGCGCCGTGAGCCGTCGGCGAAACGCACGGTGTTGAGGCAGTCGAGCACCACCAGCGCGCGCGTGAGTGAACGGGGACAGCGATTCGAAGAACGCGCGCGACTCGAGGCTCGCGATCTGCATCGAGTCGATCACCTCGGCCTCGGGTCGAGCGCCGCGGTCATGACCCCGAGTCCCCCGCGCAGCGCGGCGTGCAGCTCTCGTTGTGACGATCGATGCCGGCCTCGCGCGCGTCGGCCTCGAAGTCGTCCTCGAGCACGCGCCCGCCGGCCGGCGGCGGGTTGCTGGCGGGCTCGAGACGCGCGAGCAGCTCGGCGGTGTCGAGGCCGTACTCGGCGCGCAGGCGCTCGGCGTTCGCGGACAGCTCGGCGTCGCCGAGGCGCCGGGGCGCGTTGCTGGCGACCAGCGAGGCCTCGAGCGCGGTCGCGCTGTGGAACAGGTAGATCTGCGGGAACACGGCCGCGAAGGTCGCCCGGTCATCGGGGTAGCGGCGCGAGCGGCTGTGCAGGTTCGCGAGCACGACGCCCCCCTCGGCGAGGCGCGCGGCGCAGGCCTCGAGATACTGGCGCGAGCGCAGGTGCAGCGGCACGGTCGCGCCGCGGTAGGCGTCGAGGATGATCACGTCCCAGCGGCGCGCGGCGTCGCTGCGCTCGATGAAGCGCCGGCCGTCGGCCACGTGCGTGCGGTAGCGGGGGTCGTCGGGGATGCCGAAGTGCGCGCGCGCGAGCTCGACGACCGCGGGGCAGATGTCGACCGCGTCGATCTCGATCCCCGGCACGTGCGCGAACAGATGATTGGTGACCTGCCCGCCGCCGAGGCCGATCATCAGCAGCCGGCGCGGGCGCGGGTGCACGAGCAAGGCCGACACCATGGCCGAGAAGACAGGTAACTGGAGACCGTCGGGATCGCGAGTGTCGTGGACCGACTCGATCACGCGCGCGCCGTCGACCACGAAGTACATCGTCCGGATCGTGCCGCGCTCGGTCACGACGACGTGGTTGTAGCGCGAGCGCTGCTCCCCGATCACGCGCTCCGCCGCGGGCTCGCGGCGGAGCGCGTGATCGGCTCGATCCGACCCGCGCGCGACGACCGGCTTCGGGCTCGCGCCTTGGCTCCGACGCGCGGCGCAGCCGAGCAGCCAGGGCGACGCGGCCACACAGCCACGGAGCAGGTCTCGACGGCGCAGCGGCATGCCCGACAGTTGTACCGCGGCGCCGTCGCTCACGGCGTCGCGCCCGACCCCAGCGCCGCGACGTGCTCGCGCACCAGCGCCGCGAAGGCCTCGGGCGCGTCGAGCTGCACGCAGTGCCCGGCGCCCACAACGACCTCGAGGCGGCTGCCCGGCGCGCGCGCGTGCCAGCGCCGCGCCGCCCGCTCGAGCGCCTCGAGCTCGCGCGCGCCGATCACGATCCACAGCGGGCAGCGCAGCGCGTCGTCGCGCTCCTCGGAGAGGATCCGATCGCCGCCGCGCAGCGCCAGCAGACCGCGTCGGGAGAAGCCCGCGACCAGCCGGGTCATCGCCGCGCGCCCGCGGGGCGTCGCCGCCGACCGCCGGACGATGAAGCGGCGCAGCAGCGCCATCACGGGCAGGCGGATCAGCCAGCGCAGCGACTCGCGCCGCTGCGCGCGGATGAGCGTCGCGTCGGTGACCTCGAAGCCGCCCACCGCGATCAGCGAGCGCGCCCGCGCCGGGAACCGGCGGGCGAGTTCCTGGGCGACCAGCGAGCCCAGCGAGACGCCGACGAGGACCGCCGCGTCCACGCCCTCGCGCGCCAGGATCGCGTCGAGCCGCGGCGCGACGTCGCCGAGGGTCGCGGACGAGCCGAGGCTCCCGCCGTGCCCGGGCAGATCGACGCACACGATGCGGTGCGCGCCCGAGAGCGCGTCGACCAGCTCCGCGAACGCGCCCGCGTGGGTGAACGCGGGGTGCAGCAAGAGCAGCGTCGGCTCGCCGGCGCCGTGAACCTCGTAGCGCAGCCCCTCGTGAACGCGCGCGCTCGTCACGACCGCTGGGTATCACAGCGCGCGGCGGCCCGCTCGGCCCGCCAGCCGCGGACCGACGGGAGTGATTGCCCAATGACGCGACCGCGGTAGACTCACGCGCGCCGCCGCGCGGCCGCCACGTCGACTCGCGCGCCCGAGGCGACGAGCACACCATGACGACCCAGGCCCCACCGGCGCTCACCGGAAACCGCGCCGCGCCGCGCCGTCGGTCGCGGCTCGCCGGCAAAGCCGTGCTCGCGCTCGCGCTCGCGCTCGCCAGCTCGCTGGGCTGCGGCTTCGGCTACGACAAGGGGACCGCGGACTGGGTCCCCCCGGATTACTGGGAGACCGAGCGCTACGCGGAGGTCGCGGGCCTGCGGCTCTGCTACCTCGAGAGCGGGCCGCTGGACCCCGACGCGGCCGCGGCCGAACCTGTCCCGACGATCGTGTTCGTGCACGGCTGGAGCGGTAACCTGCAGAACTGGTGGGATCAGTACGAGTACTTTCGCCAGCGCTACCGGGTCGTCGTCTTCGACCTCCCCGGCCACGGCAAGTCCGAGCGCGGGCCGCATATCGAGCACACCATGGACCTGTACGATCAGGCGCTGCTCGAGCTACTCGACACCCTCGAGATCGAGCGGGCGATCATCGCCGGCAACTCCGCGGGCGGCTGGATCGCGACCCGCTTCGCGCTCGATCACCCGGGCCGCGTCGAGCGGCTCATCCTCGCCGACCCGACGGGGACGCGCTTTCGCGGGAAGATCGGCACGATCCTGCCGATCTTAAACGCGCGCCGGCTCCACATGGTCGGCATGACCGACGGCAAGCACTACCCCGCCGTCGACCCCAAGAGCCTCGAGCGACGCGCCTTCATCGAGAGCTTCAACGGCACCGCCGAGCTCAAGATCTACCTCGAGACGCTCGCGGAGGTGCTGCCCCAGACCTACGTCCGCCTCGACGGGCGATTCTCGGAGCTCGAGGCGCCCACGCTGCTGCTGTGGGGCGACGACGATCCCGTCGTCCCGAAGCGGGCGCGCAAGGTCTACGAGCGCGAGGTCGACGACCTCACGACCTACTTGGTGCAGCTCGGCGGTCACGCGCCGATGATGGCCTCGCCGGCCGAGGTCACCTGCGCGATGGATGCCTTCCTCAACGGGCGCGCGCTCGAGCCGTGCACGCGCTACGCGATCGACGAGACGATCGCGAAGAAGCGCGAGGCCGGCGAGCCCGTCGCGCTCCCCCGCTACCCGTGATCACTCGACCCCGAGCACGCGGCGCAGCGCCGCCTCGCGCAGCGAGGTCGGCAGCGCACGCGCGAGCCTCGTGAGCGCCGCGAGCGGCCCCGGGAACCGCGTCTGCGCCCGCTCGCGCTCCATCGCGCGGATGACCTCACGGGCAGCTCGCGCCTCGCTCAACTCGAACGGGCGACGGAGCTCCGCGTCGCGCCCGGTGCCGGTCTTGATGAAGCCGGGGCACAACGTCACGGTGCGGATCCCGTGGGCGCGCAGCTCGAGGTGCGCCGTCTCCATCAGCACGCGCGCGGCCGCCTTCGCGGCGGAGTACGGGCCCTGCAGCGGCAAGCCGACGAAGCCGGCGAGCGAATTCGTGTGGGCGATCAAGCCGCCCTCCTGCTGCCGCTTCATCGCGGCCGCGGCCGGGATCAAGAAGTGCACCAGCGTGTCGTAGTTGAGCCGCATGACGCGGAGCACGTCCTCGACCTCGACCGCGCGCAGGTCCTGGGTCGGACCGCTGCCGATGTTGAGCAGGCAGGCGTCGAGCCGCCCCCAGCGCGCGACGACCTCCGCCACCGAGTCCCGCGCGAACGCGGGGTCGAGCGCGTCCCCGGGCAGCGCGAGCGCCTCGGCCCCCGCGCGCTCGAGCTCCTCCTTGAGCGTCTCGAGCAGGCCCGCGCGCCGGGCGAGCACCGCGATCCTCGTGCCGCTCTTGGGCCCCCCGCGCGCGGCGAGCCGCGTCGCTACGGCTCTGCCCAAGCCCGAGGAGGCGCCGGTGATGAGGATGACTCGACCGCGCAGACGCATCGCGCGGACCGTACACGAAGCTCGCCGTCGTCGCGCGCACCGTCGCGCGACGCTGGACCGCGCGCGGCGTCGCGCAGACGATTTTTTTTGTCGCGGCGCGTTGGTTCGCGGAGCCCGGCGCATACGGATGGGCGTCATGCGTACCGCAATCACCGTATCGCTCATCACCGCCTCTATGTTCCTCTCCACCGCCGGGGTGGCGCACGCCAACGGCGCCAGCTCGTGCCAGTCGGAGTGGGTCAAGTTCAAGAGCTTCTTCGACAAGAACGGGCCCAAGATCGCCAAGGGAGTCTGCCAGCTGTTCGCCGGCGACGACGCCGCCAAGGCCCAGAAGTGCGTCGACGACTTCGAAAAGAACAAGGCGAAGGTCGACCAGATCATCAACAAGTACAACAACACCGCCGGCGACTCGGCCTGGAAGACCGGCCCGCGCGGGCTCGGCGAGGACCGCTGGAAGTCCGGCACGCTGATCGCCCAGCGCACCTTCGCCGGCGCGCCGGTCATGTCGGACACCTACCGCCTCGAGCTCATCCGCACCGGCGGCAAGGCCAAGAAGGCGATGCGCGGCACCGTCTGCTTCCTCGACGAGAACGGCCACGCGGCGGCCTCGACCGACTTCACCATCGACAAGCGGCGCACGAGCTTCAACCGCACCTTCAACAACGTCGCCGGCCTGACGCCGGTGATCCTGCTCTCGAAGCCCCTCGGCACCGACGGCCACAAGTACAAGATCAAGGGCGCCTCGGGCGGCGAGCCCGAGGTCGTGAAGAAGGCCCGCAAGCGCGCCCAGGCGGGCGGCGCCAACAACTCCAACACCTGCAACAACCCCTGCCCGAAGGGCGGGAAGTACGACGGCGCGAACTGCTACATCGGGAGCGCCCCGGGCGGCACCAAGGCGTTCATCTATCACAACAACTACTACTACACGCCCCTGCCGGGGAACCGCTGCCCGCTGCCCGGGAGCGGCTTCGACGGCGCGAACTGCTACGTGAAACCTGCTCCAAAGGGCACGAAGCCGTTCATCTACGCGAACAACTGGTACTACAAGTCCTGCCCGTAGCGTACCCGCGGGGGCGCGCGCGGACGCGTGCCCCCGCGTCACTCAGTCGGCCGCGAGGTCTCGACGCACCGCGAGCGTCGTCGGGTGGTCGGGGCCGAGCGCGGCGGTGGCCTCCATGACCGCGCGACCGACTCGATCGCTTTCTCGTGCCGCTCGAGGAGCGACTCTTCGGGCTGACCGAGCACGACGTCGACACCGTCGATGTCGACGCGAAACGTGTCGGTCTCCCGGTCGCTGGGCATGAAGGGTGAGTCTACACGCCTGCGCCCGAGGACGGCGCGCGCTGCCTCAACCCGCGCTCATCGACGGGCCCACACCACCGGGCGGCGCGGCTCCGCCGTGACGGGCACGCGCGGGGCCTCGACGACCACCACCGAGATGTTGTCGGCGCCGCCCGCCGTGTTGGCGAAGTCGACCAGCGCGTCGGCGGATCCCTCGAGCGTCCCGGGGACCAGGTCGGTCAGCGCGTCGTCGTTGGCGAGGTAGTTCGAGAGGCCGTCCGAGCAGAGCACGTAGCGATCGCCGGGCGCGACGGCGAGCGCGAGCGCGTCGATGTCGACCGTGGGCGTGGTGCCGAGCGCGCGCGTGAGCGAGTGGCGGAAGGGGTGGGTCTTGGCGCGCTCCTCGCTGAGGATGCCCGCGCGCACCATGTCCTCGGCGAGGGTGTGATCGCGGCTGAGTCGCGTCGTCATGCCGCGCCGGATCCGGTACAGCCGCGAGTCGCCGACGTGCGCCATCACGGCGTGCGCGCCGGCGGTCAGCAGCACCGTCAAGGTGCTGCCCATCCCCTGCAGCTTCGGGTCACGGCGGGCGCGCTCGAACACGACCCCGCAGGCGACGAGCGTTGACCACTCGGCCAGGTTGATGAGCTCGCCGATGGGCGCGCGCCCGCTGGCGACCGCGACGCGGATCCCCTGCCCGTCCGCGACGCACCGGCGCACCTGCTCGATCGCGAGCCGCGACGCGAGCTCACCAGCCGCGCAGCCGCCCATGCCGTCGGCGACCGCGTAGACGCCGAGCTGGTCGTCGACGAGGAGGCTGTCCTCATTGTTCGCGCGAAGTTGTCCGCGGTGCGTGGAACCGGTCCCGGTGAAATTCATCGCTCCGCTCCTGTGTTCGTTAGTTGGAGCCGCGGGCGCGGAGAAGGGTGCACGGCGCGAGCGCACGCCCGCGCGCGCCCGCGCGGGGCGAGTTTCGTGGGTTCGCGGGCGTGCACCCTCTGGCGCCCGCGCTGCCTCCAACGATCGAGGCATCGAGAGCCGGGGCCGCGACGCGGCCACCGCGAGGGAGGGGCAGCATGCGTCAGTCCGTCCACAGCACCTACACGCCACCCAGCGCGCCGCGAACGCGCTGGGTCGGCGAGTACCAGCTCATCCGCCGGATCGCCGACGGCGGCTTCGGCGAGGTCCACCAAGCCCTCGCGCCGTCACGCGGCATCGTCGCGCTCAAGCTCCCGCTCGAGAACAACGAGCGGGCGATCGAGGACTTCGAGCGCGAGGCGACGGTGCTCCGCGAGCTCGACCACCCCAACATCGTGCCGCTGCTGGCCGCCGAGTGGATCGACGGGCTCCCGGTCTTGGTGTTCCCGCTCGCTGACACCTCCCTCGACACGCTCGTCGAGGACGGCGTCGGCACCGACGCGGCGCTCGACTACGCCGAGCAGCTGCTGAGCGGGCTCGCGTACATGCACCGACGCGGCTTCCTCCACTGCGACCTCAAGCCCGGCAACCTGCTCCTGCTCCCGGACGACACCCTCGTGCTCGCGGACTTCGGCCTCGCGCGCCCGATCGGGGACGAGCACGCGCACACGACCTCGGGGACCGCCGAGTACATGGCCCCCGAGCACCGCGACGGCGTCGTCTCGACCCGCTCCGACGTGTACGAGGCCGCGGTCGTGATCGTCGAGTTGCTCTCGGGCTGGCTCGTCGAGAACCCCGAGGAGGTCTCCGTGCGCGAGGTCCTGCCCCGCTCGAGTCGATGCCGGGCGCTCGCGTGCGTGCTCCAGCGCGCACTCGACCCGAACCCGAACGCGCGCTACCCCGACGGCGCCGCGTTCGCGCGCGCGTTCCGTCACGCGCTGCGCCGCCGCCTTCACTGACCTCGGGCTTCGAACAACGCGACCGGGACCGCCCTCAAGTCTCGTCGCGCCCGGGCGCCTCGGCGAAGAACTCCTTGAACGCCTCAGCGAGCGCCCCGTAACGATCGTGAGGGGCCGCCCCGGCGTCCGTGACCCACTCTGCGCTGTTTCGCCGCCCGCACTCGTTCTCGATCGTGAACGTGTAGAAAACGGGGTGGAGGATGAATTGCGGGGACTCGCGCGAGAGCACCCCATAGGCGACGTGCTCGCGGATCAACGTCTCGAGGAACGCCCGACGCGCCGCCGGCGAATAGCGCGAAGAGACGTCCTCGGCCTCAGCAGAGAAGCCGCGCGTTCGCAGGGTCCGCGCGCCCGAGATCTCGAACTTCTCCATGCTCCCGCCGTGCCCTGGGTCGTGGACGACGCTGAGCGCCACCTTCGTCGGTGGACAGACGTCAATCGAGAGCGAGCCGAGCTTGTCGTGGCTCGTGCACGCCACGAGCGTCACGGCGAGCGCCACGGAGTGGGCCGTCCACCAGCGCCTTGTACGAGGGAGCATTCGCATCATCACGACGCTCACCCGTCCATCGTACCCCGACGACGCGCACCCGGGCCGACAGCGCGGATGCGCCCGAAACCGCGCATTCACGCCCCTGGAGGCCGCTGGAGCCCAGTCCGGCGCGGCGGGCGAAGAAAACGCTGCACCGTTTCCCGCGGCGCGCGACTCCAATCGGGTAGAGCCTCCGCCCACGACCTGGAGCGAGCCGATGACCCCGAGCACCGCCCCCTCACGCGCCGCGCAGACGCCCCGCGTCGGCGTGCTGATCAACGAGTTCGAGACGCTCTCGCCGAGCCAGGCGACCACCGCGATGATCGGCGAGCTCACGCGCCGCCACGTCGACACCTGGGTGTTCGGGGTCGGCGACCTCGAGCTCGACGACCGCGGCCGGGTGATCGCGCGCGCGCGTCGGGCCAGCCTCAGCGGCCGCCCGGAGCGGATCGTCGTCGCGCTGCGATCCGCGGCGCCGGAGACCATCGTCGTCGACGCGCTCGCGGCCGTGCTCGTCCGCACCAACCCGCCGCGCGATCGAAGAGACAGCCTGCACACGCTCGCGCTGCAGCTGCTCCGCTTCGCGCGCGAGCGCGGCGTGCTCGTGCTCAACGACCCCGACGGCCTCGCGCTCGCGAGCTCCAAGCTGTTCCTCGGGATGCTCCCGGCGAGCGTCCGCCCGCGCACGATCGCGAGCGCCGACGCGGCGACGCTGCGCCGCTTCGTCCGCGAGGCCCGCGGGCCCTCGGTGCTCAAGCCCGCCGCCGGCACCCAGGGCCGGGGCGTCTTCCGCGTCGCGCCCGGCGAGCCGAACCTCAACCAGATCATCGAGAGCCTGCTCGAGCGCGGCATGGTGATCGCCCAGGAGTTCGTCCCCGCGGCCGCGCGCGGCGACACCCGCGTCATCCTCGTCGACGGCGCGCTGCTGCGCTCCGGCGACGCGGTCGCGGCGGTCCAGCGCGTGCCCCAGGGCGGAGACTTCCGCAGCAACGTGCACGTCGGCGGGGTCCCGCGCCTCGGCGTGATCACGCCCGGGATCCAGCGCGTGATCGCGGAGGTCGGGCCGCTGCTCGCTGGTCACGGCCTGTTCCTCGTCGGCCTCGACCTCATCGGCGACCGCGTGTGCGAGATCAACGTGTTCAGCCCCGGCGGCCTCCCAGATCTCGAGCGCTTCACCGGCCAGCCGTTCACGCGCGCGCTGATCGATCGCGTGCTCGACAAGCTCGCCGGCGTCGACTCGCTCCGCGCGGCCAGCTGACCCGTCAATCACCGACGCCGAGGTCGTCCCACTCGGTCCGGCCGCGCGAGCGCCCCCGGCACGACCCGCAGAACGGCACGTCGCCGCAGCGGGGATCGGGGCGCAGCGCGTCGCGCTCGCCACACGCCGCGCACCGCCGCGGCGCGCGGAGCTCCTCATCAAGGTCGCTCTTCTCGTGGTGAATTTTTAAATATCCAAAAGGACAGGTTACCCGCCTTTCCTCGCTCGAAAATTCCCGGCGCGAGGCCGCGGCGCGCTGAGCCGCGGCCTCGCGCCTGGCCTCATGACGCGGACGAAGCGCCCGGCAGCGGCACAGCTCGCTCCGAGCCGCGGCTCGTGCGTCGGTTTGCGTCGACGGTCGCGGGCCACCGACGCGACGCTCTCGATGTCCGAGCGCCACCGCGTCGTCGCTCGCGCGGCGCTCGCTACGGGCGAAAGCGGCCACGCCAGCGCGCCGGCGAGCGCCACCCGAAGAGGCGCTCACCGCGAAAGTCCTCCGCCGCGTGTCCGAGCCGCGTCACGCCGCGGCATTAACCAACCACGGGGCTCCGCGAAGGAGCGCGCCCGTCGAGCCCGGTATGATTCACCACCGGACAACGGCGACAGACGTGGACAGACGCGAAACGGAGCAGGCGGTGCGGGCGCTGAGCGATGCGGACTGGTATCGCCTCCGCCAGGCGTCCCGCTTCCTCGCCTGGCGAGCCCACGATCTCGACGCCGACGCGCTGCTCGCCGAGGCCGTGGTGCGAACGCTCGACGGCCGCCGCGTGTGGCGGCGCGACGCGGTCGACTTCACCGGACACCTCATCGGCGTGATGCGCAGCGTCGCCTACCACGATCGCGTGGCGATCGGCATGACGAAGGTCGGCACGCCGTCGCGCCTCCCACAGCTGCGGGACGTCGACCCGGACGATCGCCTCGGCGCGCAGCAGCAGATCGCGCGGGTGCTCTCGTACTTTCAAGAGCGCGGCGACGACGAGGCGCTGCGTGTCCTCGGGGCCATGAAGCACGGAGCGCGCGGCGCCGAGATCCGCGCGCGCCTCGAGCTCTCGCGCCGCGAGCTCGAGACGATCATGCGCCGCATCCGTCGCGGCGCGCATCGAGTCGCGCTCGCGCAGGGCGGGCTCTCCTAGCTCAGCGACCGATCCAGCCGCGGCGCACGAAGAACACGACCATGACGCCGGAGACCATCACCATCATCGCGAGCGCGACCGGGTAGCCGTAGTACCAGCGCGTCTCGGGCATGTTCAGCGGCGAGCTCCCGGGATCGAAGTTCATCCCGTAGACGCCGGCGATGAACGACAGCGGGATGAAGATCGTGGAGATGATCGTGAGCACCTTCATGACCTCGTTCATGCGGTGCGAGGCCAGCGACATGAACAGATCGATCGAGCTGCTCGTCAGCTCGCGCTGCAGCTCGACGGTCTCCGCGAGCCTGCTCGCGTGCTCGTAGACGTCGCGCAGAAAGGTGCGGGTCTCCTCGCGAATCACCTCGGAGTCGGCGTGAATCAGGCGGTCGGCGATCTCGCGCAGCGGCCGGATCAGTCGGCGCAGCGACGTGAGCTCGCGGCGGACCGTGTAGATATCGCGCAGCTGTGACTGCGCGGTGTGACGAAAGACGCGCGTCTCCAAGTTGTCGAGCAGGTCACCGTAGCGCTCGAGCACGGGGACGCAGTGATCGACCAGCGCGTCGAGCAGCGCGTACAGCAAGAAGTCCGCCCCCGCCCGCCGCACGCGGGTCCCCTCGGTTCGGATTCGCGCGCGCACAGGCTCCCAGATGTCGCCCGGGGTCTCTTGAAAGGTGATCAGGGTGTCGCCGCAGAGGAACAGGCTGACCTGCTCTGAGATGAGCGCGTCGTCGACCAGGCGGAGCATGCGCACGAAGACGACGAGGTGATCGGTGTATCGATCGACGCGCGGCCGCTGCGTAGCGTGCAGCGCGTCCTCGGCCGCGAGCGTGTGGAAGCCGTAGCGTCGCTGCATCTCGCGGATGACGAAGGGGTTGAGGCCGTCGATGTTGATCCAGCGCGCCCCGCCCTCGGGAGCCCGCTCGTCGGGCGGGAGCGCCTCGATCGTGTTCGCGCTCCCGTCGCTGTACGTGTCGTGGCTGTACTCCATCCACGAGACCTGGACGTCGCCGGGCGCCGCCGGCGTGTTCGCGCCGTGCACCGCGTCGATCCCCGGGGGCGCGCCGGGTGGCGCGCTCATTTGATCGCCGTCGAGATCCAGGCCGTGGAGATCGAGCAGCGATCCGAGCACGCGGCCGATCTGCCCGAGGATGCTGCGGCTCGCGTCGCTCTCGCTCGCGTCGTTGTTCGTGGTCTTGTCCGCCATCAAAAGTCCTCTCCGCTGCGGTTCGCCGCCTCTCGATATGGACAGCGCGGATAATTTGTGCAAGCCATGGAATTAATGCCGTACACCATCGCGACCGCGCTGTTCTCCCATCTTGACCCCCTGATCGCCGCGATCGACTGGGCTGGCAAGATGCAGGAGTGGGTCGATAAGCACGGCCCAGGGATCATCGCGGGCGCCCTGAGCGGCGTCTTGGTGCTGCTCGTCGGCTTCGTCCTGATCCGCATCATCGTCGCGATGCTCGCCCGCGTGCTCCGGCGCCGAAAGGTGTCGACGCTGCTCGAGCGCTTCCTGCTCATGATCACGCGCCGCGCCCTCGGCGTCGTCGCGATCGTCGTCGCGCTCTCCGAGCTCGGCCTCGACGTGGCGCCGCTCATCGCCGGCCTCGGCATCGGCGGCTTCATCCTCGGCTTCGCGTTCCAGGAGACGCTCGGCAACCTCGCGGCCGGGCTCATGCTGCTGATCAACGAGCCGTTCAAAGAGGGCGACTGGATCGAGGCCGCCGGCACCTCGGGGACGGTCACGGACCTGACGATCATGGCGACGACGCTCGCGACCGGCGACAACAAGCTGGTGACGGTCCCGAACCGCAAGGTCTGGGGCGACAAGATCGTCAACTTCAACGCGCTCAAGACCCGCCGCGTCGACATGGTGTTCGGCGTCGCCTACAGCTCGGATATCGGGACCGTGATCGGGGTGATCAACGCGGTCGTCACCGCGCACCCGATGGTGCACAAGGAGCCGGCGCCGAAGATCGCGGTCGGCGAGCTGATGGACTCGTCGATCAACCTGGTCGTTCGGCCATGGTGCGACACGCCGAACTTCTGGGCGGTCAAGTTCGACCTGACGCGTCAGATCAAGGAGGCGCTCGATCGCGAGAACATCGAGATCCCCTTCCCGCAGATGGATCTTCATGTCCGCGACATCGCCAACTCGCGCGTCGCCTAACGAGCAGGCATGAAAGCGACCGGAGCGGCCCTGATCGCGGTCGCGGCGGTCGTGATGGTAGGTGGCGGCCTCGAGCCCGCGCCTGCGAGCACGACCCCCGCGGCGACCGCAGCGCCAGCCAGCGGCGAGGAGCTGCTGCCGGGGGCCCACGAGCTCGTCTCGCGCTCGCTGGACCTCGAGACCGAGGCGTCCCAGGCGCGGCAACAGCTCAGCCGCATCGCCACGACCCAGGCCAACGACGACGAGCTCGTGCTCACGCGCGCGCGGGTCGAGTCACTGCGAACCCAGCTCGACGCGCTCGAGCGCGAGACCTACCTCCGCCCCGAGCGCCTGACGCAGCTGCGTGAGCAGGCGCGGCTGCGACGCGGGGACCTGGAGAGCGAGCGTCAGCGGCTCGCGGAGCGCGTCGAGACCCTCGACGAGCTCCGCTCGGCGTGGGTCGAGCGCCGGCGCTTCTGGACCGAGTGGCGGAGCTCGCTCTCCAGCGACAAGGACGTCCCGCGCGACACCAACAAAGAGTTCTCCAGCGCGCTCCGGCAGATCGGCGAGGTGCTGACGAGCGCGCGCGAGCGCTACTCTGACGCGCTCGACCGACAGCGCCAGCTCGCGAGCCTCCAGCGCGAGCTGCTCTCGATCGAGAGCCACTCGTTCGAGCTGATCCGCCAGGGCCGCGCGCGACGCTGGCAGCGTGACGCGCCGACGCTGTTCTCGCGCGACTTCGGCTCACGCCTCGCCGCGGTGTCGGTCAACGAGATCCGCGAGGGGATCGCGGGGACGCCGATCACGGACCTCGCGTTTCTGCGCCGCTCGAGCTGGGCGCTGCTGCTGCACGCGCTCGCGATCATCGGGGTCGCGATCGTCGCCCGGAGGCTCCACGCGCGCGCCGTGCCGTCGTCGGACGCGGCCGCCGCGTTCGCGCGCCCGTGGCTCACGGGCACCTTCGTCGCGACCGCCCTCGCGAGCGTGCTGTACCAGCCCATGCCGGCGCTGTGGGAGCTGCTGTTGATCCTCACGCTCGCGGTCACGGGCGCGCTGCAAGCGTCGCTGGTGTTCACCGCGCGCGGCGATCAGCGACTGATCCGCGGGCTCGCGATCGTCTACCCGCTGCTCTTCGCCCTCGAGATCACCGCGTTCCCGGCCCCGCTGTTCCGGCTCGTGTTTACCCTCGTCTGCTCGGTGGGCGCGCCGCTCTTGCTGCTCAACGCGCTGCGTCACGAGCAGACCTCCACGCTCGCGCGGCGCGTGCGGATCGGGACGTTCGTCGGCGCCGGCCTGCTGTTTATCGCGCTCGGCGGTCAGCTGATCGGCTTCGAAGCCTTCGCGCGCTGGCTGCTGCAGGCCACCGTGGCCACCGCCTTCGTCGCCTACATCATCGCGTACCTGATGCGCCTCGGCGGCACTGCGCTCGTCGTGCTCGCGGACGCGCCGCAGGGTCCCGAGGCGGGCTTCGTCGAGCGCGCCGGACAAATGATCGCCTCGCACGCGCGCTGGATCGTTCGCACCGCGCTGATCGTGGCGGCGGCGATCTTCGTCGCGGACGTCTGGGGCCTCATCGGCTCCCTCGAGGACTTCTGGAATTCCCTGCGCGAGCTCGGCGTTCAGCTCGGTGAGACGCGGCTGACCCTCGGCCGCGCGCTCGTCGCGATCTTGGTGCTCTACGCGACCTTCGTGTGCTCGTGGGTCGTCCGGACCCTGCTCGACGTGCACGTGTTTGAGCGCCGCGAGGTCGAGCCAGGCGTCGGCGACTCGATCAAGGCCATCCTGCACTACTGCATGGTGGTCCTCGGCGCGTTCTGGGCGCTCGCGTCCCTGGGCATCAGCCTGCAGAACTTCGCGTTGATCGCCGGAGCGCTCAGCGTCGGCATCGGCTTCGGGCTGCAGAACATCGTCAACAACTTCGTCAGCGGGCTCATCCTGCTGTTCGAGCGACCCGTCCGGGTCGGCGACGCGGTGTTCATCGGCGGCGAGTGGGGCGTGGTCAGGCGGATCGGGCTGCGCTCGACCGTCGTGCAGTCCTTCGATCGCACGGAGCTGATCGTCCCCAACTCGGACCTCGTCTCCGAGAAGGTCTCCAACTGGACGCTCTCCGATCGCGTCACTCGAGTCGTCATCCCGGTCGGCGTCGCCTACGGCAGCCCGGTCGAGACGGTGATGGAGATCCTCAAACGCGTCGCGCGGGAGCACCCGCAGACCCTCCCGGATCCGCCGGTCGAGATCCTGTTCATGGGCTTCGGCGACAGCTCGCTCGACTTCGAGATCCGCCTGTGGATCGGCGAGGCGCTGCAGAAGCTGATCGTGCGCAGCGACGTGCTCAAGGCGGTCGATCGCGAGTTCAGGATCCACGACATCGAGATCCCCTTCCCGCAACGCGACCTGCACCTTCGCTCCGTCGACCCCGACGTCGCGCTCCGCATCGACAGCGCGAAGCCCTCCTAGCCCTCACCGCTCCATCAACGACGCCAGTCAGCTCCAGCCGGCCCGGCGACGCCGCGTGTGATTCGGTGGTATGATCAAAATCAGATGAGTCAACGCGAGAGCGAGCTCGCTGGACGCCCGCTCGTGGGGACGCACGAGTACGTTTCCTTCCCCGAGTGGGGCGTCGCGAAGCTCAAGGCGAAGGTCGACACGGGCGCCAAGAACAGCGCGCTGCACGTCGAGGAGATCAAGCTCCTCGACGCGCGGCGCGTCGGCTTCGCCGTCCGCCTCGATCGCGAGGACCGCGATCGAAGCGTCCGCGTGACCGCCCCGATCGCGCGACGGGGGCGCGTACGATCGAGCACGGGCGTGCTCGAGGAGCGAACCTTCGTGCGCGCCGTGGTCCGCGTCGGGGCGGCCGAGCTCGAGATCGAGCTGAGCCTCGTCGACCGGGCCGAGATGCTGTATCGAATGCTGCTCGGGCGTGAGACGCTCAAGCGCGGGGATTTCCTCGTCGACGTGGGTCGCCGCTACGTACAGAAGCCGACCCCGCGCAGACGAAGACAGAAGGGCTGATTCGAACGATGAAGATCGGGATCCTTACACGTGAAGCGAAGAACTACAGCAGCCGACGGCTGATCGAGGCGTGCGAGCGCCGCGGGCACGAGGCCGCCGTGTTCGACACGCTCAAGTTCAACATGCTCGTCGAGCACGGCAAGCCGAGCCTGACCTACGAGAACGCGCCGATGCCCCACGTCGACGCGATCATCCCGCGCATCGGCGCGTCGATCACCTTCTACGGCCTCGCGGTGGTGCGTCAGCTCGAGCAGATGGGCGTGTACACGCTCAACACCTCGCACGCGATCGGCGTCTCGCGCGACAAGCTGCGCGCGAGCCAGACCTTCAGCCGACACAACATCGGCATCCCGCCGACCGCGTTCGTGCGCGACCGCGCCGGCGTCATCCCGGCGATCGAGGCGGTCGGCGGCACGCCGGTGATCATCAAGCTGCTCGAGGGCACCCAGGGCATCGGCGTGATCCTGGCGGACACCGCGAAGATCGCCGAGGCGATCATCGAGACGCTGCAGAGCACGAAGCAGAACGTGCTGATCCAGAAGTTCGTCGCCGAGAGCAAGGGCAAGGACATCCGCGCGCTCGTGATCGGCGACCGCGTGATCGCGGCGATGCGCCGCAAGGCGACCGGCGACGAGTTCCGCAGCAACGTGCACCGCGGCGGGACCACGGAGCTCGTGAAGCTCAACGAGGAGTACGAGCGCACGGCGATCCACGCGGCGCAGATCATGGGCCTGACCGTCGCGGGCGTCGACATGCTCGAGGGCAAGGAGGGCCCGCTGGTCATGGAGGTCAACTCGTCCCCGGGCCTCGAGGGCATCGAGGGCGCGACCGGCATCGACATCGCGGGCCAGATCATCGAGTCGATCGAGGAGCACGTCCAGTTCCCCGAGTTCGACCTGCGCCAGCGCCTGACGCTCGCCACGGGCTACGGCGTCGCCGAGCTGCCGATCCGGCCAGGCTCGCCCATGGCGGGTAAGACGATCGGCGAGCTCGACCTGCGCGACCGCGATGTCCTCGTCCTCAGCATCCAGCGCGGCAGCGTCATGATCCCGAACCCGGGCGGGTCGGAGCGGCTGCTCGCCGGCGACAAGGCGCTGTGCTACGGCAAGCGCATCGTCCTGCGGGACCTCGTCCCCCGCAAGGGGCAGGCCGAGGCCGCGAAGAAGTCATGAGCGCGCGCGCGAACATGTCTTAAGCATCAGCCACGGTAGTCCTCCTTGCGGAGGCCGTGTCGCCGCATCTTCTCGAACAGCGAGCGCGGCGAGAGCCCGGCGTGCGCCGCGGTGACCCCGACCTTGCCGCCGTGACGCGTGAGCAGCCCGTCGAGGTAGCGGCGCTCGCCGGCGACCAGGAGCATGCCGCGGACCTCCTTCCACGGCCGGTCGAGCCAGTCGTCGGGGAGCTCTCCGTCGGCGCGCGGGCGCTCGCTCGTCGTCGACGGGAGGCTGGCCTCGGGGCCCGGCGCGAGCGTGGCGACGATCGTGCTCGGGAGGTCCGCGAGCGTCACGGTGTCGCCGCTGCACAGCAGCGTCGCGCGCTCCAGCACGTTGACCAGCTCGCGGACGTTCCCGGGCCAGGCGTAGGCCATCAGCGCCTCCATGACCCTGGGCTCAAATTTTCGCACCCCCGTGTGGGTCTGCGTCTCGAGCAGCTGCAGGTAGGTCTCGACCAGCTCGGGGATGTCCTCCACGCGCTCGCGCAGCGGCGGGATCACGATCTCGATGACGCACAGCCGGTAGTACAGGTCCCGCCGAAACCGCTTGGCCTCGACCTCCTCGAGCAGGTCGCGGTTGGTCGCCGCGACGATGCGCACGTTGACCGAGACGGAGCGCTCGCTGCCGACCGGCTCGATCCGGCGCGTCTGCAGCACGCGCAGCAGCTTGGCCTGCAGGTTGAGCGGGACCTCGCCGACCTCATCGAGGAACAGCGTGCCTTGGTCCGCGAGTTCGAAGCGCCCGCGACGGGTCCGCGTCGCGCCCGTGAACGCGCCGCGCTCGTGCCCAAACAGCTCGCTCTCAAACAGCTCGGTGGGGATCGCCGCGCAGTTGACCGCGATGAAGGGTCCACGCGCCCGCGGACCCTCGGCGTGCAGCAGGCTCGCGACTCGCTCTTTGCCGACGCCGGTCTCGCCAAGGATGAGGACCGGGCTCGCCGTCCCCGCGAGCCGCCGGGCGGTCGCCACGACCTTTCGCATCGCCGGGCTCGAGGCCACGAGCGTCTCGGGCTCGGTGACGTGCTCCGGCGCGGCGGCGGCGAGATGGGCGAGCTGGAGCTCGCGCCTCCGATTGATGAACGACGACAACGCGCCGTCGAGCGCCTCGCCGGGGAGGTTGCGCTCGAGCGCCGCGAGGCAGCCCGCGCCGATCAGCTCGGCCTGGCGCTCGCTCGCGCGCTCGAGGAACACCACGACATCGGGCCGCTCGGGCAGCTTGCGCGCCCGCGCGAGCCGGCGATCGAGCTGCTGATCCTCCGGGAGCGCGTCAAACAGCGCGAGGTCGTGGCTCTCGATGTGCAAACGCTTCCAGCCGTCCTGCGCCGAGCGAGCGACGGTCACGAGCACGTGGGAAGGATCCAAGATCCCGCGCACACGCTCGCGGAGCTCGTCATCGTCGAGCGCGAGGAGGACACGGATCAGGAGCGGCGCGGACATCGCGTGGACGAACGAGTCCATGCTATCAGCTCGCTGAAACGCGTCGCGTGGTCGCCAGCGCGTCAACGGCGTCCGCCGCGAAGCCGAGACGAGGTTGATTCGGGCATGGTTGTTGGGGCAGCGATGCGGTTATGAAGGCGTGGGCGCTTCAGCGCCGCGCTCGCGCGAGGCTCGAACGAGGCGAGGCGGTGATCGCCTCGCGGACCTGTCGACGCGCGCGGTGCAGCCGGGACTTGACCGCGCTGACGGTCAAGCCGGTCTGCTGCGCGACCTCTGGCGCCGTGCACCCCTCGACATCGCGGGCGACGAGCACCTCTCGATCAAGCGGCGCCAGACCCTCGAGCGCCGCTTGAAAGCGAACCGAGAGCCGCTGGCGATCGAGCCCGCGCTCGAGGCAAGCGTCGCCTGCACACTCCTGCGCGCTCATCGCCTCACGGAACCCGGCGCCGGTCCGGACGCGGGTACGCTCGCGGCGACGCTCGCGGTGGGCGAGGCTCCGCGTGATGGTGAACACCCACGTCATGAACGAGGCCTCACCGCGGAAGCTGCCGAGGTTGCGCACGATCCCCAGCATCGTCTCTTGAAACAGATCCTGGGCGTCCTCGGCGTCACGCGCCATGCGCTCACAAACACGCATGATGCGTCGCTCGTAGCGCCGAAGCAGCGCGTTGAGGGCCTCCCGATGCCCGTCGACGCCGCGCGTGATCAGCTCGTCGTCGCCGAGCTCGGACCACCGGGGCTCGGACGGGACGACGCGCAGCGCCGGGCGGGGCTCGCACTCAAGAACTCCGGCGCGGGGCGCGGACAGAACCTCAGCGGTCGCGGTAGGGGCTCCAAGCATCGGTCACCTCCGCATGTTTCTTGAGCAAGGGACGTTCCCCAAGGGTCGAGAGCGCACTCCGGCGAAACCTCAGCGCTTTTTCCTGGGGCCCCCAGACCGAATTGTTTTCGGAATCCCTAGATCCGGTTTTTTCGGAGTTTAAACATCCGAAAATTCGGATCTATAAGATCCGATTCTTGACTCCTGACGATTTGAAGAAGCCTGCACCCTTTCCTATTGCCAACGACTCGAAGGGGACAGAACCCCGAGATCCGAGGAGGGTGCTGTGGAATACCAACAACCGATCGACGAGCTCCTGCGCCGGTTTACGACGTTTCGCGGGCGAGACCTCCGCAGACGGGGGCTTCAGAACCTGCAAGAAGTCATCGACCTCCTCCAAGAGTACTTCGACGAGGCGGGCGTCAACGCGCTCGACATTCGACGGGACGCGCCGGGAGCCAAGCGACGCGGCGTGATCACGATCGAGCGCGCCGTGCAGTACCTCGACGACTTCGAGGACGACTACCTGATCCGGGTCATCGACGCCGACCGCGAGTTCATCCGTCGCGCCGAGCCCATCGTCCGCGGCTTCACCCGCTGGATCCGCGGGCAAGCGGTGCGGGTCGCCGCGGCCTGATCCCGCGATACATCACGAGACCACCTCGAGGCCGGCGTCGACCTCTGTTGACGCCGCGCCGCTCAATTCCGCGTACGCTGCCCCCTCCCCCTCAGCCCATGTTCTCCTCAAGCTACCTCGACCGAAACATCCTCTGCGTCGACGCGCTCGACGTCAACGCGCTCCCCATGGGTCGCAAGACCCGACTGCTCGTCGGCCTCGTGCACGACGGCCTCGGGCGCGCGCTCCGAATCCCCGTGATCGCGGTCCGCGGGACCCGTCCCGGGCCCGTGTTCGGCATCACCGCAGCGCTGCACGGCAACGAGCTCAACGGCATCCCCGTCGTCCACCGCCTCGTCGACTCGATCAACCCGGAGACGCTCCGCGGCACCCTCGTCGCGGTCCCGGTGCTCAACATCCCCGGGCTCGTGCGCCACGAGCGAGAGTTCCGCGACAGCACCGACCTCAACCACATCATGCCGGGCGTCCCCGACGGCAACGAGTCGCAGGTCTACGCCCACCGCCTGACCTCGCGCATCGTCGGCAGCTTCAACTACCTCGCCGATCTGCACACCGCGAGCTTCGGGCGCATCAACACGCTCTACGTCCGCGCCGATCTCGACGAGCCGACCACGGCGCGCATGGCCAAGCTGCAGCGGCCGGCGATCATCCTGCACAACCCGCCGCGCGACCACACCCTGCGGGGCTGGGCCTCGGCCGAGGGGGCCCCCGCGATCACGGTCGAGATCGGCGATCCGGGCGTGTTCCAGCCCAAGAAAGTCCGCCGCACCATCGCCGGTCTGCGGGCCCTGCTGTCACAGATGAAGATGCTGCCGCGACGCTCCCAGCCGAAGCCGCCGCCGCCGCCGCTGCTCTGCGAGACCTCGCGCTGGATCTACACCGACCGCGGCGGGCTGCTGCGCGTGCTGCCTGAGCTGGGGGAACAGATCGAGGAGCAAGCGCTCATCGCCCAGCAGTTCGACATCTTCGGCGACCTCGTGCGGGAGTACCGAGCGCCCTACGCCGGCGTCATCATCGGCAAGAGCGTCGACCCGGTGAGCCCCACGGGCGCGCGGATCGTGCACCTGGGTCGACTCGCCAAGCCGGGGCGATTCCCCAACGCCGAGGCGGCGGGCTAGCGCGACGGCGACGGCGAACGATGAAGCGCACCCGACAGGATTCGAACCTGTGACATTCGGTTTAGAAGACCGACGCTCTATCCAACTGAGCTACGGGTGCTCCGCGTCCCTGGGGGAGACGGATTGAGTCGGGGCGAGAGGATTTGAACCTCCGACATCCTGCACCCAAAGCAGGCGCGCTACCAGGCTGCGCTACGCCCCGATAAGGGAGGCGCACCATATCGGACCCGCGCGTCCAGGTCCAGCGGGCGCGACTCGGCCTCGCTCAGCTGTCTTGCCAGCGCGCCAGCGCCGACAGGAACGCGCGCATCGCCTGGCCGCGGTGGGACCGCGCGGCCTTCTCCTCGCGGCTGAGCTCGGCGACGGTTTTGCTCTGGTCGCCGGGCCCGTTCATCCAGATGTACGGGTCGTAACCGAAGCCGCCGTCGCCGCGTCGCTCGATCCGCGCGACGCCGTCCCAGCGTCCGCGAAACAGCGCCACCGGCTCGCCGTCGAGCGGCTGGCCGTCGAGCCGGACGGCCGCGAGCACGCAGACGTAGTGGGCTGGCGACTCGCTGCACCCGCGGGCCTGCAGCTCGGCGACCATCTTGGCGTTGTTGGCGTCATCGTCGCACTCGGGCCCCGCGAAGCGCGCGGAGTAGACCCCGGGCGCGCCGTCGAAGGCCTCGATCACCACGCCCGAGTCGTCGGCGACGACCAGGGTGTCGCCGGCCAACGAGCCGGTCGCGCGCAGCCACGCGGCGATCTCCGTGGCCTTCTTGGTGGCGTTGCCGACGAAGGTGTCCCGGTCCTCGACGACATCGGGCGCCGGGCCGTGCTCGCCCATCGCTGAGACCTCAACGGAGATCTCGCGCGCGGCCGCCATCGCGCGC
The DNA here is from genome assembly GCA_030430565.1 of Polyangia bacterium. Classification (GTDB taxonomy): domain Bacteria; phylum Myxococcota_A; class Polyangia; order Nannocystales; family Nannocystaceae; genus JACKDW01. The sequence goes on from JAUIKS010000008.1 coordinate 102,848, forward strand.
AGCTCGATGATCTTGTGTTGGTTGCCGCTGGCGATCACCAGGTTTCGCACGCTCTTCGCGCTCATGCCGCCCCCCCTGTCGCCGCCGCCGTCTGGATCGCGGCCGACTGCAACGCGAACAGATGATCACACCCGCCCCCGGCCAGCTCGAGCATGCGCGCGAGCTGAGCCGTTGAGAAGCTCCCACGCTCGCCTGTCCCTTGGACCTCAACGAGCCCGTCCGCGCCCTGCATGACGACGTTGACATCGGCGTGCGCGCGGCTGTCCTCCTCGTACGGGAGATCGAGGACCGGGATGACCTCGCCGGCGGTCTCGACGAGGCCGACCGAGACCGCCGAGACCGGCTCTCCCAGCGGGTCGCGGCGCAGTCGCCCCTGCCGCCGCAACGCCGTGACCGCGAGCACCAGCGCGACGTAGCCGCCGGTGATCGAGGCGGTGCGGGTCCCGCCGTCGGCCTCGATGACGTCGCAGTCGATCATGATCGAGATCGGGGTCTCGTCGCGCGTGACGTCGACCAGCGCGGAGAGGTCCACGCCGGCCCGAAGCGACCGGCCGATGAGTCGCTGGATCTCCTTGCCGCGACCGCCCGAGTCGCGTCGCCCGCGGGGCTGCGTCGCCCCGGGCAACATCGCGTACTGGGCCGTCACCCACCCCCCAGAGCGCAGCCAGGACGGAGCCTTGGGCTCGACGTTGGCGGTGCAGATGACTCGAGTTCGCCCGGCGGTGATCAGCGCGGAGCCCAGCGAGGTGCGGATAAATCCAGGCTCGATGGCGTAGTGCCGGAGTTGATCGGGGGCGCGACCGTCGGCTCTCATGGGGCGACGAGTACCACAGCGGGCCAGCCAGTCGGACACCCAACCCGTGAAAGCAGCTGCACAGGCACTGGTTAGAATTACAGATTTTTCACCAGTGCATTTTCAACCAACCAAAAAGCGAGACACCCACACGGGGTGCCTCGCAGTTTTGCTTGGTGACTTTCTAGGGACGCAGGCTACTCGGCGGCCTTCTCGTCGCCGCCCTCGGCCTTCTCGTCGCCGCCTTCGGCCTTCTCGTCGCCGGCCGCCTTCTCGTCGCCGGCCGCCTTCTCGTCAGCGCCCTTCTCGTCCTTGGCGTCGGCCTTCTTGTCGCCGTCCTTCTTGTCGCCGTCCTTCTTGGCGTCGGCGCCCTTCTTGTCCTCGGTCTTCTCACCGCCGCACGCCGGAGCCGTCATGGCAAAGGCGGTAAGGGCGGCGAGCACGAACTTGCTGTTGAGCTTCATTGGCTGAATCTCCCTGTTTGGGTGGGTTCGAGTCGTGTTTGCGACTTTAAGCGATAGGCCAAGACAAGTTCAATCATCGCGTAGATCCGTCAGGCGCACACGGCGCGATCGCGCATTTGCTGCCGTCGGCTCAAACGACGCCTGCGGTTCTACCTGCACACGCACGACACACCCACCCGGTTCACACCGGCCCCCGGGTCGCTGCCCGCAGGACGCGTTGTGACCAGGTTCTGGGGCTCCTTCGGCCTAGGTGGACGCTCGACCGGCGCCGGTGAACACCGGCTCCATCCCGCGGAGCGGGACAAACACGCCCTCGTCAGCGCTCGGCGGAGACGACAGGAGTCGGTCGCGGGCGAAGCGATGATCGGCGATGGTCTCTCCGACCAGCGCGAGCGCGACTTCGCGCGGCCGCGCGCCCGCGACCCCCGGCTTCATCCTCAACCGGAAGCGCAAGCGCCGCAATTCACTGTCAACAGAGGCGCTGATGATCGACGGGCGGATGTTGAAGGTGACCGGCTCGGTGGACGGCGGCGCGGAGCGCCCGCGACGCTTGCGCTTGCGCTTCTTCGGCGGCCGCTTGACCAGGATCTCCTCGGTCGCGAGCTGCTGCTCGAGCCGCGGCGCGACCCGCGAGAGCTGCTCGGCGTCGAGCTGGACGCTGTAGTCGGCGCCGGCGACCAGCGAGCCGGCCTTGCGCTCGCCGGGCGCGAGCACGCGGGTCTCGATCACCTCGAGCCCCGGCGGCGCGACGGCGCGCAGCCGCGCGAGCAGCTCGCGGCCTGCTGCCTCGCGCCGGGCCTCGCTCCACGCGCCGGCCATGTCCTCGGCGGAGTCCGGGAGGATCACGTCGAGGTCGACGACCTCCTCGCGCGCCGCCATCCCGAGCGGGAGCGCGGGCCCGAAGCTCATGCGCGGGGTCGGGTTGAAGCCGCGCGTGAAGCCGATCTCGAGGCCGGCGCGCCGCAGCATCCGCGGGATCACGCGCACGAGATCGAGATGACCCATGAAGCACATGCTGCCTTGCTTGGCGAAGAACACCCGCACGCGGCTGTAGGGCGCCTCGGCGTTCTCGCGCATCATGTGGTCGGCGTCGAGCTTGCTCGCGTTGAGCCGCCCGCGGATCTTCTGCTCCACGGGATCGAGCGGGGCCTCTTCGTCAGCGTCAGCGGCCGCCGCGGCCGCCGCGGCCTCGCGCCGCCGGCGAACTGCCTTCAGTGACACGTCGGGCGTGGCCTCGCGCGCGAGCGTCCGCAGCGCGACGATCCGCTCGCGCCGCATCTCGCTCATGTCGCAGGCGATCCCGCAGTCGTAGCAGACCAGCCGTCGCGCGTCGGCCTCGGCCTCGGGGATGGTCTTGGCGTGGACCTTGGCGCCGAAGGGCTTGCCGCAGGGCGGCGACGCGCGCCCGCGCAGCGCCTTGCGGTACTCGCTGGCCAAGAAGCCGGGCTCGAGGCCGATCTCGATGTGATCCCAGGGCAGCCGCGCGTCGACGGGGATCGTGCCGGTGTAGAGCGCGGGCTCGATCTCGGCCTGCTCGAGGGCCTGCTGCCAGCGCTCGAAGGAGAAGCACTCGCGCCAGCCGTCGAAGCGGGCGCCTGCGCGATAGGCCAGCTCGAGCGCGCGGCCCATGCGGCGATCGCCGCGCGCGAACAGGCACTCGAGCCAGCTCTCCTCGCGGTTGTGGGTCTTGAGGTTCACGCGCGCGCGCTTGGCCTGCTCGCGCAGCGTGGCGACCTTGCTCGCCAGCTCGGGCAGCGGGTCCATCGCCGCCCACTGGAACGGGGTGTGCGGCTTGGGTACGTGCTGCGAGACGCTGCAGGTGACCGAGGGGACGCGCCCCAGCTTCATCTCGCGCGCGAGCGAGCGGACCTTGCGGCCGGTCTCGATGATCCCGGCGATGTCCTCCTCGGTCTCGGTCGGCAGACCCATGATGAAGTACATCTTGATGCGGTCGTAGCCGCGCTCGAAGATCCGCCGGGCCGACAGCAGGATGTCCTCGTCGGAGACGTTCTTGTTGATGACGTCGCGCATCCGCTGGGTGCCGGCCTCGGGCGCGAAGGTGAGGCCGGTGATGCCGACGCTCTTGATCTCGTCGAGCAGCTCCTCGCCGAGGCCGTAGGCGCGCAGGCTGGCGACGCCGAGCTTGACCTTGCGCTTGCGCAGCTCGGGCGTGAGCGACTTGATCAGCGGGTCGATGCACGAGACATCGGCGGTGCTCAGCGCCGTCAGGCTGGTCTCGGCGAAGCCGGCGTTGTCGACGCCGTCGAGCACGGCTTTTTTGATGGCCTTCGGGTCGCGCTCGCGCACCGGCCGGTAGATGATCCCGGCCTGGCAGAAGCGACAGCCCTCGGTGCAGCCGCGCGTGATCTCGACGGCGGCGCGCTCGAAGATCGCCTCGGCGTAGGGCACCGGGAACTGGGTCGGGAACGGGTAGTCGTCGAGCTCGCGGACCCACGCCCGGGTGATCCGCGCCGGCGCGCCGGCGGCCCGGCCCTCGTCGGTGAGCCCGGCGACGTACTGCAGGCCGGCGCGCTCGTCGGTCTCGACCCGGTAGAACTGGGGGACGTAGACGCCGGGCAGGCGCGCGCACGCGCCCAGGATCTCGACGCGCGGGACGGCCGGGCTCTGGCGGCGCAGGCGACCGATGGTGCGCAGCAGCGCGGGCAGGACCTCCTCGGCCTCGCCGACCAGGAACACGTCGATGAAGTCGGCGATCGGCTCCGGGTGCGTGGCCGTCGGCCCGCCGGCGATCACGATCGGCTCGCGTCCGCGCCGCTCGCTCGAGCGCAGCGGGATCCCGCCGAGCTCGAGGTTGAGCAGCACGTTGGTGTAGCTCAGCTCGTACTGCAGGCTGACGCCGACGGCGTCGAAGTCGCGCAGCGGGAGGTGGTTCTCGAGGCTCACGAGCGGCAGCGCGCGCGCGCGCAGCTCGGCCTCGAGATCGCCCCACGGGCTGAACGCGCGCTCGCAGGCCAGGTCATCCGCTTGGTTGATCAGGTTGTAGATGATCTTGGTCCCGAGGTGGCTCATGCCGACCTCGTAGAGATCCGGGAAGGCCAGCGCGAAGCGGCAGGTCAGCGGCGCGTCGAGAGGTTTGCGCACCTGCTGCTCCTCGCCGCCGAGGTAGCGCCCTGGCTTCTGCATGCGGGCCAGGAACTCGGCGTAGGGGTGATCCGCGTGGACGTCCTGAACGACGGGCGGCTCCGCGCGGCGCGGCTGTGAAGATGACTCGGACGCTCCCAACATTACGGTGCGTCAGGTTGTGCCATACAAGCCCGCCGGTGGCCACGATTGCGGAGGGATCGGGGATCGAGCCAGCGCACAAACCCAGCGGGCCTACGGAGGAATCTCAACGCGGGCGCTGGTTCGCGCAGGGCTTGCGCGGCACCCACGCCGACTTATTGTGACCGACGGTGAAGGACCTCTATCAATCCCTCGGTGTCAAACGGGACGCCTCGAAGGCCGATGTTAAAAAAGCCTTCCGGAAGCTGACGCAGCAGTATCACCCCGATAAAAACCCGGGCGATAAGCAGGCGGAGGAGCGCTTCAAGGAGGTCTCGACGGCCTACGAAGTCCTCGGCGATGAGGACAAGCGCAAGCTCTACGACGAGTTCGGCGAGATGAGCTTGACCCAGGGCTTCGACCCCAAGCGCGCCCGGGCCTACAAGCAGGCCCGCAGCGGCTTCGGCGGCGGGGCCGGCAGAGGCGGCTTCCCCGGCGGCAACTTCTCCAACTTCAACGACGCGCGCGGGACCAGCTTCGACGACCTGCTCTCACAGATGTTCGGCGGCGGCCAGGTCCGCGACGCCGACGACCTGCTCGGCAACGTCCGCGGTCGCCGGCGCGCGACGACCCACAACATCGAGGGCGAGATCACGGTCAACTTCACCGACGCGCTGTTCGGGACCACCGTCCCCCTGCAGGTCAGCTCGCGCGGCGGCACCAAGCGCACCCTCGATGTCCGCGTCCCCAAGGGCATGCGCGACGGCGGCAAGCTGCGCCTGCGCGGCCAGGGCGGCGGCAGCCCGCCCGGCGACATCCTCCTCACGGTCAAGGTCCGCGATCACCGGCTGCTGCGGCGCGAGGGTGACAACCTTCACATGGACCTGCCGGTGACCGCGCTCGAGGCCTACCGCGGCGGCAAGATCGATGTCCCGACGCCGTGGGGCGCCGTCACGCTCAAGCTGCCCGCAGGCGCCCAGAGCGGGCAGCAGGTCCGCCTCAAGGGCCGGGGCGTCAAGCAGGCCCGCAAGCCCGACGGCGACCTGATGCTGACGCTCTCGGTTAAGCTGCCCGACAAGGGTGATGAGGCGCTGCTCGAGGCGCTCGAGCGCCTGCAGAAGGACGAGGACGTGCGCACGAACCTGGTGCTCGAGCAAGCCCAGACGAGCTGACCCCTCGAACCTGCCGCCCGCGCAGCTTCGCCCGCGTCTGAAGCCGCCCCGCGCTGTGCTATGCCAGGGTCGTGACCGTGCGGCTCCCGATCGTCGACAGCGCCCCGGCGCCTACAGCGTCCCCCGATGCCGCCGAGGGCAAGCGCCGTCGCCGACACCCGCGCTGGCTGAAGGTCCCGATGCCGGGCGGCGACGGCTACCGCGACGTTCGACGGATGGTGAAGCAGCTCGGGCTGAACACGGTCTGCCAGAGCGCGAGCTGCCCCAACATCGGCGAGTGCTGGAACAACCGCGCGCTGACGATCATGATCTTGGGCGACATCTGCACGCGCTCGTGCCGGTTCTGCGACGTCAAGACCGGCCGCCCGCTGCCGGTCGACGAGGATGAGCCGCGGCGCGTCGCCGAGATGCTCGCGGCGCTCGAGCTGAGCCACACCGTCATCACCTCGGTCGATCGTGACGATCTTAAAGACGGCGGCGCGCGGATCTGGGCGGAGACGCTCCAGGCCTGTCACGAGCTCGCGCCCGAGATGACCGTCGAGGTCCTGGTCCCGGACTTCAAGGGCGTGGTCGCCGATGTCGACACGGTGCTCGACGCCAACCCCGACGTGTTCGCCCACAACCTCGAGACGGTGCCGCGGCTCAGCCGACAGGTGCGTGTACAAGCGCGCTACGATCGCTCGTTCACGGTCCTGCGGCGCGCCCGCGATCGCGGCGCGCTGACCAAGACCGGGCTCATGCTCGGCCTCGGCGAGGAGCTCGACGAGGTCCGCGAGGTCATCGACCAGCTCGGCGCGCTCGGCCTCACGATCCTGACCCTCGGGCAGTACCTCCAGCCGAGCAAGCGCCACCTCGAGATCGCGCGCTACGTGCACCCGGACGAGTTCGCCGCGCTCGCCGACTACGCGCGCGCCCGCGGCGTCGCGCACGTCGAGAGCGGTCCGCTGGTGCGCAGCAGCTATCACGCCGAGGGTCAGGCCGAGCTGATCCACCGTCTGCAGCGCGATCCCAGACACGGTGTGGTCGGATTCGCGTCCCTCAGCGCGTGAGCGACAGCGCCCGCGGGCGCGCGAAGTTGTAGTTGCACCCCCATATGGGGAGCGCGCAAATGAAACCTCGCTGGCGACAGAGCGCGTATAGATAACAATTCGCTGTTGATATCCGTTGGTGTGATGCGTTCTAGATCGCTGAGTACATTCACATACTCGGCGAAATTGATCGTGACCCGGTCGACACGCAATCAGTGGAAGATGGTTTCGAAACCCCGGCTTAATCGATGAGCCGTCATCCTCCGCCCGGTCAGACCCCAACGGAATCGCCCATGCTCATACACGCCCGCCGTCTCTCCCCTGCCCTCGCCCTGCTGTTCGCCGTCGCCGCGCTGCCGGCCTGCGATGAGGGCTCTCGCGACACCGCTGGCGACAGCGGCGACGGGATCGACATCGGCGACCAGGACGACGGCATCACGCCCGAGCCCGAGGATGACAGCGGCGAGCCGGGCGACGACGGCGCGGTCGAGGAGCCGACCGAGACGCTGGATGACCTCTTCGACCTGGCCGCCGGCGAGTTCGATGTCCCGGCCGAGATCCTCAAGGCGATCTCGCTGGTCGAGACCCAGTGGCAGATGCTCGAGACCAGCGTCGAGTTCGACGGTCAGGATCCGGCCTACGGCGTCATGGCGCTGCGCGGCTACTGGCTCGAAGAGGGCGCCGCGCGGGCGGGCGTGACCCTCGAGGAGGCCAAGAACGACCCGCTCTCCAACATCCGCGCGGCCGCCTCGCTGCTCTCGGCCCTCGCCCTGCAAGAGGGCCTCGAGGACCGCAACCACATCCCCGGCTGGGCGCCGATCGTCGCCATCATGAGCGGCATCACCGACCTCGAGGGCCAGTCCGAGTACATCCACAACGAGATCTACACCGCGCTCGCGGCCGGCTACGCGATCGAGAACGCCCACCTCTCGCCGGTCGTCGCGATCCCCGACTTCCAGTTCCCGCCCAAGCCCGCGGCCTCGCCCGACTACGGGCCCGCGGTCTGGAAGCCCTCGCCGAACTACAGCTCACGCCCCGGCGGCAGCATCGGCGACCCCTCGCACGTCATCATCCACACCTGTGAGGGCTCGTACAGCGGCTGCGTCAGCTGGCTGCGCAACGGCAACGCCGGCGTCAGCGCCCACTACGTCGTCAACGACAGCGGCAGCGAGATCTCGCAGCTGGTCGCCGAAGACAAGAAGGCGTGGCACATCGGCGCCAAGTACAAGTGCAACCTGAACGCCAACAAGGACTGCTGGCGCGACGGCTACAGCAACAACAACTTCACCATCGGCATCGAGCACGCCGGCTCCGCGAACCAGGCCTACTGGCAGCCCGGCCTGATCGACGCGTCGGCCAAGCTGGTCTGCAACATCACCCAGGACCACGGGATCCCGCGCGACAAGTACCACATCGTCGGTCACGGGCAGCTGCAGCCCTACAACCGCATCGACCCCGGCCCGAACTGGCCGTGGACCAAGTACATGGACCTGATCAAGGGCTACTGCGGCGACGTCGATCTGCCCGACGACCCGCAGCCCGACCCGGATCCCGATCCCGATCCCGATCCCGATCCCGATCCGCCCAACAACGGCGAGATCTCGATCATCATCGACAGCAACAACTCGCAGAACGACGCGGGCTCGAAGATCGTGGTCTCGGGCAACTGGAACGCCGCGAACTCGACGCCGGGCTACTACAAGACCGGCTACTGGTGGCAGGGCACGGACTCGCGCTCCGACGCCGCCAGCTTCCGCTTCACGCTCGACGAGCCGGCGACCCTCAAGGTCGAGGGCTGGTGGACCGCCGGCACGAACCGCTCCGACGCCGCGCCGTTCATCATGTACAACGCGCAGGGCGACAAGCTCGGGACCAAGCACGCCAACCAGCAGGTCAACGGTAAGCAGTGGGTCGAGCTCGGCACCTACGACTTCACGGCCGGCGAGAACCGGATCGACCTCTCGATCTGGGCCGCCAAGGGCAAGGTCGTGATCGCCGACGCGGTCCGCGTAAGCACGCCGTGAGCCGACGGTCGCGCATTTTCACCCTACGAGACGGCGCGTCGGTGTTCACCGGCGCGCTGCTCGTGCTCGTGGGCTGCTCGCAGGGCGGCGACGCGCCGCCGGTGTCCGCCAAGCCAGCGAGTCCACACACCGCGCAGACGCCCTCCCCCGAGGTTGAGAAGCCGGCGCCGTCGAAGCCCCCCTGCGGCGCGCTCGCCTTCGTCTCGGAGCGCGACGGCAACCCCGAGGTCTACACCCTCTCGCTCGCCGACGGGGCGCTGACGCGGCGCACGAGCGACCCCGCGGGGGACTTCGCTACGCCGATCGTCGAGGCGGCGGAGGGGCAGCCCCCGGCGCTCCTGATGATCCGCGCGGAGCAGCTCGAGGGGGCCCACCGCGAGCGCCTCGCGCTGCTGTCCCTGCAAGCAGGTCCCCAGACCCCGCGCTTTCTCAGCGCGGCCGGGCGCGTCCGCAACCCGAGCGCGCCCGCGCGCGGCGGTTGGGTCGTGTACGAGAGCGACCTCAACAGCTTCCGCGATCTCTACCGCCTCGACCTGCGCGACGCCGCCGCGACGCCTACGCGGCTGACGGACAACAAGCAGGGCAACTTCGAGCCCGCCGTCTCGCCCGACGGGCAGCGCGTCGCCTTCGTCTCGAGCCGCGACGGCGACGCGGAGCTCTACGTGATGAACGCGGACGGCTCCGAGCAGCGACGGCTGACCGAGCACCGCGGCGACGACTCAGCGCCGCAGTGGGCCCCCGACGGCGGCGCGCTGGCCTTCACGCGCGTCGAGGGTGGCAGCGAGCGCGCGTTCATCCTGCCGATGCAGGGCGCCCAAGCGAGCGGCCCGCCCAGGCCGCTTCGGCGGGTCGCCCCCAGCGAGCGCGGCGACGATCGGGATCTCGCGTGGTCCCCCGACGGCACGAAGCTCGCGCTGACCGAGACGAAGCCCGGACGCGGCGAGGTCGTGGTCTTCGACGTCGTGACCGGCGAGGAGCTGCGCCGCTCGGGCGCGAGCAAGATCGATGAGCAGCCCGCCTGGGCGCCGCGCGGTCCGTGGCTCGTGTTCGTCTCGGATCGCGACGGTGACGCCGAGCTCTACCGCCTGCACGTCGAGACAGGCGAAACCGCGCGCCTGACCACATCACCAGGCCCGGACTGGCTCCCGCGCTGGTATTCCAACGCCTGCGACCCGTCGCGCACGGTGACCGGATAACCGGCGTTCGCCGACGCGCCCAGATTGTCCTGCGCGCCGCGGGCATCCGCGGGATACTGGCGCCAGCTCGCGCCCACAACGAGCGGCGCGCGACGGAGGACGACGAATGCGACGGTCTCGCTGGATACTTCAGACTCGAGCGGGCGCCGCGATCACCGTGGCCGCGCTCGGCGCCCTCACGCTGTGCGCCTGCGGCACCCCGGCCGAACGCGACGGACAGGGGCGCGGCTTCGATCGCGCGTCGATGGTCGGCGGCGGCGGCTCCTCCTCCTCGGGCGCCAAGGGCACGGTCGCGGCCGAGCCGATCTCGTGGCTGGTCTCGTTCAACCGTCTGCACACGGCCGACGCGCTCGAGAAGGCGTTAAACAAGAAGCCCGGGCAATTCAGCTCGATCGACCAGGACCGAGACGGCGTCGTCGACCCGCTCGTGGTCCGCAAGCTCTCACACGACGACGGCCCGGCGTTTGAGTTGACGGCGCGCGCGGGCAACGGCAAGCAGCGCGTGGTCTCGACGCTGCTCTTCGACGACTCGTGGAGCTTCATGGGCAGCTACAACGGCGCGATGCCGGGCGCCCCCCCCCTGCCCGCGGCTCCGGCTCCGGCTCCGGCCCCCACCCCGGCCCCCGCGATCGCGGCCGCGCCCCCGGCCGCCCCGGCACCCGCGGGCGCGGGCGTCGGGACGCCGGCGCTCGCCGACACCAAGGATCACTCGAAAGACATCGCCATGGAGCCGATCTCGTGGCTGGTGCGCTTCAACAAGCTGCACACCGCGAAGTCGATCGAGGAGGCGATCAACGGGACGCCGGGGCAGTTCAGCAAGGTCGACACGGACACCGACGGCGCGCCGGACTACATCTCGGTCGCCGAGAGGTCGCACACGAAGGGCCGCGCGTTCGAGCTGCGCGCGAAGCCAGCCGCGAAGGCGAGCGCGAGCGCCAACGGCGTCGTCGTCGCGACGATGCTGTTCGACAACAGCTGGTCGCTGGTCGGCTGGTACAACGGCGTCGCGCCCTCGGGCTAGACAAGCGACCACAACCTGCCCCTTGGGGCATCTACGCTATTTGGCGCAGGGTCGCTGCTTATCGCCAAGGGACCCTCCGGCTTCCGGGCGGCGAGCGTCTGACCCATCAAAGCGGACGAGCGCCCCCACGCTCGCCCTCAGCCGGCCGCGCCCTGGCTCGCGCGCGACCCTTGAGCTTCGATGATCCGTGCGCTCCTTCAGGCCGAGCGTCCGTATGACCAGCTCGCGCGCGACCTACAACTTCGCTAAGCGTCATGGCTTCGTGAACCCCACGCCGAGCGCTCGCCACGGCGAGCGTCCGTATGACCAGCTCGCGCGCGACCTACAACTTCGCGGCTCGAGCTACGGCGAGCTCGACTTCGATCGACGCTCGCGCTCGCGGCGATCCTGGGCGCGCGCGCGCCGTACGAGCTCGGGCGGCTTGTTGAGGAAGAAGGCGGCCGAGGGGACGCGGACCTGCTCGGCGACGCGACGCTGCCGCCAGCGGACGACGACCGGGGTCAACGCGGCGCCGAACATGAAGCCGCCGATGTGCGCGTACCAGGCGAAGTTGGCCTCGCTCGAGATCACCGCCATCACCAGCTGGCAGCCGATCCAGACGCCGACGTAGACCCACGCGGGGATCTTGATCTGGATGAAGATGAACGGGACGGTCTGCAGCAGGCGCGCGCGCGGGAACAGCCACAGGTAGGCCGCGATCACGCCGGCGATCGCCCCCGAGGCGCCGATCACCGGCGCGCCGCCCTGGCGCGCGAGCAACACCTGAAGGAGCGCGCCGGAGAGCGCGGCGCCGAGCAGCAGCGCGACGAAGCGCAGACGGCCGAACAGGTGCTCGACGTTGTCGCCGAAGACGTACAGGAAGTAGAGGTTGACGAGCAGGTGGGCGACGTCGGCGTGGAACCAGACGTGCGTGAGCGCGGTGTAGAGGAGCCGGGGGTCGGCGCGCGCGGCCGCGCCGAGCAGCGCCCAGTCGCGCGCGTAGAGCACCCCGAACACCGAGAGCTGGTAGAGCACGAGCAGCGCGCCGCCGAAGAGGTACACGACCCAGGGGGTCCCGCGCGCCGGGTTCTCGACCTCGACGGGGAGCTGCGTGAGGATCTGCGCCGCCCAGATGAAGCCGCGCTTGGCGATCTTCATGCTGCGGTCCTCCTGCCCCTCGCGCGTCGACGAGGTCGCCAGCGCGTGGCGCTCGTCGCCGTCGAGCCACAGCCCGCGACAGCGCGGGCAGCGATCGATCGGCGTGCGGATCAACCCCGGCAGCGCGTGCTCGTTCATAAAGCCATGTCCCCTGGGACACATTCGGTGCGCGGAGCGACCGAGCAGGGTCTTGAGCAGCGCGGGGTCGACCTCGGCGTCGCCGAGCGTGTCGAGCTCGCCCTGGTCGAACCAGATCCCGAAGCACACCGGGCAGGCGTCGAGCTCGAGCGCGTCGTCCGGCAAGGCGTCGGGGTCCTTGAGCTGACGCCAGCGCCCGCGCTCGTCGCGGTGCAGGTAGACGGGCACGAGCTCGTGCAGGCTGCACGCGGGGCACTGGGCCGAGAGCCGTCGCGCCTCGCCGGCCGTCCGCTGCCGCTGCTGCTCGCTCGCTTCGCCCATGCTCCCTGAGCGAGCGTCGTCGATTCTCGAAGCGGTTGGCAAACGCCGGCGGCCCCGCCCCGGCGGCGCCAAAACTCCCGGGGGATCGAGACTGCTGACGCGCGCGCTTTCAGCCCGCGCGGGCAAGAACGAAACAATTCACGGAGCCCCCGCGTGCTATAGTGGCCACCCCTCCATGCCCTTGCGAGGTCTCACGCAGTGACGGCTAGCGCGCGACCCGAGCCGGGAGCCGACGCCGCCGGAATGTCGTCTCTCGGCGCGATCCCGACGATGGCGTCGACGGCCGCGACGCTCGCGGAGCGCGGCGAGCCGCCGCCGGTCCGCGAGGGCAGCTTCGCCAGCTGGATCGGCACGACGATCGAGGGGCGCTACCGCCTGCGCGAGCTGCTCGGCGAGGGCGGCATGGGGGCGGTCTTCATCGCCATCCACCTCAAGCTGAAGAAAGACGTCGCGGTCAAGATCATCCGCCCGGCGGTCGCCGGCGACGAGTCGATCGCGGAGCGATTTCGTCGCGAGGCGCGCGCGACCGCGCAGATCGACAACCCGCACGTCGTCCACGCGATCGACTTCGGCAAGCTCTCCGACGGCAGCGACTTCTTCGTCCTCCAGCTCGTGCAGGGCCGGCCGCTCAGCGACATCCTGCAGGTCGAGGGCCAGCGCCCGGTGCCGTGGGTCTGCGACGTCGGCGGGCAGATCGCGGACGCGCTCGCGGCCGTGCACGAGCTCGGCATCGTCCACCGCGACCTCAAGCCCGACAACATCATCATCACCGAGCGAGACGACGGCAAGCCGCACGTCTACGTGCTCGACTTCGGGATCGCGCGCGACACCGAGGGCGCGGTCGCGATGGACGCCGACAGCCCGCTGACCCGCGCCGGCGCGGTCCTCGGCACGCCCGGCTACATGTCGCCGCAGCAGATCTCGGGCGACGCGGTCAGCTTCGGCGCGGACCTCTACGCCCTCGGCGTGATCCTGTGGGAGTGCCTCGCGGGTCGCTCGCTGTGGCAGGCGGACACCATGGCCGAGCTGTTCGCCAAGCAGCTGCGCGAGGCGCCGCCAAAGCTCAGCGCCGTCGGGCGAGGCGACCTGCCGGCGCCGCTCGAGCGCCTGATCGACAGCCTGCTCGAGCGCTCCCCCGACGCGCGCCCGCCCAACGCCGAGCTGGTCCGTCACGAGCTGATGAAGCTCGTCAGCGAGGTCAAGCGCAGCGAGTCGGCGGGTCACACCGCCGCGACGCTCGAGACCCTGCAGATGACGAACGGCGAGGCGACCCGACCGGACGTCAGCGGCGCCGGTCTCTCGACGTCGAGGCCCAAGGCGAAGCCCGCCCCCGCCCCGGACCGCAGCAAGCTGATGATGATGATCGGGATCCCGCTCGCGCTGCTGCTCGTGATCGTGCTGGTCCGATCGCTCGGCGGCGAGGGCGACGACGGCCCCGCGCAGCCCGACGCCGAGCAGAGCGCGGCGAAGAAAGACCCGGACGAGCCGGCGAAGAAGGCGAAGGAGCCCGATCCGAAGCCCGCCGCGGTGCTCCCGCTGCTGGGCGGCGCCCCCAAAGAGCAGGGTGAGATGTCCAAGGAGATCGCGGGCTGGTTCAAGACGGTGTCGACCAGCAGCAGCGACGGGCGCCGCAAGAAGGCCGCGAAGGAGATCCTCAAGCACGAGCCCGCGGACGCGGTCCCCGAGGTCGCGCGCCTGGTCGCCGAGCTGCAGATGGCGGAGCGCTGCGCCGAGAAGAAGATCTACGTCGAGAAGCTCGCCGCGCTGCGAGACCCCCGCGGCGCGAAGACGCTGCAGCGCTACGAGCCGCGGGGCTTTCACGCCTGCGGCCGCCGCGACTGCTACGGCTGCATGCGCCAGTCCATGGCCGACGCGCTGCGGGCGATGGGCGTCGAGCCCCACGACAAGACCAAGCGGGCCATCGGCGAGATCGAGTAGCGGTCTCGACCGGCGGCGGCGGCGTGTCGTCCACCTCGTCGCGGCGCTGCGGCTGCGCCGAGCGGCTGAAGGTGTTCTCGCGGCCAGCTGAGCGCGGGGCGACGCTCGCTCAGCTCCGCGAGCCCGGGCGGGTGACGCCCAGCTCTACGTCCATCCCCAGCGCGAACGGGCTCCCCCCCGCGCTCATGCGGAGCTCGGTCTTTTGGGTCATCTTCAGCGAGCGCGGGAACATCTCGTCGAGGCGCACGCGCACGCGCCCCTCGCCCGTGGCCGCGAGCGACTCGAGGCGCACGCCCGCGCCGCGCGTCGCCTGCGGCCCGGCCGTCTGCGTGATCTCGAAGCGGAGCGTCAGCTCGTCGCCCTCGCGCGCCTCCAGGGTGTAGCGCTTGGTCTGATCGATGGAGGTCCCGTCGGGGCGCCTGACCGTCGTCGCCACCGACCAGCGCGCCCCGACGCCGACCGGCTCCTCCGGCAGCGGGACCGTCAGCTGCGGGAAGGCCTCGCGCAGCCCGTCGAGCACGCCCTTGAGCTCGCGCGAGCGCTCGAGCGCGGCGGGGACGTCGAAGTCGCCCTCGCGCACCACCCCGCGCTCGTCGAACAGCAGGTAGCCGCGCACGTCGGCGAGCAGCGGGAAGCTGGCGCGCAGCGACCTGGCGACGGCGACGATCTGACCTGGCTCTTCGAGCACCATCCAGTCGACGAAGCCGAGCTCGCCGTGGCGCTCGCCCGCGCCGGTCTCGTCGCCCAGCACGAGCTCGGTGGTCAAGCGCGCGACGGGGAGCTTGAGCGTCGGGCCGTCGCTCGCGCCCGCGCCCGCGTGAAGCGCCACGCGCAGCTCGAACACCAGGGTCTGCGGCGTCCCCTCCGGCGCGCGAAAGCGCAGGTTGTCGAAGCCGCTGGCGCCGGCGCTGCCCCGCTCGATCAGCGTGATCTCGGGCTGGGGCGGGCGGTCGTCCTCGCGGTCACCCTCGGGCGCCTCTCCGCCCTCCCCCGCGCCGACGCCCTCGCGCGAGTCGCCGTCCTCGTCGCCCTCGTCATCGCCCGCGGGGCCCATCGCGACCTGCCGCGCCAGCGCGGCCGCACCCCGCCGCGCCCGCGCGCGCGCCCGTGTACGCGCGCCCTCGTCGTCGGCGCCGCGCGCCCCGTCGCGCGACGCCGCGGTCGACCCGCCGCCGCCGCCCGCGACGCCGGTGACCGAGGAGCGCGCGTCGGACTCCGGTCGACCACCCGCCGACGCGCGCAGCCAGAGCAGCGCCGCGATCACCAGCAGCGAGCTGAGGACGACGATCGAGGCGAGCGCGCGGCGGGGCGACATGAACCTTGATGCTACACCCAGTCGCGCGCCCGAGATATCCGCGGGGCGTCAGGTGCCGTCCACGCGCACCACCGTCGCCTCGCCGAGACCCTCCGTCAGCGCGTGCTCGATGCGCGTGGCCAAGCCGGTGTAGCGCCGGGCCGCGTCGCCGCGGCGCACGGCCTGCGAGATCGCCCGCGGGTCCCCCACGACCACGCAGAGCCGACGCGCGCGGGTGATCGCGGTGTACAGGAGGTTGCGCCGGAGCATCACGTGGTGCTCCCCGAGCAGCGGGACGATCACCGCCGGGAACTCGCTGCCCTGGCTCTTGTGGATCGAGATCGCGTAGGCGAGCTGCAGCGACGAGAGCTGCTTGTGATCGTAGGACAGCGGGACCCCGTCGACCTCGACAACGAGCGTGCGCTGCTCGGGGTCGACGTGCGAGACGACGCCGATGTCCCCGTTGAACACGCCGCGCTCGTGGTCGTTGCGGATCTGCATGACCCGATCGCCGACGCGAAAGCGCCGCGGCGGCTTGCGCCCGATGCCCGGCAGCTCGAGCTCGACCGCCCCCTCGGTGTGGTGGGCCTGCAGCGCCTGGTTGAAGGCGACGGTGCCGGCGCGGCCCTTGTGCATGGGGCAGAGGATCTGCACGTCGCTGCGGGCGTCGAGGCCGTAGGCCTCGGGCGCGCGCTCGACCGCGATCTTCATGACGAGCTCGTGCACGCGCTGGGGGTCGCGGGCGTTGATGACGAAGAACTCCCCCTCGGCGTCGCTGTCGGGGTCCGGCCGCTCGCCGCGGAGCACCCGGTGGGCGTTGCGGACGATCGACGAGCCCTCCGCCTGACGGAAGATCCGGTCGAGCCGGACCACGGGGATCGGCGAGCTCGGTCGCTCGGCCGCGGAGATCATGTCGCGCAAGACGTTGCCGGGGCCGACCGAGGGCAGCTGATCGATGTCGCCGACGATCAGCAGCCGGTGCTCGGGGGTCAGCGCCGAGAGCAGCGCCTCGGCGAGCGGGAGGTCGAGCATCGAGGCCTCGTCGATCACGACCAGGCCCTGCGGCAGCGGGTTGTTGGTGTGGTGCGCGAAGGCGCCGGTGTCGCCCTGGATCTCGAGCAGCCGGTGGATCGTCGACGCGCGCTTACCGGTCGCTTCGGACAGCCGCTTCGCGGCCCGCCCGGTCGGCGCCGCGAGCAGCAGCTCGATCTCGTTGGCGACCGCGAGCTCGATGATCTGCCGCGTGACCGTGGTCTTCCCCGTGCCGGGACCGCCCGTCAAGATCGCCAACCCGGCCTCGGCGACCGCCTCGACCGCGCGCCGCTGACCGTCGCTCAGCGTCTCCGGCAGCGCGCCGACGGCCCAGGGCTTGTGCGGCGCGACGGCGAGCTGCGCGAGCGCCCGCGCGACCGACCGCTCGGCGTCGACGAAGCGCGCCGGGAACACCAAGAGCAGCGAGTCACCCCGCGCCTCCTGGATCAGCGCCTCCTCGGCGACCAGGCGCTCGACGCCCTCGCGAACCCGCGGACCCGGCAGCTCGAGGATCTGCGCCGCGTTCATCACCAAGCGCTCGATCGGCAACGCGCAGTGCCCCTCCGACTCCGCGCGCTCGAGGGTGTAGAGCAGGCCGGCGTCGACGCGCTCGTCGGAGTCGAGCGAGACCCCGACCGCGCGCGCGACCCGGTCCGCGGTTAAAAACCCGATCCCGCGGATGTCTCGCGCCAGGCGGTACGGGTGCTCGCGGACCATCGTGATGGCCTCCTCGCCGTAGCGGCGAAAGATCCGACTGGCGTGATGAGCCGGGACCTCGAGCTCGATGAGCAGGTTCTCGACCGCAGCCTCGGGCCCGTGACGCGACTCGTGGTACTCGAGCACGCGCTCCAAGGTCTTCTCGCCGATCCCGCTGACCTCGAGCAGACGCCGCGGCTGGCGCTCCAGGATCGTGAGCGTGTCGGTGCCGAAGCGCTTGATGATCCGCTCCGCGCGATCGGGGCCGAGCCCGGGGTAGCGCTCGAGCCGGCGCTGGATCCCCTGGGTCGTCGTAGGCGCCTTGATCACCAAGCGGACGAAGCGAAACTGTCGCCCGTAGGTCGGGTGATCCGCCCACTCGCCCGCGGCTGAGACCTCCGCGTCCTCCTCGACCCCGCGGGTGCGGCCAACCCACGTCGCCACCTCCGAGACGCCCGGCGAGCGCACGCGCAGGATCGTGAAGCGCGAGTCGGCGAAGAAGCGCGCGCTGACGACGACGCCCTCGAGCTGCTCCTCGCCCTGCGCGCCGCGCTGCTCCGCGCGCCGAGACTGGCCGAAGCCGTGCATGAACCCCCCGCTCGCCATGGACTGGCCTGGGTGACTGCTTACCACGACCGCGCCGCGCAGCCGCAGCGCGCAGCGCATGACGAATCGAACGCCTGGACCATGCGAGACCTTGGCGCCTGTTTCAGGCCTAGGGCGTCAGCCCGGGAGACGATCCTCCCTGCGGGTGCGGAATCCATCCATCCGCGCGATCACAGCCGTAGGCCAGGGCTGGGAGCGGCGACGTCACCACGCTCTGCCCGTTGTCCGCGAGCGACTCCGGCGGCGCGCCGCGGCTGTCGACGAGCACAGGATCCCCCGCTGGCACATTGATAAAAACCGACACCGGCTCGCCCGCGTTCTTGAGCCCGCCCTCGCCGATCGACGAGTCGAGCGTCACCACCGTCGCCGCCTCGGCCGGGTCCGGATCCGCCGGATCGCCCCACACGTAGCCACTCCCGACGATCACCGTCCGCTGGCCCGGCTGCGTCGAGAACTCGGGGATCGCGTCGCCGGGTCGATCTTCGGCCAGGCTCGCCGCGACTTCCTCCCACCCGACATCCGCGATCTGTAGGCCGGCGACGATCACCGCGGCGCCCTGCTCGCGTCGATCCACCAGCTCGACGAATTCCTGCCCCGGCTCGGATCCGGCCGGATTGCCCAGGACTTCCGAGATCACGAGCGGCGGCGCGGCGAAGCTGTCCCCCGCCGCCACCGTGTAGACCTCACCGGCCGCGTTCCCGGCCAGGTCCCGCGCGTCCAGGGTGACCTCCAGCGCGTCTCCGGGCGCGATCGTCCCGTCATCGGGCAGTCGCAGCGCGAGCGTGAGCGACCCCTCCTCGAACACGCTGACCTGCGCGCCCGAGGCCAGTGACAACGAGACCACCAACGGCTCCTGCGCCTGCACGCGCCCGTACACGCAGCGACCGCGCAGCTCCACCGTCGCGCCCGCGAGCGTCGGTGGTTGCGTATCGGCCGCGCTCGACGTGGCGAACCAATCCGACGCCCCAGGCCGCGTCGCCGGTCGACCGTGACGGTCCCGTAGCGTCCCGCCGGCCACCCGGTACTGGACCGAGGGATCGAGCGCCCGCTCGGGTCGCCACTCGAGGCAGAACTCGGCCGGCCAGGCCGCGCAGCCGCGCGGCTCGATCAGCCGCAGGAGCCCGCCGCGGCTGTCCTCGAGCACCAGTGAGACCTCGCCGCCCTGGTCGCCGTCGAGCGCGACCGGGCGCGCGAAGCTCGTGACCACTCGCTGGAGGTTGATCGGCACCGCGGCCGCCCCGGAGGCCGGCTCGACCAAGCGCGGCTCCGGGCCCGAGGAGCCCTCGTGCGCCGTCACGAGGTCTCGCCGCCAGCGGCTCGCCACCCCCTCCTCGTCGACCAGCGGCGCGCCCCCGCGATCACGCGCGCCCCCGACCACCACGCTATAGCGCCAGTGGGGCGTCAGCGGGCGCAGCGGCGCGATCTCGAGGCGGCTGTCCTCGCCCGCGTCCCCTGGACCGAGCGTCCAGCGCAGCGGGACGATCGCGTCCTCCGGCGTGTACGCGCCCCCATCGATCATGTCGAGATCACGACTCGACAGCGGGTCTTCTAGACAGCGACCGCGCTCGCACGAGCCGCGCTCGCACACCGGATCGACGCGGCACTCGCCGACCTCCTCCCAGGGCGCGATCACGAGGCCGCCGGGCCCGAAGCCGGCCGGATCCATCGGCTCGGAGAACTCGATGACGACGCGCGGCAACACCTCGACCTCGACCGTCCGCGGCTTGTAGAGCGTCGACGCGACGATCGTCGGCCCCTCGACGTCAGCGTCCGGCGGCGCGAGGCATGCGACCAACACGATCGACGCTACGAAGCCCGCGATCGCTTCGATGAACAACCTCGCCGGCAACCTCCCCGCGCCCCGTCGCCGACGCGCGTGAAGCCCGCGCCCTGCTCCGCTCGTCCCGCTCGTCCCGCTCATCCGCGCTTCTGCCATCACCGATCGCTCGGCCGCCCGCGCCGGTGGTTGCACCTACAAATTCCTGCTCTGGCCGCGCCGAGTTGAGCGCCATGGCGTTCCGTGCGACCGTCCTCGCCTATGGCCAGCCGCCGCCAACGCGCGACGCGCGAGCGCTCGCCCGCGCGACGCCGCCTCGTCACGCTCGCGCTGCTGCTCGGCCCCGCGTCGGCCTGCTCTGAATCCAGCGCGACGACTCGGACTAGCTCTTCTGGGCAGGTCACCGGCGGCGACGCGACGCCGCCCACGACCGAGGCGGAGCCCGCGACGACCGGCTCCGACGCGGCCACGACGACGACGACGACCAGCCACGACGAGCCGCCCGGCGACGCCGCGACGACCGACGCCAAATTCGACGTCGGCGCGCAGCCCGATGTCGCCTCCCCGCCCGGGTGCCCCGGAGACGGCCCCGATCTCGTCTACAGCCACATCTGGGTCGCCAACTCGCCGGGCGGGACCGTGACCAAGATCGACACGCGCACGCGCGAGCAGCTCGCGCGCTACTTCACCGCGCCGAGCCACGCCGGCAACCCCTCTCGCACCTCGGTAAACCGCGCCGGCGATGTCGCCGTGGTCAACCGCGCCGGCGGTGTCGTCGCCTTCGCCGGTCGCCGCGCCCGCTGCGTCGACCGCGACGGCGACGGGCAGATCACGACCGCCCAGCCAGGCGCGCCGCCGCTGCCCTGGCCCGACGACGAGTGCCTCCTGTGGCACACGCCGCTGCCCCCCGACTCGCGCCCGGTCGCGTGGACCCCCGGCGAGATCGTCGAGGGCCCGACGCCGGACGAAGACGGCTGCGAGCTCGAGCTCGTGGGCGCGATGCTGTGGAGCTCCGCGCCTGTCGGATCCGACATCCACGTCTACCTGCTCGACGGCGAGAGCGGCGACATCGTCGACGCCGCGGTGATCCCCGATCGCGCGAGCGTGTTCGGGATCTACGGCGCGGCGGTCAACAGCGCCGGCGACTTCTGGGGCGTGGTCTACCCCGAGGGCCCGCTCGTGCGCGTCGCCTTCGCCGACCTCGCGCACGAGGTCATCGAGCTCGAGCTCCCAAGCGCCTACGGCTTCACGGTCGACGGCTACGGTCGCCCCTGGGTCGGCGGCTTCGACGGCGCGCTGCAGCGGCTGCACCCGCCGTCGCACACCTGGGCGACCGTCGACACCGGGCTCAACAGCCTCCTGCGCGGCATGACCGAGGGGCCCGGCGGCGCGCTGTGGATCGCGACGCTCGCGCCCGCGGGCCTGCTGAAGGTCGACACGGGCTCGCTCGAGGTCCTGACGCATCTCGGCGACGAGGCGCTGCCAGGCGTCGACACCCCGACCGGCGCGAGCGTCGACGGCGAGGGCAAGATCTGGCTCGTTGACCAGAACGCGGCGGGCGGCGGCGCGTTCGTCTACGACCCCGCAACCGCTGCGGTCGAGTTCATCGGCGGCCTCGAGGCGCCCTACACCTACTCCGACATGACGGGCTGGGCGCTGGGCAACGTCGCCGCGCCCGGGTAGCCGCTGACGAGATCGCGGCGCGCCCGGGCGCGCTTCACCAGCCCGTGAAGACATGTCTTTATCGACCTGTTGAGCACGCGTGAGCGCGCGCGCGCTCGCGCGTGCTCGCGCGCGCCTCGACCTCCAGCACGAGGCCGCCGCCGCGAGTGCTTCCGCCCCGCGCGGCGTCCTCCCTCACGCGCTCGCGCCGGCGCAGAGCCGCGCGCCGCGGGGGTGAAAATCAACCTGTTTGAGTGAACATGTCAGTGGCATGATTGAAGGGTCATGCGCGCGCACATCCTTCATCACTCACTAGACGCCGGGTGGAGTGAAGATCTCCCGGTCACGCTGGACTCCGAGCGGACGCTCGTGATCGCGTTCGGAGCGCCCGAGTATCGCGATCACCCCGAGGCGATCGCCGAGCTGCGCGCCGCGTTCCCTGCCGCGCGGCTGATCGGCTGCTCGACCGCCGGCGAGATCGTCGACAGCAAGATCTCAGATCGCAGCCTCGCGGTCGCGGTCGCGCGCTTTGACGCGACCGAGGTCGGCATCGCGAGCGCCGCGATCGCGAAGACCTCCGAGTCCTTCGCCGCCGGCGAGACGCTCGCGCGGGCGCTGCTGAAGGACGGCCTGCGCGGCGTGCACGTGCTCTCCGAGGGCAGCTGCGTGAACGGCACCGAGCTCGTGCGCGGTATCAACAGCGTCGTCGAGTCCGGCGTGGTCGTCACCGGCGGCCTCGCCGGCGACGGCCCGCGCTTCGAGCGGACCTGGGTCATCGACGACGGCAAGCCCGTCGAGGGCAAGATCACCGCGATCGGCCTCTACGGCGACGCCATCAAGATCGGCCACGGCTCGAAGGGCGGCTGGGACGCCTTCGGGCCGACGCGCGTCGTCACGAGGTCCGAGGGCAGCGTGCTCTACGAGCTCGACGGCAAGCCCGCGCTCGCGCTCTACGAGCAGTACCTCGGCGAGCGAGCCGCCGAGCTGCCCGCCAGCGGCCTGCTGTTCCCGCTGCTGCTCACGCGCCCCGAGAAGGCGCGCAAGGTGGTGCGGACGATCCTCGCGATCGACCGCGAGGCCCAGTCGCTCACCTTCGCCGGCGACATCCCGACCGGCGCGCAGGCGCAGCTCATGAAGGCCAACTTCGATCGGCTGGTCGAGGGCGCCGAGCGCGCCGGCGAGCTCGCGCGCGAGCGCGGCGGCGAGGGCGGCGACGTGCTCGCGCTCGCGATCAGCTGCGTCGGCCGCCGGCTCGTGCTCGGCGAGCGCACCGAGGAGGAGGTCGAGGCCACGCTCGACGTGCTCCCCGAGGGCACCAAGCAGGTCGGCTTCTACTCCTACGGCGAGCTCTCCCCGGTCGCGAAGGGCTCGTGTGACCTCCACAACCAAACGATGACCTTGACGACGCTTCGTGAAGACTGAGCTCAAGCTTCACCGCGTCCTCAAGCGCCAGCTGCGGCGCGTCGGCATCCGCGACCCCGCGGTCCCGCCGACCGCGGAGGCGTGGGCGAAGCTGCTCGGTCGCGTCAACCGGACCTACGCCGGCAACGAGGAGGACCGGTACCTGCTCGAGCGCTCCCTCGACATCTCGTCGAGCGAGATGCAGGCGCTCTACGAGCAGCTGCGGCAGGCCTCCGAGTCGCGGATCGCGGCCGAGCGCGACCGCCTCGAGTCGGTCCTCACGGCGCTCGGCGACGGCCTGTGCGTGCTCGATCGCGACGGCCTCATCGTCTCGATGAACCCGGCCGCCGCGACGCTGCTGGGCGCCCCCGAGCCCGAGCTCACCGGTCAGCCCGCGCTCACGCGCTTCCTGCTCTCGCCCGAGGCGGACGCGGGCGCCGAGCGCAGCGCCGCGCTCTCGGTCAACGCGCTGCTCGAGCCGCTGTTCGCCGAGGGCGAGGTCGAGTCGGACGCCCCCGCCGCGCCGGAGCCCGCGGCCGAGGAGCGCGCGCGGCCGCTGGACGCGGTGTTCGAGGGACGCAGCCTGCGCTTCGAACGCGCGCTGCTGCGGCGCGGCGAGAACATGCTCGTGCCGGTCTCGTGCAAGCTCGACCCGATGGTGCAGAACAACGAGGTCACGGGCTGCGTGTTCCTGTTCCGTGACATGACCGACGAGCGCGCGTTCGAGTCGCGGCTGCACAACCTCACGCTGCGCCTGCGCGAGGCGAGGGACGCGGCGCTCGACGCCAACCGCACCAAGAGCTCCTTCCTCGCCAAGATGAGCCACGAGCTGCGCACGCCGCTCAACGCGATCATCGGCTACAGCGACCTCATCGCCGAGGAGGCCGACGACTACGACATCAGCCTGCTGGGGGAGGACATCGCGCGGATCCAGGAAGCCGGCGAGCACCTCCTCCACCTGATCAACGACATCCTCGACATCTCGAAGATCGAGGCCGGCAAGATGGTCGTGTTCCGCGAGCGCTTCGCGGTCGGGGATCTGGTGCGCAGCGTGGTTAACACGATCCGGCCGCTGATGACGAAGAACAACAACGAGTTCGTCATCGAGTGCGAGGCGGAGCTCGGCGAGATCAACACCGACCGGACCAAGCTGCGGCAGGCGCTGCTCAACCTGCTCAGCAACGCCTCGAAGTTCACCAAGGGCGGCCGCTGCACGCTGCGCGTAGGGCCGCGCGACCGCGCCGGCGAGGCCTGGGTCACCTTCGACGTCATCGACACCGGCGTCGGCATCAAGCCCGAGAAGCTCGGCACGCTGTTCGACGCCTTCACCCAGGCCGAGGACTCGACGACCCGCAACTTCGGCGGCACCGGCCTCGGCCTCGCGATCTCCCGGCACTTCTGCGTGATGATGGGCGGCGACATCGAGGTCTCCAGCGTCTACGGCGAGGGCTCGACCTTCACCATCGCGCTCCCCGTCGACGTGAGCGAGACCCGCGCGCTGCGGCCCGCGCCCACGAGCAGCGCCTCCTCCGACGGCGAGACCGGCTCCGCGCGCGTCACCGACGAGGTCGACGGCCCCGACATCCTGCTCGTCATCGACGATGACCCCCAGGTCTACGACCTGGTCCAGCGCGCGATGGAGAAGCACGACTTCTCGGTCGCCTACGCGCACAACGGCGACGAGGGCATCGAGCTCGCGCGCGTCCTCCGGCCCTCCGTGATCACGCTCGACGTCAACATCCCGGGGCTCGACGGCTGGGGGATCCTCTCTCGGCTCAAGTCGGACCCGCAGATCGCCGACATCCCCGTCGTCATGCTCTCGGTCGAGAGCGAGCGAGAGCGCGCGTTCACCCTCGGCGCGGCCGAGTACCTGCTCAAGCCGGTCGAGCCCAAGCGCCTGAGCGTGATCCTGAACCGCTACCGCACCGCCCACGATGACGAGGACGGCCGCGCGCGCGAGCGCGGCGCACAGGGCAAGGGCAACGGCCGCGCGCACACCGTGCTCGTGGCGGACGACGACCCCGAGACGCGCGAGCTGCTGCGCCGCGCGCTCGAGCGCGACGGCTGGGAAGCGATCCTCGCGGCGGACGGCGAGCAGGCGCTCTCGGAGCTCGAGCGACGGCGCCCTGACCTCGTGCTGCTCGACCTGATGATGCCGAAGCGCGACGGCTTCTCCGTGATCGAGAGCATGCGCGCGAGCCAGGCGCTGCGCTCGATCCCGGTCGTCGTCCTGACCGCGATGGAGCTCACCGCGCAGGAGCGCGAGTTCCTGACGCTCCAGACCTCGCGCGTCATGACCAAGGGCGCGCTGCCCCTCGACGCGATGATGCACGAGCTGAGCCGCGCCCTCGCGCGCCGCGTCGATCAGCTCGCGAAGGTCCCGGCCCCGGCCCCGCCGAGCGTGCCCGCGAGCGAGTAGCGACGTCCGCGCTCGCGCGCGCCGCGACGAATCACACATGTCTATGAGGTCATGTGTTATCGCGCTCGCGTACCATCCAGGTGTCGTCGTCATCGCGATGGCGCGCGGCGGGAGGTAGCGAAGATGAAGGTCAAGACAGACGAGGCGCTCGAGAACTTCTTGGGCGCGCCCGGGGAGGCGTGGTTCACCGGCGCCCGCATCAAGTCCGTGCGCGATCAGCCGCTCACGCCCGGCGGGCGCACGCGGCTCACGCTCTTCGAACGCGCCGACGCGTCCGGGCGCGCGCACCCGCGGATGCAGCTGAGCACGCCGCCGGCGACGGACCCCGACCCGCGCGAGCCGCTGCTCGACCCGAGCGTCGAGCTGACCGATCGGGCGAGCTTCACGGCGTGGGTCGAGGGCGCCCTGCGCACGCACGCGCGCTACCTCGCCGGGGACGATCTCGCCAGGGGCCACGCGGCGGCCCAGGCCGGCAGCGCGCGCTTCCTCGTCAACAGCGTCCGCGGCCAGCGCGTCGCGGCGCTGTTTCGCGACGCGCGCGCGCGCCTGAGCGCGCTCGTCGAGCACCGCGGCTGGGACGAGGCCGAGCGCGTCGCCTGCGAGCGCGCGCTCGCGGTCCTCGAGGACGAGTCCTACGCCGGCGACCTCGAGTACGACGACAGCGACACCGGCACCTACCACAGCTACGGCAAGGACCACCCCTTCGTCCACTACCTCGAGCGGATCCTCGACGGCCTGCCGCGCGAGGGGAGCAAGCCCTTCGTCTCGCTCGCGCCGGCGCAGCAGCTCGCGGTCCGCTCCCAGCGCGAGCAGGCGCGCCGCCACCTCGACCACCTGATGCGTCACAAGTACGCCTACGAGGGCGTGCGCGAGACCGACATCGAGCGCTCGGTCGGCGGCTTCTTGATCGACCGGCGCACGCGGAACATGGTCTCTGAGACACCTGAGAGCGCGGCCGGGCTCGTGCCCGCCTACGAGCTGCTGCGCGTCAAGCCGGGCGCCGACCGCCCGGACGCCGGCGCCTACCTCTACCGCGCGGGCGATCAGCTGCGGCGCTGCGAGGACCACCGCCTCGCCGAGGGGCTCTCGGCGGAGCAGCTGCGTCGCATCCCCGTCCCCGACGAGCGCCTCACCTTCCGGCGCGCGCCCAACGACGAGGCGCTGCGCGCCAACGTCCGCCTCGACTGGGATCGCAACGGCTACGTCCAGCCCGGCAAGATCGGCTGGGTCGGCTGGGCCGGCCACTGCGACATCAAGGCGATCATGGAGTCCCTCGGGCTCACGCTCCTCGACGCGCCCGAGGTCCACGAGTACCGCGCCGACACCGGCTCGGTCACCCGCTTCACGCGCGCGCACCTCATCGAGATGCTCGCCAGCGTCATGGAGCTGGGCTCGGTCTATCAATACGCCGACGGCGGCGGGACGCTCGAGCGCGGCGTTCACCACTTCGGCGGCTTCCGCAACGACAGCCGCCCCGACCGGATCCAATTCCGCGGCCACGCGCGCGGCAAGCACTTCCGCTGGCCGCTCTCGGGGCGCCAGGACATCTTCGTCGTCAAGGCGATCGAGACCGCGGAGGGCGAGCGCCTCAACATGGACACGGTGTTCTTCCGCAACCTGCCTGACCTCGAGGCCATCGACTTCGCCCCCAACCCCCGCTTCCTCAAGACCGTCGAGGGCGACTACAACCTCATCGACGTGACCGGCCACCTGCTGCACGCGGTCGCCAAGGTCGACGAGATCGACGCCGGCGGCTACCCCGTGCAGCGCTCCGAGGCGGTGACGATCGACCTCCGCGCCGACGCCGAGCAGACCCGCTACTTCCTCGGCACGCACATCAAAGACGCCGCGAAGCGCGAGATCTACCGGCTCTACCTCGACCGCGCCGCCGGCTCGATCGTCGCCGAGCTGTTCCGGTGGACCGTCGGCGACGGCGCCGAGGGCTTCACCGCGACGCCCGTCCCCGGGGAGAACGTCACCATCCCGCTCGCCTCGCCCGTGAGCGCGACGCTGAGCCGCGAGATGAAGCGCGACGACCCCTCCGCGTTCCGCAAGCTGCTCGAGCTCGCCACGCGCACAGGGCAGAGCATCTGCACGGACACGGACATGGAGGCCGAGGTCTGGAACGGCGTCGTCACCCACATCCAGCTGCGCAAGCGCGGCGCGAACGAGGACGCCGGCGTCGAGCATTGGGAGGTGCACGTCAAGGCGCGCTTCGGCGAGGCCTCGCTCAAGTACCTCGTGCGCCGCGACGCGCGCGGCGAGCCGTTCGCGTGGTGCCCGGCGATCGGCGAGGAGACCCGCGGGATGACCATCGACTTCCTCTGGCAGGACTTCCCCGATGTCGCGAGCAAGGGGATCGAGGACGGCGAGTGGGTCGTCAACAAGACCATGCTCGAGCGCGGCCTCGTCGAGCTGCGAGACGCGCCCCACGAGGAGGGCGGCTTCTACGTGACCGACGACCACATCAAGAACGTCTTCGAGCTGATCTTCTCGGGGCTCGCCGGCTATCGCCACACCATCGTCCACAACAACAAGCGCTACGGGTTCAAGGACGAGGCCTCGTGGCGCGAGGCGAAGCGGCGGCTTCGCGCGCTGCGCGACGCGCTCCAATTCGAGGGCCCAGGCGCCGACGATCCGTGGCCCGCCTCGACCGCGCCCGAGCCCGAGCCCGAGCCTGCTGACGAAGCCGCTGATCAACCCGCCGATCAACCCGCCGATCAACCCGACGCCGACCCCACGAACGAAGCCGAGGCTGACGCCCCAACAGGGGTGCAGGAGCCGGAGACGGGCGCCAGCGAGCCGCCCGAGGGCGCGTCCCCGAGCTGATCAAGCGCAAAAACCGCCACAACCGACGCGCGCGTCAACGCTCGACGCGCGCGTCGTTTTTGCCGCCTGGGGCACAACGCCACAGGTTCAAAAATATCAAACACTTACAAACGCAGACCCCGCATTCGACCGGCCGAGCCACGTTCTCCACAAGTTATCCACAGCGAATTTGCAGTGATTTGAAAAACATAAATTTCTTCTTCACATCTCCTCCGTACGACGCCTCCACGACGCCGGCGACGCGCGGAACATGTCCCAAAGACCTACTACGGCGTACATCGGCGCCGACCTCCCGGTGGCCGCGGGTGGACCTGCGCGGGCGACCGCGCGCTGGCCTCCCGCCCGCCCCCGCGCGCGGCAGATCTGTCCCCTGAGACACAGCTATTCGGAGCCCGCCGACGCGGCGGCTGGCCTGTGCACATACAACGACCGCCGCCGCGCGCGCGCTGAGGCCGGGCGACGCGATCGCCGGCGCGCCCGCGACCGCGCGAGCGCGCGACCGCCTCGCCCCGACCGCCCCCGAGCCCGCCGCGGGCCCGCGGGCGATCAGATCCAAATCTGTCCGATAAGACTCCTGAAAACGAGCGCCGAGAGCTCGCCTCGCGCGTTTTCGCGTTGACCCCCGTCGTCGCCCGCGACTCCCGGCGATTTCGCGGCGATGCGATGGGCGATAGACTATCGGCAGGAATGAGCCCGCCTCCTCCCGCTGCGGGCAGCGCCCCGCCCGATCGACCGGAGCACCCGCAACACATCGGGCACTTCTCCGTGCTGTACACGCTCGGCGAGGGCGGCATGGGCGTGGTCTACGCGGCCCGCGACAACAAGCTCGGCCGCAAGGTCGCTATCAAGGTCGTCCACAAGGCGCCGGGTGACGAGTCGCGCGGACGCGCGCGGATGCTCCGCGAGGCCCAGGCGATGGCTCGCCTCTCGCACCCCAACGTCGTCCAGGTCTACGAGGTCGGGGAGCACGACGGGCAGGTCTACGTCGCCATGGAGTTCGTCAAGGGGCGAACGCTGCGCGACTGGCAGAACGAGTCGACGCGCTCGTGGAAGGAGATCCTCGAGCGCTACCTCGAGGCCGGGCGCGGGCTCGCGGCGGCCCACAAAAAAGGCCTCGTGCACTGCGACTTCAAGCCGCACAACGTCCTCGTCGACGACGAGGAGGGCCGCGTGCGGGTCCTCGACTTCGGGCTCGCGCGCACCTACCACCAGCAGAGCGTCAACGTGAAGGCGCGCAAGGCCGCGGCGCTCGGCGCCCAGCGTGCCGGCCTCGAGACCCTCGAGACCTCGATGACGGTCTCGGACACCGTGACCGGCACGCCCGCGTACATGTCCCCAGAGCAATACCAGGGCCGACGCGCGACGGCCTACAGCGACCAGTTCAGCTTCTGCGTCGCGATCTACGAGGGGCTCTACGGCGCGCGCCCGTTCTCGGGGCAGAACCCGGCCGCGCTCGCCTTCCAGGTCAGCGCCGGCGAGATCGAGGACCCGCCCCGCGACGCCAAGGTCCCGAGCTGGCTGCGCCGCGTGATCGTGCGCGGGCTCTCGCCGGATCCCGAGGAGCGCTGGCCGTCGATGGAGGCGCTGATGTCCGCGCTCCAGCGCGACGCCGGCGCCGCGCGCCGCTTCCGGGTCCGCATCGAGGGCATCAACATCGAGCGCTTCAAGCTGCTGTCGTCGGCCGGCTACGAGCAGCTCAAGCCGTTCCGCGACGGGCAGGCGACGGTCGTCTACGCCGGGCTGCGGGCCGAGGACCACAAGCCGGTGCTCGTGAAGCTGCTGCGCAACGAGGCGCCGACGCCCAGCGAGCTCGCCCGCATGCGCCGCGAGCGGAGCCTGCTCGAGCGCTTCGATGACCCCGGCGTCGTGCGGGCGCTCCGCCTCGAGCACCACGGCCGCGGCCTCGCGCTCGCGCTCGAGAACTTCGGCGGCACCTCGCTGCGCCAGCGCATCGTCGAGACCGGCGGCCTCACGGTCGACGAGTTCCTGCGCTTCTCGACCAAGCTCGTCGACGCGCTCGCGGTCGTGCACGCCGAGGGCCTGGTCCACAAGGACATCAGCCCCGAGCACATCCTGTTCCACCGCGCGAGCGGCCGCGTCGCGCTGATGGACTTCGACGTCGCCTCGGAGATCTCGGAGGAGGCGCCCTCGGTCGTCGACCCGGACCAGCTCGAGGGCACGCTCGCCTACATGGCGCCGGAGCAGACCGGGCGGATGAACCGCAAGGTCGACTACCGCAGCGACTACTACGCGCTCGGCGTGACCTTCTACGAGGCGCTCACCGGGCAGCTGCCCTTCGAGACATCCCACCCGATGGAGCTGGTGCACGCCCACATCGCGCTCGCGCCGACGCCCCCCAGCGAGGTCTCCGCCAACGTCCCCGAGGCGCTCTCGCGGATCGTGCTGCGCCTGATGTCGAAGACGGCCGAGGATCGCTACCAGAGCGCCGACGGCCTCCGCCTCGATCTCGAGCGCTGCGCGCGGGAGTGGGACCGCCACGGCTGGATCGAGGACTTCGAGCCCGGCGAGCACGACACCACCGACACCTTCCAGATCCCGCAGAAGCTCTACGGGCGCGAGCACAGCGTCAACCTGCTGATGGCGGCCTTCGAGCGCGCCGCCAGCGGCTCGACCGAGGTCATGCTGATCGCGGGGCCCTCCGGCATCGGCAAGTCGGCCGTGATCCGCGAGGTCCACAAGCCGATCGTCGCGCGCCGCGGCTACTTCATCTCCGGCAAGTCCGACCCGCTCAGCCGCGACGTGCCGTACACCGCGATCATCCAGGCCTTCCAGGACCTGTTCAAGCAGCTGCTGCGCGAGTCCGACGAGTCGCTGCAGCGCTGGCGCGACCGCCTGCTCAAGGCGCTCTCGGGGCAGGGGCAGGTGCTGGTCGACGTCGTGCCCGAGCTCGAGCTCATCATCGGCGCGCAGGCGCCGGTGCCCGGGCTGCCCCCCACCGAGTCCGCGAACCGCTTCCGCTCGCTGTTCAGCAAGCTGGTGCAGGTGTTCGCGCGCGAGGAGCACCCGCTCGTGCTGTTCCTCGACGATCTGCAGTGGAGCGACCTCGCCGCGCTCAAGCTGATCGAGCAGCTCGCGATCGACAACGAGCTCGCCAACCTCCTGATCCTCGGCGCCTACCGCGACCACGAGGTCCCGCCCGACCACCTGCTCAACCAGATCGTGCGCGCGATCGAGGAGGCCGGGCGAGAGATCGCGCGCCACACCCTGCAGCCGCTCGACCTCGAGCACACCGCGGCGCTGGTCCGCGACACGCTCACGCCGACCAAGCGCGACGCCGGCGAGCTCGTGCGCGTCATCCAGACCAAGACCGAGGGCAACCCCTTCTTCGTCCGCGTGCTGCTCAGCTCGCTCTACGAGCAGGGCGCGCTGCGCTTCGATCGATCCCAGGGCGGCTGGCTCTGGGATGACGCCGAGCTCGCCAGCGTGCGGCTCAGCGACGACATCGTCGCGCTCATGAGCTCGCGGATCGGCGAGCTCTCGCGGCCGGCCCGCGACGCGATCGAGCACGCGGCCTGCCTCGGCAACCGCTTCACCTTAGAGCTGCTCTCGATCATCACGGAGCAGCAGCCGCGGATCGTCGTGCGCGACCTGTGGGAGGCGCTCGAGCGCGGCCTGATCCAGGCGCTCGGCGACTCCTACAAGTACGTCGGCGCGTCCTCCGAGGGCTCCTCGACCACGCTCAGCCTGCCCCACGACATCGAGTACCGCTTCGTCCACGACAAGGTGCAGCACGCCGCCTACTCGCGCCTCGACCCCCGGCGCCGCCAGGAGATCCACCTCCGCGTGGGCCGCCTGCTGCTCGCGCGCGCCGAGGCGGACGGCGAGGAGCTCGGCGACAAGCTCTTCACCGTCACCGCGCACCTCGCCGCCGCCGCGCCCTTGATCAACGCGCCCGACGAGCGCCTCAACCTCGCGCGCCTCAACCTCGCCGCCGGGCGCCGCGCCAAGCTCGCGATCGCGTACCGCTCCGCGGTCAACCACCTGCGCAGCGGCGTCGACCTGCTGCCCGACGACGCGTGGCGCTCGCAGTACGAGCTGACCTTCGCGCTGCACCGCGAGCTGATGGAGTCGGAGTACCTCGGCGGCAACGTCGAGGCCGCGCTCGTGCTGTTTCAGCCGCTGGTCGACCGCGCGCGCACGGACCTCGAGCGCGCCGAGGTCTACGAGCTCAAGGTCTCGCTCGAGACCTACCGCAAGCAGAACGCGCTCGCGCTCGCGACCGCCTTCGAGGGGCTCGCGCAGCTCGGCGTCCACCTCCCGCAGAGCGCGACCGTGCCGATCGTGCTGCTCGAGTTCCTGCGCGTGCAGCTCGCCCGCCGCTGGCGCGGCGCCGAGGAGCTGACGGGCTTGCCCGACCTCGACGAGCCGCGCAAGCGGCTGCTGCAGCGCCTGCTGACGACCGCCGCCCCGGCCGCGTACTTCGTCGACACCAAGCTCGCCGCGCTGATCCTGCTCAAGAGCGCCCGGATCTCGCTGCGAGATGGCTATACGGACATGTCCGCCTTCGGCATCGCCGGCTACGGCTTCGTGCTCTCGGGCGTGTTCGGCCGGCACAAAGAGGCCTACGAGTTCGGCAAGCTCGCGCTGCGGCTCAACGAGCGCTTCAAGAACTCGTGGCTCGACGTGAAGCTGGACTTCCTCGTCGGCCTGTTCATCGCCAACTGGGTCGAGCCGTTCGCGGCCGCGCGCCGTCGCCTGCACCGCAGCTACCAGCAGGGCATCGGCCAGGGCGACCTCGCCTTCGCGCTCTACAGCGGCGTCATGTACACCAACGTCGCGCTCGTGCAGGGGCAGACGGTCGACCGGATCTACGGGCTCGCCGAGAGCATGGAGCCCACGGCCCAGCGCGCCGGCGAGATCGACGGCATCGCCATGCTCACGTCGATCAAGCGCATGTGCATGGCGCTGCGCGGCCAGACGCTGCAGCCCACGCGCTTCGACACCGTCGACTGGAGCGAGCAGGACTTCGAGCGCGGCCTCGACGACAAGACGACGCCGCAGGCGATGTTTTATTACAACCTGCACAAGCTGATCGCGCTGTACCTGTTCGGCGAGTACGAGGCCGCCCGCGCCGTCAGCACCCGCCTCGAGCAGCGCCTCGAGACCGTGCTCGCGCAGCCGGCGAGCGCGGACTTCGTGTTCTACGACGCGCTCACGGCCGCCGCGCGCTACGGCGCCGCGACGCGCCGGGATCGCGGCCGGATCCGCGGGGCGCTCGCGCGCGCGACCAAGAAGCTGCAGCGCTGGAGCGGCTTCTGCCCCAACAACTTCGCCGCGCGCCTGCTGATCGTCCGCGCGGAGCAGGCCCGCGTGCTCGGCCGCCGCGACACCTTTATCCTCTACAACCAGGCGATCCAGACCGCGCGCACCCACGAGTCGATCATCTGCGAGGCGCTCGCGCTCGAGCTCACGGCGCGCTACGCCCTGGGCGCGGGCTACGACGTCGCGGTCGAGTCCTACGCGACCGCGGCCTGCGACGCCTACCGGCGCTGGGGCGCGCGCGCCAAGGTCGAGCAGCTCAGCCACGAATTCGGCGACCACTTCCCGATGTACGCGCTCCCGCCCGCGCTCGAGGAGCCCGAGCCGGCCGCCTCCGCCTCCGCGACCATGACGAGCACGGCGCAGGACCTCGACCGCGTCAGCCGCACCTTCCAGTCGATCGTCCACGACCTCAACCTCGACGGCCTGCTGACCAACATGACGCAGACGCTCACGGAGTTCACCGGGGCGCGCCACTGCGTGGTCCTGCTCGAGCGTGACGGCGCGCTCACGGTCGAGGCCGAGGGCGGGCTGCCGCCGATGTCGGTGCAGCTCGGGCGCGGGCGCGCGCCGGTCGAGTCCGGGATGCTGTGCGAGACGATCGTCAACTACGTCGCCCGGACCCACCAGCCGGTGCTGCTCACGAACGCGGCGGAGCTCGGCGACTTCACCGACGACCCCTACATCAAGCGCGGCTCGGTGCGCTCGGTCCTGTGCGCGCCGATGATGCTGCGACGCGATGATCTCGTGGGCGTCGTCTACCTCGAGAACGGCCTCACCCCCGACGTGTTCCGGCACGAGCACGTCGCCTCGCTCGCCCAGCTGCTGCCGCCCGTCGCCGTCGCGATCAGGACCGCGATGCGCGCCAACTCGTATCGACGCTTCGTGCCCCACGCCGCGCTCGAGCGGCTCGCCACGCGGATGCGCCGCGAGCTGCGACCCGGCGACCACATCAACCTCGAGGGCACCGTGCAGGCGCTCGCGCTGCGGGGCACCGCCGCGCTGGTCGGCGACGGTCGGGGCATGCGCAGCGCGCTCACGGTCCTCAACCGCTTCTTCGACGCCGCCGCGTCGATCGCCGAGCGCAACGGCGGCTTCATCGGGGAGCGCGCGAGCGACTCGATGATCATCTGCTACCCCGGCGGCTCGGGCCCCGCGCTGACGGCCGCGACCGAGCTGCTCGAGGTCGGCCACGAGCTGTTTATCCGCAGCGAGCACGCCAGCAACTACGCCGGCGTCGACGTCGGCGTCGCGCTGCACGCCGGCTCCGTGACGATCGGCGCGGTCGGCAGCGACCACGAGCTCTCGCTCGTCACGCTCTCGCGCACGGTCACGATCGCGAAGACGCTCGCGCGCCGCTGCGACAGCTACGGCGCGCCGCTGCTCATCAGCGAGACCGTCCGGGCCCAGCTCCCCGAGACCGGGAACCTCGAGATCCGCGCGCTCAACCGCCTCGACCCCGAGGACGGCATGGGCTCCCTCGGGATCTTCGAGGTCTTCTCGGAGCTTCCGAGCGACGCGCGAGGCGCGTCGGCGGACGACCAGGCGGGGGAGCGCTACGCGGAGCGGCTCGCGGGCGAGCTGCGCGAGACGCTCACGGACTCGCGCGCAGACCTACCCGTCGAGCGCTCGTGAGCGCCGACGCCACCCGCACCGCGGCTCGTCGCCCCCGAATGAGGACGCCGCCCCCCGGCGCGAGGCGCCCGCGCGGCGCGGAGATACGACATGCCTTTAAAGACACATATTTGAAACACGCGGACGACGCGATCCGCTGTCCGCCCGCCGATAAAGCCGCTATCCTCGGGCCCTGAGTTGGAGGGTCGAATGACGCGTACTACCAGAGGGCGACTCCTTGGAAGCACCTCGCTCGCGCTCGGGCTCGTGGCCGCGCTGGCCGCGAGCGGCTGCAGCGGCGACGACGGCGCGGAGACCACCGCCGGGAGCGACTCGAGCCCCCAGGGCGAGACGACCGAGGGCCCCGATCCGAGCACCGGCACGAGCAGCGGCGGAACGACCGAGGACGAACCCGAGGAGACCACCGGCGAACCCGTCGAGTGCACGCCCACCCGCGAGTTCTTCGTCGAGGAGGTCTGGCCGCTGATGGGTCAGGTCTGCATCCAGTGCCACGACCCGACGGGCGTCGCGGCCGAGCAGTTCGCCGACTTCCTGCTGCTGCCGCCGATCTACCCCGGCTTCATCGACGCCAACCTCGAGAACATCCGCGCGATCCAGGGCTACCAGTACGACGGCGTGCCGCTGCTGCTCGCCAAGCCCGCCGGGCTCACCGACCACGGCGGCGGCGACATCCTCCCCGAGGAGAGCGAGGAGTACGCGGCCATCGTCGAGCTGCTCGCGCAGCTCGACGATCCGCTGCAGTGCCCGCCCCCGGAGTCCGACGCGAGCTTCGCCGACGTCGACATGCTCGACGCCTACGAGACCCTGCGCAAGGCGGCGCTGCACCTCAACGGCCGCCTGCCGACCGAGGAGCAGCTCGGCCTCCTCGAGTTCGGCGGGGGCACCGACGAGGCGCTCGAGCTCGCGCTCGACTCGCTGCTCGCCGACCCGGCCTTCGAGACGCGGCTCGTCGAGCTGTTCAACGACGTGTTCCTGACGGACCAGTACATCGCCAACAACTCGGCGAGCCGCGCGGCCCAGAACCTCAACAACACGCAGTGGCCCAACCGCACGCCGTTCGTGCAGAACCAGCTGATGCTGCCGACCGATGAGCGGCGCCGGATCAACAAGGCGATCGCCCGCGAGCCGCTCGACCTGATCCGCTACATCGTCCGCTACGACCGGCCGTTCACCGAGATCCTGACCGCGACGTACATGGTCTTCACGCCCGACACGGCGTGGTTCTACGACGTCGACATCGCCTTCGATAACCCCGACGATCCCGACGAGCTGCAGCCGGGCCTGCTGACCACCGCGAACCTGCCCGACGTGCCCTGGCCGCACTCCGGCATCCTCAGCTCGCCGATGTGGCTCAACCGCTTCCCGACGTCGAGCACCAACCGCAACCGCCACCGCTCGCGGATGATCTACCAGCACTTCCTGGCGACCAACGTGCTCGAGCTCGCCAGCCAGGCGATCGACCCCGAGGCGGGCTCCTCGATCTTCAACCCGACGCGCAACAACCCGGTCTGCGCCAAGTGCCACCGGAGCATGGACCCGATCGCGGGCGCGTTCCAGATGTTCTCAGAGACAGACAACGAGCGCCTGCTCGCTGAGCCCGCCTGGCACGGGGAGATGTTCAGCCCCGGCTTCGGGACCGAGGAGATGCCGCCGACGGAATTCGCCAACGGTATCCAGTGGCTCGCGCAGCGCGTCGTCGAGGACCCGCGCTTCTCGCTCTCGATGGTCTTCCACGCCTACAAGGGCCTCACCGGCGCCGACGCGATCAAGTACCCCACCGACCCGGGCCAGCCGGGCTACGAGGGCCTGCAGATCGCGTGGGAGAACCAAGACGCGTTCTTCCGCAGCGTCGCCTCGGACTTCGAGCTCAGCAACTACAACATCAAGACGATCTTCAAGGCGATCGTCATGAGCCCGTACTACCGCGCGCGCGACATGGCGAGCGCGCCCAACGAGGCGCGCGCCTACGAGCTGACGGACGTCGGCACCGCGCGCCTCTCCACGCCGGAGCTGCTCGCGCGCAAGATCGAGGCGACGGTCGGCGTCACCTGGGATGTCCTCCTGACGGACTACGTGATCCTCTACGGCGGCATGGACTCGGACGAGATCACCAACCGCCTCCCCGACGTGAATCACATCATGACGCAGGTCGCGATGCGCATGGCCAACGAGGTCGCGTGCAAGGCGACGGCCTTCGACTTCACGAAGCCGCAGCCCGAGCGCCTGCTGTTCCCCCACGTCGAGCTCTCGGACACCCCGCTCGTCTCCGAGGACGCGATCAAGCAGAACATCCAGCACCTCTACGCGCGCCTGCTCGGCGAAGAGCTCGAGCTTGACGACCCCGACATCGAGCGCGCGTTCACGCTGTTCGCGGACACCCAGTTCGAGGGCGCCCTCAGCGTCGCCAGCGACGAGCCCGAGAGCGAGACCCTCGCGATCATCTCGACCTGCCGCGCGACGAAGGACCCCAACACGGGCGTGGACCTGCCCGAGGAGCAGCAGATCATCAACGACGGCACCTACACCGTCCGCGCCTGGATGGCCGTGCTCACCTACATGCTGATGGACTACCGGTTCCTGTACGAGTGAGCCGCCGGGACGAAGCGAAGGAGTAACAAGATGGACCGCCGCAAATTTCTCAAGCTCGCCGCGATGACCGGGCTCTCGGTCGTCTCCCCGGTGTTCTCCCGTCCGGCCCGCGCCGCCGAGACCTACCCCGGCCCGTTCTACGTGCTGATCAGCGCGCGCGGGGCCTGGGACCCGACCTACTACTGTGACCCGAAGACGCCGGGCGCCTACAACAACGGCATCTACGCGAACCCGGCCACGGCCGGCAACATCGCGTACGCGCCGATCGGGATCACGCAGGCCGGCATCGGGCTCAACGACCCGATGTCGATGGGCTTCGTGATGTCGAACCAGGCGTTCTTCAACGCGCACAGCGACAAGCTGCTCGTCGTCAACGGCATCAACATGGAGACGAACAATCATCTCCGTGGCGTGACGACGATCTGGAGCGGGCGCGGCTCGGAGGGCTACCCCTCGCTGGGCGCGCTGCTCGCCGCCGCCAAGGGTCCCGCGCTGCCGCTCGCCTTCATCAGCAGCGGGGGCTACGACGCGACCGAGAAGCTCGTGCCCGTCACGCGCCTCAGCAGCGTCACGCCCTTCCGCAAGATCGCGCAGCCGAACCGGATCGTCCCGACCGACCCGGAGAACCTCGCGCAGTACCACATGTCCTCGACCTTCGACCGCATCCGCGCCGCGCAGGGCGAGCGCCTGCAGGCCCAGGTCGACGACTTCAACCTCCCCGCGCTCCGGCAGTCCGGCAGCGCGCTGTACATGGCCCGCCAGGGCGACGACACGCTCGCCAGCGTGCCGCTGCCCGACACGCTGATCACGATGCCCACGGAGATGCGCGACCTCCAGCGCATGTGCCAGCAGATCCAGTTCGCGCTCGCGGCCTTCGAGGCCGGCCTCGCCGTCGCCGTCAACGTCGAGCTGAGCGGCTTCGACACCCACGGCAACCACGACCGCGACCAGGTGCGCCAGCTCGCCAAGCTGAACTTCGGCATCGACTTCCTCATCGCCGAGGCCCAGGCCAAGGGCCTCGACGGCGACCTGATCACGATGGTCGGCTCGGACTTCGGGCGCGGCAAGGGCTACAACGGCCCCAACGCGGCCGACGGCAAGGATCACTGGCCGGTCGGCAGCGCGATGTTCTTCGGCGCGGGCGTCACCGGCGACCGCGTCGTCGGCGGGACCGACGAGCTCGACCAGCTGCCCCGGCTCATCGACCCCGCGACCCTCGAGATCACGGACGACGAAGAGGCCGGCGTCGAGCTGAAGTGCGCCGACCTGCACGTCGCGCTGCGCGACTTCACCGGCGTCTCCGGCAGCGACGAGGCCGGCCGGTACCCGCTGCTCGGCGCCGAGCTCGGGAACCTCTTCACCGGCTGAGCGCGGCTCGACTCGACTCGACTCGACTCGAGAAACAAAGACCCGCCGGGCGCGCCCGGCGGGTCTTTTGTACATGGCCCTACGGCCTACTCTTCGCTGTCGTCGCCGCCGGGCGCCTTCAGCAGGCGCGCGAGCGGGGTGCCCTGCAGCAGCCGCGCGAGCACGTCGGCGACGCTCTCGCCGCCGAGGATCGCCAGCGGCGCCATGCTCTCGGCCATCTTCTCGGCGAGCGCGCGGTCGCCGAAGGCCTGCAGCGCCGCGATCAACTCCGGCGAGACCGCGCCGGCCTTGTCGACGACGGCCTGAACCTCGGCGCGGACGCGCTGCAGCTGCAGCTCGAGCTCCCGCTGGTTGAACTCGAGCTCGTGCTCCTGGGCCGAGCGCTTGCGCGACAGGTCGGCGCGGTGGATCGTGTCGATCGCCTCCTGCTGCGCCAGCTCGGCCGCCTGGCTGCGCTGGCGCGCCTCGGCGCGCGCGTCGATCTGCGCCAGGTCGAGCGACTTCTGCTGCTCGACCTCTTTCTCCCGCTCGCCCATCGCGGCGCGCCGCGTGGTCGACTGGACCGCCGCGATCTGCTGCGCGATGGACTCGCTGCGCTCGGTGAACTCGAGCTTGCGCTGCTCGCTGGAGAGCGCGAGCGTCTGCTGGACCGCGGCGTGCTGGGCCTCGACCAGCAGCTCGGCGATCGAGTCGTCGCCGATGTTCACGTCGAGGACCTCGACGTCGTAGACGCGCATGTTGTTCTCGGAGAACACCCGCCCCGGGCGCTTGCCGCTGTCGCCCTGCTTCCCGAGGATGACCTCGCGCAGGATCGAGGTCGCGTCGGAGTAGAACGCCTGAATCCCGAGCTTCTTGACCGCGTTGCGCACCAGCGAGCGAATGTGGTCGCACAGGAACTTCACGTAGTTCTCGACCTCGAACCACTTCGAGGGGTCCTCGCCCTCGAAGTTGACGCGGTACTTGAGGCGCACGCTGACCTGCACCAGGTCGCGCGTCTCCGCGTCGATGCGGTCGGAGATCTTGTTGTTGAGCACCCGCAGGTAGACCGTGCGCAGCAGGTTCTCGTCGGACTTCGGGCAGCCCTTTGACATCTCGAGCAGCTGCAGCGTCTCGTCATACTCGAGCAGGTGCGTGTGCGGCCCGCTGACGACCTTGCGCCCGCCGGACTTGTCGACCACGAGCACCGCGTAGCCGGTCCACACGTCGATCGCGACCGCGCCCTCGTAGCGCGTGTCGAGCACGATCGTGCGCGGGCCGGTGAAGGTCTGGTTGCGGGAGAAGCCGTCGCCCGCGAAGCCCTGCCGGGGCGCGGGCGCGGGCGAGGGCGCCGACGAGCTGCGCTTCGACTTGCGCGAGCGCCGATCCTGCTCCTGCACCTCGCGGTCGGCGACGTAGTCGCTGCCGGGCTTGCCCCCGGCGGTCTGCGCCAGCTGCAGGTTGTAGTCGAGCGCCTCTTTGTTGCCCGGGAACAGCAGCTTGCAGAGCTTGGGATCGAGCACGCGGCGGACGATGACCTGCGTGCGCGGGTCCGGCAGGAAGATGCTGGGGCCGCGCTGCAGCGCGATCTGCCCCGTCAGGCGGTGGAGCACGTAGCGGGCCTCGCCCGCCGGGATCGCGACCGCGTTCTGCTTCTCCTGCGCGCCGTACTTGATGATCGCGTGCTCGGGGCGCGGGAAGTAGATCTTGTGGGTCTTGCCGGTGATGAACAGCTCGTCGCCGACCTTGTAGTCGACGCCGTCCTCCGTGTACGGCGCGATGACCTTGAGGTACAGCCCGTTGATCTCGTTGAGCTCGATCGCCCGGAACTTGCGCGAGCCGTTCTTGGTGATGAACGTCTCGGTCGGGCGCGGGAACACGACGTCGGGCCCCCGGATGTAGCGCTTGTTGCCGTCCTCATCGAGCAGGATGCAGTACTCCAAGCGCTCGAGC
This sequence comes from Polyangia bacterium, assembly GCA_030430565.1. Lineage (GTDB taxonomy): Bacteria > Myxococcota_A > Polyangia > Nannocystales > Nannocystaceae > JACKDW01. The sequence goes on from JAUIKS010000008.1 coordinate 143,819, forward strand.
GTGACCGCCTCGCGCACGTAACGGCCCGCGCCGTCGCGGACGATCTCGAGACCGGTCGGCGGGATGTAGAACGCGACGTCGGTCCCGCGGATCACGAACAGCGCGCCCATGGTCAGGTCGGGCATCTCGTCGTCGTGCAGCCCGTCCGCCTCGCTCTCGCTCTCCTCGCCCTCGCCCTCGGCCGCCTTCTTCTTGATGACCGCCTTCGACCAGTTCTCGCGCGCGCCCTCTTCGTCGTAGACGCGCACCAAGAGGTACTGGTTGGAGCGCAGCCGGTGGCCCTGGACGACCTTGACCATCTGCCCGGGCCAGAGCGCGAAGGAGATCGGGCCCGGGATGTTGACCTTGCGCCCGATCTTCAGCTCGGGGAGGTTGTTGAGCGCCCCCGTGCGCGGGTGCGAGCCGTCCTTCGCCGGGTTCTTGAGCACCAAGTACCAGCCCTCGGGCGCGATCGAGATCGTGCACGTCGCCTCCTGCAGCGTCTTGTGGACGAAGCGCTTGCTCGCCGGGTCGAAGACCACCGGCTGGTCGGTGTTCGCCAGGCTCGTCTTGTGCGGCCCGACATATACGTTGATGTTGCCCTTCGTCTCGTCCGAGATGAACGCGAACTCATTCGGCGCGAGGACCAAGTCCCGCTCACGACCACGATCTGGCATCAGATACTCCTCCCACGCGGCGCGTTGATTTGAGCCGCCGCCTGCGGACCGCAAGCATACGAGCATGTCGCGTCGGCGACCACGGCCGCGCGCGCGCACGTTGTTCGAAGGCGCGCGCTCGCGGACCCGCCAACGCCGCGTCGGCTCGCGTGACTCCGCGTGAATCGGGACCGAGACGCGTCGCGTCGAGCACGGGCCCGCTCGGCGAGATGAGTGCGAGCGCGCCTCGGCCCTCGAACCGCGCCGCCGACTCGACACGATCGCGCCGACGCGCGATTCAACGCGAGCGACGGCACGTGCACCGCGATGAGGGACGGGGCGCGCGAGGAGCTCGAACTCATCGTTCGACTCGAGCGAGCGCGCGCCCGCGGGACCGCCCGTCGCGTGGCGATGCGAGGCGCCGACCGACCGCCGCGTCGATCGACTCACGCGCTCATTGCAATCGGCGCCCCCCTTCGTTCGCTGACCGCGACCACCCCCGCTTCGGACCCACGGCGAGGCTCTGCGATCTGTACGATCAATCAGCCTTCGACCCCGACCGCGACACGCTCCCAGCCGATGGTCGTGCGTCTTCGACGTCGCGGGCGACCGGAGGCGGCGGGCGAGTCGCGCGACCTGATCCGCGCTTGACGATACATCTTCCCCTCGCCTATTCAGGCGATCGTGAAGGATCTCGAAGCCTGGGTCTCTGAGCGGATTGACGAGAGCACGCCGGCGAGCGGCGACGGGCTCGCGCTGCAGCGGCTGCTCGACGCCTGCGTGGCCCTCCGGCCAGGTGGCGCGGGAACGCTCTTCGGGCTCGCGCCGCCGCCCGGCTTCACGCCCTCCCCGGCGCTGTACCGCAAGGCCTGCGACGCGCTCTCGCGGTGGCTCCCCGCGCTGGACGAGGCGAGCGCCCAGGAGCTCGCGCGCGCCGTCGCGCGGCACGAGCTCGCGGTCGCGCTCCCCGCGGAGCTGCGCCCGGCGCCCATCGAGACGTCCCCCGCCGTCGACCCCGACCGCCTCGCCCAGACCCGCGATCGACTTCGTCAGCTCGAGCCGCTGTGGAGCGCGCGCGCGTGGGCCGAGCTGACCGATCGCTGGTCGGCGCTCACCGACCGCGGACGCGCTGGGCTGAACGGCGCCGTGCCGCTGGCGCTCGGGGAGCCCGCGTCGGCGGAGGCCATCACCCGGGTCGAGGATCGGATCGGTCGCCGGCTCCCCGAGAGCCTGCTGCGGGCGTTCCGAAACGCCGACGAGGTCGAGTTCGAGTGGACGCTGCCGGCGTTTCGTCAGCCGCCCGAGGGCCTCACGGCGCTGCGCGCTGGCGGCTTCCCCGAGGGGCTCTGGCGCCTCTCGGACCTCCCCGGGCTGATCCATGAGGCGCGCAGCTGGGCGCTCGACGAGTTCGACCACGAGTGGCGCACCTCGGTCCCCTTCGCCGGCCTCAACGGCGTCTACCTGGCGCTCATGGGCAAGCGCGTCGTGTTCTTGGATCACGAGCGTGATCGCGCGCGCGGGCACGGCCGCGTGCTCGCGCCGGACCTCGAGTCCTTCGTGGACCGCTGGACGGCGCTCGGCTGCCCCGACCCCTCCTCGTGGGACCGCCTCGCGCCGTTTATGGGCGCCGACGGCCTCGACCCGGAGCGCGAGGATTCACGTCGCTGGCGCGCCTGGCTGCGCGAGCTCGCCGCCCGCGGCGAGGCCTGATCACGAAGGCGACGACGCGGTGTGCTTGGCCAGCCGCTCGCGGATCCGCGCGAGCGCGAGCGTGAGGCGCTTACGGGGCACGCTGACGCGGGTCGGCATGCCGCCGCCCAGCTCGAGCAGCTCGACGAAATTGAGGCCGCTGTCGAAGGGCGCCGCAATGGAGACGTTGATGCCGTCGACGACGACCGCGACCGTCGCCACGCGCTGACCGAGCAGCAGCAGCTCGGTCTTGTCGAGGTCGACGCCCTGCGGGACCTCGACGAGCGCGATGTCCCCCGTGATCTCGTATCGCTCCGCGAGCGCGCGCGCGGCCTCGGCCTTGCGATCGAAGTCGGCCGCCGCCTCCTTGATCGTCTCGAGCTCGATGCCCGGCTTCATGCCGCGGGTGAGCCAGCGGACGATCCGGATCTTGAGCACCGGGTCGGCGTAGTGGACCCGCAGGGCCTTGTCGATCAGCTGCGCGCGCGGGCTCGGCTCGCCGATGCGCGTGTCGACGGCGCGGGCGTCGTCGTCGGCGCCCGGGTACGGCTCGATGCCGCCCAGCATCCACTTGGCCGCCGCGTAGAGCCCGTCGAGGTCGAAGTGCGCGAGGATGGTGTCGACCGGGCCTGACTCATGGACCATCTCGGGCGTGATGATCTCCGGGCAGGCGCCGTGCTCGGCCTTGGTGTGCAGCACGAAGCGCGGGTCGCCCTTGAAGTCGACGTGGCGCTCGTGGTCGTGATGATCGACCCAGCGCACCAGCCGATCGCCCAGCTGCGTGATGAACTTGCCGGTGCTCTTTTTAAAGCCCTTGCCGATCCCGTCGGCCGCGAACGCGATGTCGAGCACCACCACGCGCCCGCGCAGCTTGTTGGCCCGCGGCAGCTTGCGCGGGCTGGCGAACACCAGCTCGGGCTCACTCATGTGTATCGGCGAGCGCGTCACGACAGCTCCGCGCGCGCCGCCTCGAGCTCGGAGAGCGCGTGCGCGTCCCCGGCCGCGCGGGCCGCCGCGATGCCGCGCTCGTAGACCGTAACCGCCTCGGCGGGCTCGCCGGACGCGACCAAACAATTGCCGGCCATCAAGTAGGCGGCGATGTACGCGGGGTGACGCTCCATCAAGCGCGCGAACGCGGCGTTGGCCTCCGCCAGCTCGCCGCGCTTGCGCAGCTCCATCGCCAGCCCGTACTGCGGGAACGGATCATCCGGCCGCTGGCTCGCGAACTGTCGCAACATCTCGAGACGATCCATCCGTGCTCTCCCCTGCCTACGTGGAAGTGAGCGCCTAGCGGGCGGTGATGGACGCCGGCTGGCTCGCGGCTCGAGTGTATCCGCTCAGGACGCGCTCGCCACGTCCTTCTTGGTCGCCACGCCGTGCTGCTCGATGTGCGCCTGGACGTAGCTCGCCGCCTTGTCCGCGTCGAAGCCGAGCGCGGTCAGCACCTCGGGGGTCTGGTCGTAGACGTGGGTCTCCTGCAGGTGCCCGACGAGCAGCAGATAGGTAGCCACGTGGTGCGCCGGGTACTTCTCGAGCAGGACCGCGATGCCCTCGCGCAGCTTCTCGGGCTCCCGGGACTCGCAGAAGTCCTCGTCGGTCTCGCCCTGGTTGTGCTTGACGCCGAGGAAGTCGAGGTAGTCGACCAGCATCTGCCGGTGGTGGCGCAGCAGCCACTCGATGAGGTACGCGAGCGCGAGCTTGTCGTTCGCCTTGGTGGTGACCTCGGCGCTGATCCGGCGCCGCCAGACCTTGCGACGCGCCGCCTGCGTGAAGGCGGTCGAGGGCACGCTCGAGTGTGAATCGCCGGCCTTCAGGATCGCCCGGATCTCTTTTCCGGACAGCTCCTTGTAGTAGGCGTCGATATGTTCCTGACCAAGGTTCGTGTAGATCTCGGCGGGCTTCACGGGGCGAGACCCTAGCCGCGCGCGGCCGAGTTCGCAAGCGCCCGCGCCCCCGTGTCCCAACGCACACAACCTGCTGCCTGGAGAGTCAGCTCGCAACCTCGTGGTCCCGACGCGCCGCCGCTTCGGGCTACGCTCCCGGGCGATGGCGCCGGATCCCGACACGCTCGCAGACCCCCAGGACCCCCCGCGCACAGACTCCCCGGGCGCCCGCGCGCTGACCCGTCTGCGCCAGGAGCCCGCGCTCGCCCAGGCGCTCGCGGGGGTGCTCGCCGAGGACTTCCTGACGCGACCCGCCGCCCGCTACCTCAACCCCGAGCAGCTCGCCGAGGACGTGACCCGCGGCCTGCAGACCCTCGCCGAGCCGGCGCGCGCCGAGGCGCTCGAGCGCTGGGTCGCGCGCTGGCTGAAGGAGCAGCGCGAACGTGCACACTCGGTCAGGTCGCGCCCGCTCGCCGAGCTGCTGCCGGAGACGCTGCCCGCGACGCTCAAGCGGGCCGCGCGGCGCCCGTTCACGCCGAGCGCGGAGCTCGTGCGCGCGCTCGTCGACCACGGGGCGACCCGCGAACTCATGCGCTCCATCCTCCACGAGTCGCTGCTCGACTTCGGCCGCAAGCTCTGGTCGGCGGTGCCCGACACCAGCCGGATCCCCGGCGCACGCCTGCGCTCCAAGCTGTTCAGCGTGGCGAAGGGGGTCGCCTCAACGGTCGGCGGCGAGCTCGAGCACCAGCTCGAGGACCGCGTGCGCCGCTTCGTCGACAGCACCCTCGACCGCGCGATCAACTCGATCGTCGAGCGCGCCTCCGATCCCCGGCACGAGCGCGCGATGGCGGCCCAGCGCGCCGACATGATCGGCGCGGTGATGACCCTCGAGACCACGCTGCTGCTCGGCGAGCTCGACAAGCTCAAGCCCGAGGACGTCGCCGCGGACCTGCGCGCGGGGCTCGAGAGCTTCGCCGCCTGGGATGAGCTCGGCTCGACGCTGCGCGGCGCGCTGCACGACGAGCGCGAGCACCTCGGCGACACGACGATCCGCGAGCTGCTCGCGGGCTCTGGTCTCGAGGAGACCTGGCGCCCGCCGATCGAGGCCGAGCTCGCGCGCCACCTGCAGCGCGTGTTCGCGGGCCCGGGCTTCGCGGACTGGCTCGCGTCGGTGACCGAGGACTAGCAGCCCGCGCGAGCGACCTACGGCGCGTACTTCGTCAGCCAGAGATCCGCGAAGTCGTCGAGGGAGTACTCGTTGCCAGCCGCGTACACGTTCCCCTCGGCGTCGACCGCGACCGCGCGCGCGCGATCGTTCCCGCCGGGGCCCATGTAGATCTGCTGCCACAGCGGCTCGACGCCCGGGCTGTACTTGCCGACGAAGGTGTCCGCGAGCGTGTCGACCGCGTAGGTGCTGCCGGCGACGATGATGTTGTCGTCACCGTCGACCGCGACCCCGTAGCCGATGTCGTTGTCGGCGCCGTCGCTGTCGTACCACTCGACCCACAGCTGCTCGCCGTCGGCCGCCGCGTAGCCGCCGATCCAGATGTTCGTGAGGTCATCCGGGGTGTAGGTCTCGCCGACCATCACGAGGTTCCCGGCCGAGTCCGTCGCGGCCGCGCGCGCGCGGTCGATCCCGTCCCAGTTGTCGATCGCGTGGGTCCACTCGATCACGCCCACCGGGCTGTAGCTGCGCAGGAACAGGTCGTTGAGCCCGACGAAGGCGTAGGCGGAGCCGACCACGAAGATCTGCCCGTCCACGCCGACCGCGACCCCGTAGCCGCGATCGTTGCCCGACTCGTGGTCGTACTCGTTGACCCACCAGTCGCCGCCGTCGGGGCTGTACTTCGCGGTCCAGATGTCGTTGAGCCCGATCAGGTGATAGGTTTCGCCGGTCACGATGATGTTGTCGTCGCCGTCGACCGCGACCCCGTAGGCGCCGTCGCCGAGGCCCTCGTCCCCGTCGATCTGCTTCGTCCACAGCTCGTTGCCGTCGTTGTCCAGCTTGCGGATCCAGATGTCCGCGTTGTTGCCGGCCTCGAACACCTCGCCGGCCGCGATCACGTTGTCCTCGCTGTCGATCGCGACGCCGCGCGCGACGTCGATCCCGCTGCCCGGGCCGTTGATGTTCTGCGCCCACTGCAGCTCGCCGTCGGGCGAGTACTTGCGGATCATGATGTTCGCGTTCTCGCCGACGACGAAGGTCTCGCCGACGACGAAGACGTCGCCCTCGCTGTCGACCGCGACGCCGTGCGCGATGGTGTTGCCGGCGTTCTCGCCGGGGTAGATGTCCGTCCACAGCGGCGTGCCGGAGACCACGCAGTCGTTGTTGCAGCCGTCGCCGTTCTCCGAGTCGCCGTCGTCACAGGCCTCGGCGTCGGGCGGGCCGTTCTGCTCGCCGTCGCCGCAGAAGTCGGCGCGCGTGCAGTCCGGCGCGCAGCCCCCGTAGCTGTTGTCGTTGACCCCGTCGTCGCAGGTCTCGACCCCCGCGTGCAGCAGCCCGTCTCCGCACTCCGCGACCTGGCACGCGCTCGTGCACGCGGCGTCGTCGGAGTTCGCGGGGCCGTCGTCGCAGGCCTCGTCGCCCTCGACCTGGCCGTTCCCGCAGACCGGCTCGGGGCACTGGCACTCGCCGTAGCCGCTGCCGTCCTCGAGGCAGTCCGCGACCCCCTCGACGCCGTTGTCGCAGCTGCACGCCTGCTGCTCGCCCGCCATACACACGGGCGCTGCGGTGCTGCTCGAGCTCGTCGCGGGCCCCGCCGTCGTCTCGCCCGCGTCGCTGTCGCTGTCGCTCGCGCTGTCGGTCCCGCCGACGGCGTCGTCACCGCAGGCGGCGCTCCACGTCGCGCAGATTATGAGCAGGGTCCAAAGGACAGGTGATTGCGAGCCCCGGGCAGATACGTACATCGCGAGACCGTAGCACGTACACGGACCCGAAGATCCGCGCCGCGCCGCCCGCTCGCTCAAGACGTCTCAGTCGGCCGACTCACGGAGCTCGCTGTCGCTGGGTCGCTCGCCCCCCGCGGCCTCGGACTCGCTCGCGTCCTCAGACGCGACGGGGGCGGGTAGGTCCGCAGATGGGGCGACCTCCGCCTCACCGTCTCCGCCGTCACTCGCCTCCTCCACGACCTCGGCGGCCGGGTCCGCGTGCTCAACGACCGCCGGCGCCGACGCTTCCTCAACTGCGCCCTCGACAGCTTCCCCCACGTCGGCGGCGCTCGCCTCCGTGGTTTCGACAGCCTCCGCGTCGGCCGGTGACGCGGCGGCCTCCTCGACCTGCGCTTCGGCGTTCTCCGCTGGCGAGGCTGCTTCAAGCTGGTCCTCGGGCGCCGCTTCGCCACCTGCCTCCGCCGACTCCCCGGCGACCTCCTCCGACATCACCTCGCCGGCTTCCTCGGGCTCCGAGATGGTCTCCTCCGCCGCTTCGCCGACCTCCTCCGCGGACCCCTGGGGCTCCTCGACGGCCTCCTCCGCCGCGTCGCTGGTCTCCGATGACGACGCTTCGTCGGCCCCCTCGGGCTCCTCGACTGTCACCCTCGCGGTATCCACGGCCTCCTCCGGCGCCGCTTCAACGGGCCGCGACTCCTCCACCTCCGGGGCGGCTTCTGGACCGCTCACGACCTCGCCCGCGTCGACAACCTGCGCGGGGCCGTCGTCGCTCGCCGCGAAGCTCGTGAGCTCAACCTCCGCCGTCGCCGGATCGGACACGGCCGCCTCGGCCCTCGCCAGCTTCGCGGCGAGCTCGAGGTCAAGGAGCCTCGCGCGACCGATCGTCGGATCGTCGCTCAGCAGGCGCTCGTAGGCCAGCGGATCGCCGCGCTCCAGCTCGCCCGGCTCGGCGTCGCCGAGCAGCTGACGGACGCCGCGTCGCGAGCCGTAGTAGTTGCCGCGGTTGTGGTCCGCGTCGGTGTTGCACTTGCGGACCAGCGAGCGCGAGATCGGCGGGAGGTTCAGCATGTCGAGCGCGCGCTCCCACAGCTGACCGAGGCGGTTCTGATCTGCCGGGTACTCGAGCAGGCTCGCCAGCAGCAGCAACAAGCCGCCGCGCTGCCCCGCGATCGTGTCGATGGGCTCACGCCCGCCGAGGTGCCCGAGGTCGACCGCGCGCCACCAGGCGTCGGCGGCGATCAGCAGTCGCTTCAGCTCCTGCGGCGTGTGGCTGAGCCACGAGTTGTACATGACCTCCGCGACCAGGCCGCCCGGCGCCGCGGGATCCTTTAGATAGCGAACAACCGCCGGGAGCCGCCCGAGCTCCTGCGCCGGCCCGTCGCCGGTCGGCACGTCGCTGGGCGGGTGCGCGGGGCTGTAGAAGCCCGCGCCGCGAAACGCGTAGAAGCGCTCCGCCTCGCCGGGCAGCTCATCCCACAGCTCGCTGTACTGCGTCACCCGGTTGAGGCTCCCAGCCGACCAGCCGAGCCCGCGCGCGGCGGCGCCGCTGACCTGTGACGCCGCGACCCCGGGGTCGCGCGGGACAGCCCCCTCGCGCGTGTCCTCGGCGATCTCGATCAGCGTGAAGTCGAGGAAGCCGTCGTAGTAATCGGCCTTGCCGTCGTGGTTGATGTCCTCGTAGCGCGCGACGACGCTGCGGTGCGCGGGCCCGACGAATTGCACGAAGCCCTCGACGCGGTTCTGCTTGTGATACCACTGGGCTTCGCGGATCCGCGCGTCGATCTGGACGAAGCTCTCGCCGGCGGCGAAGCCCTGCAGGATCGCGTGAAAGCAGTCGCAGGCCTCCGACTCGATGATCTTGTGGCTCCCGTCGGTGCGGAAGTAGGTCGAGTCCCACGACGAGTAGATGTCGGCCTCGGGGAACATCCGCGAGATCGCGAAGCGCGTGGTCAAGCCGGCGCACTGACAGTTGATCTGCAGCTTGTACCCGCGCTGCTCGACGGCGACGGTCGAGGCCGCCATGTCGTTCGAACCGAGGTTGGCGTGCCGGCTGATGCAGTGCCCGACGAAGTACGCCTCGCCCATCTCGAAGTTCTCGCTGCGCGGGCTCGTCGCGCGCAGCAGCAGCTGGATCTTCTGTCCCTTGGGCCCGGTAAAGGGCGCCTCGAGGGCCTTGTAGCCGCGGTAGCCCGGCGGCGCGGGGGCGTCCTCCGGGACCTCGATCTCGGCGAAGCTGTACTTGTCGCGCATGACCTCGTACTCGCCGGGGTGAAAGTCGTAAGCGCTCGCGAAGGCGAAGCGCCAGGTGTCGCCGAGCTCGTCGTAGGGCGGCGCCTCGCGCAGGTAGCCGCGCTGCAGCGCGACGACCCGCGCGCGGTCTTCCTCCGACAGCGCCGGGCCGCGCTGCGAGAGCAGCTGGATCGCGTGGGCGCGCAGCTCGGGCCGCGCCCCCGCCCCGACCTCCGCGTCGATCAGCGCGAAGATCATCGCCGCGGCCCGGTCCGCGAGCGCGCGAAACCCCGGGTCCTTCAGCGCCGTCGCGAGCACGTGCGAGAGCACCGTCAGGACCGCCGAGCGCAGCTGCACCGCGTCGACCCCGGCCGCCCGCGCCTCCTCGCGCGTCGGCGCGGCCGCCCGCGAGATCGCCTCGAGCTGTCCCAAGAGACCTTCGCCCTGCGCGGGCGAGAGCCGGTCGGCGCGGCGCGCCTGCTCGGGGTGAAAGGCGCTCGGCGGGAACAGGCACTCGAAGCTCGTCGTGCGTCGCGACGAGACCCAGCGCGCGGCGTTGACCATGACGTCGAGCGCGTCGAGCCCACGCGGCGCCGCGCCCTCCTCGCTCGCCGCGAGCGTGCCGTCGGCGCGCAGCAGCAGCGGCGCCGCGCCGAACATCCCCTCGGTCAGGTTGAGCGCGGGCGGCTCATCGCGCAGCAGCCCGCGCCCCGCGGCCTCGCGGAGGCGACAGCGCAGACCGGCGCGCCCTTCGAACTCAACCAGCACGCGTCGACCGATGGCGCCCTGCACGAGCGCGCGGCGGTCGTCACCGAGCGTGACGAGCGAGCGAAGATGGAACGAGCGCGCGCCGGCGCACAGCAGCTGCGCCCCCTCAGCGCCCCGGGCCTGCTCAAAGCTCGAGCCCGCCTCGTCGCCCGAGGCGACCACCTCGACGGAGATCGCGACTCGCTCGTCGTCACCGGCGCCGCGCGGAGCGGGCACCCAAAGCTTCACTTCGTTCGCCATACTTCTTCCTTCGCTCAGGTCGGCGGCCCGTCCCCGCGATAGCGCTTCGAGGCGGCGGCGGGACCCTCCCGGCAGGTCGCGAAGCTATCACAACAGACTCGCGGAATCGGTCGTCATCGGGCAGCTCCGCGCGGGCAAAAAGATTGCGTCCTGCGCGATCGAGACGGCGGCGCGGAGCGCTACGAGGGGCCGCCCTCGCCGCGCGCGACGGCGTCGATGTACTCGCGGTACGCGTGCAGCAGACGCCGCGTCACCGGCCCGACCGCGCCGTCCTTGACCGCCACGCCGTCGAGCCGCGTCACCGGCATCACGCCGCGGACCGACGAGGTCAGGAACACCTCGTCGGCGGCGCGCAGCTGGTCGGGCATGATCGTCGTCTCGAGCACCTCGAGACCCTGCGACTCCGCGAGCTCGACGACGACCGTCCGCGTGATGCCCTTCAGCAGCCCGGTCTCAAAGCTGGGCGTCAACACGCGCCCGCCGCTCACCATGAACACGTTGCTGGTCGCCCCCTCCGCGACCGCCCCCGCCGCGTTACAGAGGATCGCGTCCTCGGCGTCACCGTCGATGGCCTCTTGCAGCGCGAGGATGCTGTTGAGGTAGTTGCCGGTCTTGAGCGAGGGGTCGAGCTGGCGGCGACCCGGCTTCAGCACGTCGACGATCGCGGCCGAGATGCCGCGCTCGTACAGCGCGAGCGGGGGCTGCTTCAGCACCTTGACGATCACCACCAGCTGCGGATCTCCAGAGACGCGGGGGTCGATCATCAGCGCCCCGGTCCCGCGGGTGAGGACGATGCGGATGTAGGAGTCGGGGTTCGCGGCGGCCTCGCAGGTCTCGCGCACGATCCGCCGGATCTCCTGATCCGTGTACGGCACCTCGAGCCCGATGCCCGCGGCGCTCGTGCGCAGCCGCTCGAGATGCCGGCGCATATCGACGAACGCGCCGCCCGCCGTCCGCAGCGTCTCGTAGACGCTGTCGCCGTAGAGGAAGCCGCGATCGAACACGCTGATGGTCGCCTCCGCCGGATCGAGCGGTCTCCCCGCTGTCGACATGTAGACTTTGATCGCCATGCGCCGTGCTCGCGCCGCGAGGACACACCAATGCAGGTGTCCTCAAGGCCTCTTCGTGATCGCGAGTGCTTCGCGCCGGATTCTGCGCCCACGCGTGCGGGCTGTAAAGCCAGGTTGAGCGTGTGTGCGGCTCCTGATAGCATGCGCGACGAAAACCCGGTAACGCTCCTCTCCGGTCGATCCGAACACGGGAATCACGTTGCGAAAAATCCGCTGCCACTATCCGTCCGGTCAGGCGTTCCTCGACGCCCTGGAGGCGCCTAAAGAGCCCAATTCGCTTCAGGTCTACACGACAGAGCGATTTGAGCCGGGCGAGGAGATCCTCGTTGAGGTGTTCTATTCGGGTCTGCCTTCGAAGGTGATGATCAGGGCGATCGGGATGCGCTGGCACACCGCGCGCCCGCGCCTGCGCGTTCGCGCAGGTGGCGTGCTCCGCTGCACCGGCAGCGAGTGGCGAAAGCTGCAGTTCATCCGCGAAGTCGCGATCGGCTCCACCGAGCTCACGCAGCGTCGTCGCCACCTTCGCCACCCGGTGCTCGTCGAGATCCGCTGGCGGCGCACCGGAGACCGCGAGTTCACGCGGGGCACGATCACCGAGCTGTCCGAGACCGGCGCGCTCCTGCTGACCGAGACGCGCCCGGGCAATCAAGAGGAGCTGATCATCGAGATCACGCCGCCGGGCAGCGCGCGGCCCCTCGAGGTCCTCTCGGTCGTGCGCAACAACGACAACGAGCACGGCGCCGGCGTCGAGTTCATGGCCCGCGACATGGGCGGCGTGCACCGCATCCGCGAGGTCATCCGCCGGATCGTCGACGAGTAGCGCCCGCTACTCGCAGCGAGCCCGGTCCGCGACGCGGAGCTTGAGCGGCTCCGCGACCGTCACGTGCAGCTCGCGCCCGCGGCGAGCGTGCACGCGTCGACGCGCCTCGCCCCCCGGGGTCCCGCCGTCGCGCACCGTGACCTTAATAGATCCGCCGCGCCCGCCGGCTGGGCCCTCCGCGCACTCCCCCGGGACCAGCTCGGCTCCGCCGACGCCGAACACTAGGGGCCGATCTGGCGCGACGTCGACGCAGACCCGCGGCGGTCCGTCGGCCTCGCAATTCCGGGCGCTCGTGCGCTGCCAGCCCGTCGCGCTCGCGCAGGAGCTTGCCACGAGCATCAGCGCGACCCCAGCGAGCGCGTGCACGAGCTCGCGCGCCCTACCGCGTCGATCTCGCGCGTGGCACACTCGTGCGTCATGCGACGTCCGTGGCGACATCGACGACGTGATCGGGGGAAGGAGCTCGCGCGCCGAGGTCCGGTCAACATCACGTCCTCGACCTGGACGCTCCTGCACCGTCTCGTCCCGCCGCACGTGATCCAGATGCTCCGGATCCGTGACGCCTGGCCGCGCGTCGCCCGGGGACGCCTGCGCGAGTACACGTGGCCGGCGAAGGTCGACGGGACAACCTTGATCGTCAACGTCCATGACAATCAGTGGCTACACGAGATGCAGTACTTACGCCAGGCGCTGACCGAGCGCCTTCAAGCGGTGTGCCCGAAGGCCGGGGTCGAGGCGATCCAGCCGCGTCTCGCCCCGCGCCAGCCGCAGCCCGAGCTGCCGCCCGCTCCGCCCGCGCCGCCCGATCCTGTCCCGCCGCCGCTGCTCCCCGAGGAGCCCGATGAAGGCACGCTGCGCGCCCTCGAAGAGGTCCACGATCCCCAGCTCAAGCATCTGCTCGCGCGGGTGCGCGTGATGCTGAGTCGCACGCCCGAGCGCAACCGTCACGGCCAAGGGTGACTCGAGAGCACAGACGCCGTAATTTCGCGCCTCGCCCTGGCGGTTGCGCGATTTCACGGCGGCCTGCATGATCCCAGCCCAGCGCGTACATTCGCGACGCTGCGCCCCTGCGCAACGCGTCGGCGCTCGCGCGGAAAGACTCGCGGAATCACAGCCATGGACGCCTTCCTCGACGCCATGAACGAGTTCCTGACGGCCGTCAACGGCGTCATCTGGAGCGACTTCGTCCTGTACGCGGTGCTCGCCACCGGCCTGCTGTTCACCGTGTGGTCGGGCTTTTGTCAGTACCACGCGCTCGCCCACGGGAGCGCGGTCGTGCTGGGGCGCTACGACGAGCACGACGACCCCGGCGCGATCAACCACTTCCAGGCGCTGTCCGCCGCGCTCTCGGCGACCGTCGGCCTCGGCAACATCGGCGGCGTCGCGGTCGCCATCGCCTTGGGTGGCCCGGGGGCCATGTTCTGGATGTGGGTCGTCGGCCTCGTCGGCATGGCGCTGAAGACCACCGAGGTCACGCAGGCGATGATCTTCCGCAACACGGACGACCCCGACAACCCGCACGGCGGGCCGATGTGGGTCGTCGACCGCGGGATCCGCGAGCACTTCCCCGCGCTCGAGGCGCTCGCCCGCCCGCTCGGGATCCTGTTCTGCATCACGCTGCTGATCGCGACGATCACCGGCGGCAACATGTTCCAGGCCTGGAACGTCGGCGTCGTCACGAATAAGGCGATCCCGAGCTTCCCCGTGCCGGTCGTCGGCTTCGTGCTCGCGCTGCTCGTGGGTCTCACGATCCTCGGCGGTATCAAGCGCATCGGCGCCGTCGCCGGCCGCGTGGTCCCGCTGATGTGCGCGCTCTACCTGATCGCCGCGACCTACGTCCTGTTCGTCAACGCCGACAAGCTGCCCGACACCATCCGCCTCATCTTCACCTCGGCGTTTAATCCCGCCGAGGCCCAGAACGCGTTCATCGGCGGCACCTTCGGCCTCGCGTTCCTGTGGGGCATGAAGCGCGCGCTGTTCTCGAGCGAGGCGGGTCAGGGCTCCTCCCCGATCGCGCACTCCGCCGCGAAGACCAACGAGCCCGTGCGCGAGGGCGTCGTCGCCGGCCTCGAGCCCTTCATCGACACGATCGTCGTCGCCACCCTCACCTCCCTCGTGATCCTCAGCAGCGGCGCCTGGAACCGCGACGGCGAGGCGACGCTCACCGAGGTCCCCAGCTTCACGGCCGCGCAGGAGCAGGGCGCCTGGTCGCTGCCTGAGACCGAATTGCCCGCCAAGAGCCCGGAGGCTGAGCGCGTCAGCGGGCCGTGGGCGCCCGACGACAACGTGTTCCTGGTCGCGCGCTACGGCGAGATCGACGAGGAGACCGGCGACAGCCTCCACCGCGTCAACGGCGTCGTGCGGCGAGCCGACGACGGGCAGCTGCGCGTCCGGTGGGAGGCCGTCGGGGACGCGGACGACGCCATCTCGGAGGCTCCGAAGGTCGAGCACCCGGTCGTCTACCGCGACTACCCCGGCGCCGCGCTGACGAGCTACGCCTTCGACCTCGCCGCGCCTGGCCTCGGGACCTGGCTCGTGATGATCGCGTCGTGGCTGTTCGCGATCTCGACGATGATCTCGTGGTCCTACTACGGCGAGCAGGGCGTCGTGTACATCGCCGGCGAGGGCGCGGTCCTCCCGTACAAGGTGCTCTACTGCCTCTTCATCCTGGCCGCGTGCAGCGGCTACATCACCACGGACTCCGACCTGGATAACCTCACCGCGCTGGGCACCGGCGTGATGCTCTGGGTGAACATCCCGATCATGCTGCTGTTCGGCGTCGTCGCGATGCGGGCGTACAAAGACTACTTCAAGCGCCTCAAGAACGACGAGTTCGCGCCGGCCAAGAAGAAGTAGCTCGCCGCCGCTCAGGTCGCCTGCGCCTGGACGCCGGAGCCGCTCTCGCTCGGGTCGCTCAGCGTCGTCTCAGCTGGCGTAACGGTCATGTCGTCGAGTTGACCCTCGCCCGCGTCGAGCATGTCCGTCTCCATCGTGCGCGCGGCGATGTCGGGGTGCAGGAACCAAGCGCTCGCGGTGCGCTCCGAGAGCATGAAGTCGAACAACAGCCCGGCGACCTTCTCGCGACCGCTCGGCGAGGGGTGAACGCCGTCCCAGATCAAGTCGTCGCGGGTGTAGCGGAGCCCGTTGTCCTTGCGAGGCACGACGCCGTCCGCCCAGAGGTACGGGCCCCACTGGATCCACGGGCTGCGCACCTCGCCCTTCGAGGGGTCGTAGTTCAGCTCCGGCTTGCCCGCGATCTGATCACGCACGAGCCACTTCACGGCGAAGCCGCTCTCGTAGGCGTGCGGCTCCGGGCTGAGCGGGATCTCGGAGTAGCCGCCGTAGGCGCGGCTGGAGATGTACGCGACCGCGAGGTTCGGGTAGCGCTCCGCGAGGATGTGCATCGTGTTGACGAGGCAGCCGTAGAGCTTCTCGACCTCGGCCGGGAACGGCTTGTTCGGCTGCTTGACCGAGCTCTTGATCCAGACGGCCTGGACCTGCTCGTTGGTGAGGCCCGACTGCTTGACGCGCCGATCGACGGTCGGCCAGTAGTTCGAACGCAGCGTCTCCATGATCTCGGCGGACTTACGCGGCTGCGCGCCGTTGACGACCACGAGCGCCGGGTTGACGGCTTCGAACTCCGAGACCAGGTGCATAAACACCTGAAACTCGCTGTTGGTGTTGGACAGCCCGATCCCGATCAAGCCGATCTTGCCGTCCTCAGCCGGCGCGCCGTCCGGGCCGCGCGGCACGACCTTCGCGATGCGCTCGAGCCCCGCCCCGTAGTGCTCCGGAGGCGGGTGATTCTGCCCTCCGGGATAGAGCCCGCCCTCCTCGCCGCAGTACTCAGCGCCCTTGAGCTCGAGTAGCGGCGAACAACCAATAGATTCGCGTGGTGGATTCTTGCGCGCGAATTCCACCATGAACTTCGGCCGTCGCTTTGGTGCCCGGTTCAAGGTCATCAGCGAGTCGCGGTAAACGATACCAGATGTACCAAGGGGCACGTGACGTGCCCCCGCGCATCTCGTACCCACTCAAGAGAGCGGCGCCGGCGTCGTCTCAGAGACCGAGCCACCGCGCGATTATATTGCGCTGGATCTCAGATGTCCCGGAGTAAATGGTGCTGGCCACAGAATCGCGCAAGATCCTCTCTACGCCAGACTCCGACATGTACCCGTAGGCGCCCATGATCTGGACCGTGTCGAGCGCCGACTGGATCAGCGCCTCGCTGACGAAGACCTTCGTCATCGAGGCCTCCAAGGTGGCGTTTCGGCCCTGACTTAAACGCCAGGCGGCCCGATATGTGAGCAACCGCGCAGCCTCGAGCTTGATGCGCATATCGGCGACGCGATGAGATATCGCCTGATACTTGCCGATCTTGCTGCCGAACTGCGAGCGCGAACGCGCGTGCTCGACCGCCCGCGTCAGCAGCCGCTCGATCTGCCCGACGTGGCTGGCGAAGATGCCGACCCGCTCCCAGTCCATCGAGCGCGTGAACTCAGCCGAGCCGGCGCCCTCGACCCCGAGCACCGCCGAGGCGGGCACGTAGGCCTCTTCGAAGACCAGCTCGCCCATGGGAGATGTCCGAAGGCCCATCTTCGACATCGAGCGCGTCGCGGTCACGCCCTTCGTGTCGGCGTCGACGAGGAAGGTCGTGATGCCGCCGTGGTAGCCCTTGTCCGGGTCCGTCACCGCGAACACGACGTAGAGATCGCCGATCGGCCCGTTGGTGCTGAAGGTCTTGGAGCCGGAGATCCGGTAGCCGTCGCCGTCACGAACCGCGCGCATCTTCATCGAGAACGCGTCTGAGCCGGACGAGGGCTCCGTCATCCCGTTGACCGCGATCAGGCTGCCGTCCGAGAGCCCCGGCAGGTAGCGGCGCCGCTGCTCCTCGTTGCCCGACTTCCAGATCGGGACGACGCAGGAGAACAGGTGCGCGCCGAGCGAGAACAGCAGGCCGCCGTCGTCGCAGTAGCGCCCGAGCGTCTCGAACGCCATGATCGCGCTGAGCGCGTCGAGACCCGCGCCGCCGTACTCGGTCGGCACCACGAGGCCGGGCAAGCCCATCTCGCCGCACTTCACCCACAGCTCCCGCGAGAAGGTCTGCTCGTGGTCTCGCGCGAGCTCGGAGCCGTCGTTGAGGTGCTCCTGACAAAAGCGCTTGATCGTGCGCTTGAGGTCTTTCTGCTCTCGGGTGGGGTTGAAGTCCATCACAGACCCTCTCGCCGTCAGAGGCTACACGCTCGGCGTCCTTTGGGCATTAGCCGCGACGCTTCAACGCTTGATAGTCGACCTTGTCGGTCGAGGTCTTGGGCAAGCGCTCCAGCACCTCCACGCGGTCCGGGAGCATGTAGAGCGGCACGTGCTCGGCGCAGAATTGCTTGATTGCGAGCAGCGTGAGTGACGCCGAGGGGTCCCCGGCGACGATGAAGGCCTTGATCCGCACGCCGGCGTCCTCGCTCGGGAACGCGAGCACGGCCGCCTCCGCGATGTGCTCGTGGCGGTAGAGCGCCGACTCGATCTCGCCGAGCTCGACCCGGTACCCGCGCCGCTTGACCATTCGGTCACGTCGTCCGATGAACACGAGCGCGCCCGCGGCGTCCGCCGAGGCGATGTCGCCCGTTCGATACCAGCCGTCGTCGGTAAACGCGGCAGATGTACGTTCAGGCAGGTTCCAGTAGCCCTGGGTGACACCGGGACCCTTGACCTGCACCTCTCCCTCCTCGCCCGCGGCGACCGGCCGGCCGTCCGCGTCGGCGAGGCGGACGTCGAGATGCGAGCACGCGCGCCCGATCGGGTACGGCTGCTCGCGCGCCGCCGGCACCTCCGCGGGGATCTCGTGATACGTGCAGACGTTGGTCTCGGTCGGCCCGTAGAGGTTGTAGTAGCGCGCCTGCGGCCAGAGAGCCTTGAGCGCGCGCAGGTGCTTGACCGGGAACACCTCGCCGGCGAACAGCACCATCCGCAGCGCGCTGAAGTCGTAGCGCTTGAGGCGTCCGTAGTGCGCGAGCATCGTGAGGATCGACGGCGCCGAGTACCACACGGTGATCCCGTGGCGCGAGATCCACTGTCCGAGCGCGCGCGGCTCTCGCGACGCGAGCGGCTCCACGAGCACCAGCGTCGCGCCCGCGCTGAGGCAGACGTAGAGGTCGAGGATCGAGAGGTCGAAGTGCAGCGGCGCGTGGGACGAGAACTTGTCCTCGGGGACCGGCTGGACCAGCGCGCGCGCCCACTCGACGAAGCTCACCGCGTTCTCGTGGGTGAGCATCACGCCCTTGGGGCGCCCCGTGGATCCCGAGGTGTAGAGGATGTACGCGAGCTCGTCGGGCTCGCTCCGCTCGCTCGTCGCGTCCTCGCCCGCGCGCGCGTGGCCCTCGAGCGCGGCCCGCAGGCCGTCGCCGCCGCCGACCGCGTCGATCGTGATGAACACCGGCTCCGCGCCGCCCGCCTCCCCGCCCCCAGCAGCTCGCAGGGCCGCGAGCTCGGCGCGCAGCGCCGGCTCGAGCGAGGCCTCGACGAACACGGCCGCGAGCTCGCAGTCGAACGCGATGTACGCGCCCCTCGACATCGGCGCGCCGGGATCGATCGGGACGTACGCGGCGCCCGCCCGCAGGATCCCGAGCAGCGTCGCCACCGCGTCGATCGACTTTGAGACGCACAAGCCGACGCGCGCGCCCCGGCCGATCCGGAGCGCGCGCAATACGTCACATGTTTTTTTAGACAGATCTTCGAGCTCGCCGTACGTCACGCGACGATCGACGCGCGGCTCCTCGATCGCGATCCGCTCGGAGAACGCCGCGGCGGCCTGCAGGACGAGGCCGTGGAGCGACTCTCGCTTCCACCGGGGGGCCTCCATCACCGCGTCCTCAGGCGTCGCTTGGGTCGCGCTTCTTCACGACGAAGCTCGCTATCCGCGAGATCGTGCTGAGGTGCGTCACGAGCACGTCCTCGGGCAGGATCTCGATGTCGTACTCGTCCTCGAGCCACGAGAACATCTTCAAGGCGGCCATCGAGTCGAGCGTGCCGCTCTCGACCAGCGAGGTCTCGTCTGTCAGCTTCGACGCGTCCTCGCCGTCGAAGAACTGCTCGAGGATGTACTTTCGGACTTCCAGCCTTACCTCATCCATCTTCGCCGAACTCTCGTCCATGTCGTCTGCTCCACCCGCCCGGTTGGTCATCTAGCGGCGCCAGGCGTTTACGCGGTTCAATGATTATGTGTCGCGGATTGACGTTTGCAAAGGTTCGATACCGCTGCGCACGATTCCACGATGCTCAGCTGCGCGCCTCCGCGAGGCGCGATCCGGTGCCCGCTCCGCGCGCCCGCGCCGGCGCGTCGCCGCGGCGCTCGATTTCCGCGTGACGAGTTCGCGCGGCGGACAGGTGCACACACAACCGAGGACCTCGGGCCGCGCCGCGCGGCGCCGCGAAGGTGTCCGTTCGTTCACGCTCAACCTTCCGCTAGCTGCGACCGCTTGATCTTGCTACCATCGCCACCTGTCGCGCAGCTTCGCTCGCGCGACGGCTGGGCGAAGGGCTCGCGCAACCATGACCCAAAGTCTCGATCGGATCGACGTGCACGCCCACGGATTCCCGGAGGCCTACCTTCGGAGCCTGTGCAAGCGATACCCGCAGAAGGCGTCGCTGCAAGAGCCCTGCGACGGGAAGCCGCTGATCGCGTACTGGTCACGAGCGCCGATCCCCGCCTGGGACACGACGATCCGCCTCCGCGAGATGGAGCGCGATCGCGTGGTCACCGAGGTCCTCTCGGCGCCGACGATCTACACGCACCTCGACGACGAGAGCCCGAGCTACTGCCGGATGCTCAACGACTTCCAGGCCGAGCTCGCGCGCGCGTCCCCGGGGCGATTTCGCTCCCTGCTTCACCTGCCCGTGAACTCGATCCCCGCGTCGCTCGAGGAGCTCGCGCGCTGGAAGGGGCGCTCCGAGGCCGCCGGCGTCGTGTTCGGCTCCAACATGGGCGGCGTGTACCCAGGCGACACCTCGCTCCTGCCGATCTGGGAGGCCATCGACAAGCTCTCGATGCCGGTCCTGGTCCACCCGGTCACGCCCCCCGCGCTCTACGGGCCGGTCGTGCCGACCATCCTCCAGTTCCCGCTGGACTCCGTGACGGCGGCCGCGTCGATCCTCTACTCAGGCCTGTTCGAGCGCTTCCCCGGCCTGAAGATCATCATTCCGCACCTCGGCGGCTTCCTCCCCTTCGTCCGTACCCGCCTCGACATGGCCGCAGACATCGCGGGCTTTCCCCCGGGGCAGGGCCAAGACCTCCCGAAGAAGCCGAGCGCCTACGTCGACCGTTTCTACTTTGATATGGCGCAGGGCTTTCATCGCGAGTCCTTCGACTGCTGCCGCTCGGTCGCGGGGATCGACCACATCCTCTACGGCACGGACCACTTCTTCCTCGACGATCCGTGGCGTCCGCGGCTCAACGCGTTCATCGACGATCTCCCGCTGAGCATCCGTGACCGCATCGCGCTGTTGAGCGGCAACGCCGAGCGCATCTTGCGGTGAGGACCCCCGCGCGCGAGCGCCGGTCGATTGATCGCGCTCGCCGGCGACTGGTAGGCTCGCCTGCGCCCGCGTCCTGGCGCGAGAGAGAACATGTACGAGGTGACGGAGCCGGATGTCCTCGTCGTCGGCGCGGGGCCGACCGGCCTCACGCTCGCGTGCGAGCTCGCCCGACACGGCGTGAGCTGTCGGCTGATCGAGCGCGCGAGCACACCCGCCGAGCCGCGCGCCGCCGCGGAGCTGCTGCCGCGCACGCAGGAGGTCCTCGCCGCGATCGGCGTGCTCGAGCGCGTCGAGGAGCGAGCGCAGGCGCTCCGCTCCATGAACGTCTACGCCGTCGACGGCGCCCGCCGGCTCGCGCGCCTCGAGTACGCGCAGCTCGACGCTCCCTTCGCGCGGGTCCTCGGCGCCACCCCCAGCGCGCTGACGACGGCGCTCCGCGATCGCGCGCGCGAGCTCGGCGTCGAGCTCGAGTGTGGTGTTGAGCTGATGGAGCTAGAGCCCGGCGCCGACGACGAGCCGACCCGCGCCCGGCTGCGCCACGCTACCGATCAGGATCAGCAGCAGCGCGAAGAGCACGCGCGCGCGCGCTGGGTCGTCGGCTGTGACGGCGCGCAGAGCGTGGTCCGCCGCGCGCTGAACATCCCCTTCGACGCGCTCTCGACCGCCGAGCAGTACTGGCTGGCGGATGTTGAGCTCGAGTGGGAGATGCCGGAGGACGACCAGTACATCTTCCTGGGCGAGCGCGGCTTCGTCTTGCTGGTGTCGCTGCCGGGCGAGCGTCGCTATCAGCTCGTGCTCGAGCAACCATCCGCGCAGGAGTCCGCGCCGACCCTCGCCGAGCTGCGTGAGCAATTCTGTCGCAGAGTTCATATTCGCGGCGAGCTGCACAGCGCCCGCTGGATCGCGCGAGAGCGCGTCCACCCGCGGCTCGCCTCGCGCTTCCGCGCCGGCCCCGTGTTTCTCGCAGGCGACGCCGCCCACCGGCACAGCCCGCTGAACGGGCACGGGCTCAACGCCGGGATCCAAGACGTGCACAACCTCGCGTGGAAGCTGGGCCTCGTGAAGCGCGGGCTCGCCCGCCCGGCGCTGCTCGAGACCTACGACGAAGAGCGCCGCGACGCCGGGCTGCATATCTCGCGGGGAGATCCGGATCGAACCAGCCGCGCGCTCCGCCTGCGCGGATCGCTCGCGCGCGGGATCCGAGACGCGCTCACGCCGGTGCTCGCCAGCGTCGAGTCGATCAACCGCCGCGTCGCGCGAGCGTTCAGCGAATTCGAGGTCAGCTACCGCGGGAGCTCGCTGGTCGAGGAGCACCACACGCCGCTGCTCAGCGCGCGCCTGACCCACAGCGACCGCAGCGAGCAGGCCAGCCTCGCCGATCGCCGCGAGTTCGCCGCGGCGCCGGCGGCCGGCGACCGCGCCCCGCACGTGGTGTTCCGCGACCGCGAGGGCGCGTCGCGGCAGCTGTTCGATCTGACCTCTAGTACATGTCACACCCTGCTGCTCTTCGACGGTCACGCGCCCACCCCGGCCGGGTACCGAAACCTCGCCGAGATCGCGAAGGCGACCCGTGACCAGTACGGCGATCTCGTGCGCGCCCACGTCGTGATCCCGGCCGCGCGCGCGCCGACCGAGCTCGCGTGGGACGGGCCGATCATCCTGGACCACGACGGCGAGCTCCACCGACGCTTCGGCGCGCGCGCCGAGTGTCAGTACCTGATCCGCCCCGACCATCACGTCGCGTTCCGCAGCCAGCCCGCGAGTCGCCACCTGCTGGTCGAGTACCTCCGGCGCGTGTTGATCTAGCCCCCGTGGCTCTCCACGTCTCGACGCGAGATCGGCGAGCGGGAACCGTTTGAAGAGTGAACGAGGCGCACGAACCGACACGCTCGGCGCGATGAGAGGGGCCCGCGGTAGCTCGTGCGCTCGTCGTTCGCAGCAGAACCCTGGTGCGTGCCATGGCGGCTAGCTGCGCTCGGGCCCTGAGACGGGGACCGAGAGCACGTCCGCGAGCGCCAGCGGGTGGTCGTCGATCATCGGCAGCGTCTCGACGCAGCGGATCCGGAGCGACGCGGCGGGCGGCTGGCGCAGCGCGAGCGCGACGCGGTGCGCCGGGTCTGGGCGCAGCAGGCGAAAGCTCCACTCGCCCGGGCGCTCGTCCGCGAGCGTCCCAGCGAACGCGATGCGGATCCCCTCTGGGCCGACGGGCGCGCGCCCGTCCCCCAGCTTGTAGACGAAGTCCCGCAGCGGGATCGCGAGCCCCATCCCGCGCGCCTTGATGTACGCCTCTTTCAGCGTCCAGTAGTCAAAGAAGCGTGACTTCGCCAGCGCGTCGCCGTGGACGCCGGCGAAGGCGAGCAGCTCCTCGACCTCAGCCGGCGCGAAGAAGTGCTCGGCGATGTTGAGGCCGCTGGTCCGCCGGGTGATGTCCTCGACGTCGACGCCGAGATCCCCGCGGCCGACGAGCATGACCACGAGACCATCCGTGTGCGAGAGGTTAAATCGCACCGGACCCAGACCGTGGGACAGGTCGAGATCCGGTCGGCCGTGCTCATTAAACGCGAAGCGCAGCGCCGCCGGCGAGCACGGCGCGCCGGCCCCGGCGACGTAGCGCGCGAGCGTGACCCGCACGAGCGCGCGCGCGACGAGGAACAGATGGCGATGCCGCGCGAACAAGAACCGCCCGTGACGCTCGCGCTCCGTCTCGTTCAGCACGGACGCGTAGGCCTCTAGTAGATCGGGGTCGATCGCGGCGGCGGGGCGCGCCCACCAGAGGTGCAGCTCGCCTCGCTCGGGGGGCGTGAGCGCGTCCGTGGCGCGAGCTCGGGGGTCGACATCGCTGTGCACGCGCGGTGATCGTTGCACGCGCGGAGAGCCCCAGGTCAAGCGCTCGCGACGCTTGCCAGGAGCGCGATCGCGGGTCACGCTGCCGTTGGCGCCGCCGGTGCCCTCCCGCGAATTGTGACCCCATGACCGCCTCCTCCGCAGTCGACAAGACCGGCGCGCTGCTCATCAACCTCGGCACCCCCGAGGCGCCCGAGCCTGGACCCGTCCGCCGATACCTGCGCGAGTTCCTCTCGGATCCGCGCGTGATCGACATCAACCCGATCGGCCGCTGGTTGTTGCTCAACCTGATCATCTTGCCGTTCCGCCCGGCCCGCTCGGCCGCCGCCTACCGCAAGGTGTGGACGCCGAAGGGCTCCCCCCTGCTCGTGCACGGCCGCGAGCTCACGGCCGCGGTGCAGCGGCGGCTCCCAGACTGGGAGGTCCGCCTCGCCATGCGCTACGGCGAGCCGTCCCTGCGCGACGGCCTCACCGCGCTGCGGGCGGCCGGCTGCGACCGCATCGTCGCCATGCCGCTGTATCCGCAGTTCGCCTCCAGCTCCACGGGCTCGACGGTCGAGGCGCTCTACGCCGAGGTCGGTCGCCACTGGAACACGCCCTTCGTCACGGTCGTGCCGCCGTTCTACGAGCACCCCGACTTCATCGAGGCCCTCGCGGCGCGCGGTCGGCCCGTGCTCGACGATCTCGACCCCGAGCACGTGCTGTTCAGCTTCCACGGGCTCCCAGTGCGTCACGTCACCAAGAGCGCGCCGAGCGGCTGCTGCCGCGTCGACGACGAGTGCTGCGCGCGGATCTCGATCGAGAACCAAAATTGCTACCGCGCGCAATGCTTCGCGACGGCGCGCGCGCTCGCCACGGCGCTCGGCCTTGAAACACCTGACTACACGGTCAGCTTCCAGTCGCGCCTCGGCCGGACCGAGTGGATCAAGCCGTACACGGACATCGTGATCGAGGAGCTCGGCAAGCGCGGCGTGAAGCGGCTCGCGGTGTTCTGCCCGGCGTTCGTCGCCGACTGTCTCGAGACCTTGGAGGAGATCGGGATCGCGGCCGCCGAGAGCTTCCGCGAGGCCGGCGGAGACCGCCTCGAGCTGGTCCCCGCCGTCAACGCGACGGATCGCTGGGCCGACGGCGTGGCGGCGATCCTCCAGGCGAGCGAGCCCCCGGCGAGCCGCCGCCAGCTGCCCGTCGTCACCTAGGCCCGCGCCTGGGGACGCGTCGCGCTCGACGCGGCGCCGCGCTTTCTCCGACGCGGCCCGCGACGCGCGCCCGCCAGCGTGAGCACGTGCTCGAAGTGGGCGCGCTGGACCGGCTGAATCGAGAGTCGCTGGCCGCGCTGCACGACGAGCATCTCGGCGAGCGCGAGCTCGGCCTTCAACGCCTCGAGCGACACCGGATCCGCGAACTTCTCGACGAACTCGACATCGACCATGACCCACCGCGGGTTCGCGGGGTCGGACTTTGGATCGTGGTACTTGCTGCCCGGATCGAAGGCGGTGTGGTCGGGATACGCGGTCTTGCAGACCCGCGCGAGGCCGACCACGCCGGGGGGCTTGGCGTTGGAGTGGTAGAAGAACACCCAGTCGCCGACGCGCATGTCGTCGCGCATAAAATTACGCGCCTGGTAGTTGCGGATCCCGTCCCACTCGGCGCTCTTGTCCCGCGCGAGGTCGTCGATCGAGTACGCGTCGGGCTCGCTCTTCATGAGCCAGTAGCCGGTGGCCGCGAGGGCCGGGTTCTTCACCGGAGGCTTCTTCGCCGCCTTCTTCTTCGTGGCCTTCTTCGTGGCCTTCTTCGTGACCTTCTTCGCCGCCTTCTTCGTCGCCGGCTTCTTCGTCACCGGCTTCTTCGTGGCCTTCTTCGCCGCCTTCTTCGTCGCCTTCTTCGTCTTCCGTGTCGCCGGCATCGCCGGATTCGTGCCCGGTTTTTCCGTCGCGCGCAAGGCTCCGCGAAAGCCTGATAATGTCGTGGCGCGTGAAGGGAACCCGCAGCGTCACCGCGGCAGTCGGCGCGCGGCTCGTGCAGTCGAGCTGGGTGCGACGACTCGGGCGGATCAGCTTCCTCGGGACGCTGGACTATCACCCCGGCAGCACGGCCGCGAGCACGCGCCTCGAGCACTCCATGGGCGTCGCCCGGCTGGGCGTGGAGATCGCCGAGTCCCTCGAGCTCGATCGCGCGACCACCCGCAGCTTCGTCGCCGCCTGCCTGCTCCACGACATCGGGCACTTCCCGCTCTCGCACGCGGCCGAGCCAGGCTTCGCGCGCGCCCTAGGCGTGGCTCATCACGGCGTCTCCGAGTGGATCATCCTCGGCAACGGGCCGATCCCCCGCGCGCTCTCGCTGCGCCCGCTGCTCGAGGCCGAGGGCCTCGAGCCCGCGCTGCTGTGGGCGCTCATCACCGGCGACGCGGACAACCTGAGCCCGCTGCAGCGTAGCCTGTCGCGCCTGCTGCTGGCGCCGATCAACCTCGACACGCTCGACGGCATCGTCCGGGCCGCGCGCGCCTTCGGGATCCGCGGGGTTCGTCTGCGCGAGCCGCTGTTTGTCCGCGCGGGCGCCGAGGTCGCTATTCGACCCGAGGCGGTCCCGATCCTCGATCGCTTCTGGGCGCTCAAGGATCGGGTCTACTGCGACGTCATCAACCTGCCGTCGAACATCGTCTGCGAGGCGCGTCTCTCGTCGGCGGTCGCCCGACGCTACGACCGCGCGATCTTCGGCGGCTTCGAGCGCTTCGACGATCACGTGCTGGCGTCGCTGCTCGAGGAGCACCTGCGCGACAGCGGGCTGCTCGAGGGCCGCGACGATCCCTTCCAGTTCCGCCGCGACTCGGACGAGCGCGCCGACGCGGCGCTGCACCTGCGCCGCGCCCGAAAGCGATACTTCGTCGATCACACCGTGCTGCCCGACGAGCGCGGCCTCCGGCTCGAGCAGTGGCCGCGTCGCTATCGACACGAGCGCCAGATCATGTACCTCGTCCCCCGCCGCGCGAGCCGTCAGCTCGTGCTGCCCGGGCTCGCGCTCGACAAGGACGACGCCCCCCCGATCCCCGGGTACTCCGCCGTCGACGGACCCGACATCTGACTCGCCCTCGCCCGCGCTTCGTTATGACCATCGAGCCAGCGATCGACGCGACGCCCTACGACTACGCCGCGCTGCTCCCCGAGCTCGGGATGTCCGAGGGCGAGCTGCCGGCGATCCGCGCGGCCTCGCGTCGCTCGTGGGCGACGATTCAGCGCGCGCGCGCCCAGCTCGCGCCGCTGCGAGCGCAGCGACACCTGGTGGGTCTCGCGATCTTCGCGGTCGGCTCGGTCGGCCGCTTTGAGTCGTCCGAGCGCAGCGATCTCGACCTCGCGGTGCTCCGCGTCCGCGCGCCGCCGAGCGCGGACGCGGCCGAGGAGGCGCGCGCGCGCGTCGTCAGCCGGCTCCGCGCGCTCACGCTCGACGTGACTGAAAAGACATTTCGACGCGTCATCGATCTGCGCGCGCTCCTCCGCGACATCGGCGGCAGCGCGGACAACAATGACCACCTGACCTACCGCGCGCTGCTGCTCACCGAGGGCGCGTGGCTGGCGGAGGCCGACGCCAGCGCCCTCTCGCTGACCCGCATGTTCGACGCGTACACCCGCGGGCGCATCGCGCCGGGCCGCTACTTCACCGCGCTCAGCAACGACCTCCACCGCTACTACCGGACGCTCTGCGTCGACTACCGCTTCAAGGTCGAGGAGGCCAACAAGCGCTGGGCCGTCCGGCTGCTCAAGCTCCGTCACTCACGCAAGCTCTGGCACCTCGCCAACATCGCGACCTACTGCGCCGCCGCCCAGGTCGACGACGCGTCCCGCGAGTCGCTGCTGCGCCGCGAGCTCGGCGAGCCGCCGCTGTGGCGCCTCGTCAAGAGCATGCGCCGACTCGACGGCCTGCCCCTGTGCCCGCCGATCCTCCGCAGCTACGATCGCTTCCTCGCCGCGCTCGCCGACGCGAACGCGCGCGCCGAGCTCGATCGGCTGGCCCACGACGACCGACACCAGAGCCCGGTGTTTTGCGCCCTCTACAGCAACGCGGATGAGTTCACCCAGGCGACGCACGCGATCATCGAGCACCTGTGGGATCGCTGTCACGATCACCTGCTGCGCTACGGGATCCTCTAGGAGCGTGTCTGAGATACCGGCGCGGCGTCAGGTGCCGTCAGGTGTCGCGCTCGAGGAGCTGAACGGGCTGTACACGCGCTCCTAGCCGCCGCGCGGGACTTCGAACTTCGTCACGACGCCCTCCTCGGGGTCGATCTCGACGTTCTCGCTGTTGTTGGCCTTCTTGGTCGTCTTCTTGAGCGTCAGCTTGAGCGGCTTGGGCTTCTTGCCCTCGGCCAGCGTGACCGTCTTCTTGCTCGATCGATAGCCGGAGAGCTTGAGCGAGATCTTGTACTCGCCGGGCGCGAGCTCGAGCTCGAGCGGGGTCTTGCCCTTGCTCTCACCGTCGATCTTCACCTCGGCGCCCTTCGGGCTGCTCTCGATCTTGTACGAGATCAACGCGGGCTCAGGCGGCGTGTCGCCGGTGGGATCGACGACACCCGAGTCGACGCCCGCAGTCGGATCAGGCGCGCCGGACTCGTCCGCGCCGGTGGGATCGGGCTCAGCGAGCCGGGCCTTGATCGCCTCCGCGCGCGCGCGCGCCTCGGCGTTGCTCGGGTCACGCGCGAGCACCTCCTCGTAGGCCTCGAGCGCGTCGCTCAGCTCGCCGGCGCCTTCCTTCGCCTGGGCCTCCGCGAGCATCGCTACCACGGGATCTTCGGCCGGCTCGGCGGTCTCCTCGGCCGCCGAGTCCGCGACGACGGCGGGCTGCTTCGCAGGATCTCCAGCTTTCTTCTCGTCGGCCGCGCCCGCCGTGACCCGGGAGATCGTCGGCGCCTTCGCGGGACGCTTGGCGATCGCGGGGCCACCCGCCGGGGAGACCTGGCCGCCGCCGAGGAAGGGCAGCTGCCCCTGGCTGTAGAGATACGCGCCGACCCCACCGAGCGCGAGCAGCAGCAGCACGATGATCAGGCCGCCGCCGCCCTTGCCCTCGCTCGCCTCCGCGCTCTGGGCCTCTACCACCGGCGCCGGGGATGGCGCCGGCGGCTCGACCTCCGCGACGGGGCGCGGATCGGCGGCGGGCGCGGGCGCGCTTGGTTGACGTGCGACGACGATCGGCGCGACGGGGCGTGACTCGCGGGCCGCCGTTGGCGTCGGCATGGCCACGACCCCCTCGGGCTTGCGCGGCGCCGCCTTCGGCAGCCGGAACATGGACGCCGGGACCGAGTCGATCAGGAACTCGACGATCTCGTTGGCGTCGATCGGGCGCTCGTCTGGATTCTTCGACAAGCACGCGCCGACCAGCTCGATGACGCCCTTGGGGATCGTATGTCCCGAGGGCAACGCGGTGGCGAGCGAGGTCGGCTGGTCGTTGACGATCTTGTACAGGACCTGCGCGTCGGTCCCCTCGTAGGGCTTCCGGCCCGCGAGCATGGTGTAGAAGAGCACGCCGATGCCGTAGACATCGGTCCGCGGGTCGAGCGGACCCTGCTGCACCTGCTCGGGGGCCCAAAACCCCGCCGACGCCTCCGCGTTGGCCTGGTCGGCGACATCGCCGAAGATCTGCATCAGGCCGAGATCACAGATCTTTACGAAATTCGCGCGGCCTTTCTCCTCGATCAACAGGATATTCGAGGGCTTGAGCGCGCGGTGCAGCAGTCCGCGGGCGTGCGCCGCACCCATGGCTTTGAGGACCTGCGCGGCGATCGGCACGAACACTTCGATCGGCAGCGGGCCCTCGCGACCGAGGAAGTTGTCCAGCGACATCCCCTCGACGTACTCGACGACGACATAGGCGCCGAATTCGGCGGAGAAGCCGTAGTCGTGCACCGCAGTGATGTTGGGGTGCTCTAGCCCCTGCAGCGCCCTGGCCTCGCGTTCAAAGCGCTGACGGGACTCTGGGGTGCTGGCGACAGCCTCGGGGAGCAGCTTGAGCGCGACGGTTCGATGCAGCGTCCGATGGCTCGACAAGTAGACGCGGCCCTTGACCCCGGACCCGAGCAGCCGCTCGAGCGTGTAGTGCGAGCCAACGGTCCGGCCGAGCAGCGGATCGGTCTTCGCGGCGACCTTCATCTTAGTTCCTTGCATCGTGCGCCCGTCGTGGTCACTGCCCGGGAAAGACTGTGTGCTTTCTTTGTAAAGCGGCCCACAACCCGGAGCGGCTGCACGCGACGTCTCAAAAAATAACACACGCACGAACGACGCCAGCGCTCTCCCACGAGTGAGCGAACGTTTTCGCTCAAACTAGCCCACACAGACGCACCCGGCGCCGATCCGGTTTGTTGCCCTACCGCATTCGCGCACCGGACCTCGGGAATAATGCGCGATCAACCTTACGATACGCGCGTTGCCACGCGTCAACGCCCGGACCGCTGGACATCCGTGCACAACCTCATGCAGTGACGTTGCGCCGATCGAGACCAGTCCGTAGCCTCAGACGCGGATATTCGACGAGCTCGTGGTAGATTTAAACGACATGGCCTTAAGGACAACCGTCACCTCGCGCGGCGCAGAACGCGTGCGCGGTATCGGTGTTGGTTTCGCGTCGCTATCGCGCGCGACGTTCGGCGCGACGCTCGTCACCGCCCTGAGCCTTTCCGCGTGCGTCGATCCCCACCCGACGCCCGAGACCGACGCGATCGTCACGACCTCCGGATCCGAGCCGCACGCGAGCACCTTCAACACCGTCACCTCCGACAGCGGCTCCGTCGGCGTCGACTCGTCCGGAACCGCGCCCGAGTGCGTCGAGGGCACGATCGGCTGTCAGTGCTCACCGAGCGGCACGTGCAGCGAGGGGCTCACCTGCATCGAGGCGGTGTGCATCCCCGAGTCCTGCGGCAACGGTGACATCGAGCCCGAGAACGGCGAGGAGTGCGACCCCGGCGACGGCGACGATCCCACGTGCGATGTCGACTGCACGCTGCTCCCGGTCTGCGGCGACGGCGTGCTCGACAACAACGAGGAGTGCGACGACGGCAACAGCTCCAACGACGACGCCTGCCTCAACACCTGCGAGGAGAACACCTGCGGCGACGGGCACATCTGGTCGACGCAGGAGGAGTGCGACGACGGGCCCGACAACAGCTTCACCGGCGCGTGCCTCGAGACCTGCGAGACCGCGAAGTGCGGCGACGGCTACACCTGGGCGGATCACGAGGAGTGTGACGACGCCGATCGCGACAACAACGACGCGTGCCTCAACACCTGCGTCGCGGCGAGCTGCGGCGACGGCTTCGTCTGGAGCGGCTCCGAGGAGTGCGACGACGCGAACGACGTCAACGACGACAGCTGCGCGAACGACTGCACGCAGCCGCCGACCGATTTCGACGCGTGCGGCTTCGCGGCCGACGACGGGGTGTGGATCGAGTTCGAGTGGGCGAGCCAGAACCAGCCCGAG
Organism: Polyangia bacterium; assembly: GCA_030430565.1. Taxonomy (GTDB): domain Bacteria; phylum Myxococcota_A; class Polyangia; order Nannocystales; family Nannocystaceae; genus JACKDW01. The sequence goes on from JAUIKS010000008.1 coordinate 174,873, forward strand.
GACCCGGTCCTCAGCTACTCAAGCACGCCCGGCTGGGGCGCCTCGCAGTGGGCCTACGACAACAACGCCTCGGCCGAGGCCAAGGACCTGTTCGGCATGATCATGGCCGGCAACGATCCGATCGGCTGGGTGCTGCGGATCGACAACTCCGACACGCTCCAGCTCCGCTTCGGGACCAGCGGCCTGACCTACGACACCGCGACCGTGTGTGTCACGGGCCGCAGCAGCACGACCGAGTTCGGCGTCGCCTTCGAGGTCAGCAACCCGCTCAACAATGACTGCGGCGGCACCGGGAACTTCAGCGCCGAGTGGGTCGTGCAGGCCGACGGCTTCGAACTCCCGAACAACTGCGTCTTCGACAACGTCGGCACACAGGCCCTCAACGTCACGGTCGACGGCGGCAGCGATCAGCTGCTCGGCCTCCGCAGCGTACGCCTCACGCTCCACGGCGCGAGCTACTGAGCCGGCGCGAGCACGCGGCTGCGCGCCGCCCCACCCCACCGCGGGGGCTCCCACACGCGCTCGATGTAGCGGAGGTTGGCGTCCGCGCGCGGGTGCGGCGTGAACACGCGCGGCGTCGCGCCGACCAGCGCGAGCCCGGTGATCACCCCGAGCGCCAGCGTCAGGCCGGACAGACGGCGCGCGAGCGCCGACAAGCCCAGGGCCGCGAGCGCGACCGCAGCGGTCAACGCCGCGAGCGCCGGCAGCGTCGCGCCCGGGACGCCGAGCGCGCCGCACAGCGAGTATGGGGCATGTCCCTTAAACCATAGCGGGAGCAGCACCTCCGAGACCGGCTGGTTGACGTTCGTCAGATCGATGTGCGGCCACAGGCTCCCCGCGAGGCCGTTGAGCGCCAGCGACCAGGTGACCAGCGCGACGCCGACACCGTCGACGACAGCCCGCGTGAACAACCGCTGACACCGCCGACGCAGCGCCTCGACCAGCCACACCCAGCCCGGCACGATCACCGGCAGGATCACGACCAAGTACCGCGGCCCCACGCGCCAGCCGCCCGTGAAGTTGAGGCTCGCGGTCGTCAGCACGTAGACGCCGACGATCGCGAGGGCCACGCGCGCGAACAGCCGCTCGCGTGTGTCGTCGTCGTCGCGCGCGCGCAGGATCAGCCCCGCGATCGCGGGCACCACCGCGGGCGCCCACCAAAGCAGCCCCGAAGCCGGCGACAGGATGTGGGTGTAGAAGGCCGACCAGGTCGGGCGCCCGAGCCCGAGCAGGCCCTGCCCGTGCAGCGCCGCGAACTCGGGGTTGATGACGTGGTGGTAGCCCGTCGCCATGGGGCTGCCGAACACGCGCGCGTGGTACCAGCCGAGCAGGAGCACCGGGAAGACGGCCCCGAGCGCTGCGGCGACCGCCGCGATCCGGACATGTCGGCCTCCGCGGACAAACATCCACGCGACCGTGGCCGCGAGCGGCAGCCCAGCGAAGGCGGCCGCGTACTCAACACCGACGCTCGCGCCCGCCAGCGCCCCGCCGATCGCCGACCATGGGGCGCTCCCACGTCGCAGACCGTCGAGCACCACGAACACGCCGACCCACAGCAGGCAGGCGGCGAGCTGATGTCCGTACAGCAGGTGCGCGTACGCGTTCGCCGGCGTCCCGAGGGCGTAGACCACGAGCGCGACCGCGACCGACGCCAGCGCGGCGCCGCCTCGTCGCGCGCCGTCACGACGCCGGCTCAGCCCCCACCACAGCGCCCAGCACAGCAGCACCGTCGGCGCGAGCCCGCCGACCACGCGCGCCCACCAGGTGTACCGACGAAGCGTCAGCGGGGCTCCGCGCAGCCTCGCGTGCGCGCGCGCCAGGAGATAGGCCGGCGCGGCCGTGAGCGTCGCGCCGGGCGGCTTGTTTGGGTACAGCCGCCCGTCGACCGGGCTGCGCGCGATGTCCGGTCCCGGCAGCAGCCGCTTCGCGCCCGGGCCATCGATCGCCCACGACCCGGCCTCGACCAACGCCATCCCCTGGATCAAGCGCGGGCGCTCGTTCGCGTTCCGCGTCGCCTCCGCGTACGGAAACGCGAACCCGAGCAGCAGCGTGATGCAGGCGAGCAGCGCGACGCCGGCCCACTCGCGCCTGACCTGGGAGCGCTCCTCCGCTGCAGTGGTGTCGTCCGCGTCTCGCATCGTCCCTGATGCGCGCGCGATCGGGGCGCTCAGTCGCCGCCCGTGATCGCCTTTTGGTCCAGCTTGGCCTTCAGCGCCGCCAGCTCATCATCGAGCTCGTCCTTGGCGTCGAGGTTCGCGAACTTGGCGTCCAGCTCGGCCTCCGCGGCGCGCTCGTTCATCTCGCCCGAGTTGACCTCGTTGAGCGCCTCGATCGCCGCGATCTTGTCCTCGATCGCGTTAATGCGCGCCCCCGCCTCGCCGCCGCTCGAGATCTCCTCCTCGAGGTTGCGCCCCTTCTTCGCGGCGCGCGCCTGCGCCATCAGGCTCCCGCGCCGCATGTTGAGGGACTTCAGCTTGGCCTTCGCCTCCTTCAGGCCGTCGCGCATGCTGTCGATCGTCTGCTTCTGCTGCGCCATCGCCTCCTCGAGCGACTTGCGCTCCGAGGAGACCTCGCCCTTGCGCTGCAGCGCGGCGCGGGCGAGCGAGTCATCGCCGATCTTCACCGCCTGGGTAGCGCGCGCGTGCCAGTTCGCCTCGTCCTTCTGGATGCCCTCGAGCTTCCGCTCCATCACCTTGTAGTCGACCATCGCCTGCCGGAGGTCGCCCTCGGACTTCTTGATGTTGTCGGCCAGGTCGTCGAGCATCAGCGCGACCTCCTGCCCGGGATCGGACATCGCATCCACCGCGTCGTTGAGCGTCGATGAGATCGAGTTTCTGATCCGCGAAAACAGGCCTGGTTTCTTGCTCATTCTGGCTGGCTCCCCCGACCCGCCGCGTGCGCGGGGGCCGGCACGCGGAAGTGTACGTCACGGGTCTAGCCGTGTCTCGCCCCGCCCGCGCGACCGAAGGAGCGCGCGTCGAGTGCACGACGCCCGGCTCGCGTTGGCCGCGAGAGCCGACGGCGCGGGGCGCCCCCCCGCGCGCGCGCTGGCGACTTGACAAGCGCCGCGGCGAGACGATCTCGCCCGTCGCTGAGGCGCCCGCGAGCGCGCGAGCGCGAGCGCGCCGCGCCGTCGCAAGCACCATGACCAAAAAGACAGCTCGTGCGCGTCGCCGCGCCGCGCCGCGCTGTTCTGCGCCGCGGCGAGCCGCCCGCGCGCGGCAGCGCGCTGATCCGCGAGCGATCACGCGTCCGCGCTACACAAACAACCAGTCTCCATAGACATGTACATAAAAACCTGTCCGATGAGACGATGAGCGCGGTTCTCGGATGACAAGCAAGAAGCACGGAAAGCCCCCTGTCCTGCTCGCGCACAAGTGGGCGACGAAGCACAACCCCGCCGGCTGGTGGATGAGCGAGAAGCTCGACGGCGTGCGCGCCTACTGGGACGGCAAGCGCTTCCTGTCGCGCCAGGGCAACGAGTACGTCGCGCCCGGCTGGTTCACGCGGCCGCTGCCGAGGCACCCGCTCGACGGCGAGCTGTGGATCGACCGCAAGCAATTCCAGAAGGTCGTGGGCGTCGTCCGCCGGCAGAAGGCCGACGAGGACTGGAAGCGCGTCCGCTACCTCGTCTTCGACGCGCCCGCGCACGGCGGCGTCTTCGAGGATCGCGTCGAGCACCTCACCGACCTCATCAAGGGCATGAGCATCAAGCACGTGGTCCCCGTCGACCACGTCCGCTGCCGCGACCACGCCCACCTCATCACCGAGTTCAACCGCGTCGAGGCGCTGGGCGGCGAGGGCCTCATGCTCCGCGAGCCGCGCTCGCTCTACGTCGCGGGCCGCTCCCGCAGCCTGCTCAAGGTCAAGCGCTTCCACGACGCCGAGGCCAAGGTGCTCGGCTACATCGACGGACAGGGGCGGCACGCTGGCAGAGTCGGCGCGCTCTCGGTCGTGACCCCAGGCGGCGTGCGCTTCGCCATCGGCTCGGGCCTCAAAGACGCGGATCGTGACGACCCGCCGAAGGTCGGCGCGATCGTGACGTACCGCTACCAAGAGCTCACGGACGCCGGCATCCCGCGCTTCCCGACCTTCGTGCGCATCCGCGAGGACTTCGACTGGCCGACCAACGGCGGGAGCACCAGCCGCCCGGTGGCCTCGAGCGTTCCGCTGACCGCCGGAGCAGCTGCTGCGGGGACCAAGAAGGCCTCCAAGAAGGCCTCCAAGAAGACGTCAAAAAACGCCTCCAGCAAGACGTCGAAAAACGCCTCCAGCAAGACCGCCAAGGCGAGCGCGCCCACCACGAGCGCCAGCAGCAGCACCAGCACCAGCCAGACGCGCTACTTCGAAAACGCCGGCTCGCCCGGGAAATTTTGGGAGGTCACCGCGCAGGGCGTCGCTATGGCCGTTCGCTACGGAACGCTCGGCACGCGCGGCAAGACCAAGATCAAGACGTTTCGAGACGCCGCGCGCGCGACCGCGGAGGCCGAGCGCCTCATCGCCATTAAATTGAAAAAGGGCTTCGTAGAGAAGCCCTGAGAGCCCCAACGCGTCGCCCGGTCCACCGCCAGCGCGACGCCTCGGTTCGGTCGGCCGACGCTGGCCTAGCCGGCCTCCTCGATGCCGAGCTTGGCCTTGATGTCGTTGACGAAGGCCTCTTCCTTCTCGGTGACGCGGCCGTCGGCGTACGCGAGCTGGATCAGGTGAATCACGACCGCGTTGCGCTGCTTCTCGGACATCACCTGCTTCATCAGCGCGGTCGCCTCCGTGATCGCCTGCTCGCGCGCGGCGTCGTCCGGCAAGCGATTGTGCCACTGCGCTGACTCGATCAAGATGCCGCGAATCTCGTCCTCCGTGGCGTCAGGCCACCACTTGCTGAGGAGGTCACAGATCTTGTTAACCTCGTCCGCGCTCAGCCCCGCGTCGGTCGCGTGCGTGAACCGGAGATACAACAGCCCCAGGGTACGGAGAGCTTTTTTTGTGTCGTCAGGGATCGCCATGCGCTGCTCCTCGCTCGGATGGGGGCGCCCGTAAGCGGACGTCCTCGGAGCGGTGACGAATCATATCGCAGCGCCCGGCAGGACGCGACGCGCTCGCTCGCTGCGTGTACACGCGCGCTCGAGCGAGTCCGTGGGGCGCGGACAAACCGCTTCGCGAGCGCGCGCTCAACCAGCTCGCCGATCCTCCATCAGCTCCGCGCCAACGCGCTCATCAGCGCGAAATCGCGATTAACCGTAAAAACTGCGGTAGACCGCCGGGACATGACCGCAAATTCAGCGACGCGCGACGACGCGGCGACGCGAATTCACGCGGAGGACCGCGAGAGCGCTGTGATAGGCTTCGCGGACGCGTTCGCCGAGGCTCTCGGTGCTCGCCCCGCCCACAACGCGGCGGTCGAGCTCGAGAGAGCCCGGGCTGATCCGCGCCCCCTCCCCCGTACGACCCCCAGCCAACACAGCACGACTCTTGCCAGATCTTCCCACAAAGCCCGAGAATCCCAAATCGCAGCCCCACGACACCTGGTTCGACAGCCTGCGTCGCGAGTACGCCGAGATGAGCCGCGCGCATCACCGGCGACTGCGCGAAGAGCAGTCCTACGAGGGTGACGACTGGGGTGACCCGGACGAGGACGACTGGGGTCGTCAGAAGACCTGAACCTCGTCTGAAGCGCGCAGCGCCAGAACGCGCGAAGGGCCGGGAAACTCCCGGCCCTCGCTAATTCGAGCGCGCCTCAGCCTCAGCCGCGTCGACGTCGACGCCGGCGCGAGTGACCGACGCCGAGCAAGGTGAACAACGCCAGCGCGCCCCACGGGCCGCTCTGCGGGTTCGCGCGGCAGTCACAGCCGTCGTCGTCGAGCTGCCCAGCGGTCTCCGTCCCGGCGGGGTCGGTATCCGTCGCGCTCGCGGTGTCGGAGGCGCTCGCGCTCGCCGACGCGTCCGAGTCGCTGTCGCTGTCGGTCTCGCTGTCGCCGTCACCGTCTCCGTCGCCGTCTCCGTCGCCGTCTCCGTCGCCGTCTCCGTCACCGTCTCCGTCACCGTCTCCGTCACCGCAGTCGTAGTCCTCGGGACAGTTGAGCTCGTTGGGCTCCGTGCAGATCGCGTTCCCGGCGATGTCGATCGCGCAGTAGCGATACACGAGCTTGAAGGACTCCGGGATCGTGAACGGGAACACCCACATGTGCTCGCCGTACCAAATGCCGTCGAGCTGAATCCCAGCGTCGTTGATGTCGTCGAGGTCGACCGCGTACTCAAAGTAGACGCGCTGCCAGTCGTGCGCGTAGTTCACGGTCTTGTTGTCGTGGACGCGCGCGCGCAGGTCGATGGTGTCGCCGACCATCAGCATGTCGTCCGCGGTCATCACCTGGTAGTTCTGAATAAACGGCACCGCGGTGTCGGCCATCACGTCCTCGCCGAAGAACACGAAGTTCTCGAAGGCGTTGAGGCCGTCGCCGAGGACCGAGTCGATCTTGTTGTCGCCGTTGAGATCGCCGAGCTCGATGTCGAAGGTCCCGTCCGAGGGGACCTCGCCGAAGGGCAGCTCTCCAGCCGACGCGAACATCGTGCCCTCGTGCGTCAACAAGCGATCGCCGTCCGCCGCCGCCGAGGCCAGGAACACGTCAGGATCGGTGTCAGAGTCGTAGTCGGCGAACGCGAGGCCGTAGTCGAAGGTCGCTATGTTGTCGATCGGCTGCCACCACGTCGCGGTCTCGTCGAGGAAGCCGTTGTTGCCGTTGTTGATCAGCACGCGGTTTCGGTAGCCGCCCATGCCGCCGCCCTCGCCGTCCTGCAGCGAGACGAGATCGAGGAACTCGTCGCCGTCGAGGTCTAGCGCCGTGTACTTGACGCCGTACTCGTACTGCGGGAGCTGCCCGGGCGTGATGTCGGTGAAGGTCCCGTCGCCGTTGTTCTCGTAGAGCCGGCTGCCGTCGAGGCAGCGCCGGCAGGAGTTCACGATGTCGAGGTCGTAGTCGTTGTCGATGTCGACCAGCTCGACGTCCCAGGACCACTTGAGGTTGATATCGGGCATGTTCCCGAGCGTGACGTCGGTGAACACGCCGGTCCCGTCGTTGAGCCAGAGCATCGTCCGGCCGCCCTCGGAGTCCTGCACGTCCACCGGGATCCCGCCCCACTCGGTCAAGACGAGATCGAGGTCGCCGTCGAGATCGACGTCGCCGAACTCCGCGTCGCCGATGCTGTGGTCCTCCTGCGGGAGGTGCGTGCCGCTCACCTCGGTGAGGTTGAACATGTTGTCGACGTTGTCCGCGTCGTAGATGAGCAGCCGGCTGCGGCTCGACCAGGTGGCGCCGATGAAGATGTCGAGGAAGCCGTCGCCGTTGACATCACGCGCCTTGATCACGCGCCCGGTGTCGGCGATCGCGTTCGGGTCGTCCGGGATCGAGCCGAAGACGTCCACGCTGACGTCGGTGAAGGCGACCAGCGCGGGGTCCGGATCCGCGTTGTTCAGGAAGGCCTGGTTCGGCAGCCCCGAGTCCGGGGTCCCCGCCTCGAGGCCGCCGCAGTTGGCGAACAGGATGTCGACCGCGCCGTCTCGGTTGAGGTCCATGAGCTCGACGTCGGTCGTCCAGAACTCGCCGATGTCCTCGAACTGCTGCGGGGTCGCCTTGACCCACGGCGCCGCGGCGGCCGTCGCCGGCAGGATCGAGACCACGAGCGCAGTGATGAACAAACTACTGAGACGACGCATGTCCTTGAATTACTCCGAGCGGCCGACCTAGATCAACAAGCGCGCCGCCGCGCCGACGCGCCCGCGCGCTTTCTGTCCTCCGCGGATCGAAATCGGGCGTGCTGAAGCTGTCCTCGAGGCAATATGTCTTTTGAAGCAGAAATAGCGCGCGCTGACCGAGCCGCCCGGCCTGTCCGTATGGACTTATCGCGCTCGTTGTACGCGCAATCTCCCGAGGTGCGATCGACGCTGCGCACCCACGACGACGCAAAACCGCGCGCCCGCGCCGACGCGGCCGCACGATCGCCGCGCTCGCGCGCGCGCGAGCTAGCTCAGCGCCCCATCATCCGGCGCCAGTCGTCCAGCGATCGGATCCGCAGGTAGTGGTTGCTGCGCCGCTGCTCCCGCATCGTGCTCGTCGGCGTCGGCCCGTAGTCGTGCCCCGGGTAGAGCACGACGTCGTCGGCGAGCTTCGCGAGCGTGCCGGTCAGCGTCTCGTACATCTGGTCCGGATCGCTGCCCGGCAGATCAACGCGCCCGCAGCCGTTGACGAACAGCGTGTCCCCCGAGACAAGTCGATCGTGGAGCAGGAAGCACTGGCTCCCGGGCGTGTGCCCGGGGGTGTGGATCAGCTCGACGACGACGTCGCCGAGCTCGATTCGATCCCCGCTCTCGTGGCGCACGAGGTCGCCTTCGCTGACGCCGGTGATCTTCTTGAGCCCGTCTGCCTCGAGCTTGTGGACATGAACCCGCGCGTCGGCCTTCCCGACGAGCTCCGCGACGCCGCCAGGCACGGAGAAGCCGAACATGCTCCCGCCGACGTGGTCGGGGTGGTAGTGGGTGACGAGCGCGCCCGTGATCTTCATGCCGTCGCGCCCGGCGATCTCGAGCAGCGCGTCGGTGCTCCAGGCGGGATCCACGACCAAGCACTCGCCCGCGCTCCGACTCCCGATCAAATAGACAAAGTTGGCCATCGGCCCCAGCGGGACCTGGCGAAAGTACAAGTCGGGGTTCTGCGGCGCGTTGGAGTGACCCACGCACGTGGTTGTGTCAGGGACCCGCGCGCGCGGTCAAGCCCTCGGGCCCGGCGCGACACGCGGATCAGGTCTCGACGATGACGCCGCGCCAGAACGCGACGCGCCCCTCGATCTCGCGGGCTGCGGGCTTCGTGCTCGGGTAGTACCAGGCCGCGTCCCGGTTCTCGACGCCGTTGACCACGATGGAGTAGTAGCTCGCAAGCCCCTTCCAGCCGCAACGCGTGTGGGTGTCGCTCTCCTGGAAGAACTCGCGGCGCAAGCTGTCCGCGGGAAAGTAGTGGTTCCCCTCGACGATGATGGTGTCGTCGCTCTCCGCCAAAATCTCGCCGTTCCAAATCGCGCGGGCCATCGCAGCACCTCCGCTGGGAGCGTGGCACACCCAAAACGAAGACGCACCCCGACCGGGGTGCGTCCGCGAGCGACGATACCGTCGCTAAGCCGGTCTAGAGCGCCTCGAGCACCGCGCGGATCTCGGCGAGCTCCGCGTCCTCGGGCAGCGCGGCCTCGGCGGCCTCGAGGGCCTCGAAGGCCTCGGCGACCGCGACCGCCGGATCAACCTCGAAGTCGCTCTGCGCCTTCAGGGCCTCGGCGTAGGTGTACACCGCCCGCCCCTTGAGCAGGTTGAGCGAGCTGTCGCCCATCAGGTCGCCGAACGAGATCGAGTCCGCGACGGTGCGCTCCTCGAAGGTCACCCCGTCCTTGTAGCGAACGGTCACGCTCACGGGCGTATCGGGCGAGATCAGGCTCGGCGCGCAGGTCTCGATCTGCTGGTAGAAGACCATCGCGTCGTTGGGCGCGAGGTGCTGCGGCTCGACCTCGGCGGGATCGGTGCTGTACTCCTCGCCGCTGAATTTCACGATCGAGAAGCCCGGTGGGAGCTCCAGCTCGACCTGAACGTCGCGCGCCGACACGGCGAGCGTGTTGACGAACTGCGTGTTGAAGATCTTCCAGGCCTCCTCGGCGTTGGGGATGAACACCGAGGCGCCCTTGCCGATGTCGGTGACCGTATCCATCAGCAGGTCGTTGTAGGAGGTCGCGTCGCCAACTCCGACGCCGACCATGTAGATCCCGTCTTCGTTGTTGGCGCCGGCGTGCTCCGCGATGATCTCCTCGTTGGTGATCCCGACGTTCGCGCCGCCGTCGCTGATCAGCACGATCCGGTTGATGCGCCCGGCGTCGTACGAGGCCTCGGCGAGCTGATAACCCGCCTTGAGGCCACCCGCGAGGTCCGTGCCGCCGCCCGCCTCGAGACCGTTGCAGACCGCGAGGAGCTGCGAGTCATCCGGGCCGGTGACCGCGTAGCCGCCAAGCTTGATCGCGTTCGTCGTGTCCCAGCCGACAGCGGAGACGATGTCGCCCGACTTGAGGCTGGCCGCGATCGCCCGACAGCTCTCCTTCTGCATCTCCATCGGCGTACCCGACATCGAGCCCGACTCGTCGAGCACGAGGGTGATGTTGAGGGGCGCGCGGTCCTCGTTCGTGACGGTCTCGCTCGCTACACCGATCTGCAGGACGAACTCGCTGCGATCCGTGGTCTCCGCGACCTTGAGCAGCTCCGTCGTCAAGGTCAGCTTGCCGGCCTCGGGCGTCGGGTACTGGAAGGTGTAGTAGTTCATGAACTCGTAGGTTCGAACCGGCACGTTGCTGAGCGAGCCAAACGTGCCGAGCACGGCCTCGCGCGCCTGAACCGGCGACGACATCGAGTTCGAATCATCCGGGGAGAGGTAGAGGACGACCGGGGTCTCGTCGTCGCACTTCATCTCCTCGGGCGGCTCCTCCTCGGGCGGCTCCTCCTCGGGCGGCGGCTCCTCGTCGGGCCCGCCACCGGTGGTGCCGGCCCCCGAGGTCCCGGTGGCGCCGCCGCTGGGGTCCCAGCCGCCGCTCGTTCCGCCGAAGCCGGACTCGCCCGCGCTCCCATCGCCCGACCCGGTGCCGAATCCGCTCGCGTCGCTCCCGCTGCCGTCACCGGAGTCCGAGCTATCGCCACAGGCGGCCAGGGAGAGCGACACCATCAGCCCGAGGGCCGCGCTCGCGCTAATTCGAGAAAGGGGGGAACGACGACGGTTTAAAATCAACATCTGTAAGGGCTCCTGGACGCGGGGACAGGTCCCGCGTGGACCACCAGGAACTCTTGCAACATGCGACGCACCGTGTGATTTCAACCACTTGCGAGGTATGCCGACACCGATCAGGACGACCATGCCCCGCCGTCAAGCCGGGGTCGGACATTCGTGTCATGAGCTCGCGTGTTACAGCACGAAGCGCGCGATCGAGAGCAGATCCTCTCATCCTTCGACGAAAAAACCCCGACCTCTGTTCACGCCTGGCTGTGATATGCCGACGACGTGGACGACGAGATCGAGGTCTGCTGTCCGTACTGTTTTGAGTGGCAGGCGCTCTACGTCGATCCACAAACGCGCGGGGAGCTGGTCCAAGACTGCGACGTTTGCTGTCGCCCGTGGCGCGTGCTCGTCAGCCGCGACGAACACGGCCGCCTGCAGGTGGCGCTGGATCGAGCGCAATAAACCGTTCACGCGTGACTGGCGGCGGGATCGCTCGAGCGTCGACCGCCGGAGATCGGGTGACTGGCCCGCTTGCGGAGGTCGACGCGATACCCCGACTCGAAAAACAGGCTGACGAGGCCGAGCACGAGCGAGAAGAAACAACCGGCGAGGATGATGCTGGTAAACGACATGACTGGATTCCTTGTGGCTACCCCTATGCGGGGAGCCCGAGGGTTCAGCACATCTCAGGCCAACAACGACGGAACGCGGGCCCGTTGAAATAACAGTGTTTTTTAATCACTCGAGACAACGACTGGCCACCCCGGTAGCCGGATGTGGCCAAATTCGTTGCAATGGAGCACATCGCCCAGCGCGCGTTACGGCGCTAGCCGAGGCCGTACGCACGCACTCGATACTCGTCGAGCATTCGCTGCGCGTTGAAGTAGGAGGCCGCGAGCGCGATCGAGCCTCGCATGACCTCCGACCACCCGGGCTTGTTGGTCCGAAACAGCGGCAGGACGACGTCATCCAGCAACCGGTAGAGCTGATCGGCCTCGGCCGCGTCCGCGTCATCACCATGGTGGCCGATCGGCTCGATCGCCCAGCCGGTATGACCGATGATGCAGCCTTCGACCCACCAGCCGTCGCGCGTGCTGAGGTTCGGAACGCCGTTGTGGGAGGCCTTCATCCCGCTTGTGCCCGACGCCTCGAGCGGCGCGCGCGGCGTGTTGAGCCACAGGTCGACGCCCGAGGTCAGCAACGAGCCGAGGTCCATGTTGTATCCGGGGATGTAGACGAGCTCGATATTCGGCCCGCAGCGCGCTCGCAGCCGGTGAATCTCGGCGATCAGCCGCTGGCCCTCCATGTCGCGCGGATGCGCCTTGCCGGAGTAGAGCACCTGGAGTTTCCCATGCCGCTCGGCGATGCTCTGAAGTCGCTCAATGTCACGAAGCAGCAACGTGGGGCGCTTGTAGGCGGTCGCCCGCCGCGCGTAGCCGATGGCGAAGACATCGGGATCGAGCGCGACGCCGCACCGCCGCTTCACCTCATCGAGCAACGCGCGCTTGGCCTCGGCGTGCGCGTCGGCGATCTCCGAGAGCGGGATCCGCTCGGCGTGGCGAAGCGCGTAGTTTTGGTGTCGCCACTGCGGGATCCGGCGATCGAAGAGCGCCCGGAACGGCTCGCTCGTCCACGTCGTCGAGTGCACGCCGTTCGTGATCGCGTGGATCTCGTGGCCTGGGAACATCTCGCGCGAGACCTCCCCGTGTCGACGAGCGACGCCGTTGACGAAGCCGCTCAACGCGAGCCCGAGGTGGCTCATGTTCAGCTCCGCCTGCGCTTGCCCGGGGAGGCGGGAGAACAGCGCGAGTCCAGACTCGCCGAGCACTCGCGTGGCCAGCTCGCGCGGGAATGAGTCGTGACCCGCTGGCACCGGCGTGTGCGTGGTGAACACGCACGCGTCCCGAACGCTCGCTATCGCGTCGTTCAGTCGCTCGTCACCGAGTTCGTCGAGCTTCACCCGCAGCAGGTCGAGCGCGAGCAGCGAGGAGTGCCCCTCGTTCATGTGATAGACGCGCGGGGCGAGGCCCAACGCGGCGAGCACTCGACGGCCGCCGATCCCGAGGATGATCTCCTGCGCGAGGCGATAGCGCTCATCCCCGCCGTACAGATGATCGGTGAAGCGACGATCGCCCTCGTCGTTTCCGTCGACGTCGACATCGAGATAGAGGATCGGGATGACGTGACCGTCGATCCCCTTGAGGCTCAGGCGCCACGTCTGGACCTCGACGGTGCGCCCCTCGATCTCCACCGTGACGCGAGGATGCTGCACTCGCTCCAGATGCTCGGCGGGCGTCCACTTGACCGGCGCGACCTCTTGCTGCCCGTCCGCGTTGATCGACTGCTGAAAGAAGCCCTGGCGATGAAGCATCGTCACGCCGACCAGCGGCAGCCCCATGTCCGCCGCCGCGCGCAACGTATCGCCAGCGAGCACGCCGAGACCACCCGAGTACGTTGGGATGCGAGCTGAGAGCCCGACCTCCATGGAGAAGTAGGCGATCTGAACTTGAGGGTTGCTGCTGTCCTGCATGTCGAGCGCACGATCATTCCGATGGCGAGCCCGTGGGTCAAGGCCGCGGACGTGATCTGCCGACGGACGAGCGCGTGCAACCTCGTGCGCGCTCAGCCAGCCGTGGTGCGTCTTCGCCGGAGGCCCGCGAGCAGCAGCAGGCCCACGAGCCACGGCCCGCCCCTGCGCGTCGGCAACGAGGTGCAGCCACAGCCCGACGGATCCTCATCGAGCCCGCTGTCGGTAGCGCCGACCGACGTCGACGCGGCCGTCGTCACCCCGGGCTGAAATGATGTTGAGCCGGTCTCCGAGCTTGACCCCCCCGTCGACGTCGAGCCGCCGGAGCCCCCCGTCGTCGAGTCCGTCGTCATCTCGCCGTCGGTCGTGCTCCCGTCGCTCGTAGAGCCCGTCTCGCCGGGCTCCTCGCCGTAGTACGCCCCGCAGGCCGGCTCGTTGAACATGCCCGCTCGATGCGCGAGCGAGAGGGTGTACGCGCCCGCGCCGAAGCCGAGCATCGGCGTGTTGAACTTGTACGTGCCGTCGTTCTCATCGAAGGTCTCCGCGACCATCAAGAAGTTAGCCAGCGCCTGGTCGAGCACCCAGTTCGTCAAGGCGTCGGCGCGCGCGTGGTCCCCCACCATCCGCTTCGCGATCGAGCCGCGAAGATCCGTGATCACCCACTCGGCGCTGTCGTAGTCGCTCCCCCACGGGCTGAGGTCCTCGGCGTTCGGGTGATCCCAGCGATCGTCGTTGCGCGACCACCCCTCACCGGCGTCGACCGAGAGGTTCGCGTCGAGCCCGTCGAGCGTCGCCTGCGCGATGGCGCCGTTTGGATCGAAGAGCCCCATCGCGATCGCGTCGAGCACGGCCGCGTCCCAGTAGCCCTCGCCTGCGCCGAGCTCCTCGGTGTTCACCGCGATCGCCCCGTTCCCGTCGGTGAGGCGCTCCGCGATCGCGCCCCGCAGCGCCTCGGCCGCCTCCTGGTACGCCGTCGCGCGCGCGTCGTCGCCGCGCCGCTCGGCGATCGCGGCGGCGTCACACAAACCACGCGCGGCCGTAATATTCGTGAACGCGAAGTGACGCTCGCGACCGTTCCAGTGCGTCTCCCAGATCGACGAGTCTGGCCGCAGGAGGCCCGTCTCCGGCTCTACGAGCGCGATGATCACGTCGGCGATCTGCGTGGCGATCATCTCCCAGTTGTCGTCCGCCACGCTCGTGTCGCCGGTCACCTGCTCGTAGACGCGAAGCGCCCAGAGGAACAGCCCGAAGCCGTCGAACTCGAGGTTGGGCCCGAAGTCGTTGAAGTCGGTCTCCTCGACGCCGAAGCCGTAGTACCGGACCAGGCTGATCTGGTAGTCAGGCATGTTGTAGTCGGCGAGCTCATTCCAGTCCTTGAACAGCCCCGACTCCGCGTTCAGGTAGAACATCAGGCCGTCGCGGGCCTCCTGCTGCATGCCCAGGACCGCCATCCCCGCGACCCCGTAGGCGCCGTCGCGGATCCACGCGTAGGTCCAGTTACCGGGCGGCATGCTCGCCAGCAGCGCCCCTTGAGCGTTGTGCTGCACGACCGCCGGGAGCGCGTTTGGCTCGAAGCGGGTCCGTCGCGCGTCGCCGTCGTTGGCGAGATGCGGACGCAGGAAGTAGCTCTCCTCCTGAACCTGTCCCATGCGCAACATCGCCGCCGAGTGCCGCACGAGCATCGCCTCGTCGTCGCCGAGGCCCTCCGGGAGCGTCAGCTGCCCCTGAAAGTCGGCCCAGGCCGCGAGCTCCGCGTCGACGAGCGCCTTCGCCCCCTGCCCAGCCACGTAGTCCTCGATCCACTGCTGCGCCGCTTCGCCCCCCGCCGGATCGGGGTTGTGTACGAACGCGATGCCGGCCCACGCCTCCTGCCCCGCGCCGATCGTTTCGAGGTCAAACTGCAGCGCCGCGACCGACGCGTCCGCCGCGTTCGGGGGGGGCGCGTTGTCGGGTAGATCGCCCAGGGTGTCGTTGACGATGTCGTAGACCGAGACGCCCGGCGCGAAGCCCTTGTGCGCCACCGGC
Organism: Polyangia bacterium; assembly: GCA_030430565.1. Taxonomy (GTDB): domain Bacteria; phylum Myxococcota_A; class Polyangia; order Nannocystales; family Nannocystaceae; genus JACKDW01. The sequence goes on from JAUIKS010000008.1 coordinate 190,209, forward strand.
CCGAGCGCGTGGGTCGCGACCGCGCCCGCGAAGCCGCGCTCGCGGATCACGTCGCCGTCGTCGGTGATCGTCTCGCCGTTCTCGCCGATATCCTCCCCGACCTCCCACGGCGAATTGGCGCGCCCGTAGCCGAGATGAAAATTCGCCAGCGAGAACGCTTGTACGCCGCTCAGCGGCTGGTTTGAGTTATTGCGCACGCGCAGCGCGAGCACGCCCGCGCCGTGGGGCACGTCGCGCGGGGAGAACACGAAGGTCGTGAACTCGATGGCGCCGGCGTGCTGCACCATCGCCACAACCCCGGTCCCGCCCGAGGTATCGTCTGTGTAGCCGACGTATCCGCTCGCGTCGTAATCAACAGGGAGCTCGGGGAGCCAGAATTGCTCGCCCGCGACGCGTACGCCGAAGTACGCGTCGTACAAGAGGTCTCGGGTGTAGACCGCCGCGAACTGCCCGCCATCCCAAATCTCTTCGTCGTTCTCGTCGAGCTGCGGCTCCTCCGCCGCGAACAGGTGCTCGCGAAACTGCTCGAGCTTCCCGGTCTCGAGGTTGAGCAGACCCGCGCCGTGGCCGCTCGAGAACGGCAAATCGAAGCGTGTTTGCTGCACAGGTGCAGCTGCGTGCGCGTACATCGGTTCCGAGAGCGTCGTCGCGGCGCCGAGCGCGAGCGTGAGCGTGACGCGAGCTGGCGATGCGAGGAGATACGTGCACACGCGCATGACGGGAATCTACTCCGAAAAGCCGAGCAAAGGGTGAGCGGGTTTTTGTATCGTGTGGGCATGCGCTCGCTCTCGGCTTTCTTGGTGCTCTCGGCCCTCACCGCGCTCTCGTGCAGCACTGGAGATCCGGGGGCCACCGAGACCGACGGATCGGGCCTGACATCGCAGACCTCCGAGAGCGGACCCATGCAGGTCAGCGAGTCCGCGAGCAGCACAGGCGCGGGCAGCTCGACCACGGGCGGGCCCGGGACGACCGACAGCGGCGAGACAGACTCCACGACCACCGATCCAGGCACCACCACCGGCACGACGTCAGACGCCGAGTGCCCGACCGAGTTCCGCTTCAAGCTGCCCAACAACGGCGCGAACCCGCGGGTCGCCGGCGCCTGGCACGGCTTTGACCTCGCGACCGCGACGCCGCTCGAGGGACCCGACGGCGACGGCTACTACCGCGGGACCGTCGAGCTCGCGCCGGGGCTGTGGGCCTACAAGATCGTCTACGACCAGGGCGGCGAGGCGCAGTGGATCTTCGATCCAGAGCAGGCGCGGCGCACTTACTCCGACGAGGTCGAGAACTCCGCCGTGCTCGTCCGCGACTGCGCGCTGCCGACGCTCGCGGTCGAGAGCAGCGCGGCCCAGAGCGACGGCTCGTTCACCGCCGCGCTCACGTACCTCGACGGCGTCCACGAGGACGGGCCCGACCCCGGGGCGTACACGGCGACGCTCGACAGCGAAGGCGACGTGACGCCGCTGACCGACCAAGAGTTTCAGGTCGACGCCGACACGGGCGACGTGTCACTCTCGCTCGCGTCGCTCGCGAAGGGCAAGTACACGATCCGGTTGACGGCCGCTGACAACGCAGGGCGCGAGTCCGAGCAGGTCCGCCTCGTGTTCTGGATCGAGGACGAACCCTACGATTGGGACGGCGCGCTCATCTACATGGTGATGACCGACCGCTATCGCGACGGGGACCCCGGCAACAACGGCGGCCCGACCCCCCCGGCGGATCCCCGCGGCGACTGGCAAGGCGGCGACTTCGAAGGCCTGCGGCAGAAGATCGCCGACGGCACGCTGGACCAGCTGGGCGTACGCGCGATCTGGTTGACCCCGTTCCAGACCAACCCGTCGGGCCCCTACATCGCCTCGGACGGCGTGCACCACGTGACCGGCTACCACGGGTATTGGCCGATCGCGGCGCGCGAGGTCGACCCGCGACTGGGCGGCGCCGAAGGCCTGAAGGCGCTCGTCAAAGAGGCCCACGCCCACGGGATCAGGATCCTCCAAGACTACGTGATCAACCACGTCCACGAGGATCACGAGTACATGGCGGAGCACCCAGATTGGTTCCGCACGGGCTGCGTCTGCGGGACGCAGGACTGCGACTGGACCGGGCACGCGCTCGACTGCATGTTCGCGCCCTACCTCCCCGACATCGATCACCGCGTGCGCGAGGCGAACGCGGCGTTCGTCGAGGACGCGGTCTGGTGGCTCGATGAATTCAACATGGACGGGCTGCGCGTCGACGCGGTCAAGCACGTCGAGGAGGCGGCGACGCGCAACCTCGCCGCAGCCGTGCGCGAGGGCTTCGAGGCCGCCGGCACGCGGTACTTCCTGATGGGCGAGACCGCGATGGGCTGGGCCGACTGCGCCGACCCGTGCAACGACGAGAACTACGGGACCATCTCAAAGTACGTCGGCCCCCTCAACCTCGACGGTCAATTCGACTTCGTGCTCTACCACGCGGTCTCCTACAACACCTTCGCGTACGGCAGCAAGGGGATGCTGCACGCGGCGTACTGGTTTGAGCACGGGCTCGAGAAGTGGCCGGCGGGCTCGGTGATGACGCCCTACATCGGCAGCCACGACACGCCGCGCTTCGTCTCGCTCGCCGACTACCGCGGTCAAGATCCGGAGCACGATCCGGGCGTCGCCCACAGCCAGTGGGACAACGTGGCTCAAGAGCCAGGTGAAGCCGAGCCGTACCGACGCGCGCGCGTCGGCTTCGCGTGGCTGCTCGGGCTGCCCGGCGCGCCGCTGCTCTACTACGGTGACGAGTACGGGCAGTGGGGCGGCGCCGACCCGAACAACCGCCAGATGTGGCGCGCGGAGGCGCAGCTCAGCGCGGACGAGCTCGAGACCCTCGAGTTCGTCCGCACGCTCGGCGCCGCGCGCAGGGACATCCCCGCGCTCCGCTCCGGAGCGTACGTCGCCCTCGACGCGACGGAGGACAGCATCGTGTACGGGCGCCACCTCGAGGGCGGCGACTCGGCGATCGTCGCCGTCAACCGCGCCGGCGCGCCGCAGCCGGTCACGGTCCAGGTGAGCGCGTCGCTCGAGCTCGAGCCCGACGTGGTGCTGAAGGACGCGCTCGGCGGTCCCGACGTAACCGTCTCGATCACCGGGAACGCGAGCTTCAGCATCCCGGCGAGCGGCGCGGTCATCCTCTCCCAATGACCGGAGCTGTCCGGAGACACACCTTGACCCAAGCGAACAACGTTGTCTCGCGGTCGTCTCGCGCGCGATAAAAACTCAAAAAAGTTCGTTGACAGCACTAGGCGCAGCGGCTACACCGAACACGCTCCTGCCATAGGTGTGGTTGGAGGTCTCGTCATGAATCGTTCCACGCAAAAAACAGGCGTTCGCCCAGCATTGGCGGATCACATCCTGTTCTTCGCCCTCACGGGCGAAGGATACGCGTGTTGAGCAGTTCCCGGCGTGACAACGTTTTTCTAGCGAATCTTTCGTGGAATGACGCCCAGGCGCCGGGACTCTCGGCACGCGCGGTCCGCTAGCCAATCGTCCGCGCTGGCGTAGCTCAACGGAAGAGCACCTGCTTTGTAACCAGGTGGTTGTGGGTTCGACTCCCACCGCCAGCTCAACGCACGGGTCCATACCCGGCTCGGTGTCTATGCGCCGAGCCGGAGGGCTTCGATTTTCCGATTGGTTGTATCGAGTTGAGTTGTATCGAGTTGAGTTGTTATCGCGCTGAGTTGTTATCGAGTTGAGTTGGTATCGCGCTGAGTTGTTATCGAGTTGAGTTGGTATCGCGCTGAGTTGTTATCGAGTTGAGTTGGTATCGCGCTGAGTTGTTATCGAGTTGAGTTGGTATCGAGTTGAGTCACAACATCTAGACGCTGTGGTATCGCCTGATATCGTAGTTCATGGGCCCGCTCCCGGAATCTAGTCCGGTCGCGGGCCCACCGCTTTCGAAACCGTGTTGTGCGCGCGGCGCTGGCTCAGCGCTTCCACCACGGTTTATCGGTCGTGCTGGGCTCGCTCTCCACGTCGTCCACCTTCATGCCGGACGAGCTGAAGTCGACATCGATCTCGTCCGAGCGTGATCCAGAATCCTCGACATCCACGTCGACATCGACATCGACATCGACATCGACATCGACCGATGAGCTGTCCAGAGACCCGAGATCGATCTCCACGCTCGTGATGGGATCGCTCTGCTTCGGCGTAAACGGAGACGGGCGCGCGGGGCTCTGAAACGGGTTCTGGGCCGGCGGCGCGAACGGCGAGCGCGCTGCGCGGTTCGGCACGGCGCGCGACGCGGACGACATCCGTCGGTTCTCGGCTTCCTTAAATCGGTTCGCCAGGGTCTTGATGAAGGCGCCCATCCACGGCTTCATCGCGTCAAACTCGCGCTCGATCACGTCCCCGGTGACCATGATCAGGGTTGTCTCGGTGACTGCGACCACGCTCGCGGTCCGCGGCGACTCGGCGAAGATCGCGGTCTCGCCGAAGACATCACCTGGGCCGAGCATTCTCAAAGAGACGCGCTCGCCGTTAACAGACTTGTAGACCTCGAGCCGCCCGGCCTCGACGATGTAGGCCGCGTCCCCGACCTCTCCCTCGCGGATGATGTGCGTCCCCTGCTTGTACGTGATCGTGGGGAAGTTCCCCCCGCCGCGAATGAGACGCTGAAGATCCTGCCGGAGCTCGTCTGTCGATTGGTAGCGCTCGGCGGGCTTGCGCGAGAGCGCCTTCATCGTGATGCGCACGATCTCGCGCGGGTACATCGTGCCGCCGACGATCTCGCTCGGCGCGACGATCTCGGCGCGCTGCGCCATCCTTAAGGTCTCGATGTTCGAGTTCCCGCGGTACGGCGGCCTGCCGGTCAACACCTCGTAGAGGATCGCCCCGATCGCGAAGATGTCAGAGCGTTGGTCCAGCTCCGCGTGACGACCACGAGCTTGCTCTGGAGACATGTAGCCCGGCGTGCCGAAGACGAGGCCCTCGGTCTCCTCCGGCGGCAGCTCGGGGAGCGGATCGAAGACGATGTTCCGCCCCTCCCCCTCCACTTCGAAGAGGCGCGCGCCGCCCCAGTCCATCAGGTAGACCTGGCCGTAGTCGCCGACCATGATGTTCTCGGACTTGATGTCGCAGTGCAGCACCCCGCGAGAGTGGGCGTAGCCGAGCGCGTCGCAGACCTTGATCAGGATCTCGAGGATGTTGAGCAGCCGGTCGTGATCGCGATACTTGGAGTGCCGGATCAGCTCAGCGAGGCTGCGCCCGTCGATCAGCTTCATCGTGAAGAACAGCCGCCGCTTCGCGTCGAGCCCGAAGTCGTGAACAGGGACGATGTTCGGGTGCGCGAGCTGCCCCGTGATCTGCGCCTCGCGAATGAAGCCGCGGACGAGCATCGGCTGTTGATATGTCCGATCGTGCAGGAGCTTAATTGCGCAGCGACGCTGCAGCGCGCGGTCGAGCACGACGCCGATCGCGCCGGTTCCTCCGCGCGCGATCTCTCCCTCGTAGCGCAGGCGCTCGCCGCTCTGCGCGAACACGGCGCGGATCATCTCTTGGATGCGTGGGTGAAACGAGGCGATCAACGCCGCGCGCTTAGCCGCGCGCTCCGCCCGGGACGAACGGCGGATCCCCGAGTGCTCGGCCAGGTCGTGAGGCGTCGGGATCGCGCGCGAGCTGACCGCGGGAGAGTCGGCGATGTCTCGCGCCCTCGCGGAGCTGGAGGTCGCGCTCGCCTTTGACGGCGCGGGGGGGCGAGACGTCGCCCCTGGTGCCGCCAGCGCTGACGAGGTGGGGCGCGCCCCCGGAGCGGGGATCACAGGGAGCGAATCACTCGGCGTGATCGTGTCGGGCAGCGTCGTGCTCGGCGAGATGTTGACCGGGACCGACTCGTCGAGGATCGGCGAGCCGCGGGTCGACGAGCTAGGAGTCAACGGCTCCTGCACATCGCGCGAACGTCTCCCAGCGACCGAGGGCGCTGGCGGGATAGCGGAGGACGGGGTCCCGCGCGGCGGCGTCGACGGCACGCCCAGGATCGGCGGCGTCGCGCCAGAATCATCAAGACCGCTCCCCGCGAACGGCGGCGGCGGGAGCAACGGCGCGGACGAGCTGGAGCCGCTGGGTGGAGGTCCCGCGATCGGCGGCGGCGGCGATGACGACGGAGGGACGATCGGCGGAGCCGGGGCGACCTTGGAGCTCCCCGAAGCGCGTGCCCCTTGAACCACGGGAGGCGGGGGGACGGCCCCGCGCTTTCGAGTCCGGCTCGGCACGACCGGCGGCGCGACGACGCGTGAGCCGGATCGACCCGCGTCGCGCTCATCACGACTCGTCGCGGATTCGGTCGACGGCGGTCCGCCCGCGCGCTTTTTCGAGTCGCCCATACAGCGCCGTATTCAGCCCAGCGGGCCGCATCGTCGTTCTACCACATTCCCCGGCTCCAGCCCCTGATGCACGCGATCTCGATGGGCGAGTGCGCGCTTGCTGCTGCATCGAAAGACAGGTGTGTCGAGGTCGGAGCGAGTTCGAATTGGCCGCCGGGCCGCGCGTGTCCCCGATAGGTGTGAACAGGCCGGTCAGCCCCCGAATCAGTCGCGCGCCGTGAACTCGAGCAAGCGCTCGACGAGCTGCGAGAGCGTCGCGCTGGAGCGCGCCAGCTGCTCGTCGCTCTCGGCATTCGCGATCGCGCTGAGCGGCGCGCGAAGCTCTCGCCCCACGGTAGCGAGGAATACGCTCTTCGCTCGACACGCGGCGATCGCCTGGCGGCGCGCGTCTTCGAGCGACGCCGCGCGGGCCCGCAGCCGCCGCGTGTGCGCGAGGTGACCCGTCACGTCCGAGACGAGCACGTACTGTCGTTCGCGCGGGCCCTCCCGCCGCGCGCGTCGACCTGTGAAGGTGAGTTCGAACGCGCGCCTAGGTCCGCTGCGCGGCTCGACGTGGAGCGTCGCCGTGCGAATTTTCCCGTCGAGCGCTCGGTGGAGGGTGGCGTCGAGGCGCTCTCGGACCGCGCCCCACCACTCCGCCGCGCTCCTCCAGGTCGACGTGAGACCGTCGAGCGTCTCGTCGAAGCCCGTGAGCTCGCCGTCGGTGTCGACCGTGATCACCGCGATCCCGAGCGCCCGCGTCGCGCTCTCGAACAGCTCCGTCGCCTCGCGACGCGCGGCCGCTGCGGTCAGCTCCCGCCGGATGAGGCGCGCCGACTCAATCGCGAGCGCGATGTAGATCGAGAGCGACTGCAGGACGCGCTCGTCGTCCCTCGTGAACATCCCGGCCGCGAGTCGATTGTCGAGATAGACGACCCCGATCGCGCGCTCACCTAGGTTCACCGGGGCCGCGATCACGCTCCGGAGCCCCAGCACGGACTCGCTGCGAGCGCCGCCGACGCTCCCGAAGGAGCGCTCGTCCGCGGCGCTGAGAAACAGCGAGCGCTGCTCGGCGAACACGAGCGAGACGACCGACTCATCGACGCGCGCCTCGGGCGGCAGCGGCCCCCCGCTCGCGCCGCGGCCGGCGACTCGACGCGGCGTTGAACCTGTCTCATCTACCAGGTAGAGGAAGCCGCGCTCGGCGCCGAGGAAGCCGAGCAGCACGTCGAGGATCAGCTGCGCTTGATGCTCGAGCGTGCTCGAGCGCGCGGCCGAGAGACTGAGCTCGAGCACGGTCTCGTGGAAGCGCGCGGGGCTGGCGTGAAGCGGGAGCCCGAGCGGGTGCTCCGGCGACTCCCGGTCGCTCGAGAGCGCCTCGGTCCCCGTGACGCGAGCGGGACGGGGCGGCGGCGCGGCCGCTTGAAACTCTTGCTGGATCCACGCCGCGCGGGTCGCCATCCCGTGGCGAGCCGCGAGCGCGTGCGCGCGGGCGCGGGCGCGGGCCGCCGCCTCGAGCCGCCCCGTCGTTGTGTGGAGGTGGGCGCGCACGCGCGCGGCCTCGCACAACGCCCGCGGGCTGTCGATCCGGAGCGCGAGCGTCTCGGCGCGCTCGACCCACGGCTCGACGCGCGCGACCTGCCCTGTCAGCAGGCAGTAGGTCGCCTCCATCACGGCCCACTGGGCCTCGATGATCGGCACGTCGCTGGCGTCCCGAACGCGATCGAGCAGGGCCCGCGCCCGCGCACGCTCGGCGCCCCGAAGCGGTCGCGCGGCGCGACGACGCAGCGCGCGGAGCAGGACCCCCTGCGCCGCCGCGATGAAGCCGTGCCGGCCGTCGACCGTGAGCCGCCGCGGGTTGAGGTCGAGGTCGAGGAACTGCTGGACGCGACGATCGAAGAGCGCGTCGAGCTCGCCGGTCTCGACGAAGATCATCAGCTCGCAGCTGAGCAGGCTGACGCGGACGTAGATCTCGGAGGCGTAGGGGCGCATCGCCGCGCGCGCGCGCTTGAGCTGCTGCAGCGCGGCGCCCCCGAGCCCGCGCCCGGCGAAGACGCACGCGGCGTAGATCGTGACGACGTGGGTCTGCGCCCGACGAGCGTCGGCGTTGATCAGGAATCGACGGCACACGCGCTCCGCCCAGCCCCGCGCCTCCTCGACGTAGCCGCGATCGTACAGGTTCCACATCAGCGCGTAGACGATGTTGCCGTAGGCGTCCGTCTCGAGGCGGTGCTCGCCGATCGCCATGGCCTCGAGGTACGCCGCGAGCGCCGGCCGCGAGTCACCGAGCAGCTCGAGGCCGTATCCGCGGTACCCGATCGCGCGGGCGAGCGCGCTGCGGTCGCCGAGCGAGCGCGCCATCGCGATGGAGCGATCGACGTAGCGGAGGAAGCGTCGCCGCAGCTTGAGGACCGACATCACCATCGCGTAGTTGGTGTAGGCGAGCACCTGCGCGCGGTCGGGCGTGGGGCGCTCGGCGAGCTGCAGCGTGCGGACGGCTGACTGAACGAGCAGGCCGCCGCGCATCGAGAAGTAGGCCGCGTGATCGACGACGTACAGCAAGCGAAGCATGATTCGGCGGCGCTCGGCGGCGGACGGGATGTCGCGGACGCGCGGGCGCGCGGGCGCGATCAACCCCGCGACCGCGCTGATGAGGCCGCGCGCCGAGTCCGAGGGCGGCGTCTCGCCGAGCGCGGCGAAGCCCCGGTTGACCTCGGCCATCGCCTCCTCGAGGAAGAAGCCGGCGACCTTGACCTCGGCGACGCTCGCGTGGATCGACGCGCGTCGCAGCGAGGTCTTCGCGCGCGCGAGCGCCTCCGCGAACGCTCGATCCGCGTCCTCGATGCGCCCGACGAGCCCGCAGACCTCTCCGCGGAGCTCAAAGAACGCGCAGTCGAGCCCGACGGCGGCGACGCGCGCGGCCGCCTCCGCGCGCTCGAGGTAGCGATGGGCGTCGCGCGCCGCGTGGCGATCAAACGCGAGCTGCCCGGCGCGGAGGTTGCTCTCGAACACGCGCGCGTCGCTCTGCACCGACGCGCCGGCGGCGTTGTAGTGACGCGCGATGGCGAAGATCACGTCAAGGTCGGCGTCGGCGCCTCCAGCCTCGAGCGCGCGCGCGCAGCGGGCGTGCATCCGCGCCGCCTCGTCGCGGTCGAGCCGAGCGAGCAGCGCCTCGTGGAGCCGCTCGTCGACGAAGGCGTAGCGCCGCTGGCCGACGCGCTCGATCACCCGCGCCTCGACGCCGCGCGCGAGCGCCCGAGAGATCTCGTCCGCGGGGCGCTCGCTGAGCTCGGGCAGCAGGTCCTCTTCGAAGCGGCCGCCGATCACCGCCGCCGCCGTCAGCACGTAGCGCGCCTCGTCCTCGAGCGCGACCAGCCGCTGGGTGAGGATCTCGAGCACGTCGCCGGGCAGGTCGAGGGTCTCGAGGCGCTCGCGATCGAAGACCCACTCGCCCCAGTGAGGTCGCAGCGCCCCCGCGTCGAGCATCGCGTGGACGTACTCGCAGATCTCGACGGGGATGCCGCCCGTCCGGGCCGCGATGTGCTCGATGACGCTGGGCGCGAGCGCGCCGCCGAGCAAGCGCTGGATCAGCCGCGAGATGTCGTCGACTTCGAACGGCGCGAGGCGAATGGTTCGCGTCGCGAGCTGGCTGATCGGGGTCTCGACGAGCGCGGCGCGGGGATCCTCGCGCGCCCCCAGCACGACGCAGAGGCGCGCGTCGCCGGCGGCCAGCGCGAGCCGCCGCAGCACCTGCACGCTCGACCAGTCGATCCACTGCGCGTCGTCGAGCACGAGCACGAGCGGCCGCGCCCCGTCGCCGACCAGCTGGAAGAACTCCGCGATCGCGGCGAGAAAGACATCGTCGGAGCTCGACTCGCGGACCTCCCGCTCGCGCGCGAACGCGGAGAGCCGCGGGCAGAAGCGCGTGAGCAGCCCCGTTCGCTCAGCGGTCGCGCGCTCGAGCGCCCCGCGCGTCGCGTCGCGCTCCTCGCCCCGCATGCGGTCTAATTCGCGGAGCGTCCGCTCGACCGCGCGACGCAGCGGCGAGAACGGGCTGCGCTCGCGTTGCTCGCACGCGCCGACCATGACCAGCGCGCCGCTCGAGCGCGCGCGATCACAAAATTCACGCAGGACGCGGGTCTTGCCGACGCCGGCGCGACCGCGCAGCAGCACCGTGTCAGAGAGGCCGACCGAGGCGCGCTCGACCGCCTGGGAGAGCGCCCGCAGCTCCGCGCGTCGGCCGACGAGCGGCAGGGCGCTTGAGGTCTCATAGGACAGGTTGACGCCGCCCAAGCTCGGCGCCTCCCCCCGCCCCGCCCGCTCGTTGAGCTCCGGGATCCGCTCGAGGTCCTCGATCAGCGCGACGGCCGACTCGTAGCGCTGGTCGGGGTCCTTCGCCAGCAGCCGCGCGATGATCGCCGAGAGGGCCCACGTGACGTCTGGCGCGAAGGCCTGGACCCGCGGCGGCGCGTCGCGGGTGTGCATCTTCATCAGCTCGCCGACGTCGTTGGACAGAAACGGCGGTCGCCCGGTCGCGCACTCGAACAGGCTGACGCCGAGCGAGTAGAGATCCGCGCGACCGTCGACCGGGCGCGGGAGCATCCCCGTCTGCTCGGGCGCCGCGTAGAGATAGGTGCCCACGACGGCGCGCCCGGCCTGCAGCTCGCTCGTGTGCGTGGCGAGGCCGAAGTCGACGAGCGCGGCGCCCCCCCGCGCCGGCAGGATGATGTTGCGCGGCTTGACGTCGCAGTGCACGACGCCGCGACGATGGGCGACGTGCAGCGCGCGGGCGAGGCTGCGCGCGAGCCCGATGATGCGCGCCTCGTCGAGCGGCCCAGCGCGCAGCACGTCGGCGAGCGTGGGTCCCTCGATGATGTCCATCACGAGGAACACGCGCCCCTCGCTCTCGCCGATCATGTGGATCTTGGCGAGCCCGGGATCGTCGAAGCACGCGAGCAGCGAGGCCTCGCGCCGAAACTGCCGCTGGACCTCGGGCTCGAGGCTGCGGCGCTGAACCTTGATCGCGTAGCGCCGGCCCTTGTGAACGCCGCTGAAGACGCGGCTGAAGCTGCCCTCGCCGAGCTCCCGCAGCAGCGTGATCCCGAACCCCTCCAGATCGGGCGGCGGGCTTCGCGTGGCCTTCGCCATGCCTCAGACAGTATCAGGAAGCCGACGACGGCCGCCGCGTGATCTTGCCCTCGGGGACATGTCCAAATGAGGATGTGCTTCGTTCTAGAGGCTCGCGAAGAGCTCGAGCGGCAGGTCTACGCGCGCCCCCCAGGCCGCCTCGTCGTGGAGCGCGCCCGGCTCGTGCCAGTGGAAGACGTCGTCGCCGTCGGCGTAGCCGATCGACTGGAGCGCGGCGTAGAATTGCAGGTTTACGCAGAAGTTGTCGAAGTCGTCGCCGTCGTCCTCGATCCCGTCGGCGTCGTCATCCGAGCAGGTGCCGCCCCCGCCCGAGTCGAGGTACAGCGCCGTCCCGCGGTGCCCCGCCGCGACGTAGCGCTCGATCATCGTCAGGCCCGGCGGCTGCGCGCCGTCGAGCGAGCCCCAGCCCATGGTGCCGGAGAGGCTGAGCGCCATCGCGTAGCGCTCCGGGAAGCGGTCGGCGATGTGAAACGAGATCAGCCCGCCGAGCGAGGAGCCCATGACGCCGACCAGCTCGACCTCGCCGTAGGCCTCCTCGATCAGCGGGCGGATGACGAGCTCAACGAGGTCGGCGTAGCGGTCCCCCTCGCCGCCGATCATGCCGCCGCCGATGTCGTCGGCGACGTGCGTGTACTCGTCCACGCGCGCGGGCGTGTTGTCGACGCCGACCAGCAGCACGCCGGGCGGGGCGCTCTCCTGCAGCGCCCACGAGCCGAAGGGCGCGTCGGGGTTAAACAGGTTCTGCGCGTCGTGGACGTACAGCGCGCGATCAAAGGCCCCGTCCTGCGGGACCCAGATCTCGAGATCGCGCGGCGCGAGCTCGTAGCCGCTGATCGAGTACCAGCGCTCGAGGTGCGCCGCGCTCGCGCGCACCAGCGAGATCGCGCCGAAGTCGTCGTAGTCATGTCGCCGCCCGAGCGGGTCCGCGATCCACTGATCGCCGCCGTCCGTGAACTTGTAGCGACTCCCGTCGGGCGCGGCGATCTCGAGCTCGAGCCACGAGAGCGCGCCGGTGGTCTCCATCGCCTGCCCGGCCCAGCCCTCGTGATCACCGGCGAGGCTCCAGCCCTCCGGACCACAGAGGCAGGCGAACAGGAAGCTCCCGCTCGCGGTCTCGACCGGGAGGCCGCCGCGGCCGGCGATGGTCTCGAGCGCCTCCTGCGGATCAACCTCGCCGGCGATCGCGGCGCGCAGCAGCTCCTCGTCCTCCGAGAGCGGCTCGCCGCCCGTCGTCTCGGCCCCTGTGCCCGTCGTCTCCTCACCCGCGCTCGTCGTCGCCTCGCTCGTCGTCGCCTCGCTCGTCGTCGCGCCCGCGCTCGAGCTCGCCGCGCTCGACGTCGGCGAGGCGCCCGTGCTCGTCGCGTCCGTGTGCCCGCCGCCGCTCGAGCTCGCGTCGGTCACCGCGCCGTCGGTCTCGGAGTCGCGGCCGGAGTCGCCGCTGCAGGCGACGAGCAGGCCGCCGAAGAACGCTGTCATCAGGCGCGTACGAGGTGGTTTGGGCATGTCGCGCGGACGATATCGCGCGTCCCCGACAGACGGCAAATTGTCCGCGCGGGGACCGAGCGCCCGGGCGGCGCCGCGGTCGCGCGATCCCGCGGTGTATCATGCCTTCGCGTCGTCGGGCGGGATCCATGAACATGTCTTTTCATTCATATTTGCCTCGGCGCGCGGGGCCCCTCGCGTGCGTGACGGCGCTCGCGCTCGCGCCCGCCGCCGCGCTCGCTACGCCCACGGAGCCGCTCGAGCTCGAGAACTCGGTGCAGGCGACCAGCGAGTGCGCGAGCTGTCACCTGTTTCTCAACCCGCCGGCGAACGAGGGCGAGCCCAACATCAGCCCGCAGGCCTACACGGGCTCGCTGATGGCGAACTCCGCCCGCGATCCGGTGTTCTGGGCAGGGGTCGCGATCGCGCACCAGGACTCGCCCGGAGAGACCGAGGACTGCGTGCGCTGCCACGCGCCGATCGCGTTTCTCGAGGGTCGCGGGGACGCCATCTCGATCGAGGAGCTCGCGCCGCAGGACCTCCACGGCGTGTCCTGCGACCTCTGTCACCGGATGTACGACGACGGGGAGACGCCGCCCGGCAACGCCCGCTACGTCATCGACGACGTGGCGGTCGACGGCAGCGTCCCGCGCCGCGGGCCGTGGACCTACGGCCCGGGTGATGACCCGCAGCACCCGACGAGCGACGACAACGAGCTCCTCGAGCGCTCGCGGATGTGCGGCACCTGCCACGACGTGACGACCTCGCGCGAGCGCGTCGACGACCTCGGTCAGGGCCTGGGCGTCCCCTTCAACGAGCAGCGGACCTACCGCGAGTGGCTGGGCAGCGCCTACGCCCAGGACGGACCTGATCAGCGCAGCTGTCAGGACTGTCACATGCCGGCGCTCGCGGACGTCGCCGGCTGCGACGGCTTCAACATCGCCCAGAAGACCCATGAGACAGGCGGCCGTCGGCACGACCTCGTCGGGCTCAACCTCCCCGTCATCAACCTGATCCAGGCGGTCTACGGCAAGAGCGCGGGCGGGCCGCTCGACGACCCCTACTTCGGGCTCACGCTCGAGGTCGCGGAGCTGCTGCGCCAGCAGGCCGCGACCCTCGAGCTCGAGTCGCCGGAGTCCGTCGACCTGAGCGCCGGCCTCGACGCGCTCGGGGTGACCGTGACCAACGAGACCGGGCACAAGCTGCCGACGGGCTACTCCGAGGGCCGCGTGATGTGGCTCGAGATCACCGCGACCTACGGCGAGGAGCTGGTCTACAGCTCGGGGCGCTGGGACGAGGACGGCATGACCATCGAGGAGGACGCGCAGGTCCGCCGCTACGAGGGCGTCGCCGAGGACTTCGACGACGGCGCGCAGCTGCACCTGCTGCGCAATAACCACTGGGTCGTCGACAGCCGCATCCCGCCGCGCGGGCTGGTTCAGGACCTCGAGACCGACCCCGTGGGTGACCGCTACGCGCTCGGCCCCGACGACACCTGGCCGCACCGAGATGTCGTGAGCTACAGCTTCCCGCCGGCGAGCGTCGTGGACCAGGGCCCCGAGGTCGCGCCCGAGCTGACGATCCGCGCGCGCCTGCTCTACCTGATCAACACGCCCGAGTACGTCGAGTTCCTCGCCGAGGACAACAACACCAACGCCGCCGGGACGACGCTCGCCGCGCTGTTCGACGAGCACGGCCCGCCGACCCCGATCGTCTTAGCCGAGCAGGAGGTGACCGTGCCGCTCACGGGCCTCGAGGGGCCGAGCACCGGCGGGGGCGAGACCGACGCGACGACGACCAGCGCGGGGACCGACGGGAGCACGAGCGGACCGGGGACCTCCGCCGGCCCGGCGACCGCTGCAGAGGCCGCGACCGCCGACGCGTCGACGCAGGGGACTGACGCGGGATCCGGAGACGACGACGAGGGCGGCTGCGCCTGCGCGGCCGACGGGCGCGGCGGGCTGGGCGGCTCCGCGCCGTGGCTGCTCCTGCTCGTCGGCGCGGGCGCGCGAGCGCGCCGTCGCTCGATTCAGACCTGATTTTTGACACAGGAACCGAGCGACATCGCCCATCGGACATGTTCTCGCGCGCCGATCGGCGCTGGCTTTGCCCCCGCGTCGCCGGGGGTGGACAATACGGCTCACCGGCCCGCGTTGGCGGCCGAGCGCGCCGATGTCCCACCACAACAACTCCCTCCCGTCCTCACGTCAGCTCCTGCTCGCGTGCTCCTGCGTACTCATGCTGCCGCTCGCGTCGTGTGGCGACGACGTGACGAGCGAGACGACCGCCGGTGAGACCACCAGCGGCGACGACACCGAGACCGACGGGACGACGGAGGGCCCGGGCACCACCGAGACCACGGCGGGGCCGGGGGACGGCGACGGCGACGGCGACGGCGACGGGGACGGGGACGGGGACGGGGACGGTGATGGCGACGGCGACGGCGACGGTGACGGGGACGGCGACGGCGACGGTGACGGCGATGGCGACGGCGACGGGGACGGCGACGGCGACGCCTGCGGCGACGGTCAGATCAGCGGCGACGAGCTCTGCGACGGCGAGGCGCTGGCCAGCGAGAGCTGCGAGAGCCTCGGGGTCGGCGGAGGCGCCCTCGCCTGCGCGGAGGACTGCGCGAGCTTCGACATCACGGGCTGCGCCTTCGAAGGCTTCGCCGAGAGCTTTGAGACCGGCGATCTGAACGCGGCGCCCTGGCAGACCTCGGGCGTCAGCGTGTGGACGGCCGAGGAGACCACGTCACCCGACGGCGACTTCGCGGCGCGCAGCGGCAAGCTCGCCGGCGATGAGTGGAGCGAGCTGGCGATCACGCTGGTGTTCCCGCTCGCGGGGCAGGTCTCGTTCTGGCACCGGGAGAGCAGCGAGTTCTGCTGCGACAAGCTGCGCTTTTACGTCGACGACGAGCTGCTCGAGGAGTGGGCCGGCCTGACCGAGTGGAACGAGTCGGTGTTCGAGCTCGGCGCCGGCGAGCACACGCTGCGCTGGCGCTACGAGAAAGACATGAACGTCGAGGTCGGCGACGACTTCGTCATGATCGATCACATCATGGCGGACGCGACGCTCCCGTGAGCGCCGCGCGTCTATGAGCGTGGGACATCTGGACGCGTCGGCTAGCCCTCACGGTCGAGATCCGCTACGCAGCAAGGTGTGGCGGACCGGACGAAGGACCTGACGAAGATCGCGGAGGAGCTGTGGAGCACGACGAGGAAGCTGCGCTTCTTCGGCGTCGAGACCGGCGCGCGCATGACGATCGCGCGGCTGCCGGGCGGCGGGCTGTTCGTGCACTCGCCGGTCACGCTCAGCGACGCGCTGCGGGCCGAGGTCGACGCGCTCGGCCCGGTCGCCTGCGTGGTCGCGCCGAGCCTGTTTCACCATCTCGCGATCGACGGCTGGCAGCGCGCGTACCCAGACGCCAGGTTCACCTGCTGCCCGGGGCTGGAGAAGAAGCGCGCGGATCTCCGCTGGGACGGCGTGCTCGGGGATGACGCTGAGCCCGAGTGGCGCGGCGCGCTGGAGCAGGTGCACTTCGCCGCGCGCGCGCTCGAGAACGAGGTCGTGTTCTTCCACGCGCCGACGCGCTCGCTGATCTGCGCCGACGCGGTGTTCAACCTCTCGGCGCACCCGAGCCGCTTCACGCGGACGGTCGGCTTCTTGATGGGCAACCACTCGCCGGGCGCGACGTGGATCGAGCGCTTCCTGATCCGTGATCGCGCTGGCGCCCGCGAGCAGATCGACCGCATGCTCGCGTGGCGCCCCGAGCGGATCGTGCTGGCCCACGGCGCGCTGGTGCCGACGGACGGCGCCGCGGTGCTCCGCGAGGCCTACTCGTGGCTGTAGCGCGCGGGCGCGGGCATCTACGACGAAGCCGAGCGGCGCGCGACCCCGCCCCCCGCGTCGTCGCTCGCCCGCGGACGCGTCGGCGATCGTGACCGCCCGCGCCCTTGAACATGACCAATAAGACAGGCAATATCTCGATCGGAGCGCAGCCCGGCCGCTCGCCTCACGAGCGCCCTCGCCCCGTTCGCTAGCATGCACACACAGCATTCACGCGCGGCGCGTCACGCCGAGCGCAGGCGCTCACGCACGACGCCCGCCCTCGCGCGCAGACCCTCGCTCGCGGCGGCGCTCATCCTCGCGACCGCCAGCTGCACCGTGTCTCCCGAGCCTGTCGCCGGCATCGCGATGACGCGCGCGGCGCCCTCCGCGGCGGCGTCCGTGCTGCGTCCGCCGGCGCTGTTTCGACTCCCCTCCGCGCCCCAGCCGTCGACGCCGGATACACGCCGGCTCGAGGCGCTGCTCCGCTCGGGGCGAGAAGGCTTCATCACGCCGATGGAGGACCCGGCGCGCTACCGCGTTCAGCTGCTCGTCACGACCTTCTCGCCGCGAACCGGCGAAGCCGACGCGATCGCCGAGTACCGCTACCGACCCGACGCGGAGTTCATCTACGTCGCCTCCGCGATCAAGACCTTCGGCTCGGTCGCCGCCCTGCTGACGCTGCAGCGCCTGCAGGCCGAGGGGCACCCCGTCGACCTCGACACCCCGATGGCGTGGTGCCTCGAGGGCCAGCGCTTCTGCCACACGCGCGACAAGACCAACGTCGAGAGCGGGGCTATCACGCTCGGTCACGAGCTGCGCAAGATCCACCTGGTCTCCAACAACTACGCGTTCAACCGCGTCTATGAGTTCGTCGGCCACCACGACCTCAACACGCTCACGTGGCGGCTCGGCTTCCCGAGCGTACGGATCCGCCACCGCATGCAAGACAGCTTCGACGAGGCCACGCGCCGCACGACCCCCCGGATCGAGTTCCGCCCCGAGGGTCACGAGCCCGTGGTGATCGATCGCCGCGTCAGCGAGCTCGAGCTGGAGCCCGCGCCCGTCGACACGAGGGTCGGGACACGACACGTCGACGGCGGCGGCGAGGTCGTGCAGAGCCCGAAGGACTTCGCGAATCACAACTACACGACGCTGCTGGATCTCCATCGCCTGACGCTCGCGCTGACTCGCCCCGAGCACCCCGACGCGCCCGAGCTGCAGCTGACCGCGGAGCACCGCGACTTCCTGCTCGAGGCGATGGAGGATCACCCCTCGAACTCACAAAACCCGGTGTACGAGCGCGATCAGGCGCACCTGCGCTACAAGCTGCTGCTGAAGGGGATCCTCGACGTGCTGCCGCTCCGGCGAATCCACTACGTGGGCAAACCGGGGCGCGCCTTCGGCTTTCACGTCGACACGGCGTACATTGAGGACCGCGAGACCGGGCGCGCGATGGCGGTGACGGTGGCGATCCACGCGAACTTTGATCAGCTCGTCGAGTACAGCCCGCGCGTCTACAGCAAGATCTCGCGGCCGTTCTTCCGCAGCCTGGGCGAGACGCTGGCGTGGGAGTTCCTGGTGGAGGATCCGAGCACGTCGGCAGGGTCGCGCCGCGCCGCCGCTGACGACTACGACGCGCCGAGCTGAGCCCGCGCGCCCGCGGCGTCGAGCACCCGGAGGCGCGCGCGGTCTCTGATCCGTCGCATCTCGGGCTCAAAGAAGAACTCGCGCGCGCCGAGGGCTGGCTGAAGATCATCGATCCAGGTCGCGCCCGCGTCGAAGCGCGCGAAGAACGGTCGGCCGACCCAGGCCGGGTCCCGCGCCTGGAGAAACTTGAGCACGAACACTCGCTCGCCGCGAAGCTCGGCGACCCCATCGATCAAGACCTTGCCCGACGCCGCGCTCATCGACGGACCGCGCGCCGTCCGGGCCAGACCGGAGCACCGCCGGATCGCGTCGTTGTAGACGTCGAGCGCGCGCGCGAGCGGGACCTCGAAGTAGCGGCGAGCGCCCGTGTCACGCTCGACGAACATGTAATACGGGACAGCTCCGTGGCGGACCTGCGCGCGCCACAGCGCCGCCCACGTGGCGGCGCGGTCGTTGATGCCGCGCAGCAGCGGCGACTGGGTGCGGACAACGGCGCCGGCCCCCCGGATCCGCGCGAGCGCGCGCTGGGCGATGTCCGTCGAGAGCTCGGCCGGGTGCGTGTAGTGGGCCATCACGGCGAGGTGCTTCCCGGCCGCGCGGACCTCCTCGAAGAGCCGCAGGAGCTCGTCGGCGTCGCTATCCGTCACGAAGCGCTGCGGCCAGTAGGCGGGCGCCTTGGTGCCGACACGGACGGTCTGAAGGCTCTCGACCGCGAGCAGCGGCTCGATGTATCGCCGCAGCAGCTTGGCGCGCATGACCATCGGATCGCCCCCCGTGAGCAGCACGTCCGAGACGCCGGGGTTCGCGGTCAGGTACTCACACAACGGCGTCGTCTCGCTCGACGCGAAGCGCAGCTCCTCGAGCCCGACGAATTGCGCCCAGCGGAAGCAGTACGAGCAGTACGCGTGACAGGTCTGCCCCTGGCTCGGGAAGAACAGCACGGTCTCCGCGTACTTGTGCTGCGCCCCGGCGAGCGGGCGGCCGCTCGGCAGGCGCGGCACGTTGAGCTCCTGCTGACCGGCTGGATGCGGGTTCAGGCGCGCCTGGATCTCGCGGGCGCGCTCGGCGAGCACCGACGCGGGCGCGCCCCGGCGCAGCAGCGCGACCATCCGCTCGAGATCCGCGCGCTCGAGCATCCCCGGCTGCGGGAAGGTCAGGCGATACATCGGGTCATCGGGCGCCCGCGACCAGTCGATCAGCGCCTCGACGACATAGCGGTTCACGCGAAATGGGAGCACCGCGGCGACCGCCTTCATCTCGAGGCGCTGGCGCGCGTCGAGGCCCGCGAGCTGCGGGATCTGGTCGAGGTCACGCGCGCCGTACACTTGGAACTTCGTGCTGCTCTCTGTCGCGTCGGTCACGAGTCACGATCTTCGTTCGTAAGAGGTTGTACGGATCGGCGCCGTCATCTCCAGCGCTGCTCATCACGCCACTCGCGAGCGAGCGCGGCGAGCCGATACGCCGGGCGCGACGAAAACGAGCGCCGCCCACAGCCACTCAACCATAGCGGGAGCTGCCAGGCCCACGCGCCGTGGTGGCGAGGAGCGCCGCCCAGGCGGCGAGCCCGAAACGGGCGCGCTCCCGCGCCTCGGCCCCCACGACGTCAGCCTGGAGCGCCACGGCCGCGCGCGCGGGAGATTGACTCGAATCGTAGGTCAGCCGCGCGCTAGATCACCCGCGCCGCCGAACTTCTTGACGCAGCGCCGCATGAGCTCGCTCGTGTTCTCGTAGAGCTCGCCCTCGGTCTGACGCAGCGCGTGGGCGTAACAGTTGGCCGAGTCCGCGGAGGTGTTGAGCCGACACTTCTCGCGGACCTCAGCGCGCTCGGCCCGGCGCCGATCGAAGTACAGCATCAGCTCCTTGGCGTCCTCGGCCCAGCGCCGCTTCATCATCTCGTCGTGGGCGTCCGCGACGTCATCGCAGGCTTTCTTGAGGCCCTTCACGGGCTTGGCCGGCATGACCGTGATCGCCTCGATCTTGGCGTCGAGCGCCGCCTTCGCGCGGGCCTCCTCGGCCTGCTTCTTGGCGGCGTACTCTCTCTCAAACTCCTCGTCGGCGGCCTGCTTGTTGGCGTCGATCTCCGCGCGCATGTCGAGCGCCTTGGCGATGCTGCCGGCGTTCTTCTTGCCCTCGCCGCCCTCGTCGCCGTCACAGGCCAGCGCGAGGCTGGTCGCGAGCGCGAGGAGCACAGAGAGGGACAAGGGCGTGCGGGATGACAGCGATGACATTGCGGGCGACCTCCGGGCGAGCGTTCCGATCCAGCTCTATGTATAAAGGGGCGATGCTTGTTCGTACAAGCACCTCCGCCGCCACGACGCGAGCCTCGACCGCGCGTGTCGTGGTGCGTGTAGATGGAGGGGATCGGACGGCGTTCTCGACGCTCGCGCGAGGAGGATCATGGAGCGGCTGAGCGCTGGGTCAGCCGCCCGCCTCGCGCTCGCGCGGGCGGGCCTCCTGCGCCCCGCGTGGACCGACCTGCCCGCGCGCGTGGGCTCCCGCGCCAGCGCCAGCTCGGTCCACGAGGCCGCGCTCGCGCACATCCGGCGCCCCGGCTACCTGCAGCTCGACACGGTGGCCGTCGCCGGCGCGCGCAGCCACGGGATCGTGCTCGCGTCGCGCCTCGAGGGTTTTCGTGCCAACGACGCCGAGGACCTGCTCGCGCCCGGATCCGAGCTGTTTGAGTACTGGGGCCACGAGGCCTCGTGGATGCCGATGGAGCTGTACCCGGCGTTCGCGTTTCGCCGCGAGGACTTCGCGGTCCACCCGTGGTGGGGTGACCTGCTGAAGGAACACCGCGAGACCACGCGGGCGATCGTCGCGCGAATCCGCGCCGAGGGCCCGCTGCGCTCGGCGGATCTCGAGGGCGCCTCGAAGGGCGGGTTCTGGAACCTCAAGCTGTCCAAAAAGCTCGTCTTGAGCCTGTGGTCGAGCGGCGAGCTGGCGATTCGCGAGCGCCGCGCGTTCCTGCGCACCTACGATCTGCGCGAGCGGGTGATCCCGAAGCGCGTCCGCGGTCGACCGCTCGCGCTGACCGACAGCCTCCGCGCGCTGCTGCTGCGGGCGCTCGACGGCCACGGCTGGGCGACGACCGGCACGCTCGCGGCGACCTGGCGGCTCCGCAACCTCCGCGCCGAGATCACGACGGCGCTCGAGCAGCTGCGCGAGGCCGACCAGGTCCGACCGTGCACCCTCGAGACCGAGGGCGGCGAGCGGGTCCGCGGCTGGATCCGACCGCGCGATCTGGAGCTCGCGGCTCGCCTCCGGCGAGCCCGCCCGCGACGCGATCGCGGCGTGCTGCTCTCCCCCTTCGACCCGGTGCTCTGGGATCGCAAGCGGGTCGCGCGGCTGTTCAATTTCCAGATGCTGCTCGAGATCTTCAAGCCAAAGGCTCAGCGCGTCTACGGCTACTACTGCATGCCCGTGCTCGCGGGCGATCGGCTCATCGCGCGCGTCGACCTCAAGGCCGACCGCAAACGCGGATCGCTCGAGCTGCGCGCGCTCCACTACGAGCCGCCGGGGCGCGGGCGTCGGGGCGCCCCGGAGCAGCGCGCCGCGGTCGAGCACGCGCTCGCGCGCTACGCCGCGAGCGTCGAGCTGCGCCCGCCTCCGCGAGCCTGACAGGACTGATAGGATGCGGCCAGATGTTCGGCTCTAGCCTGCTCGAGGTCGTGATCGGCCTCGCGTTCATGTTCACGCTGCTCAGCCTGACGTGCTCGTCGCTCAACGAGCTGTACGCGCAGTACACCAAGAAGCGGGCGAAGAACCTGAAGCTGGCGCTCACGCGGATGCTGGGCGAGACCCACGTGGACGCGTTCTACCGCCACCCGCTGCTGCGCTCCCTGTCGAGCTCGGGCGGCGAGGAGGACAGCGACGACACGCCCTCGCCGTCGTACATCCCGAACGCGACGATGGCGAGCATCGTCCTGCAGATCGTCGGGCTCGCGCCGAGCGCGGAGCAGCGCGCGAAGACTCGCGCGCTGCGAAAGCAGATCAACGACATCTCCGCGCCCGGCTTCGAGGCCCTCCGGCCGCGCGTGCTGAGCGTGCTCGGCCCGCTCTACGCCTGCCACACCAAAGACGTGCAGCGGCTCGACGCGCTGCACGACACGGTGAAGGGGCTCGACGGCATCGACAAGACCGTGCGCGCCGCCGTGCTCGAGCGGATCAAGCGCTACCGCGAGCGGGCCGCGAGCGCGGGCAAGCTGACGGTCGAGACCCTCACGGCGCGGGTCGTGGGTCTCGACGACAGCGAGTCGCTCAAGCACACGATGCTGGCGCTGATCAACGCCTCGGACGGCACGATCCCCGGGATCAAGGACAACATCGAGGGCTGGTACGACGACGTGATGGACCGCGCGAGCGGTTGGTACAAGCGCGGCACGCAGCGGCGCATGCTGATCATCGCGTCGCTCTTGGTCGTGTTCGGCAACGTCGACGCGCTCGCGGTCGCCGACATGCTGTGGCGCGAGCCGGCCATGCGCGCGCAGGTCGTCAGCGTCGCGGCGGTCGCCTCCGCCAGCCAGGCCCAGCGCGACTCGCCGACCCCCGCGCCCACGACGCCTCCTCCGAATAACAACGGCAATAACGGCAATAACGGCGACAACGGCGACAACGGCGAGGAGGACGACGACTTCGATGATGACGACGACGACAGCAGCGGCGATCCAGCGCCCGCGCCCGCGCCCGAGGTCGCGGACCTGAGCGCGGATCCGCTGGGCATCTACCGCGTCGGCTTCCCGATCGGCTGGAAGCTCGAGCTGCTGGCGTCACTGTTCGCGAAGGGCAGCTTCAACCTGCTGAGCAAGAAGATCGCCGGCCTCGTGATCTCGCTGCTGGCGGCGGCCCAGGGCGCGCCGTTTTGGTTTGACCTGCTCAACAAGCTCGTCAACCTGCGCGGATCCGGGCGCAAGCCGTCGGCCAGCAACAACAGCTAGACCAGCTCGCTAGGGTCCCGCTCCTACCGGCGCTCGAGATCCTCGAGCCGGGTCTTGAAGACCCGATCCCACAGCGTCAGCGGCTCGCCGAAATTCGCGCGCACGTGCGAGTGGTGGATGTTGTGAAAGCCCGAGGTGTTGAGGAGCACGCGCGGCAGCGCGCGCTCGAGCAGCGGGATCGTCACGCCGCAGTGCAGGTAGAAGTTCAGCGCCATGAAGCCGAGCACGAGCCCGAAGTAAGCCGGCGCCCAGTGGGTCGCCTCGGGGATGCAGATGATCAGGATCGGCCAAAACGTCATCAGCGACTCGACCGGGCCGACCGCGAAGCCGGCGAAGGGGGTCGGGTCGCGGTACGCGTGGTGAGCCTTGTGGAACACGAACAGCGCGCGCGTGTGCAGCAGCCGGTGCTTGAGGTACAGCCACGCGTCGATCGCCACGACGCCGACGAGGGTCTGCAGCAGCACGGGGCCGAGGCTGAGCCCGGCCTCCTCGAGCGACCACACCAGCCCGATCGGGTGCCCCAGCCATGACTGCGCGATCGGCCAGGCCGCGAGGGTCGCGGCGACCCACGCCGCCTGCGTCGTCACGCGCGCCTCGCTGAGCACCGGCGGCGGGCGCCTGCGCACGCCCTGGATGCGCTCCCCGTAGTACAGCGACGCGTAGGCGCACAGGCCCGCGCCGAGCAGCATGGTGCCGGAGATCGCCACGAACGCGATGATCATCGAGGCGCACCAGATCAGCGGGCTCTCGGGATGGAACATCCCGGCGGCCGTCAGGAGCAGCGGGAGCGCGGCGTCAAACTCCTCGGCGAGGCTTCGATTCGAGCGATCGCGGGGCACCGCGGGATTGTAGCGAGACCGACGGGATGAATCGCGCGACAGGTCCCGAAACGCGCGTGGCGTGGCGCACACGCGCTGAGCTAGCCTAGCCGCGCTTGCGGAGCACGAAGATGGTGTCGAACTCCAGCTCCGAGACATCCCAGGAGCGCTCGATATCGTAGGTGAAGTCGTGGACGCCGACGATCTCGAGACTCGGCACCATGGCGAACAACCCGAGGATCTGGCGCGCGCTGTACGTCCGCCAGCTCCACAGCGTCTCGGTGCGTCGCTCCGCCCCGCCCTGCTGCACGCGCAGCCGCGATCGCATGCGCTCGCGTCGACGTCGTCGGTCCGGAGGCCAGGTCTGGACGTTGCAGATCACGCGCACGCCGTCGCGCTCGCCGACCCAGCGCTCGCGCTCGAGTCGCGTCTCTTCGTAGGTGGTGAGGTGGAGCCCGAGGACGTAGAGCCCCCCCGGCGCGAGCGCTGACGCGACGCCCTCGAGATGCGCGCGCGCGCCCGCGTCCGAGAGGATGTACTTGAACGAGCTGACGGGGCAGTAGGCCAGCTGGAAGGGCGGACCGAGGCGCAGCTCGTCGGCGAAGCTCTCGAGCCGCGCCCGCTCGACCCGCGCGCGCAGGCCGGCCGCGCGCAGTCGCTGCTTCGCGTACGCGACCATCTCGGGTGAGAGGTCGAAGCCGACCACCGAGTACCCGCGACGCGCGAGCGCGGCGACCAATCGACCGCTCCCGCAGGCCGGCTCGAGCGCGCGCACGCGCTTGCCCCTACGCGCGCGCGACGAGCCGTAGCAATCCATCACGTCGCCGAGGAACTCGACCTCACGTCGCGTATCGACGTCGTAGAGGATGTCGTACCACTCGGGGGTCGAGTACCAGTCGGTCGTGGAGTAGCGCGCCGCCACGGGCGCGAGGATATCGACGGCGGCGGGGACGTGACGCAGTTTTTTCTGGAGCAAGCCAGGCGCGCGCGCGACCGCGAGCCAGCGGGCCAAGCCGCATATACGCCGCCCACGAACGCCGTTGGAGCGCGCGAGCGCTGCGTATGCACGCGGTTGTGGGCGCTAGCGCGCGTTGGGAGCGCTCGCTACGCTGGCCCGAAGAACAAGGAGTTCCCATGCCTCGGAGCACGACGCACCGCCCCCTCCCGTCCCGTTTCGCCCTCCTCGGATCCCTCGCCCTCGCCTGCTCGCTCGCGGTCGCGTGTGAGAAGCAAGCCACGCAGACGCCCGAGTCGAGCCAATCTTCGGGTTCCCGCGCCGCCGAGCTGGCCGCGACCCAGGGCACCGACGAGGAGTTCCAGGCCATCGCCAAGGGCTTCGCGGACGCGTACAGCGCGCTGGGCTACGGCGACGTCGAGGGCGCGGTCGCGCGCTTCTCGGAGCAGATCGTGTGGGAGACGCGCGGCGGCGCGAGCGGCTCGGTCGACGGGCGCGAGGACCTGTTCAACTACTTCCGCAACAGCGGGCGCAGCGCGAAGATCGCGGCCGAGCGCGTGTTCCTGGCGGACGACGAGGTCGTGATCTCGCAGGGCGTGATGATCGAGCAGTCGAAGGGCGCGGGCTTCGTCGCGATCGGGCGCATCATCGCCGGCGAGATCGTCGAGGTCGAGGAATTCCGAACGTCGCCGCCGGCCGACAGCAAGGGCCCCTCGCTGCCCTCCGAGACCGAGCTCATCACCGACTACGGCGACGACGTCAACAAGGCGCTCGCGGAGTCGCTGCACCTGGCGTGGAGCAAGCGCGACTGGTCGACGATCGAGGGATCGCTCTCGGGCGACGTGGTGCACCACGACGTCGCCAGCGGCGAGACGACCCGCGGCTTTACGAGCTACAAGAAGTGGTTCGAGGGCTACACCCGCGCGTTCCCGGACATGAGCTTCGAGGTCCTGCGCTCGTGGGCTGCCGGCGACTACGTGATCGTCGAGCGGCGCACCCGCGGCACGCACACCGCGAAGCTCGGCGAGCTCGAGGCGACCAACAACGCGGTCGAGCTCGAGGGCCTCGACATCTACCGGTTCGAAAACGGGATCATCGTCGAGATGTGGCGCTACCACGACGCCGCCGCGCTGACGGCCCAGGTCAACGCGGGTCAGCCGGCGGCGGAGCCCGAGAAGCCGTGAGCGCGCGTCACGACTGATGCGCGAGCCGCTCGCGCCGCAGCGGCATCGTCAAGCAGCGACCGCCGCCGCGCGCCCGCGACAGCTCGCTCCCGGAGAAGCTGAACACCGCGCGCGCCTGCTGCATCCCGTCGGCGATCAGCTCCGCGCGCTGCTCACTCGAGAGCACCGCGCTGATCCGGCGCTCGGCGAAGCCGTGCTCGAGCAGCTCGGCGATGGTCCGACTGTTGCGGCTGTAGAGGATGATCTTGCCCGGCGCGACGCAGACCGCGTTGGCGCCGTCGGTCCACTGCTCGCGCTCCTGCTGGATGATCTCCTGCCCGCCGCAGGGGACGAGCTGGAGCTTCGCGCCGAATTCCTCGCGCAGGACGTCGAGCACGGTCGCGCCCACGAGCAGCTCGGCCTCGCGCTCTCGCTGCAAGCGCGCGACCGGCAGCGGCTTCACCTCGCCGCGCTGCTTCGACCCGGCGATCAGCGGCTCGTGCCCGAGGAACAGCCCGTCGTCGATCTGCGTCAGGATCGTGTCGAGGTGCATCAGCGAGCGGTGCGCCGGCATCAGCACCGCGTACACCCGCTCCAGCGCCGGCAGGTTCGGGAACAGCACGCGCTCCGCGAGCCGCTCGATCGCCTCGGCCGAGGTCCGCTCGGAGCAGCCGATCATGATCCACTCGTGCGAGGGCACCAGCACGTCGCCGCCCTCGAGCGTGAGGTGGCGGGCGCCGTCGGGCGCGATCGGCGTGAGCGGCGGCCCGAAGCCCGAGGGCAGGCCCCAGCGCAGCGAGAAGCGCACGAGCTCCGGCTCGCGACCGCGCGCGCGCCGACACATGTTGCCGACGACGATCTGGTCGCCGATCGCTATGCAGGGGTCGCGCATGAACATCAGATTAGGCGTCGGCCGCAGCGCCATGTCGAAGCGGTCGAACAGCCGCGCGCGCACGCGCGCGAGGCTCTGCGGCGCGCCCGGGATGTCGCTCCAGTGCAGCCCGGCGATCAGCGCGATCGCCAGGCGCTCGGGTGACCACTCGAGCAGGTGATCGGTGAGCGCCTCGACCCCGCCGTGTACGCACACCGCCGCGAGCAGCCGGCGGGTCTCGGCGATCGGCGCGCGTCGCAGCGCGCGCCGCAGCAGCGACTCGAGACCGTGCACGCGGGCCCCCGCGCCGCGGAGGATGTCGGTCATCACGTCGTGCTCGCGCTGGGTCTCGACCGGCGACAGGATGTCGTCGAACAGCAGCAGCTCGAGCTCGTGCTGCGTCATGTGCGAGATCTCGAGCCCTGGTCGACGGACCACGACGTCGCGCAGCGGGCCGATCTCGTTGACAACCTGGATCCCGACTTCCGTAGCGCCTGACATGCGCTGGACTATAGCGGCGGATCTCGGAGGCGCCGCCCGCCCCCGCGTGAGGCGACGACGCGCGCGAGTGAGGATCCGCGAAGCCGCGTCACGGGCAGTCGGCGTAGATCGTCATCTGCTTGTCGTCGGCGGGCTCGCCGTTGCTGTTGGCCTCGCGCAGCTCCTGGCAGGCGAGCCCGCACACGACGATCACCCCCTTCGAATTCTCGTCGGGGAGGATGAAGCCGTGCATGTTGTCGTCGCACACCTCGAGGCGATCGAGCGCCTCGCCGTCGAGCTCGACGTCAACCGACGCGTCAAACTCCGCGAGGGTCATCCCCCACAGCTCCGGCGGCAGCGTGGTCACGCAGAACGGCAGATCGTTGAGCAGCTCCAGCTTCTTGTACAGCCCCTGCTCTGAGTCGGCCCGCTTAAACGCCGGGTAGCTGTCGATGTCAGCCATCCCGCCCGCGAGCGCGAGCTCGTGCAGCGCGTCCCAGACGTCGACGTCCGGCTCCATGTCACCGGGCTCCGGAGGAAGGTCCTCGAGGATGCTGAGGCCGATGACCATCGAGAACATGTGGTCGTCGTAGCCCTCGAGGAGCTGCTGCTCAGCGTCGCTGTCGTAGGTCTCAAACAGCGCGTATGGATCGACGCCGTCGTCGGTGTCGCAGTTCGGCGCGCCGCTCGTGATGATGACGATGAACTGCATCGCGTCGCCGTTGGCGGGGCTCGCCCACAGCGCCTCCTTCGCGCTCTCGATCGCCTCGGCGAGCGGCCGCCCGCCGCCCATCTCGGACGGGTCGAAGGGCAGCGCGCTGTCGAAGCTGTTGTACGCGTTCAGCATCAGCGGCGCCTCGGGATCCGGCTGCACGCCGCAGGCCTCAGCGCCCTCGCCGGGCGCGCCGAGCTCGGGCGCGAGCACGAAGCCCATCCGCGCCCACTGGCCGAGCGCGCTCGCCTTCGCCAGCACCGCCGCGCGCACGCTGTACCAGTGCAGCACGAACTGATCGTCCATCGGGTCCTCGGTCACCGGGAAGTACCCCCCCTGCATCGCCGCGGACTTGTCGAGGATGAACATGATGTCTGGCGGCAGGATCTCCAGCTCCACCTCGAGCGGCGCGCAGCCGCCGTCGTCGGAGGTCTCGCCAGCGGTGCCCACGCTCGTGACGCCGCCCGTGCCGACCGTGCTCGAGGCCGCGCTCGTCGCGAGGCTGCCCTCGGACTCGCCGCCCGCGCTCGTCCCCGTGACCGTCGCCTCGCTGCTCGCGCTCGAGGACGCGCTGACCGAGTCCCCAGAGCCCTCGGAGGCGCTCTCCTCCGGCGCCACCCACTCGAGGTTGAGGGCGAGGCAGCCCGACGAGAGCAGCAGCGGGAGCGCGACGAGCCCACGCGCGAGCGACCCGCCGCGTCGATGCGCGCGCGTTTCCACGGCCCTACACTACAACATGTCCCCTAGTTCCAATCCGTAGAATGGCGCGTTTTATCTGCGCGCCGCGTCCTCGCGTCGCGAGCTCGCATAACTGCGCGAACGGTCATATTCGAGATTCGCGGTCGCGCGGTCGCTCAGCGACGCAGCTTGCTCGCCAGGTCGGTGCCGATCACCAGCTGCAGCGCCGCGCGCAGCTCGGGGTGCGCCTTGAGCGAGGCTCGGAGCGCGGCGCAGTCCCACTGCAAGAACGCGGTCTCGCGGGTCGCGGAGACCTCCGCCGAGCACGGGCGCTCGGTCAGGAAGCCCATCTCGCCGACGAACTGCCCCTCGCCCAGCCGCGCGACGACCTCGCCGTCGACCGCGACCGCGAGCTCGCCCTGGTCGATGACGCGCAGCGCGTCGAGCTGCTGGCCGCGCGCGAGGATCGACCGCCCGGCCGGCACGGTCACCCAGGTCGCGCACTGGGCGAGCCGCAGGAACTCGCGCGGCGAGAGCGAGCGGAACACGAGCTGGTAGAGCCGACGCTGTCGCGCGTCGAGCGTGACCGGGCGCCGCTCCAGCAGCAGCGTCCGGATCTGCAGCACGTTGATGCCGATAAACACCGAGTTCCAGCAGATCGGCGCGATCAGCCCGTTGGCGAAGTAGTAGGGGATCAGCATGCCGATCGCGACGATCGTCAAGAGTCGCAGCCAGAGGATGTCGCGGACCAGATAGGACGCGAGGAACAGGACGTTCGCGACATGAATCAAGTAATTCATCAGACGACCCCCTTCCCCGCGAGCGAGCGCTCACCGCGACCCGCGACCGCGCGCAGCGCCGCGTCGACCAGCTCAGTCGGATCGGCGTTGTCGGCGATGTACTCGCTGCGGTGCGCGTAGGTGATCACGCCGCTTTGGTCGACGACGACCGCCCCGCCCTGCTGCGCGTGGTCACCGTCGGCGCGGTGCTGCTGGTACCCCTCCCCGATCGCGCGCAGCTGCGAGTAGAGCGCGCGGCCGCCGAAGGTCCCCAGCCACGCGCGGCGCAGCCCGGCGGCGCCGTAGCTCGCGCGCTCCGGGTCGCTGACGATCGTCACGCCCGCGCCCGCGAGCCCGTGTCGCGCGACGAAGCCGGCGATGTTCTCCGGCCGACCGTTACCGACGAAGACGACGTTCACGCCGAGCAGCTCGAGCTCGTGCAGCCGCGGCGAGATCGCGGCGACGTGCTTGCTGCAGCCGACGCAGCCGAAGTGCCGCAAGAACACCACCACGCTCGCGCGGCCGCCCACGAATTCACGCAGCGGTCGCCGCCCGCCGCCTTCGTCCGTGACCACCGCGTCGAGCAGCGCCTCCGGCAGCGCGCCTCCCACCGAGAGTCCATCCATCCCCGTGATGATAGGCCGCCCCGGCTGATCGCCCGCCGGGCGCTCGCGCGCGCGCACCCCCTGCCCGTGAGGCCAGGAGAGCAGCAGCGCTCAATCGAGCCTCAATCGAGCCGCGATCGAGCGCTCGAGCTCATCATCAGAAGAGCACGATCCGCACGTCGCGGACGCACGAGAGCCCGCGCAGCAGCTCGCGCGCGAGGTAGCGAAACAGCGTGTCGAGACAGATCTCGCGCGAGAAGCCGCCGTTGCCCGTGGCCAGCAGCGGCAGCGCCAGGGTCTGCACGTTCAGCGTGTCGGCGTGATAGATGCAGCTGCCCAGGATCTCGCAGATCAGGTCGCGGCTCGGGCCCGGCCCCCCGCCGAAGCCGCGGCCACGCAGCGTGATCCCGTGGAACACGAAGCGCGCGCTCAACCCCCCCGCCGAGGTCACGACCGCTCGACCCGCGCGCACCGGGATGTAGCGCTGCGCCTGGTCGTAAACGGCCTCGCCCGCGGCCTGACGGATCGCTCGCGAGACGCCGCTGCGCATGGTCAAGAACTGATCGTCAGAGCTGACGAGCGCCTCGACGTCCTGATCGACCAGGTCACCGCAGACGATCGTCAGCGTGCGCGCGTCCGGGAAGTCGTAGCGGTCGAGGATCCGCCCGCGCGCCCTGCCGGTGCCGTCCGCGACCTCGAGGTAGTGCGCGCGCCGAGAGCGGTAGCGCTCGAGGTGGGGCCGCAGCGCGACGTCCTCGACCGCGTCCCAGGGCGAGATTGCGTCGACGACCGGATCGATGACGGCGAGCACCTCGGCGAAGGACGAGAAGCGCTCGGAGGGGGACTTCGCCAGGCAGCGCTCGACAATCTCGCTCGTCCGCGCGCTGATCGCCGGGTTGAGCGAGCGCGGCGGCGTGAGCGGCTCGGTCTTGTGCTTGTGCAGGATCGCGAACCAATTCCCGCCGTCGAAGGCGGGCCGCCCGGTCAGCGCGTGGTAGAAGGTCGCGCCGAAGCTGTAGATGTCCGCGCGCGTGTCGACGCGGCGTGGATCCTCAGCTTGCTCAGGGGCCATGTACCACGGGCTCCCGAGCACCTGCCCGACCAGCACCGCCTCGTCGATCTCGCTCGGCCCGCGCGCCAGCCCAAAGTCGACCACGCGCGCCGCCCCTTCGTCGTCGACGAAGATGTTCGAGGGCTTGAGGTCGCGGTGGATGATGCCCTCCTGCGCCGCCGCCAACATCCCGCGCGCCGTGTCTCGCATCCACCGGATCACGCGCTCCTCGTCGATCCCCACGTCGCCTGACTCGCGCTCTTCCGCCCGCATCACGCGCGCGAGATCAAGGCCGTCGATCCACTCCATCACGAGCACGGGCCCGCGCTCGGGGAGGATGTCGAAGTCGTGGATCTCGACCACGTGCGGCGAGTCGATCTTCGCCAAGATCCGCGCCTCTTGCAGGAAGCGACCCCGCGGGGCGCCCGGCAGCAGCACCTTGATCGCTACCTGCTTCTCGAGCGTTCGGTGCCGCGCCCGGTACACCACCCCCATCCCCCCGCGCCCGACCTCCTCCAGCACCTCGTAGCGCGCGCTCACGTCTCCGTCGCCCAGCACGAAGCCCTGCAGATCGTCGCTTGGTGACGGCCGCGTGCTGTGCGTCGCGCCCTCGCGCGAGGGCAGCGTCTCCGCGCCCTGGGCCCACAACGTCTCCGCGTGCGACGCCCGCTCAGTCGCGTGCTCGCTCCGCTGCGTCTTGCCGCGATCGTGCAGGGTCGTCTCCAGCTCCATCGCCGGAGGCGGTTCCGCGCCCTCACCCGCCGCGCTCGGGTCCCTGCGCGACGCCGTCATCGCATCCTCCACACGGGCAGCATCCCCCACCCCTTCGTGCGCAGCAAGCGTCCGCGCGCGGAAATTCGACCCCCGCCCACCGCCGCGACGCTCAGCGAAGGGCCGAAGCACGCTGAATACGCGCCGCGGAGCGCTCGCGCGCCTCTCTATAGGAAGACCACGTGCTGGTCCAGCTCAGCGAACTGCGGGACTTGGCTGGCGGCGGAAGTCCTTGCCGCGCGCGAGCGAGCTGCGGCCCCCGACCTGATAGGGGCGTGGCCCCGTAGTGTTCTTACATGTCCTCGTAGCCCGCTTTCACGATGTGCAAGGCCCACTCGGTGTCAATCCAGCGGGTCGACTTGTGCGGTGTCCCGTCGAGGTAGCGGTGGCGATGCACCCGCTCTTGGTCGAGTACCCCGCCAGTCCGCGCGACATCATCTCGGGCCGCGAGCACCCAACCGAGATCTGTTGTCGACACCGAACGCTCGGCGAATCCTCCGGTCCCACCATCGACCCGAAGTCCGCCCTTCGCAGCGCCTCCGATGATCCGCAATCGCGTCGAGCCCTGGGCGATCCATGAACCGGGAGGGTACCGGTCGAGGACACGCTTCACGAGCGCCACGGCTTGCTCGCGCCAGCGACGAGCCAGTGTCCGCGAAGCGCCGCGTCCCTTGCCGAGCGCTCTCCACGTTGCGAAGTCGACCTCCGGGATCTTCCACGCCGAATCGCGCCAGCGCCCAACCCCGGCGTATCGCCAGCCAGACGCGTGCCGGGTCATGACGAACGCCGTCTCCGAGGGGCGACGGTTGGGTACGGGGAGTTCGACCGCGTCAGGCGCGGTCAGCGGTCCTTTGCTCTCCACGAGTAGGAACAGGTGCCCATCCACACGTGACCACGGACCGCGGGGGGGCTCGGAGAGCTTGAACCTCGCCACCAGGTCCTCGTTGCTCAGGAACTCGCCAACGAAGGGCGCGAGCTGCTCGGGACGAACCACGTCGACGACTCGCGCGAGGACGGTCGTCTCCGCTGTGACTGGAAGGTCAGGTGCATCGGGGTTGTCCGAGCGAAGCTCAAAGCCGCCCTTGGCCTTCACGAGCCGCTTGAGGTGGTGGGCGAAGCCCGTGTGGGTGTCGCCCCGCGCAACCAGGACAACGCGCCCGACGACCGCGGCGAGCGGAAGGCCGCGCCCCCACTCGAAGACAACCCAATCGCCGTCGCAGATCGGCTTGGATCCACCGCACATCGAGTCTCCATAGGCGCGGGTCGCAAATCGATTCTCGGCGGTTTCAACGGGGAGGCGCACGTAGTCCGCTTCAGCCTCAACTTCGACCGCCGGCCTCGAGATTGAACCGGCGGCCACCTCCAAGCTTGGGTACGCGACGAACCTGCCCCTTGGAACAAGGTCGATGACAGCAGCGAGAGGCTCGACCCACCAGCCGTCGGGCGCCCGCCGAAACTGAACGCGATACCGAGTGCCGGTTGCTCCCGCGCTTGGTCCGAACCACTGTCGGAGCAGATCCGGTAGCTTGTTGTCACGCGCGCCAACCGGCCGCGCCACATTGACCGCGACTTTGACGAAGCGAAACAGCCACATCGAGCCGTCCTCGAGCCGTACCTCGGTATCGCCGTGCGGGAGTCGCTCGCGGCCCTTCGTCGGCAAAAACAGGATTGGGCCCTTGGAGTTGTGCGAGACGTTGCAGACGAAGGAACTCTCGCCTGCGATCGAGTCTTCGTCGACTCGGGCGCGACGTTGATAGCGTGCGAGACGAGCGTCGACGAGCTGCCACGTCATCTCGACGAGCGCGTCGCGAGCCGCGGGGTCTTCCGGCGGCGGCAGCCGGAATCGCAGCGCGTCGTCCTGTATGGAGAACCACGGCCCCTTCGTCCACGCCTGGATCGGGTTCTTTCGCCAGTAGCGACGCCACACAGCGGGCTCCGGAGCGCGCGGATCGGGTAGAGCCTTGACCCCCTTGAGATCCTCGAACAAGACAGGGTTGCGAAGCAGGTAGGCGTGGCTGCGACGCGCGAGCTGCTCGAGCGGCATCCCGTCGAACAGGGCCTCGGACGTAAGGAGCACTTCGAGCACGACCATCTTGAAGCACTTCGTCAGGCTCTCGCTGGCCTCGACGGCGTGCAGCCAGTCCTCGCCGTGTACGTAGGCTTTGCGCTCGGCTTCGCCGAGGTCGTTCTCGTCGCCAACGAACTCGAACCAGCTTTTATAGCGCTTTCGAATCGCGCGGATACTCTGTCCGAGTCGAACCAGTTCTCCGGGTGTTGGGCGAGTTCCACGTTCATCACGGAGTTCGCGGTAGACCTGCACCGCCGGGATCGCGTGGGAGGCCGGCGTGAGTTTCTTGAGCAGCTCGATGGCCTCGAGCTTGATCTCCACGCTGCATCCGGCCGGGAGTTCCAGCGTCTCCGGTCGCTCGAGGAATTGGGACAGAGGCGGCGCAGACGGTGAGAGCGTGAGCAGCGTGCGCACGCGGCCGAGGAACACCTTGTGATTGCCGACAAAATCGATGACCTCGAGGACATCTTTGCCCTCCGAAGTTCGCAGGCCGCGCCCGAGTTGCTGGAGAAACACCAGCGGCGACTCTGTTGGACGCAGCATGACGACCCGGTCGATCTGTGGCACGTCGATGCCCTCGTTGAACAGGTCGACCGCCGCGATGGCCTCGAGCTGACCGGAGTCGAGCTGCTCGAGGGCGTCACCACGGGACGCCGACGTTTCGCCCGAATGAACCGCGACGACTCGAACGCCCTTGCCCTTGAGCCATTTCGCAACGTAGTCCGCATGGCCGATCGACACGCAGAACACGAGCGTGCGAGTCGCGGGCCGCTCACACCACGCTTCGTACAGGCGCGACATCCGGGCCTCGGTCTCCACGAGTCGAGCCAGGTGCTCGATCGTGAACTGACGCCACGGCATGGGTTTGTACTCGGTTGTATCCGCGAGCCCTCGGTAGTGAAACGGCACAAGCAAACCACGCTGGATGCCCTCGCCAAGGTCGGCGCGAAAGGCAACGTGGTCGTCGAAGATCCCGCCGATATCGCCCTGGTCGGCGCGCTCCGGTGTGGCCGTAAGGCCGAGCAGGAACTTCGGATCGAGATGCGCGAGGAGCCGCCGGTAGGTCGGTGCGGCCGCGTGGTGCACTTCGTCTACGATGACGTAGTCAAAGCTTGTCGCCGAGAGTCGGGCGAGCTGCTCGGGTCGCGTGAGCTTCTGAACCGACGCGAATACGAACTCGGATGACAGGTCGTCAGACGCCCCGTGAAAGAAGCCAAAAGTCGCGCTGGGAAACACGCGGCGAAACGTAGCGCTCGCCTGAATGAGCAGCTCACGGCGATGGACGAGGAACAGCACACGAGTGCGAAGCCCCCGTCGTTCGCAAAACGCTTTGACATCGAATGCGGCCAGAAACGTCTTGCCGAGACCCGTCGCCAGGACCACCAAGGCGCGCTCGCGGCCATCGTCGCGGCTGCGCGCGAGAGCCTCGAGCGCGTCATTCTGGACACCGCGCGGAGCGACCAGCTCGTCAGTGATACCCTCTGCTTCCCCGATCGGCAGCTGCGCGTTGTCGGCACTCCGTCGGGCGTATTCCTGAAGCCATACCTCATCAAGGGTTCTCGCTCTCGCCCAAAGCTCGTCGAATGCTCCGACGATGGCCGCGTACGCAGCGGGGTCGCGCGCGGCCTCTGTTCGCAGGTTCCACTCGACCCCAACGCCCAGGGCTGAGTCGGACCAGTTTGAGCTCCCGACGAACGCGACAGCAAAATCGGGACCCTCAAACCGCCATGACTTTGGGTGAAACGCTCGATTATTTTGCAGCCTGGTCTCAACAACGCGTACCGAGAACGATCCGGGGCCCTCAGCTTGTGCGAGCTGCGCCCAGTCGAGTAGCCGGCGAAGCGCCTGAACCTGGGTGATGGCCAAGTAATCGCCAGTAACGACGCGAATCGTTGCACCACGTTCGAGCGCTTCATCAATCTGCACAGAGAGCGTATCTACCCCGGTGTGTTGGACGAAAGCCGCGACAATAGAGATCTGATCCGCGCGCTCAAACAAATGGCGGACCGGACGACGAAACGGGTCGTCGGGACCCCCCACAACAAGTGGAGCCGCACGCGCAGCTCGGTTCGCCCACTCGTGCTCGGTGGTGGGCCGAGGGATGAATCCTGCCTGTTTGTAGTTCCCGTACCTGGGAATGACGAAACGAACGCCGCCCCGTGGGTCATCAACATCTCCCGTGTAGCGGGGAATCACATGAATATGGAGATGGTCGACGGTCTGGCCAGCGGCATGTCCGGAGTTGAAGCCGACGTTGTATCCGTCTGGCTTGTGCGATGCGTCGAGCTGTCGTTTGACCGTCTCGACGAGTTCGAATATCGCGGTTTGCTCCTCGCGGCTGGCGTCGAACCAGGTCGCCACCACCCGATGGGGGATCACGAGCGTGTGCCCGTCACTAACGGGGTAGGCGTCGCGAATGGCAAAGGCCAGCTCGTTCGAGGCAACCCACTCGCTGTTCGAAATCTCTGTAAACGGAGAACTCACGACGAATCGACCTCGAGCCTTACACACTCAAGGACATCGGTCATTCTCTGTAATCCCACACGCCACGAAACGGTAGATTGGCGTTCGCAATGTCATCATGACTACTCCAGCGCTGCGCGGGCTCACTGCTCAAAGCAGTATAGATGTGCTGGGAGTGCGCACGGAATGGTGTCTCCAAACGCGGACCAACGTTCATCCGTGTAGTTTGATTTCCCGAACTGTCCTGGCTCGAGATCGTCGCTGGTCCACTCAGAACAGTGCGCCATGTCGGGATGCTGCTCTCCCCAGGGCACAGTATTCGTCCACACCGATACACCGTCGAGTAATTGACCGCTCTCGTCCATATCGATGGGGGCTTCGAGTCCTCCATCGACCAAGTCGTTCCAGTTGTCGGCTACCTTGGTCCCGTCGACCAGGACATATCGTCCCTCGGACTTGAAGAAGTGTGTAGACGGCGAGTACTCGGACCCGCTGATCCAAGGACGAAAGTCGATGGCGTTCTCGAAGCCGGCCTCAAGCGCACGCTCGCGGCAGCGATTGATTGCACCGTCGATACCAGATAGATCTCCGAAATACGCTTCACTCGAGACAAAGACGACGCGATCGCGGGCGCAGGCGGTGTTGCAGCCGTCGTCTTTCTGATTGCCATCGTCACACTCCTCGTTAGGGCCAACGAAACCGTCGCCGCACATCGGGAGCAGACACGCGTTGGTGCATTCGTCGCTATTCTCGTCGTTGCCGTCGTCGCACTGCTCCCCTACTTGGACCTGACCGTCGCCACAATCCGCCGGCTCGCTCGTGTTGGTCGGGTCGCTGGTTGTGGAGCTCATCGCTGTCGTCGTGCCCGACTCGCTCTCGGACATCGTCCCGTCGGGACCACCGGTTGTCGTCTCGCCGCCCGTCATCGATGTGGGCTCAGTTTCGCTCTCGCTCCCCGACCCAACCTCGCTCATGCTCTCGCTCTCGGAGTCCCACGTCACCGTGATCTCGAGCGCTTCTTGCGAGGCCGCCTCGGCTTGGCATCCGACGAGGAACATGGCCAAGGCCGCGTGTTCGGCGTGTTCGAGTACTCGGGTTGACTTCGAGGGTCGCATCACGGACTCGCTCATCATCGCCAAAATCGCGCGGAGATGGAAAAGCCCGTGTACCGCGGTCCAAGTGTAGGTGCAACACGCACAAACAACGAGATCGAAGTTACTGTTTCCGTTTGGCGCGTGCCCGTTGGGCGCCTACTACGTCGCGCGGTAGCGTGTCCCGCGGGCGTTGCCACGGCAGGTCACCAGACCTTCTGTGCCCAACCGGGACAAGCTCGCTCGCAGCTGCAAGGGTGTACCTCCAGTCAGCTCACGCAACTCCGCCGCGGACGCGGGATGGTCAAAGGAGCGCACCGCCTCGAGCACCGCGCGATCGTATTCCTGACGACCCTGCGCGGTCCGGGTGTTGATCGCCCGGGCCCGCGGTGATGTCCGCGTCGTGCCGCGCTTCGTCGTCTTCGCGCCCTTCTTCGCTGGCACAACACAAGCGACAGCCGGACGAGACGCGGCCACGTCTTCATCGCGCTCGACATCACCGTCGGACTCCAGCAGCGCCATCAGCTCCTCGGGCGAGAAGCGCGTCAC
Organism: Polyangia bacterium; assembly: GCA_030430565.1. Classification (GTDB taxonomy): domain Bacteria; phylum Myxococcota_A; class Polyangia; order Nannocystales; family Nannocystaceae; genus JACKDW01. The sequence continues at coordinate 228,633 of JAUIKS010000008.1, forward strand.
GCCGCCGTCGCTCGCCAGCAGGCCCTCGGCCAGCGCCCGCTTCTGCTCGTGCAGCTCGAGCACCGCCTGCTCGATCGTCCCCTGCGACACGAAGCGGACGACCGTCACGGGCTTGTCCTGACCGATCCGGTGCGCGCGGTCGCTGGCCTGATCCTCGACGGCGGGGTTCCACCACGGGTCGAGGTGGAGCACGTAGTCGGCGGCCGTCAGGTTGAGCCCGGTCCCGCCCGCCTTGAGCGAGATGAGGAACAGCGGCGCGTCTCCGGTCTGCCAGCGCTCGACCAGCTCGGCACGCCGCTTCGCGGGGGTGGAGCCGTCGAGGTAGAGGTGCTCGAGCGTGGTCGCGTCCAGGCGCTCGCGGACCAGCGCGAGCAGGCCGGTGAACTGGCTGAACACCAGCGCCCGGTGGCCCTCGGCGTGCAGCTCCGTGACGAGTTCCATGAAGGACTCGAGCTTGGACGAGGTCGCGCGCGAGCCCTCCTCCATGAGCTTGGGGTGGCACGCGAGCTGGCGAAGCCGCGTGAGCGCGGCCAGGATCGCGAAGCGGGCGTCTGGATCGTCTTCCCCAGGCCCATCTCGTCGGCCAGGCACGCGCCGGCGCCCCACTCCGCCAGGCGCATCAGCCACTCGAAGCCCTCACGCTGGTAGTCCCGCAGCGTCCCGTTGAACGCGGAGGGGACCCGCGGCTCGATCTCCCGCCGCTATGCGCTCGAGCAACCTCGAGGTCGCGTCGTCGATGTCGAGCTGGGCCGCGTCCTCGACGAGTTCGGCGACGACGTTGACGGCCGCCGCTCCGCTCACGAGCTTGTCGCGCACGGGCGCGAGCGCGGCGTCGCTGTCGGCGAGTCGCCGCGCGAGCGCGCGCTCGAGCTCGACGAAGCGCTCGGGGCCCACGCGGACGAAGCGACGACCCCCGCGCGCGGCCGCGAGCAGCTCACGCAGCGGGATGCGCTCGCCGTCGACCGTGACCTCGCCCTCGACCTCGAACCACTTCGGGCCCCGCCGCAGCTTCACGCGCAGGTCTCTCGGCGACGCTCGCTTCTTGAGCACGCGCCACGCCTTGCGCCCGGTCCACTCGATCGCGAGCGGGGGCTCCCCCTCCTCGGCGCGGCGCTGGAGCTCCGTGAGCAGCGCGAGCGCGGGCTGGAGCTCTTCGACGCGGTACTGGTGCTCGCGCTCCGTTCGGAAGCGCTCGAGCTCGAGCTCGCGCTCGAGCGCTTCGACGGCGCGGCGCTCTTGCTCGAGATCGCGCCGGGCGTGCACACGCTCGCCATCGAGCGCCCCGTACACGCTCGTGGGTCCCTGTCCCGGCGGCCATACCGAGCCGCCCTCACCGAGCGGCGCGCTCACGAGGGACACGACGAGTGATTCGTCGTCGGGCGTGAGACGCACGACGAGCGCGGCGCCGCGTGAGACGCTTCGGCCCTGAAGCGCCGGCGGCAGCTCGAGCCCGACCGCGGGCTGGAGCTGTTGAAGCAGCGGGAGCAGCGAGGCGTAGGCGTCCTCCGGGAGACCGGCGCGATGCGTCTCGATCAACTCACGCAGCCCGTCGACGAGCGGCGTGCGCTCACAGAACACGCACACGCCGGTTTTGGGCTCGAACACGAACAACACCGCCCGCGCGTGATCCTCGGCGAGTTCGTGCTCTCGCAACGCGCCGAGGCGAAGCTCGAGATACGCGAGCTCCTCTCGCTGCGTCACGACGAGCGTCGGCGAAACCTCGCGCAGGCGTATGCGTTTGCTCGGATCGTCCGCCCGGAAGACGAGCTCGTGCTTGCACAACGCCCGCAGCGCGCTGAGCTGCGTACGCGCCGAGACCGAGCGTCGAGTCCAGCGGTAGTCATGCTGGATCTCGAGGGCGTCGGCGATCTCGCGGTCGAGCGGCGATGGCTCGGCGCTCTGCCACTGGATGTCATTCGGGCTGCACTTGCTCCCCGGGCTCCAACCGCCGCGCTTCTTTTGTTTCTGCACCGCAGGCCGAACCGTCAGCGCGCCGTCGCGCAGGTCCACGCGCCAGGTGACTCTCCGGGGCGCCGTGCTCGCGACAACACCGACGCTGTGCCGTCGCACCAGGCGATCGAGCGCCTCGACCGTCCGTGACCAGCCAAAACCCCCGGCGATCTCGAGCAGCGCTTCGTGGAGCCCGTGATCTGGATCGAAGAGCGCGTCGAGCGTCCATTCAACCAAGGAACGCGCGTGGGCACGTTCGTGTCGCTTACGGTGGAAATCAAAAGACAGCGGCCGCGCGCGGTAGTCTCGCAGCGACAGGCTGACGGTCTTGCCCAGCTCGGAGTGCAGCACCGTGAGCGTCCGCTCTTCGCGGTGGAGCTCGACGATGATCTCGGCGACCAGCACAGGCTCCAGCGCGCGGGGTTGCGACCGGATGGCGTCGCGGAGCTCCGTCAGCGCGCGCGCGAGCAGCTCGAGCGGACGCGCAGGCAGCGGAGTAGACCAGAGCCCCATTCGCTTGCGATCGAGCGCGGTCCGCCGCGCCTCGGTGTACAGCTGCTTGCGCGCGGCCTCACGGGCGCGGTCACCAACGCTGCTCCAAAGGACATCCATCATGGGAGGCGGCGTGAGCGGTGGCACCAACAGCTGGATATAGGTCGGCGTACCGACGTGATCGAAAAGGCCCGGCGGGATCCCGCCCCAAGCCGCGAGCTCGGGCACCGGCGCGTCGAGCAGATCCGCGACGCCGTGTCGCTTCGCCCAGGCGCGCAGCGGCTTGGGCTCGCGCGGCGGCGAAGGAACATCGATCCCGACGTAGAGCTGGCGGGGCGACCAGCGGACGCGCTGGTCATCCGTGTCGGCGACGGAGAGCGCGTCGACGAGTTCCCGAATCAGGATGAAGCGCATCTCTTCGGGTAGCTCCTCGTCGAGATACCGGTGAAACACGGGGCTCGAGAGCAGCTCTCCCATCGTCTGAATGTTCAGGAGTCGGGCGAAGTCACGGACGAACTCGACGGTGTCCCAATCACCGTCGATCTCGTCGACGGCGATCGAGTTCAACATCCGCGCCCGCGCTGGTACTCGGAGCCAGCGCTTTAACCCTTGGACCGTCGTCGGGGCTCCCATGGTGGCAGTATAGCGCGAATTCGCGCATTGCTGCCCTGCAACTGAATTGGCACAGACCGCCGCTGGTGGTCAGCAGTACGCGCGCGGAGACCGGTCGCGTCAAGGATCGGATTGTGGTGCCGTTGTTGCTCGCGCTAGCCAAGGGCGTCCCTCCGGACTCGTCCCCGTAGCGTCTTCACTAGCTCAATCGCCTGCGACCTGCCCGTTCGGCTGTCGAGGCCAAGAGCCACGCCCGCGTCTCGTGGCCTGCTACGCTCGCCACGCGGCATGCAGCTCCACCAACTCCCATTCTCCCACTACAACGAGAAGGTCCGCTGGACGCTCGACTACAAGCAGCTTCCGCACGAGCGCGTCACGTACTTGCCGGGGCTGCACATGCGCCCGATCCGTCGGCTCACTGGGAGCACGCAGACGCCCGTGCTCGTCATCGACGGCGAGGCCCTCCGCGGCTCCGCGACGATCATCGACACGCTCGAGCGACGACACCCGTCGCCCGCGCTCTACCCCGAAGACCCCGACGCGCGCGCGCAGGCGCTGGCGATCCAGCGACGCTTCGACGATGAGTTCGCGCCGGCGATTCGGCTCGCGCTGTTCGCCGAGATCCTCGAGGACGGCGCCTACTTCCCCGACCTGTTCTCGCTCGGCAAGCCGTGGCTCGTGCGGGCGCTGTACCGGCTCGTGTTCCCGCTCGGCGCTCCCACGGTCCGCAAGGTCAACGGCGTCACGGGGCCCGCGGCCACGGTCGAGGCGCTCGCCACGACGCAGGCGGCGCTCGACTTCGTCGACGCGCTGCGCGGCGGTCGGACCTACCTCGTCGGCGAGGCGTTCTCGATCGCGGACCTCGCCGCCGCCGCGATCTTGATGCCGACCGCCGACCTCCGTCACCCCGACGTGCACCGCGACCTGCCGAAGGGCGAGGCGATCCGCGCGTGGGAGCAGCGCTGGGCCGCGCACCCGACCGTGCGCTGGGTCGAGCTGATGTACGAACGCCACCGCCCGCTCCGCCAGCGTCGCTGAGCGGCTGACTTGACGGGCTCGCGCGCGCGCGGCAACGTCTCGCTCGTCTATGCAAGCGCTCACGACACGGAGGTCCGCGCGCTCGTCACTGCTCGTCGCCGCGCTCCTCACCGCGGCGGCGTGCGACGCGGGAGCGCGCGCGCCCGCGGTCGAGCGCGCGCAGGTGCAGGTGCAGCCGATGACCGTTCACTACCTCGAGATCGTCACCGAGAACCCCGACACGACCTGCGCCCTCTACGAGCGCGTTCACGGCCTGTCCTTTGGACCACGAGACGACAGCCTCGGAGGCTCCCGCATCGCGCGGCGACCGGATGGGAGCATGGTGGGCGTCCGCGCGCCCCTGGCCGCGCACGAGGGGCCGATCGTGCGCACGTACCTCGCGGTCGAGGACATCGAGGCGGCGACGAAGGCCGCCGAGGACAACGGGGCGCAGCTCGCGTACGGGCCGAGCCGCGAGGGCGCGCACGGGCAGTTCGCGATCGTCATCCACGACGGGGTCGAGCACGGGCTCTGGCAAGAGTGACGATCAGCGCGCGCGCTCACGCTGCGTGAGCAGCTCGAGCAGCCCGAGGAAGGTCCACCGCGCCTCGGGCGGGCTCTCGTCCCCCCACGGGTCGATCAGCGCGAAGCGCATGTTGTACTCCAGCTCCTCTTCGTCCATCCACGGGATTAGGTCGTAGCCCTCGGCGACGTGACCGAACTCCGGGTGCCCGCGATCGCAGCAGAGAAACAGCCAGTGCTTGTCGCCGTAGCTGGCGAAGTGGATCCACGGGCCGTCGGCCGGGCGCTCCTCCGGATCCGCGCTCCCCTTGATGCGCAACCAGCTCGCGGTCGAGCGCACCATCGAGGCGAATGACCAGAAGGTGACCGAACGGTCATACTGCGCGCCGCCGGCCGCCTCGAGGTAGCGCGTGAACGCGTCCGGGAGTTCGAAGCGCGCGGCGGCCTCGCGCCCGAGCTGCTCGACGAAGGCCGCCCGCAGCGTCGCCAGCTGTGACGCCATATCATCGGGCGTGAGCGCGGTCGGGCTCTTGATCAGCTCGTCGAGCGCGCGACGCAGGATCTCCACCCCGAGCATCGTACGTGACACATCGCCCCCGCAGCAGGACCTCGCCCATGGGGGCTAGCCGCAGCCCCTCGCGGGCGCGCGACGGACCACGAGCTGCGTCGACGCGCCGAGCCCGATCGCCGCGCGCTCCGCCTCCGTGAGCGCGCGCGCGGGCACCCGCGGCCGACCGTCGAGGAACAGCGGATGCGGACGCGCGCGCCCCAGGGCCGCGTCACGCAGCGACCTCCCCAGGGTGCCGAGGATGAGCGACAGCGGCCCGGTGGGGTGCCCCCCGGGGACCGCCGCCCTCGCGTGACGAGCGTGGATCCGAAACCGAACCGGCCCGAGCGCGTCCGCGCCGACCTGGCGCGCGTCGACGAACAGGCGCGGCATCCCGAGCCACGGCGCCCACGCCTGCGCCAGGCTGTTGGCGATCGGCGTCCGGCAGCAGCGCGCGTGCCAACGGAGCGCGCCCGCGTCCGTCAAGCGCACGCAGTCGAGCTGATCAACGCCTGTCTCGAGGCGCAGCTGACTCGGCGTCAGCTGGACGATGTCGGTCCCGCCGGCGTCGTCCAGGAGCTCGAGCCGCCCGAGCCAGCGCGCGTAGGCCTGACAGCCGCGACAGTGACAGACGATTCGAAACACGCGCGCCGACGCGAGCGCGCGACCGGTGACGCGCCCGCAGGCGCAGCGAAGCGGGAGATCAGAGGACACGCGAGGATCACGATAACAGGCGAGAGCCGGCGTCTGACGCCGCGCGGGCGCCCTCGAGCTCGAACACGACGAGCGCGCTGCGCTTGCCTCGGAGCGCGACGGGACCGAGCGCGCGAAACGAGAGCGCCGGCTCCCCCTCGACGAGCGCGCGCGTCGCCTCGGTCACCAAGATCGTCGTCCCGAGCTGCTTGTTGAGCCCCTCGACGCGACTGGCGGTGTTCACCGTGTCGCCGATGTGCGTGTACTCCATGCGCTGCGGCGTCCCGACGTTACCCGCGACCAGCCGCCCGGTGTGCACCCCGATCCCGATCGCCAGCGGGGCCTCGCCGCGCGCGGATCGTCGTCGATTCAACGCCGCGAGGCGCTCCGTCATGCCGAGCGCGCAGCGCAGCGCTCGCGCGGCGTGGTCTCGCTCGCGCACCGGCGGACCGAACACGGCGCAGATGCCATCCCCGATGAACTTGTCGAGGATCCCGTCGTGGGCGAACACCTCGTCGACCATCTCGCGGAAGTACTCGTTGAGCAGCTCGACGGTCGCGCTGGGCGTCATCCCCTCGGTCAAGCTGGTGAAGCCGCGGATGTCGCTGAACAGCACCGTCGCGCGCTGCTCCTGTCCACCCAGCGCGATGGCGTCGGGGTCGGCCGCGAGTCGATCGACGACGGGGCCCGGGAGGTAGCGCGCGAGCGCGTCGCGCTCTTTGACCCGCTGGGCGATGGTCCGCAGCTTCTTGGCCGCGTAGACGAGGATCGCGGCCATGCTGATCAGCTGGGCGAGGTCGAGCGCGAGGCTCACGCCCGCGCCGACCGACGCGTGGCGGACGAGCAGCCAGGTGTAGCCGACGACCGCGCAGAGCGTGGTCCAGACCGTGACGCGCCAGTCGAAGCGCAGCGCGTTGGCGCTGATGATCAGCATGAGCGCGACCGCGGTCGAGAACAGCTGATGGGGCGCCTCCGCGGGTTGATGCATCAAGAGGTGCGCGTGGCTCGTGTCCATCGCCGCGACGAGCACCGCGACGTCGAGACCCGAGAGCGCGAACGCGATGAGCGGGTGGAAGCCGCGGCGCAACCACGTGAGGCTGAGGACGATCAGCCCGACCGCGTAGGCGAAGCCGAGGATCGTGCTGAGCCGCAGCGGCGCGCCCTCGGCGAGGCTCGACATCGCCACGATGCCCGACATCGTCAGCCAGATCGCGACGCGGTACCGGTTGATCACCCGCTCGCTCTTCCACGCCTCTTCGAACAGGAGTCGATCGATCGGCGACTGCGCGGACCAAGCCATACCCGCAGGATGGATCGTCAGGCGCGGGCGCGTCACGGCGCCGACGGCTCGGTTCCGCCCGCGCGCTTCGATGTCTTAATAGCCAGAATCACTAGCGATGCGCGCGCAGCCAGGCCTTGACCTCCGCGCGCAGCGCCTCCGCGCGCTCGTCGGGCGCCTGGGCGCGCAGCAGCGCCTGCGCCGTCTGGGCGCGACGCCGGGCGCCGTCGCGGTCCTCGTCGACCGTCGCGCGCGCGATCAAGAACATCCCCTCCGCGCGACGCCGGGCGCTCCACCCGTCGTGCTCGGCCTCCGCGACGAACGACGGCCCGTCGACGATCGCCTGGACCTTCTCGATCGTCGCGGCCGCGTCGTCGCCCCGCGCGAGCTCGAGCTCGGCGAGCTGCAGCAGCGCCTCGACCCGCGTCGCGTCGGGCGCGTCGACCGACTCGAAGACCGCGAGCGCCTGGCGAAACAGCCCCTCCGCCTCCGCGCGCGCGCCCTGCTCCTGGAGCACCTCGGCCTGGTTGCGCAGCGCGACGCCGACGCGGCGATGGGTGCCGCCGTGCGCCGCGCGGGCGATCGACTCCGCCTCCTGATAGGCCGCGAGCGCGCGCGCGTAACGACCTGCCTTAAAGTGCGCGTGACCGATCCCGACGCGCGGGTTAAATTGATCCGGGTGGCGCGCGCCGAGCCGACGCGTGATGTTGTCGCACGCGCGCTGGAAGTGCTCGAGCGCGCGCGCGGGATCACGATCGTCGTAGATGAGCCCCAGGTTGTTGTGAATGCTGGCCTGCCGCGGATCATCGGGTCGGCCCTCGAGCAGCGCGGCCGCGCGCAGCAGCAGCGACTCCTCCGACGCGTCGCCGGCGTCCTCCGACGCGACGGTCGACATGTTCACCAGCGAGTTCACGAGCTCCGTGTGCTCGGGCCCCAGCGCGCGCGCGCGGATCTCGAAGGCGCGCCGGTAGGCCGCGCGCGCGTCGTTGAGCCTCCCGAGCGCGCCGTAGGCGGTCGCGGTGTTGTCGAGCACGACGGCGAGGTACGGATGGCTGGCGTCCAGCGTCCGCTCGAAGCGGGGTCGCAGCGCCTCGTAGATCTCGAGCGCGGGGGCCGGCTCGCCCGCCATGAGGAAGGTGTTCGCGACGCTGAACTCGGCCCGGAGCGCGAGCAAGCTGTCGCGTCGAGCGCGGGGATCCGCCGCGATCGCGCCGAGCGTCGCCCGTGCGGCCCCGTGGTCGCCGGCCCGAGCCTGCGCCCAGCCCTGGTACAGACGCAGGCGCGCCTCGAGCTCCGCGTCACCGCCAGCGCGCTGAAGCGCCGCCTCGGCGATCGGGACCCACTCGCGCGCGCGCGCGGGGTCGCCCTCGCCCTCGGCGTAGGTGTTGACCAGCTCGCTCGCGCTCTCCGTGACGCCGAGGTCATCGCCCGCCGCGAGCGCGTCGGCGAGCGCGCGTCGCAGCTGCGCGACGGCCTCCCCCGGCTCGCCGTCGCGCGCGAGCGCCCTCCCGAGCACGAGGCGGGCCTCGGCGACCAGCGGGAGGTAGTCGAGTTCCTCCGCCCGCGCGACGGCGACCGCGGCCCGGGGCCGCGCCGTCGTGACCTGTCCCGAGAGCAATAATGCCTTGATCTCCGCGAGCTCGCCCCGCGTCGTCTCGAGCTCGCCGCGCGCGCGCGCGTCCTCCGGCGGCGGGATGACGGCGCGCAGCGCCGACGCGTTCGCGCAGGCCTCCACGCCGCGCAGCGACTCGACCGCCTGCACGGATCCCTCGACCACCGCGTCGAGCGCGGGCGAGCGCCGGAACGCCCCGACCAGCGCCGCGAGCTCGTCGAGCCGCCGGTCCAGGCACGCGGCGCGGAGATCGAGCAGCTCGCCCGACTGCTCGCCCCGCACGCGCGTCGCTCGGCAGCTGTCGTCACGCATCGCCGCCCAGCCCTCGGCGTAGGCGTCGAGCTGGCGCGCGACCTCCGTCCACGCCCGCTCGGCGTAGGGCAGCGAGCTCGCGGCGAAGCGCTCGGCGAGCGCCGAGCGGGTCGCCTCGTCGCCCCACACCGCGCGGGCCTGCGCCTGACCGCTGCTGCACACCGGCTCGCGCGGGCTCCAGCGCCCGGCGATCACGGCGCCCCCGGCGACCGCCAGCACGGTCACGCCCGCCGCGATCCGCCGCCGCGGACCGGCCGGATCCCGACGCAGCGCGTCGAGCAGCTCGTCCATCGTCTCGAAGCGATCAGCCGGCTCGCGCGAGAGCCCCCGGAGGAGGGCGCGCCTCGCCGTCGCCGGCAGCCCGACCTGCTCGCGCCGGGAGGGTCCGCGGACGTCCCCCCGCAGCACCGCCGCGCACAGGTCTGAGAAGCCCTCGTGGGGGAAGGGGTGCGCGCCGTAGAGCGCCTCGTAGAGCGCGACGCAGAAGCTGAATTGGTCTGAGCGCGCATCGACGCGCGCGCGCTCAAATTGCTCTGGGGACATGTACGCCGGCGTCCCGACGAGCGCGCCGGTGCGGGTGAGTTCCTCCGTGTCCCCGAGCGCGCCGGGCGTCGTCGCGGCGCGTTCATCGACGGCGACCCGCGCGAGCCCGAAGTCGAGGACCTTGACCGTCCCGTCGCGGGCGATCATCGCGTTCTGCGGCTTGAAGTCGCGATGCACGAGACCCGCCGCGTGCGCGGCCGCGAGCCCAGCCCCCGCGTCGAGATAGACCTCGAGCGTCGCCCGCCACGACCGCGGCGCGGCGTCTCGCCACGCGCGCAGCGTGACGCCGTCGACGAACTCCATGGCGATGAACACGTCGTCGTCGAGCGTCCCCACGTCAAAGACCGAGACGACGCTCTTGTGCGAGAGCTGGGCCAACGCGCGCGCCTCTCGCAGCAAGCGCGCGCGCTCCTCGTCGGAGTTCCGCTGCGGGTGCACGAGCTTGATCGCGACCTTTCGATCGAGCTCCGGATCGTACGCCGCGAACACCACGCCCATCCCGCCGGCGCCGAGCTGCTCGATCACGAGGTAGCGACCGAGACGAGCCGGGGCCGAGTCACGTCGATGACGAGCGGGGGGCCCGTTGCCGAGCTGCGTCATCGCGTAGGCCGTGTCGACAGAGGCGCGATCGGTCGCCCGCGAGTCCGCGGCCAGCGCGAGCGCGCTCCACAGCTCGTAGCAGCGCTCACAGCCCTCGACGTGGCGCTCGAAGCGTGCCCGCTCCTCCGAATCCCCTGCCCGCTCCAGCAACCCGACGAGCGTGTTCTCGTCCGGACACTCCGCGCGCGCGCTCGTGTGCTCGCTCGACATCGTCAGCGCGAGTCTATCGGCGGGCCGCCCGGCGGTGGGAGATGACGGTATCCGCCGCCGACGAAACCACACAGCTCGCCACCGCGCGCCTCGCCGTCCCAGACGAGGCCGCGGGTGAAGCTGCGGACGTACAGGCTCCACGCGTAGGCGTCTCCCGACGGCGAGAACGCGACATCGTAGGGCGCCTCGGCGAGCGCGGCGGGGTCCTTCGAACGCCGCGCAGGATCGGCGAGCGAGCGGAATTCTCCGCGCGCGCGGTCGAAGAAGGCGTAGCGCTCGCGAAACAGCGGCGGCGTGAGCTCGCCGTCCGCCGGCAGCAGCTCGGCCGCGACGCGCACGAGGCTGTAGGGCGCGCCGGGGACCTCCCACGCGACGCCGCAGAGCGCCGGCGAGACGCAGCGCGACGGCTCGAGCGTGACGCGGGGACCCCGCTCGGCCTCGACGCGGAGCGGACGATCACGACGCCTTGCGATCTCGCGCAGCCAGTCACGCTCGCGGGGACGCAGCGCGCGGATCGAGTCCGCGAGCGCCGTCATCGGCCGCCCCTCGCAGAACCTCGGGTGAACGCCCCCGATCGCGCGCCTCGCCGAGACGCTCGCGTCGCCCGAGACGCGCAGCGCCGCGAGGAATTCACAGCCGTCGTAGCTCCCGTACAGCAGGCCCGCGTCGCCGTGGTCGACGACGAAGTCGTAGAGCGCCATCGACGGGGCGAGCAGCTCGACGAGCTCGTCGCCCTCGAGATCGAGCGCCCACAGCGAGCTGCCGCGGTCCCCGACCTGCACGAACCACACGACCTGGGCGCGCGGATCGACGCGGCACACGCTGACCTCGGAGACAGGTCCGATCACGCGGCGTCGGTCCTCGGGGTCCGCGGTGTGGATCAGCTCAAAGCCGCCCTCGATCGCGACGACCGCGATGTCGTCCGCCGGCGAGGGGCGCGACGGCGCGGGCGTGGGCGCGGGCGCGGGCGCGGGCGCCTCGGCTCGCGTGGGCTGAGCGTCTTGAGTGACCGGAGCGCCGCCCGAGCACGCGAGCCCGCTCGCGACCAGCAAGAGCGTCGAGAGCGGAGACCAGCGCGACATACCGCGGGCAGAATACGTGAGCTGGGCGCGGCTACAGCTCCGAGAGGGTCGAGGACGACTCGACCGCGCGGATCCGGGCTAGTCCCCAGCAGCGCGATGACGGGCATCGTGAAGCCGAACCAATCGCAGGGGGGAGCGGAGCCACACAGCGTACGGGCGAACCCAACGACCTTCACGCAGCTCGACTCGCCCTCTCTGCGCGCGCGCGAGCGCTCCTCGCGTCGTCAGTCGCCCGAGCTCGACACCTCGCCACGCGACGGCCTCCAGAAAAAATGCGCCTTGTGGTGATCGAAGCGAGCGCTGCCAGGTCGAACACGGTGCCATGACCATGCGAAGCCCCGCCCCGACCACCTCCGCCCCCTGCTCGGCGCCCGTCGCAACGAAGTCCCCAGCCGCCAGCCCCGCGCGGGACCAGCGCTCGCGGGTGCAGCGAGAGGTCGAGCGCTCGCTCGTCGAGCTGATGACGGAGGTCGGGGCGGTCGAGGCCGTGATCCGGGCGCGCGGTCAGGCCTCGCCGAGCCTCGCGGCTCGGATCCCGGCGAGCTTCGTGCAGTTCTCCGCCGAGCTCAACGAGCTGATCGGTGACCACGCGGACATCCCCGCGCAGCTGCGCGAGCAGCTCGGCGCGCGGGTCCACGACGCCCTGCGCCCCTACGTGCTGATGACCGAGACGGTCGAGCGCATGTACACGAAGCCGTGCGGCTACGCCGGCGACTTCCTCTCGATCGACGCGGTCTACAACGAGGTCTGCGGCGGCGAGGCGCCGCTGGGGCCGATCTTCGATCGCTGCGTGCTCGACCTGCCCGCGGCCAAGGCGGTGCGTAACCGGCGGACCCTGCTGCGGGCGAAGATCGAGGCGACCCTGGCGAAGCACCCCGAGCGCCCCGTCGAGATCACGACCCTCGCCTGCGGCCCGGCCCGTGAGGTCTTCGACGTGTTCGAGACGCTGGAGGACCGGAGCCGCCTGATCGTGAACCTCGTCGACATCGACGCCAACGCCCTCGCCCAGGTCCGGGAGGAGGCCGCGCGTCGCGGGCTCTCCGGCCAGATCCGGCTGATCGAGGCCAACCTGATCCGCGTCGCGCTCGGCCGCGACAGCCTCGAGCTCAGCGGCCAGGACCTCGTCTACAGCATCGGGCTGATCGACTACTTCCGCGATCGTATCGTCGTCGCGCTGATGTCGAAGGTCTTCGAGCTACTGCGCCCCGGCGGCGAGCTGATCTTGGGCAACTTCGACGTCCACAACCCGGACAAGGCGGTGATGGACTACGTGCTCGACTGGCGCCTCGTCCACCGAAGCGCCGACGACATGGACCGCCTGTTCAAGACCTCAGCCTTCGGTCGGGGGGCCACGGCGATCGACTTCGAGGAGGAGGGGGTCAACCTGTTCGCGACCTGCGAGCGCTGAGCCCCGCGCGGATGAGCGGGCGCCCGCGCCTACTTACGCCCGAAGTCCGCCGGGATCTCGCCCCAGTCGGCGGTCTCCCACTTGCGGATCTCGGTCGTGTAGTGATGGCGCGAGAGCCAGGTCTCGGCCCGGCGCACCAGCTCCTGCAGCTTCGCGCCCGCGGTGCCGTCCTCGACCCAGCCGGACCGGCTCTTACGCCGGCGGACCCAGCCGATCGCGACGCGGCTGTCTGAATAGACAGGCAGATCGCTGGCCTCGCGCTGCAGGTAGGCGAGGCCGTGGACCAGAGCCAGGAACTCGCCGATGTTGTTGGTGCCCGTCGGCAGCGGGCCGACCTTGAACACCTCGCGCTCCTCGGGCAGCAGGACGCCGCGGTACTCGACCTGCCCGCCCGCGCCGTTGCACGCCGCGTCGACGCACAGCCCCTCGCGCGGGCGGCCGTCGGGGTCGCGCGGCGCCGCGTCGCGAGCCCGCTTCTGCCCGCCGCCGCCGCCGAGCCCCCAGTGCGCGCTCGCGCCCTCTCGGTACGCGCGCTCGGCCTCGTCGCGCGTCACAAAGCCCTTGTAGCGCGCGCCCGCGAAGCCGTTGACCGCGGCCTCGCACTCCGCCCAGCTCCCGTGCACGCCTGGGTCACGCCCGACCCAGACGACGTAGAACTTGCTCTTGGCTCGCTTGCCCACGCGCGCGCTCAGTCGGCGAGCGCCTCCTCGCCGCGCTCGGCGGAGAGCGCCGCCGCGCGCGACTCGGCCCGCTCCCACATCCGCAGGTAGCCCTCGGCCGAGCGGAACAGCGGATCGAACTCGGCGTCCGAGGACGCGTCGCCGCGGGCGTCGTGCAGCAGCTCGGGCAGCATGCCGATATGGACGAGGCCCTCCATGTTGAAGTCGACCTCGCGGTTGCCGACCCAGGGCTGGGTGAACTCGACGTCCCCGGCGAAGGAGGTGAAGGGGTAGGTCACCGGGTCCTCCTGCGGGTGCTCGCAGGCGCCGTCGGCGAAGCGGGGCCCGGGCGCGCCGGCGAAGCCGTTGAGATCGAAGCCGAAGCCCTCGGCCGGGAAGCCGTTGTTGGCGGTGATCTCGGCGACGCGATCGTTGAGGCGGTCGAGCATCTCGCCGGGGTTGTCGGGGTTGCGGCAGCGGCCGAGGCCGGTCTTGGAGAGGCCGCCGATCTGGTAGATGAGGCCGTCGTTCGAGCGCCCGTGGGTGCCGACCGCCGGGTAGTTGGACTCCATCAGCATCTCGAAGGCGCGCTGATAGGACCTTCGGGGCAGGTGGTCGATCTCGATGATCATCCCGCGCGTCATCAGCTCGTCCATCAGGTACTCGCCGAGCGGGGTCATCGACGCCTTCTGACACCAGTCGCCCTCGAGCGGGCCGCCGGTGAGCTCCTGCGCGAACTCGAAGGTCGTCATCAGCGGCGCGTCCGGGAACCCGCTGAAGTCGTGGGGCGCCGGCGAGATGTACTCGTCGCGCGGCATGTTGAGGTCGCCGAAGAACACCTCGCCCTTGTCGAAGACCGAGCCGCCCGCCGGGCAGTCCTCGTCGGTGAAGTTGGACCAGTGCCCGGTGTGCAGGAAGTTCCCGAGCTCGATGAACGCCCGGTCGCCGTCGCCCGGCGTGAACATGTTGTCGTACTTGTGGACCGGGAAGATCGCGCGCACGCCGAGGTCGTGATAGACATCGAGCTGCTCGGTGACGTAGGCCTCGTCGCACAGCGGGTCGTCCTCGCCGGGCGTGATGGTGCAGTCGAAGAGGTTGGCGGTCTCGATGCCGAGCACGACCGCGAGCTTGCCCGCCTCGATGACCTCGCGGGCCTCGGCCGGCGAGTACACGATCCGGAACCAGCCCTGGCCGGGGCCGCCGGCGTGGGCGTCGATGTAGCGCTCGAGCGCGTAGACCTCCTCGATCTCGCGGTTGACCGCGACCATGTCGTTGCAGTCGTAGCGGACCTGCTGAAAGCCCTCGCCGACGTTCATGTCGCACATGATCGAGTTGGTCGTCGCGTGCTGGATGACGAGGCGCAGGCCGCTGAGGTAGGCGCGCTCGAGCCACTTGTAGTACATCGTCTGGTGGGTCGAGCGCTTGTGCGCGTTGGGCCACTCGGTGAACTCCGGGTAGCCCTCGGTCGCGTGGTTGAACTCCATCAGCTCGCCGGCCACGAGGTCCGGGAGGATCGTCGTGATGTCGATGCCGCTCGCGCCCGAGTCGTCGAAGACGTAGCCGAAGAAGTCCTTGCGCCCGCCCTCGCCGTGGAACAGCTCGCAGCTCGAGAGCGCGTGCTCGACCCCGAGGCGGTGGAAGGGCGCGCCGTGGAAGATGCCGCCGCCGCCGAAGCCGAAGTTCGACATCATGTGCGCGTGCGTGTCGACGATCCCGTACACGTCGCCGTCTTCGAAGGTCGTCTTGCTGATCTCGCCCTGCGCGTCGAGGGACAGCTCCGGGTGCTCCATGCAGCCCGTCGCCGGCTCGAAGCTCACGGCCGCGGCCGCGGCCTCGTCCGCCGTCAGCCCGGCGGTCCCGAGCAGCTGCCCGGTCCGCCGGTTGCGGAGCTGGTAGCGCTCCCAGTCGATCGACGAGGTCTCGGGGGACCACTCGGCGCCCGAGACGTAGCTGTCGTCGATCAGCAGGATGTCCGAGAGCAGCTCGGTCTGCCGCAGCAGCGGGCCGTCGTCCGAGACGAGGTAGCCGCCCTGATCGTCGTAGAGCAGGTAGGTGCCGAGGTCCGAGGGCTTCATGTAAAACAGCGCCGCGCCGGTCTCGTCGCCGGCGAACTCGAAGCCGCCGCCAGCTGCACTTCGGGTCAGCCAGGTCTCGCCCGCGCGCACGCGGTAGCAGCCGAGCGCGAAGCCGTAGACATCGAGCTCGGGCTTCTCGCCCGTCATCCCGCCTGAGGTCCCCGCGGTCGAGCCGCCCGAGGACTCTCCGCCGGCGGTCGTCTCTCCGGTCGTCGTGCCGGCGTCCGTCTCGGTCGTGTAGGGTTCGCTGCTGCAGGCGCAGAGCAACAACAGCACGGTCGCCGAAGACAAGGAGAACAACGTATTGAGGCGCTTCACGCCGCGTATGGTAACGGAGTTTGCGCGGTTTTCGTACGCTGACGTCGCGTCGACGCGACTATCATTCTCTCGGGTGAATCCAGGCTTCACAATTCGCCGGCGAGGGTCCGCCCGGGCCGCGGCGATCGTCGCTACGCCCGCGCTGGTCGCCCACACGGGCGAGGCCGCGACCAACTCCGAGGCTGACATCGTGGAGCTGCTCGCGTCGACCGAGGGCCCCGCGCTCCGAGTAGAGGTCGACGAACAGGGACTCCGCCGCCGCTCACGGCGGGGTCGGCAAACGCTGAGCTGGGATGAGATCCGCGTCGCGGCGGCGATGAGGACGCTGGGCGGACTCGCCGCGCTCGCGCTCGTGGTCGCCACGCTCGCCTGCGCGCCGCGTTCCCCACCCCGCCCCCCGTTGTCTGGATCGTGTGAGGAGTACGCGGAGCCGGACGCCACGCTCTGCGAGCAGCTCCGCGACGCGCTCGCGCGGGGCGACGGCGACGCGTTCGTCGAGCTCCTGCCGACGCGCGAGCCGATCGCGGTCAACAGCTGTAGGTACGAGCCTGACGGCGCCTCGTACTGCGCGGCGTCGCTGCGCTACTACTGGCCCGAAGAGCTCGGCGCGGCCATCGAGCACGCGGGCGGGCTGGGCCCGGCGCTCGGTCTCCCCGCCGGCAGCGCGCGCGTCGGCGTGATGGCGCCCTTCGGCTTCGCGCCGTGGCTGAACGTCTGCGCCCAGACCGACGCGGGGCGCAAGCGGCTGTGCGCGTCGACGAGCTCTTCGGCGCCCGGCGTGCTCAATGATCTGGCGGTGTACACGACGGCGCTCGACCCCGACGCCGATAGCGACGGCATCCTGGTCCCGCGCGATCGCTGCCCGGGTGACCCAGAGGACTTCAACGGGCGCGACGACCGAGACGGCTGCCCCGAGGAGGAGTGCCCCGACGGCGTGTGTCTCTCGCTCGCCCGCGCCGAGCACGGGAGGCTGGAGGTCTGGCCTACGTGCTCGCTCGAGCGCGCGATCGATCCGCAGGCGCGGTCGCTCTTCCTCCGCCGGATCCGCGCTGCGGCGCGCGCCCTCGAGGCGCGGCGCGTGGGGGTCGAGTGCGTCGGCTCGCCAGAGTTCGAGCGCGCGTGCGGGTCGCTGGTCACCGAGATCACGCGCGCCTACGCGGCGCTCGGCGAAGCCCCTCCGCTCGAGCGCGTCACGACGCCGCGCATCTACCTCGACGCGTACCCACCGCCGCAGCTCCAATTCTGGCTGATGATGCCGGATCGCTGGTGACGCGCGCGCTCGTGCACGCCGCGCCGAGCGAGCCGGCGACGGGCGTCGCCTGGACGATCGGACAATTCATCGAGACGCGCGGACATGGGCGCGTCTCTACGGCGCTCTAGATTTCAGAGCATGCACAGCACCTCTCGCACGCTCACCGCTCGCCGTATCGCGCTCTCCCTGCTCTCGCTCCCGCTCGTCACCGCGCTGCTGCTCCCGCAGACCGCCGCCGCCGACGAGCTCGCGGTCCCTCGAACGGCGCCGCTGCTCGTCAACAGCTCCAACGGCGACCACTGGCTCGGCAACACGCCGAACGTCGCCATCAACGGCGAGGGCCTGCTCATGGCGGCCTGGACCGACGGCAACGCGCACGGCAGCTTGGACGACTGGTCCACCGCAGTCGCCGGGCAGCTCGTGACCCAGGAGGGCGTGCTCAGCGGCCCCAACTTCGTGATCAACGAGAACAACAAGCACGAGCAGGGCTTCGTCCGGCTGGCCGTGACCGCGAGCGACGGCTTCGTGGCGACCTACAACACGCGCACGCTCGACGGCAACGGCTCCCTCGGCGTCGGCCAGCGCTACGTGCTCTCGGGTCAAGGGGAGTTCGGCGCCAACACCTTCACCGATCGTGAGCAGGTCGCCGCGACCGTCGCTACCTCGCGCAACGGGAGCGAGGTCGTGACCTGGCAGAGCAAGCACCTCGACCCCTACCGCTGGGAGATCTTCGCCAGCCTCAACGGCGGCTTGGAGTTCCGCGTCAGCAGCGATCTCGACGGCGACAACCACGCGCGCGTCGCCATGGATCCCGAGGGCAATTTCGCGATCGTCTGGCAGCGCAAGGGCGACCTGATCATGCGCTCCTACGACGCGAGCGGGGCGCCGCTGACCGACGAGCGCGTCGCCAACCCGGTGGTCAGCTACACGCAGCGCGACCCTGAGATCGCGGCGCTCCCGACCGGCGGCTACCTCGTGGTGTGGGAGGACGACTCGACCCCGAACCGCCGCATGCAGATCATGGGGCGCGTGTTCGACACCAACGGCGACGCGCTCAGCGACCGCTTCACGATCTCCGACATCCCCGAGGATCACGCCGTCGACGCGGCCGTCGCCGCCGACCCCAACGGGCGCGCGGTGGTGAGCTGGACGCATAACCCTGAGATCCGGGTCCGCCTGATCGACACCGAGACGCTGACGCTCGGCCCCGTGTTCGACACCGGCGTGATGTCCCAGGTCCAGCAGGGCAGCTCGGCCGTCGCCATGGGCGACGCTGACGAATTCGCGGTCGCCTGGCGCGCCGTCGACGACGTGGGCAAGATCTACGTTCGCCAGTACGACATCGTCTCGCAGTAGGCTCGCGCGGGTTCGCCCGGTTCGTCGCGCGCGCGTGACCTTCCTGTCACCGCGCGTCGACGAATTGTCGCGCTGCTGTGACGCCGCGACGGCTCGCGCGCTCGCGGAGCGCGTACAAGTGGCCATGCCAACCGGACAGCGCGTTCTCGTCACGGTCACGGGCTTCGACACGCCGGGGATCACCGCCGCGCTCACCGAGGTCCTGGCCCGCGACGACGCCGACCTCCTCGACATCGAGCAGGTCGTCGTCCACGGCCAGCTCATCCTGTGCCTGCTGCTCGACCTCAGCTCGGACGCCTCGCGGCACGAGCCGGTCCTCAAGAACCTGCTGTTCGAGGCCACGAAGATGGGCCTCGCGCTCAAGTTCTCCGTGCTCGAGGACGCGGGCGCCCCGCTCGACCTCCGCCACGAGCGAGAGCGAGAGCGAGCGCGCGAGCGAGCGCGAGCGCGCGAGCGCTTCGCCATCACCGCGATCGGCGACGACCTCGGGGCCCGGGGCATGCACGCGATCTCGTCGGTGCTGACGCGCTACGGCGCGAATATCGAGACCATTCGCCAGCTGTCGGACGACACCCTGCAGTCCGTGGAGATCATCCTCCAGCTGCCGGAGGACCCGACGCTGACGCCCGCGCTGCGCGCGGACCTGATCGCCGCGACCGTCGACCTCGACCTCGACATCGCGGTCCAGCGCGAGACGCTCAGCCGGCGCAGCAAGCGGCTCGTCGTCATGGACATGGACTCGACGCTGATCCGCATCGAGATCATCGACGAGCTCGCGCGCCGCTACGGCGTGGTCGACCGCGTCGCCGCGATCACCCGCCGCGCCATGGCCGGCGAGCTCGACTTCGCGGCGAGCCTGCGCGAGCGCGTCGGCCTGCTCGCGGGGATGCGCGAGGCCGACGCGCGCGAGGTCGCTACGGCGCTGCCGCTCACCGAGGGCGCGCCCGAGCTGCTGCGGGTGCTGCGTCGACTCGGCTACAAGACCGCGGTGATCTCGGGCGGCTTCACCTTCGCCGCCAACACGCTCAAAGACCAGCTCGGCCTCGACTACGCCTACGCCAACGAGCTCGAGGTCCGCGACGGGCGGCTCACCGGCGAGGTCCTCGATCCCGTCGTCACGCCGGAGCGCAAGGCCGAGCTGCTCCGCGCGATCGCGCGTCGCGAGAACATCGCGCCGTCACAGACGATCGCGATCGGCGACGGCGCGAACGACCTCTTGATGCTCGAGGCCGCCGGCCTCGGGATCGCCTTCCACGCCAAGCCCAAGCTCGAGGCCGCCGCGGACACGTCGATCTCGGCCGGCGGCCTCGACCGCATCCTGTTCCTGCTCGGCCTGCACGCGCGAGACATCGCCCACGCGCTCTCGGGGGGTTGACGCCGATCGCGGCGCCGCCCGCGACCGGGCGCTATTGAGCTGTCTTAATAGGCATGTCTATAGAATAACCTCGCGCGGGCGCGCGCGCCCTGTCGCGCGGTCGCCGGCGCCCCCCCGCCCGCGGACGACATGCGCGAACAAACCTGTCCAAACAGCCACTGAGCCAACGCGTTTTTTTCGCTACGATGGCTCGGCCGGCTCGACGGCCCGCCCGCTCGTCCTCGTCGCGCGCCCCCTCGTATGCAATTACCGCCGCGATTTGAGTTCGAATCCTCGCTGCACGCGGGGGTTCAGCGCGCGGTGTGCAGGGCTCGCGATCGGGAGCGCGGCGACCTCGTGATCGTGAAGTCGCTGGTCGACCCCCGCGCGAGCACGCGGACGCTCTCGGCGTTTCGCCACGAGTGCCGCATTATGAGCAGCCTCGCGGTGGCGGGCGTCCCACGCGTCCGCGCCACGCCCTACCACGACGGGCGCCCGTTCCTCGTGATGGAGGACCTGGGCGGCGTCTCCTTGCGCGCGCTTTGCCGCGAGGGCCAACCGGACGAGCGCAGCTTCTACGCGATCGCGCGATCGCTCGCCGCCACGCTCGCGCGGCTCCACGAGGCGCGCGTGATCCACAAGGGCCTGAGCCCGGCGCACGTGATCGTCCACCCTGACACGCTCGCTACCCACCTCGTGGACTTCAGCTGCGCGTCGCGGCTGCCCCGGGAGGACCAGAAGTTCGTCAGCGCGGGCGCCCTCGACGGCGAGCTCGCGTACATCTCGCCCGAGCAGACCGGGCGCATGAACCGGTCGATCGACACGCGCTCGGACCTCTACTCGCTCGGCGTGCTCCTCTACGAGCTGCGCGCGGGCCACCTCCCGCTCGTGGCCGCCGGCCCGCTCGAGTGGGTGCACAGCCACATCGCCCAGATCCCGACGCCGCTCGTCGAGCTCAGCGGGCGCAGCTCCCCCGCGCTCTCGGCGGTCATCATGAAGCTGCTCGCGAAGGCGGCCGAGGAGCGCTACCAGACCGCGCGCGGCCTCCTGCGTGATCTCGAGCGCTGTGAGGCGCTCGCGGGTGACGAGGACGCGAGCGCGCGCTTCGTCGCGGGAGAGCGCGACCGCTCGGCGCACCTCCGGCTCCCGCAGAAGCTCTACGGGCGGCAGCCGCAGCTCCAGCGGCTGCACGCGGCGTACAAGGCGGTGAGCGCCGGCGCGACGAGCTTCATGCTGGTCTCGGGCTACTCGGGCGTCGGCAAGACCTCGCTGATCGCCGAGCTGCACAGGCCCATCATCCGCGACGGCGGCTACTTCATCTCGGGCAAGTTCGATCAGTTCAAGCGCGACGTCCCCTACGCGTCGCTGATCCAGGCGTTTCGCAAGCTCGTCCGGCTGCTGCTGACCGAGCGCGAGTCGACGCTGACGCGGTGGCGCGAGCGCGTGCTCGCGGCGCTCGGCGACGACGCTCAGGTGATCGTCGACGTGCTGCCCGAGCTCGAGCGGATCATCGGGCCCCAGCCCGCGCTCGGGAAGCTCGAGCCCGCGGAGGCGCAGCGCCGCTTCGACCGCGCGATGCGGAGCTTCGTGCGGACCTTCGCCGGCGCGTCCCGCCCGCTCGCGCTGTTCCTCGACGATCTGCAGTGGGCGGACGCGGCCACGCTGCGGCTGCTGCACCTGCTGTGCACGGACGACACCAGCAGCGGCGTGCTCTTGATCGGGGCCTACCGCGACAACGAGGTCGACGCCGCGCACCCGCTCACGCTCGCGCTCCGGCGGCTCGAGGAGGCCGGCGCCCCCACCGAGCGAATTCATCTCGACTCGCTCGCGCCCGAGGACGTCGAGCAGCTGGTCGCGGACACGCTCGGGGACTCCGCCGGGGCCGTCCGCGAGCTCGCGCGCTACGTCTACCAGCGCACGCTCGGCAACCCCTTCTTCGTCCGCCACTTCATCCACGAGCTGCACGAGTCTGGGCTGCTGGCCTTCGACGCCGCGAGCGGCGCGTGGGTCTGGGCGATCGAGCAGATCCGCGAGGTCGAGATCACCGACAACGTGGTCGAGCTGATGGTCAGCAAGATCCAGCGCCTGTCTGTAGAGACACAAGAGACGCTGACGCTGGCGGCGTGCATCGGCAACGAGTTCGGCGTCGAGACGCTCGCCACGGTGAGCGCGCGCCCGCGGCGTGAGCTGCTGCGCCGGCTCTGGCCCGCGCTCGAGGACGGGCTGCTGCTGCCCGTCAACGACGCCGAGAAGCTCCTCCAGCGCGCGGACGACGAGCTGAGCGAGTCCGAGCTCGCCGCCGACGCGTCGTGTCGCTTCGTCCACGACCGCGTGCAGCAGGCCGCCTACTCGCTGCTCTCGGACGAAGAGAAGACGCGCGTGCACCTCGAGATCGGCCGGCGCATGCTCGCCGAGACCCGGGGCGCGCCGAAGGGCGAGCAGCTGTTTGAGCTCGTCAACCACATGAACGCGGGCGCGGCCGGGCTCGAGACCCGCGAGGAGAGGCTGCTGCTGAGCGACCTCAATAGGCGCGCGGGCGCCAAGGCCCGGCACGCGACCGCCTACGCCGCGGCCGCCGAGTTCCTGCGCGCCGGCGTCTCGCTGCTGCCAGAGGGCGCCTGGGAGCGCGACTACCGGCTGAGCTTCGCGCTGCACTCCGCGCTCGCCGAGTGCACCTACCTGCTCGGGGACTTTGAGCGCGTCGAGCCGATGCTCGCGCTGGTCTCGGCGCGCGCCCGCAGGCGCCGCGACCAGTCGGCGATCTACAACATCCGCATCGCGTTCTACTCCAGCGTCGGGCGCTTCACCGAGGCGATCAACGCGGGCCACGAGGCGCTCGAGCTCTACGGCGTCCGGCTGCGAGACGACGCGCACGACCTCCAGGGCGCGATCGAGCGCGAGCTCGGGCGCGTGCTCGACCTGCTCGGCGAGCGCGAGCCCAGCGAGCTGCTCGCGCTCCCGCGGCTCAAGGACCGCGAGGTCGGCGAGTGCCTGCGCCTGCTGATGAACCTGACGACGCAGACCTACATCGCGGCGCAGGAGTGGTTCCCGCTCGTAGCGATCAAGATGGTCAGTCTCTCGCTCCAGCACGGGAACGCGCGCGTCTCGGCCTTCGGCTACGCCTACCTCGGCGTGATCCTCGGGACCCGGCGCGGTCAGTACCAGCGCGGGCGCGAGCTCGGCGAGGTCTCCCTCAGCCTCGCGACCAAGCTCAAGGTCCCCAAGCTCTACTGCAAGCTGTACTGGATCCTCGGCGGGCTCAACAACCACTGGACGCGGCACATCCGCACCAACGTCCCGCTGCTCCGCAGCAGCATCCGCTACGGCGTCGAGACGGGCGACTACGTGTTCAGCAGCTGGGCCTACTACTACCTCGTGGTCAGCGTGCTGCTCTCGGGCGAGCTGCTCTCGACGACGCGCGCGGAGGCCGAGGACGCGATCGCGTTCTTCCGCAAGATCAAGAACCAGACCTACGCGGAGCTGCAGCTGCTCGTGCGCAACGCGGTCGTCGATCTGCAGGGCGAGTCGGCGCGCCGTAGCTCGATGAGCAGCGATGAGCTCGACGAGGACGCCTGCCTTCAGGACCTGCGCGCCCGCAGCCACGGCGCGGGCATCGGGCGCTACCACGTCCTGAAGATGCTGCTGCTCTACCTCCACGGCGACTGCGAGTCCGCCTGCGTGCTCGGGGCGCAGTCGGAGGAGACGCTCGGCTTCTTGACCGCGCAGCCGCTGCTCGCGGAGCACTTCTTCTACTACTCGCTGAGCCTGTGCGGCCTGTTCGACGAGATGGACGCGACGCGTCGCGAGCGCGCGCGCGCGACCGTCACGCGCAACGCGGCGCAGCTCGAGCTGTGGGCCGCGTCGTGCCCCGAGAACTTCCTGCACAAGCAGCTGCTCGTCGAGGCCGAGCTCGCGCGGGTCGAGGGCCGCGGGATCGAGGCGCTGAGCGGCTACGAGCGCGCCATCGACTCGGCGCGCGAGCACGGCTTTCTCCACAACGAGGCGCTCGCGCACCAGCTCGCCGGGACCTGCGCCGAGTCGATGGCGCTGCCGACCACCGCGAGGGCGCACCTGCGGGAGGCCCGGGACCTCTACGCGCGCTGGGGCGCGGTGAGCCGCGTTGAGGACCTCGAGGCCATGTACCCCGAGATCCGCGCCCCCCGCGAGCGCGTCGCGAGCGGCACGGGCACCACGGACGGATCGAGCACGAGGGAGCGCTCGTCACGAGCCGGCCTCGACGCGCTGACCCTCGTCAAGGCGACCCGCGCGATCTCGGAGGAGCTCGAGCTCGAGTCGCTGTTCGAGACCATGATGGCTCTCATGGTCGAGAGCGTCGGCGCGACGCACGGCTACCTGCTGCTCGAGGAGGGCGACACCCTGGCCCTTCGGACATACGTAAGCGCTTCGAAGGCCTCGGTGGACGTCCCGGCGGATCCCCCCGAGTCCGTCGTCAACTACGTCCGGCGCACGGGGGAGCGCGTGATCCTGCGCGACGCCCGGGCCGACAAGACCTTCGGCGCCGATCCCTCGATTCAGCACCGCGGCGTCCGCTCGCTGCTGTGCGCGCCGATGCACCGCGCCGAGGTCCGCGTCGGCGTCCTGCTGTTCGAGAACACGCTCGTCGTCGACGCGTTCACGCAGGCGCGGGTCGAGATGCTGGAGCTGCTCGCCTCGCAGGCCGCGGTCTCGATCGAGAACGCGCGGCTCTACGGCGAGCTCGGCTCGCTGAACGCGGATCTCGAGCGACGCGTCGAGTGGCGGACGAAGGAGCTCAACGCGGCCGTCGCGGAGGCGCAGCGCCTGCGGCAGATCGCGGAGGACGCGAACGCGGCGAAGAGCGACTTCCTCGCCAACATGAGTCACGAGATTCGGACGCCGATGAACGCGGTCATCGGCATGACCGGGCTGCTGCTCGACACCCCGCTCGACGCCCAGCAGCGCTCGTTCGCCGAGATCGTGCGCAGCAGCGGCGAGGCGCTCCTGTCGCTGATCAACGACGTCCTCGACTTTTCGAAGATCGAGGCCGGCGAGCTCGAGATCGAGCTCGCGCCCATGAGCGTCCGCGACTGCGTCGAGAACTCGATCGAGGTCCTCGCCATGGCGGCCGCGGCGAAGGGGCTGGAGCTGGTGTTCCAGATCGACGCGGACGTCCCGGTCGCGATCTTCGGCGACTCGACTCGGCTCCAGCAGACCCTCGTGAACCTCATCGGGAACGCGGTCAAGTTCACCGCCGCGGGCGAGATCGTCGTCACGGTCACGTCCTCGCCCGCGCCGGGCGCCCCGGGCTGGGTCGAGCTCACTTTCTCGGTCCGCGACACCGGGATCGGGATCAAGCCGGCGGCGCTGCCGAGGCTGTTCGACGCGTTCTCGCAGGAGGACTCGTCGACGACGCGCAGGTTCGGCGGCACGGGGCTCGGCCTCTCGATCTGCAAGCGCCTCGCCGAGGCGATGGGCGGCAGGATCTGGGTCGAGAGCGCCCTCGGCGAGGGCTCGACCTTCTCGTTCACGATCCGCGGGGAGCCGGCGCCCTACGTGCGCCCGCGCTACCTCGACGCCGAGGAGACCGGCCTCGCCGAGCGACGCGCGCTGATCGTCAACGCGAACGAGACGAGCCGCAAGACGCTGAGCGTGCTGCTCGACTCCTGGGGCATGAGGCCGGACGCGGTGGAGTCGTCGACGAACGCGCTCGACCTCCTGCAGCGCTCGCAGGACCCCTTCGACTGCGTCATCGTCGACGCGCAGCTCGAGGACCGCGGCGCCGCGGCGCTGGCCCAGCAGATCCGCGCGCGGCCGGGCTGGCGCGCGCTCCCGATCGTCGTCCTCGCGCCGCTCGGCAACCGCGAGCCGGTCGACCTCGGCTCCGATGAATTCCTCTACGTCACGAAGCCCGTGAAGCCCTCGCGGCTGTTCGACGTCCTGCTCGACGCGCTGTCCCGCGACAGCGCGGCCAACGGGCGGTCGCGGCCGCGCTCGAGCCCGTCGCTGGCGGAGGCGGTCGAGCCCGGCCTCCCCAGCAGCATCCGCGTCTTGATCGCCGACGACAACATCAACAATCAGCGCGTCGCCCAGCTCTCGGTGGAGCGCCTCGGGCTCCGCGCCGACACGGTGGCCGACGGGACCGAGGTCCTCGCCGCGCTGCGCCTGCGCCCCTATGACATCGTGCTGATGGACGTGCACATGCCCGAGCTCGACGGCCTCGCGGCGACGCGGGCGATCCACGCCGACGCGACGCTCCCGCAGCCCTACATCGTCGCCGTCACCGCGAACGCGACGGTGCAGGACCGCCAGCTCTGCGTCGACGCGGGCATGAACGACTACATCAGCAAGCCCTACCGGCTGCGAGATCTACGTCGCGTGTTTCGGCGCTTCGCGGCGTCGATACCGGGGACCGACGCGTCCACGAGCGCCGCGCCCGAGCCCGCGGCGGACGTGCCGCCGGCTTCGCCCCAGGCGGTCGCCGTGTTTGATCGCGGGGCGCTCGACGACCTCCGCGATCTCATCGGCAGCGACGACGTCGACGAGCTCGACGAGTTCATCGATGACTTCATCCCCGAGCTGAGCGAGCTCATCGCGCGGGTCCACGCCGCGATCGATCGGGCGGACACGCAGGAGCTGCTGACCGCGGCGCACACCCTCAAGGGCAACTGCAAGACCCTCGGCGCGCGCGAGGCCGCGGCGCTCGCCGAGTTGCTCCAGACCCGCGCGAGCGCGGGCGAGCTCCACGCCGCGCGGCACGACGCAGAGGCCCTGGACGCGACGTACAAGCGCTTCCTCGACGCGCTCGATCGCGAGCGCGCGACGTGGCGCCGCTGAGCGGGCGAGCGTGTACGATGGGTCTCGCCATGCGCGCTTCGTCGCTCGCCCTCGCTCTCCCCCTCGCCGTCGCGCTCGCCTGTCAGCCGAGCCCGGGCGACTCCACGACCGAAGGCGACGCGACGGGCGCGTCCGCGTCGACCGACGCGGGCGCGACGAGCGAGGGCTCGCAGGCCGGCTACGCCGTCTTCGTCGTCGGCGACAGCTGGGCGGAGCTGTCCCAAGGGACTCTCCCACTCTACAGCGGCGACAACATGGTCGCGACGCGGCTGCGCGACCGCGGCGTCGCGGTCTCCGCGGAGTACAGCTACGGCTTCGGCGGGACCGCGGCCGTGGGCTGGGCGCTCGGCAACCCGTGCGACACCCCGGGCGCGATCTGCAGCGATCCCGCGGTCGTCACGAGCCTCCTCGACGATCTTACGAGCGCGCCCGCGACCCCGCTCGTCTACCTCTCGCTCGGCGGGAATGATCTCCGGGTCGCGGGCGAGAGCGAGGACCTCAGCGATCCCGAGACCCGCGCGCTGGTGCTCTCGCTCGTCGACACCGGCCTGCAGGGCTTCGTCGACACGATCCTCGAGACCCGCCCGGACGCGCGCGTGCTCCTCCCGGGCTACGCGAATTTCCACTACGCCGGGGCGAGCCTCGTCGACGGGACCAGCTGCGACGACTTCTGGGCGAACTTCTTCGCGGGGACGTCGGCCCCGAGCGAGGCGCTCGTAAACCTGCTCTTTGGCCAGGGCGAGCTCGAGGGCGTCGCGGTCGCGGGGCTCGCGTCGAGCTACGCGTCGCTCGCGGCCGAGCGCCCCGAGGCCGTCACGTACACCGACCAGCGGCTGCTGTTCAGCGACGCCGAGGGGAGCGCGTCGCCGAGCGCGGAGGGCACGATGGTCGACTGCCTCCACCTGACCCCCGACAACCAGCGCGCGTTCGTGGACGCCGTCGTCGACGACTGGCTCGACGGGTGATCGAGCGCGCGCGAGCCGGGACCCCATGAGCACGACGCCCTCGCTCCGCGCGCTCGCGGGCCGCGTGATCTGCTGGGATCTGGACAAGACCCTCGGGATCTTCCGGGCGCTCGGGCGCGACCGCCCAGGGCCGCGACCCCCCGGCCCCGAGCAGGGCCTCCGCCCCCATGTCCTCGAGGTCATCTCCTCGCTGGACGAGGCCGGCGCGCTCCAGGTGATCACGACCGCGAGCACGCGCGCGCACGCCGAGCGATCGCTGCGACGCGCGGGGCTCAGGCAGCACGTTCGGCGCGTCTACACCGGCGACGAGCTGGTCGCGGTCTACGGCGCGCCGAACAAAGTCGAGATCGCGACTGACTCGGACGACCGCCCCCGTGTAGCACGCGACAAACATCGCGCCCTCGTGCCCGGGGTGATGGGCGACGCGGACGGCGTTGATCGGCCCCTCCCCCAGCGCGAGCTCGCGCTCATCCGACGCTTCGCCGCCACGCAGACGGAACACGTGTAGCTTCTGGTCGTGGGCGCCGGTCACGAGCTGCGTCTCGTCGACGTCAACCGTGATGGCGTTCATCAGCACGCGCCCGCTCACCGGCTCAACCGTCGAGGTCCAGCGCGCGCGCGCCGGGCCGAGCTCGCCGATGTGGACTCGCCCGCCGTCGCTAACCAGCGCGACCCGGTCGCGCGTCAGCGCGACCAGGTCATTAAAACAGGCGTTCCCCGCCGCGTCAGGGCTGCTCCCGATCTCGGTCTCGAGCCGACCCGTGCTCGCGCTCCACACCACGACGGTCCCGTCGAATGTGCCCGCGAGCACGCGGCGCGTCGCAGTGGGTCTTGGACTTGAAGAAGTCCCAGGCCGCGCCGCCGAGTTCACGTCGTGCCGCGCGGGCTGCCGAAGCTCGCCGAGCCCGGCTACGCGCGACTGGGACAGGATCTGATCGTCTGGGGCGCGCCCGTCTGGTCCGAGTGACGCCGCGACGAACGGCGGCGCGCTCGTGTGAGACGGTGAGGCGCGGCCCGTTGACCGTGGCCCCGCCCGTCGTCGATAACGACGCCGATGGCCAAGCGACCCAAACCCCGCGGACAGAACGGGACCCTCACCCTCGAGCGCCTGATGGAGCGCGTCGCCGAGTTCGTCGCGGCGCAGCCGTCTCCCGAGCACCTCGGCGAGCCCGTCGACGCGCTCGCGCGTGTCGTCGGATCCGCCGCCGCGCCGGTCGTCGCCGCGCTCCCGCCGTCGACGATGTCCCCCGCAGCGCTGCGTGTCGCGGTCGCCGCTGGGGCCGATGTCGAGGCGCCGATCGCCGCGCTGCTCGCCGCCGCGGGGAGTCAGACCGGCTACGAGGGGCCGGCGCGCGCGGCCGCGACGCTGATCCGCGCGCTGGGGCTGGTCGGCGAGCGCGACGATCTGCGCGGCGCGATCGAGTCGCTGCGCCAGCCGCTCGAGATGCACTTTCAGTACGTCGTCGACGCCTGGGTCGAGATCGGGCGACTCGACGAGGCCCAGGCCGACGCGACGCGCTGGCTCGCGGCCAACGACGGGGAGTTCAGCATGTTCGTCGAGGCCGGCTCGATCGGCCGGATGGCTGGCGCGCTCGCGCCGACGGACTTCGCCACCGCCAAGCGCTGGATGGAGACGATCCGAGCCGACGACCGCGCGACGGCGATCGAGGCGAACGTCGCCGGCTTCGCGAGGCTCGCCGACGACGATCTGGACACGCTGCTCTCGATGGTCGATCGGTCGACGAAGACGAGCGCCGCCGCGCGGCTCGCCGAGGCGCTGCGGGCGACGGGTCGCGAGGACGCCGCGCGGCGAGTTCGGCTCGCGCCCGTCGAGAACGACCTCGATCGGGTCGAGGCGCTGCGCGAGCTCGGCGACGACGAGGGCGCCCGCGCCGTCCTGCGCGAAGGGACACCTCCGGAGTACGCCGAGCTGGACTGGCCGCGCCACAAGATCGCGCTCGGGGTCGAGCCGCTCGACGAGCTCTGGCGGCCGTTCGCGAAGGTCAGCGCGGTGAGCAAGTCGGTGATGTCGGTCGTCCAGCGGCTCTCGATCCTGTGCATGGCGGCGCTCGAGCGCGGCGCGGACGCGGCCGAGCTCGATCCGCTGCTGCAGGAGCAGCGCAAATTCATCGAGAGGGGTCCCAAGACCCAGTACGACCACGGCGTCGCGGACCGCTTCATCCAGCACGCCGAGGCGCTCGCGCTCCAGGCCCGCGCGCAGACGGCCGACGAGGCCGAGCTCCGCGCGTGGTTCGAGGCGCGGCGCAAGGCGCTCAAGGGCATAAGCTCGGACACGAAGTCGCAGCGGATCGGCCTCCAGGTCCGCTTCGCGCTCACGCTAGACCTGCCTGATGAGGCATATAAAACCGCGAAGAAGGCGTCGCCGAAGACGCGCCCCGGGCACGCGGCGGCGGTCGTCAAGGGCTACCTCCCGGAGGACCCAGCCGGGGCCCTCGCGGCGCTCGAGGGCCTGGCGGCCAAGGACGCGCGCAAGTGGCTGGCGGGGGCGCTGGCGATCAGCCGCGCGCGGGTGTAGCGGCGCTCGACGTCAGGTCCACGGCGGCGTGGGGATAACTCGGACGCGCTCTCAGCCGAGGTCGAAGGTCCTGTACGCGCCAGCGTGGATCGTGCTGCGGACCGCGGCGAAGGTCGCGTCGGCCGACTCCTCGGGCATGTAGATCGTCAGCGGCGGGTCGGAGTAAAACCGAAAATACGGTCTCGGCTGGAAGCGATCGCGCTCGCCGATGTAGCCGCGGAAGACGGGCGGCCGCTCGCGCCTGAAGGCGGTGAACTCGCGCCGAAGCCAATGATCGCCGACCCGCAGCTCGAGCCACTCGCTGGTCACGACGACCTCGCGGACGCCTTCGAGGCCCTCGACCGCCGAGGGCACGAAACGAACCTCCCGCATCGCTCGATTCTGACACGGCGCGGCGGGTTACGCGAGAGCATGCTCACTGCCCGAGGAGTCCGCATCACGCCCATTTCTGTTCTTTCGGCCAGCAGCCCGCGGGCGCGCGCTGCCTGGACGAAGGTCTCGACTCCCGGCTGGACGCGGCGATCAAACTGATCGACGCTGGGGGCGTCCATGGACGCGTCGATCCGCCGCACTCAAGTCGACCTCTCGGGCCTGATGCGGGTCCTCGGGCAGCACCTCTACTCGACCCCGAACGTCGTGGTGCGCGAGCTGATCCAGAACGCGCACGACTCGTGCGTGCGTCGGGGCGCGGGCGATCCGAACGCCCCAGCGCCGCTGATCCGCGTGACCGCCGACGCCCAGGCCGGGCAGCTGCACATCGAGGACAACGGCGCGGGCTTGACCGCCGATGAGCTCGAGAACTACCTCGCGGTGATCGGGCGCGGGCAGACGGGCGAGTCGCGCGAGGAGGGCGTCGAGGGGCTGATCGGCATGTTCGGCCTCGGCTTCCTCTCGGCCTACGTGGTCGCCGAGACCACCGAGGTCTGGACCGCGTCGGCGCGCGCCCCCGGGGTCGCCTGGCGGTTCATCTCGCGCTCCGGGCAGAGCTTCACGCTCGAGCCGGGCCCGACGCGGCCGGTGGGGACGCGGGTCAGCTTGACGCTCAAGCCCGCGCACCGCGACCTCGCGCGCCCGCCGATCCTGTCGGCGCTGGTGCGGCGGTACTGCCGGATGCTGCCGATCGCGATCGAGCTGACGCACGACGGCGAGCGGCTCGGCGCGAGCCCGCCCCCGTGGCGCGCGCCGGGGCTGTCGCCGCTGCGTCGACGCAAGCTCGCGCTCGAGCTCGCGCAGCAGTTCGAGTCCGGCTTCGCGCCGCTGTGCACGCTTGATCTCGAGGATGACGACGAGGACGAGGACGCGCGCGTCTCGGGCGTGCTCTGGATCCAGGACGGCTCGAGCTACGGCAACGCGGATAACCGGCGGGTCTCGCTGTTCGTGCGCGGGATGCTGGTGACCGACGACGCGCGCTGGGTCCTGCCCGACTGGGCGACCTTCGCGGGCGCGGTGATCGAGTCGGGCGCGCTCTCGCCGACGGCGAGCCGCGAGGACATCCAGCGCGACGCGAGCTTTCGACGCGCGCGCCAGGTCGTGACCACCTCGCTGATCAGCGGCCTCGCGCGGCTCGCGAGCGAGGAGCCGCGGACCTGGCGACGCGTGCTCCGGCGACACAACGAGGCGCTGCTGGGCGCCGCGCTGTGCGACGCCCAGCTGTTCGACCTGGTCGCGGATCAGCTGACGGTGCCGACGAGCATGGGCGACCTGCACGTCAAGACGATCCTGCGGCGCTCGGGCGGCACGATCCACGTCACGCGGGCGCAGCGAGTCGGCGTCGAGGGCCTGATGTTTCGCGCGCGCGCGATCCCGGTGGTCCAGGGCACGCGCTACGGCGCGCTCGCGTTCTCGCGCGAGTACACGGCGCGCCGCGGCGGCGGGCTGCACATCATCGGCGAGCGCGAGGACCCGGCGGGGCTGGGGGTACGGCTGGCCCAAGAGACCGATCCGAGGCTCGAGGAGTGGTTCGGCACGCCCTCGACCAAGGTCGTCGCCGCGCGCTTCGAGCCGCCGACCTTGCCCTTCGTGCCGATCGTCGACCGCGCGCAGGAGCTCAAGCAGCGCATCGAGTCCGATCGCGCCGACGCGGCGATCGGCGCGGCCGCGCTCGCGCTCGCGCGCAGCTTCACCGCGAAGATCGACAAGGGCGCGCGCCAGCGCCTCTACGTCAACCTCGACTGCCCGGCGATCCAGGGCGTCTTGGCGGCGACGCGCCCCGCGACGATCGAGCTCGGCGTGCAGCTGCTGCGCGCCGTGCTCGGCATGCTCGCGGCCCACGACGACCTCGAGGAGCTGCCGTCTCTGGACAGCGCGCTCGCGGACTTCAACGCCGCGCTCTCGACCGTGACGACGACCTCCTCCTGAAACGAGCGACGCGATGGATATCTGGGCCTGGGTGCAAGCGAAGAAGCGGGCGCTGCGACGCGCCGGCCACGGGCGGCTGGCGACGATCATGTCGCGGCTGCCGACGCTGGTCTGCGACATGAAGCACGAGCAGGCCGAGTCCCTGGTCCCCGAGGGCTTGATCCTCGCGCGCCAGCTCGACGAGCCGTGGGTCGAGATCTTCCTGCGCCACTGGCTGATGCAGAGCCGCGTCCTCGATCGTCGGCAGGGCCGCGCCAACCTCGAGGAGTGCGTGGAGCTGCTGGAGTTCGCGCACCGCGAGCAGGGCCGCGAGTGCCCGCAGAGCGTGTGCGTGGTGCAGGACTTCGCCAACTGCTACGGGATCGCCGACGGGCCCGGCTACGCCGACGAGCGCCTGCGCGTCTCGACCGAGACGCTCGCGCGGATCAACCCGGCGTGGCCGTGCTTTCGCTGCATCAGCGTCGAGCACGCGAGCGCGCTGAGCGACGCTGGCCGCGAGCAGGAGGCGCTCGAGTTCATCGAGACGCAGATCGCCAGGAGCGTCGCCGCCGGGGTCGAGGACGCGCAGGAGGACTACATGCTCTCGCGCGCGAGCCACATGATCGACGCCGGCCGCTACGCCGAGGCGCTCGCGCAGCTCGAGGAGTACGGGCCGCCCAAGAACCGCGGCGCGAGCGGGCGCGTCGAGTGGCGCCTGTCGAAGGCCGAGGCGCTGGCGCGGATGGGGCGTCTCGAGGAGGCCGAGCGCGAGCTGCCGGCCGTCGACGAGCTCGACCGCAGCGACGAGCTCGACTGGCTGACCGTCAGCGAGCTGCTCGTCAACAGCGGGCAGCTCGAGAACACGCCGGCGCTGGTTCGCCAGGCCTTCGCGCTCGTCGACCACTGCCGACGCGACGGGGCCGACCACGACGGCGCGCTCACGGCGTTGATGGCCGCGCGACTCTCGGCCGCCCGCGGCTGCCGGCACGCCGGCGAGCTGCTGCTCGAGGCCTACGCGGAGTTCGAGGGGCGGCTGCTCAAGCCCGAGCTGCTCGCGGAGGAGCGCGCGTCGACGCGCGCGGCGGTCGCGGCCACGCGCCTGCCCGCGCTCGAGCCCTACGCGTCCCCTGCGGCGCTGCTCGAGGCGCTGCCCGACGAGCGCGACGCGAGCCTCGAGCTGCTCGGGGCCGCGCGCGCGCGCTGGCCCGACGACGAGGCGCTGCTGTGTCGCTACGCGCTGCTGCTCGCGGACTTCAGCATGGGCGCGCTGGCCGAGTCGCTGCTCGGTCGATTCGCGCGCGCCGACCCCGAGTCGCACGCGGCCCGGCGCGCGCTCGGCCTGTTGCTGCGCGACCGGGGCGACCACGCCCAGCTCGCGCGCTTCGTCGACGAGCACCACGGCCCCGATGATCCCTACGGGCGCTGGCTGCTGGCGACGAGCCATGAGCGCGCCGGCCGACTCGAGGCCGCCGCCCGCGAGCTGCGTCGCCTGCTCGAGCTCGACCCCGACGCCGAGGTGCCGATGGCGCGGCTGTGCGAGCTCGAGTGTCAGCGCCGGCGCTGGCCGGAGGCGCTCGAGCTCGCCGAGCGCCTGGTCGCGCGGCTCGAGCCCGGCTCGTCCGACTGGGACCGGATCACCGCCGCGACCGCCCTCGGCCGCTGGGATCTGGTCCGCGACTCGTGTCGCCGCCTGGGTCATGAGCTCGCGGACGAGGAGGGGCCGATCGACGCCAACTGGGGCTCGTGCAAGATCGAGTTCGAGGACGACGCGACGCGCACGCGCTGGGCGCGGAGGACCGGGCCCGTGACCGCGCGCGTCACCGAGATCTGCGGGCCCGAGGCAGCCCATGAGCACCACCGCGACCTCGTGCTCTTCGACCCCGCGCCGGTCACCCGCGAGCGTGACGACGATGATCGCGCGCTGTGCACCTACCGGGCGCTCGAGCTGCTCCAGGCCGGTGAGCGCCGCTCGTTCACGCTCGACGCCCGCGCGCCCACCCCCGACCAACTCCAGGCGCTGCGCGACGCGCTGGCGCCCCTCGACATCACCCTGCAGCGGCGCAGCGGGAGCGCCTACAAGATCGACGACAGCGAGTCAGGCGCGCGCTTCGACGGCATGTACTTCTACGTCAGCGCCCCGGCCCAGCGCGCGCTCGAGGAGCTGCACGCCGCGCTCGCGGCCGCGACCGCCGAGTGGCCGGCGCCGGTCGTCTGGATCGAGCTCGTCGAGGCCATGGGCGACGCGCGCGAGGAGGAGCGCGCGCGCCAGCGCGCGCTGGTCGAGCGCTACGGGCTCTGACGACCCGCCTGTTCGGTCATGTCTCAGAGACCCGCTGCGGAAGGCCGCGCGCGCGGCGAGCTCACGCGCGCAGCCGCTCACCCGGCGTCCACGGTCGCGCCATCACCAGCGAGTCGAGCCCCGCGCCCCCGCCGTCGCGGCCGCTCGTGCTCAAGATGACCCAAAAGACATATCGAAGGTAGAAGCCGATCGCGCGCTGGTTTTGGGGCTCGACCTCGAGCGTGGGGCGGTCACCGGGCGGACCTACTCGCGGCCCGCGACGGGGTGAACGGGCGCGGCGACGCGCCCCTGCTTGGGCTTGCGCGGCGACGCGCTGCGAATGATGTACGAGACCTCGAGCCGAGGCTCCGTGCGGTGATCGGTGTGCACGACCAGCGGGTGCCTGGCCGCGCGCGCCTTCTCGTCGAGCGCCTCGACCGCCTCCGCCTTGAGGGTCGCGCGCAGCGTCGCCACGTCCTCCAGCTTCTTCGTCTCGACGAGCTCGACCTCCAGCAGGCCGTCAGGGTCCTCGACCTTCTTGATCTTCGGCGCCTTGCCGCTGCGCGCGGTGATCCGCAGCGTCTTCGTCGCGTAGGCGTCCCCGCGCTTGTTAAAGCTGAGGAACTTCGAATACCGAAGGTCGGAGGGGATGATCGCGCGGACCGGGACCTGCAGCTCGGGCATGTGCGGGCTGTTGGTCTTGATCACCAGCGCGCTCCGGAAATTGCCCGGCTTGGGCGCCCCCTTGAACTCGATCTCGTAGCGCGCCGCCGCGCCATCGGCGTCGCCCAGGGGGCGCAGCGCGAACAGCTTGGCGTCGCCTTCCACCGGCGACGAGAGCGCCGCCGACTCAATCGCTAGCTCGGCGCCCTCGCGCAGCTTGATCTCCACGCTCGCGGTCGCGGACTCGCCCAGCGCGACATCGCGGAGGAACACGCTCTGCGGCTCCGCGCGCACGTCGACGAGCAGCGTTCCCTTCAGCGTCAGCGAGAACTTCGGCGTCTTCGGGTCGTCCGAGAACACGACGACCGTCTTGTTGATCTCCTCGTGGTTGCCCTTCGGCGTCAGCTTGACCTTGACCTCACCTTCCCCACCCGGGGGAATCGCGTCCGTCGTGATGACGGTCGCGGTGCAGCCTCACGTCTTCTGCACGCGCTCGATGTGCAGGTCGGCGTCGCCGGCGTTCTTGATCTTGAACACGTGCTCGACGATCTGACCCGGGTGAATCGAGCCGAACGCAAAGGTCGCCGCGTCCGCGGTGATCACGGGCGCGCCACCAGCCGCGGGCGCCTCCGCAACCTCCGCGCTCCCGGCCTCCTCCTCCGCCGCCACGGCCGCCTCCTCCGAGGGCGCCGGCGCGCTCGCGGGCGAGTCACAGCCGACGGCCGCGACGCCGAGGATCGTGAGGAGAGAGACGAGCCGGAGGTTCTGCGAAGCCATGGGCGACAGTATACCCTCGCCGCTCGCCTCCGTTCGCCCCCCACCTTCGACCCGGAGCACGTGACCGGCGCCCGGCGGGCGTCGGTCACGTGACTCCCGCATGGAGCGCTCCCCCCGTTCTCCAAGAGCCCAGCGTGTCCAACCGAAACAGCACATCGCGCCAAGACGCACGCCAAGCCGATTGAACACCCAACGTGTCCAATACGCCACGCCAAGCCTATCCGCGTCTAGGCGAACCAGTCGAAGACCGACCACCACAGCCAGTCGCGCGCGCTCATCCCCTCGGGCTCACGCTGCCGCGCCTGCGCGACTCGGAGCTCGCGCCGCCGCAGGCGCTCCTCCTCGCCGCGTCGCTGCAGCGCCATCCCGCCCAGCTCGACGAAGCGCTCGATCGCCTCGAGCTCCTCGGGGTCGAGGAACACGCCGTGGCGCGGGCACTCATCGATGATCACGCCGCTGATCGTGCCGAAGTTGCGCCGGTTCATGATGTCGCGGCAGCGCGGGCAGGCGCGGTAGCGGACTGGCCCCTGATTCATGTGCGCCGTGTGCCCCTCGAGCCGCTGGCGCAGCTCGCCGACGCTGCGCGCGGGCGCGGTCGCGGTCGCGGCGCTGATGATCTCTAGCTCGCCGACGTCGAGCCAGAGCCCGCTGCAGCCGAGGCAGCGGTCGAGCTCGAGGCCGCGCTCGAAGTCCGTGGACATGCGCGCTCCGCAGGCGGGGCAGCGCAGCGCGGTCGCGCGGCTGACCGCGCGTCGCGGCGGCGGCGGGCGGTAGGGATCACGCGGGCCGCCAGCGCGCGCCGCAGCTGCGGGGAGCTCGTCGAGCATGCCCTCGAGGGCAGCCGCGATGCGAGCCGCGCGAGCCCGCGACGCGTCGGTCGGTCCTGGTCGTCGCGTCGCCACGCCGCGAGTATACACGCGGCCCGCGGCGCTACATGAGCACGCCCCGCCCGTCGGCGGTGAGCATCGGCGGCAGCTCGGTCTCGCCGAGGCGCTGCCGCGAGTTCACCTCGATCATGCGGCTGATCGCGCCCAGCGGCAGGCCATTGAAGTACATCGTGAACGGATCCTCGAGCACCCGGCCCGCCTCGGCGATAAGCGAGAACGCGGTGCACACCAGCAGGTTGACCGGGACCGTCCACCAGCCCAGCGCCTCGACCACGGCGAGCGGAAACAGCACCGCGTAGAATTGCACGAGCCGATTCGCGAGCAGCCCGTACAGCGGCGGCATCGGGGTCTTCTTGATGCGCTCGCAGCCGCCCTGGATGTTGATCAGCTGGCGCAGCGTGTCGTCCATGGACTGCAGCCGGAGCTCGTGCAGCGCGCCGGCGCGGTTGAGCGCGACCAGGTCCGCGAGCTGGCGGTCGAGCAGCGCGTGGGTCAGGTTCGACTCGGGCCGCAGCTGCTCGAGCGCGTCCCCGGCCGAGGCGGCGCGCGCGAGGAAATCCTCGTCTTGAAACGGGTCCTGCTTGCGCAGCAGGCAGCGGAGCGCGTGCACGTAGGCGGCGTGGCGGTGCACGAGGCGACGCTGGTCCGCCGCGTCATCGACGTACTTCGTCGCCTGCGAGGACCAGTGTCGCGACTCGTTGATCATGCGACCCCAGAGCTTTCGACCCTCCCACCAGCGATCGTAGGCCTGGTTGGTCCGGAAGCTCACGAAGATGCCGAGCGCCGCGCCGACGACCGCGAGCGGC
Source organism: Polyangia bacterium (assembly GCA_030430565.1). Lineage (GTDB taxonomy): Bacteria > Myxococcota_A > Polyangia > Nannocystales > Nannocystaceae > JACKDW01. The sequence goes on from JAUIKS010000008.1 coordinate 266,588, forward strand.
AGCGTCGGCAGCTCTAAGAACGTCAGCTCCCAGACCTCGACCGAGGCGGTCACGGCGAGGCTCACGAGCACGAAGAACACCGTGAATCGCCACTGCCAGACGAACACCACCCGGGTGAAGATGAACTGCCGCGTGCCGGAGCTGACGATCACGGCCGCGAGTCTAGCAGGCGCTCGAGCTCGCGCGGGGGTCTACACGTCCGGGCGCAGGATCACGGCGCCGAGCGGCGGCACGTCGACGCGCAGCGCCCCGTCACGGAGCTCGACCGGCGCGTGGTTACCGACCCCGCTGCCGCCGAATCGTTCGTCGTCGCTCGAGAGCAGCTCACGCCACGCCGCCGGCGCGTCCCCCCCGAGCGCGTCGACCAAGGCCTCCTCGCGCAGCTCGTAGCCCGGCCGCGGGAGCGGCGTGAAGTTGAGCGCGACCAGCAGCGGGCGCACGCCCTCGGGCGTCAGCGGCAGGCGCAGGTAGGCGTAGACCGAGCGCGCCGCGTCGTCGACGACGACCCAGCGAAAGCCCTCGGGCACGAAGTCGCCCTCGTGGAGCGCCGGCTCGCCGACGTAGAGCGCGTTGAGTTCGGCGACGAGCGCCTCGACGCCCGCGTGGTACGGGCCCTGCTCCCGCAGGTGCCAGTCGAGGCTGCGATCGTGATCCCACTCGGCGACCTGCGCCAGCTCGCCGCCCATAAACAGCAGCTTGTTGCCGGGCATCGTGAATTGGTAGACGAGCAGCAACCGGAGGTGGGCGAACTTCCGCCACGGGTCGGCCGCGAGGTCGCCGTGCATCTTGCCGACGAGCGAGCCCTTGCCGTGCACCACCTCGTCGTGCGAGAGCGGCAGCACGTAGCGCTCTTTGTAGGCGTAGAGCTGGCGGAAGGTCAGCTCGTCGTGGTGGTGCTGGCGGTGGATCGGGTCGCGCGCGAGGTAGCGGAGCGTGTCGTGCATCCAGCCCATGTCCCACTTGAGGTCGAAGCCGAGCCCGCCGGCCTCGGTGGCGTCGGTGACCTGTGGCCACGCGGTCGACTCCTCGGCGATCGTCAGCACGCCGGGGGCGCGCGCGTGCACGGCGTCGTTGAGCTGGCGCAGGAGCTCGATCGCCTCGAGGTTCTCGCGCCCGCCGAAGCGGTTCGGCAGCCACTCGCCCTCGCCGCGGGAGTAGTCGAGGTAGAGCATCGAGGCCACCGCGTCGACGCGCAGGCCGTCGAGGTGGAAGCGCTCGATCCACATCAGCGCCGAGCTGAGCAGGAAGCTGCGGACCTCGTTGCGCCCGTAGTTGAAGATCAGCGTGCCCCAGTCGGGGTGTCGACCGAGCCGCGGGTCCTCATGCTCGTAGAGACATGTCCCGTCGAAGCGCGCGAGCGCGTGCTCGTCCTCGGGGAAGTGCGCCGGCACCCAGTCGAGGATCACGCCGATCCCGGCCTGGTGCAGGGTGTCGATCAGGAACATCAGGTCCTCGGGCTTGCCGAGGCGGTGCGTCGGCGCGAAGTAGCCGGTGGTCTGATAGCCCCAGGAGCCGTAGAAGGGGTGCTCGCTGACCGGCAGCAGCTCGACGTGCGTGAAGCCGAGGCGGCGGCAGTGCTCGGTCAGCTCGAGCGCGAGCTCGCGGTAGCCGAGCGCGCGCCCCCCCTCCTCGGGCACGCGCATCCACGAGCCGAGGTGGACCTCGTAGACCGACATCGGCGCGCCGAGCCGCTGCCGCTCGGCCCGCGCGCGCAGCCACTCGCCGTCGCCCCAGCGGTAGTCGTCGCGCCACAGGATCGACGCGGTGTTCGGCGGCGTCTCGTGCAGCAGGCCGACCGGGTCGAGCTTGTCGACGAAGCCGCCGCCGCGCTCCTCGCGGCGACGCACGCGGTACTTGTAGAGCTGGCCGCGGGCGGCCCCCGCGACGAAGCCGGTCCAGATGCCCGAAGCGCCAGCTGGTTGCAGCGGCGCGGCCTCGCCGTCCCAGTTGTTGAACTCGCCGATCACGCTGACGCCGGCGGCGTTGGGCGCCCACACGGCGAAGCGAGCCCCCGCGCGCCCGCCGGGGCCTTCGTCGCGCGTCAGCTGGCCCCCGAGCCGCTCGTGCAGCCGGCAGTGCGTACCCTCTGCGAACAGGTAGAGGTCGGTCGACGAGAGCCCCCCGCAGCGACTCGCGGGCGCCGGCCGATCGGCCGACTCCGCGCGCGCCTGGGGCACCTCGAGCGCCTCGTGCTCCTCGACCGCGTCGATGTCCGGGGGGCGCGGCGCGTCGGGGCTCTCTGAAGCGCGAGGGGTCGGCTGATTCGTCGTCATACGCAGTTGGTGCGCGATCGTGTCGCGGACTCGCGCGGGTTGTGCCACCCGTGCACAGCGCGGTCAACCAAGGCTGTCACAAGCCGTCGTGTATGCTGGTCCCATGGCTTTTATTGACAGTTTAACGCCCAGTAGCTCGCGCTCGGGGGTCGCGTGGACGCTGCCGGCCGTGGCCGCGCTGCCGCTGCTGCTGCCGGCCTGCGTCGTCTCGAACCCAGACTGGATCCCGCCGCTCTCCGAGGACGCGACCGGCGCGAGCGACCCCTCCGACAGCGCGAGCGACCCCTCCGACAGCGCGAGCTCCGACGGGTCGACCAGCGCGGGCACGAGCGCGGGCACGACCTCCGAGGAGAGCACCGTCAGCGACTCCTCGTTCACCACGAACACCGGCACGGACGTGAGCGACCTGCCCGACGAGCTCGACGGCCTCGACGCCTACAAGCGCCGACGTCCGATCCTCCTCAACACCTACGCGCTCAACCCCGTCAACGCCGAGGATCCCAAGGTCTACGACCTGCCCGTGCGCGTCGTCCTCAATTCATCCCGCGCCGACTGGGAGGCGCTCGAGGAGGACGAGCTCCGCTTCGTCTGGGACGACGAGGAGACGATCTTGGCGCACGAGGTCGAGAGCTGGGACGAGGACTCCGAGCTCGCGCTGATCTGGGTGATGGTGCCCAGCGTCCTCCCGCAGACGACCGAGACCTTCTACCTGTACTACGACAAGGACGACCTCGACCCCGCGCCCGAGATGCCGCTGAGCTGGAAGAAGTTCACGACCGTGCACCACCTGAGCGGCGACTCCAGCGACTCGGCGAGCGGGCTCGACGGCGCGCCGTGGCCCCCGGGCGCGCAGCCCGTCGAGAGCCCGGGCGGTCGCGGCGTTGAGCTGTTCGGCGACATGTGGCTGCAGCTGGCGCCCAACCCCGCGATGACGACCAACACGGGCTACGTCTCGCTGCTGTTTCAGTCGGAGCTCTCCCTCGACATGTCGCTGTTTCGGGGGAGCCACGGCGACGGGGACCAGCTCTTCGACGGCCCCGGCGTCGTCTCGGTGTTCCTCTCCGACGGCTTCGTCGACGCGACGGTCGGCGGCGAGCTGGTCGGCTTCAACGGCGCCTACGCGCAGCTCAACGGCGACCTGGGCTGGCACCACCTCGCGGTGTCGTGGGATCAGAACGAGGAGCTCCAGCAGCAAGTGCGAATCTGGCTCGACGGGCAGCCAGGGAGCTGGAACGGCTTCGACGCGCAGATCGGCGGCCACTCGCTCGAGGCCGAGATCACGGTCGGCGCGACGCTCGAGGAGATGTTCTTCGTCGGCGGCCTCGACGAGCTGCGCCAGAGCGCGTCGTCGCGGCCGAACCTCTACGTGCAGGCGGAGGCCCGCTCGATGCTGCACGCCGACGACGATGAGTGGATCGAGTACTCCGACGAGGACGAGCTCCTCGACCCCTGAGCCGCGCGCGTATCTTCGCGCGCGCCGAGCTGCGACAGTCTCGAGAGCGACCCCGAGCGAGCCCTGCACGCGGCGGTCAACGCCGTCGGCGCGCGGCGCTGGACGGCCGCGATCGCTTTGACATGACCATTTAGACAGGTCATGAGTCGCCGGGGGGGCCGAGCATGCGCTGACGCGCCTCGCGGGCCTCGCTGAGCTTGCTCTTCCGCTCCGCGCGACGACGTCGACGCGCCTCCCGCTTCGACTCACCCGGCAGGCGCTCGCGGATCTCGACGGCGCCGAACATCACGGCGCCGGTGATGCGCAGCCGCGGCGCGTCGTCGACGGCGACGCGCTCGGGGATCGCGGGATCACGCTCGACGGCGCCGAAGATCGCTATCACGCTGCACTCGACCGCGAGCCCGGGGGGGACGATGATCTCGACGGCGCCGAACATCGCCTTGACGTCGATCTCGGTCACGCCAGGTGGGAGCCGGGCCTCGCGGAAGTCGAGCTCGGTGCCGGCGAACAGCGTGAACGAGGTGATCCGGCGGGGCACGAGCCACGCGCCGGTCTGGCGCTGCTCGCCGAAGATCGCGACGAGCTGCCGATCGCCGGGGACGTCGCCGTTGTTGGTCGCCACCAGCACCCCGGGCGCGCCCGTCGGGCTGGGCGCGAGCGCGCCGCTCGTCGGTTCGATGGGCATCAGCGCGGTACCCGGATCGAGCAGGTCGTCGACGACCACGTCGATCTCGTCGAGCGAGCGCGCGCGCTCGACCCGGTCGAGCCTGCGCTCGAGCTCGTCGGCGCCGATCAGATCCTCGCTGAAGCGCTGGCTGATCAGCTCGACCGCGCGCGCCTTGGCGTCTCGCACCGCGACGAGGTTGGTGTTGTGCGGCCGTGGCTGCGGATCCGTCATCGCGCGGCGGCATCCTACCAGACGACGTTCGGGTCGCTGACCGCGTCTGTGTTCAGTGCTCGAGCCGGCGCGAGCAGACCGCGCCTCGCCTACGAAGCCTCCTCACGCGCGCCTCGGCGTAGACGGGGGGCGTCGAGCCGGCACAGGACGACGACCGACTGCGGCGCGAGCGGGCAGCAGCCGTCGACCCACCGCGGCTCGCTCGCGGCCTGGCGCCCCGGCGCCTCGAGCACCTCGCCCGTCGCCGTGTCGACGCACACGCGCCACTCCTCCGCGCGACCGAGGATCCGAAACAGCCGCGAGCGCGGCTCGCCGTTGACGAGCACCATCAGGCTGCGCGCCCCGCCCTCGCCCGCGCGCCCGCGCTCCGGGCCTTCGCTCGAGAGCGTGAAGCCGAAGCAGCGCGCCCCTGACCAGTCCTCCGGCGCCATCGCGCGGCCCTCGGGGTGCATCCAGACCACGTCCGGCTCGTCCGCGCCGAGCTGCGGGGCGCCGGTCAAGAACGCGCGTCGACGCAGCACCGGGTGCGCGCGCCGGAGCGTGACGAGGCCCGACGCGAAGCGCAGGAAGGCGTCGGCGTCGGCGTCGAGGGTCCAGTCGAGCCAGCTGAGCGGCGAGTCGTGACAGTAGGCGTTGTTGTTGCCGTGCTGCGTGCGCCCGAGCTCGTCGCCGGCGCTGAGCATCGGCACCCCCTGCGAGAGCAGCAGCGTCGCCCACAGGTTCCGTCGCTGGCGCGCGCGCGCGGCCGTGATCGCGGGGTCGTCCGTCGGGCCCTCGACGCCGTGGTTCGCGCTGAAGTTCTCGTGGTGGCCGTCGCGGTTCTGCTCGCCGTTGTCGAGGTTGTGCTTGCGCGCGTAGGACACCAGGTCGCGCAGCGTGAAGCCGTCGTGCGCCGTCACGAAGTTGACGCTCGCGGTCGGCCCGCGCGCGACGCCGTCGGCGTCGACGCCCGCGAACAGATCGCTCGAGCCGCTGAGGCGGGTCGCCAGCGCGCCCGCGAGGCCCTCGTCGCCGCGCCAGAACCGGCGCACGTCGTCGCGGTAGCGATCGTTCCACTCGGCCCAGGGCGCCGGGAAGCCGCCGAGGTTGTAGCCGCCGGGCCCCACGTCCCAGGGCTCGGCGATCAGCTTGATGCCCGCGAGCTCCGGATCATGGGAGAGCGCGCGCAGGAGCTCCGCGCGGGGATCGAAGCCGTGGTCGCCGCGGGCCAGCGTCGGCGCCAGGTCAAAGCGGAAGCCGTCGACCCGCAGCTCGCGAACCCAGTAGCGCAGACACTCGTGGACCAGCGCGCGCGCGAGCGGGCGACGCGGGTCGAGCGTGTTGCCGCAGCCGCTGAAGTCGAGGTAGCGCCCGGGCGCCCGGGGATCGAGCGCGTAGTAGCCGGGGTTGTCGATCCCGCGCAGCGACAGCGTCGGCCCGCGATGATCGCCCTCGGCGGTGTGGTTGAAGACGACATCGAGGATGACCTCGATGCCCGCCGCGTGCAGCGCCTTGACCAGCGTCTTGAACTCGCGCACCTGCTGCCCGCGCGTGCCGGTCGCGGCGTAGCGGCCGGCCGGCGCGAAGTGAGCCACGGGGTTATAGCCCCAGTAGTTCCGCGCGCCGCGGGACCACAGCGCGCGCTCGTCGACCATCTCCTGGACCGGGAGCAGCTCGACCGCCGTGACCCCGAGCCGCTGCAGGTGCGCGATCGCGGGCGGCGAGGCCAGGCCGAGGTAGGTGCCGCGCAGCGCTGGATCGACCGCGGGGTGCCGCGCGGTGAAGCCCTTCACGTGGACCTCGTAGATCACGGTGTCGGCCCATGGCGTCCCCGGTCGCTGATCCCCCGACCAGTCGAAGCCCTCGTCGACCACGACCGCGAGCGGGCGCGCGGCTGGATCGCCCGGGCGAGCCTCGGCCGCGCGCCAGTCGAGCGCGCCCGTGACCGCGCGCGCCCGCGGATCGAGCAGCAGGCAGCGCGGATCGAACCGCAGCCCCCGCGCGGGCGCCCACGGCCCGTGCACGCGGTAGCCGTAGAGCTGGCCCGCCCGCGCGCCCGGGACGAACACGCTGAATACGCCGTCCTCGCCCCGTGAGAGCGCCAATACGCGGCTCGGTTGACGGATCAGCCCGCCGTCCGGAGCCTGGTCGATGAGACAGAGCTCGACGCGCGCGGCGGTGCTCGACGCGAGCCGGAAGCTCACGCCGTCTGGCTCGAGCCGCGCGCCGAGCTCGTGCGCGCGCCGACGCGAGGTTGGAGGATCCGGCGAGGGACCGGTGACCATGCCGAACCGTACCAGAGGCCGCTCGCGCGAAAGCGACCGCGCGACGCGACCGTCACGCGTGACGCGGACGCGGTAGAATTTCGTCCCTATGCCCGCGTTCGCCCAGGCCCCGATCGAAGCGCCGACGCGCGCGGGCGTCGGGCCTTGGCGCCAGCGCCCGCGAAGTGTCGCGCGGCTCACCGCGCACCTCGCTGCGCGCCCAGGCGCGCTGCTGGGTTCACGCCTCAGCGTCCTGCTCGCCGCGGGCGTCGTCGTCGCCTGCGGGGGCGCGCGCGAGGACCCGAACACGCCGGCGGCCTCGCGCGAGCAGGAGTACGCCAGTCAGCTCTCGGAGCGCTGCGACGACGGCGAGCTCGAGCGCTGCGTCGAGCTCGCGCTGCGCATGCTCGACGACGACGCGCACGCGCGCGACGAGGTCCGCGGCGTCGAGCTGCTCGAGTACGCATGTCTAAACGGACAGGCGCAAGGCTGCCGCGGGCTCGCGCGGGCCTACGACGCCGGGACCGGCGTGTCGCCGGACACGGGCCGCGCGATGGAGCTCTACACCCGCGCCTGCGCGATGAAGGACTACCGCGCCTGCCATCAAGCGGGCTCGCAGCACCTCAACGGCGAGCTGCGAGCGCCCGATCCCGAGGCCGCCCTGACCTACCTGCGCGTCGCCTGCGACGAGGGCGACGTGCTCGAGGCCTGCCTCGAGCTCGCGGCGCTGCTCGAGCGAGGCGAGGGCGTGCCGCAGGATCGCGAGGCCGCCCGCGCGCTGCGGCGTCGCGTCTGCGACGCCGGGATGGCGGACGCCTGCGAGCCCGTGGTCGCGACCGGCGACTAGGCCTGAACTACGCGAATCGGCGATGACCTCTCGAGCGTTCGCAACACGCGAGCCCACCTCGCGCCCCGCGTCACCTGCCACGTGCTCGACCTCGTCGGCGCCGGGGACAGCCGCTTCAGCCGCGCGACGCCGCTCGGGATCCAGCGCCACATCGAGGCGGTCCGCGCCGCCGTCGCGGCGCTCGAGCTGCGCGAGCTCGCGGTCGTCGGCCACGACAGCGGCGGCATGATCGCCCGCCACGCGCTCGCGGGTGATCCGCGGCTGCGCGCGATGGCGCTGATCAACACCGAGCAGCCCCAGGGGCTGAGCTGGCGGTTTCGCCAGTTCCTGCTGCTCGCGAAGCTGCCTGGCTTTATGAACATGCTCGCGTGGGTCGCCACGCGGCCCGGCCTGCGCCGCAACCGGTTTCTGCTGGGCGACTGCTTCGAGGACCGCAGCCTGCTCGGCGGCGAATTCGAGGAACTGTTCCTCGCGCCGCTGCAGCGCGACCTCGAGCGGCGCTGGGCGACCGGCGCGATCCTCGAGAGCTTTGACCCCCGCTACGTCCGTGAGCTCGCGGCGCTGCACGCCCGCGTCACCGCGCCCGTGCAGCTGGTGTGGGGCGCGGGCGACCCGTTCTTCCCGGTCGCGTGGGCGCGCGAGATGGTCGACACCTTCGCGGACGCGCGCCTGCACGTGGTCGCCGGCGCCAAGCTCTTCGCCCACGAGGAGCGCCCGGCCGAGGTCGCCGAGGCGATCCTCCCGACGCTGCTGGGGACGCGCTGATCAGCGCCACGCGGCGGTGATCAGCGCCTGCAGGCGCGCCTCCTCGGTCGCCGAGGTCTTGCACATGAAGCCCGTCTTGTGGGCGAAGTGGACGTCCGGCTCGCCCTCGACGCGCGAGAAGTCGAGCCGCGGGTGGTCCTCGTAGCGGCGCAGGCCGTAGCCGTCGCCGCGGCGGTCCGGATAGACGATCGCGGCGACGCGCTCCTCGAGGCCCTCGGCGCGCACGTAGCTGCTGACCGCGCCGCTCGGCTCGTCGAGCGGCGGATCGGTGCGCTTGAGCGCGACGACCTCGATGACGTCCTCACCGACCGAGAGCGACCAGCGCTCGACGTTGCGACCGACGTAGCGCAGCCGCGCCCGCGCGACGCGGAGGTACTCGAGCAGATCCTGACCGATGAAGCGCATGAACTCGTACAGCGGCTCCCCGGCCGCGAGCTGCTGCGCGCCGGCGAAGCGGCGCAGCGCCGTCACGTCGATGGGCGAGTTGAGCCGCGAGATCGCGCGGCGCGGGACCCCGAGCCACGCGGCGGTCTTCTGCGGGCCGCGCGAGTCAAACCACTCGGCCGGCTCGAGCCAGTCGCAGAGCTGCAGCGCGTCCTGGTAGAGGCCGAGGTGGTCGAGCACCAGGCTCAACGCGCAGGTCGGCGGGTGCTCGCGCGGGAAGTGGTGGTGGTCGAAGTTCATCCGCGCTGGGTCGTGCGCGCCGCCGATGTCGACGATCGCCACCGCGGGGTCGTCGAGCTCGGCGGGCGTCGGCACGCGCCGGACGATCGGGGCGCCGTGGAGCGCCGAGAGCACGCAGACGGCGAGGAAGTCGTCTTTGTGGGCGCCGCCCGGGTGCGTGAGGATCGTGTGCACGGTGCCGGTCATCCCGCCTCTATAGCGCTTCTTGGCGCCGCGCGCGAACGCGCGCCCAAAACAACATGACCCTTCGGACATTTAATCCTAGAAATCGCCGCGCGGCTCCCTATACTCCACCCGAGGGCGCCACGTGGGCGCGAGGAAAGCGCAATCAGGCCCAAATGGTTGGGCCACATCGTAGCAACACGATACGCGGGCTCAGCTCCCGCAGCTTCTTTCCAAGAAAACCAACCTTCTCCTCCGTCGGGCTGCCCTCAAAGCTTCCAACTTGACCTGACTTGACCTGACTTGATCGGGCGTGAGCTGACCCGAGCCGCCGAGCGAGGCCGCGGTCAGTCGTAGCGGCTCATGATCTCGAGCCTCCAGCTCAGCAGCGCGCCAGCTTCTTGGCTCGCGCTCGTGATCGTCACGGTCCACGTCCCGTTGACCGACTCATCGCCCGAGAAGCCCACCGGCACGCGCCACAGCGACAGCACGCCGGGCTCCGGGTACCAGGGCGCGTCGTAGGGGCTCGGCTCCTGGCCCCAGACGAGCACCTCGTTGCTGTCGGGGTTGGTCAGCGTGATCGTCAGCGCCTCGGGCTCGGGGTGCTCGACGGTCATCGCGATGATGACGTCCATGTCGACGGTCGCCAGGCCGTCGATCTCCATGGGCACCTCGAGCGACTCCCCCGCGGCGATCTCGAGGTTGAGCGGGCCGCTGTCGAAGGTCCCGCGCAGGCTCGCGTCCATGCACAGCCCGGGGCTGAAGCGCGTGATGCCGGCGCAGATCAGCCCGGGCGCGCACCACTCGGTCTCGGTGCAGGATTCAAACTCCTCCGCCCCGTCGGCCTCGCAGTCGAAGGCTTGCCCGGGCGCCGGCTGCAGCGTCACGCTCGCGGGCGCCGGCGCGAACGCGATGTCGGTGCCCGCGAGCGCCGGAGCGGGGCGCGTGTATTCGAAGTTGTCGCAGCTGTCGCCGAGCGAGTGCGCCGCGTACTGCACCGTGAGGCCGCAGGCGCCGTCGGACTCGAGACCGACGATCTCGTGCCGCGCGCCGAGGGGCGCTCGGCTGGGGTGCGCGAGCACCAGCCACTCGCTCGCGAAGTCAACGGGCGCCGGCTGGTCGCCGAAGTACCCCTGATACGCCGCTTGCTCCGTCAGCACGAGCCCGACATCAGGCGCGACGAAGAACTCGCTCAGCGCCCCTTCATAGGCGACGAAGTCGAGCGCCCCGGGCTCTCCGGGCTCGAGACACTCGCCGTCGCCGTCGCCATCGCCGTCGCCGTCGCCGTCGCCGTCGCCATCCCCGTCGCCGTCGCCATCCCCGTCTCCGTCACCGTCGCCGTCGCCGTCGCCGTCGCCGTCTCCGTCTCCGTCGCCGTCTCCATCGCCATCTCCGTCGCCATCTCCGTCGCCGACGGTGCCAGATCCGGTCGCCGAGGAGCTGTCCTCCGTCAAGCCGCCAGCTGTGGTCCCGGCGGTCGTGGACTCATCCGTGCCCGTGGTCTGATCCGTAGCGCTCGCGGACGCGCTGCTCTCGTCATCGCCACAGGCGGGGGTCAACAAAAAGAGCAGCGCCGCGGCGAGGAGCCGCGAGACCTGATCGAGGGAGAAGCGTGACACGTCGCGGATGGTACTCGATGCCGCGCGCGTCATTCTCCCCGCTCGTCGCGTCCCAGACGCTCCCGGCCCCCCGGCTCGCGCGGTGTGGTACACGACCCAGCGTCCCATGCTCCGCCCTAAGCTCGACGCGATCTTCGAACAGACCGACCCTGAGCTCGTCGCGGCCCTCGAGACGAAGCTCGCCGACGCGCTCGCGCGCGATACGTCGTGGCGGACGCTCGGGATCTCGCGCCTCGCCCTCGACCTGCACGAAGATACACCTCGAGTGCTGCGCCCGGCGCCGAGCGGCCGCTGGGTCCCCGTCCGCGTTGGCGCGCAGCTCACGATGACGGAGGCCCTCCTGCTCGACACGCCCGAGCAGGAGGCGCTGCTCGAGCGGCTCGACGCGGCGGTCCCCGGGGACAGCTCCGGGCTGGAGGTGCGCCGCTGGCACGTGGTCGTCGAGACCGTGACGGATCCGACGCGCCAGTGCTCCCTGGACGAGGCCCGCGCGCACGATCCGGAGGTCGAGGCCGGTGACGAGCTCGGCTTCCCGGACCACGCGGCCACGGAGCTCGCGCGGCGCGTCGTCATCGAGGCGCTGCGACGGGTCATCCCGCTGCAGGTCTTGGACGCGTACCCCGAGGCCGACGCCGCCGTGAACGCGGCGCTCGCGGAGGAGCGCGCGCGCACGGGCTGGTCGCGGGGCGAGCTGCTCGCGCGGGTCGGCGACGCCCGCGAGCCCGCGGCGCTCGACCGCGCGATCCTGGACCATGACTACGCGCTCGAGGCTGACGAGCTCTCGCGGGACCCCGACGCCCCGGATCACGTCCCGACCGCGCTCGCCCGCCTCGTGCCTGTTGACCGGGCGCTCGCCGACGCCTACGCGCGGGCCTACCGCGAGGCGCACCCGCCCCCGCCCGTACCCGGCGCCGACGTCGAGGGCGTGCTCGAGCGCTGGCGCCGGGGCGAGGAGGTGCTCGAGCGGGCGCTCGCCCTGTCCCCCAGCGAGCGTCGTGAGCTCGTCGCCCGGGTCGCGCGCCACCGCGACGTCGATCACGCGTGGCACCTGCTGTTCGCGCTCGCGGCGGCCCGACCCGGCGAGCTGCTCGATCCCATCGAGCGCGCGCTCGCGGGCTGGTCCGACGGCGCGCGCGTCATGCCCCGCGCGTGGTGGGAGGACATCCGCGCCGGGCGGTTCGCGCCCGCGCACCGCCTCGTGCGCCAGCTCGTCGTCGAGCGCGCCGAGGTCGAGGTGCTCCTTCAGCCAGGTGTTGAACAGAGCCTCGGCGGCCTCACCGGCCTCGGTCTCTCGCGGCTGGAAGAGCCCGCGCTGCTCGAGGTCCTCCAGCTGCCGTGGCTCGCCGGCGTCCGCGAGCTGCACCTGCTCCGCGTCCCCTGGACCGAGGCGGGCGCGGCGGCCCTGGCGACGACGCGCGCGCTGCCCGGGGTCCGCCGGCTGACGCTCTCGGGCGGCGTCATCGACCCGGCGCAGCTCGCGACGCTGTGGCTGGGGAGCTCGTGCCCGGCGCTGGAGCGCCTCACGCTCGAGACGCTGCGAACGACCAGACCCTCGGGACAGAAGTTCGCCGAGCAGGTGATCGACGACCCCGTGCCCCTGCGCGAGCTCGCGGTCGCGCTGCGAGGGCGCGCGCTCGCCCGCCCGCCCTTCGCGGTCGTCCTCAAGGGCCTCGGCGTCGACACCCCAGGCGTCGACGCGCTCGCGCGGGAGCCGAGCTTTCAGGCGCTCGCGGGCGTCGACTGGCTGTTCTGCGCCCTCGAGACCCGCGCGATCCAGCGACTCGCGGCCGCGCCGCTGCAGCTGCGGCGCTTCGTCCTGAACCTCGGGAAGCTCGGCCCGGCGGGCGCGCGTGCCCTCGCCGACGCCGTCTGGCTCCCGCAGCTCGAGACGCTCGAGCTGCCGGCCCAGTCCTGCGGGGACGCGCCAACAGCCGCGCTGCTCCGCCGCGGTCTCCAGCTGCGGGAGCTCGTGCTGCGCCACAACTCGCTCGCGGAGGAGACGGCCGAGGCGCTCGCCCAGCTGCCGCTGCGCGCCCTCGAGGTCCTCATCCTCAGCTACAACCAGTTCACCGACGACCAGCTCGCGCGTGTCCTCGCCAACCCGAGCCTCGGCGCGCTGCGAGCGTTCGAAGCCCTGGGCACGGGCGCGTCGACCCGAACCTGCGAGGCGCTCCGCGATCACGGCCATCTGCGCCGGCTCGAGCGCGTCAACCTCGGGGACGCCGTCAGCGACGCGGGCGCGCGCGCGCTCGCGGAGGCCGAGCTCCCCGCGCTCACGCGCCTGCAGCTGCGCGGCGTCTCGGATCAGGCGATCGGGGCGCTCGCGCGCGAGGGCGTGTACGTGACCAACGCGATGTTCGCCTGAGTCGGGATACGAGCGGCCGCGGCCCGTCGACCGCGTCAGCCAGCGCCGCCGATGAGCTCCTCCGGCGAGCGCCCGCTGAAGAGCGCGTCGAGGTGCGACTCCGAGAGGATCGGGATCCCGAGCGTGCGCGCCTCGTCCGCTCGCTTCCCGGGGTCACGACCGGCGATGACGAGGTCGACGTCTTGGCTGACCCGCTTCACGACATCAGCGCCGATGTCATAGAGACCGAACTCGAGCTCGTCGCGCGGCTGACTGTCGAAGGTCCCGATCAGACAAACTTTCTTTCCCTCAATGCTCATCGCCCATCTGTACAACAACTCGTCGTCAACAACGGCGACGCGGTCAAGCGCTCGCTGTAGCCCACCACACGACTCGGTCGCGGCTACGGCGTCGAGACCTGCGGCGCGCCGATCCATCACTCGAGAAAAGCCGCGCTCGCGACCCCGCTCGCTACGACGCGATCTCGTCGCCGCGCCAGCGGATCAGGCCCTCCTGCACCGTCGACGCGACGAGCTGGCCGTCGCGGGAGTACCAGTGCCCGCGCACGAGGCCGCGCGCGCCGGCGGCGGATGGGCTCTCGACCACGTGCAGCAGCCACTCGTCCATGCGAAACGGGCGGTGAAACCACATCGCGTGATCGAGGCTGGCGATCTGTAAACGCGGATCAAAGATCCGCGCGCGGTGGGGCAGCAGCGCCGTCGAGAGGAAGCTGAAGTCCGAGGCGTAGGCGAGCACGTACTGATGGACGCGCAGGTCGTCGGGCATCGTGTCGCTGGCGCGAAACCACGCGCGCCGGGCGGGCGGTCGCGCGTCGGGGTTGATGGGGTCGACCGGGTCGACGATCCGGATCTCGATCGGCCGCTCTGCGGTGAACTTGTCGCGCACGCTCGGGGGGATCAGCGAGGCGCGCTCGCGGACGCGCTCGAGCTCCGAGACCAGGCCCTCGGGCCCCGGCGTCTCCGGCATCGCGTCGGCGTGCTCGTAACCTGTCTCTTCGATCTGAAACGAGGCCGCCATGTTGAAGATCGCCCGCCCCTTCTGGATCGCGACGACGCGGCGGGTCGTGAAGCTCTTGCCGTCGCGGATGCAGTCGACGTCGTAGACGATGGGCAGCCGCGCGTCGCCGCGCCGCAGGAAGTAGCCGTGCATCGAGTGCACGCGGCGGCTCTCGGGCACCGTCTGCTTGGCGGCCGAGAGCGCCTGCCCGAGGACCTGTCCGCCGAACACCGCGCCCCAGCCCAGGTCCTGGCTCTGGCCTCGAAACAACGTTTCCTCGATCTTCTCGAGCTGCAGCAGCTCGAGCAATTCGTGCAGCACGGTCGCCATCGGGATCGGTGATACCACGATCGCCGCGCGCGTCGCTCGCCTGTCCCCTGGTTTCTGTCGGCAGGCTATAGTGCGCGCGAATATGCCGATCCGCACCGCCGAGGAGTACATCGAGAGCCTGCGCGAGCGCGATCTGAACGTGTACCTGTTCGGCGAGCGCGTCGCGGAGCCCGTCGACCACCCGGTGATCCGCCCCTCGATCAACGCCGTCGCCGAGACCTACCGGCTCGCCGAGGAGGATCCCGAGCTGGCCTCGGCGCCCTCGCGCCTGAGCGGGCAGCGCGTCAATCGCTTCCTGCACGTGACCGAGAGCGCCGCGGACGTCGTGCAACAAAACCGCATGCAGCGGCGGCTGGGGCAGCGCACCGGGACCTGCTTTCAGCGCTGCGTCGGCATGGACGCGATCAACGCGCTGTACTCGCTCACGCACGATATCGACCTGGCCCACAAGACCGGCTACCACGAACGCTTCCGCGCGTTCGTGCGCCGCATGCAGCGCGAGAACTACGTGATCGGCGGCGCGATGACGGACCCCAAGGGCGACCGCTCGCGCCCGCCGTCGCAGCAGGACGATCCGGACCTGTTCACGCGGGTGGTCGAGCGCCGCGAGGGCGGCGTCGTGATCCGCGGCGCCAAGATGCACCAGACCGGCTGCGTCAACTCGCACTGGCTGATCGTCATGCCGACGATGCGGCTGCGCGAGGCCGACCGCGACTACGCCATCGTCGCGGCGCTGCCCGTCGACGCCAAGGGCGTCACCTACATCTACGGGCGCCAGAGCTGCGACGCGCGGGCGCTGGAGGGCGCGCGCTCGGGCTCGACGGTCGACGCCGGCAACGCGCGCTTCGGCGGGCAGGAGGCGATGATCGTCTTCGACGACGTGTTCGTGCCGAACGAGCACATCTTCATGGACGGCGAGTTCGAGTTCGCGGCCGCGCTCGTCGAGCGCTTCACCGCCTACCACCGTCGCAGCTACGTGTGCAAGACCGGCCTCGGCGACGTGATCATCGGCGCGGCCGCGACGATCGCCGAGTACAACGGCGTCGAGCGAGCGTCGCACATCCGCGACAAGCTGGTCGAGATGATCCACCTCAACGAGACCATCTACGGGGCCGGGATCGCCGCCTCGCACGAGTCCTACGAGACCGCCGCCGGCAACTTCCAAAACGACGAGATGCTCGCCAACGTGTGCAAGCACAACGTCACGCGCTTCCCCTACGAGCTCGCGCGCCTCGCCCAGGACCTCGCCGGCGGACTGCTCGTGACGATGCCGGCCGACGCGGAGTTCCGCAGCGAGGTCACCGGCCCGCTGCTGCGCAAGTACCTCAAGACGCGCCCCGACGTCTCGGTCGACAACCGCCGCCGGATCCTCCGGCTGATCGAGAACATGACCCTGGGGCGCAACGCGGTCGGCTACCTCACCGAGTCGATGCACGGCGCCGGCTCGCCGCAGGCCCAGCGGATCCAGCTGCGTCGGCTCGCCAAGCTCGACGAGAAGAAGGCCATGGCCAAGCGCCTCGCGGGCGTCGTCGAGTCGACGCCAGCGGACGAGCCCGAGGGCGGCTAGCTCACACGCCGCCGGCGCGCCTGCGCCCGCTGCAGCGGCTACAACGAGCGCGTGATCAGCAAGCCCAAGGACCAGGCCCCGCGCCCGCGCGTCGCCGGCGTGACCGCGCCCCTGTTCTCGCTGTGGACGGCCCAGTCCGCGGGGCTCGGCGACATCGCCGACCTGCCCCCGACCGCGCGCTGGCTCGCCGACGCCGGCTTCGGCCTGCTGCAGCTGCTCCCGCTCGCCGAGCTCTCGCGCTGGAGCGACTCGCCCTACTCCGCGCGCGCGGCCTTCGGCCTCGACCCGATCTACGTCTCGGGGACATGGCTCGATGAGCAGGTACCAGGGACCCAGGCGGACGCGCCCCCGCGCCCGACGGACGACGGCCCGATCGACTACGGGCGCGCGCGAACCTACAAAGAGGCGCTGCTCGCCGCCGCGTTCGCGCGCTTTCGGCGGGCGGGCGCGGACGCGGATCTCGCCGCGTTCCGCGAGCGACACCGCGACTGGCTCGAGCCGCTGGCGCTCTACGGCGCGCTCAAGGATCGGGTCGGCGACGTCGGCTGGTGGGACTGGCCGACCGGGCTTGCCGCGCGCGAGCCGGAGGCGCTGGCGCGCGCGCGCGCGGAGCACCGCGACGCGATCGACTACCACGCCTTCAAGCAGTGGATCCTGCACACGCAGTGGGCCCGCGCGCGCCGGGAGCTCGCGGCCATGGGCGTCGCGCTGATGGGCGACCTCCCATTCTCGGTCACCGCCGACAGCGTCGACGTGTGGCGCGAGCGCGCGCTGTTTCGCCGTGACCGCTCGCTCGGGGCGCCCGGCGATCAGTTCAACGAGGACGGCCAGGACTGGATGCTCCCGGCCTACAACTGGGAGCGGCTCGCGGCCACCGACTACGCCTGGATGCGGAGGCGCGTGCGCTACGCCGGGCTGCTCTTCGACCGCGTGCGCGTCGATCATCTCGTCGGCCTGTTCCGCTCCTACACGCGGCCAATGGAGGACCTGCGCGACGACGACGGGCGGCTGGTGCCGGGGGCTTTCGATCCCGCGGATCCGGCGGCGCAGGAGGCCCAGGGCGCGCGCGTGCTCGCGGCGATGATCGAGTCCGCGGCCGCGGAGGGGGCGACGCTGGTCGCTGAGGATCTCGGCTGCATCCCCGACTACGTGCCCGAGGCCATGGCCCGCCTCGAGCTGCCCGGCTACCGCGTGCTGATCTGGGAGAAAGACGGCGAGGCGTTCCGCGACCCCCGCGAGTACCCGACGCGCTCCGTCGCCTGCTTCTCGACCCACGACACCGCGCCCGTCACCGCCTGGTACGAGTCGCTCGGCGTGGACGAGCGCGCGGAGCTGCACGCGCTGTGCGAGCGCAGCGTCGGCGCCCCGATCGTTCTCGACGACGCCGCGCTCTCGAGCTTCAGCCCCGCGGTCCACGGCGCGCTGCTCAAGCTGCTCCAAGGGTCATCCAGCGAGCTGACGCTGCTGCTGATCCAGGAGCTCTACGCGAGCGCCGAGCGCATCAACACGCCGGCGACCGTCGGCCCGCACAACTGGCGCTACCGGCTGCCCGCGCCGCTCGAGCTCCTGCGCGAGCAGCCCGCCATCAAGCGCGCGCTCGCGCGCTGTCGCCAGGCCGTCGTCGACGCCGGGCGAGCGCCCGCCCGCGCGTAGCGGCCCGCGGGCACAACCCGAGCGACAGCGAGCCGAGCGAGGCGCAGCCCGCGAAATACAACGTCTCGCGCCGGCCTCGCGCGGGCGGCAAAACCGAGTAGTCCACCCGAAATACTCGGATTATCCTCGAGGGAGGCCACGCGACCTGTTGACGCGCGGCCTGCCGTCGCCCCGAAAGGAACGCCCCCATGCTTCGCCTGCCCCGACGCGGCGCCACGCGCCCGCTCCCCTATCACATGTTCGATCGGGCGCGCTTCGGGCTCGAGGCTCGAAACGCGCGCCAGCTCGAGCGCATCTACCACCAGAGCCAAGAGCGCGCGTGGGACGGCGCCGCGGTCCTGAACGGGCTGGTCGAGGAGCACGGGCGCCCGCGGGTTGACCCGGAGAAGCGGCCCGCGCTCGCGCGGCTGTTCGCGGTGATCATGTGGGGCGAGCTGGCGGCGTGGAAGATCAGCGCCGCGCTCGCCGACGAGCTCGTGCCCTTCGAGGCCAAGATGGCGGCGACGAGCCAGGCCTACGACGAGGCGCGCCACTTCTTCGTGATGCACGACTACCTCGAGATGCTCGGGGCCATGCCCGACCACCTCGACCGCCCGATCGAGCGCCTGCTGAGCGCCGTCATGAACGCGGACCACCTGGCGAAGAAGCTCATCGGCATGCAGCTGATGGTCGAGCCGGTCGCGCTCTCGGTCTTCCACGTCGTGCGCGAGCTCGACGTCGAGCCCGTGCTCACCGGGCTGCTCCCCTACTTCCAGCGCGACGAGGCGCGCCACGTCGCGCTCGGGCTCAAGTACCTGCCCGCGATGATCCGGCAGATGTCGACGCGCGAGCGCGTGGACCTCATGGGCTTTCAGCTGCGCCTGGTGACGATGGAGCTGTGGGGCAGCGTCGGCCTGATGCGCGACTACAAGGCGCTGGGGATCGATCCGCGCGTCGCGGTCGAGGTCGCGCGGGCCAAGCAGAAGCGGGCGCTGGACCTGCTGCTCACCGAGATGGGGCTCGTGTCCAAGATGCCGCTCGAGCTGCTCGACCGATATGGCTCTTCGCTCATGGAGGCGCTGCTGCCCGCCGACGACATCTCGCTGCGCGAGCGCCTGCGCCGATCCGCGCGCGCGGCCGCGTGGGGCAAGCAGCCGATCGACGAGTCGCTCGCCGACGAGATCAAGACCCCGGCCGCCTAGCCCGCCCCTAGCCCATGGCGCAGCCGCTCTACGCTCCTCAGCCGCGCAAGTGGCCCAAGCAGAGACGGTCGCGCGCGACCTTCGAAGCCCTGCTCGACGCCACCTCCCGACTCTTGGAGGAGCGAGGCTACGACGCGCTGACGACGAACGCCGTCGCGGCGCGGGCCGGCGCCAGCATCGGCACGCTCTACGAGTACTTCCCCGACCGCGAGACCCTCGTCGCGGTCCTCGTCGAGCGCGAGGCCAGGCGGGTGCTCGCCGCGATCGAGGCCAGCATGGCGCCGCTGCACGCCCTCGAGCTCGACCGCGCCATGCGGATCTGGATCGAGGCGATGTTCTCCGAGCTCGAGTCACGAGAGGCGCTGGTCCGCGCGCTGCTCACGGGCGTGCCCTTCATCGGCCGGCTCCCGATCGCGCGGGAGCTCCCGGCCGCGCTCGTCGAGATCGCGGCCGCCGGCGCGCGGCACCGTCACGGTCAGCTCGCGCTCGACCCTCTGCCCTCGGCGTACTTCCTGCTGACCACCATGCTCCGCGGCGCCTTCCTGGCGATGCTGCTCGATCCCCCGGAGGAGCACGATCGCGCCGAGCTGCTGGATGACCTGACCACGCTCGTGCTGCGCATGCTCGCGACCTGAGCGCGCGAGCGACCGGCCGGTGCTGTAGGGTTCAAGCGCCCATGCCTACCTTCACCGAGCGCGTCGCCTCGCTGACCATCTCTGAAGAATTGATGACCGCGCCCGATCGGTGGATCGACCTCGGTCACGCCCGGCTGCCCTACTGGGTCATCGGCGACGGGCCCCCGCTGGTCTTGGTGCACGGGTGGCCGGTCGACGCGCGAACGTGGCGACGCGTCGTGCCGCTCCTCGCCGAGCGCTTCACCTGCCACGTCATCGATCTGCCGGGCGCCGGGCGCAGCACCTGGACCCGCGAGACCCCCCGCGGATGCGACGGCCTCGCGACCTCGCTGTCCCAGGCGATCGACAAGATGGAGCTCGACGCGCGCTTCGGCTTCGTCGCCTTCGACAGCGGCGGCGGCTTCGCGCGCAAGGTCGCCGCCGAGCTGCCCGAGCGCGTCGTCGGGCTGGCGCTGGGCAACACCGAGACGCCCAAGGACTACTCCCGCCTGTTCCTCGCCGCGCTGCGCAACGGGCGAAGGTTTGGGGCGAGGACCGCGATGTGGATCGGCCTGCAGTTCGCGTCGATTCGAGAGAAGGCGTGGGAGACGAGCGCCACCGACCCCGCGCTGCGCAAAGAGCTCGCCGAGCTGTTCGTGCGCCCGCTCGCCCGCGACCGGCGGCGCTTCGCCGGCGTGTTCGTGCTGGCCGACGGCCTGCGGGCGGAGGACTTCGACGGCTGCTACGAGGCCCACCGTAAGATCACCGCGCCGGTGCGGCTGATCTGGGGCGCCGACGACCCGTGGTTCAAGCTCGACGCCGCCGAGCGCATGGTCGAGCAGTTCGCCGGGCCGGCCACGCTGATCGAGGTGCCGGGCGGCAAGCTGTTCGCCCACGAGGAGTTCCCCGACGTCTTCGCCGAGCAGGTCATCAACCACTTCACCGCAGCGTTCAGCGAACGGGAGTAGGCGCCGCGCCGGCGCCCGGGATGTGCTCGCCGCGCGTGACCGACTGCTCGCGCTCACCGAACATCGCCCGCACCATCGCCACCTGCTCGCGCCGGCCGAGGCGCTCGAGCCGTCGCCGTCGCCACGGCGCCGCGAGCGAGCGCAGGTGCAGCGCCGCGCGCGGGCCCGCGGTCAGCAGCGGGTACCAGGGGACGACGTTGTCGGGGAGGCCGAGCGAGCGCATCTGCTTGCGGGTCAAGAACAGCCGCGAGTTGCTGAGGTGCTGGTGGTAGAGCAGCCGGCGGAGCAGCTCGTGCAGCCGGGGGTAGCGCTCCCCCCAGGGGAACCGGCGCTCGAGCGGCTCCTCAGACAGGGCGCGCCCCAGCGCCCGCGTCGTCCAGTCCGGGCGGCTCTGCGTCATCATCGTCTGGTACAGCAGCACGAGCCCGGCGCGCTCGTCGTCGACGAGCCAGCGCGGCTCGACGCCCATGAGCCAGGCCGCGTACTTCCACACGTGCATCACGCCCCGCGAGTCCCGCGGCAGCACCGGGATCCCCAGCGCGCGCAGGCCCGCCAGCATCACCGGGCCGAACGCGAGGTAGGTCGCGAGCATGTCGGTCTGATTCACCGGCACGCCCCACTCGAGGTTGTCCCACTCGGGGTTTCGCGGGACCGCTCGGCGCACCATCGCGTGGACGAGGCGCACGCGCAGGCACGACTTGAACCCGGGCCCAAACCGCCGCAGCCCCTCGGGCTCGGTGCAGTCCACCCACCACTTGCTGGTCTCGGCGAGGCGCCGCCCCGCGCCCTTCTCGAGCGCGCCGGTCAGGACGAGCGTGTGGTTGAAGCCCGTCAGCAGGTAGCCGCCCATCAACGCGAAGTCGCGCAGCACGAGGCCCGCGTTGACGCCCGCGCGGTGCATGAAGCGCACGCCGTCGCGAACCCGTCGCCAGTCGAGCCAGCTCGGCTCGTGGTCCACGACGGCGAACAGCGCGCGCAGCTCCGGCGAGGGCCGCTCGACCGTCGCCAGGCCGCGCTCCAGCGCCTGCTCAAACTCCTGACGGCCGCGCGCGCGCCCGCGCTGCTCGATGCCCTCGAGCAGCGCGTCCATCAGCGGGTCGCCATCCCACAGCGCGTCCACGAGCGCGTCGTACTCGGCGCGCGTCGGCGTCGGATCGCGCCCCATCAGCACCCGCATGAACGCGCGCGGGCGCAGCTTCGACTCGAGCGGACGTACGCGCCGCGGACGAGGCCTGGGCTCGAGGCGTGGCGCCCTGCGGGCTTCGTTGGGCATGTCGAGTCTCATGGCGTCAATTCAGCGCGTCGGTATCAAGGGACAGGTTCGTAAGCACGCGACGCGCGTCGACGCTCGTCGTCCGCTCGAGCATAAGTCGAGTGATTGAGCCGATCTACTCGGGTTCACCCCGCGTGGGTACCGAGGCCTGCGCGCCCGCCCGAGCGCGCTCCACCCCGCCCAGCAGCGCGAGCGCTCGGATCTCCGCCAAACGCACACCACACGACCAAACGCCGTCCACGACGCGACGTCGCGACCGAGTCACGCGAAATCACCACCGACGTATCATGTCGCGACATATTGCAACATCCCCGAGCGCGCCGTCCCCAACAGCCCTACGCCGGCGCGCACAGCCCTGGCCCGCATCTTGCTCTGGTATCCGAGCAGGAGAGCGGCCCATGGAGACCACCACTACCAAGGCGTTTTTTGATGCTGACACCTTCACGCTGACCTACGTCGTGTTCGACCCCGCGTCGCGCGACGCGGTGGTCCTCGATCCAGTGATGGACCTCGACACCTCGAGCTGGCGGACCTCATCGCGCTCCGTCGACGAGGTCGCGCGCTTCGTCGCCGAGCGCTCGCTCAAGGTCCGCTGGGTGCTCGACACCCACGCCCACGCCGACCACCTCAGCGGCATGGACCTGCTAAAGCAGAAGTTCGGCGCGCCCACGGCGATCGGCGCGCGCATCACCCAGGTCCAGGACCTGTTCCGCACCCTGTACAACATGTCCGAGCTGCCGGCGGACGGCTCGCAGTGGGATGAGCTCCTGGTGGACGGGCAGCAGCTCGACGCCGGCAGCTTCACGGTCGAGGCCATCGCCACGCCGGGTCACACCCCCGCGTGCGTGACCTACAAGATCGGCGACTCGATCTACACCGGCGACGCGCTGTTCATGCCGGACTACGGCACGGGGCGCTGCGACTTCCCGGCGGGGAGCGCCGAGGACCTGTACCGCTCGGTCCACGATCGGCTGTACAAGCTGCCCGACGCGACCCGCGTGTTCGTCGGTCACGACTATCAGCCAGACGGCCGCGCGCTCGCCTTCGAGACGACGATCGGCGCGTCAAAGCAGGGCAACAAGCAGCTGCGCGCGGACACCTCCATGGAGGACTTTGTCCGCTTCCGGACCGAGCGCGACGCCACCCTGCGAGCGCCGCGGCTCATCCTGCCGAGCCTCCAGGTCAACATCGCCGCCGGCCGCCTGCCCGAGCCCGAGCCCAACGGTAAGCGCTACCTGAAGCTGCCGCTGAACCATCTCGGCGGGTAGCGCCCGCGCTCGCGCACTACCTGTCCAAATCGACATCTTGATCGACGCGCTCGTCGTCCCCGGCGGGCGCTTCGTCGTCGAGTTCTTCTTCGTCGAGCGCTTCCTCGAGCGCTTCCTCGAGCGCTTCCTCGAGTTCTTCCTCGTCGAGCTCGTCATCGCCCTCGAGCGCGTCGTCGTAGCTCGCCCACGCGCCGTCGCTGTCGGATCCGCCGATCTCCTCGGTCTGGGCCGTGCAGGCCTCGGCCCCCACCTCGCAGGCCACCTGCGCGCCGACCAGGACCACGCAGGCCACGGCCTCGGCGACCTCCTCGTCGTCGGCGTCGCAGCCCTCGTCCTGGTTGCCGCTCAACTCGAACACGCAGCGATCAAAGATCTCCTCGCACACGAGCAGGCACTCCTCGAGCTCCGCGGTCGTCGTCTTGGTCTCGATACAGAACGCGCGGCAGTCCTGGGACTCCGCCGCGCAGGGCGTGAGCTCGTTGCCCTCGAGCTCCCCGGCCACCGCGGTCTGCGTGACGGCGGCGGGCACCAGGACCAGCACCGCGCGCGCGCCGACCGAGGCGCACTGCGGGCCGACGAGCAGGCACAGCGGCCAGAAGTAGATCGAGCGCGTGATCCCGAACGCGCGGCGAGGCGCGCGGTCGCGAGCGCGAGCCCGATCGCGCGATGACGCGAACACGGAGCGACGAAGCATCATGACCCTCCAGACCTACGGCCCAGACGCGCGCCCCCCGAGGATCCTCCAACGGGATCGACGCGCTGGTGACAACCAGCCTAACGCGCCCGCGCGAGCGCGGGTTCCCTGGAGCCGCGCGCGCGTGACCGGCAGCACAGCGCGCGCGCGCGCGCCCGTCGACGTCGCCGGTCGGGCGCTCGCGGGGCGCTGGGAATCCGCAGCTCGAGTCGGTGAGCTCTGGCAAGCTCGATCAGACCATGCCGGGGCCCTGGGCACTGCTCGTGATCGCGGCCGGGCTCGTCCAGGCGAGCGCGGAGCGGCGCGGCGCGCCCGAGGCGAGCGTGCAGGTCACGGCGGCGCAGGTGCCTGAGCCGGCGCTAGAGCTCTCGGAGCTGCGCGCGGTCGTCGAGCGGGCGATCGGCGCGAAGACCTTCCCGGGCTGCTTCATCGAGGTCGGCAGCTCGCGGCGCGTGCTCTGGCGCGAGGGCTTCGGGGCGCTCGACAGCACGCGCCCGCAGCGGCCCACGGCCCGCAGCGTCTACGATCTCGCGTCGGTGACCAAGGTCGTCAGCACCAGCCTCGTGGTCATGGCGCTCGTCGACGCGGGCGCGCTGCGCCTCGACGCGCCGGTCACCGACTACATCCCCGAATTCGCCGAGGCCGGTCGCGACCGCGAGCGTCGACGGTGGCGCCGACGCGTGACCGTCGAGCAGCTCTTGACCCACAGCGCCGGCCTCGCGGACTGGCTCCCGCTGTACGACGAAGCGCGTGACTACGCCGGCGTGGTCCAGGGCGCCGTGCGGGCGCCGCTCGAGCGCCGACCCGGCGCGCGCACCCTGTACAGCGACCTCGACTTCATCCTGCTCGGCGAGCTGGTCGCCCGCGCCACCGGGCGCGCGCTCGTCGAGCTCGAGCGCGAGCACGTGTTCGCGCCGCTCGGCCTCGTCGAGACCCGGCGCGGACCGCTGCCCGCCGACATGCTCGCGCGCGCTGCGGCGACCTCGGAGCGCCCCGAGGGTGACTTCTGGCGCGGGATCGTCGAGGACCGCAACGCCCGGACCGCCGGCGGCGTGACCGGGCACGCGGGGCTGTTCTCGACCAGCGAGGAGCTCGGCGCCCTCGCGCGCGCGCTCCTGCGTGCCCACGCCGGCGACGACTCGGTGTTCGCGAGCGAGCGCCTGCGCGAGTTCACGACCCGTCGCCGCCTGGTCCCGGGCTCGAGCTTCGCGCTCGGCTGGGACACGCCGACGCGCGGCCTCAGCACCGCCGGAGACCACATCTCGCGGGCGGCCTTCGGGCACACCGGCTGGACGGGGACCTCGCTGTGGATCGATCCGAAGCGCGACGCGTACGTGGTGCTGCTCAGCAACCGCGTACACCCCCGGCACACGCGCGCCGGACGGCGGGCCATGTACCAGCTGCGCAGGGCGGTGCACGACGCGGTGTTCACGGCGCTCGACGACCGGGCGCCGTCTCCCTAGCACTTACATGTCCCGAAAGACATAACAACCATCGCGCGCGCGGCCGGGCGCTCGCGCGGGCCTCGACGCGTGTACCATGGGCTATGGCCCGCCGCTCCGACGCCCGCCGAAGGCTGTCACTCCTCATGCCCGCGGCCGCGACCGTCTGCCTCGCGACCGCCTGCATGATGCCGAACCCGGCGTTTAAGCTCGCGCAGGAGACCGACTCGGGCGGGGGCTCAAACTCGGAGACCGCGGGGACGAGTAACAGCTCGAGCGGCGCCTCGAGCGACAGCCCGACGACGCCCACGACCACGAACGAGGACACGACGGACGGCAGCGGCGGGATGACGAGCTCGCCGACGACGGGCGCGACGCTCACGACGACCGACGCGCCCACGACCGACCCGGTGACGGTGACGGAGTCGAGCGTGAGCGACACGCTCACGGACACGGAGACCGGCGCGGAGACGACCGGCGCGCCGCTCGATCCCCCGACCTGCGACGCCTTCAGCGAGCTCCCCGAGGTCGCGCCGCTGGCGATGAAGTTCACGATCGACGACGTGCCCGTGAACAGCTGCCTCGACTCCGTGGAGTACACGGGCTGGCAGTACCCGATCGTCGATCCCGACCCGGCGTACACGGGCTTCGGCTTCCACGAGCTGGGCTGCACCGAGGGCGTCATGAACCTGGGCCCGACCCACAAGCTCACCGGCCGCTTCCCCGCCGGGCTCGAGCCGGAGTGGTCCAACAACATGCAGGACTTCAACGCGGTCGAGTGCGTGACCGTCTCGATCGAGTGGGGCCCCGTGCTCGAGGAGGACTGCGAGATTCGCTCGGTCACCGTCTGGCGCCACCGCAACCCGGAGATCGTGTTCGAGCTCGAGCCGACGCCGCTGTGGGCCGCCGTGAGCAACTTCCCCGAGCTCGACGATCCGCACCACCTCGAGCCGATCGCGCCGATCGAGTGGGGACCCTACGGCGAGTGCCTGTGCGTGCCCGAGGAGCAGGAGTGCTGCGTCGAGCCCAACGGCGACAGCCAGCTGCAGGCCGGGACCTACAAGGCCTACGTCAACCCTGAGTGGGAGGCCCCGGACATGGCGCTGCTCGAGGGGGAGGACGGCTACGGCCTCTCGACCTTCGGCAACCTCTGCAGCAGCTATCAGCTGCGCGTCCATCGAGCGCGCGTCGAGCCGCTGTGTGACGGGCACCGCGACAGCCTCGAGTGGGTCGCGCAGCGCAGCTTCATCGGCGCCAACGGCTTCGCGTGCAACTGAGCCCGTCCGAATAGCGTCGCGCCGGGGCCTGTGGTATCGCGGCGAAGGTGTCGATGAAGCTCGTGATCGCCGGGGATGTTGGGGGCACGAGCACACGCCTGCTCGCGACGCGCGTCCACGCCGACGGCTCGACCCACGATGCGCACAGCCAGGTCTTCGCTAGCGGCGGCTACGCGAGCCTCGAGCTGATCTGCCAGCTGTTCCTCGCGCAGCTGCGACGCCGCGACGAGGACGCCCCCGTCGCCGCCGCGGCGTTCGGGGTCGCCGGACCCGTCGTCGACGGCCGCAGCCGCCTCACCAACCTGAGCTGGACCATCGATCCCGAGGGCCTCCGCGCGGCGCTCGGCTGCCCGCGCGCGCGCGTGCTCAACGACTTTCACTGCGTCGCCCTCGCGGCGCCGACGCTGCCCGCCGACTCGCTCGCGGTCCTACAGCGCGGCGCGGACCCGCAGCGCGCGGAGCACTACGCGGTCATCGGCGCGGGCACCGGCCTCGGGCAGGCGATCGGCGTGCCCGTCGACGCCGCGTCCCGCGTGCTCGCTACCGAGGGCGGCCACGCCGACTTCGCGCCCGCGGGCGAGCTCGAGGACGAGCTGCTCCGCTTCATGCGCGGCCGCCACGGCCACGTGTCCTGGGAGCGCCTGGTCTCGGGGCCAGGTATCGTCGCGCTCCACGACTTCGTCGTCGCCCGCGAGCTCGCGCCCTCCTCGAGCGAGACCGCCGACGCGCTCGCGCGCGCCGAGGACCCCGCCGCGGAGATCAGCGCGCGCGCGCTCGCGGAGCCCGCCGACCCCGCCTGCGCCCGCGCGCTCGAGCTGTTCCTCGGGCTCTACGGCGCGGAGGCCGGGAACCTCGCGCTCAAGTGCCTCCCCGGGCGGCTGTACATCGCCGGCGGGATCGCGCCCAAGCTGCTGCCGCGCCTGCGCGCGGGGGAGTTCATGCGCCGCTTCCTGGCGAAGGGCCGCATGCGATCAGTCCTCGAGGACATCTTCGTCGCGGTCGTGCTCGATCCGCGCGTCGGCCTGCTCGGCGCGCGCGCGGCCGCGCTCGCGCTCACCTGACGACGCAGCGCGCGAGCCGTCGCGGCCCGAGCGCGCGCGCGCGCGGACCTCGATGCAGCATCGAGCGGTTGTCCCAGATGATCAGGTCCCCCGCCCGCCAGCGATGCCGCGACACGTAGCGCGGCCGCGTGACGTGGGCGTAGAGCTGCTCGAGCAGCGTCCGCGAGCACGCGCGCGCGCGCAGCTCGAGCAGATACTGCTCGTGGAGGTGAAGGGTCGACTCCCCGGTGATCGGGTGACGCTTCATGATCGGGTGAAGCGCGTCAGGGACGCGACGCTGCGCGTCCGTCAGCGTCATGCCCCGGCGCCGGAGCTTGGAGGCGAACACGCGGGAGAAGCTGAACAGGCCGGTGGCGCCCTCCAGCCGCGCGCGCAGCCGCGGCGGGAGCTCGCGGCACGGCGCGCGCGTGTCGATGAACTCGGTCTCGCCGCCGCGCGAGGGCGCCTCACGACACAGCAGCACAGTGAACCGCGGCGGGCGCTCGAGAAACGCGTAGTCGGTGTGCCAGCAGACGCCGAGGTCGCGCGTCGACTCGGTGATGTAGGTCAGCTCCGGCGTCACGGGCGAGCGGTTCTGCGGGCTCGGCAGCAGCAGCGCGCCGAGCGATTGACCGAGCCGAACGAGGCCCGCGTCGTCGAGCGTGGCCCCCGCGACACGAACGCGCCCCCGCGCCGCGATCACGCGCTCAAACGCGTCGGCCTGAATCAACGCGGTCAGCTCGGCGAGGCGCAGCGCGTCGCCCCTCTCAGCCATCGGCGCGCGCCTCCTCGTGGACGCGCGCGCTGAGCAGGCAACGGGCGTGCCCAGCCGCCGTGGCGCCGGTCCCCACGACCTCGAAGCCCAGCCCCTGCAGCATCCGCAGCGAGTACGCGTTCGCCGGGTGACAGGTCGTGATCACGCGCAGGATCCCGCGCGCGCGGAGGGTCGCGAGCGCTACCTCGCACAGCGTCGAGCCGAGCCGCTGGCGCCTCGCTCGCGGCGCGACGACGACCCCGGCGAAGCGCGCGACGAAGCGAAGGTCACCGAGCTCGGGGAAGCCTCGATAGGCGCGATTGTCGAGCAGATCGTCCGCGCTGCGCGGAAGCTGGACCAGCCGGTAGCCGACGAGCTCACCGGCGCTCGTCGCCCCGACCGCGAAGCCGGTCGCGCGCGCGAGGACGCCGGACAGCACGCCTGGATCGAGCCGGCTCACGAAGCCGTCGCCGCGCGCGACGACCCGGTGGTTCAACGCCGCCACCG
This sequence comes from Polyangia bacterium, assembly GCA_030430565.1. GTDB lineage: Bacteria > Myxococcota_A > Polyangia > Nannocystales > Nannocystaceae > JACKDW01. Next base: position 295,461 of record JAUIKS010000008.1, read on the forward strand.
AATCGTAGTCATCAACGCCGAGAAACTTGATCTGGACGGTCGCCACCGCAGTCAGCGAGCGCGTCGCCCAGCGAGCGCCTGTGCAAGAGTATGAAGCCTCCCGCGACGCCGCGTCGTCGACTCGGGTCGCGCGTCATCGCGCCGCGCGCCCATGAACGAGCTACGGCGCGCCAGCGCGCGCGCCGGAGCGCCCCGCGTCTACCCTCGCTGCGGTGATGAGGCGGGCGCCTCGCCGCTCGCGGCCCCCTCGGCCTGCGCGCGCTCATGCGCGAGCGCGCGCTCCTCGAGCTCCCGCAGGTGCTTGACCCGCGCGGCCTCCTCCGCCGCCGCGCGGGCGTTCAGCGCCTTGATCTGCGCGTCGATCTCCTTGGCGCGCTCGATGATGTCGAGGGTCTCGTCGATCGAGGCCAGCCGATCCTGCGCCTCGAGCACCTCGATCTTGAAGTCCGCGCGCTTGCCCGCGATCTCGATGAAGCGCTTGAAGTGCTTCTCGGCGACCAAGAAGTACTTCTTGGTCTTCTCGTTGCTGACCTCGCCGTCCGAGGAGACGTGATCCTGGTTGAGCACGCCGAGGTTGAAGGCCGGCCGCGGATCCTTCGGGTCGAGCTTGGCCGCGGCGAGGTACGCCTGCTTGGCCGCCTCGAACTTCTTGAGCCCGCGCAGCGCGACGCCGTAGCCGATCTGCGCCTCGACGTTGTCGCGCTGGATCGGGTCCTTAAACGCGACTTCGAAGCCCTTGACCGCCTTCTCGTAGTTGCGGAAGCGGATCGCGATGAACGCGATGTTGAGGTTCGCCTCGACGTGCTCCGGCTGGATCCGGACGGCCTCTTCGAAGGCCTTGAGCGCGGCGATCTGATCGTCGCGGCCGAGCACGAGCAAGCCCTTGATGTTCATCAGGTCGGCGCTCTCGCGCCCCTGCTCGCGGATCACCCGAAGCCCCTGCTGGACGACGAGGTTCGCGAGCACGGTGTAGGACTCGTCCTGCAGCCGCCCGCGATCGTAGTAGAGCCGCGCGAGGTTCTCGTAGGCCCGCTGGTTGCTCGAGTCGAGCGCGAGGACCTCCTGGATCGAGCGCTCTGCCTCTTCGAAGGCCTGACGATCGGCGGTGCGCACGTAGGCGTCGCGCGCGAGGCCGGCGACGTTGTTGCGGGCGGCGAGCGCCTGCAGCCGGCTCTTGTCGACGGCCGAGCGGAAGTGCTTGACGGCGGCGCCTCGCTGCCCCCGCTCCCACTCGATGACGCCGAGGTTGTTGTAGGCGAGCGCGAAGTCGGGCGCGGTCTTCAGCAGCCCGCTGTAGATCGTCGCGGCGTCCTCGAGCTGCCCGCAGCGCTCGCGCACGGCCCCGGCGTTGAACTGCGCGATCGCCATCGCGTTGCCGTGCCGCTTGTAGACGTCGGCGAAGGCCTTCGCCAGCTCGTCGCACTCGCGCTCGGTCAGCTCCGCGCCCTTGGCCGTCGCCTGCTGGTAGCGCGCGACGACCTCGTCAAAGTCATCGCGCGCCTGCTGGGTCAGCGGCGGCTCCTCGCAGCCCTCCGGATCGGTGCAGGTCTCCGCCACGGGCGGCGTCGGGGGCTCGATGATCTTCGGGGTGCAGGCGCTCGCTACAGCGGCGATCGCGGTGACCGCCAGGATTCGAATCATGTGTTGCATGGTGTGATCACTCCGTACTGAGGGCACACCTCCCCCGTGACGCGCGGAGAACGAGCCCGCGCGCCCCGAGTCAGGGGTGCCGTTTGTCCTCGCGTGCAAACGATGTTGCGTACATGTGGGTGACCGAGCTGTCCGCCGGACCATCGCGCGCCTGACGGCCGAGACGGGGATATCGATCAGGGCAGACAACGCACGAGCGGCGCGAACGAGCTCCCACGACCGGAGAAAATTCGAGTCAGCGCGAAATCATCCCCGTGTCGCTCACCGGCGGCGCGGGGGTACACTGGGCGCGAGGCGAGCCCGTGAACCTGCTGCGCATGGCCTGGAGAAACGTGTGGCGAAACCAGCGTCGCAGCCTCGTGACGATCGCCGCGATCGCGCTCGCGCTGACGGTCGAGCTGCTCTACTCGGGCCTCGTCGTCGGCTACGTCCAGGGGATGGAGCGCGACGTGGTCGACCTCGAGCTCGGCGACGTGCAGATCCACGCCGAGGGCTACCGCGAGCGCCCCTCGCTCTACACCAAGATCGAGGCGCCCGAGCCGCTGCTCGCGGCGCTCGACGAGCGCGGCTACCCGGCGAGCGCGCGCCTGCTCGCCGGGGGGCTCGGCGCCTCCGGCAAGCTCTCGGCGGGCGTGCAGCTGCTCGGGCTCAATGTCGAGCGTGACCAAAAGGTCAGCTCGATCCACGCCCGCGTGGCCGCGGGCGCGTGGCTCGACCCCGGCGACCCGTCGGGCGTCGTCGTCGGCAGCAGGCTCGGCAAGACGCTCGAGCTCGAGCCCGGCGACGAGCTCATCGTGCTGACGCAGGGCGCCGACGGCAGCATGGCGAACGAGCTCTACACGGTCCGCGGCGTGCTGCTGAGCGTCGCGGGCGGGACCGACCGCGCGGCCGTGTTCATGACGGAGGACGCGTTCCGGGAGCTGATGGTCTTCCCCGAGGGGGCCCACCGCGTCATCGTGCGCCGCCCCGCGAAGGTCCCCGTCGATCAGGCCGCGGAGGCCGTGCAGGAGGTGACGGGCCCGCTCGCGGCGGAGCTCGAGGTCAAGACCTGGAAGCAGCTGATGCCGGTCGTCGCGACGATGCTCGAGTCGACCCAGGGGATGATCTTCATCATCTTCTTCATCATCTACATCGCGGTCGGGCTGCTGCTGCTCAACGCGATGCTGATGGCCGTGTTCGAGCGCATCCGCGAGTTCGGCCTGCTCAAGGCGCTGGGCGTGGAGCCGCGGCGCGTCATGCTCGTGATCTTCGCCGAGAGCGCGATCCAGACCGCGATCGCGATCCTCATCAGCGCCGCGCTGGCGACGCCGTCGATGTGGTACCTGGCCACGCGCGGCATCGACGTCGGCGGGCTCGCGGGCACCGACATGATGGGCGTGGCGATGCGCCCGGTCTGGTACGGCGTCTACAACCTCGAGACGATCAAGGGCCCCTTCATCTCGCTGTTCGTCATCATCGGGCTGGCGATCCTCTACCCCGCGTTCAAGGCCGCGCGGCTCAACCCGGTGCAGGCCATGCGCCACCGCTAACAGGCAGGAGAGACGCGCGATGAGCATCACGAAGCTGGCCGCGATCGCCTGGCGGAACCTCTGGCGCCAGCGCCGGCGCACGCTGCTGACGCTGTCGTCGATCGTGTTCGGCTTCTTCCTGGCGGTGCTGTTCACCTCGATGCAGGACCGCTCGTTCGCCACCATGATCGACACCGCGGCCCGACAGGGCGGCGGGCACGTCTCGCTGCAGCACCCCGAGTACCAGGGCTCGCCCTCGCTGCTGAAGACCGTGACCGGCAGCGACGCGCTGATCGAGCGGGCGACCGCGGACCCGGGGATCCAGCGCGCGGTGCCGCGGATCGTGGGACACGCGTCGGTCGCGACGGCGCGCGACAACTTCGGCGCGCTGCTCTTGGCCTACGATCCCGCGCTCGAGGACGAGCGCACCATGACCTTCGGCGAGGCGCTCGTCGAGGGCGAGATGTACACGAGCTCGCGCGACAAGGGCGTCATCCTGGGCGAGCGCCTGGCGAAGAACCTGGGCGTCACGCTGGGCAAGAAAGTCGTCTACACGGTGATGAACAAGCAGGGCGACGTGGTGTCGGGGATGGGGCGCCTGAGCGGCATCATCCGCACCGGCGCGCCGAGCCTCGACGCCGGGCTGTTCCTGCTGCCGATCGACACCGCCCGCGAGACGCTCGGCTACGCGCCCGACGAGAGCACGGCGGTCGCGGTGTTCATCGAGGACTCGCGCCGGAGCGCCGCGGTCGCGCGCCGGCTCGGCGCCGCGGTCGGGCCCGAGGTCGCGGCGCTGACCTGGGACGAGAACCAGCCGCAGCTGCGCGGCTTCATCGCCATGAAGGTCGGCGGCGCGCGCTTCATGGAGCTGATCATCGGGCTCCTGGTCGCGGCGGCGATCTTCAACACGCTGTTCGTGTCGGTGATGGAGCGGCTGCGCGAGTTCGGGATCATGCTGGCGATCGGCTTCTCGCCGCGCCAGCTGTTCGGGATGGTGATGCTCGAGAGCCTCTGGCTGGCGCTGGTCGGCCTCGCGGTCGGTGGGCTGCTGACCTACGGCCCGTACACCTACCTCGCGCGCACGGGCGTCGACATGACCGAGATGCTCGGCGACTCGATGACGGAGGTCGCGGGGGTCGGCTTCGATCCGATCCTGAAGGTGGGCATCTTCCCGGAGAACCTGCTGCTGATCGTCGTCGCGGTGCTGCTCGCGACGCTGGCGGCGGGGGTGTACCCGGCGTGGCGGGCGGGCTCGGTGACGCCGGTCGAGTCGATTAAGCTGGTCTAGAGGTCATCCGAGCGCGCGGGCAGCTCATTCCTCTCTCGCGTCGCCGCGCCGGGCCGCGGCCGCGCGGCCGCGCGTCAGCACGCGCAGCAGCGCGCGGCGATGAAACTCGCGGTTCAAGAGCAGCAGGTCGACGATGATCTTGCGCGACCAGCCGGCGCGAGCGTCGACGAGCCAGCTGGGCACCATCCACCCGCGCGGGTTCTCGCGCCACAGCGCCGCCGCGAGCAGCTGCGCCTCGCGCGGGAAGCCCTTGGCGTCGTGACCCACGTGCGCGACGAATTCACGCGGGGGGAGCGGAGCTCCGCGTTGACCGAGCGCGATGATCCTGAGCGCGCGCATGGTCTCGTTAGGGCGATCGCGGTCGATGTAGCGAGCTCGCATGAGCGCCTCGACAGGCTCACGCTGACTCCGGCGGTACGCCCGCGCGCCGCTGAGCAGCGCGTAGTCGGGGGCGCGCTCGCGGTCGACGGCGACCGACGAGGCGGGCGACTTGATCCCGAGGCTGATCGCGCAGCGACCGAGCGCGCGCAGGATCCTCTGCCAGCGTGAGGGAGGTGACGCGACGGCCGGCTCCGGCACCTGCAGCGCGCGCTCGATCCAGTCCATGGGGACAGGTTCGCGCAGCTCGATCATCAGCTGCAGCGCGGCCGCGCGCACGCCCAGCTCCTCGGTGTAGAGGCAGCGCTCGACGAGCGGCAGCGCGGCGCGGCCGAGGTGTCTCCACGCGATGTCGAGCCCGCGCTCGACGGTCCACTGCTCCTGCTCGGCGCGCGACCAGTGACTCGCCGGCGCGCCGACCTCGTGCTCGGGCCGCTCGACCTTGATCAGCGCGTCGCAGGCGAGCACCGTGACCGCGCGGTGACGCGAGCACGCCAGCGCAGCGAGGCCCTGGACGGCCTCGCGCTGCTCCTCAGCGCCGACGAACGCGAGCGCGACGAGAAATTCGGCGAGGCGCTTGAGGGTCGCGGGAGCGATCGACGCGTCGCGCAGCGTCACGAGCGCGCTGGGGAGCCGCTGCCGAATCGCGCGCGCGATCTCAGCGCTCTCGAGGCTCGCCGAGGCGTCGAGCCCGAGCTCACGCGCGAGTTGACGAGAGAGGCTTCGCGACATCCGCGCGCTCAACAATACCAGGCGTCGCGGTCGCGCTGCTCGCCGTCGCGGTCACCTAGGGCAGCTCGGCGGAGAAGTCGGCCTCGAGGATCGCGGTCGCGTCGCCCTTCGTCATGATCACCTCGACGCTGCCCGCGATCAGCCCGCCCGGGCCGTGGTCGACGCTGGTGAAGGTCACGGTCCCCATGTTGGTGTCGCCGAAGTACATGCCCTGGGCCGCGGGCGGGAGCTCGGCGTTGTTGGCCGAGAGCGTCACGTAGCTGCCGCTGTAGTCCGGGGTCAGCAGGTTGAGGCCCAGCGACGCGTCCTTGTCGACGTAGATCGCCCAGATCGTCCAGCCGCCGTCTTGTTGAAAGCGCAGGAGGGTGTGATCGCCGACGTCGTTGGCGTCGCAGAAAGTGCAGTCATTAAAACTGACCTGCTCGCCGAAGCCCGGCCCGCTGTAATCGATCTGCGTCATCGACCAGATCGGGCCCAGGTCACCGTCGCCATCGCCGTCTCCATCCCCGTCTCCGTCTCCATCCCCGTCGCCGTCTCCGTCTCCATCCCCGTCGCCGTCTCCGTCTCCATCCCCGTCGCCGTCTCCGTCTCCGTCTCCATCGCCGTCTCCATCGCCGTCTCCGTCACCGTCGCCGTCTCCGTCTCCGTCTCCGTCGCCGTCTCCGTCGCCCGGGCCCGCAGTCGTGGTGCTGTCGCCGTCGCCGTCTCCGTCACCATCTCCGCCCGCGTCCGTGCTGCTCTCGGTGCCGCCGTCGTCGCCACTGCACGCCGGGACCGCGATCAGTGCTGCGCACATTCCGAGGATGATGAGCGTTCGCGCCGTCATGGGGCGCACGCTACTTCGTCGCGCGTGAACAGGCGAGCGCCCGCGCCCGTGCGCAAGCGAGTTCACACTCCGCGTTTGCAATCGCGGCGCGCCGTCATGATCGGTCTCTTGGAGCAGATCTCGATGACGCTGATATAACCCTCGCCTCGGGACGCGCGCGCCCGAGGGGGAGAACGTGATGAACCTGGACGAACGCTTTGAGGACGCCGTCACGCGGAGCCGATCGCTGCCGGCTCAGTCCAACGAGAACCTGCTGATGCTCTACGCCCTCTACAAGCAGGCCAAGCACGGCGACGCGTCGGGGCCGGAGCCTGGGCGCTTCGATATCCGCGGGCGCAAGAAGTACAACGCCTGGGCGGACTTCGAGGGCACGCCGCCGGCCGAGGCGAAGGAAGAGTACATCGCGCTCGTCGATCGCCTGAGCGGTTAGGCGAGCCCGCTTAACGCCGCAGGCGCGCGAGGACGTCGGGCGGGAGCCGAGCGTCGCGCTCGAGCCGTCGCAGGAGCTGCTCGCGTACGCGGGCGGTGGGAGACGCCGACGGCGACGCTTCGGGCGCGTCGACGTCGGGGCAGCCGTCCTCGTCCGCGACGCCGTCGTAGTCCTCGGGCTCGTTGCGACAGTCCTCCTCGCGGCCGTCGGGTCGCGATCGGCGATCGTTGTTCTGCCAGCGGTAGGTCCTGTTGAGCTCGTCGCGCGTGAGCGCGGCGGCGTCGAGGACGCCGTCGCCGTCATTGTCGCGGTCGGGGCAGCCGTCCTCGTCCTCGAAGGAGTCGAAGTCCTCGGGCAGCTCCGGGCACGCGTCGTTGTGGTCGTCGTAGCCGTCGTCGTCGCGATCGTCGACGCTGAGGCAGCCCACGCGGATCGGTCTCCAACCGCCCGGCGCCCCGCCCTCGGCGTAGGTCTTGCGACCCAGCAGCTCCGCGGCGCGCCGCGTCGCCTCCGCGTCGCCCATCGCCACGGCGTCTTCGAAGATCTCGAGGACCATGTCGTCAGCCTCGCGCCAGCGCTCGAAGTCCTCCATAAGGCTCTCGGCGATGTCGAGGCGGATCGAGAGCGCGGACTCAGGGACCATCCGCGCGGCCTCCTCGAGCCGGCTGACATCTCCTCGCGCGCGCCCCTCGGCGATCAGCGCTTGCGCCCGCTGGGCGCTCGCGTCGCGCGTCGTCGCGCAGCCGGTTTGACCTGCGCAGAGAGGCAGGAGCGCGAGCAACCACAGCAGCGCGCGCGTGCGCGTCATCGCGGCCCTCGCTCACTCGAAGGGCGCATCCGGCCGGTCCACGTCGTCGGGCGTCGCGTCGTCGTCGGGCGCGTCCGCCTCGTCCTCGGCGTCTTCTTCGTCGACGAGCTCGAGCGCCTCGACGCAGGCCTCGATCTTCTGCAGGGTCTGGGGGTCTTGGCCGCAGCCCTCATCGCACAACGGGCAGCAGCCGAGGCGCTGGACCGCCGCCTGGTGACACACCGACTCGGCCCCGCTCAGGCAGGTCGCGAGGCTGAGTGGGAGCGTCAGCAGCAGGAGTCGCGCGCTCGGTCGCACGCGGTGATCATAGCGGATCTCGAGCGCGCCGGCGGCAGGCGCCGCGCGCTACCTCCCGCGGCCGGAGCCGGCGAACAGCGGCACGAGCAGGAGCCGGCAGTCGATCGGGCCGTTGAAGAAAGGGACGCGCCGGCGCGGCTTGAGGCCGAGCGCTCGGACGCGATCGAAGGCGGTGAACCAGGCGAGCTCGCAGCCCGCGCCTGTCTTTTTCAACCTGTCTCCAAATTCTCGATAGAGCTGGTCGATCGCGTCGAGGTCGTCGCCCATGCGCTCGCCGTAGGGCGGGTTGCAGACGATCGCGCCGGCGCCGGCGTCGGGGCTGAACTCGCGCGCGTCGGCCCGGCGGAGCTCGAGCTGCACCCCGGCGGCGCGGGCGTGCAGGCGCGCGCGCTTGATGGCCCGAGGGTCATGGTCGGAGAGCACGATCGGCGCCTCGAGCTCGCGGCGCTGCAGGTCGCGGGCCTCCTCGAGCTGCCGCGCCCAGGCCCCTTCGTCATGGCTCGGCCAGCGCGTGAACGCGAACGCGCCGTCGAGGCCGGGCGCGCGCCGCAGCGCCTTCCAGGCCGCCTCGATCCCGATGGTCCCGCCGCCGCAGAACGGGTCGTAGAGCGGTCGCGCGCCGTCCCAGCCGCTCGCGCGCACCACCGCTGCGGCCAGCGTCTCCTTCATGGGCGCCTCGCCGGCGCGCTCCCGCCAGCCGCGCTCGTGCAGCGGCCGCCCGGCGAGGTCGAGGGCGAAGGTGACCTGCCCCTCGAGCACGCGCGCGCGCACGCGCACGTCAGGGCGGTCCCGATCGACGTCGGGTCGCTTGCCCGCGCTCGCGCGCACGCGATCGACGATCGCGTCCTTGACCTTGAGCGCCGCGAAGCCGCTGTGGCGGATCCGGCTGCGCTGCAGGGTCGCGTCGACGCGGAAACGCTGATGCGGGCTGATCCAGCGCCGCCAGTCGACGCGCGCGGCGCTGTCATAGAGCGCGTCGGCGCTGTGCGCCGGGCCCTCGCCGAGGATCCGGAGCACCCGGACGGCGCTGCGCAGCCACAGGCAGGCGCGCGTGGCCGCGCTCCAGTCGCCGGCGAAGGCGACGCCGCCTGTGCGCTCCTCGGGGTCCGGCAGGCCCAGCTCGCGGACCTCGGCCGCGAGCCACGGCTCGACGCCGCGCGGGCAGGTCGCGAACCACGGCCGCGTGGACGCGGCGCGCTCCCGCGGCCGCGACCGATCGCGCGACTGCGGGCCTCTGTGCGCTGGCGAGGGCATCGTTTGTGGCTACCGCGCGACGAGGCGCGCTACATCGACATCGAGCCCTTGCGGAAGTCGGTCTTGCCCAGGTGCGCGTTGATCAGCACGGGCACGCCGCCGCGGGCTTTCTCCTTGGCCTTGGCGAAGGTGTCGGCGATGTCGGCCGAGCGCGTGAGCTTGAAGCCGGCGCCGCCGAAGCCCTCGGCCGCGACGTGGTAGTCGGTGCGCGCGAGCGGGCAGCCGACGTCGTCACCGAGGATCTCGATCTGGTCGCGGGCGATCTGCGTCCAGCAGGCGTCGTTGCCGACGACCGCGATGACCGGGAGCTCGTGCCGCGCGAAGGTGTCGAACTCGGGGAGGCTGTAGCCGACCGAGCCGTCGCCGTAGATGATCCAGACCTCGGACTCGGGGCGCACGAGCTTGGCGCCCAGGGCGAAACCTGCCCCGACGCCCAGGGTCCCGAACACGCCGGGGTCGAGCCACGACAGCGGCCCGCGCGGGCTGACGATGTAGGACGCGGTGGCGACGAAGTCGCCGCCGTCGGCGACCAGGATGCTGTCGTCGGCGAGCGCCTCCTCCATGCGACCGCAGATGTCGAGCGGGTCGACGAGCGAGACGCCGTCGACCTCGGACTTCGCCGCGATCGCCTCCGCCGCCTTGGCGCCCTTCTCCCGGATCTCGGTGTCGCGCGCGCTGTTGGCCGCGCTCAGCTCCTCGATCCACGAGCTCCAGCGGCCCTTGGGCGCCGGGCACTCGCGCGCGAGCAGCTGCAGGAAACGACCCGCGTCGCCGTGCACCGGCAGGTTCGGGCGGCGGTTCTTGACCATCTCGGCGACGCTGCGGTTGGCCGCGATGTAGAAGGCCTTGCGCCCGATGTGACGACCGTAGTCCATGCGGAAGTCGCAGGGGACGCCGGCGAGCAGCACGACGTCGGCCTTCTTGAGCGCCTTGCGCCGACCGTGGCGCATCTGCAGATCGTGGCCCTTGCCGAGCAGGCCGCGCGCCATGCCCGAGAGGAACACCGGGATGCCGAGATCCTCGACCGCGTTGACGAGCGCGCGGACCTCCCCGGGGACCGACATGGCCTGGCTGCCGATGACGAGCACGGGGCGCTCGGCCTTCTGCACGCGCTGGGCGGCGCGGCGCACGAGCATGCGCGCGGGCTTGGGGATCCGCGTGGCCGAGGCGTCGTGGACCTCGACCTTGTCGGCGCCGGCGAACATCCGCCGTGTGTGGATGTCGAGGTAGGTCGTGAGCGCGCGCTCCCCCAGGCTCGGCTTGCGCCCGCTCGCGGACGACTTGGAGCTGTACCAGCTGCGCACGAGCTCCGCGTCGTAGAGGAGGTCAACCGGGCACTCGAGGAACACCGGGCCCGGCACGCCGCTGGTCGCGACCTTGAAGGCGTGCTCCAGCGCCGGCACCAGGTCCTTCACGCGCTTGGCGGTCGCCGCCCACTTCACGTGCGGGCGCAGGAGCGCCATCTGGTCAATGTCCTGCAGCGAGCCGCGGCCCTTGAGCACCGTCGCCGCGGCGCCGCCGAGCAGCACGACGGGCGACTGCGCCATCTGGGCGTTCTTGACCGCCGTGATCGTGTTGGTGAGGCCGGGCCCCGCGGTCACGGCGGCGACCCCGGGCACGCCGGTGAGCCGCGCCACCGCGTCGGCGGCGAACACCGCGTTGACCTCGTGTCGCACGTCGACGACCCGGACCCCGCGCCGCTTCGCGCCGACGAGGATCGGCGAGATGTGCCCGCCGCACAGCGTGAACAGCCAGCGCACCCCTTGCCTGCGCAGGACCTCCGCAATCAGATCTCCGCCGTTCATCAAACTCTCTCCCGCTGGTTGGAAAACGTTGCTGGCCCGACGCGTCTAGCTCGGGCTGTTCTCAAGAACATGTCGCTTCGGTGTGAAGCAGGTGAAGGCGCCGGTGAAGACGACCGCGCCGTCGCGCGTGACCTCGGCGTCGACCATCAGCTTCTTGCCCTCGATCGGGCGCCGCCGCGCGCTCGCGACGAGCGCGTCGCCGACGACGACCGGCTTCAGAAACCGCGTCTCGGCGGCGCCGAGGACGACGTTCGGGTGGTTGATCGCCAGCATCGCCGCGTAGTCGGCGAGCCCGAAGATGAAGCCGCCGTGGACCAGGCCGCGCTCGTCCGCCGCCATCTCGGGGACGGTCGTGAGCTGAACCTCGGCCTCGCCCTCGGCGATGCGCGCCGGCCTCCCGACGAGGCGCGGGTCGATCCGATCGTGTGTGTTCTGGGGATGGTGCTGGTCGTCGTTCATGGCGAGCCAACGCGCTGAGCCGAGCCTCCGCCGCTCGCCGATGTGGGCGAGCGTGGGCGAAGGTGCGCTCAGGACCGCGCGGCGCCTTATAACACGCGAGAGCCGCCCGGAAAGGCCGTTCCGTAAAACCGCGCGCAGACCCGCTTGAAGCGGGTCTGCGTCACCCGAGCGCCGCTCGTGCCGACGCCCTCGCGTCGACGGGATCGGGCGTCAGCCGAGCAGGTCACGCAGCGCCGGCTCGAGCTCCGGGTGGCGAAACTCGAAGCCGAGCCGGGTCAACGCGGCCGGGGCCATGCGCTGCCCGCCGAGGATCGCCTCGGCCATCCCGCCGACGGCCAGGCGCAGCGCGAACGCGGGGACGCGCATGATCGTCGGCCGGTGGAGGATCTTGCCGACCGCGCGCGTGACCTCGGCGTTGGTCGCTGGCGCCGGCGCTGACGCGTTGAGCGGGCCGTCGCAGCGCTCATCCGAGAGCGCCCGCTGGAAGATCCGCACGAGGTCCTCGAGGTGGATCCACGGCATGTACTGCTCGCCGGAGCCGAGCGGTCCGCCGACGCCGAGCCGGATCGGCTGCGCGAGCTTCTCGAGCGCGCCCCCGCCCCGCCCGAACACGATCCCGATCCGGACGATCGCGACCCGCACGCCGAGCGTCCGCGCCCGCGCGGCTTCGCGCTCCCACGCGACGCAGACCTCGGCGAGGAAGTCGTCGCCCGCGGGCGCGCGCTCGTCGAGCGTGCGCTCGCCGCCGTCACCGTAGTAGCCGGAGGCTGAGGTCGACACGAGCACGGGCGGGCGTCGCTCGCCGAGCCGCCCGCAGGCCTCGACCAGCGCGCGCGTGGTCTCGACCCGGCTGTTCATGATCCGGCGCTTCCACTCCGCGCTCCAGCGCCGACCCGCGACCGACTCGCCCGCGAGGTTCACGATCCCCGCGCATCCCGCGAGCGCCTGGTCGAGCGCGTCCTGACCGGCGCCTGTTGCGACGAGCTCGACCTCGTCACCCAGCCGCGAACGCGCGCGCTCGGGGTCCCGGACCCAGGCGCGCACGCGGTGCCCAGCCGAGCGCAACGCGCTGACGAGCGGCGCACCGACGAAGCCCGTCGCGCCGGTTACGAAGATAGTTTGCTGCTCCATGGTCTTTCGGCCTTGTTGGCTGGCGTCGTCCGCCTCGCTCGCGCCGACGTCGGTAGACGTAGCATGTCGCCCGCGCACGGTACACCGCCGCCACCGACGTCTGCGGCCGACGGACCGCGCGGGCTATGTTTCGCGTAGTAGCGATGACGCGACCCGAACCTACCGCCGCCGCTCGCCGCGAGCGCGCCGCGTCGACGAACGCGAGCGTTGATGGCGAACTACCTCGCGGGCGAGCGGGCGCGACGCGCCTGCGCTGGACCGTCGATCGCGTCGACGAGACCTACGGGCGACCTCCGCCCCCCAGCGCTCAGCGCGTCGCGTCGCCGGGCTCGAGCGCCGGCGCGCCGTCCCAGCCGCGCCGCTCGAAGCGGAACGGCAGCCGTCGCAGCTCGCCGCCGATGACCGCGCGCTGGTGCTGCAGCCCGCGGCTCAGGCAGCGGTAGCGCTCGAGATCGTCGGTGAGGCCGGCGTCGCCGCGCGCGGTCACGGCCGCGCGCGCGCGCAGCAGCTCGGCGACGCGCTCGCCGATCCACGTGCCGATGCTCATCGACGCGGACATCACGAAGTAGATGATGACCACCAGCATCAGCGCGCTAACCGTCGCCAGCGCGTCGACCATGTACTGCGGCGGGTTGCGGATCAGGAAGCTGAACAGCGCCACGAGCGCGCTGACGCCGACGCCGGCGCCGGCCCAGCGCAGCGCCTCGGCGAGCTGGCGGCCGTAGTCCGTCACCTGGTCGATGCTGCGGGAGCCGGCCCGGCCGACGAGGCGCACCGCGAGCGCCTCCGAGGTCGCCGCGCGATCATTGGACATGTTCGATCCATCAGGTGACTTAAGCGCCAGCAGCTCGCGCCGCGCCGGAGCGCGGCGGTAGCACTCGAGGCCGAACTCGGCGCGGAAGTCACCGCGCGCGATCTGGATCCGCAGGCCGTCGATCGGGCCGTCGACCGCGCGGGTCGTTACCGCGTAGCCCGCGTCCGCGGGGAAGAAGTGCGCCGCCGCCTTGCTGAGATGACGCTCGACCTCGCTGAACTCTGGCTCGAGCTGGCTCGAGCTCCGGCCCGGGCAGGTCAGCGACCAGCCGAAGCTCTCCTCGAGATCGCGTCGCACGAGACCGGATTCCACCGCGAGCCCTCCGGTTTTCAAGCTAGCCCCCGCGCGACGCGTCGTCCACTTCATGGGCCGCCGCGGCCCGTCTAGACCGGTTTAAGGCCGTTGGCGGAGGGTGGTGTCCGTTCTGATATCGTCCCGCGGCATGTCCGGCGCCCGGCCGCAACGAAATTTCGCCTGCTTCGCGCGCTGGGTCGAACGCGCTCGGATCGCGGAGCGGCTCGCAGTCGCGGCCTGTGGCAAATCCACATCGACCGCGACGCGGGCCATCGACCGCGACGCCGTCCAGACCGCCTGGCGACGCGCGAGCCGGGCCGTGGCCGCCCGCGTGGCCATGGCCTGCGCGCGGGAGCGACTCGTGGACGGTACGTGGGCCAACGATTCGCTCGTACTCCGGCCGCTGGGCATCTCCTTGCCGCTCGCGCGGCTGTCCGCCTTTGAGCTCCACGAGCCCGAGCTGGACGCCCCGCGGGCCGCGACGCTCGAGGACCCGGTCGCGCTGCTCGACGCGCTGTGGCCGACGCTGTCGGCGGTCGTGGAGATCCCGCGTGTGGGCGAGGGACGCGTGCGCGCCGAGCTCGAGGACTGCGTCTTTAACCTCGCGCTCAACGAGTACGCCGCGGGCGCGCGTCATCGCGTCGCCGCCGAGCGCGGCGAAGTCGGGCCGAGCCCCGCGCTCATCGACTCCGAGCAGCTCCCGACGGCCGGGCACCCGTGGCACCCGCTGTGTAAGACCCGGCTCGGGCTCTCGCTGCGCGAGAACCTGCTGCACGCGCCCGAGCTCCTGGGCGACGGCTCGTTCCTCGCGGTCGACATCGACGCCGCCCACGCGGCGACCAGCGGGCGCTACCTCGAGCTCGCCGCGCGGGTGCTGCCGACCCCGCCCAAGGGACAGGTGCGTGTGCCGGTCCACCCCGCGCAGCTGCGGCGCCTGCCCGCGCTGCTCGGGCGCTCCTTCGGACAGGTCGTACGCGCGGTCGCGCTCCCACACGGATCCGTTCGCGCGCGCGCGCTGCTCAGCACGCGCACGGTCGTCGTCGACGCCCCGCGCGTCGCGGCGCGGCTGCACGTCAAGCTCGCCGTCAACGTGCTCACGACCAGCGCCACGCGGACCGTCTCCCCGATGAGCCAGATCAACGGTCCGCGCGTGAGCGCGCTGCTCGAGCGCATCCGAGCCCGCGACCCGGAGACGCGCGGGCGCGTGCTGATTCAGCCCGACGGCGGCGGCGCGGGCCTGCTGCAATCACGCTACGGCGACGCGGCGCGCCAGCTGGGCGTCATCCTCCGCGAGTCCCACGAGCCGCTGGCGCGCGCGCTCGTCCCCGAGCCAGCGCGCACGCCGAGAGCCTGGGTCTGCGCGGCCTTGGGAGAGCGCCCCCCCGGGGGCGCCCGCTGTCTGCTCGCCGAGCTCGCGGCGGGCTACCCCGGCGCACCGCAGGCCCGCGGCGAGGCGATGATCGCCGACTACGTGAACGCCCTCGCGCCGCCGCTGCTGCGCATGCTCACGGCCCACGGCGTCGCCCTCGAGGCGCACCTGCAAAACACCCTGGTGGTCAGCGACGGCGCGCGCGTCCGCGGCTTCCTCATCCGCGATCTGGGCGGCATCCGCGTGCACAGGCCGCGCCTGCGCGCCGCCGGTCACTCCCTCGAGCTGGCGCCGGGCTCGTTCATCGCCACCGACTCCCTCGAGGAGGTCCAGCGCAAGCTCAGCCACGTGCTGTTTCACGCCCACCTCGCCGCCGTGTTCTCGGCGGCGGCGCGCTCGCTCGCGATCCCCGAGCGCCGGTGCTGGGCGCTGACGCGGGACGTCGTCGCGCGCGCGCTCACGACCTGGTCCCGAGATCCAGCGCTGCGCGCGGCCTGTGAACGCGACCGCGTCGCCTTGCTCGCGCCGCGCTGTCACGCCAAGGCGCTGTTTCACATGCGCCTGCTCGACCGCAGCAGCGACTACCGCTACACGGTGGTCGACAACGCGCTCGCCGGGGGCTGAGCGCGCTCCCGGATCACGGGCCTGGTATCGTGCGGCGCATGACGACGCCCCGTCTCCCGCTCCTGTTCTCGCTGCCCGCGTACGAATACTTGCAGCGCGACCTGCTGGCGCTCGGGGGCCTCGAGCGCGGCGAGCTGAGCACCAAGCTGTTCCCCGACGGCGAGCGCTACATGCGGCTGCTGACCGCGGTCGAGGGGCGCGAGGTCGTGCTACTCGGCGGCACCGTCGACGACGCCGCGACGCTGATGCTCTACGACCTGGCCTGCGCGATCGTGAAGCTCGGCGCGCGCAAGCTGACGCTCGTCGTCCCCTACTTCGCCTACTCGACCATGGAGCGCGCCGTGAAGCCCGGCGAGGTCGTCACGGCCAAGACGCGCGCGCGCCTGCTCTCGGCAATCCCGCCGGCGAGCTACGGCAACCGCATCGTCCTGCTCGACCTGCACAGCGAGGGCATCCCGCACTACTTCGAAGGCGAGCTGACCGCGATCCACGTGTACGGCAAGCCGCTCGTGCGCGCGGCCGCGCGCCGGCTCGGCGGCGAAGAGTTCGTGCTCGCGTGCACGGACGCCGGCCGCGCCAAGTGGGTCGAGTCGCTCGCCCACGACCTGCACGTGACGCCCGCGTTCGTGTTCAAGCGCCGGCTCTCGGGCTCCGAGACCGAGGTCGCGGCCGTGAGCGCGCAGGTCGAGGGCCGCCGCGTGATCATCTACGACGACATGATCCGCACGGGCGGCTCGCTGCTCGGCGCGGCCCGAGCCTACAAAGACGCCGGCGCGACCAGCCTCGCGTGCATCACGACCCACGCGCTGCTGCCGGGCGACGCCTTCGGCCGGCTGCAGCGCAGCGGGGTCTTCACGGACATCGTGGCGACCGACAGCCACCCGCGCGCCCGCGAGCTCGCGGCCCAGGGCCTCGGCGTCGAGAGCTGCGCCGCGCTGCTCCACGAGCACCTCTGACGCGCCGCACGGCCTGAGCGCTCCCCACCAACACGACGACGCCCATGCAGCTCATCAAAGTCGCCGCCGCCGCGGTCAACCAGACCCCGCTCGCCTGGGACACCAACCAGGCCAACATCACGCGCGCGATCGCGCTGGCCCGCGCGGCCGGCGTGACGCTCTTGTGCCTGCCCGAGATGTGCACCAGCGGATATGGCTGTGAGGACAGCTTTCACAGCCGCGGCGTGATCGAGCAGGCCTGGCGCGTGCTCACCGAGATCGCGCCCGCGACCGCCGGGATGATCGTCTCGCTCGGCCTCCCGATCGTGCACCGCGCGGCCGTCTACAACGCCGCCGCGCTGCTCGTCGACGGGCGCGTCGCCGGCCTGGTCGGCAAGCGCTTCCTCGCCGGCGACGGGATTCACTACGAGCCGCGCTGGTTTCGCCCGTGGCCCGCCGGCGCCGCGGTCGACTGGTCCCACCAAGGCGAGCGCTACCGGCTCGGCGACCTGCTGTTCGAGGTCGGCGGGCTGCGGATCGGCTTCGAGATCTGCGAGGACGCGTGGGTCCCCAACAGGCCCGCGGGGCGCCTCGCCGGTCAGGGCGCCGACTTCATCCTCAACCTCAGCGCCTCGCACTTCGCCTTCGGCCGCCACGAGCAGCGCCGACGGCTCGTCGTCGAGGGCTCGCGCGCGTTCGGGACGACCTACATCTACGCGAACCTGCTGGGCAACGAGGCCGGCCGCGTCATCTACGGCGGCGACGCGCTGATCGCCTCCTGCGGCAAGCTGCTCGCGGCGGGGCCGCGCTTCGGCTTCGAGCCCGCCTACCTGACCGCCTGCGTCGTCGACGTCGACGCGACGCGCCTCTACCACGCGCGCACCGCCAGCTTCACGCCCTCGGTCGTCGACCCGCCGGGCAGCGTCGTCGAGGTCCCGGCCGAGTTCCTGCGCGAGCAGATCGACATCGAGACGCAGTCGGTCGTCGACCCGGCGTGGGCGCGCAGCGACGACTGGAAGTTCGAGGAGTTCACGCGCGCCGAGGCGCTCGCGCTCTACGACTACCTGCGCAAGAGCAAGACGCGCGGCTTCGTGATCTCGCTCAGCGGCGGCGCCGACTCGGCGGCCTGCGCCTGCCTCGTCTACTACGCGATCGCGCTGGCGACCGAGGAGCGCGGCCTCGCCCGCGTCTGCGAGGCGCTGGGATATGACCCCGAGGCCATCCCGAGCTTCGCGGCGCTGATGCGTCAGCTGCTGACCTGCGTGTACCAGGCGACGCGCAACAGCTCCGAGACCACGCGCGCGGCCGCCGAGGCCGTGGCCGCGGCGGTGCACGCCGACTACCTCGAGCTCGACGTCGACGCGCTCGTCAACGGCTACACGTCGATGATCGCCGGCGCGCTCGCGCGGCCGCTGACTTGGGAGACCGACGACATCGCGCTGCAGAACATCCAGGCCCGCGCCCGCGCGCCGGGCGTGTGGATGATCGCCAACATCCGCAACGCGCTATTGCTCGCGACCAGCAACCGCTCGGAGGCCGCCGTCGGCTACGCGACCATGGACGGCGACACCAGCGGGAGCCTGAGCCCGATCGCGGGCATCGACAAGGCGTCGCTGCGCAAGTGGCTGCGCTGGGCCGAGGTCCGCGGCCCCGAGGGCGTCGGCCCGATCCCCGCGCTGAAGGCCATCAACTCACAGCAACCAACCGCCGAGCTGCGCCCGCCCGGCGAGGGGCAGACCGACGAGGGCGACCTGATGCCCTACCCGATCCTCGACGCGATCGAGCGCGCGGCGATCCGCGACAAGCTGCCGCCGCGCGACTGCTTTCGGCGCATGCGCACGCGCTATCCCGAGCTCGCCAAGGCCACGCTGTTCGCCTACATCGAGCGCTTCTTCAAGCTGTGGAGCCGCAACCAGTGGAAGCGCGAGCGCTACGCGCCCTCGTTCCATCTCGACGACGAGAACCTCGACCCGAAGACCTGGTGCCGCTTCCCGATCCTCTCTGGCGGCTTTCAGCGCGAGCTGGACGAGCTGCGCCGCGAGCTCGAGCTGTAGCGATCGTGCACCCGGCGGACCGCGAGCGCGTCGACGCGATCAAGGACTGGCTCGAGGAGGAGCCGAGCCGCGGCCTGTTTCGCTCGCTGCTCCGCGCGCTGCGTGAGCTCCTCGATCCGGCGCTGCGGCGCGACCTCATCGCCTACTGCGCGCGCGCGCTGCGGCCGTGGCCGACAACGCTGCGCGAGGTCCAGGAGCCGTTCTTCCTCGACGCCTGGATGGACGCGCCGGACGAGGTCATGACCCTGATCCAGGCGATCGCGGCCCACGAGATCGGCGTCGACGACGACGCGCTCACGCGACTCGCCGCGCTGCCGGAGCTCCGCGGGCTGCGGCGGCTCGAGCTGTACTGGAACGGGGTCGGGCTCGCCGGCGTGCAGGCGCTGGTTCACTCCCCGCACCTCCACGGCCTCGAGCACCTCGGGCTGCGCTACAACCGGATCGACGCGCGCTGCGTCCGCGCGATCGCGGACGCGCCGAACCTCCGGCGCCTGCGTCACCTCGACCTCGGCGAGAACGCGCTCGGCCCCGCGTCGGTGCGGGCGCTGGGCGACTCGGGCGACCTGCCGGCGCTGCGCTCCCTGGTGATCTCGGAGGTTCGGGAGGGGCTCACGAGCGCGCGGGCGCTGTCGCGGTCGCGGCTGAGCGCGCGGCTCGAGCGACTCGAGCTCGTCAACGCGCGGCTGGGCGATCGCGGCGCCGCAGCCCTGGTCGCCTCCTCGCGCTGGCGCGCGCTCCGGCACCTCGATCTCAGCGCCAACCAGATCGGCTCGCCGGGGCTCGCAGCGCTGCTGCGCGGCGGCCTGCCCACGCTCGAGCGATTCGAACTCGGCGAGAACCAAGTCGGCCCCGAGGGCCTCCGCGCGCTCGCCCGCCCTGGCGCGCTCCCGCGGCTCCGCGTGCTCAACCTCGCGCAGAGCCCCATCACCGAGATCGGCGCCCGGCTCCTCTCGGAGCCGGCTACGCTGCCCGCCCTGCGGCACCTCGACGTCTCGAGCTGCGGGCTCGAAGAGCCCGCGCTCGCGCGTCTTCGACGCGCGCGCCCTGAGTGCGCCGTCGAAGGGTAAGCGCCTACATCTCGGGGTCGATCAGGACCGTGAGCGAGGTCCCCGGCAGCGCGCCGAGGGTGTATGTCATGAAGTTCAGATCGGGGTGGGTCACCGTGTACTCCGAGGCGGCCGGCGCGCCCGGGACGATGAACAGGCCCGTCGACGAGGTCTCGGTGTTGACGGCCCCCATCGTCTGGAAGATCCCGTCCTCGTGGAAATCATCGCCGTAGTACACGGTCGGGCAGCCGCCGCAGCTGATGCTCGCGCCGGGCACACCGCCCTTGTTCATGTCGCGGATGTAGCCGATCACGGCGCCGTCGGTCGCGATCGTCGCGGTCGAGCCGGCCATCATGAGCCCCATGTCGGTGCCGGCCACCGTGTCGACGTCGAGCACCCACGCCTTGTGCTCGGGGAGCTCGTCCCCGTCCGCCAGGTCCATGTAGCGGATCGGGCGCATGCCCGAGGCCGAGGGTGAAACGATCGTCCCGGAGTTGTCGCAGTCGTGGACCAGGATCACGAGCCCGAACTCCGGCTTGCTCATGATCCCGGTGACCATGAACTTCCCGTCAGGCATGAGCTCGGTGCTCGCGAGCGCCACCGCCTCGCCCTGCTCCATCGTCGGCACTGGATCGACGATGCTGACGCACACGCTGCCCGCGGCCGACATGTACGGCTCGCCGGTGAACAGGTCGACCGCGGTGCCGGAGATCGCGAAGCCTGGGCCCATCATCCCGGTCTCGCCCATGGTCATGGGGCCTGCGCTGGGGTCGGTCTCGGCCGTGGTCTCGCCGGTCGCGTCGGTGTCCTCGCCGCTGTCGCCGCACGCGCCCGCGCTCGCCAAGAGCAAGAACGCCGCGGCGCTGGTGATCGCTACTAGTCTGCTGCGTTTCATGGTGTCGTCGCCTTCCGCCTGAGCACGTCGCTGGTGCAGCGACCGCGCGCGGATCTACGCGGCCCCCAATGGCCGCGGCTGAAGCACGTTGGACAGCGCGCGCGTCTCAAGAGTGTCATCACGAAGGACCGCGGATCCATTCAGCCTGCCCCATAAGACCTGTGGTTTTTTTTCCCCCCGCGCGCGTCCGCGCCGGCGAGAGGAAATATCCCCGCGACGACGCCCCGCGCGTCACGGCCGCGCGCGTGACCGCGCCCGACTCAGGAGGCCGGCGCCGGATCGTCGAGCTCGGGATAGCGGCGAAAGATCCCGTCCTCGTTGAACGGGATCCGGCGCGGAGACGCGAGGTACGCGGCGATACGCGGCAGCGCGGCGACCCTCGCCCGCAGCGCCGTGAGCCGCGGGATCGTCGGCTCGACGCGCGCGTAGGCCCGCGGGAACGCGTAGGCCAGGCCCTCGAGGGTCTGGAACATCGAGAGGTCGACGTAGCTGAGGCGCGCGCCCACGAGGTGTCGCCCGCCGCTGGCCGTGTTGGCCGTGAGGACATGTTCAAAATAACCCAGGAACTTGGGCAGGCGCGCGCCGCGAAAGCCCTCGGCGCACCGCCTCGCCGCCTCGACCTGGTCCTCGAAGTACTTCGACTTGGCGATCGGGTGGTGCGTGTCGTGGGCCTCCGCGACCAGGTCGGCGATCGTCAGCTGCAGCTGGTTGGCCTCGAGCTGGCGCCCCTCGTCCGCCGGCGCGAGGCCGTGACGGCGCGCGAGGTACAGGCAGACGTTCGCGACCTGCGCGAGCACGAGCTCGCCATGACGCAAGATCGGCGGCGCGAGCGGCAGCACGCCGACGCCGAGGCCGCCGCCCCGAAACGCGCCGACCACCGCCTTGAGCCCGCCGCCCTCCGACTCGGGCAGGCGCGCGACGCCGCGGTAGCGCGCGCCGGCCTGCTCCAGCACGAGGCGGACGTACTCGCCGCGCCCTTGCAGCGTCGGCCAGTAGTACAGCTCGTAGGTCGGATCCTCGTGGTTCGCGCCCGCGTCGATTGTCGCTTCTTGCATCTCGCTCCTGCTCCTCTCGGCTGGCGCGAGCATAGACGAGCGGGCGGCCCGCGGTCTCCCGGGGCCGCCCGCGAGGGCGCGGCGCGGCGTCGATCAGCCCGCCGGCGGGCACGAGTAGTAGAGCTCCAGATCGCCGGAGCTCTGGTACCCCGCGCACACGGCCCCGCACAGCTCGATCTCGGTCTCGCTCTCGTCGGTGTAGCGCCAGCCGTCCTCGGTCATGCAGTCGGCGCCGTCGGGCAGCGGCTCCGGGTACTCCTCGCCGTCGATGACGATCTTCTCGAACAGCTTGCCCTCGGGGATCGAGAGCAGGATGTTGCAGGAGAGCACCTCGTCCTGGAAGATCTGGTCGAGCGCCTCCTGCAGCTCGATCTTGTTGACCGCGTTGAAGAACTTCTCGCCCGGGTCGTCCTTCGGCGAGCCGCCGGCGACCGCCGCGTCGTTGAGCACCTCGAAGGCGTTGATGCCCTGCGCGTCGACCTCGTTGGAGATGTCGACGCCGACCACGAAGGTCGTGATCCCGAGCTCGAGCGCCGCCGAGATCGTCGGCACCAAGTTCGCGTCGTAGTTGAGCAGCTCGGCGTCGTCGGCCGCCGAGGTGCTGCAGTTCGCCGCGCCGTCGGTGATCAGGATGATGTAGCTGTCCTGCATCTCCTGCTCCGGCAGGCTCTGCAGGTGCGCGATCGCGGAGCTCATGCCCTTCTCGGCCGGCGTGCCGCCGGCGAGGTCGGTCGCGCCCGCGAGCGGGATGCCCGAGAGCACCGCCTCCGCGTTCTCGAAGGCGACCGAGACCTCCGGGGTGTCCATCACCACGCAGGCCTGCGGGCCGAGCACGGCCTGGGCGTCGACCGCGGGGAACAGCTGGGCGCCGAGGTTGATCTGCGAGTCGAAGGACTCACCGATCACCTGCACGACCTCGTGCAAGCTCCGCCAGCGCGTCACCTTGGGCGTCGCCTCGACCCCGGGCTCGTCGTCCTTGATGCCATCGTCGTCGGCGTCGTCGGCGTCGTCGTCCCAGTTGTTGTCGGGGTTGACCATCGAGCCTGACTTATCGAGCACGAGCACCACATTGGGCGGGATGTACACTTCCTCCTCGATCTCGGCGGTGTCGCAGACCAGCGGGTCGATCTCGCAGTAGCCGCTCTCGCACTTCTCGTTCCACTCGCAGTCCTGCTTCGACTCGCACTCGTCGCCGACGCTCGGATCGATCGGGCCGGTGGTCTCGGTCCCGTCGCTCGAGCCGGCCGTCGTCGCGGTGTCGCCCGTGGACGACCCGCCGATCGTGTCGAGCGTGACGAGGCTGTCGCTGTCGGCCGGGGTGTCCTGGGTCGTCTCGCCCGGCATGTCGTCGCCGGTGCAGGCCGTGAGCGCGAGGCCGACGAGCGCGAGCGCCAGCGGCAGGCAGGAGCGACGGGGACGGGAGATACGGTGGGTGCTTCGGTACATGGCAGACCTCTTCTTCGATAGCGACGGACCGCGCCACGTAGACGCGCTGCAGCGAGCGCGCGCGCGCGGCGAGGTGGACACAGGTGAGCTGGACGCGCGACCGATCGCTGAGGAGCTCAGCGTCGACGCGGCGGCTCGTCTGCGGGCGCTCGCCGACCGGGCCGGCGAGCGAGGTTTGACCTCACTGGCGCGGCGCGGCGCGGCTCGTTCGCCCGAGGCGAGTCCTGTTGAACTTGCCCCTTCGACACCCCGCCCCGGGGTTTTTACGGAAACCGCGATCAACAAAAATTCTCGCCGCGGCGGCGCGCCGCTCCAGCTGCGACGCTGTGGGCGCCCGCGCACAGCCAGCGCCCGGCTTGACCGCGCCCGCGCGCGACGGGACACTCATCTCCTACATGTCCATCAAGACATACGCTTCACTCCTGGCGCTGCTCGTGACCGCGGGCTGCGTGAGCCCGAGCAGCGGGGCGCGCCAGCTCGATCGGACGATCCGCGCCGAGCTGAAGAAGATGGAGCTGCCGCGGGCGGAGCGCTCGACCCTCGATCCGCTCGCCGCCGACATCCGCGTCACGCTGAAGGACGGCGTGGTGAAGGTCGACGACGTCGCGGTCTGGTCCGCGGTCCCTGACACCAAGCGCGCGCGCGAGCGCGAGCCCGATGAGCCGCGCGCGCGCTACTCACGGTCCGCGGCGCTGCGCCTCGGTCCCGCGCCGCCGCCCGATGGCTCCTCATGGGCGCAGCCCGAGCTGACGCGCGCGCTCGAGGCCGCGAAGGACGGCGCCCGGGCGGGGCGCGAGGCGGCCGGCGAAGAGTACCGTGGTCGCTACACGATCTACGCCGACGCGCGCGCCCGCTTCGGCGAGCTGGTCGCGGTGATGTACAACGCCGGGCGCCTCGAGCTGCGCCAACCATCGCTCGCGGTCCGCGGGCGCGACGGCGAGCTGGCGGCGCTGCCGATCTCGATCCCCAAGTTCTGCGCGATCGAGCGTGACGACGCGCGCGCGCACCACGAGCTCGCCGACTGCTACGAGCCGCGCGTGACGGTGATCGAGGACGTCGTCGCGCTGCGCGGCCGCGCCAGCCACCCGCGGGGCGAGTGCATGTACGCGATGCGAGCGACCGACCTCAAGCCGACCAGCGTGGAGATGATGGCCGCCTGGAAGACGCCCTTGACGCCTGAGGAGCAGAAGGAGCTGCACAAGAAGTTGGGCTTCCCCCGCGTCGAGGAGCGGGCGAAGAGTGAGAGTGAGAGTGGGAGTGAGAGTGAGAGTGAGCGTGGGAGTGAGCGTGAAAGCGAGCCCGCGCCGCCGGCCGCTCCGCCTCCGCCTCCGCCGTGCCGCGCGCTCACGATCGCCGACATCGAGCGCGACCCGGAGGTGATGCGCGCCGCGATCGCCGAGCTCCACGAGGGTCTCGACCCCTGCCCCCAGACCACGCTCACCGCCAG
This sequence comes from Polyangia bacterium, assembly GCA_030430565.1. GTDB lineage: Bacteria > Myxococcota_A > Polyangia > Nannocystales > Nannocystaceae > JACKDW01. The sequence continues at coordinate 320,006 of JAUIKS010000008.1, forward strand.
CTTCCCCACGCGCTGGCAGGCGGTCATCACCGTCTTCGACGCCCTGCGCTCGCTCGGCTACGAGCGCGTCGTCATCGAGGCCGGCGCGGAGGATCCCGAGCCCTGCGTCAGCCCTCCTGAAACTCGTTGATCACGGTGAACTTCCCGCACGCGCCGCACACGAGCTCGACGTCGTCCCACGAGTGCCCGTTCGGGTAGCTGAAGCCCCAGTTGTTGTAGATCTTCAGGTTGCCGGCGACGTTCTCGCACGCGCCGCAGGCGAGCGCGGTCGCCACGCCCGATCCGTGCCAGGTCTCGAACAGCCCCTCGCCGTCCTTGATAACCACCCGCGCCGGCAGCTCGCGAAAATTCGCGGGCGCCCAGCGGGGCGCGTCCGCGACCGAGATAAGCCGCTGTCCCATACCTGTCTCTTACAACACATTACTCGCGGTCAGAAGGACTCATCCGGCCGCGCGGGGTCGTCGACGCAGGCGGCGTAGGTGACGCTGGGCCTGACGCCGCGGGACACGCGTACGCAGCCCGGGCGCAGCCGCCACGGCGTACGCGTCTCGAGCTGCCCCTCCCCCGAGGCGACGCAGGACCACAGCGCGGTCTCGGCGGCCTTGTCGTCGGCGTCGCTGAGGTGGGGGCGGACGCGCTCGCGCGTCCGCTCGCACTCGAGCTCGACGCGGGCCGCGAGCTCGTCACAGGCGCCCTGCTGCTCGGGACGATCGGCCTCGCGCTCGCGCTGCACGCAGTCGCGGTCTCGCGGTCGCGCGACGATCTGCACGCGCCCGCGCTGATCCGACCAGCGCCCCGTCCACGTCGTCTTCCAGACCCGCAGCCGCTTGCGGTAGCCCCAGCGGTTCGAGAGCCGCGACTCTCGGTGGGCGCCGTCTTCGACGATCGTCACGGCGCCGCCGGGCGCGAACTCGATCGTCAGCGAGGCCTCGAGGTGCTCCCCGTCCGCGCCCCCGCGGAAGTGTCGATTGTAGGAGGCGCTGCTCTGCATCGACCACGACCTCGGAGGCGCGCCCGCGGGCGCAGGCAGCTCGATCGGCGCGAGCGCGTCGCCATCGTCCTCCGGCGGCGCGTCGGGGACGACCGCGGCCTCCGGCGCGGGGAGCTCCGCCGCTGCGTCCTCCGACTCGACGGGCGCCGAGACCGAAGGCTCCACCGAGGCGCTCGGCGCCCGCTCTTGGGCTCTGCACGCGCCGAGCGCGACCACGACCACAACCAGCCCGTGCCGAAGGTCCGCGCGCACCATCCTCCGATCGTACACGATCGTCCGCGCGGCTTCGTGTAGCCTCGGTCCATGTCGGCAGTTCGCAAGGGTCAGGCGTTTACGCGCGAGGCGCTGTTCGGGGGTCGCGGCGCGGTCCAGGTCTGGAACCTCTTGGCCGGGCGGGCGGCGCCGCCGTTCACGGCCGTGCTCTCCTGCGAGCTCGCGCCCGGCGGACGCGTGGGTCGCCACCGGCAGGAGCACTTCCCGGAGATCGTGATCGGTCTCGAGGGACAGGGCGAGGCGCGGGTCGGCGACGCGGCGCAGCCGCTCACCCCCGGCGACGTGGTCCACCTCCCACTCGGGCAGGCGCTCGAGCTGCGCAACCTCTCGGACGAGGCGCCGCTGCGCTACCTGATCATCAAGGCGCGCGGCTAGTCCGCCGGCGTCTCGAGGTACGCGCGCGCCAGCGCGTCGAGCACCACGCCCAGGCTGAAGCGCGCCAGCTCGCGCCACTCCCTCGCGTGCCCCTGGAGCTGCACGCGCATCCGCCCCGCGCGATCAATGAAGGTCAAGGTGCCGGAGGATCGGTTGCCTCGCATCAGCCGCAGCGCCTCCTCGAGCACGACCGGCGCGTCGTCGAGCGAGATCGAGGTCGAGCCTGCCCGGCCGAGCGAGCGCGCGGCCTCCCACAGCAGCAGCGGCGCGTAGTCCTCGATCCCCGCGATCATCCGGCGGGCCTCCTCGAGCTCACCGCGCGCGCGGGCGACGAGCGCGTAGTTGATCCACGCGCCCAGGCGAAACGGCTGCCCGGGCTGGACGACGCCGTGGAGACACGCGCGCGCGCGCTCGAGCTCGCCGCGCTTGCGCCACAGCTCGCCCTCGTAGGTGTGCGTCGCCTCGTGCTCGAGGTACGTGTAGTACTGCTGCCCCTCGCGCCAGCGCGCCAGCGCCTCGTCAAAGCGCCCCATGAGCATGTACGACGCGCCCGCGCCGATGTAGCCCCAGCGCGTCCGGGTCGCGCGCCAGATCCCGTCGAAGGCCCGCGCGGTCGCCTCGTACTCCCCCATCCACAGCCGGATCTCGGCGCCGTAGGTGCCGCCGAAGGGCACCTCCGGGTAGTCGCGGGCGAACCGCTCGAGCGACGCGATCACCGTCTCCGGCGACGCCGCGCGCAGCCGCCCCTGGAGCCGCTCGACGCGGACGCGCGACGAGATCACGTGGCTGGCGTCCTCGAGCGCCGCGCCGGGCTCAGAGAGGAAAGTGCGACGCTCGGAGAGGTTGCCGCCGAAGCGCCGCAGCGCCGTCCGGACGAGCGCGAGGATGTGATCCGGCTCGTCGAAGCGCAGCCGCGCGGGCTGATCAGAGAACACGTCGCGCAAGAGGCTCTTGTAGATGTAGCGCGTGCGGTCCCGCAGGTACTTGCGCCTGCTGTCCACGCTGCACTCGGCGAGCACGCGCACGAGCTGCCAGGCCGCCGCGTCGGCGAAGCCGTCCTCGCGGGCCGCCGCGAGCGCCTCCTTGCCGCGACCCAGCTCGAGGAGCGTGAGGACCCGCCACAGCCGCGTGGGGATGTGCGCCGCGTCGCGGCGGTAGGCGACCTCGAGCAGCTCGAGCGCCGCCGCGTGCCGCCCCTCGAGATAGGCCGCCGCGCCCAGCACCATCCAGGCGTAGGCCGCGTCGTCTCCCCCCGCCCGCGCCGACTCGGCGAGCGCGACCGCCTCGTCGAGCTGCAGACGCCAGAGCTTGAGCTTCGCGAGCTCGAGCGTGATCGCGCGCGCCCGCGGATCGGCGTCGCGCGCCCGCGACTGCAGGCTCGTCAGCAGCGCCTCGCCCTCGGCGTAGCCCCCGGTCTCGATCAGCGCGCGCGCCAGCGCCAGCCCGACCTTCAGCGCCCCGTCGTCGCGGGCCATGAAGGCGCTCGCGCGCCGCTTGAGCAGCTCGACCGCGCGCGTCTCGCGAGCGAGCGAGTCGAGGAACAGCTCGTCGGCCGGGCGCAGCGCCTCGCCGACCCGCTCGAGGCACACGAGCGCCTCCCGCCCGCGCCGCAGCAGGAACAGCAGGCGCGCGCACACCAGCCAGTCGTCGCTCCGCGCGGCCGCGGACGCGAGCGCGCGCGCCTCGCTCGTCGCGGGCTCGTGGAGCCCGAGCAGCCCGAGCAGCAGCGCGCGCGTGAGCGCGGTGGCGTCGTCCTCCCGCGTCTCCCACGCCGCGAGCGCGCGGTCGGTCTCGTCTGTCGCTACGAGCAGGTGAGTGAGCGCGCTGAACAGCGCGGGCGGGCACGCCTCGTCGGCGAGCAGCGACTCCGCAGCCGCGCGCGCCGCCCCGGGGAGCGCGGCCTCACGGGACAGCATGGCGTCCCGCGCCGCCGCGTAGCAGCGCCGCAGCGCCGCCCGCCGCGGGCTCGCGGCGCGGGCGGGCGTCGACCCCTCGTCCTCCTCGAGCGCGCGGCAGCTCGCCCGCAGCGCCTGCACCCGCCAGAACACGTCGTCCGGGGCGCGCTCGAGCTGCCGGCGCACGGCGAGCTGCAGGCGCTGAAGCATCGGCCTCGCGTCCCCGGGCCGCGAGATCACGCGCACCGCCAGCCGCCCGCGCCCAGGGTCGTCCAGCGCGACGTCGATTTGCTCGCCCGCCGGCGTTCGGTACCGCAAGAGGATCGAGTCGCTCGAGACGCGCACGCGCGCCGGACGCAGTCCACGGGGCCACGACGCGAACCACGCCGGCGGCTCGAGCTCGCAGCGAACACGGATCCTCGGGCGCTCCGGCATGGGCACACTCTATCAAGCCGCGCCGGCGGCGGCGCGGCCGCGAGCGCGGGCGCTCAGCCGATGTCAGGTAGGCACTGGTACTCGAGATCGATCTGCGCGTCGAAGTCCCCCTGCACGAGATCGCACGCCTCCGGGCACAGGAAGACCGTGTCGCCGAGGATGTAGAACTTGTCGGGGCCGCACTCTTCGGGCCCGGGGACCTGCTCGAAGGGGACGGCGTCGCCCATCCCCATCGGCGTGTAAAAAATCTCGATCGACGAGAGGTCGAGCTCCTGCTCGTCGGGCGGGACCGGGACCGGGAACTCGCAGGCGACCGAGGAGCCCTCGATGACGCCCTGCGCGATCGCCTGGAACACCACGTCGTAGGAGGTCGTGTCGCACAGCGGGAAGCGCAGCGCGTTGGTCTGCACGCTGAGCGCCTGGTGCCCCGTGCCCGGATCGGCGGCGGAGGGGCAGTCCGCGGTGAGGATCGGGTCGTCCGGCGTGTACGGGGCGTCCGGCGGGTCGTTGTAGTCCACGCCGACGATCGAGTAGTAGCTGTAGCGACGATCCTCGGCCGTCCCGAATTGCTCTTCGGACAGGCCGAGCAGCGCCGCGTCGAACTCCATCGCCTCGCTCACGCCGTCGTTGACGTTGTCGTTGTCGTCAAAGTCGTGGCCGCTGTAGCTGCAGTTGATCCCGTCGTCGCTGATCCCGATGAAGGTCTTGATCGAGTCGTCGCGCAGCCACTGGAGGTAGCCGGTCTGACCGAACTCGTCCTGGGCGTCCAGCGGGAAGTGCTCGATCAGCTTGCACCACGCGTTGTGGCTGCCGATCGGCGTGCTGTAGTGATAGAAGATCGGCGGGTTGTTGACGGGCTGGTTCGGCGGGTTGTCGCAGCCGCCCGCCTGGATCCCGCTCAGCGGCTCCTCGATGCAGATGCTCTCGGGGCCGTTCCACGCGCCGTGCTGGCTGACCATGATCACGCGGTAGTCGAGGCCGCTCTGCTTGATGATGTTGGCGAAGTTGACGTTGATGTTGTCCTGAACGCCCTTGATCTCCTGGCCCATGCTGCCGGAGTTGTCGATCACGAAGATCACGTCGACGGGGCTGATCTCGAGGGTCGCTTCGAAGTCCTGGGTCCCGCAGGGCGAGGGCGGCGGCACGCAGGTGTTGGTGCACGCGTCCTCGTCAACGTCGTTGCCGTCGTCGCACTCCTCGCCAGGGTCGAGCACCCCGTTGCCGCAGGTCTGGACCGCGCAGGCGTTGGTGCACGCGTCGTCATCTACGTCGTTGCCGTCGTCGCAACCCTCGTCCGGGCCGTCGAAGCCGTCGCCGCAGACGTTGAGCGTGCAGTCCTCCTTGCACACGCCGTTGTTGTGGTTGCTGCCCCCGTCGTCGCACTCCTCGCCGGGGCCCTTGTCGTCGTCGCCGCAGACGTTGACGACGCAGCCGTCCAAGCACGCGCCGCCCGGGCCGTTGTCGTCGCCCTCGTCGCACTCCTCGCCGGCGTCGACCGTGCCGTCGCCGCACACGCCGCCCGCGGTGACGTCCATCGTCGTCTCGGTCGTGCTCCCGCCGGTCTCCGACATCGAGCCCGTGCCGCCCGGGCCCGCGGTGCTGTCGGTCTCCGACGCGCCGCCGCTCGTGCTCGAGGAGCCGGACGCGGCGACGCCCGTCGAGGAGCTCGTCTCGCCAGCGCTCGCGCCGGTCTCTGTGGAGTCGTCCCCGCAGGCGAGCGGGGCGAGCAGGAGCAGCGGGATGATCAAGTCAGTCTTCACAGACATGACTTATAAAACATGTATTTGAGTTAATGCCGCCGAAGCGGCGCGCGTGCGCGCCTACGCGCCCGCCTCGACCGCGCGGAGGGCCACGATCGCGCGCCGCAGGTCCTTGCGCAGGCAGCCCAGGCAGTCACGCCGCTTAAACGCCTTGCCGCACTCGTCCCGCGGGAGCTTGCTCATCCGGCGCAGCAGCGGGAGCACGCGCGGGTCGCCGAGCTGCTCCAGCTCGAGCAGCACCGGCTGCTTCTCTTTGCAGGTGCTCGCGCGCTCGATCGCCGCGGCCAGGCGCGCGTAGTCGGGGACCTCGTCGGCGGGCTCGTGCTCGAGGATCGTCTCGATCGACCTCTTGAGCCGGTTGGGTCGCTTGCCGTCGATCACGACCGCGATGGGCTCCTCGAGCTCGGCCGGCGCCGACGCGCCGCGTGATCCCGCGCCTGCCCGCTTCGACACCTTCGCTGTCGCGGCCGCGGGCTCCTCCACGTCTTCGTCGTCGCGCGACGACGCGCCGTCGTCGGACGATCCCGTCAGCGCGACGACCAACCCACCCACCAGCGCGACCAGCAGCAGCGCCGCGCCAGCGACGATCGCGAGGTTGCGCCCCGGCGCGCGGGACCGAAGCTCCCCCCGCGCCCCCGCGAGGATGCCGAGCGGGCTGTTCGGGCTCCGCGACGCCGACAGCAGCCGCTCCGCGGCGGCGGTCGGGGACTCGGCGATCTGCGTGACCGCGACCGGCTCGCGCGCTCCGCTCGGGGGCCCCGCCGGGAACACGACGCCGGCCGCGACGCTCAGCTCCTTGGGCGCGCCGTCGGCGAGCGCGTTGAGCCGCGTGCAGACCTCGACCGCGTCGCGCGCGCGCGCGGAGGCGTTTCGCGCCAACAGGCGCTCGACCAGCTCGACCAGCTCCGCCGGCAGCTCCACGCCCTCGACGCCCGAGAGCGAGGGTGCCTCCTGGGTCAGCTGCATCTCGACGAGCGACTCCAGATCGTCGGCCGGCCACAGCCGCCGCCCCGAGATGCACTCCCACAGCAGCACGCCGAGCGAGTAGAGGTCGGCGCGCGCGTCGACGACCCCGCCGATCGCCTGCTCCGGCGCCATGTAGCCGGGCGTGCCGAGCACGACGCCGACGCGCGTGAGGACCGCGCCGTCGTCCGCGACCGGCGAATTCTCGGTGATGCGGGCCAGCCCGAAGTCGAGCACCCGCGCGAACGCGCTGCCGTCGGCCTGGCGCTCGATGATCAAGTTGTCCGGCTTGAGGTCGCGATGGATGATCCCCAGGCCGTGCGCCATGGCGAGCGCGTCGGCGATCTGCCCGCCGAGCCGACACGCGAGCCCCCACGGCAGCGGCCCGCGGGCGAGGATCGCCTCGAGGCTCTGACCGTGCACCAGCGTGCTCACGAGGAAGGCGCCGCCCTCGAGGAGCTCCCCGTAGTCCATCGCGCCGACGATGTGCGGGTGGTCGAGCAGCGCCGTCACCTTCGCCTCGCGTTCGAAGCGCGCGAGCACCTCGTCGTGGTTGAGCGTCTCGGCGCGGATGAGCTTGACCGCGACCTGCTTGTTGAGCTTGAGGTGCTCGGCGCGGTACACCGAGCCCATGCCGCCCTCGCCGATCTTGTCGAGGATCCGGTAGCGCCCCTCGATGACGCGCCCGATCATCGGGTCGATCGCCACGCCGAGCTCCGCCTCGTCCGCGACGACCTGCGCGGTCAGGCCCGCGGGCCCCTGCTCCTCGCTCGGCGCCGCCGCGGGCGCGGGGGCCGGCTCGATCGGGCGCGGCGTGACGAACATGGTGCCGCCCTTGGCGAGCGCGCTCCAGTCGGGCGCCCCGGGCTGCGCCCCCTGCAGCTGGGCCTCTGAGCCGATGCCGGAGAACGCTCCGCCCTGCGAGTCATCGTTCGTCATCAAGCGCCACTCACCGTCGCCAGCCGGTCGCGCGCGCGAGCGCGGCGCCGATCCACCCACGACGAGAGTACCGCGTGCGCGCGCTCGGGGACTAGCCCCATCGCGCGCCGTGGTTCTGCCGCGAACGACGAGCGCACGAGGCTACAGCAGATGCTCGCGCGTCGCTTCGCGTTCGCCTCGTTCGCGCTTCGGTCCGCTCGCTGCATTTCCGCCCCCTTGCCGATCGCGCGTCGAGACGTGATGAGCGATGGGGACTCGCGCGAACGGACCGACGACGACCGGGCCGCGGGCCCGCGCGCCATCGCGCCGAGCGGGCGCGCGACTCAGGCGCGCTCCTGCGTGATCCCGTAGCGCTTGAGCTTGTTCAAGAATGTCCGCAGGGGCATCTTGATCAGCCGGGCCGCCTGGGTCTTGTTCCCGCCGGAGGCGCGCATCGCCTCGGAGATCCGGCGCACCTCGAGCTCGCGGATCTCCTCCTGCAGCGGGCGGAAGCGGGGCGTGTCGTCCTCCCCGGGCGCCGGGCGCTGCGGAGCCGCGCCCGCGCCCGCGCGCGGCGGCGGCTCCTGCTCCAGCAGATCTCCGACGTGCCAGGACTCGAGCGTGCTCCCCGAGATCACGCTCGCGGCGTACTCCATCGCGTTGCGGAGCTGCCGGATGTTCCCGGGCCACGAGCGCGCCGCGAGGTCCCGCATCGCGTCGCCCGTGATCACGAGCGGCGCGCGGCCCTGGCGGACGCAGGCGTCCGTCAAGAACTTGCGCGCGAGGATGGCGAGCTCGCGCGGCCGGTCGCGCAGCGGCGGCAGCCACAGCCGCGCACCACCTAGCCGAAAGAACAGGTCTTCCCGGAACCGCCCCTCGCTGACCGCGTCCTTGAGCTCGCGGTGGGTCGCCGCGATCATCCGGACGTCGATCGAGATCTCGGAGATGCCGCCGACCCGCATGATCCGCTGGCTCTCGAGCGCGCGCAGCAGCTTGGCCTGCGCGACCAGGCTCAGCTCCGCGACCTCGTCGAGGAACACCGAGCCGCCGTTCGCCGCCTCGAGCAGGCCGACCTTGGTCGCGTGCGCGCCCGTGAAGGCGCCCCGCTCGTGGCCGAACAGCTCGCTCTCGATCAGGCTGTCTTGCAGCGCCGCGCAGTTGAGCGCGACGAGCCGCCCGCTCGCCCGCGGCGACCAGTGGTGTATCGCGCGCGCGACCAGCTCTTTGCCGGTCCCGGTCTCGCCGCACACGAGCACCGGGATGTCCGAGGCCGCGACTCGCTCGGCGATCCCGTACACGCGCAGCGTCGCCAGGTCCGCCGCGACGATCTCGACGTCACCCGTGTGGATCATGCGATAGGCGTCCGTCGCGTCGATGACCAGGCCGGGCGCCGCCGTGTCGACGGCCGCGCGCGCGGCCGCGATCATCGTCTCGATCTGCGCGCCGTCGCGGGGACAGCACGCGAAGCCCATCCGGCACCCCGGGTCGACCCGCGAGAGCGCCGCGTGCACCCCCCGCGCCAGCTCGCGCCCGTCCTCGGCGTCCGCCTCCGGCATCAGCAGCAGCAGCACGCCGTCGGGCTCGGGGGCCGCCGTGTCGATCGCCCGCAGCTGCTTCATCAGCACCGGCTCGATCGCGCGGTGATCCGCGGCGGGCAGACGCACCGCGACGACGCAGAGGTCGCGCCCGAAGTTGACCGCGCGCAGTAGCTCCTCGCCGAGCCGCGCGCGGAAGTCCGCCTTGTCGATCATGCGACGCCCGCCGCGCGCCCGCCCGCGCGCGTGGTAGATGATCGTCGTGTTCGCGATCGAGATGACGTCGCCCGGGTGGAGCAGGTGCGGCGCGTCGATCCGCTGGTCGTTGACCGCGGTGCCGTTCTGGCTGCCGAGGTCGAAGATCGTCGCGCGGCCGTCCTCGATCACGAGCTGCGCGTGCCGCCGCGACGCGAGGTAGTCGACGATCTGCAGGCCGACCTCGACCGCGCGGCCGATCAACACGACGCCGGCGCGCGGGAGCGTGAAGACGAAGGCCGAGTCTCGCTGCAGCACCATCAGGTAGCCCGGCGCGTCAGCCTGCCCGTCGGCCTGCTCGTCCGCGCTCGACGAGCTCGGCGCCGAGAGGGTGTTGTGCAGCGTCGGCGCCGACCACAGGTGCCCCTTCGGTTTGCGCGGGGCCGCGCCGCCGCTGTTGCTCTCGTCCATCGCGCTCGACTCGTCGCCCAGCAGGCCGTGCTAGGGCTCGAGAGTAGGTCAGTCGCGCCTCGGTGTGGGGCGTGGTTTGAAAACCCCGATCGCGCTGAGTCCAACAGACAGCTCGCTCGCCGCACGTCACCGCGCCAGCCAGCCCGCGCGCGCGCGCTCGCGCCGTGCAACAGCTGCATGGCAGGATCGATTCGACCGTGCAGCAGCTGCACGGTCGAGCCGCCGAGCCGCCGCCAATTCGCTGGCGCGACGCGGCTGGAACGGCGCCTGCACTACCGCGTCGCTGATGCCTACCGCTCAGCCCAGCTCGCCGTACATGCCCCCGCCCGCCCGCCACGCGCGGGAGCGCGCGCGGAGGTACGGCGGCACGCGACGCGCTCCGCTCCGACGACGCGCGCCCCCACGCAGTGAAGACGAGTGTCTCGCCGCCGCGCGCCGCGGCGACCGCGAGGCGCAGGGGCAGCTGTTTCGCCGGCACGCGCGCCGCGTCACGAGGACGATCCTGCGCGTCACCCGTGACGAGAGCGGCGTCGAGGACTTGGTGCACGAGGTGTTCATCCGCGCCTTCAACAGCGTCCGCCGGTTCCGCGGCGACGCCCGGATCGAGACCTGGCTGCACGTCATCGCCGTCAACCTCGCGCGCACCTGGCTCGACCGCGAAGCGCGGAGGCGACGGCGCGACGCGTTCGCGGTCACGCGCGCGCACGAGGAGCCGCTCAGCCCCGATGAGCACGTCGAGCGCGCGCTCCACCGCGAGCGCCTGCACACCGTGATCGCGACGCTCCCGAAGATCTTTCGCGACGCCTTCATCGCCCGCGCCGTCGACGGGCTCTCGCTGCGCGAGGCCTCGCGCCGGCTCGGCGTCGGCGTGAGCACGGTTTCGTTTCGCGCCCAGCGCGGTGAGCAGCTGGTCTGCGCGGCGCTCGGCCTGGAGTGGGTCTCGCCCAGGCGACGCCGCGCACAGCCGGCGACATAACATGACCCCATAGCCAGGCGCACACACGCCGCGGGCGCGCCTGTGGCGTTTCGCGTCACGCGGATCTCCTGACGCCCGCTAGCACGCCTGTACTTACGGTCATATAATACGCCGGAGGGACGGGCCGCGCGCGGTCCGTCCTGCTTACACGGCCCCGCGCTGACGCGAGACCGCGAGCTGCTCGGCAGACGAGCGCGGCGCCCAGCGCTATGCCCGCGAGATACAAGACGATGATCACGATTAGCCGAATGAAACCTCTGACAACCCGCTACGGCGCGGCCCTCGCGACGCTGCTGCTGACCGCGCTCGCTACCACGGCCTGCGGTGACAGCACGGAGGGCTCAGGCTCCAACGCGGGCACCGAGACCGAGACCGAGACCGAGACCGACGCGAGCGCCGGGCCCGACACCAACGCGGGCGAGACGGAGACCACGACCAACGACCCGTCAGGCAGCGAGTCCAACTCCAACTCCGGCGACGGCGACGGCGACGGCGACGGCGACGGCGACGGCGACGGCGACGGCGACGGTGACGGTGATGGTGACGGCGACGGCGACGGCGACGGTGACGGCGACGGCGACGGCGACGGCGACGGTGACGGAGATGGCGACGGTGACGGCGACGGCGACGGCGACGGTGACGGCGACGGCGACGGCGACGGCGACGGCGACGGTGACGGCGACGACGTCCCGTTCCTCTGGGGCACCCCGAACCTCTGGTACGCGGTCGAGAACCTGATCGTCTACATCGACATCAACGAGAACGACGGCTCGGTGAACGACATCGTCCCGAGCACCATCCTCACGCCGCTCATCAGCGGCCAGAACGGCATCACGATGCTCGAGGACGGCTCGCTGCTGGGCTCGCGCGAGAACGCCGGCGGGACGCAGATCTACCACGTGGCCGATCCCCCGATCGTGGCCTCCGAGATCGAGGTCAAGATCCTCGGCATGGTCCCCGACAACCTCCGGATCGAGGCGCTCTACACCGACTGCAACGGCAAGGTCTACCTCATGGACACCGGCGTCGACGTCGGCAGCGCCGACGGGAACCGGCTGATCCGCTTCACGGGGAACTTCTTGGAGAGCGACCTCAGCTACGAGGTCATCACCGACCTCGAGAACGCCTCGGTCGCCGACATCGACGACATGGGGCCGGGGATCAACGAGATGGGCGAGATCACCGACGGCGACGGCTTCGCTATCGACTCGGGGAACGTCTACAACTTCGACTACAACTCCGGCACCGGCACGCTGCTCGGCCAGGGCGGCACCTGGGGCGTCCACGCGCTCGGCGGCCCGCTGTTCACCGACGACACCGCGCGCCTGTACATCTTCAACAGCAACGCGCAGCTGTTCGAGGCTGATCCGGTCAACCTCAACCTCTCCGGCGTGCTGGTCCAGGGCCCCGATCACGGCAACAACGCGCCGCTGGGCTGGAGCGGCATCACCGGCCCGCTGACCGAGTGCATGGGGACGCTCCCGCAGTAGCGCGCCGCCGCGGGCGGCTGACCAAAGATGACCCCGAGGACCTTTCCTCGGGGTCATGTCGTTCGCGCCGCGCGTGAGGTGGTACTCTCGGGGCGCTCAGAGGTTGACCATGTACGTCTGCGATCACTGTCAGCGCCACTACCGGGCGCGCGAGCCCCACTGCCCGTTCTGCGGCCCGACGCCGCGCAGCGTCGCGGCGTCGACGCTGCTGACGCTCGGCCTCGGCCTCGCGCTCGGCGTAGCGACGACGAGCTGCGGGGACGACAAGACGAACGAGAGCGGGAACGAGAGCTCGCAGACCTCGACCGACGCGGACGACTCCACCACGACCTTCTACGCGGGCCCGGGCCCCAGCACGGAGCTCTCGAGCTTCGGGACCACCGCGGCCGAGACCACCGACGCGACCGCGGGCACGACCGGCACCGACCCGGGCACGGAGACCGATACAACCACCGGCGACAGCACGGGCCAGAGCACGACCGACGCGACCGAGGGCGACAGCAGCTCGAGCGCGTCGGACTCCGACGCGACGACAGAGGCGACGACCGAGGCGACGACAGGCGCGACGACGGGCGACAGCTCGGGCTCCGGCGGGGACCTCGACGTCGACCCGCCGCGCGCAGACAAGTAGCGAAGTTTAGGCGCGCAGAGAGCTTCAGGTGACGCCGTGAGCCTTGAGGACACCCGCCGGCGCCTGCCGATCGTCGACTCGCTGCCGCGACCGAAGACGCGCTCGCTCCTGCCGGTCGCGCCGGGACAAGGTCCGCGCCCGCGGCTCGCGGTGTGGGAGTTCACGCTCGCCTGCGACCAGCGCTGCCTCCACTGCGGACCCCGTGCCGGGCGGGCGCGACGGGACGAGCTGAGCACCGAGGAGGCGCTCGCGCTCGTCCGCGAGCTCGCCGCCGCGGGCGTGGGCGAGGTCGCGCTGATCGGCGGCGAGGCGTACCTGCGAAACGACTTCATCCTGGTCATCCGCGCGATCCGTGAGACTGGGATGACGGCGACCATGGTCACCGGCGGCTACAACCTGACGCGCGCGCGCGCGGAGGCGGCGGTCGAGGCCGGGATCAGCAGCGTCAGCCTCTCGATTGATGGCCTCGAGGACAGCCACAACCGAGTCCGCGACACGCCCGACAGCTGGCGCCGCGCGTTCCGGGCGCTCCGCCTGCTGCGCGAGGCCGGCTCGCGGATCTCGGTCAACACGCAGCTCAACGTGTGGACGCGCCACGAGCTCCCCGCGCTGCTCGAGCTGATCGCCGCCGAGGGCGCGTGGGCGTGGCAGCTGCAGCCCACGGTCGCCCACGGCAACGCGGCCGATCACCCCGAGCTGCTGCTGCAGCCGTACATGTACCTGGAGCTCTTCGACGCCGTGGAGCGCGTGCTCACCCGCGCCGAGTCGCTCGGCGTGCGGGTCTCGCCCGGCAACAGCCTCGGGTACTTCGGTCCGCTCGAGCACCGCCTGCGGAGCAGACAGATGCGCCGCACGGGGCACTTCCGGGGCTGCGAGGCCGGGCGCTCGACGATCGGCATCGAGAGCAACGGGATGATCAAGAACTGCCCGAGCAACGGCGGCCCGACGAATATCGGCGGGAGCTGGCGCGAGCGCAGCCTCGAGGAGCTGTGGACAGAGACCCCGCAGCTCAGCTCGCTGCGGGCGCGGACGGTCGAGGACCTCTGGGGCTACTGCCGCGAGTGCTACTACGCCGACCTCTGCCTCGCCGGCTGCACCGCCGTCTCGGAGCCGCTGCTCGGTCGACCGGGCAACAACCCGTACTGCCACCATCGCGCGCTCGAGCTCGACAAGCTCGGTCTGCGGGAGCGCGTCGAGCTCGTGCGGCCGGCGACCGCGGAGGCCTTCGCTAGCGCGCTGTTCCGCGTGGTCCGTGAGCACAAAGACGCGGCGGCGCGCGAGCGCCACGGCGGCCCCGTCGCGATCGAGGAGCCCCGGACGTCGCGGCTCGGAGATTGGCGGGGGCCCGGCGCGCCCGTTCCGCAGAGGTGACGGCTATCGCGTCGCCGCGGCGAGCGAGCGCAGCACGCCGGGCTCGAGGCGCGCGAGCGCGGAGCGGATGAAGTCCCCGGTCTCGACGCCCTGCGCGGCGCTGTAGCGGCGCGCCTGCAGGGCCATGTCGAGCTTGTCGCAGGCCTTCACGAAGCGCCCTTCTGGGCTCGATCCGTCCTCGTACTCTCGCCAGAGCGCCGTCAGCTCGCGTCCCCGCGGTCCTAGCGGCGCGAGCATCCCCGAGAGCGCCGCGAGCTCGCGCGCCCGCTTCTCCTCCGCCGGCACGCCGTCGTGGGGCGTGATATCGCCGACCCGGACCTCGGCGAGATCGTGAATCACCGCGATCGCGAGCGCGCGCCCGCGGTCGAGCGCCGGGGGACACAGCGCCAGCACGAGCCACGCGACCCCCCACGAGTGGGCCGCGACCGACTCGGCCCCCTCGACGCCCACGCGCAGCCAGCCGGCGCGCGTAACCTCTTTAAGCGCGAGCGCCTCGAGCAGCTGCTCGCGCAGCTCGTGCAGCTGCGCGTCGGGACAGGGCGGCTCATGTTCGCGCACGCGCTCGATCGTAGCACCCTCTCAATCGCGGGTGCGCAGACCCGCGCCGCGCAGACCCGCAATCTGCATCTGAGGACATCAACGCAGGAGGGCGCGCGAACGCGCGAGGTACTGCTCACACGATCCGGCGCGCTCCCTCGCGGTCGCGCCGGATCATGACGCGTCCCCGCGACCGCGTCCGCGGATTCAACACACAGCGATGATTCAACGCCGTTTTAAACACACATTTTATCTCCACCTTAAATCACAACACCTCCGTGTTGAGGGTCAGGACAGGCTACAGACCAGACACGCGCCCCGCGTGATTTCAACCGTCCAACTCACGTGATTAACTCGCTGGATAGTCGACGCGGCGCCGCTCGCCGGGAGCGCGACGCTGTGGCGTTTTGACCCGCTTGACCGCGAATCTCTCGATCTCGATCGCGTCGAAGGAACGACGTTAAATCGTTGACTTTAATCAACACCGCGTGAGAGCGTGCCATCAAAGCGCCGACTGTTTTCCGGCGTGTTTGTACGCGCGACATTGCGAGCTGTTTGTTCGCTGGCTCGCTGCTGTCCGCGATCGCATGAGAGAAGGTGGAGATGAATTTCAACAACTGTCAGAGGTTGCTCGTATTCGCCGCGAGCGCGGGCCTCAGCCTAGGGGTCTCGGCGTGCGTGGAGGACACAGACGACTCCGAGCTCGAGACATCGTCAGTCGATGATCGCGCGCACGACGACGACGACGACGACGACGACGACGACGACGATAATTCCTGCAAGCCCAAGAAGAAGCTCGTCGACGATGTCCGCGCGCTGATCGCGGAGCAGGGCATCACGCCCTTCGAGCAGCCCCCCGCCATCCGCCCCGAGCTCGTCACGCTCGGCCGCGCGCTGTTCCACGACAAGATCCTCAGCGGTAACCGCGACACCTCGTGCGGGACCTGTCACAACGCGGCGCTCGGGCTCACCGACCGCCGCCCGCTGTTCTCCGGCGTCGCGGGTCACGGCGTCGGCCTCGATCGCGAGGGCGGGCAGGTCGGCGGGCGTCACACGCAGACGCTCTACAACGTGCACGCGCTCGAGCGCCTGGCCATCGACGGCAAGGTCGACCAGGACGAGAACGGCGTGCTCGGGCTCGGGCTCCCGCTGATCCTCCCCGAGTACCAGGCGCCCTTCGAAGACTTCCCGGGCGTCGCCGCGAGCAACGTGCTCGCTGGGCAGGCGATGGTCCCCGAGGTCACCTTCGCCGAGCAGCTCGGCTTCCCGGGCCAAGACCCGAACAACGAGCTGATGGCCTGCGTCGACCCCCAGACCCCGCTGCCGCTGATGTTCGCGTGCATCTGGGACGGGTACATGGTCCGCCTCGGCGCGATCCCGGAGTACGTCGAGATGTTCGAGGCCGCCTACGACGCGCCCTACGAGACGCTGAACTTCGGGCACGCCGGCAACGCGATCGCGGCCTACGAGGTCGCCGCCTTCAGCTTCAATAACAGCCCGTGGGACCAGTTCGTCGCCGGGGACGACTGCGCGCTGACCAACAAGCAGCTGCGCGGCGCGAGGCACTTCTTCGACGCCGAGCGTGGCAACTGCGCCTCATGCCACTCGGGCAACCTGTTCACCGATCAGCAGTTCCACCAGACCCTGTCGCCGCAGTTCGGCTGCGGCAACGACCTGCCCAAGCGCAACGGCGCCGACGGCCTCGACGACTTCGGGCAGACCCGCAACGTCTACGCCGGCCCGTGGATCTTCGGCCCGACCGGGGACGAGATCTTCCCGGTCGAGGAGCGCTACAAGTGGCGGACGGCGCCGCTGCGCAACATCGAGTTCACGGCGCCCTACGGCCGACACGGGCACACGGCCGAGCTCGCCGACTTCGTGGCCCACTACCGCGATCCGGTCGAGGCGCTGATCAGCTACGACATCACGCAGCTCCCCGACACCTCGCTCACCGACTACTCGCCCTTCCAGTGCGAGCACGACTCGCTCCACGAGTCGCTGCTCGACAACACCGACGCGGTCCTGACCGCCGGCATCGACCCGCTGCTCGACGAGGTCGACGTAAGCAAGCACAAGCACGTCAAGCAGCTCGTGGCCTTCCTCAAGTCGCTCTCGGACCCGAGCGCGGCGCCCGAGGTCATCGCGCAGTCGCTGCCCGCCTCGGTGCCCAGCGGCCTGCCGGTCGACGTCGGCAGCGAGTAGGGTCGAGCGCCCCTGGACGCTGTCCGAGCGACCCCCGCGGGCGGCTCGGCCAGCCTCCCGGGGCGCGCTCAGGTCGGCAGCCGGACCGTGAAGCAGCTGCCGACGCCGAGCCGCGAGGTGACCGAGATGCTGCCGCCGAGGCCGTCGATGATGTGCTTGGCGAGGCTCAGCCCGAGGCCCGCGCCCTCGAACGCGCGCGCCCGCGAGCCGTCGACCTGCTGGAAGGGCTGGAAGATGTCGTCGAGGCGCTCGGCCGGGATCCCGATCCCCGTGTCCTCGATCGAGACCTCGACGCCGCTCGCGCCCGCGAGGCCGACGCCGCGGACCGTGCACTTCACCCGCCCCTTCTCGGTGAATTTGATCGCGTTGCTGAGCAGCGCCGTCAGGACCCGGCGCAGCTGCATCGGGTCGCTGCGGACGTGCGTCAGATCGCTGGCGAGCTCGCAGGTGATCTCGAGGCCCTTGGCGTAGGCCAGCGGCTCGAGCGTCGCGATCAGCTCGTTGAAGAAGGGCAGCAGCTCGAAGCGATCGAGCTCGTAGGAGGCGCGCGAGGCGTCGAACTGCGAGAGCTCGAGGACGTCCGAGATCATCGTCACGAGGTGCCGGCCCGAGGCGATGATCTGGTTGAGCAGCTCGAGCTGCTCGTCGGGCTCGATCTCCTCGTCGACGATGCCCTCGCTGAGCTCCTCGGCGTAGCCGATCATCGCGTTGAGCGGGGTCCGCAGCTCGTGGCTCATCGTCGCCATGAACGCGGCCTTGGCCCGGTGGCTCACGTCGATCCGCTCGGCGAAGGCGCGGGCCTCGACCTCCTCGAGCGCGGCGCGCGTGAAGCGTCGCTCGGAGGCGACCGCGATGTCGATGCTCTCGTTGCGCAAGCGCTCGAAGTGAACCATCAGCCAGGTGATGATGGTGATGACGACGAGGTGCCCGACCAGCGCGAGCGTCAGCCAGTCGCTGTCGCCGGGGATCAGCCGCCCCGGGAGGCGCCCGCCGAGGTCGAGGAGGTAGAAGCTGACGAGCGCCGTAGCGACGACGCCGGCCCACACGAGGCCCGAGCGGAAGCCGGCGATCAGGATGCTGATCGGGACGACGATCGCGAAGCCGACGCTCAGCGAGCCGCGCAGCCCCCCGTCGAAGGCGACCGCGTAGCTGAAGCTGATGAACGCGAGCGCGGTCAGCCAGTTGCCCGCGATCAGCAGCGATCCAGTCTGGCGCAGGAGCACGGGCGTCACGAGGAACATCCCGCTGACCACGAGGCTGTAGGCGATCCCGATCAGCTGCGCGCGGTCCTCGGCGATCAGCAAGAGCAGCGGGATGAAGGCGAGCGCGAGCACGCCGCAGACGACCGAGATGAAGACCGCGAGGCTGACGCGATGAGCGCTCTCGGCGTTCATCAGCATCGCCCGAGGGAGACCTTCCTCGACGAAGGCGCGCACGTGGCCGAACAGCTGCACCCTCTATGAGCATGCCCCAAAGGACCTGTCCCAACAATACAAAGCGCGATCGGGGCGGGTACGCGATCGCTCGCGCCTCAGCGGGTGGCCGCGAAGGTCCGCCGCTCGGCGTAGCGCGGCAGCACCATCGTGAACCGCGATCCCTCGCCGTGTCGGCGCTCGGCGAAGACCTCGCCGCCGAGCAGCTCGGCGAAGCGCCGGATGATCGCCACCCCGAAGCCGGTCCCGTCGTGGGGGACGCTCGCGCCCGGGGACTCGGGCGTCGTGTAGGGGTCGAACATCGCGGCGACGCGCCCAGGATCGACCGCGCCGCCGCTGTCCTCGACCACGAAGCGCACGCGGTCGCCCTCGCGCTCGCGCCCCCACTCGTCCTCGACGAGCACCGTGATGAGACCGCGCTGCGTGAACTTGCACGCGTTGGCGACCAGCGTCAGCATGCACTGACGCACCTTGGTCACGTCCGCGTGCATCGTGCCGGCGCCGTCGAGGCCGCGCACGACGATCTCGTTGCCGCGGCTCTCGGCCAGCGGCAGCACGTTGTCGACCACCTCCGTCACGATCTCGGCGAGTTCGAAGGTCTCGGGCGCGAGCTGGGCGGTCCCGGCCTCGAGGTGCGCGAGATCCAGCACGTCGTCGGTCAGCTCGAGCAGGCGCTTGCCGGCCGCGAGGATCTTCGCGAGGTCCTGGGCGACCTCGAGCTGCTCGCTGTCGCGCGCGTCCTCCTCGAGCATCTCGGCGTAGCCGATGATCGCGTTGAGCGGCGTGCGGACCTCGTAGGTCATGCTCGCCATGAAGGTGTTCTTGGCCTTGTTCGCGACCTCGGCCTTGTCGAGCGCCTCGACGAGCTGCTCGTTCTTGCCGGCGAGCTCAGCCGCGGCGAGCTTGAGCCGCTCGCGCGCGTCTTTTTGCTCCGTGATGTGCTCGGTGAACAGGATGAGCCCGCCGATCTCGCCGTTGGTGTGCCGCCACGGGTGCACCTCCCAGCGCAGCCACTCGACCCGGCCGTCGCGGCGGCGGAAGGGCTCCTCGGCGCGACGCTCGACCCGACCCTCGAGACATCTTTTGTACGCGACCCGGATGTCGCGCGTCGTCTCGGGGAACACGTCGTAGTAGCCGACGCCGATCAGGTCGCGACCGTGCAGGCCGTAGTCGGAGAGGAAGCGTCGACTGACGAGCATGAAGCGCATGCGCGAGTCGAGCATCGCCACGGCCGCCGAGGTGTGCTCGACGAGCAGGCGCAGCAGCCACTGGCTCTGGTGCAGCGCGCGCTCGGCCTGCCGCCCCGAGAGCGGCGCGCCGAAGCCGTTGTCGCCGCGCCCGCCGGGCCCGGTCGCGATCTGAAAGGCCGAGCGCGCCTGCCTGCGCAGCATCGCCTCCCAGCGCTTCTCCTCGGTGACGTCGCGCGCGAGGCCGAAGATGTGCCCCGCGTCCACGCCGTCGCGCGCCCCCTTGTTCAGGCTCCACGTCAGCCAGCGGTGCGCGCCGTCCTCACAGCGCATGCGCACGAGGCAGCTGGCCTTGTCGTGCTCAGCGCGCGCCCGCTCGAGCTCGCCGTCGAAGACCTCGCGGTCGTCCTCGTGCACGAGCTCCTGCAGACGCCGCTGGTTCACCAATTCAGGCGAGTAGCCGAGCACCGACTCGAAGGCTCGATTGACGCGGAGGATCCTGCCGCTGAGGTCTACGAGACACATCGGATCGGGCGACAGCGCGAAGAATCCGACCGTCGGATCGACCCCTGTGGTTACGGAACCCATGAAAATTCTGTGCGCGGTCGCAGTCCAGGGAGGCTCGCCGCGCAGACCTGCCCAGGGTAGCACCCCTCACGTCGCGCAAACCCGTGGCGCGCGGCGTGCAGGGATTTCGCGCGCGAGAGTGCTCCGCCGTCTGCGTGACACGGAATACATGTTCACCCGTCACGCTCCGCGCGGCTGTGCTCGTCGCCGCCGCGCGACTCGTTCTCCCGCGTTCCTTGAGTGAACAACTTGGTCCGCGCGAGGCGCGGGCTCGTGCTCCCACCGCGGCTCACACGGCCGTCGAGGGTAGGCCGACATGCTCGAGCATGCGCTCGGGATCGTCGGTCTCGATCCAGTCAACGCCGAGCGCGATCAACCGCTCGATCTCACCTCGGCTCTGCCCCTCGAGCTCGCCCGCGTGCGCGACCGCGGACGCGCTGCGCCGCGTGTCGAGGGGGAACAGGGTGTAGGCGCCGACCGCCGCGATCGAGCGCTCGCGCAGGGTCTCGACCGTGGTCATGTGCAGCAAGGTGTGCTCCGCCGAGCAGACTGACGAGCCGACCCAGCGACCGACGGCGTTCGCCTCGAGCAGGCTCCCGATCAGCGCGGCGCTGCTGCGCGCGCCCTCGGGCAGGCGGAGATGCGCGCGCAGGCCCGGGACCCACTGCATCCAGTTGATGACGTCGTCGAACAGCCCGTCGTTGTAGGCGAAGCCCGAGCGCAGCCCGGGGTGCTCGTGCTCGAGCGCGACGAGCTTGAAGAGGTCGAACGAGGTGACGACGACCGAGTCCTCCGCGCCCGCGTCTCGAATCACGCGCGCGACCGTCGCGCCATCCTGTCTCTGCGACCAGATCGGCCTCGAGGGCCGCATCTCGACGTTGATCGCTAGCTTGCCCTTGAACTCGTCGAGCACCTCGGCGAGCAGCGGGATCCGACGCGCCCGCGGGTAGTTGATCCAGCACTGACCCTCGGCGCCGTAGCCCATGAAGACGCGCCGCTGCAGCCGCAGCCGCGAGACCTCGTCAAAGCGGCGCGCGGCGATCGAGCCCGACTCGCCGGTGAGCCGCGCGGTGTCGTCGTCGTGGAAGCAGACGACGCGCCCGCAGGCCGTGACCATCACGTCGAGCGCGACCGCCGGGATCCCCAGCTCGACCGCGCGCCGGAGGCCCTCGATCGTGTTCTCCTGCTCGATCCCTGGAACGCCGCGGCGCCCCGTGACCAGCGGTCGATCCTTCGCTCGCACGAACGGATTGTTCTCCCCCAACGCGCCCCCCGCTGCTCGCGTCGCCACGGCCTCCGCCACGGAGGCGAACCGATCGAACGCCGCTCTACGCCGGCATTCTCGATGATTGCGACCTGCGACGCATCTCGCGTTCTCGACGGTCCTCGCGGCGTAACGCGGCCCCAAAGCCGGTTGATGCATAATGTTGCGGCGTACCCGAGCGCCCCGCGACGCCCGGCGTCCTCCCGCGCCCCAACGGGTCTCTGCGCGGTCGCACGCCGTCTGGCACGGGTTGTGCTTTGTACACTGAGCGTCACGGGAAAGGAGCCCACGTGTACTTGGCCACACTGATTCACGCTGACTTGTGCGCGTCCGTAGGCTCGCCGCTGGTCGCAAACGCCTCGCTCGCGCTCGACCTCTCCACCGCGCTGTTCGGCGGCGCGCTCATCGGTCTGGCGTCCATGCTCGTCCTGCTGTTCTCCGGCCGCGTCGTCGGGATCAGCGGGGTCGTCGGCGGCCTCCTCCCGCCGCGCCCCGGGGACCTCGACTGGCGCGTCAGCTTCGTCGTGGGGCTGCTCGTCGGCGGGCTGGCGTTGAGCGTCATTCTGCCCGGGGCGCTCGACCTCTCCGCGCTGCCGCGCGGGCCGCTGGAGCTCGTGCTCGGCGGCGCGCTCGTCGGCGTCGGCACGCGGATGGGCAACGGCTGCACCAGCGGTCACGGCGTGTGCGGGATCGGCCGCCTCTCGCGTCGCTCGATCCTCGCCACGATCACCTTCATCTCGTTCGCCGCGTTGACCGTCTTCCTCACCCGACATGTCTTCGGAGGCTAAGCAGATGCGCGGAGTCCGACAGGTCCACATCACCTTCCTCGCGGGCGTCCTGTTCGCGATCGGCCTCGGCGTCTCTGGCATGACGCGGCCGGACAAGGTGCTCAACTTCCTCGACTTCACCGGCGCGTGGGATCCCAGCCTCGCCGGCGTGATGATCGGCGCGATCCTGGTCTACGGGGTCGCCTTCCGCCGGATCACCGCGCGGATGCAGCGTCCGCTGCTGCTCGATCGATTCAGCCTGCCGACGCGCACGGACATCGACGCGCGCCTGGTTCTCGGCTCGATCCTGTTCGGCGTCGGCTGGGGCCTGCTCGGGCTGTGCCCCGGCCCCGCGCTGACCTCGCTCGTCACCGGAGACCACGCGCTGCTGCTGTTCATCGCCAGCATGCTCGTCGGCATGTTCGGCTTCAACGTCATCCTGGCGCGCGCCCAGCAGCGACGCGGGAGCTGATCCGAGCCGGGCCCGTCGGCGACGCTGCGCCTGAACCTGCGCCTGAACCTGCGCGCCCGAGCCTGCGCCCGAACCTGCGCGCCCGAACCTGTGGTAGGTCCACAGGAGTCGATGCGCGTCGCGGGGATCACACCGACGGTCAGCTCGCGCGCGCGACGCTGGCTCCCAATCACCGCGGCCTCGCTCGCGCTGCTCTCCGCCGGCGCGCCGGCTCGCGCGGCGCCCAGCGAGCCGGCGAACGCCCCCAACGCGCGGGCCCAACATGTCCCCTCGGCCACGCCGCCGCGGCGAGGAGATCCGGCGCCGCGCCGCGGCTTCACGGCCTGTAACCCCGGGAGCGAGCCGTGCACGCGCTCGCGACCGGCGCGCCTGCTGCTCGCGCTCACCGGCCTCGCGCTCGGTGGCGCCGGCGCGGCGCTGTTCCTCACCCTCGGCGACAGCGTGGGCGCCGGTGACCCCGCCGGCCTGATGATCGGCGCGGGCATGACCGCGATCGGCGGCGCGACGCTCGGCTCGATCTTCGCGCTCGTCGATCACGATCGCCCGACGGACGCGGATCGACTTCGACCCGCGACGCTCTCGCTGGGCTACGGCCTCGGACCGAGGCCCGCGCTCGGCGAGCGTACGCCCGGCGCGCTGCGGCTCCGCGTCGCGCCGACCTACTGGATCGCCCCCGGCGCGCGCGTTCGCTTGCTCGCGCACGTCGGCGGGCTCGCCGGGACCCAGGCGCACGTCGATCCCAGGCCGCAGCTCAGCGACGCAGACGGCGCGTTCCCGACCGCGCTGCGCGAGCGTCGGCTCGATATCGGGGTCGCGCTCGACTCCGCGATCGCGCTCCCCTACCCGACGCTCGCGCCCGAGCGCTCGGCGCGGCTCGGCGGCGCCGAGCTGCGCTGGAAGCCCGAGGCGCAGATCCGTCGTCACACGTACAACCCCCAGACCCCCGAGGAGGAGCTGCTCGAGCGCGTGATGCTCCTGCCGCTGACGATCGGCGCGCGCTGGAACGTGTCCTCGCGTCAGCGCTTCACGGTCTACGCGGGCCCGCGCTTCGACTTCACGTCGCACCGCGGCTCGGGGTCAGCGCAGCAGACCCTCCGGCGCGGGGCCCCAGCGGCCGGCCCGTTCTACGGCGAGGTCTGGTACGAGCTCGATGTCCCGTTCGCGACGCGATCCGGGCGGACCCGCGTCAACGGTCAGCTGGGGCTCGGCTACGTGCACTCCCGCTTCGACGGCCGCGGGCTCAACCTCGACGCGGCGCTCGGCTTCCTCGGCCCGCTGCACCTGCGCTGGGCCATGCGCTTTCGGCCGCCGCGCGCTCGCGTCGCGGCCCAGGCCGGCGCGGGCGTGATCCTCGGCAACGGCGCGGCGGTGACGCTCAGCCTGGGCGTGGTGCTCCCAGATCTCGGCCACCAGCGCGCGCCCACGCGCGTCTCCGCGGCGGCGAGCGAGGC
This sequence comes from Polyangia bacterium, assembly GCA_030430565.1. Classification (GTDB taxonomy): domain Bacteria; phylum Myxococcota_A; class Polyangia; order Nannocystales; family Nannocystaceae; genus JACKDW01. Next base: position 344,165 of record JAUIKS010000008.1, read on the forward strand.
GACCCTATGAACATGTCTTTCTATACCTGTATCGCAGGAGCGCTCGCGGGGCTGCTCGCGCTCCCCGCCTGCGTCCAGCCGCTCTGCGCCCAGCCCGACTACCGCGAGGCCGAGTGCCGCGTGCTCGCCGAGAACGAGCGCGCGCGCCTGCGGGCCGCGCCCGGCGCCGAGCTGCGCTTCCACGACCCCCGCGCGCGCGACACCGCGAGCTGGGACGCGCTCGGCCTGCTCCGAGAGACATCCAGCCGCGTGAGCGCGCGCGTCGCCGCGCCCGGTGACTTCGCGCTCTCGATCACGCCGCGCGACTCGAGCGGCGCGGGCGAGCTCGAGCTCGAGCTGCTCAACGTCGACCCGCGCCTCAACGTCACCGTCACGCGCGTCGCCGACGACGCGCCGGTCGCCGGGGCCGAGCTCGCGCTCGCGGCCGACGGCGAGGGCCTCACGCGCCGCGCGACGATCCCAATGAGCGAGGGCGCGCTGTGGATCCGCGGTCAGCTCCCCTGCCCCGAGCGATTTCGAATCGCGGCGGTCGGCGACGTCCAAGACGGCGTCGCCCAGTTCGCGCGCATCCTCGACCGCCTCGCGCTCGAGCGCGAGCAGGCGGAGGAAGCCGGCGAGCCGCTGCTCGGGCTCTTGCTGCTCGGGGACCTCAGCGATCGCGCCGAGCCGCTCGAGCTCGACGAGCTCCGCGAGCGCCTCGATCACGCGCCCGTCCCCGTCGCGACGACCCCCGGCAACCATGATGTCTTCCGCGAGCTCGAGCCCGCTTACACGTCGCGCTTCGGCCCGGGCACCTACTCGTTCGAACTCTGCCGCGCGCGCGTCGCTATGCTCGACACGGCCAGCGGGGCGCTCGCGGACTCCGTCGAGGGACGGCTCGATGAGCTGGTCGCACGCGACCGCGAGCGCCTGCCCTTCCTGCTCGTCGGGACCCACTACCCGGCCTACGCCGGCCTGACCGGGAACGGCTGGTCGCGCGAGGAGCAGGCGCAGCATCTCCTCGTGACGCTCGCGGGCGCGGACGTCGACCTCCTGCTGACCGGGCACATTCACGCGCTCCGCGAATTCGCCTCGATCCCGACGCCCCGCGGTCCGGTGCGCGAGCTCGTCGTAGGGACCGGAGGCGCGTCCCAGGGCAGCGGCCCCCTCAACTTCGGCTACCTGCGCGCGACGTTTACGGGCGCGACCTTGCGCACCTGCTTCGTCGAGGTCCCGCCGCCCGGCGGGAGCGCGCCCCAGGGCGCCCAGCCGATCCCCACCTGTAATTAGCCCGAGGACGAGCGCGCCTCTCGACGGGGCGACGCGACCTGGCGAAGACGCGCGGCGGAGGATTCGAAGATTCGTTGCACGTCCAAAGATCGGCGTGCGTGAGCGCGCGCTGACACGCTCATCACCGCACGCTCACCGCGCGGCCCCGCGAGTCAGCCCGCAAGCCGTGCGCGCCGCGAATTCACTTGTTGAGATATGTCCCCAAATTAACAGGCGTGCGTATTCGTGCCAAAAAGACGCATCGCGCCCACGCGATCTCGATCACGCGCGGAACAAATCAACACCCCTACGAACGCGAATGCCTGCCCCTCGCGGCGAAACTGTGCCATCATCGTCACCGCTCGCCACCGATAGAAAGGGACTGCGGGGGCCGGCACGACGCAGTTGTATGTCGCAACAGTTCGCCACCTCCCTACCCGCACGGAGATCGATGACCAGGCACAAGTCAGTCTTTTTTGCCACGCTGCTCTCTCTCTCTCTCGCCGGCACGGCCCACGCGTCGAGCAACGAGCTCGCCGAAGGTCCCGCCGAAGCCGACGGCGGCGCCTCCGCGGAGGGCTCCCTCTCGTTTGGCGGAGGCGACGGCGCCTCGGCCGAGGGCGACGCCTCG
>JAUIKS010000009.1 GCA_030430565.1 Polyangia bacterium
GCCCCGAGTGCTCGATGAGCACGTTGTCTGGCTTGAAGTCGCGGTGCACCAGGCCGACCTCGTGCGCGGCGCACAGGCCCTCACCTGCCTTTAAAAACACGTCGAGGACCTCGCGCCACGGCCGCGGCGCGGCCATCCACGCGCGCAGGCTGGTCCCGTCGATCAGCTCCATCGCGATGAAGACGCGGCCGTCCACCTCGTCGGCGTCGAACACGTTGACGACGTTGGGGTGGCGGATCTTGGCGGCCGCGCGGGCCTCTCGCAGCAGCCGGGCGCGGGCGTCGCTGTCACCTGCCCCTTGGTGCAGGAGCTTGAGCGCGACCTCGCGGTCGAGCTGGGGATCGTGGGCCCGGTAGACGACCCCGAAGCCGCCCGCGCCGAGCTTGCTGACGATCCGGTAGCGCGCGATCCGGGTGCCGGGCGAGAGCGCCGCCTCGTCGTCGCGCTGACGGCTCGCCGGCGCGGTCGCGCCGTAGGGCAGCTCGCCGCGCGGGACCAACTCGGTCGCGGCCTCGGGCGGCGCGGCGAGCTCCCTCGGCGCGGGCGAGGGCGCGGGCGAGCGCGGGCGCGCCGGCGCGTCGCTGTAGGGCGATGGACGCGGCGCGCTGACGGCCAGCGTCGCCGCGTGCGAAGGCTGTCCCTTGTGCAGCTCCGCGTCCGTCAGGCGTTCGGTGTGCTCCACGGCGCAGATCGCACTATATCAGCAACGAGGTGGGGGTTTTGGGTCGAGAACGCGCGGATGAAGATCCGCGTTCGCGCGCGCTGGCGGGGTCTCGACGCCTGGGCATATCTCCTTCGAACGGGCGCGGGGGTCATCGGGTTCCCGCGCTCGCCCCTCGCGCGGGATCGAGATCCTCTACACTCGGACGACACCGGCGACGCTTTGGATCACAAGACCATACTCGAGACGCGCAAGCTGCCCGCGGGGCACACCCTCCACCGCCGGCCCGGGCGCGTGCGCCTCACCGTGTGTGAGGGGCCGGCCAGCGGCACGGAGGTCAACGTCCGCGAGACCCGCATCCGCGGCGGCCGCAGCCGCGTCAACGATCTCGTCATCGACGACGGATCCGTCAGCGGCGCGCACTTCGAACTCCGCCTCGAGCGCCGCGGCGTGCTGCTCCGCGACCTCGGCAGCACCAACGGGCTCTACGTCAACGGCGTGCGGATCCGCGAGGCCTGGATCGACCCGGGCACGGTGTTCCACGCCGGGCGCTGCGGCATCCGCCTCGACGCCGCCGAGCAGGTCGACGTCCCCATCACCGAGAGCCCGCGCTTCGAGCAGCTGATCGGCGCGAGCCCGGCGATGCGCGAGGTCTTCAGCGTGCTCGAGCGGGTCGCGCCCACGCCGATGGACGTGCTGCTCGGCGGCGAGACCGGGACCGGCAAGGAGCTCGCCGCGCGGGCGATCCACGATCGATCGCCGCGCCGCGCCGGGCCCTTCGTCGTGCTCGACTGCGCCGCGCTGCCGCGCGAGCTGGCCGAGTCCGCGATCCTCGGGCACCGCAAGGGGGCCTTCACCGGCGCCGTCTCCGATCGCGCCGGCGTCGCCCAGGACGCCCACAAGGGCACGCTGTTTCTGGACGAGATCGGCGAGCTGCCCCTCGACGTGCAGCCCAAGCTGTTGCGGGTCCTCGAGCGCCGCGAGGTCCAGCGGATCGGCGAGACGCGCTCGCGGCCCGTCGACATCCGGGTCGTCGCCGCGACCCATCGCGACCTGCGGCAGATGGTCAGCGACGGTCAGTTCCGTGAGGACCTCTACTTCCGTCTCTCCGATATCCGCGTCGAGCTGCCGCCGCTGCGCGACCGCGGCGAGGACGTCATCCTGCTCGCGCGCCACATCCTCGACGAGCTCGCGCAGCGCCACGGTCGCCGGCTCGCGCTCGCCGAGGACGCCTGCGCCTACCTCCGCAGTTTTCGCTGGCCGGGCAACGTCCGCGAGCTCAAGAAGACCATCCGCCGCGCCGCGTTCATGGCCCAGGGCACGGCGGTCGCGCGCAGCGACCTCGCGCCCGGCTGGCGCGAGCCGGCGCGCCCCAAGCCCGAGGAGGAGGCGCGCCAGGACCAGGCCGCGCTCGACGAGCTCTGCGATCTGCCCTTCAAGTCAGCCCGGGAGGCCTTCGAGCGCGAGTACCTCGGGCGCCTGATGAAGGACACCGGCGGCAACCTCAGCGAGGCTGCCCGAAGGGCCAGCTACAGCCGCCAGGGCCTGCGCGACCTGCTGAAGCGCCTGGGGATCTATCAGAGCGAGGGCTGACGCGCGGGCGGCTGCTCGATAGTGAGCTCGATCTGCAGGTGCGGCCCTTCGAAGTCGCTCAGCGAGTACAGCTCGAGCTCCAGCGCGGCCGCGACGCACTCGTCGGGCACGGCGCGCGCGTCCGGGACCGGGAAGACGAAGACGCCGGGCGTCTCCGCGTCGACGCGAAACAGCACGGCGAGCTCCGCCGGGCGCAGCGCGCGAGCGCCTCGATGCTCCAAGAGACATGTCTTAATCGCGGGGAGCGCGTCCTCGACGCGCGCGCGCAGGCGCGCCTCGTGCTGGGCCTTGCGCCGAGGGGTCTCGTCCCGGATCCACTCCTGGCGCTTGATCGAGAGCGCGAGGCGGTCCCAGTCGCCGGGTCGCCGCGGGATCGGCTCGAGGCCCGCGAGCGTCGGCGCCCAGAGGTAGCAGTCTGACGGCATCTCGTCGTATCTGGCGAACCGGCAGCTCGAGCCGCGCAGGAGATCGAGCGTAGCGACGAGGCGCTGCAGCGGTACATCGTCCGCGACCTGGACGTCGACGGCGTGGAGCCTCGGAAACAGCTGGTTGTAGTCGTGCAGCTTCTTCTCGACGCTCGCGGGGTCGTCCCAGTCGAGCGGGATCGGCTCGTCGCGGTACGACAGCTCGCGAGACGCGCGCGTGAGCCTAAGCGTCGCCGCGTCGCGCGGCGGCGCGGCGTCGTCCTCGGACCACAGCTGCGGGCTGAAGAGCGCGAGCGAGCGATCCTCATGATTCTCGTTCGCGGCGAGCAGCGCGAAGCCCTCGGCGCCCGCTTGGTGCGCGGTGTACATCAGGTCGATGAGGGTTCTCGGCGGTGTCTGGCGGTCGAGCGCGAGCGTCAGCAGCTCGCCGGCGTCGCGCGTGCGACTCCGGGCGGCCGCGTCGCCGCGCAGCGCCGGCACGAGCGCCTCGATCACGTGATTGTCGACCGCGTCGGGGGGGAGCGCGCCCGCGCGCAGCGGGATCGTCAGCTCGCCGAGGCGCAGCAGCGCCGGGGAGGCCGTGACGTGCACGCCGGAGAGCTTGTCGTTCACGCCGTCAGAGCGCGGCAGCTCGACCCCGCGGCGTCGCGCGAGCGTCGTGCAGGCGAGGTCACCGACCCCCAGCGCGCACCTGCGCGCGACGACAGGCTCGCGCGCGGTCGCGGTCATCAGCCCGCGCGTGAAGCCCCGCGCCAGCTCCTCGTCAACGCCGTTTCGGACCATCCAGCTGTGGACGACAAAGCCCGTGAGGTCATCGTAGGAGAAGCGCTCGTCGCCCTCGAGTAGCTTGAAGCGCTCGAGCTCGCAGGCGGAGAACATGAGCTCTTCGCGCGCCGACGACTCGACGTAGGCCACCTGCGAGGCCCAGGCCCGAAGATCGGCGCACATGCGGTCACGCTCGCGCCAGAACACCTCGCTGCCGCCGAGCGCTGCGGTGCGGCGGTCTTCGACGAGCCCGGCGTAGTCGCGTCGCAGACTCTCGAGCAGCTCCGGGTGCACCGAGGGACAGGCCCGCGCGAAGCGATCGATCGCCTCGGCGCTCCAGTCGATCGAGAGCCCCGCGCGCGCGTCCGCGCCTCGCAGGAGCTCCGCGGCCTCCTCGAGCCCCGCCGCGTCGCAGACCCGCGGGCGCATCCGCTCACAGCCGGTCAGCGCGAGCGCGGCTACCAGCGCGACGAGGCGTGCGCGAGGGGTCATGCCGATCAGTCTACGCGCGGCGCGCCCCGATCGCTCAGCTCGAGCGCGGCAGCGCCAGCGCCCCGCGGGATCGCAGGAAGTCCTCGAGGTCAGGCCAGCGCGGCGTCAGGTACTCGAATTCGCGCGGGCTCCAGCGCGGCCACGCGTCGCTCGTCGAGTCCATCCGGTAGCCGGTCGACTCGACGTGCGCGAGCGCGAAGTCCTCGAGCATCTCGACCAGTCGCAGCTGCGCGGGCTCGAGCCGCGTCAGCGCGCGCTCCCGCGACGCCCGCAGGCGCTTCAGCAGCGGCTCGTGGTCGCCGCAGCGCGCGTCGACCAGCGTGTCGATGTACAGCAGCAGCGCCGCGCGGGACTCCGGCGGAGCCAGCTCCTCGTCGAGCAGGGACAGCTGGCGGCGCCACGCGAGCGCGTCGCGGGTGCGCCCCTCGATCACCGCGAACGCGGCCAAGGTCGTGTAGCTCTCCGGCAGCATGTCGGCGAGCGGCCCGTCCGGCACGAACCACCCGCTGCTCGTCGCCTTGTCGAACAGCACGCTCGCCTCCTCGAGGTTGCCCTCGCGCAGCTCCAGCTCCGCCCGCAAGAACACCAGCCGCGCGTCGCCGTGGGGCGGAACCCACACGTCGCGCTCGGCCTGCCACAGCATCGCCCGGACCTCCCCGAAGGCCCCCGCGCGCATCGAGTTCTGCGCCCTCCGCCACAGATGACGGAGGTTCTGGCTGCGGGTCTGATAGTTCGCGATGCCGAGCGCCCCGAAGTACGTCAGCGCGCCGGTCAGCACGACCGTCGTGATCCCGCCGAGCACCAGCCACGTCATCAGCCCGAACGCGGTCAGCGACAAGAGCCCCGCGACGATCGTCAGCGGCGGCACGAGCCGCCACATCGACCGCGAGTAGGGCGTCGGCACCTGCGTAGCCGGGGGCAGCGCGTATCGCCGGGCGAGCTGGGTCATCGAGACAGCCGCAACAGTGTAGCCCGCGCCCGCGCTCGTTAGCGATCACGGGCGCTGCTTGAACAGCGCCACCAGCAGCAGCGCCCACGCCACGACCGAGAAGAAGGTCCGCGCGACGCCGATCGCCATCATCCGCATCGCCATCCCGTCGCCGTCGAGCCCCTGCTCCATCCACATCATCGGCAGCGTGCTCGTGTAGACCCCGATGATCGCGTTAACGAACATCAGCGCGAACGCGACGATCGCCAACATCGACGCGGTCGGGTGGCGTTCGCGGTAGGCCGCCGCGATCCCGATCCCCACCAGCCAGATCACGATCAGCGGCATCGACATCACCAGCTGCGGAGCCATCGTCGCAAGTCTGTACGTCTCCATCACCCAACTCCTGTCGCTTCGCCCCCCAAGTGTACCCCCAGGCCGCCGTCGCTACGGCGCCAAACCTCTCGCGGCGCGCGTCACGTGCCCGAACAGCAAAGACACCCAAGAGCATGGCAGCGGCCCCGAAGGAGGTCGCTGCCGTGGCTCCCGCAAAAAATCCGCGTCGCTCCGTGAGCGCGGCGGCGGAGCGGGCGGATGCGGGTCAACGCGAAGACGCCCGCGAAGACGCCCGCGAAGACGTTCAAGCTCCAAAAACGAGAGAGCCCCCGCCAGAAACCAGCGGAGGCCCCAAGTCTCGAAAGATCGCCAGGAAGCTAGCGAAGAGTCCCGAAGACCATGTCCCAAAACGGCGTCGACACCCCAAAGCGCTTATCCGGCGTCTTGAAGTGATGGACCATATGGTGACGGCGCAGGTACTTCCCCCAGCGCGAGCGCGGCCGCGCCACGTGCGTCCAGAAGTGCGTCATGTCGTACCAGAGGTAGCCCACCGCGAAGCCCGCGAAGGCCGGCAGCGCCAGCTCGTAGCCCAGCAGCCAGCGCGCCAGCAGCCAGAAGCCCAGGGCCGGCAGCGCGCTCGCGCCTGGCGGCATCACCAGGCGGCCGCGGTCGTTCGGGTAGTCGTGATGGATCCCGTGGATGAAGTAGTAGAACTTCGGGATCTTATCGAAGTGGAACACCAAGCGGTGCAGCCAGTACTCCGCGAGCGTCCACAGGAACACGCCGGCGACGAAGTAGCCCGAGATTGTGCCGACGCTCAGCTGCTCGTGGACGGACAGCCACAGCAGCCAGAACACCAGCGGGGCGTAGACGAACAGCGGCGTGAGCGGGGGGCAGTGGCTGAACCTCTCGAGGAAGTCCGACTCGAACTGGCGGCCACGCCCGGTGAGATCTGGTTTCTTCGGCTCTGGCTTCATCGTCCCCGGCGGCTTGGGCTTGTGCGCGGCTCGACGCGATCAAATGACTGGCCGGGCGAGCGCGCTCCTCTGCGCGACCATAGCAAACACCGCGCCCGCGGGCTCATATACCGCGTCCCGCGGCCGTGCGCCCAGTCACCGCGAAGCGGGTTGCGCACCGCGACCGGACGTCGCGCGGGAGTCTGGCGTCAGCCCTTCCACGCGAGCAGCCACTCGGCGAACTCGCGGAACGCCCCGCTCCCGCCGGGCTTGGCGCTGATGAAGTGCGCGTAGTCGCGGAGGCGGGCGTGGCCGTCGAAGGGCGTGCCGACCACGCTGACCTTCGCGAGCGCCTGGATGATCTCGAGGTCATCCAGATCATCGCCGATGTACGCCATCACGTCGCGCTTGAAGCCGGTCGCCGCCTCGATCTGCTGCAGGTGCTCGAGCTTGTTCTGGATCCCGAGGAAGGTGTGCGGGAGCTTGAGCGTCTCGGCGCGCCGGGCCGCGATCTCCGAGGCGTCGCTCGAGATCAGCGCCGTCTCGATGCCCGCGTCGCGCAGCAGCTCGACGCCCACGCCGTCGCGCAGCGAGTACGCCTTCATCTCCTCGCCGCGCGCCGTGTAGAAGCTGCGCCCGTCGGTCAGGGTGCCGTCATTGTCGACGAGCACGAGGCGGACTCGGGACGCCCGCGCCGCGACGTCGGAGCGGGAGATGTGATACGGCGGGGTCTTTTGGAACATCGGCGATCTTTCGTATCAGGCGCGCGTCGACGCGGTCTACATTCGGCGTACGCGGAGGTCCGGGGCAGCCCGGCGCTGCTTCGTCCGCGCGGGTTCTCCTACGAGCTCGCGCGAGGCCTCCGCGACGACGAATACCACGTGATCTAGCTCAAGCGCCGCGCGACCGCGAACCGGCGCGCGAGAACGAGACCGACAGGAGGAAGCAAGTGACGCTCGAGAGCCTCTCGACCATGACCTACGAGGTCACCGGGCGGATCGCCCGGATCACGCTGAATCGACCGCGACGCGGCAACGGCATCACCCTCGCCATGCCCCGCGAGCTCGCGCGCTGCGTCGAGCGGGCGAACCTCGACCCGGCCGTGCACGTCATCGCGCTCGCCGGCAACGGCAAGGGCTTCTGCGGCGGATATGACCTTGTGGCCAGCGCCGAGGGTCTCGGCGGCGCCGCCGGCGTCGACGAGCTCGACGATCCGCTCGCAACCGCGCCGGCGGGATCACCCCTCGATCCCGGCGTGCAGGCGCGGAATCACCAGCCGGGCGCCGACTGGGATCCCGTCGTCGACTACCAGATGATGGCGCGGAACGTCCGCGGCTTCATGAGCCTCTTCCACGGCGACAAGCCGGTGGTCTGCAAGGTCCACGGCTTCTGCGTCGCCGGCGGCACCGACATGGCGCTGTGCTCCGACCTGCTCGTGATCGAGGACCGCGCCAAGATCGGCTACCCACCGACGCGCGTGTGGGGCATCCCGACCACCGCGATCTGGGTCCACCGCGTCGGCCTCGAGAAAGCCAAGCGCCTGCTCTTCACCGGCGACTGCCTCTCGGGCCAGGAGGCGGTCGAGTGGGGTCTCGCCAGCGAGTGCGCGCCGCGGGGCGAGCTCGACGCGCGCTTCGAAGCGCTGCTCGCCCGGATCGCGCGCGTCCCGGTGAACCAACTCGTCATGACCAAGCTGCTGCTCAACCAGACCGTCATGGCGCAGGGCCTGCATACGACCCAGCTGCTCGGCACCGTGTTCGACGGCGTCGCGCGCCACACCCCCGAGGGCCACGCCTTCGCGCGGCTGGCCGCCGAGCAGGGCTTTCGCGCCGCGGTTCGCCAGCGCGACGAGCCGTTCGGGGACCCGGGGCCCTCGACCTACAAGGGCTGGCCGCCGAAGCCCGCGTGAGCGCGTCCGCTGGATTCCTGCCTACTCCTATGAATGACAGATGTGGGGCGGTGCGGCGTCTGCGCACGCGCTAGAGACGGTTTTTCGTGGATTCTGCCGCGCGGGTTACTCTCCCCGCGGAGCATCATGATCTTTTTCAGCAAGCTCAACCCAGCCGCGACCGATCCCCGCCTGATCGTCAATCGTGAGCATGAGCGACGTTGGCTGTCAGGGAGCCTCCAGCAGTATCTGGGCAATAACGACCCTGAGAACGGTCGCGCCTACTGTGTCTCCGGCGGGAAGGGCGTCGGCAAGAGCATCCTGACGCGCCGAGTCCTCGACGAGCTGCGTCAAGTTCACAGCGCGACGACTGTTTTTATTGAAGTTGATTGTCGTCGGTGCCAGAGCCGGCGAACCGTGGTCGCTCGAATCGCGCAGGGCCTGCTCAAGGAGCTCAACAGCCTCAAGGTCAAGCCCGAGCTGCTGAGCACCGCGCACATCTTGGCGACGATCGCGAACTTCGACTCCGCCAAGCTCAAGATCGTGCACCAGCACATCGTCCAGCACCGGCGCGCGGCGAGACTCGCCGGCGAGCGCTCGCTGCTGAACTTCCTGGCCCTGAATTTCGATATCTCGTTCGACCGTACAGAGAAGCAGCAAAAGGCGTTGGAGGGCGATGTTCGCTTCGACGCGCATCGCCTGCTCGGCGCGCTCATCGAGCTGTTCCACGATGTTCGCCGACAAGGGCTTCACATCGTCGTCTACCTCGACAACATCGACGAGCTGGACCACGCCGCGTATCGCAGCGAGGAGCGGCGAGAGGCGGTGCGAACAGAGTCCGAGGGGCTGCTCGAACTCTACGCCGCCCCGATCGCCCTGGTCCTCAATATGCGGACCTACTACACCGACGTCTTGCCGCGCGCGATCTCGAAGGTTCGCGTGCTCGAGCCGCTCGCCGGCGACGACATGCTGGAGCTGCTGCGTCTGCGAATGCGCGAGGAGCCAGCGGAGATCAACGAGGCGTTGGCGAATCCCGAGTGTCGGGACGCGCTCGCCAAGCTCGCGGGGCTCGCCAAGACGCCGCTCGCCTTCCTGACGTGGTTCGAGTTCCTGTGCGAGCAAGGCGCGCCACACAGCGACTCCATGACCGAAGGGCTTGGTCGCTTCGCCCGAACCCACTTCGCCGCGTTGCCGAGCGGCGTGCTGCGCAGCGTCGCCGCCGCGTTCCCGACCTACGACTCGATGATCTCGCGTGAGCAGCTGCTCGCGGCCTGCAACGGCAACGAGGCGGTCTTCTCGCAGGTGCAGCAGCATCAGGTCGTACTGCCCGTCGACTTCTGGAACCCGATCGAGTTCATGCTCGATCCGCTCCTCCATTTCATGCTCCCCAGCGATCAAGCGCGGTGACCATGTGGCTGCTCCCGGTTGATCTGGCGCCGTATCAGATCGCGCTGCCTCCGGGACGCTACTCGCTCCCCTGGTTTTATAGCGATCAGCAGATCGAGCGAATCCTGCAGCTGCTCCGTGGTCTGCTCCGGGGCGTCTCGCATCACGTCGAGCTCCGCTGGGATCCCGCGAGGGGGTGGCCCGTCGAGCGGCTCGGGCGCGCCGACACGGCGATGGTCATGCTCCGGGGAGCGGCGCCGACCGACCCCTGCACGGTCGCGCTGTTGGGTCGCTACGTGTTCGTCCAGCCCGAGCGACCCGATGACGCCGGCGTCGGCTGGTGCGAGCGCTTCATCAAGACTCGCCTCGTCTCGATCGTGCGCCGCGTGATCGCCGATCCGAATCACCCGCTCGCGGAGATGCAGCTGGCGAAGCTGCCCGTTGACGACGCCGCCGCGATGACCTCGGACCCGGTCGAGTTCATCGAGCTGCTAGAGGCGACGATCGAGCATCGCTTCCGCTACGCCCGATTCGGGCTGCACGACTACGATTATCGGCGCAGCCTCCGCGTGGTCGCGGGCGAGCGCCTCGCGGCCAAGCTGCTCACGCTGCCCGAGGAGGAGCAGACGCCGGCGCTGGAGCTGCTGCTGTGCGGAGAGCCCGAGGACGGAGACGTTTCGCTCGCCGCGAGCGCGCTTCAACGCGTCGGCCTGGCGGTCACGGTGGGGCCCGATGTCATGCTGCTGCCGCTGGCTCGGGCGGCGCGCGAGTTCGTGGTGTGGGGGACGCTGGGGGTTAGTGTGCCAGCGGAGCGCTGGACCGAGCGGGTGCGTGAGGCGACGCATCTGCTCAATCGTTGGTCCTTTGTTAGCCGTGATGGCTTTTCTGACGAGGAGCGTATGTTACACGCTAGGATGAGCCGGCTATTGGTAACGCGATTGGTTTTCGCGGAGCCTCTTGGCTGGAGTGCGGTACTTGATGAGCTTGAAGCGTATGCTCGAGCATGCTCTCTGAAACCTTCAGGCTGGGCTGCTTATCGCGGTGTGTTTGAAGTCTTGGTTTCTACGTCTCTTCTTGTGCGGAAGTCGACTGGCGACATAGTATACCCAATGGTTCGAGAGCTTGAGTCGAACAACGGAAATGCTCGTGAGCAGGCATGGAATAGAATGCTCTGCAAGGTGCTTCTTGTGCTCGTCGAATCTCGTGTGTCAGAGTTGGACGGCGAAGCGCTAGAGCGCGTAGCTGCGGATGCTGAGGCGAGTATTGCGATTCTTGAGTCGACTACGGGGTGCGCCGTTCCTCCGGGCTTGTTGGTAAACGTGCGGATCGAGGCAGCACGATGCATGCTGGCGAAATTCGGTTGTGAGGATGAAGCGGCTAAAAAGCTCGACTTGGCTGAAGCGGTTCTAGAGGGTTGCGGTGCTGGGCATCGAGTTATTGGGTTGTCGAGGCTTGTCCTGAATATTCCATCTGATATGCAAGCGGCGGAGAAACACCTCCGGGCGATTCGTGAAAAGAAGGATGTGTCGGAGTTCGATTTTGTGCTTTCAGTGATCGACTTGCTATTAGACTATAATAAAAATGGAGACCGAAATTCAGCCTTGAAAAAGTATCAAGAAATTTGTGCATCTGCTCGATCAGACTCCTCGGAGAATACCGATAGCGTCGCTCGACGCGATGTTCTCGGAGTGTTGGCAGGAATTGTAGGAGAATCGTCAGGTACGTTTTCAACGATGGCCAGGCACAAAGGCTTTCTTGGTAGCTTTGTCGCGTCTGTCTGTTTTCGCAATGGCGAAGAGGTCTCGGCGGAGCGCGTCGCTGCGAAGCAGCCCAATAGTGATGGTTTGTCTTGGACAACACTCGCGCTCGCTCGTCTTCGGCTAGGGCGTGTCGACGAAGGTTGCGCGATTCTTGAGCACTACCCTGAAGGAACTCCCTATATAGAGCGTGCGCTGTCTGCGTTGGACAACACATCGACCCCGGCGAAGGGGTAAAGTAGGTGGTAGTTGTGTCGATGCGAGACGTGCTCAACGCCGTCGATCACGGCCCCGCGTTGAAAACCACCTCGCTCGACGCCGCCGCGATGATCTGCAGCAGCTCTTTCTCGATCGGATGACAGCCGCCGTTCGCCTCGAGGTAGCGGTAGGCGAGGTGCGCCACCAGCAGGTTCACCGGCTCGGCGCGGGCGAGCGCGTCCGCCTCGACGAGGCCGTCGGCGGTGAGCGAGCAGCGCTCCTCGATCAGCGGCGCGCGCTGCTCGGGCGGGAGCGGCGCGAGCGACTCGAGCAGGTCCGCGCCGCCGCAGCTCGACTCGAGCACAGGTCGCAGCGTGGGGGAGCCGAGCGTCTTCGCGCCGAAGCGCGCGCGCTGATCCGGCGCGAGCGAGGCGATCCCCGTCAGGTACTCGCCGACCTCGGGCGGGAGGCGTGACGCCGAGACCTTCCCGAGCCCGCGCGTCGCGAGCTTGAATCGATCCTGGTCGGTCTCGACCGACGCGTGGCGAACGGACTCGAGCGCGACCGGCAGGTACTGCTCATCGGGCGGAGGGAGCGAGTCCTGCTTCGCGGCGGGCGCGTCCTCGGCGGCGGGCGCGTCGGCCTCGCGCTCGGCCGGGCCGCCCTCCGCCGTCTTCGCGGGCGCACTCGGGTCGGTCTCCCGGCCCGAGCAGGCGAGCGCGGTCGCGAGGGCGAGCGGGAGGGCGAGTGTGGCGGCGCGGGCTGGCTGCATGGAGCTGCACTTTACGACACCTACGTCTGTGCGCCGGCGCGCGCGGGTCCGCGCTACTCCGGCGGCGGCGCGAAGCAGCTGATCGTCGTGTCGATGCGGAAGTTGGACTCCGAGGTGTGGCGCTCGGCGAAGAAGAAGTGCAGCGAGTAGGTCCCGCCGGGCGTGATGCCCAGCTCCGCCGCCTTCTCGTCCAGGTTCACCGAGCCGGTCAGCGGCCCGTGCACGCCGCCGAGGTCGATCGCCAGCGTGCCGTTGATGAAGGTGAACAGGTCGTCGTCGCCCGTGAAGGTGAAGACCTCGCCGCCCTGGTAGGTGAACTCGGTCGCGATCTCGAGCGTGAAGTGATAGTTGTGGGCGTTGCCCTCGTCGCCGTGCCCTTGCCCGTCGATGGGGAAGAAGGCCGAGTTGTCGTAGGTGAAGAGGCCGTTTTGCAGCGTCAGCGGGATCTCGAGCGGGATCGCGAGATTGACCCCGGGGACATCCCGGTACCACTGGTCGAAGTCCTGCTGGCCGTGGGTCGTCGGCGTGCTCGGGTTGCCCGCGTAGACCGGCTTCTCGTCCCCGCCGAGCGCGGGCGCGACGATCCCGGGGTCGACCTGGATCGTGTACTCAAAGTCGGGGTGACTCTGTCGGAAGTCGCGCAGGGTGCCGTGGAGGATCGAGCCGCACTCCTCCTCGCCGGTGTCCTGCGGCGGCAGGTCGATGTCCGCGCCGAGGTCGAACTTCACGTCGCCCCCGCCCGTGTTCGCGCCGCTCGTGTTCGCGCCGCTCGTGTTCGCGCCGCTCGTGTTCGCGCCGGACGAGCCGCTGAGCGAGCCGCCGATCGATCCGCCCGAGCTGCCCGCGGTCAGATCGATCCCTGAATTCGCGTTCGAATCGTCGCCGTCCGTGTCGCGGCCGCCGCCGAACTCGCACGCGCACACGCCGAGCGACGCGACGCAGATCACCGCCAGACAGGCTCTCGCTTGCATGTACAAGCGCTACTCGATCTTCGCGCGATGTCGCAGGCCGCGTATGCGGCGTGTGCATATGCAGATTGAGAATAAGTGAGATCGCTCAATGAGTTTTCCGAATTGAATCGGCGTTGGCAAACACAAAACCTGTGAACGCGCCGCGCTCCGGGGAGGGAGCGCAGGCGGTTGGGTTTTTTCGCGCGGTCGCGGCGAGGTGTGCTCCTCGCCGCCAGACGCGACGGGGGAGTTGTATGCGCAAGATTGGAAATCACGGTTGGTTGCTCGCGGCGGCGGGTGTTTTGCTCTTCACGGGCGCCTGCGATGAGGGCGGGCGCGACGGCGAGGGGCCGGTGAATTCGCCCGGCATTCAGCTGCCGGACATCGAGCCCGACGCCGATGACAACGAGCCCGCGCCGGTGCTCGAGGACGACGATGACCCGTCGATCGTCAAGGGTCGCTACATCGTCGTGCTCAAGAAGTCGGTCAAGGCCCAGGCGGTCGGGGACATCATCTCCTCGACCCCGCTCGACGCCGAGGAGGACGAGGTCGAGCAGGTCTACAAGTCGGCGATCGTCGGCTTCTCCGGTCGCTTCAGCGCCGAGACCGTCGAGGCCTTCCGCCACGACCCGGACGTCGCCTACATCGAGCCTGATCGAAAGTTCATGCCCAACGTGACGTGGGGCCTCGATCGCGTCGATCAGCCCGATCTGCCGCTCGACGACAGCTACAGCCCGCCGGCGACCGGCGCGGGCGTGCACGCCTACATCGTCGACACCGGCCTCCGCGCCTCGCACTCGGAGTTCGCGGGTCGCGTGGGCGAGGGCTGGAGCGCGCTGAACGGCGGCGACTGGAGCGACTGCGACGGCCACGGCACGCACGTCGCGGGCACGGTCGGCGGGACCAACTACGGCGTCGCGCCCGAGGTCACGCTGCACGCCGCGCGGGTGTTCGGCTGCGGCAACAACCCCGGCGGCTACACCTCGTGGATCATCGGCGCGCTCGACTGGATCGAGAGCGAGGGCGAGCGCCCGGCGGTCGTCAACATGAGCCTGGGCGGCGGCGCGAGCACCTCGCTCGACAACGCGGTCAAGAGCGTCGTCAACAGCGGCATCACGGTGGTCGTCGCGGCCGGCAACGAGAACAGCGACGCCTGCTACACCTCGCCCGCGCGCACGCCGACCGCGATCACGGTCGGCGCGACCGACTGGAACGACAAGCGCGCCAGCTTCTCCAACTGGGGCGGCTGCGTGGACGTGATGGCGCCGGGCCACGGCATCACCTCGGCCTGGTACAACAACGACTCGGCGACGAACTCGATCAGCGGGACCTCGATGGCGAGCCCGCACGTCGCCGGCGCCGCAGCGGTCTACCTCTCGCTGGCCGGCAACGGCGACAAGACGCCCGGGGAGGTCTTCGACGCGATCATCAACACGAGCGTCGCGGACACCCTGACCAGCCTCGGCTCGGGGACGCCGAACCGCATGCTCTCGGTGAACTTCGACGAGGGCGGCGACGGCGGCAACGACGGCGGCGGCGACGACAACGATCAGGATCCGCAGCCGGATCCCGAGCCGGATCCCGAGCCCGAGCCCGATCCGCAGCCCGACCCGACCTGCCCGGGGTGCGACAAGTTCACGGGCTCGCTGCCGGGGACCGGATCGTACGACTGGCAGCCCGACGGCAACTACTACTACGCGGCGGCCGGCGATCACCGCGGGATCCTGACGGGCCCCGGCGCGGCGGACTTCGACCTGAAGCTCTACAAGTGGAACGGCTACAACTGGAGCGAGGTCGCGCGCTCCGAGAGCCCGACCTCGAACGAGGAGATCAACTACAGCGGCGGCAGCGGCTACTACGTCTGGTACGTGTACAGCTGGTCGGGCAGCGGCGGTTATGAGCTGCTGCTCGGCGCGCCGTAGCGCGATGGTGCGAGCGTGAGGTCCACGGCTGGCGAGCGCTGCTCGCCAGCCGTTTATTTTGGTTGAGGAGCAATATGTCCGATCGGACGGGTCGCTACATCGGCCCGTTGGCGGCGTCGATCGTCTTGACCTGGTGCTCGACCTCCACGTCGGCGGGCGTCGAGGAGGCGCGCAGCCCCTTGGTCATCGCGCTGAGCCGCGCGGCGACAAGCTCCATGGGCGCCGCGTCGACGCGGGCGGAGAGGTGCGCGCGCGTGGACTTCTGCGTCACCGTGATCGCGCGCTTGACCTGCTCCGCGAGCTGCCGCTGCTTGTCGGCGCCGTCGCCGTCCTGGGTGAGCAGGAGCGGGAGCGCCTCGATCGCGGTCTGCATCGTGCTCACGGCGCGCGCGGCGTGGTCAGCGTTCGCGTGGGTGGTCACGAGATCGAGCTCGAAGCCGCTCGAGAGCGCGCCGCCGCCGTGGATCGACTGGACCGGGAAGTTCGCGTCGTCGTTCTCGTTGATCAGGCCGACGAACCACAGCTCGCGGGTCTGGTCGACCTCGGCGAGCAGCGGCGCGAGCGGGCCGTCCTTCGCGCGCTGGCCGACGCCGCGGGCGAGCTCGCGCGCGGTCTGCTTCCACTCCGTGCTGCTCACGAGGATCGCGTCGTCGTTGATGATGTAGCCGGCGCCGAAGTCGGTGATGTCGAACCACAGCTCGCCGCTGTGCTTCGCGTGCACCTGCATGCGCGACTCGCCGGCGCGGCTGTTGTAGGCGGACTCGAGGCAGCGAAGGCGCTCACGATCGCCGACGCCCGGACCCACGAGCGCGAACATCCCGTGATCCTCACCAGCCGCGAACATCACGAAGCGATCGAGGCGCCCGGGGTCGAGCTTGCACCCGCTCGCGTACTCGCGCAGCTGGTTGATGGTCTCGGTCGAGAACCATCGGTCGAGCCACGATCCGTAGGCTGCCTGTGGGGACAGGCTGAGGATGAACTCGGCGTCCCGGGGCGCGTAGTCGAGCGGGTCGATCTCGGTGACGGCGGCCGCGTCGTCCGGGTCGGGGCGCGGGTGCTTGGCGGTGCAGGCGAGCGGGCCGAGGAGGACCGCGGGGAGCAGCGCGACGGCGAGCAGCGCGGCGGGGCGAGGTTGGCGGTGCGTCATCATGGCGGGCGAGCGCTTCGGCGCTCGAGGTGGTTCAACGCGCGAGCGCGGTGATTCGTTCCTGCGCGCGTCCGCGCGCGCGCTGGCGCGATCAGTAGTCGACGCGGACGCCGAGCGCGGGCAGCACCGGGATCCCGGGGACGCCCGCGCGCGCGCGGTAGTCGGCGCGGTAGGCGTAGAGCTCGACGTTCTGCGCGTTGTAGACGTTCTGGATGTCGAGGTACGCGCCGACGCGCGCGCGGTTGAGCAGCCACTGCTTGTCGACGCGGAGATCGAGCTGGTGAAAGGTCGGTAAGCGCTCGGACTGCGGCGCGCCGCTGAGCGGGATGTGCAGCGGCCCGAAGGGGAAGCTGTTGATCGTCACGGCGCCGATGATCGGCGTGAACGCGAGCCCGCTGGCGACGCGGAAGCGGCCGCCGATCCGCCAGCCGCGGGGCAGCCGGTAGCTGAGCGCGAGGTTCAGGTTGTGGCGCTGGTCGTAGACGCTGGGGAGCACCACCGGATCCGCGCCGGCGCGCTCGCTGAGCACGTCGCTCCACTGCAGCGAGTAGCTCAGCCAGCCGTAGAGCCGGCCGACGAGATGGCGACGGATCGAGAGCTCGCCGCCGCGGGTGCGCACGGTGTTTCGCGAGAGCCGGGTCGCGGTCGAGAACGGCGGGAAGCGGCGCTGGATGTAGAAGCCGGTGAGGTCGATCGTCCAGGCCCGCGACGGTCGAAGCTCGACGCCCGCGCTGGTCTGGAGCGCGCGCTCGATCGCGAGGCGGAGCCGCGGCCCGCCCAGCAGCGTGGTCGGGTCAAACAGCTGGTAGTAGGCGCTGGGGATCGGGATGCGGCCGCCGTCCTCGAAGAAGCTCGAGGCGCCGGGCTCTTGCCCGAAGTACGCGCCGCTTTGGACCTCGTGCTGCCCGCGCGAGTACACGCCGACGGCCGCGCGCGCGGCCCAGCCGGCGGGCAGCTCGAGGCGCGCGCGCAGGCGCGGGTCGACGGCGAAGGCGTACTCCTGATCCAGGGTGAACGCGCTGACGCGGGCGCCGGGGATCACGGTCAGCGGCCCGAGCTCGAGGGTGGGCTCGAGGTAGAGGCCGACGGCGCTCTCGAGGCCGCGCGGGCGCGGGTCGACCAGGTCGTCGCTCGTCGGCGTGAACACGACGAAGTCCGCGTCGGCGAGCGTGAGGGTGTAGGGGGTGACCTGCAGATCAGCGCCCACCAGCAGCCGCGCGCGCCGGCTCAGCCGATGCGTGAGCTCGGCGCGAAACAGGATGTTGTAGTCGCGGCGGACATCCTGCTCGAGCGTCGCGGCGTCGACCGAGAGGCGCTCGGCGTCGAAGCGGAAGGCCGGCGAGATCATCACGCTCGTGGCGCCCAGGCGTCTTCGGTAGACCAGGTCGACGCGGTGAAAGTGGGCCGAGAAGTCGCGCTGAAAGCTCGCGGCGCCCTCGACGTTGGGCGGCTTGATCCGATCCCCCGCGCCGAGCAGACGCGCGGTCAGGCGACCGCCGCCCACGAGCCGCTGTTCGAAGGCGGCTTGGTAGTCGAAGTAGCCGGGCAGCAGCACGGGGCCGGCGTCGATGGCGTTGATGAAGGCGATCACCGCGTCGTAGAAGCCGGTGCGCGCGGCCGCCAAGAACGCGCCCCCGTCGCCGGCGGGCCCGGAGGCGGAGGCGCCGAGGCCGATGAGGCTCAGCTCGCCGTAGCCGTGCACGCCCGAGAGCGAGCCCGAGCCCAGCGCGCGCGGCTGGATCGCGACGACGCCGCCGCTCGCGTTCCCGTAGCGGCTGGCGAAGTTGCTGGGCGTGTAGTCGATGCGCTCGACCGCGGCCGCCGGGATCACGCTGGCGAGCGCGAGCACGTGGAAGGCCCGCGGGATCGGGTGCTCGGCGAAGAACACCTGGGACTGCCACGGCGCTGAGCCGCGGATCACGAGCGCGCCGAGGCCCGCCGGCGTGCGCATAAAGCCAGGCATGTTCTGCACAGCCCGCAGCGGATCCCCGAGCGTCCCCGGCGCGGTCTCGAGCTCCTCCCGCGTCATCGGTCGCGCGAGCGTCGGGGCGGGGGCGCTGGCGTTGGCGCGCACGGTCGTGCGGTAGGGGCTGTCGCCCTCGGGGTGCAGGTACAGCCGGGTCTCGCTCGCGTCGCCGTCGGCCGCGATAATTTGGTCGACGCGGGCGTGCCCGGGGGCGTTGACGACGACGCGCGCGCGGGCGCTGCGGGGCCCGCGGGTCGCGTAGCGCCCGTCCTCGTCGACCTCGGCGCGCAGCAGCCAGGCCGGCTCGACGTCGGCGTCGAGCGTGCTCGCGTCGCTCGGCCCGAGCGCGGCGTCGTCGGCCTCGGGGATGATCAGCACGGTCGCGCCGACCAGCGGCGCGCGGTCGCCCGCCCGCACGACCCTGCCCGTAAAGACATGTTGTTGCGCGGGCCGCTCTGGGGAGGAGGGCGCCGACGCGCGCGTCGAGCTCGGCGCGCCGAGCAGCGCGCCGAGCAGCGCGAGGCGCAGCGCGGTCGGGATCGGCAGGCGGCGGCGCGCGCTCTCGCTCATCCCGTCCTCGGCTCAGCACTCACGGCTCGAGCAGATCCACGCTGAACCACGTGATCGTCTCGCTGAAGCGGATGTCGCTCAGCTGCGCGACGAGCACGAGCGGATCGCCGGGGCCGGCGGGGGCGCGCCACCGCGCCGCGAAGCTCTGCTCGTCGGAGGTGTAGCGGACGGCGGGCGCGTCGCCGCCCGCGTGCACGAGGTACCAGCTCACGGAGAGCTCTTCGAGGAACGGATCCACGCTCTCCAGCCCCCAGTACTCCTGGCGATCGAGCGCTGGGTCGACGCTCGCGCTGAGCAGCACGTCGCTCTCGGGCGCGACCTCGACGCGCTCGCCGGGCGTGAGCAGGCGGCTGCGCTCCTCGCCGCTGGGGCGCGTCTCGGTCAGGGTGAAGATCGGCGCGGGGCTCGTGTTCGGATCCTGCGTCAGCAGCCCGGTGGGCAGCAGGCTCGGATCGATGTCGAGCTCGAGGCCCTCGTCCTCGGCCGCCTCGATCAGCGCGCCGACCGGGCCGAAGGGCACCAGGCGACCCCCGATCGCGCAGTCGAAGAGATCCTCGCCGGGCTCAGGATCGATGAAGCGCTGGAAGCAGCTGCGCGCGTCGGGGGATTCGACGCGCCGCGCGAGCACCAAGATCTCGAGCTGGCCTGCGCGCTCGAGCAGCGGCGCGAGCGGCTCGGCGAGCTGTAGCTCGACCTCGCCACGCTGGCCGAGGAGACAGGCCTCTTGCTCGTTCGCGAGCGGGAGCGGCTGCGGGCAGGGCGGCGGCGAGACGCCCGGCTGACCGCAGTCCGACGTCGAGCAGACGTACCAGGCGAGCTCTAGCTCCGGATCGTCGACGGTCGGCGGGTACAGCCGCGTCGCGTCGGCGAACACCGCCCGCAGGCGCACGGTGTCACCGGGCAGGACCTCGCTGCGGGCGCGGCCGTCGACCTCGAGGGGCGTCGGCAGGGTGGCGCGCGTGACCGCGGCCTCGACCCCGATGAAGGTCATGACGTCGACGCTCGCGGACTGTGGCAGCGGCTCCACGCAGCCGGCGGTCATGGCGGCGCAGCAGAGCGCGGTCGGGATCCAGCGCCGCCGGGAGCGCGCGCGGTCGGTGGAGCACACGCGCGCAGTGTAGCAGCGGGGGTCAGGGCTGGCAGTCGGGCCCGGCGAGCGCGCACAGCTCCGCTTGCGTGAGCGCGTCGCTCCAGACGTGGACGCGGTCGAGCGCTCCGAGCGTCGCCTCGACCCAGTCCGGGCTCGAGTTGGCGACCGCGATCGGCGCTTCGCTCTCGGTCTTCAGCGTCGCGCCCTCGCCCTCGGCGACGAGCTCGCCGTCGACGTAGAGGCGCATGGCGTCTGCGGTGACGGTGCAGGCGACGTGCGTCCACACATCGATCGGGAGCGCGGCGCCGCTGAGGTGCGTGCCGCCGACGCGGCACTCGAGCGCGCCGCTGTCGAGCACGAACAGCCCGTACTGGCCTTGATTGTGGAGCAGCCCGGTTCGGACGAGATCCTCGTCGGGCAGCTGCGCGAGCGCGACCTGCAGCTCGATCGTCAGCCGGTTGGTGATGTCGAGGCTGTCGGAGTCGTCGATCTTCAGCTCGAGCGACTCGCTGGCGACGAGCGCCTGCCCCCACGGCCCGTCCGTCAGCTCGAGCCCGATAGCGAGGCCGTCGTTCGCGTTCCCCGAGCCGTCCGGCACGACCGTCACGCCGGTCGCGGCGTCGTCAAATTCGAAGCACAGCGCCAGCCGCGGATCGTCGGGGCACGCCGGCGCATCCTCCCCGCCGGTCGTCGCCTCGGTCACGCCCGCGGTCGTCGAATTCTCGGCGCCTGTCGTCGCGTCGGTGGTCGTCGCGCTCATCCCCCCCGGCGCGCTCGTCGTGGCGCCCGTCAAGCCGTCAGTGGTGCCGGCGATCGTCGTCGCGGTCGCGTCGCTCGGCGGGCCGCCGGTGGAGGTCTCTGCGCCCGGATCGCTGGGGCCTGACGCGTCGGCGGCGCTGGTCTGAAGCGCGTCTGTCGGCGCCTCATCGTCGAAGCTAGGGTTCGGCGAGAGACAGCCGGTCAGTACGATCGCGAGCGCGGGGAGCAGCGGGCGCACGCGCGGAACGTAGCAGCCCGCGCGGGCGGGTTCTCGCGGCGCGACCCCGAGAAAATTGCCGCGGTCGCGTCGCGGCCCCTGCGGGCGCGCTAAAGGTGTTTTAAGGGACATGACCGATTAGACGCGCGGTGTACATCCTGGAGCGAGCCCTTGGCGCGGGCGGGCGCGTCACCCTCGCGCCGCTGAATTGACACATGCCTATCGGTGCAGGTGAGACGAACGCGGCCGTGACCGCGCGAGCGTCGTCAGTGGAGGAGTCTCCAGCGCGCCGCGAATCATCCAGTTCGAATCGTGA
This sequence comes from Polyangia bacterium, assembly GCA_030430565.1. Taxonomy (GTDB): domain Bacteria; phylum Myxococcota_A; class Polyangia; order Nannocystales; family Nannocystaceae; genus JACKDW01. The sequence goes on from JAUIKS010000009.1 coordinate 21,095, forward strand.
ACATCCTCACCAGCCCAGGAGCGCGTCGGAGCGCCCCCGAGCGGCGCGCGCGAATCGGGGGTGCCTCGCGTCGCAGCGACGATGAGCACCGGCGCCTGGGGGTTCGTGGCGTCCTGGGCGCTTTGGCGCGCGTCCTGGAGGCGCGAATGTGTGCGAAGCTCGGAGTCGCCCACGGACGGGCGGAGGAGGCGCGCACCATGGACGAGAGACGACTCGCGCGGATGTTGATGATTCTGGGGCTGATCGGGCCCGCGGTCGCCTGCGGCGACGACGGCGACGGGACGGAGAGCGACGGCGGCATGACGGTCGGCTCCGAGAGCGGCAGCGAGGGCGCGGCGACGAGCGAAGGCTCGGGCGGCAGCGACGCGGCGACGCTGACCGGGGGCGGCTCCTCCGGGGGCACGACGGCCTCGACGAGCGCGACGACCACGAGCGCGACGACCGACGACACGACGAGCGCGACCACGGGGGAGCCCGTCGAGCTCGTGGACGTAGGTCACGAGCGCGAGCTCCGAGCCGCCTGGGTGGCGACGGTCTACAACATCAACTACCCGAGCAGCCCCGGGGTCGACGCGGCGACCCTCGAGGGCGAGCTGCTCGAGTTCCTCGACGTGCTGGAGGCCTACCAGCTCAACGCGATCGTGTTCCAGGTCCGCCCCGAGTCGGACGCCGTGTACGCCTCCGAGCTCGAGCCGTGGAGCCGCTTCCTCAGCGGCGCGCAGGGGCAGGCGCCCGACGGCGAGCTCGACCCGCTCGCGTTCCTGATCGAGCACGCGCACGCGCGCAACATCGAGGTCCACGCGTGGTTCAACCCCTACCGCGCCAAGGTCGATAACGGCAGCGCCGCGGTCGCGCCCCACATCTCGCTCGCGTACCCGGAGCACGCCCACGTCTACGGCAGCAACCTGTGGATGGATCCCGGCGCGGAGGAGGTGCGCGAGTGGGTCGTCGACGTGATCGTCGACGTCGCCGAGCGCTACGACGTCGACGGCATCCACTTCGACGACTACTTCTACCCGTACCCCAACGGGCAGGACTTCCCGGACGGCGCGACCTGGGCCGAGTACGACGGGCCGCTGGCCAAAGACGACTGGCGGCGCGACAACGTCAATCAGCTCGTGGGTCAGGTGCACGACGAACTCGCGCAGGTCCGCCCCGACGTGCGCTTCGGCATCAGCCCCTTCGGGATCTACCGGCCGGGCATGCCCGAGGGCATCGTCGGCCTCGATCAGTACGCCGAGCTGTACTCCGATCCGGTGGAGTGGATCGCGCAGGGCTGGGTCGACTACCTCGCGCCGCAGCTCTACTGGCCGTCGACGCAGGCCCCGCAGGCCTACGGACCGCTCGTCGAGTGGTGGTCTGAGCTGACCGCCGGCGGCCAGGGCTACATCTTCGTCGGCAACTACCTCTCGAAGGTCGGCAGCGAGGACAAGTGGTCGGTCGACGAGTTCGTCACCCAGCTAGAGCTGACCCGCGCGCAGCGGCCCAACGGCGCGCTCGGCAACATCTACTTCCAGATCGAGCCGCTGATGACCGACGCCTTCGGCGTCGCCACGGCGCTGCACGAGGGCTTCTACCTCGAGCCCGCCCTGAGCCCGCCGCTCGCGGTCGACGTCGGCGCGACGCTCGATCCGCCGTGGGTCGACGACGACGGGCTGACGGCGAGCCTCACCGCGCCCGACGGCCCGGCGGCGCTGCGCGCCTACGCGGTCTACCGGGACGACGGCGGGACATGGACGCTCGACCAGATCCTGCCCTTTGACACAGACAGCGTGGAGCTGGCCCCGGGGACGCGCTGGGCGATCTCGGCGGTCGACCGACGCGGCGTCGAGAGCCCCGGCGTCGTGCTCGATCGCTGAGTCGACCGGCGCCTCAGCGCCCGCCGCACTCGGAGTCGATCACGAAGTAGACGTCCAGCAGCTTGTTGATCCAGATCGCGTCAAAGCCCACCGCGCCCTCACCCCCGGTGGGCCCCTCCGGCGTCGCGCCGTAGGCGATCGGCCGCCCCGCGCTGGGGCTGGTCTCGACGAACTTGAGCACGTGGTAGTCGGTCTCCCCGCAGGCCGCGCTCGCGGTCGCTTCGAATTTTTCGCGCGCGTTGTTGAGGGCGTCGGCCAGCGCCTCGCGCTCGAGCCGCTCGCGGGTCTCGAAGTAGAGCTGCGGGCTGGGGGGGCCGACGGCCGCGAAGGTGACGCGGGGCTCCGGATGCTCTGAGCGCGCGGCCGCGCGCGCGTCGTCAGACCGGGGTCGATCCGGTGTAGGAATGGCGCCCATGAACGGCGAACAACCCCGCACGCCCGCCGAGCTCCTCGGCCGACCCCTCGCGCTCCCACGCGGCGGCGCGCTGCCCAATCGAATCATGAAGTCGGCGATGAGCGAGGTCCTCGGGACCCGCGAGAACGCGCCGACCGAGCGCCTCGCGCGGCTCTACCAGACCTGGGCCGAGGGCGGCGTGGGCCTCTCGGTCACCGGCAACGTGATGATCGATCGCCGCGCGCTCGGGGAGCCCGGCAACGTCGTCGTCGAGGACGAGCGCGACCTGCCGCTGCTGCGACGCTGGGCGCAGGCCGGGACCAGCGCCGGCGGTCAGCTGTGGATGCAGCTCAACCACCCCGGGAAGCAGTCGCCGACCTTCCTCAGCCGCGAGCCTGTCGCGCCCTCGGCCGTGCCGCTGGGCGGCGGCCTCGAGCGCGTGTTCGCGACGCCGCGGGCCCTGACCGACGACGAGATCGAGGAGCTGGTCGAGCGCTTCGCGAGCGCCGCCGCGATCGCGCAGAAGGCCGGCTTCACCGGGGTGCAGATCCACGGCGCGCACGGCTACCTCGTGAGTCAATTCCTGTCCCCGCACCACAACCGGCGCAGCGATCGCTGGGGCGGCAGCCTCGAGCGCCGCGCGGCCTTCGTCATGGAGGTGTACGGCGCGATCCGTCGCGCGGTCGGCGAGGCGTACCCGATCGGGATCAAGATCAACTCGGCGGACTTCCAAAAAGGCGGCTTCAGCGAGGAGGAGTCGATCGAGGTCATCGCGGCCCTGGTCGGCGCCGGCCTCGACCTCGTCGAGGTCTCGGGCGGCACCTACGAGGCCCCCGCGATGACCGGCGCGAAGCTGCGGGAGAGCACGCGCGCGCGCGAGGCTTACTTCCTCTCGTTCGCCGAGTCGCTGCGCCAGCGCGTCGACACGCCGCTCGCGGTCACCGGCGGGTTTCGGACCGCGGCGGGGATGGCCGAGGCGGTCGGGAGCGGCGCGGTCGACCTCGTCGGCCTCGCGCGCGCGCTGGCCCTCGAGCCAGATCTCCCACGGCGCGTGCTCGCGGGCGAGGACGTGGTGAGCCGGGTCCGCCCCCTCAGCACGGGCTCGAAGCTGCTCGATCGATTCAGCATGCTCGACGTCAGCTTCTACGAGAACCAGCTCGCGCGCATGGCCGCCGGGCACGACCCGCTGCCGACCATGCACCCGTGGCGCTCGGTCTTCACCTCGACCGCGCGGCTCGGGCTGCAGGCGTTCCGCCAGCGACGATCGCGGTCGTAGCGACATCCCGCGCGCCGCGGCGGGTGGTATCGTGGGGTCCGTGAAGCTCGACGACGCGATGCTCGATCCGGCGATCTACCGCCATCTGCGCGAGCTCGCCGGTCGCATTCATCAAGAGCGAGGCGGCGCGGTGACGCTTCAGCCGACCGCGCTCGTCAACGAGGCGTGGATGAAGGTTCATCGCCACGGCGGCGAGTTTCGCGATCGCAAGCACTTCGTCGCGGTCGCCTGTCGCGCGATGCGGCAGATCCTCGTCGACTACGCGCGCAACCGGCTGGCGCAGAAGCGCGGCGGGGCGCTCCAGCGGACGACCGTCGCGGGCGTCGGCATCTCGAGCGAGCCGATCGACTTCCTCGCGCTCGACGCCGCGCTCGAGGAGCTCGCGCGCGCCAGGCCGCGGGCCGCCGAGGTCGCGCAGCTGCGGGTGTTCGGCGGGCTCACCGTCGCCGAGGCCGCCGGCGTCATGAACATCGGCACGAGCACCGTCGATCGCGCCTGGCGGACCGCGCGGGCGTTTCTCGGGTCGCGGCTGCGGAGCTGAGCGCGACGACCCCAGCCTCGACACAGGGAGCGTGAGGTGAGCACGACCGAGCCCGACCTGATCCGCGCCCTCGAGCTGTTTGACGAGCTCGTCGAGCTGCCCGAGCACGAGCGCGCGCGCCGGCTCGACGCGCTCTGTGGCGACGACGCGCGCGCGCGCGCGGAGGTCGAGAAGCTGCTGCGCGCCGACGCCCAGCGAGACAGCGCGCTCGACACCGTCGCCGGCGGCGTGGTCGGGGTGCTCGCCGACGCCGTCAGCGAGCTCGTCGCGCCGCCGCGGCTCGGCAGGTACGAGATCGTCGGGGAGCTCGGCCGCGGCGGCATGGGCGTGGTCTACGAGGCGCAGCAGCACGAGCCGCGCCGTCGCGTCGCGCTCAAGACCCTCGCGCTGCACGCCTCCCATCGCGGGCTCGCGCGCGTGCGCGCCGAGGCCCAGGCCATGGCGTCGCTGCTGCACGTCGGCATCCCGCAGCTCTACGAGGTCTTTGAGCACGCGGGCCGCCCGGTGCTGGCGATGGAGCTCGTCCGCGGCCGGCCGCTGCGCGAGGCCTGCGTCGAGCTCTCGCCGCGCGAGCGTGTCGGCCTGCTCGTGAAGATCGCGGACGCGGTCATCCACGCGCACCAGCAGGGCGTCATTCACCGCGACCTCAAGCCCGGCAACATCCTCGTGACCGCGGCGGGGCAGCCCAAGGTGCTGGACTTCGGGATCGCGGGGCTCGGCGATCAGGGCGTCGCGCGGGCCGGGACGCTCGCCTACGTCGCGCCGGAGCAGCTCGAGGGCGCCCCCCCCGACGCGCGCAACGACGTCTACGCCCTCGCCGCGCTCGCGTGGGAGCTGCTCAGCGGCGCGCTGCCGATCGCGGAGCTGGGCACCTTGACGACCGAGCAGGTGATCGCGCGCAAGCTCGCCGGGCCCGCGGCCGCGCCAGAGCTTCATCCTGTCCTCTCCGACATCTTGAACCACGGGCTGCGCGGCCCGATCGAGGCGCGCCTTGGGAGCGTCGCGGGGCTGCGCGCGGCGTTGATCGAGTTCCTCGAGCGCGACGCGGTCGAGCAGCTCGTCGAGTCGGCGGGGCGCGAGCTCGCGGCGCTGCGTCGCGCGATCCCCAAGGACGACCCCTCCGCGGTGATCAACCGCTTCGCCGCCTGTCAGTTCGGCTACCGGCAGGCGCTCACGCTCGCGCCCGAGCACGCGGCCGCGCGGCGTCAGCTCGACGAGAGCCTTCAGCTGATGGCGCGCTGGCGCATGGCGCGAGCGGAGTTCGAACTCGCGGCCTATCACCTGTCAGAGGCGTCCTGCGTCGATCTGGCGCTGCGCGAGCAGCTGCGCGCCGCCCAGGAGGAGCACAGGCGCCGCGCGGAGCGACCGGAGCCGCTGTTCCCGGTGTTCGCCGGGATCCTGTTCGGGGGCGCCGCGCTGTTCCTCGCGTTCTTGACGCTCGGCGAGCTCGCGCCCGGCTACCTGCTGTTCGGCCTGAGCTCGCTGGCGCTGATCGTCACGGGCGTGCTGGTGATCCAGGTCGCGCGCCGTCGCGGCGCGCTGGCCGATCGAAAAGCGCGGCTCGCCTACGTGCTGATCTCGCCGCCGATCATGATCACGGTCATCGACGTCGGCGCCTGGCTGCGCGGGTGGCCGCCGCACGACTCGCACGCGCTCGCGCTGCCCATGATCGGCTGCACCGCGCTGGTCGTCGCGCTCATGTCGAGCTGGCGCTACATCCTCATCACGGTGATGAACGCCGCGCTGTGGCTGCTCTCGGCTCGCTGGCCCGAGGCCATCTACGGCTTCCTCGGCGTCAGCGCGAGCTTCTCGGCCGTCGCCGGGCTGCTCTTCGATCGCGACGAGCAGCGGTGAGCGATCGCGCGGCGGCTACCAGACCCGATCCTGCAGCGTCAGCAGCTCGTCCCAGATGAAGTCGCGGATCTCGAGGTAGTGGTCGGCGACGACCGGGTGCACGTAGCCCGGCACCGCGTAGTCGTCGGGCGCCGGCTGTCGGTAGAGCGCCATGTAGTGCACCAGCCCGGCGATGAAGTACGAGGTCCCGGTCCCGTGGGGCGCGTCGTCGACGAACAGATCGTCGAAGCCGAGCTCCGCCATGGGCTGCCCCGGGCCGAGCAGGCGCCCGAAGATCAGCCCGACGGGGACGAGCCGCGCGTTCACCCCTGGCTCCTGCGCGTTCATGTCGTCCTGCAGCTGCGCGAACCAGCCGTGGAAGTCCGCGTGCGTCGTGCTCTTCCAGGTTTCGAAGTCGGGCGCGTCGAACTCAGGCCAGTGCTCGTACAGGTAGATCGGGAGCCCGGGGTAGTCGCCGTGGATCTGCGCGATGAGCCCCAGGCCATCCGCGGCGAAGTCCGCCTCCGGGGGATCGAGGGTCCACAGGAAATTGGTCTCGGTGATCACCGCGATCGAGAACTCGCTGGATTCGAAGCTCCCCTGCCAGCACGAGGGCTCGTGACCCATCTGCGAGTCGGGCGGGTAGGGGTAGTTGCCGAGCGCCGACGGCCAGAAGTCCGTCGGGTACGCACCGTCGGCGCAGCAGCTCCCACCGGCGCTCTGGGCCACGTCGCACATGACGGTGCCGACCTGGGTGTTGGGCTCGCTCCAGGCGACGAGGCTGTGGCCGAAGAAGAAGGCGCGCACCTCGTCGAGCGGCTCGGGGAGGTCGCCGTCGCCATCACCGTCGCCGTCGCCGTCGCCGTCGCCGTCGCCGTCGCCATCACCATCGCCGTCGCCGTCACCGTCGCCATCACCGTCGCCGTCGCCGTCGCCGTCGCCGTCACCATCACCGTCACCGTCGCCGCCGTCGCTCGTGCTCGTCGGGCCCGCGCTGGTGCTGGTCCCGGCGATGTCAGTGTCGGTGTTGGAGGCGTCGCTGGTCTCGCCGTCATCCCCCGCGCACGCCGGCAGGGCGAGCGCGGCGCAGAGCGTGGACGCGGTGAGGAGGCTGGCGAGCGCGGGGCGGAGCGGCGGTAGCGTAGACATTATGGAGATGATTCTAAGGCCATGTTGATAGGCCCGCGCTCGGCGCGCTCAGCGAGCTCGCGGCGCTCGTGTTGATCGACGTTGAAGAACAGCTCTTCGTAGAGCGCGGCGCGCGAGCACCCAGCGGCCGACCCACGCGCGGGGCTCGGCGTCGGCGTCGGCGTCGCGGCTCATGACTCGCTGTCTCGCGCGGGCCGGGGGCGGGCGAGCCCGCGCGCGCGGAGGCGCGAGTTTGAACATCGAGACATGTTTGAACGGTCACTAAATACACCGCGGGTATGCGCGCGCGTCGCGACGCGGCGAATTTCCCGTTACGCTTGCGGTGATGATCGCTCCCGCTCGCGCTCTGGGCCGCGCGTCGGCCGTCGGGCTCGTCGCGCTCTCGAGCGCCTGCTTCTCGGGCTCGTTCGCGTCGGGTCGCCCGTGTACGCAGGACGCCGACTGCGGCCCCGAGCTCGCCTGCATCGAGGGCTACTGCGACGGCGTGCTCCCGACCCCCGCGACCACCGAGCCCGCGAGCATGGGCGCGACGACGCTGGGCGAGTCGACGAGCTCAGGAGCGTCGACCAGCCCAGCGCCGGAGACGACGGGCGACGAGACCACCGGCTCGCCCAACCTCTGCGACAAGGTCGACATCCTGATCGTGCTCGATCAGTCCCCGAGCATGGGGCAGTGGGACGGTCGCTTGGTGCTGCTGGCCAACGACATCATCAACTTCGGCTCGCAGGTCTTCGACCAGGTCGGCAGCTGGCACCTCGGGATCACCATGGCCGACGCGCTCGCGGTCAACCCCGCCGACTGCCAGGTTCACGGCGCGCTCGCGGTCCAGTGGGAGGAGGGCCCGCTGTGCGCCTCGCTCGTCGACAGGCCGTACTTCGACGAGCAGAGCGAGTTCGACCTCCTCAGCTTCGGCTGCTTCGTCCCCCACAGCGTCGGGGGCTCGATCGAGCAGCCGATGCGCTCGCTGCTCGAGTCGACCTCGCCCGAGCTCAACGCCGCGGGCGCCTGCAACAACGGCTTCTTCCGCGAGGACGCGCTGCTCGTCGTCATCATCATCACCGACGAGGACGACGACCCGGCCGCGCTCGACGGCCAGGGCTACGACGGCTCGCCCGGCGATCCGCAGTACTGGTACGAGAAGCTGCTCTACCGCAAGCGCGGCAACGCGGACGCGCTGGTCGTCGGCGCGCTGCTCGGCGAGGACCCCGGGAGCTCGGTCTGCCCGTGGATGCTGCCGGAGAGCAAGAGCGAGTCGACGGACGGCGGCGTCCTCTCGATCGGCGCCGAGGAGGGCGTGCGGATCCGTCAGTTCATGGACCTCCTGCCGGTCGGGCACGCCTACGTCAGCAGCATCTGCGACGACAGCTACACCGACTTCTTTGACCAGTTCTTCAGCGAGATCGTCTATGACGCCTGCGAGGACTACGACCCGCTCGCGATCGATCCGATGGTCGAGGACCCGCCGGATCCATAATATGTCTTAATAGACATGTGTAATCGCACGCCGCGAGCGCGAGGGGCGTCGCGCCCGCGCGCGGCGGCCGTGGGATGATCGCGCTCGAGATGCACACTGGCGCGCTTGAGCGGATCCTTGCGACCTTGTTGGCGGCCGGCTGCGTCGCGCTGGCTGGCGGCTGCGGCGACGACTCGGTGAGCGTGAGCGCGAGCGAGTCGGAGAGCGAGACGAGCGACGCCGGCAGCACCGGGGGCGCGACGACGGCGGGGCCCGGGCTGACGACCGACACGACGACGACCGGCGGCGCTGGGAGCGGGACGAGCGACGGCACGACGAGCGCGGGCAGCACCGGCGTCACGACCGGCGGGACGACGACCGGCGGGTCGAGCGGCGGGTCGAGCGGCGAGACCGAGTCGACCGCTGGGGAGACGACGAGCGGGACCTCCGGGGCGCCCAACCAGCCGCCGGTCGCGGTCGACGACACGCGCTACGCGACCCAGGACGTCACGCTCTTGATCCCCGCGGCGGACGGCGTGTTGATCAACGACGAAGACCCCGACGGCGATCCGCTGACGGTCGTCGCCGCGGACGAGAGCTCGGTGGCCGGCGCGTCGGTGATGGTCGCGCCCGACGGGGGCTTCAGCTACGAGCCGCCGCCGGGCTTCTCGGGCTGTGACCGCTTCGGCTACACGATCGAGGACAGCGACGGGGCGAGCGACAGCGCGGAGGTCACGGTGCTCGTGCACCCGACCGGCGAGCTCGACCTCGCGGAGGTCGCGTCTGGCGTCGCGGGCTTCGCGATCGACGGGGAGGGGCTCAACAACGGCTCGGGCAGCGCGGTGAGCGGGCTCGGCGACATGAACGGGGACGGGCGCGCCGACGTCCTGGTCGGCGCGCGCTGGGTCAGCCCCCAGGGGGTCAGCTACGCGGGTCGCAGCTACGTGGTGCTCGGGCCGGAGGAGAGCGACGCGATCGCGCTCGCCGACGTCGCCGCGGGGGACGGCGGCTTCGCGATGGACGGCGAGCAGCCCTTCGACTACGCCGGCTTCTCCGTCGGCGCGGCCGGCGACATCAACGGCGACGGCGTGCCCGATGTCGTCGTCGGCGCGTGGGCCTCGGACGCCAACGCCAACAACGCCGGTCGCAGCTACGTGGTCTTTGGGCAAGGTGAACCGTCGTCGCTCGCGCTCGCCGAGATCGCGGGGGGCGCGGGGGGCTTCGCGCTCGACGGCGAGCTCGCGGGGGACTTCTCCGGCGTCTCGGTCAGCGGCGTCGGCGACGTCAACGGCGACGGCCTCGACGACGTGCTCATCGGCGCGTTCCAGGCCGACCCCAACGGCCCCAACTCGGGGCGCGCCTACGTGGTGTTCGGCAAGCAAGACACGGAGCTCGTCGCGCTCTCCCAGGTCGCGCAGGGCGTCGGCGGCTTTCGCCTCGACGGCGGCGCGGCCCAGGACTTCTCGGGCGTGTCGGTCGCGGCGGCCGGCGACGTCAACGGCGACGGCCTCGACGACGTGCTGGTCGCCGGTTCGAACGCGAGCCCGAACGGCGTCGGCGGAGCCGGGCAGACCTACGTGGTGTTCGGCAAGCAGGAGACCGACGCGGTCGCGCTCGACGAGGTCGCGGCGGGCGCGGGGGGCTTCGCGATCAACGGCGAGGCGCCGGCGGACGCCTCCGGCTTCTCCGTCGGCCCCGCCGGGGACGTCAACGGGGACGGCGTCGCGGACGTGATCATCGGCGCGTTCCGTGCCGACATCAACGGCGCGAACTCGGGGCGGGCCTACGTGGTGTTCGGCAAGCAAGACGACACCGAGGCGATCGAGCTGTCCGCGGTCGCGCAGGGCGACGGCGGCTTCGCGATCGACGGCGAGGCCGCGCAGGACTACGCGGGCTGGTCGGTCAGCGGCGCCGGCGACATCAACGGCGACGGCCTCGACGACCTCGTGATCGGCGCCCACCAGCACGACGCCGCGGGGCAGGGCGACGCGGGGCGGGCCTACCTGGTGTTCGGCAAGATCGGGACCGAGTCCGTCTCGCTCGCGGCGCTCGGCGGCGGCGGCCTCGCCCTCAACGGCGAGACCGCGCTCGACCTCGCCGGCTTCTCGGTCAAGGGCGCGGGCGACGTCAACGGCGACGGCCTCGACGACGTGATCATCGGCGCCTACGGCGTCGACGCGAACGGCGAGTCGTACGCCGGGCGCAGCTACGTGGTGCTGCGCGCGCTCGCGTGCGAGTAGCCGGCGCTCGTGTCTAAATAGACATGTCGTGGCGAAGAGCCCGTCACGCGCGGCCCAGCATCACGTCGTCGACCACGCGCTCGAGCCCGCGGCCCAGCGCGGCGGCCGCGTCGTCGTCGGGGTGGGGCAGCCGCGCCCCGCGTCTGCTGTGCGAGAACATCAGCGTGACGAAGCCGCGCGCCTCGATGATCAACCTACCGCGCTCACGCGTGATCGACAGCGGCTCGCCGCGAAGCGTCGCCGCCGTCTCGTCGGGATCGATCCAGATCGAGAGCACCCGCTGGTCGCCCCGGCAGCTGTTCGTGGTGTTCACTCGCAGGGCTTCGGTGAGTCGGTACTGCGTCAGCGCGGTGACGTGCTCGACCTCGTCCGCGGCGTCTGGCGAGCATGGGAGCTTGTGGCGACGGAGCTCGCGCTCGAGCGCGCGCTCGAGCGCGCGGAGCGGATCGTCGGACTCCATCTCGGACCCCGCGAAGCCGCGCTCGCGCAGGTCCTCGGCGAGCTTCTTCGCCGCCGCGTCCGCGGCGCGGTCGAACTCACCGGCGGCGCGCGCCTCCTCCCAGCGCAGGTGGATCGGCGCGCTGGTGAGGCCGTCTTGGGTCTTGACCCGCACGGTCTCGACGTCGGCGCCCGAGTGCAGGATCGCCTGCACGCGGTACGTCTCGGGGGGCATCAGCGTCTCGCCCTTCACCCCGGCGACGCCGACGCGCCCGCCCCAGCCGCTCCACTCGTCGTCGCGCAGCACCTGCTTGAAGGCGTGGGCCAGGCGCAGGGTGCCGTCGCGCCTCACGCCCCGGATGTGCACCAGCGTCGGGAGCGTCGGGCGGACCGAGAAGGTCGCCAAGTAGTTGTGGACCGGGAGCGGCTCGAGCTCGACCAGCTGCATCGGGACCTCGGCGGGCGGTCGTCGCTCGTCTTTCTCCTTGGTGCGCTCGCGGAAGCCGACCAAGAGGTCCTCGTCGTCGTCGAGCGTGAGCGCCTCCTCGAGCGGCCCGATCGGGTTGTGGGGCGCGCACGCGGTGGCGGCGCCCGCGAGGACGAGCAGCGAGGCGAGCAGCGAGGCGAGCAGCGAGGTTGGGCGGGCCGACACGAAGGGCTTAGACAACGCCGGCGGCGCAGAGTTCCCGGCGTCTGCGGCGGCGGGCGCGTCACGGGCGACGCCTGCCCGTGTCGCCTACGTGGGAGGGCGTGCGCGCCTCGACGACACGGCCCACCTGACACTCATATGTCGCAAGTGACATGTTGAAGGAATCGTGGAGTTCCAAGCGGGCTCGGCTGCAAACTTCGCGTCTCACGGCGCGCGACTGTGGCGCGCTGCTACGCTGGGAGCGTGCGACGACTCCTGCCCGCGCTCACGATCATCCTCGCGGGCTGCCTGGGTCCGAACCCGCGCTTTGACGAGGAGCTGCCCATGGAGGAGGTCTCCTCGACCGGCGGGCTCGACGGCGGCGAGACGCTGTGGGAGACGACCGGATCGGCGTCGACCGGACCTGGCCCCGGGGATAGCTCCACGCTCTTGACCGAGAGCGCGACGGGCGAGAGCGCGACGGGCGAGAGCGCGACGAGCGACGGCGTGACCGGCGAGAGCGGCACGACCAGCGGCGAGCCTGGGCTGACGACCGACGACTCGGGGAGCTCCGGGGGCGCGACGGGCGAGCCCGTCGCGCAGGACTGCGAGCCGGGCGATCCCCGCCTCGCGGGCTGCTGGGGCTTCGACGACGCGGACGGGGCGCTCGTGCCGGACGGCTCCAGCAACGGCAACCACGGCGAGGCGACCGCGCTGGAGCTCATCGACAGCCCGTGGGGTCAGGCGCTGCGCGGGACCCCCGAGCTGGTGCTCAGCGTGTCGCCGTCGGCGAGCCTCGAGAGCGCGGGCGCGCTGACCGTCGAGATGTGGGTCTACCTCGACGCGCTGCCCGGGCAGGGGCGGATGGGGCTGTACGAGGATCAGGGCGAGTGCACCCTGTTCGTCGACGCCGACGGCCTCGACTGCCGCACCAACGGGCTCAAGGTCTCGGGCGTAGCGCTCGAGGCGGCCGTCTGGACCCACGTCGCCTGCGCGATCGATGGCGACACGATGCGGGTGTTCGTCGACGGGGAGCTGCGCGCGGAGAACACCGGGGCGGCTCCGGACGTGGACCTCGACAAGCCGGTGGCGATCGCGAACTCGTCGATGGGGTGGAACCAGCCGTTGATCGGCGCGCTCGATCGCGTGCGGGTCTGGAGCGACGCGCTCTCGCAGCCCGAGCTGTGCGCGCTCGCCGAGGCGCCGGGCTGCTCGCCGTGAGCCGACGCGTCCTCGACGGACGCGCGCGGCGACGCTCAGTCAGATGAGGCGCAGCTCGGTCGGCGCGAGGACGGCGGGGACGGGACCCCAGGGGCTCTCGAGGTACACCGTGTCGTCGGGACCGCGCGCGAGCTCGAGCTCCTTGGTGGTGACGCCGATGACCTCGCCTCGGGGCGCGTCCAGCAGGATCTGCCCGGGCTTCACGGCGACCTTCGGCAGCTCGGCGCGCTCGTCGAGCCCCGAGCGGTCGCCGCCGGTTCCGCAGCCAGAGAGCGAGAGCGAGGGCTCGGGCGTCGCCACGCGTCGAGACGGAGCCCACCCCCGGACCGAGAAGGAGGCGCAGCGATTGACGTAGTTCACGAGCGTCCACGCGCCGCGTCGATCCAGTATCTTCACGTCCACGACATCGTCCGCCTCGAGCTGAAACACGAGCTCTTTACCTGGCGTTCGATACAGCTTCGTGCTCGGCCTCGCCTCCCCGTTGTCGCCGTCGTCGGAGGAGAACTGATACCTCGTGTAGGACTCGGCGAGGGCGTCGCGGGGGACCCAGCCGGAGTAGGCGCGCTGCTCTAGGCGCGCGGAGACCCGGATCCACTCGCCGCGCGTCTCCAGCACCTCGAGCGCGATGCCTGGGCCGAGCTCGACGCCGGTCGTCAGCTCGGCGCGCTCCGGCGCCGGGCGCAGCCACTCGGATCGCCCCAGCGCCGGCAAGAGCCCGGCGCGCTCGATGTAGAGCAGGAGCCTGCTGCCGCGGTACGGGAGCAGCACGCGGAGCTGCGCGTCGGAGCTCGAGACCAGCTGCAGCGCCGTCGCCTCATACGGCCAGTCTCCAGCCGGCCGCGCGCCGATCGCCGGGCCGTCCGGCGACGTTCGGGCAGGGGTGCGATGCGAGAGGCGCACGCGGGGATGATCGTCCAAGTCCTCCTCGACCAGGGCCGTCAGCGCGTCGGGGGAGGGGCGCACGAAGGGGGGCGGCTCGGGCTCGCGATCGGGCGAAGGCGCAGGCGCAGGCGCGGGCTCAGGCTCGATTGACTCAGGAGCTTCACTCGCAGCGGAAGCGGAGGCGGAGGCGGGCGCGGGCGCGGGCTGCCCACGCGCCGCGCAGCCGAGGAGCGAGGCCAGGAGCGCCCAGTTGATCAGCGCGCGAGTGTTCGCCACCGCAGCGATGGTACCCGAGGACGCCGACGCTGCGGATCGTCCCGCCTCCGCGACCGCCCGTGGACTCGATCGTCAGCGGCAGCGTGACCGTAAAGCGCGACCCTCCGAGCGCAGCTCGATCCGCCCTCCCAACATCTCGGTGAAGCGCTTGCAGACCGTCAGGCCGAGGCCCGCGCGTCGAGACGAGCTACGGGGACGGGCTGCTGGCGGCCTTGCGCGCCTCCGCCTTGGCGCGGCGCTTGGCGACGACCTGCTCCATCTTCAGCGGGTTGAAGATGTTGGCGCGCTTGTGATGATTCCCGTGCATGTACAGGCCGAACCAGATGCGGTTGCCGATCCAGTACACGCCGTGGTCGATGTTGACCGGGTGGTAGTCGCCGCTGGGGTCGAGCGCGTTGTGGGTGACCCAGTTGAAGTGCGCGACGTGGACCCAGCCGATGGCCTGCACGGGCAGGAAGATGAAGAAGAACAGCCCGGGGCCCAGCAGCATGTAGTAGATCGCGAGCAGCGGGAGCACGGTCACGAAGCTCAGCAGCGAGCGGTACTTCTCGCGCTGGCGGTTGACGGGCGTGTCGCCGAACTGGTCGTAGGCCATGTTCTGCAGCTGGACCTCGACGTTGACGGCGATCATGCCGACGAAGCGCCAGAAGTTGGGGATGACGTAGTGCGGGTCTTTCTCGACGTCGTCCGAGTACTTGTGGTGGCGCGTGTGGACGATCTCCCAGCTGGCGTAGCGCGTCAGCACGAGCACCCCGAGCAGCTCGCCGACGACGCGGTTGATCACGCGCGGGAAGTTGCCGTGGCAGGCGTTGTGGATGCAGACGTTGGCGAGGATGTGCAGGTAGAGCACGACGGGGAGCGCGAGCAGGTACTCGACTCGCCAGGCGCCGAACATCGGCTGCACGTCGGCCGCGAGGAGGGCGCCCACGACCCCGATCCACAGGGCCAAATACGCGCTGTCGTACTTGAAGTAGAACAGCGGGTCTTTGCGGTAGAGCGTCGACGGCTGGGTCAGGAGCGAAGTAGCCAGGGACATAAACTCGCCTCGCGGGCCAAAACGCCGCCAGATCGGCGTTTCTGTGCGCGTCACGCATACCACAGCGCGTCGCGGCGCGTCGACAGCGGGGCGCGCCGCCCTGAGCGCCCAGCGCCGTGAGGACCGTCGTGCGAACGCGCGTTCGCGGCCTGGCGACGCGATACGGGCCCGATCTCCGCGCGCGACCGGGGGGCGGGCGAAACGGCGATTCGTCACGGGCTGTGACCGTGAGCACGCGGCGTTGCCAAGGCCCGCAGAGTCGGGCTAGAAGCGGGCGAGTGTCGGAGGCCGGCGCAGCGTCGCGATCCACGTCTCGATCCACGTGGCTCGTGAGACATCCCGCGGAGTGGCGGCAGGTCGGGATCGTCGCGGTCTACTGGTCGCTGATGGCGACGGGCTACTTCGTGCCCGAGGCCCGCGGTCTGCCGCTGTTCGTGGCCGCCTGCTACTTCAGCTTCCTCAACGCGGTCGTGGTCCACAACCACATGCACCGCGGCGTCTTCCATTCGAAGCGCCTCAACGCGGTCTGGCGCTGCATCCTCAGCTTCGGGAATTTCTACCCGGCCTCGGCCAACGTGCCGGGGCACAACCTGGTCCACCACCACTTCGAAGACGACGGCCAGCCCGACTGGGTGGGCCCCGAACACGTGAATTTTCGCTGGCACCTGCTCAACCTGATCCACTTCCCGAACGTGGTCGGCCCCAACACCTTCAACGGCGTGCAGCGCTGGGGCGCGTGGACGCGGCAGCGCAATTTTCGGCGCCGCTACCTGACCGACACCGTGTTCATGAGCGTCATGCTCGGGGTCTTGATGGTCTTCGACTTCTGGGGCGCGCTGTTCTTCTGCTTTATGCCGGCGCTGTGGGGGGCGCGCGGGATCCTGCGCATCAACCTGATCCAGCACGACTGCTGTGACACCAAGAGCGCGTGGAATCACTCGCGCAACTTCGTGGGTCGCGGCTTCAACTGGATCATGTGCAACAACGGCTATCACACGATCCATCACAACCGCGCCGGGCTGCACTGGTCGGAGCTCGCCGACGCCCACGCGCGCGAGGTCAAGCCGAACATCGACCCCAGCCTCGATGAGCCGAGCATGGTCTGGTACCTGCTGCGCACCTTCTTGCTGAACTACGAGCGGCCGACCGCGCTCGCCGACGCGGCCTCCGGCGGGGTGGTCAGCGGCACCGAGTCGCGCGAGCAGCTGCGCGACGCGGCGGAGCGGGCGGCGGCCGAGGAGGTCGAGCGCCCGTGACCCTCGCGTCCAGCTGGATCCACGCCGCGCTCGCGCAGAGCCCGTGGTTGCCCGAGTCCCTGCCGCCGTGGTGGCCGACGCTCTCTGAGCTGAGCGGCTCGCACTGGCTGGGGCTCTTGGGCCTCGCGGTGCTGTGGACCAACATGCTGCTGATCGCGGCGGCGGCCTTGATCGCGGCGCGTGAGCAGTGGCGCTCGCGGGCGGCCTCGAGCCGGCTGCTGCGCGCGGTCGTGATCGCGGGCGAGGGGCCAGGCGGCGCGCTCGCCAGCCATCGCGTCGAGCAGGTCGGGCGGACCAACGGCGACGGCGTGATCTACTTCCACGACCGTCGCTGCGAGGGCGCGCTGCACGGCGGCCGGGTGCAGCTGGAGGACGGCCGCGCCGTCACGATCCTGCCGCTCGAGGGCGTGCAGCGCCTCGACTTCTGGCCCGACCCGGCCGCGGTCGCGCGCGCGGCCGCTTGCCCCGACAGCCGCAGCTTCGCGAGCGCGGAGGAGTCCGCGCGCAAGGCCCGGGGCTTTCCGCGCGCGCTCGAGGTCTCGGTCGCGGTCGGTGATACGGTCTGGCTGAGCGGACATGTCGAGGATCATGACGAGGGCCACTGGCACCTCGCGGTCTCCGGCGGCGTGGTGTTCATCTCGGCGTTTCAGCCCTCGCGCTGGGTCGCGCCGCGGGTCGCGCTCGCGCTCGGCTTCGCCGCGCTCTGCGTGCTGCTGACCCTGGCGTGCTCGGTGCTCGCGCTGTGGCCGCCGGTGTTCGGCACCGTCAGCGCGATCGGGGCGCTCGGCGGAGCGGCGCTGTGGCTCGGATTTATGCCCCTTGGGACAGCCGTGCGCGACATGCTGCGGCCGCCGTCGACCGCGTTCGTGCGCGGCGTCTGGCGTCGCTGACGGGGCGCGCGGCGGCGACGCCAGACGACGTTACGAGTCAAAGAACTCGTCGATGTCGATGTCGCCCATGTCGAACATGTCGCCGTCGTTGAGGATCGTCGTCGGCGAGTACTCCGGGAAGCTGACGGGCGCGCGGGCGCGGGCGTAGCGGACCTCGCCCATGGCCACGAGCTCGCCACGGTCGAAGCAGACGAAGGGGGTGCGGCGCACGAGGATGTGGGGGCGCTCGGTCTCGGCGTAGACCCGCCACGCGTAGCGCCCGTCGCTGGCGTCGCCGCCCTCGAGCGCGAACAGCCGGACCGGCACGTGCATGCCGCTCGCGAACTCGAGCGCGAGCTCGGTCGAGGGGTGCCAGCGCTCGTGGTGGAGCGGCAGCGGCGGCGGGTAGGCCGGGGGATCGCGGAAGAAGGTCAGCGCGAGCTCGAAGACCTGCGACCAGGGCCGCTTCATCGCGGTGCTCGGATCGAGCAGGGTGTAGGAGGCGAGCCCGTCGCGCTCGGGCGCGCTGTCGGTGAAGCGCGCGCGCACGCGCGCGTGCCGGGCCGCGACGACGCGCTGGGGCGAGCTCGCGCCGAACTCGAGGCCGGCGACCGTGAACTCGTGGATCATGTTCAGCGTGGCGAGCACGTAGAGCTCGCCCACGCGCAGCGAGCCCTGGGCGAGGTGGATCCACAGCCCGAGCTCGTCGGGCTGCTCGCGCCATGACGAGAGCGGCGCGCCGATCGTGAGTCGGTCGGTGCCAGGCGGCTTGATCGGCGTGTCGAGCAGCCGCGCGACCAGGGTCTCGATCGCGCGGCGGGAGCCGCCGCGCACGCAGAGGAGCTCGTCCCCGTCGAAGCCCTGCGCCTCGAACAGGGCGCGCAGCGCGAGCGTCGCGCGGTCGACCGCGGCCTCGTCGTCTTCGCGGGCGTTGAGGCGGGTGTTGAGGAACAGCAGCGGCGCGCCGCCGAAGGCCCGCGCGAGTCGGATCAGGCGCGCGAGCTCGCGCTCGTCGTCGCGGTCCTCGGGGTCACACACGAACAGGACGACGTCGGCGCCCAGGGCCGCGCGCAGGTAGTCGATGCGGGAGGAGACGCGCGGGGGCTCGACGAGCTCGAGCGAGCGCGCGGGCAGCTCACAGCGCAGGCGCCCGTCGGGGCTGCCGTAGTGGAAGATCGCGCCGGGCACGCGCTCGAGCGCGTCGCCGATCTGCCCGAGCAACCAGGTCTTGCCGTGGCCGGGCAGGCCGAAGACCGCGACGGTGAGGTGCGGGCGGTTGTCTGGCGCTTGGGTCATGTCTTCGGATCCGCGGTCAGTCGCAGAAGATAACGCCGAGCAGGTCACCATCCTCCCACTCCCAGCTGATCGGCTCCGGGAAGGTCGTCTGGGGCTCTGCGAGCGCGCGGCGCACTACGCCCGCGGCGATGATCTTGAGCGGCGCGCCGGGCGAGATCGAGGTCGGCGCGGGAAAATAAAACCGCGTCCCGCGGACGAGGATGAAGGGCTCGAGGGTCTCCATGCGCACGCGCCAGTCGTAGCGGCCGCCGTAGCCCTCGCCGCCCTCGACGCCGAAGATAGGGCCCCCGACTTCGAGCCCGTGGGCGAAGACGCAGGCGATCGCCGCCTCGATCTTCCCGGGCGCTGGCTTCGGGTAGTCGAAGGTGTGTTCGAAAAAGGTCAGGTTGAGCTCGAATACCTGCGACCAGGGGTTTCGGGCGGCGATCTCCGGGCTGAGGATGACGCTTCGGTCAAATTGCTGGTCATATGGGAGCCCGTCGGGGAAGCGCGCGCGCAGCCGGGCGTGGCGCGCCGCGCCGACGCGCTCGGGCGTGTCGCCCACCTCGATGGACTCGACGACGAACTCCGCGACGAAGCGCGCGCGCGCGACCGCGAGGGTGTCGCCGCGGCGAATGGATCCCTGGGCCAGGTAGACCCAGAGCTCGAGCTCGTCGTCGCGCCACTCGGGCCGGGGCTGGCGATCGAGCAGCTCGGCGACGGTGAAGCGCTCGGTGCCGGGCGGCTTGACGGGCGTGTCGTGCAGCAGGCGCCCGGCGAGGCGGGTCATCGCGTCGGGGGCGCTGGCGCGGATGCACGGGAGCGCGTCGCCGTCGATGTCGTGGGCCGTGAACGCGGCGCGCAGCTCGAGCTCGCCGCGGTCGCGCTCGGCGGGCGTGTAGACCCCATCGTCGTCGTGGAGCAGCAGCAGCGGCGCGCCGCGGTACGCGAGCGTGAGCCGGATGAGCGTGGTGAGCTCGGCTTCGTCGTAGCCCCGCGGCGCGACCACGAAGACCACGACGTCGGCGCCGAGGGCCGCGCGCGCGAGCTCCTCGAGCGGCGCGCCCGGAGGTGGCTGATCGACCAGCTCGAGCCAGCGCGCGGGCAGCTCGAAGCGCAGCCGATCGTCGCGGGCGGGGGGCGCGGCGCGGGCGCCCGGCTCGCGCAGCAGCGCGGCGGCCAGGCGCCGGCGGAGCGCGGCGCTCCCGTGACCCGAGGGCCCGAAGAACGCGACGGTCGTGTGCGGGCGGTTATCTGGCGCTCGGGTCATGTCCGCCTGGGCCGGCGCGATTGTAGCCCACGATGAAGCGCGCCTGAGGCATCCCCGCGACGCCCCGCGCCGCCCCGAGCGTCGCGCGCGCGCGCGCTGTAACTCGCAGCATGGCGCGATACTCCTCCTCGCAGCGTTGGCGCGAGCGCGGGCCCGTGACGACGCGTGACGTCGCGGGGACGCCTCAGGCGCGCTTCATCGTGGACTACATGCCCGGGCTGAAGCGCATCGGGAACACCACGCGGGTGTCGCCCATGTCCTCCTGAATCGAGAACATCCACTTGTTGACGTGGCGGGCGACGCAGCCGCTCACGGCGCCGCTCTTGAGCGTGTTCTTCTTGATCTTGAACTTCTCGACGAGGCCGTCCTCGGTGATCGTGAACGCGATCGTCAGCTCGCCCTTGAGCGTGGGGCGCTTGGCGAGCGCTTTCTCGTAGCACTTGCGGAAGGTCGCGATGTGGTGCTTGGCGACGCGCTCGACCGAGCCGGCGCTGCGCAGGCCGTCGACGGTGATCTGGCCCTTGCTCATCACGCTGCCGATCGGCGCCTGGGCGAGCGCTTTTTTGGGGCTGAGCGCGTTCTTGGCCTTGACGCGCTTGCGCTCGCGCGGGCGGTGCATGCTCGCGTCGTCGAAGGCCGCGCGCGGGTCCTCGGCCTGGCGCTTCCACGCGTTGTTCGCCCCGAAGCCGGTGGACGCGATGATGTGCTTGGCGAAGGCGCGCTTGTCCGAGGCGTCGCTGCCGTCGGGGTTGAGCGCCCCCTCGGCGCGGCCGCCCCCGCCGCGGCGGGTGCCGCTCGCGAGATCGAGGCCGCCCGGCATGAGCGAGGGCGCCGGCGTGGCCTGGGCCTCGCGCCACATCTCGAGGTCGTCGTCGTCGCGGTACAGGTGCATGCTCGCGTCCTGGGTCTCGGCGAAGCCGTCGGCGAAGGCGAACAGGCCAGCCTGCGCGCGGGCCTCGTCGAGGATCGTCACGC
This sequence comes from Polyangia bacterium, assembly GCA_030430565.1. GTDB lineage: Bacteria > Myxococcota_A > Polyangia > Nannocystales > Nannocystaceae > JACKDW01. The sequence goes on from JAUIKS010000009.1 coordinate 41,966, forward strand.
CGCGGCGCTTCTGGGGCACGGCCTTGGTGAGCGCGACGCGTCCGAAGCGCGGCAGCTGCTCCGCGTCCTCGTCAAGCTCCGGCGCGCCGGCGTCGGCGGGGGCGCTGTGGCGCGGCGCGACGCGACGCTGGGTCTCGTCAGGGCGCGGGGCCGAGCCGCGGGTGTTGTAGTAGGAGGCCTTCGGATCCGGCTCGCGCTCGCGCTTGGCCTGCGGGTCCTCGTCGGGCTCGACCGCCGGCCGCTCGAGGAACGCGAAGATCCGCTGCGTCATCTCGAGCTCCTCGATCTCCTCGATGCTCGCGGGCTCGGGCGAGCGCAGCTGCACGGAGAACAGGATGCCGCCGATGAGCGCGGCCGAGGCGAGGTTGCTGACGAGGAAGCCGGTGTCGAAGGGGCGGCGGCCGAGCGCGAGCTCGGCGGGGGGGCTGCACTCGATCTCGAACTTCGCGGCGCCGAGCTCGAGCTCGGCGCGCGCGCCGGCGGGGAGCGCCCAGGTGCGACGCCCGGAGCTCGCCAGCGCGGCGACGTCGGTGCGCGCGCCCCCGTGCGCGACGGTGCCGGTCAGCGAGGGGCAGAGCCCGAGGACGAGGCGATCACCGGCGGCGCGCAGCAGCGTGAAGCGTCCGTCGGCGTCAAAGCGGCGCCGGTCGGCGGCCGAGAGCGCGATGGGGAAGTCGACGCTGTTGCCCTCGCCCACGGTGAAGCGGTCACGCGCGGGGCTGCGGCGCAGCGAGACGCCGACGCCGAGGGGCACGAGGCCGAGCAGCGCGAGCGCGGCCGCGAGCGCGCCGAGGTCGAGGCCGCGCGGGTCTTCGGGGGTCGTCTCTTCAGCAGAGATCAACCCCGCGCCCCGGGACGACGACGGATCCTCCAGTACCTCCACAGATGGCGTCGTGTCCCGGGGCAGGGGAGCTTGTTGAGCGTGGTCGGCGGCGCGAGAGAGCTCGGCCGCGAACAGGCCGACGCCGAGCAGCGAGACGAGCGCGCCGGCGAACAGCCAGGGGGTGGGATCGGCGGCGCGCGTGCTGACGCGACCGACGCTGCGAGCGTCGACGATGGTGCCCTGATACGTGGTCGTGATCTCGCAGCCGGGCGCCGGCGTCGTCGTCGCGCTGGGCGCGGGCGCGGGCGCGAGGGGGGAGGCGGGATCGGGCGTCGCGGTCGAGGTCGGGGTCATAGTTCGCCTGCTCGCCGATCTGTGATGCAATCGGCGCGACGTCGGTCGGCAGGCGAAAATGAAAATGATCTCAGCGGTTTGACGAGGCGCGACGCCGCGGGGCGGCGACCTGGCAGAACGGCTTGGTAGCGGGCTGCCAGAGAATTCTTGCACCCGGTGGCTGCCTGGTCGAAGGACCATGCAGAGGATCGGGGCGCTGACGGTGTGGACAGCGGCGGATCGTCGATGTTCCCGCGGCGCGGTTTCACGCCGCGCGAGCGCAGCCGATCAGCCGTTGCCCTCGATCGTCGCGAGACCGCCGACGACGATCGACTCGGCTAGGCTCTCCGCGGCGATCGTCGGCTGCGAGTTTCTCTGTGATGAGTTCCCCAGCAGCGCGCCGACCTTCTCCTGCGAGTCGATCGTCAACCCCGCGGCGTGCCTCCCCGACGCGCTCGAGGCGTGTGAGCCCGAGGAGGAGACGGGCGGCGAGACCGAGGGTGGGAGCAGCTCGAGCGCTGGAGACCCGGAGGCGACCACCGGCGATGGCGCGCCGACGAGCGCGACGACGGGCGCGACGACGGGCGGCGAGCGAGGGGACACGACGACGGGCGGCGGCGCTCGTCGGTCTCGTCGCGCGTCGGCGCGCTGTCTGATCGGTCATGCGTGCATGGGCAGGACCGAGCGATCAGGTCGCGCTCTGGCTGGCTAGAGCTCCTCGAGGAACTCGCCGACGTCGGGGTAGCTGGCCTCGAGGGTAGCGAAGTTGTCGGCGGCGTCGGAGCAGTGCAGCGCGGACTCGAGCGCGGCGGAGCTGGTGTACTTGCTGATCGCCCAGCTGATCTCGTCGTCGATGTAGGCGTCCTCGCAGTCGAACAGGCCGCCCGCGAGCTGGGCGCCGCAGACGCCCGCGGCCTCGGCGATCTCGAGGAAGTCCATGCCCTGCTCGTTCTGCAGCGAGCAGAGGCTGGAGAACGCGAGGTGACCGGTGCCGGCGATGCCGACGAGGCGCTTGGGCGCGGGGGAGCTGTCGTAGCCGCTCTTGGTGTTGCCGTAGGCCACCACCATGTCGTCCTGGGCGCCGAGCACGAGCGTGGACTGGAGCGTCGCGCCGGCCGAGACGCCGCCGCTGGCCATCGGGATCAGGACCTGGGCGACGCCGCCGAAGCCCTCGATCGCGCCGCCGCCGGCGCTGTGTCCGCTCATCGCGATGCGGCCGCCGTCGGCGGAGCCGGCGAGGAAGTCCATGCCGCCGGTCTGGGTCTGGAAGGCGCTGACCATCTTGTTGACGTCGCCGGTCAGGTTCTGCGGGACCATGCCCTGTCCGCAGACGATGCCGAGCAGGTCCTTGAGCCATAGGCCGGGGTGGTCGGCGGACATCACGATGAAGCCGCGGCTGGCCCAGTGGGTCATGAACTCGAGGGACTGCGAGCGGAAGCCGGCGGTGCCGTGGACGAAGACGACGCCGGGGAACGGGCCGTTGGCGCTGTCGATCGGGAGGTCGCGGTAGCAGTCGCAGGGCTGCCAGGGGTTCATCTCGTCGCTGACCTTGCCGACCTCGGAGTCGGGCAGGGCGTCGCGGATGTCGTAGACGACCGGATCGACGCCGCCGTCGGTGCCTGGGGTCGCCGGGTACCAGACCTCGACCGTGAGGCCGTCGATGTCGACCGTGCGCACGCCGACCGGCCACGGGCCCTGCAGCGAGGTGTCGCCGGGGTTCTCGAGCAGGGTCGCGCCGTCGCAGCCCATCGCGCCGCCGGGCGTGCCGGTCGTGCCCGCGGTGGTGGTCGCGTCGGTGTCGGTCGTCGTCGCGTCGCTCGTGCTCGCGTCGCTGCTCGCGTCCGAGCTCGCGCCGCCCATCGTCGTGCTCTCGCTGCCGCCGTCGCTGGTGCCCTGGTTGGTCCCCGCGCTGCCGTCGTCGCTGTCGCCGCAGGCCGAGAGCGAGAGCGTCAGGGTGATGGCGGCCAGTGAGCGGAGAACGACGCGAGCGTGCATGCTCGAGGTCTAGCCCGGAATTTTTGGAGCGTCACTCTCGGGGGACTCCATGGTCCCCGTCTTCGCCTGCGCCGGGAACTCGGGGAGCGTCGCGGCGTGCTCGCCATCGTCGCTATCGTCGTCGTCGTCGCCGTCGCGGAGGTTCTCCGGGGAGGACGCCGCGTTCTCGCGACCTCCGTCCGCGCCCTCGCTCGCGCCCTCGGCCTCGTCGGCTCCGTCGCCCGCGCGCTCCGAGTCGTCGGCCTTCGCCTCTTCCTTGGCTGGGAGCAGCAGGCTGGCGACCACCGAGCCGACGAGCAGCGTGCCGACGATCGAGAGCGAGATCCGCGGGTCGATGTGCACCGGATCAAGCAGCGGCCCGAGGCCGCGCTCGAGGATCATCTTGGTGCCGATGAAGCTCAGGACCAGGCCGAGGCCGGCGTTGAGGAAGCGCAGCCGGTCGAGCACGTTCTCGAGCAGGAAGAACATGGCCCGCAGGCCCATGATCGCGCAGATGTTGCTCGTGAAGACGATGAAGGGGTCGGTGGTGATGCCGAAGATCGCCGGGATCGAGTCCAGCGCGAACACGACGTCGGCGGTCTCGATCATCAGCAGGGTGACGAACAGGGTGGTAGCGAAGGTCTTCCCGTCGCGGCGCACGAAGAAGCGCGGCCCCGAGAATTCGTCGGTGACGGGCAAGAAGCGCTCGGCCTGGCGCTTGACCCAGTTGTCCTTGTCCATCGGGTCGTCGTCGTCGTCGATGAACAGCAGCCGGACGCCCGTGTAGAGGAGGAAGGCGCCGAAGAAGTACAGCGTCCAGCGGAACGCGTTGACGAGCCCGAGGCCGGCGACGATGAACACGCCGCGCAGGATGATGGCGCCCAGGATGCCGGCGTAGAGGACCCGGTGCAGGTAGGCGACCGGGACCTTCATGTACCGGAACAGGACGATGAAGACGAAGATGTTGTCGACGCTGAGCGCCTTCTCGATGATGTACGCGTTGAGGAACTGATAGCCCTTGGTCGAGCCGTAGGCCCAGAACACGTAGCCGTTGAAGGCCAGGCTCAGCAGCACCCAGGCGACCGACCACAGCGCCGCCTCCCGCAGGCTGACGCGGTGCGCCTTGCGGTGGAATACGCCCAGGTCCAGCGCCAGCAGGACGCAGACACCGAACAGGAAGCCGCCCCACGCGAGCAGCGATCCGCTAGAGGCACCAAGCACGTTCGGTGCTACTTGGTGAGTGTCGCGATCTCGTCGGCCTTGACGCGAACGTAGAGCTTGCGCGGCTTCGACTCCGCCTCGTAGCGGAGACCGATCAGCGTGCCCTTGAATTGCAGCGGGCGGTGCGGATGCAGCGCCTTGCCCATCTCACGGGTGGTGAAGATCTTGTACTCGATCTGGATCTCGTAGAGCACCGGGTCGGGCGTGTGGGCCACGACCTCGTACTCGCCGTGCTGGAAGTCCTCGACGGTCTCGCCCAGCCCGTTGCCCGCGACCAGGACCGCCTGACCGGTGAACGCGCCGGCCTGCCCCTTGAGCTCCTCGACGAAGCCGTCGCGCTTCTCGGCGGGCAGGGTGTTAAACGCGTCGAGGCGCTCCTTGTTGAAGGTCAGATCGGCGGTCTGCGGCTGATAGCTGTCCGGGTACGCGAGGATGTCCTTCTTCTCGCCGCCGTCACACGCAGACATGGGGACGGCGAGGAGCGGCGCGGCGAGGACCACGAGCAGCGGTAGCCGAAATCGCATGGACGGCAACCTAGCACGAACTGTGTGAGCGGGGTCCATGGGTCCGCACAAGCCCATGAGAGGTTCCTTGCGCAATTGGCGCGGTTGCCGCGGGCGTGCGGCGCAGGTGACACCACGCCGTACACACCAGCGCGCCCCTGGGAATTCCGCAGAAATCCGACGTCCCTAAAAATCCGCCGCTGGGCCGTGGCTGACGACATCCGAGCCGAGCGATGCCGCGAGCCGCTCACGCGCGGCCCGTACCTGTGCGCCTCGCTCGTTCGGAGCCTCGAGCGTCACGCGGATGACGCAGCGCAGTCGCCCGTTCTCGCCGCGGCTCCAGCGTGGGTACGAGCCAATTTCGACCCCGGGGAACTCCGCGACGACGCGGTCGAGGGTCGGCGCGAGGTCGGCCTCGTCGATCTCGGTGTGCACGAGCTCGAGGGTCCACGCGGAGGTCCCGGGGAGCTCCCCCTCGAGCGCCTCGAGCGTGTCGATCTTCGACTGGCAAAGCTCGGGAATGCCCGGAAGAATGTAGATTCTGCCGTCGCCGAAGGCCGGGACATCGAGGCGCAGGACCGGCCAGCCTGGGCCCGCGCGCAGCTGGATCCCCTCGGGGAGGTCGGCCATCTTGAGCGCCGCCTCGCTGAGGCGGTCTTTGAAGTGCTCGCGCAGGATGCTGGCCATACCCTCGTGTCGGCGCAGCGGGTGGCCGGTGGCCTGCGCGACCGCCTCGAGGGTCACGTCGTCGTGGGTCGGGCCGACGCCACCGGAGGTGAAAACGAGCGGAGTTCGCGCGAGCAGCCGCAGGAGCGCGTCGCCGATGATCACGAGGTCATCCTCGACGGTGCAGATCTCGAGCAGGCGGATCCCCCGGCGTCGCATCATCCGCGCCAGCGCGTAGCCGTTCTTGTCACGGATCTTGCCGCTCAAGAGCTCGTTGCCGATCAGCAGCACCGCGGCGGTCGGCGGCTCGCTGGGGGAGTCGGAGTCTGGGGCCAAGACCATGGGCGCTACGACGCGGCGACGCGGTAGAAGAAGCTGCAGAAGCAGGAGAGGTCGCGCCCTGGGAGGGCGAGACCCGGCGCGGCGAGAGTAGCAAGCCGCGACCTGGCGCGCTGCCGTCTGCGTTCGATTGAGTCGACCACCTCCTCCGCGAGCGGCGTAGCGGGCGCGACCCCGGCGCGCGCTTGACGGGGCCAGGTCGGCGAGTGAAGGTCCGTCCGACGCGGGGTGGAGCTAGATGTCGAGCGAGACGCAGCAGGCGAAGGACGACGGGCACAACACGGATCGATCCGGGCCTGGGCCTGGGCGAGCAGGACGCGATCTCGTCGGCATCGATCGCCTCCCGCTCGCGGACGCGTGCCGCCTGCTCGAGCAGGCTGCGGCGCTGCGCCCCGTGATCGAGCGCGGACCCGGCCGACGGCGCGAGGTCGCCCGTCGGCTCGAGATGCTGCGCGGCTGCACGGTGGTCAACCTGTTCTTCGAACCGAGCACCCGCACGAGAACGAGCTTCGAAATCGCGGGGCAGCGGCTCGGCGCCGACATGGTCAACTTCTTCAGCGACGGCTCGACCTCGGCGGCCAAGGGCGAGACCGTGCTCGACACCGTGCGGACCCTGGAGGCGATGGGCGTCGACGCGCTCGTGATCCGCGGTCGTCAGGACTTGTTGCCGCACAAGCTCGCGGACTCGGGCCTCGTCAACGCGCGGGTCGTCAACGCCGGCGACGGGCGCAACGAGCACCCGACCCAGGCGCTGCTCGACGCGCTGACGATCCTCGAGGCCTTCGAGCGCTCGCCGAGCGACGGCGCGCGCGCGCTCGCGGGCCTGCGCGTGGCGATCTGCGGCGACATCCTGCACTCCCGGGTCGCGCACTCCGGCGCGCGCCTGCTGGCGATGCTCGGCGCCGAGCTCCGGATCGCCGGCCCGCCCGGGCTGGTCGCCGAGGACGCGGGATCCAGCGAGTCGGTCCGAGCCGTGGCCTCGCTCGACGAGGCGATCGAGGGCGCGCACGTCATCATGATGCTGCGGATCCAGCGCGAGCGCCTGGCCAGCAGCCTCGTGCTGCCCGATGTCGCGGCCTACCACGCCGAGTGGGGCTTGACCGCGCGCCGTCTGGAGCGCGCGCACCCGGACGCGATCGTCATGCACCCCGGCCCGATGAACCGGGGCGTCGAGATAGCGAGCAACGTGGCCGATGGGCCACGTTCAAAGATCCTCCGTCAGGTCGCGCTCGGCGTGGTCGTGCGCATGGCCGTGCTCGCGCGCGCCTGCGGCGTGCCGCTCGAGCCGGCGCGGTGAGATGAGCGTGTTCGTAAAGACAGGCGAAAGCGAGAGCGTGTGACGACAGCGAGACGACCAGCGCCCACCTCGGAGTCCCTCGTCCGTGACCTCGGCCCCGCGCTGGGGCCCTACCGCGGCCCCGCGACGCTCGTGCTGGCCGACGGCCGGGTGTTTCGCGGGCTCGGCTTCGGCGGGCTCGGCACGGCGATCGGCGAGGTCGTGTTCAACACCGCGATGTCCGGCTACCAGGAGATCATCACCGACCCCTCCTACACGAAGCAGCTGGTCTGCCTGACCGCCTCGGAGATCGGCAACGTCGGCGTCAACCGGGAGGACGAGGAGTCGCGCGGGCACGGCTGCGCCGGCCTGCTCGTCCGCTCGCTCTCGCCGGTGGTCTCCAACTACCGCGCCGAGCAGCCGCTGGCCGCGTACCTCGAGGCGCGCGGGATCCCGGGGATGGCCGAGTTCGACACGCGCGCGCTGACCCGCCACATCCGCGAGGCCGGCGCGATGATGGCGGCGCTCAGCACCGAGCTGCATGACGCGGACGCGCTGCTCGAGCGCGTGCGCGCGGCCCCGGGCATGGAGGGGGCGGATCTCGCCAGCCAGGTCAGCACGCCGACGATCTACAGCTGGGACCAGCGCTCCTGGGACGCGCGGCACAACGCGAGCGCCAGCGCGCGCACGGCCGCGCAGGCCGACGCGCCCGCGGACGTGCACATCGTCGTCGTCGACTTCGGCGTCAAGCACAACATCCTCCGGCGCCTGCGCGACGCGGGCGCGCGCAGCACCGTCGTGCCCCACACGACGACGGTCGCGCAGCTGCTCGCGCTCGCGCCCGACGGCGTGCTGCTGAGCAACGGCCCCGGGGACCCGGCCGCCTGCGAGTCCGCGATCCTCGAGATCCGCAGCCTGCTCAAGCGCCACCCCGCGCTGCCGGTCTTCGGGATCTGTCTCGGGCACCAGATCCTCTGCCTCGCGCTCGGCGGGCGCACCTACAAGCTCAAGTTCGGGCACCACGGCGGCAACCACCCGGTCCGTGACGAGCGCAGCGGCGCGGTCGCGATCACCTCGCAAAACCACGGCTTCGCGGTCGATCTCGAGTCGATCTCGCGGGCCGGCGCGGTCCAAGGCGTCGAGCTCACCCAGGTCAACCTCTTCGATCAGACGGTCGCCGGCTTCGCGCTCACGGGCCGACCGGTCTCGGGCGTGCAGTACCACCCCGAGGACGCGCCCGGGCCCCACGACGCCGGCGCGCTGATCCAGACCTTCGTCCGCGACGTCCGCAGCCGCATCCGCAGCCGCCGCGATGCTTGAGCGCGGCAGCCCGCCCCCGCACGAGCGCTGGGGCGCGAGCCTGGACAGCCTCGCCGAGCGCGTGTTCTCGGGCCCCGACGGGCATGAGCGCGCGCGGCCGCTGCTGGCCGCGCACGACCGCGTCATCGGGCGGATCGTCGGCAGCGACGACCAGCACGAGCTGCTGCGCGCGAGCCGGATCGACTGGGCGCTGTGCGAGGCCCGGCCGCCCGAGCTCGTGGACCCGAAGGCCGTCGACACCTGGGCGTGGCGCGTCGCCAGCGACCGCGTGCCCGGGATCCGCAGCGCGCCCGACGATGTCGCGATCGCCGGCTCGGTCGCGGGGCTCTTCGAGGTCTGGCCGGGTCGGCGCGCGTGGCTGCGGGACCGCCTGAGCGGCCTGAGCGTCGAGCTCGACGGCCGGATCGACGAGCGCGCGCTCGCGGTCGGGAGCGGACCCGGCGCGCTGTGGGACGCGCGGGTCGTGCTCGGGGCCCACGGCGCGGTGCTGTGTCGACGGCCGATCGAGTACCCGCTCGCGATCCTGCCCATGCTCGAGCGAGCGCACGCGCGGTCCTTCGGCGCGCGCCCGTGCCCGCTGCTCCCGCTGCGGCGCGCGTGGATCCTGTGGCGACGCTCGCGCGGCGGCGCGCCGCAGGAGTTCTTCGCGCGCGTCCTGTGAGCGCGGGCGGAGCGCGGCGAGCGCGAGAAGACATGCTCGAGTGAACATGTCCCCGCGTTAAACGAGCGAGCGCCCGCTGCCGCAGGCAACGGGCGCTCGGGGTCGCGCGCGCGTCAGGCCGGGACGGCGCAGACGCCCACGTCCTCGTGTCCGGGCGGCGCGGTCCCAGGATCGTACCAGGGCTGGCACTCCTCCGGCGCCACGCACGGGTCCGCCTCGGTGAGGTCGCACCACGGGGAGCAGCAGCGCTCTGCGGCGCAGTCCGAGAGCGAGCCCGAGCCGATGCAGACATTGCCCGGCAGACAGCTCTGGATCGTGTAGCACTCGCCGCCGTCCGACGGCGCGTCGTTCTTGGTGACCGCGCAGACGAAGGCGTCGCCGCCCGAGTAGCAGCCCTGTCCGTCGGGACAGTCCTGAATCAGCGGGTCGCAGGGATCCTCGCACAGCGGCAGGTTGCCGTCGTTGAACGAGATGCACTCTGCCGAGGCCTGCCCCTTATTCGCGCAGCTGTCGGCGTCGTTGATGTCGCAGAGGTTCAGGCACACGCCCATGCCCGTGCTGCCGCTCGTCTCGGTCATGCAGAACAGGCCCTCGGCGCAGTCGTCGTTGTTCTCGTCGCGCGTGCAGGGGTCACCGAACTGCCCCTCGCCGATGATCGGCTGGCAGTGCAGCGAGTCGACGCAGCAGTAGCCCGGCTCCTGGACGTAGGGGGTGCACTTCTCGCCGTCGGGGCAGTCCTGCGCGCCCGGATCACACTGTGGTCCACCACCCGGCATGTCGGTCGGGCAGATGAAGTCACAGTCGCCGTCACCGTCGCCGTCGCCGTCACCGTCGCCGTCGCCGTCTCCGTCTCCATCGCCGGAATTCGAGTTCGAGTCCGAGCCGCCCGTCATCGGGCCAGCGGTCGTGCCGTCGTCGTCGTCGTCGTCGCCGTTGTCGTCGTCGTCGTCGTCGTCGTCGTCGTCTTCGGCAGCGGTCTCACTCGTCTCGTTCTTGTCGTCGGGGCCGCACGCGAACGAGAAGGTGAGCGCGAACGTGCTGAGCAACGCCGCGAGGGCTTGGTTTCGACGGATTGTCATCATTGTGGGATCCTCCAGGAATGTGCCAAAAGCCTGCCAGTGCGCGACAATATCACGGCAAGAGCGGAATCGGGGATTTTGACTGTGTTGGGGGGTAGAGTCCCCAGGTCTTCAAAGGAGCCGCAGCCAGGGTTTTTGCCGGTACAAGCGCCGATCGCTTTGTGTACAAGATCGCGTCGGCAATCGGTGGACTCCAAGGGGTGGCGAGAACGATGACTAAAGGAGAGCAGCAGCGGTCAGAGGTCAACGTCGGGAGTCTCGGCGACAGCGCGGAGCCGGTGACGGTCGCGGTGATCGGAGCTGGGAGCTGGGGCACCGGCCTGGCGATCCACGCTGCGCGGCTGGGACACACAACCAGGCTCTGGACGCGTCGCGGTGAGCACTGCGCCGCCATGCGCCGCGAACGTCGTAATACTCGGTACCTCTCGGATACGGTGTTCCCCGAGCGTTTACAGCCGGTCGACGATCTCGGCGAGGCGCTCGCCGGGGCCGCGCTCGTGATCCTCGCGATCCCGAGCCATGGGATGCGCGCTGTGGTTCGCCGTCTAGGCGCGGTGGTCGAAACTCTCCCCGGCGACCATCGACCGTATTTCTTGATCGCGGCCAAGGGTGTCGAGGTCGACTCGCTCAAGCCGATGCTGACGGTGGTCGAGGAGGAGATTCCGCCGGTTCATCACGGCCGAATCGTTGTTCTCGGCGGTCCGAGCTTCGCCGCCGAGCTGGCGGCCGGCCTGCCAACCGTGGTTGTGGTCGGTGGTCGCGGCGCGGGCTCGGGCGGTCCCGACGACGCCGCCAGCGCGGTCCAGCAGCAGCTCGCGGGCGCGAGTCTGCGCGTGTACATCAGCGACGACGTGCTGGGCGTTGAGCTGGGCGGCGCGTTCAAGAACGTGATCGCCATCGCCGCCGGCTGCTGTGACGGCGCCGGGCTCGGTCAAAACGCGCGCGCGGCCCTGATCACGCGCGGACTCGCTGAGATCACGCGGCTCGCCGTGGCCCTCGGCGCGAATCCGGCCACGTTGGCCGGGCTCGCCGGATTGGGAGATCTTGTTCTGACCTGCACCGGCGGGCTCTCGCGCAACCGGCGAGTCGGTCTCGGGCTCGGTCAGGGTCGCAAGCTCCCCGACATCCTCGAGGAGATGGGGATGGTCGCCGAGGGCATCAAGAACACGCTCAGCGCCCAGCGGCTAGCCGCGCGGGAGCGGGTCGAGATGCCCATCACGAGGATGATGCACGCGATGCTCTACGAGGGGCTCGGCGTCCGCGAAGCCGTCACCGCGCTGATGCAGCGAGACCTCAAGGCAGAGCGCGGCTGAGACCTCGGTCTCCGTATCGGGAATGGGTGTAGCTGCACGGATGCGGCGCGCGCGGGTCTTCGGCGCGCCGTTCGTGTCTGTGCGGCAATGCGCGTGGGCCCAGGGTCGCGCTGACGCGGTGGCGATCTCGGAAATCGCGGGGCGATTGGTCTGACCAACGCAGTCAGCCAAGGCGAGGACTCCGCAGGCGATCGAAATCGCTATTCCACGAAATCCCGGCGGCGTGGAGGGGATTGCAGCGGTCGTGTCGCGCCGGCGTAGACGGCTCGGCGACCGCAATTCCGAGCGCGTCGACCGTGGCCTCGGCGGCGGCTGCGGGACCACCGCAGTTCTGCGGCGACGCGCCCGCGGTCGTGGATTCGCGCGTTCGGCTCCTAGGTAGGACTTGGCGGCATTTGCTGGATCCGTTAGGCTTGATGCGCCTTGAGCAACATTGAACCCACGCCGTTCGGCGACAAATATGTGCTCGTCGAGCACATAGCGACCGGGGGGATGGCCGAGATCTATCGCGCCAACTACTCCGGGATCGAAGGCTTTGCGAAGGAGCTGGTGATCAAGCGACTGCGGGAGGAGTACGCCGCTCAGCCCAGCGTGGTCCAGATGTTCCTTGACGAGGCACGGGTCGCCGCCACGTTGACCCACAACAACGTCGTTCACACCTACGACCTGGGCGAGCTCTACGGCGAGTACTACATCGCCATGGAGTACCTGCAGGGCCAGGAGCTGGTCGACGTGCTCCGGCGCTCGGTCAAGACGGGGCGCATGGTCCCGCTCAACCTGACCCTCGGGATCGTCATGCAGTCCCTGGAGGGCCTGTACTACGTCCACGAGCGCAAAGACGACGGCGGCAACCTGCTCGGGCTCTGCCACCGCGACATCAACCCGACCAACATCCACGTCGGCTACGACGGCGTGGCGAAGATCGTCGACTTCGGGATCGCGGCGACCCGCGCCAGCCTGCAGCAGAGCGAGGGCAAGTTCGCCGGCAAGCTCTCCTACATGGCGCCCGAGCAGATCGAGGGGCGCGACATCGACATGCGCGCCGACATCTTCGCGCTCGGCGTCGTGCTCTACGAGATGTGCCTCGGTCGCCGCCTGTTCCGAGGGCCACGTGACGAGGTCATCAACCGGATCCTCGAGGGCGACATCCCGGCGCCGACCTTCATCGACCCGGACTTCCCGCCGGCGCTCGAGGCCGTGATCATGAAGGCGCTCGAGATCCTGCCCTCCGAGCGCTACCAGAACTGCGATCACATGTATCGCGACCTCGACAAGGTCATGCAGAGCATGTCCCTGTCGTGCACGCCCCGGAACATCAGCGCCTACATGGCCGAGATGTTCGGCGAGGGCGCGCCGGCCGAGGTCAACTACGACGACCAGTACGACGACCTCGTCGACGAGGCGCTCGACTTCGACAGGTTCGACAGCCTCGAGGCCGAGTCCGAGCAGCCCGACTGGGTGCAGAGCATCGAGTCGAGCGCGGTCTCCAAGCCGTCCGCGAAGAAGCGGACGATGACGATCGGCAACCTCGAGGACCTCGTCCGCAACATCAAGGTCGAGACCAACGCGCACAAGCCCACGGCCGGGCGCGGCGGCAACGACGAAGAGATCGAGATCGAGGACGACCTCTCGTCCTCGGGCTCTGGGACCGGACGTCGCAAGAAGCGGGCGCGCAGCTCGGGGCGACGCACGATCCCGCCGGCCGCGCGCGGTCGGGGCACGGGCGCGAACCGTACGCTCTCGGCCCGCAGCTCGCTGACGACCTCGCTGTCAGCGATCGATCCGGCGATGTCAGTCTCCGGCGGCGCGACCTTCGGGCACGGCGTGATGGCCGATCAGTCCAAGAAGGGCAGCGTCGTCACCTGGATCTTGGTGATCATCGGCATCGCCGGGCTCGCCTGGGTCGCGTACACGGTTTTCACGATGAAGTAGTTGGGCGCGCGCGCACGCGCGCGTGTGGTGAGGAGACGGATGAGCAGCAGCAACGCGAACCAGACGTGGTCGAAGTTCTCAGCGTTCCGCGTTCTCGGCGATCACGAGCCGATGCCGGGGTTTCGCCTCGTCATGCAGTTCGCGCCTGATCCCGCGTCGGTCGGCCGAGTGCTCGCCTCGCGGGCTCGCAACGCCGACGCCATCGACTCGGAGCTCGCGCGCGTCACGATCCGCGCCGGCATCGGGCTCTTGCAGTCGCGCAACGTCTCCTTCGTCTACTCCAACCCCGAGGAGGTCGTCGCGCTGATCCGCAGCGACGCGGTCAGCCGCATGAACTCCTCGATGGCGGTCTACGAGCAGCTGCTCTCGATGTTCTCCGCCCGCCTCGCGCTGCTGCTCGGCGAGGAGGTCGTGGTCCACGGCCGGATCTACGAGTTCCCCGACCTCGGGATCGCGCGTCGGGCCTTCATCTCGGCGCTCGAGTGGCTCGAGGACGGCGCGTCTGTCCGCGCGGCCATGCGCGTCGGCAGCCAGATGCGCGGGCTCGGCAAGAACGTCGACCTCCAGACCGTGGCGAGCATTGAGGGGCAGAACCACCTCCTGCGCGGCGCCGGCGTGAACCTCGAGAGCCTCCCCGGCTGGTGGTGGCGCGGGATCGCGGCGCGCTTCCGCGGCGACGGCGGCGTCGAGCTCTACGACGACGTCCCGGGCGGCGCCGACTTCGCCGCGCTGATCGCCGACGTCTAACATGTCCCCTGGGACCCGTAGCGCTCCGTGAGCGGTCTCTACGTCCACGTGCCGTTCTGCGCGCGCGCGTGCCCGTACTGCGACTTTGACTTCGTCGTCGGTCGGGCGCCGCCGGTCGAGCGCTACCTCGAGGGCCTCGAGCGCGAGCGGCTCGGGCGACGTGAGCTCCTCGAGGCGGGGGAGGGCGGCGCGATCGAGACCGTCTACCTCGGCGGCGGCACGCCGAGCTCGCTCGGCGCCGACGGCCTCGACGCGCTGCTGGGATGGATCGAGGAGCGCTTCCCCGGCGCCGGGCGGCGCGAGTGGACCGTCGAGCTCAACCCCGAGCACGCGAGCGATGAGCTGCTCGCGCGGCTCTCGGCGCGGCGGGTCGGCAGGGTCTCGCTGGGCGTCCAGACCACGCGGCCCGTCGGGCTGCGGGAGCTCGGGCGCGCCCACGGCCCCGCGCAGGCGCTCGCCGCGATCGAGCGGGCGGCGGGCTTCGAGCTGTGCGTAAGCGCAGATCTGATCGTCGGCTGGCGCGGCCAGAGCGAGGCGAGCCTGCGCGCGGACATCGACGCCGTGCTCGACGCCGGCGCCCGCCACGTCTCGATCTACGCCCTCACGATCGAGCCCGGGACGCCGTGGGAGCAGCTGATCCGCCGGGGCAAGCGCGAGGTCCCGGACCCCGAGCACCAAGCCGCGATGCTCGAGATCGCCGAGGCCGCGCTCACGGACCGCGGCTTCGAGCACTACGAGGTCGCCAGCTACGCGGCCGAGGGCGCGCGCGCGCTGCATAACGTCGGCTACTGGACCTGGCGGGACTACATCGGCCTCGGGCCCTCGGCCCACTCCGCCCGGTTCTCCGCCGAGGGCGCGGTCCTGCGTCGGGGGAATCAGCGCGGGCTCGAGACATGGCTCTTGGATCCTGCGCGGCCGGCCGGCGAGGAGCGCCTCGCGCCGCGCGAGGCCGCGATCGAGGGCCTGTGGACCGGCCTGCGCGTGCTCCCCGGGATCCTCGTCGACGACTACCTGGACCGGTTTCGCGGCGCGATCGACCGCGGCTGGCTCGAGCGCCGGGTCGAGCCCGAGCTGCGGCGCGGCAACCTCCAGTGGGCCGAGGGCGGCGCCGCCCTCCGCGTCGCGCCCGACCGCTGGCTGTGGCACGACTCGATCTGCGCGACCTTGCTGTCTGGGTAGTCCGCGCCCCTGGTGCGGATCCGCTCCCGGCGCGCGGGCCTATATGCGACGCGCCCAGGCTCGTGGTACATCGAAATTCGCGATGGGTTCGCTTGCGTTCAGCGGGACCTTGACGACGAGACAGGAGCGGATCCTGTTCGCGCTGTGTCGCGCGTACATCCTCTCGGGTCGCCCAGTCTCGTCGTCGGCGTTGAGCCGCGCGCACGGCCTGCGGTGGTCGTCGGCGACGATTCGAAACGAGCTCAAGGCGCTCGAGCGCGCGGGCTTCGTCCGCCAGCTGCACCACTCCGCAGGTCGCACCCCGACGCCGGCGGGGATCCGCGCGTACGTGAGCACGCTCGGGCGGCTCCAGGCGCCGTCGCCCGAGGTCCGGCGCGCGGTCGATCTCGCGTTCACCGAGTCCCTGCACGGCCCCGAGAGCCTGCGCCCGGCGGCCCACGTCCTCAGCGACCTCGGCCGCTGCGTCGCGGTAGCCGTCGTCGCCCGCGACCACGGCGGCGTGATCTCGGAGCTCAAGCTCGCGCCGCTCTCGGGCGCGAGCGCGCTGGTGATGATGACGCTCGACGACGGGACCGCGACGATGCAGCGCGTGCAGCTCGACTCGGACCTGTCCGCGGGGGCTGATCACGTCGCGCTCGAGCGCCTCGAGGAGCGGCTCCGCGGGCTGTGCCTGGGCAAGACCCTGCAGCGCGCGCGCGACGAGCTGCAGCAGCTGCTCGATCTCGAGGAGGCGCGCCTCGATCGCGTGCTCGCCGAGGCGCTGCGCGTCGGCCTCTGGATGTGCGTGGTCGCCTCGCTCGATCCCCTGTGGGTGCAGGTCGCCGGGCGCGGGCTGCTAGCGAACCGCCCGGGCGGACACGATGACGGCTTCGTCGAGATCCTCGGGCTGCTCGAGGACTACCACCGGCTCGCCGAGGTGCTGCGCCAGCTGCTCCCCGACCCGGGGGAGGAGGACGGCTACCCGCGCGCCGAGGTTCACGTCGACGCCAAGGTCGTGCTTCCGCACGCCGTGGGGACGCTCACCGGGCACCGCGTGCTCTCGGGGTTGAGCCTCGTCGGCTGCCGGATCCCGGCGGCAGGTCGCGCGCGTGGTATCGGCCGCTCCGGCGCGATCGCGTTGCTCGGCCCCGACCGCATGGATTACGAGCGCGTGATTCCTCTGGTAGAGTACGCCGCGCGGGCGCTGGCCACGCGAACCGGTGAGTGAGCGCTTGCCACTCCGCTGATCGTGACCAGGCTGTGCGCCAAGACGGAGTATTTCAGGCATGACGCAAAACGCAGGCGATGAGAACGCCGAGACCGACGTGACTGAGGCCGCGAACGCGAACGCGAGCGCGAGCGCCGACGCCGAGCCAGCCGCCGACGAGGGCACGTCAATGGAAGAGATCGTCGCGGATCTCGACCAGGAGCTCACCGCGACGAAGGACAAGTGGCTGCGCGCCGTCGCGGAGCTCGACAACTACAAGAAGCGGGTCAAGCGCGATATCGACGACGCGGTGTTCCGCGCGCGCAAGTCCCTGCTCGGCGACTTCCTCCCGACGGTCGACAACCTCGAGCGCGCGCTGACGCTGACCAAGAGCAACGAGGAGCTCGCCAAGGGCATCAAGATGGTCAGCAGCGAGTTCATCAAGGCGCTCGCCAAGCACGGGATCGAACCTGTCCCTTCGGTCGGGCACGCCTTCAACCCCGCGATCCACGAGGCGCTGCAGCAGATGCCCTCGGACAAGTACGCCCCCGGCATCGTCACCATCGAGTACGAGAAGGGCTTTCGGTTTAATGATCGGCTCCTGCGAGCGGCCCGCGTGATCGTGGCGAGCCCCGACTCGACCGGCACCGAGGGCGTGTCGAGCGAGGCCGAGCAGGCGAACTAGCGCGCCGCCACTCGGCAACGGAATGGCCTTTCAGGACCACTACGCCGTCCTCGGGGTGAAGCCCGACGCGTCCCCCGAGGAGATCAAGCGAGCCTATAGGCGGCTCGCTATGGAGACGCACCCCGATCGCCATCCGGACGACCCCGCCGCCGAGGAGCGGTTTCGGCGGATCAGCACCGCGTACACGGTGCTCAGCGATCCGGTGAAGCGAGCCCGCTTCAACCGCGCGCGGCTCATGCCCGAGGCGCTCGAGCTCAACCAGCCGATCACCGTCGCGACCGCGCGCGACTTCTTCTCGTCGGTCGTCGGTGATGTCTTCGGGCGTCAGCGCAAACAGCGACGCAAGGGGCGCGATATCCGCTACACGCTCTCCATCGAGCTCGCCGAGGCGGTGCTCGGCTCAGAGCACGAGATCCAGTTCGAAGCCAACGGCGTCTGCACCACGTGCAAGGGCGGCGGCACCAAGCCAGACGGTCGGCCCGCAGAGGGCTGCCCGATCTGCAAGGGCCGCGGGCAGGTCAAGGGCGAGGGGATCCTCGGGCGCTGGACGACCTGCGGCCGCTGTCACGGCATGGGGATGGTCCAGGTCGACCCGTGCGGCGACTGCCGGGGGAGCGGGGCGCGGCGCGAGAAGCGGGCGTTTCGGGTCTCAGTCCCGATGGGGACCGAATCCGGCGCGGAGCGGATCGTGAAGGGGCAGGGCGAGCCCGGTCGCTTCGGCGGTCCGCCCGGCAACCTCCGCGTCACGATCAACATCAACAAGCACCCCTTCCTCAGCCGCGAGGGTCAGGACATCGTGTGCGAGCTGCCCGTGAGCGTGACCGAGGCGGTTCGCGGCGCGCGAGTCCCTGTGCCGACGCTGACGGGCTCGGGGATCGTCAAGATCCCCCCGGGGATCGGGAGCGGCACTCGCATGCGCCTGCGCGGGAAGGGGGTCCCGCGCGAGCGGGGGGCCTCCGGTGATCAGCTCGTCACGGTCGTGATCGAGGTGCCGCGTGTCGCCAAGAACTCCGCGCTGTCACAGCAGGGGCGCGACGCGATCAACGAGGCGCTCTCGCAGCTCGAGCGAGCCTGCGAGGAGCACCCGCAGGCGCTGCCGAAACGCGACGCGCAGCGTCGCTCGAGCTGAATCTTAAAAAACCGGCGTGCGAGCTGACGCGACGTCTCGCGGACGCTGTTGTATATAAAACGCAGCCCGAGGGGCATCGATCGATATGGCAGGCGACGCGGTTCAGAAGCAGCTCACGGAACTCGAGGACCTCGCCAAGAATTTGGGTGTACGCGTCTCGTACGAGCCGATGAGCGGGCTCAGCCGCGGGAGCGGCGGGCTCTGCAAGGTCCGCGGCGAGATGCGGGTCATCATGGACCGCAAGCTCAAGACCCCGGAGAGGATGCAGGTGCTGGCCGACGCGCTGCGTCGGTTTGACACCGAGACGTTCTACGTATCACCGGCGGTCCGTCGCATGCTGTCCTGACGGACGGCGTTCTCACGCGTTTCAAAGCGCGTGGCTGAGGACTCAACGTCGGGAGCGTCGCGCAGCGGCCCCGCGCCCGGACGTTATCGAGGTCGCCGCAGGAGTCGCGCGAGCGTCGGGTCGTGGTCGAGCAGCTGACTGACTTGCTCGCGGATCTCCGTGATCAGATCATCACCCGCGCTGGCGGGCAGCTGCGCGCGCACGACGTGATCGATCAGCTGCTCACGCGCGCCCGAAACGTCGATCGATCCGCTCGCGAGGGAGTCTCGGATTCGCGCGATTTCGG
The DNA here is from genome assembly GCA_030430565.1 of Polyangia bacterium. Classification (GTDB taxonomy): domain Bacteria; phylum Myxococcota_A; class Polyangia; order Nannocystales; family Nannocystaceae; genus JACKDW01. The sequence goes on from JAUIKS010000009.1 coordinate 60,964, forward strand.
TCGGAGCGTCGATCCCTTCGGTCTCCCCGATCGCCTGCGCGGAGCGCACGACGTCGCCGCGCTCGACTTCGCCCGCCTCCGGAGTGTCCGTGACGCGTCCGGCATCGCGCACGGACCTGCTGCTCGGTTCGGAGGGACCACCGATTTTGCTGGGTCCGCGGGGGTTGTTGGAGTCGGGATCGTGCATCGTCGGGGTACCTCAGCAAGTCCGTGATGCGGGCGAAATGCCCACGTGTTGCCGAATGTGGCCTGCTGACCGGTGCGGAGCAGGCCGACTATAACAAGCATCGGCCGCGCCCCAGCTTGGTTGCGCGAACCCGGGAGAACCGCGCGTGCACGGCGGATGGCGTGGTTGTGCGCAGTGCTGAACGCTCGTGCTGTGCGCACGCTTCGGGCGCACTCGCCGGCCAAGACGTTGACTTTTCCGGCTTTCCGGGCTCACATGTCGGGGCCCCGTATCACTCCATGGCGAATCGCCGGGGTAGTGGAGTCCGACTTGAACCAGACTACACAGTTTGGCCCCTACAAGCTGATCGATCGCATCAGCGTGGGTGGTATGGCCGAGGTCTACAAGGCGGTCGAGACCGGAGTCGAGGGTTTCGAACGCACGGTCGCTGTCAAGCGCATCCTGCCCCACATCGCGGAGGACGATGAGTTCATCACGATGTTCAAGGATGAGGCCAAGATCGCCGGCCAGCTGACCCACGGGAACATCGCCCAGATCTACAACCTCGGGCAGCAGGACGACTCCTTCTACATCGCGATGGAGTACGTCGCGGGGAAAGACGCGCGCAGCATCTTCACCCGCTGCCAGCAAAAAGGGCGCCCCATGCCCATCGCCCAGGCCTGCTTCATCGTCATGAAGGTGGGCGAGGGCCTCGACTACGCGCACAACAAGAAAGACAAGCACGGCCGCCACCTCAACATCATCCATCGTGACGTCAGCCCGCCGAACATCCTCGTCTCGTACGAGGGCGAGGTGAAGCTGATCGACTTTGGTGTCGCCAAGGCCGCCGGACGCGTCTCACGAACTCAAGCCGGAATTCTGAAAGGTAAGTTTGGCTACATGTCCCCGGAGCAAGTCCGGGGCATGCCTCTGGATCGCCGAAGCGATGTATTCGCGCTCGGCGTCGTTCTCTACGAGCTGCTGACCGGAACACGGCTGTTCCAGGGAGAAACGGATTTCGCCACGTTGGAGAAGGTTCGCTCGGTCGACGTCCCGTTGCCGAGTAAACGTAACCCCGAGATTCCAAAGGACCTCGAGGCGGTCGTCATGAAGGCGCTGTCGGGTGAACCCGAGACGCGCTACCAGACCGCCATGGAGCTCCATGACGCCCTGCAGGGCTTCATGTTCTCCAACGAGATGTTCTACAGCCGGAAGGATCTCGCCGCGTGGATGCGCAAGAACTACTCGAGGGAGATCGATTTGGAAAAGGGAAGAGCGAAGAAAGCGGGTGGTCCGCGTCCCCCTGTGCCGGGGCGCAGGTCATCCAGCAAGGGACCTCCCGCGCCGCTCCCGAGGTCCGGCAGTAAACCGAAGCCGCCGATCCCCCGCGCTGGCAGCGGGCGTCCGAAGGGGCCGCCGCGGCCGGGCGTGCGCGCGGGCAGCGGGAAGAACCTGCAGCCGTCCGCCGAGCAGCTCGCCGCGATGCGCAAGCGCTCGAAGACGATGCTGATGTCGGGCTCGCGACCCAACACGCTCCGCGCGGGTGATCGCCGAGGCCCCGGTACTGGCTCGCAGCCCTCCGTCGGCGCGCCGCCGCGTCCCGGGACCGCGCGTCCTGGACCGCCGCGCCCCAAGCCAAAGCCGGTCGTCAAGGCCGCGGCCGCCGCCTCGGACTTCGACTGGGACGACGACGAGCTCGAGACGCGTCTGTTCGACGACGCCGTCAAGGCGCCCGAGCCCGCGCCCGCGCCCGCGCCCGCGCCCGCGCCTGCGCCCGCAGCGGCGCCGATCGCCAGTCGAACACCAGCGCAGCCGATCGCCGCGGCGTCGGAGTCAGGCGGGCGGAAGCCGGCGCAGCCGATCGCCCAGGCCAAGCCGATGACGCCGGCGCAGCCGATCGCCACGCGGACGCCCGCGCCAGCGCCCGCTCCGAGCCCGGCCGCGACCTCTGGCGCTCGTCACCCTGGCGCGGTGGCGCCGGCGTTCTCCCAGCCAACGCCGGGGGACCTCGAGCTGCCGAAGTCGCCGGTCCAGCAGTTCATCGACACGGTCAAGGCGAAGCCGGTCCCGTACCTCGCGGGCCTCGGCGGCATCGTCGTGATCCTGATCATCGCCATCGTCATGGCCTCCGGCGGCAAGGACACGCCCGAGGAGAAGCCGCCCGAGGACACGAAGGAGACCCCAGAGACCAAGGAGGAGGTCGTCGCGGCGAAGCCCGGCACGCTCACGCTCGAGCTGACCCCGGCCGACTCCGAGGTCACCGTCGACGGCAAGGAGATCGTCGGCGCCAGCCCGCGCGTGGTCCCGAACCTCGAGTCCGACAAGCCGCACAAGCTCGTCGTCAAGAAGGGCGACACCTTCTTGCCCTTCGAGCAGGACGTGAACGTGCCGGCCGGCGGCAACCTCCCGCTCCCGGTCAAGCTTCAGCTCAAGGACGTAACGCTCGCGGTCAAGACCGAGCCGAAGGGCGCCAAGGTCGCGCTCGTCAAGGGCGACGAGGTCACGCCGCAGAAGAAGTCGTCCTTCAAGCTCACCCGCGAGGCGGGCGCTGACTACAAGATCGAGGCGAGCAAGAAGGGCTACGAGACGACGCGCGTGCCGATCACCTTCACGGGCGAGGCGGCGCAAGAGGTCAAGGTCGTGCTCATCAAGGAGGGCGAGGGCGGCGAAGAAGAGGACACCGGGGAAGAGGAGACCCCCGCCAGCGACACGCCGAAGAAGAACAACTCGCAGCCGAAGGCCAAGAAGACCGCGACGCTCAAGATCGGCGCGGTCCCGCCGGCCACGGTCTACGTCGACGGGCGCAAGCAGAGCAAGAAGACGCCCGTGGTCGTCAAGGTCACGCCGGGGACCCACAAGGTCAAGTTCAAGTGGTCGAACGGCAAGTCGAACACGCAGAAGGTCACCGTCGGCGACAAGCAGGAGAAGATCGTCCGCGGCAAGCCGTAGCGCCGAGCCCCGTAGACGCTCAGCGCAGAGCGCCGACCCCCGTCGGCGCTCTGCTTTTTTAAGACAATGGAGACGAGATGATCGCGGCCGAGATGTCTGCTGCGACACGTTACTCGTGGCACTCGAGCGGGCCGGTCGGGCGCACCCCGTCGCGGTCGGCGACGCCGCTGCGGCGAAACACCGTCGGCCGCCCGTCGCCGTCGAGATCTGCGCTCGCGGTGATCGTGAAGCGGCAGGCGCTGACGCCGTCGGGGCCCGGCGGCTCGTTGCGTGACTCGTAGGCGAAGTGGAATCGGTGACGCTCGTACTTGCGAAACTGCAGGGCGCTCCACACAGGGTCGTCACGCCACAGCTTTGGGTCGTACACGCCAGGCCCCTCGAGGCTCGCCTCGCCGTCGCTGACGGGCGTACAGCGGCCGCGAGGGCCGTCGCTGCAGCGGACCGTGAGCGGCGGCGTGAGCCCGGTGTCGGCGGTGACCTGCCCGGGCGCGTGCGGGCAGCGGTGCACGCCGAGCGCCGGCCCGGGGGCCGGGTGCTCGAGGGCGTGGTACTCGGCGGTCGCGCGAAACAGCACGGCGATGTTCTCGGCCGCCTCGTCGACGCGCGCGCGCTGCAGCTCCTGCGTGATCGCGTAGCCGGCGGCCGAGATGAACATAAGGCCAGCTGCGCCGGCGAGGATGGTGTCGAAGCGCATCGGCGATCAGGGGTCCCGTGTCGTGTCGCGCGCGCTCCGAGTCGTCGCGCGCCGGCCTGGCCGGACCGCGCCCATCGCCACCGACTCGGCGGCGTCGACGATCCTGCCGGCCGAGATCCCGAGGCCGAAGGGCTCGGGGCGCTTGCGCATCACGACCAGCTGGTGGGCGCCGAAGCGGCGCAGGAACTCGCTGTCGCGCGCGAACCACTCGAGGCGCGCCAGCAGACGGCCGACGATGGGGATCGCGAGGGTCTCGGGAACAGCGATAAACACCCGGACGCCGTGCAGATCCACGCGGTCGAGGTTGTCGGGCGCGAAGCTGGCGAGGCGCGCCTCGGTGTCGTAGCGGTTGACCCGTCGACCGTGCGCGAGGACGAGACCGCCCTTGGCGACGACGGTGATCGGGTGACGGATCCCGTGCGCGGCGCCGCGCAGCGATCGCGGGTTGTCGATCTCGACGATCACGAGCCCGCCGGGCGCGGTTACACGCTCGGCCTCGGCGAGCAGCGAGCGCACGGCCGCGTCCGAGCTCTCTTCGTCGCGCCCGAGGTGCGCGACGGTCCCCAGGCAGTAGGTTATGTCGAAGGAGTCAGGGGGGAAGTCGAGGTCGATCTCGCCGCGCTCATTCGTGGCGGCGCCGATCTCCACGCGATCGAGCGACTGCGCGACCTCCTCGACCCAGCGGGCGATTTCAGGCGATCCGTGGCCGACGTCGAGCACACGCAGGCCTGGGACGAGGCGCAGGAGCGCTTCACCGCGCAGCGCGTCGACCAGCACCCCCAGGGGAGTGCGAGCGATCTGCGTCTCCCACTTTGGTTTCGTTGACCGCCTCGCGCGCTCCATGGTACGTCTCTGGCCTCCAAGGAGGCTCCATGCCCACGAAGATCCTAGCGATCGACGACAGCAAGACAATGCGCCTGGCCATTAAGATCACCTTCGCGGCGGAAGACTGCGAAGTCGTGGCCGTTAGCAAGGGTTCAGAGGCAGTCGCGCGCGCCAAGCAGATGGGCGCCGACATTCTTCTCGTCGATGCGCAGCTCGCTGCGGGCGAGCCGAACGGCTACGAGGTCTGTAAGGCCATGAAGGCCGACCCGGCGACGAAGAACACGCCGGTCATCATCATGGAGTCGAACCAGCGCGGCATCGACGAAGGCAAGGTTAAGGCCTGCGGTGCCTCCGGCGCGATCACGAAGCCCTTCGTGACCCAGGACGTCATCGATAAGGTGAAGGGCCTGGTGAAGGGCGGCTCGACCACGAACGTGGTCGCGGGCGGTACGCGCCCGACGTCGGGTCGTCCGGCGGGCGGTCGCGCTACGGGCGGTCGCACCTCGCAGCGCGCTCCGGCGACTGGTGGTGGCGGCGGACGCAAGGCGCCTTCCTTCGGTGGCGGCAGCAGCAGCAGCGGTCGTCGTCCCAGCGGCGGCAGCCTCCCCTCCCGCGGAGCCGCGTCCAGCGGCGGCGAGAAGATTCCGGTGGCGATCCCGATCCCCTTCGCCTCCGCAGGCTCGCCGACCCCGGGCATGCTCAAGCGCCTGAAAGAGGCCGGCGGCGGCGGCTCGGGTCTCGATCCCAAGGCTGTCAACGCGCTCCTCGCCCTGAGCCGCGATGTCATCGAGCAGGTCGTCTGGGAGGTTGTCCCCGAGCTGGCCGAGTCGATCATCAAGGAGCAGCGGCGCGCGGGCGGTCGCTAAGCGACGCCGCGTACATCGCGTTCGCTTGATCCGGGAAGCCGGGCTCGTCTTCGGGTCCGGCTTTCGCGTGTCTATACAATCTGTCTCTTCGTTCACGTTCAATTTCGATCTAACCCGGCGTCACGCTGACGCCACCACAGGCGATCTGTCATGGAAGAACTCAAGTCCGTCTACGAGCCCAAGGCAGCCGAGCAGCGTCTGTACCGCTGGTGGAAGGACCGCGGCTACTTCAAGCCCTCTCAGGACGCGAGCAAGCCGACGTACACGGTCGTGCTCCCGCCGCCCAACGTAACCGGGCGCCTGCACATGGGGCACGCGCTGACCGCGACGGTCCAGGACTGCTTGGTCCGCTGGTCTCGCATGTCCGGCATGGACGCGCTCTGGCTGCCTGGCACCGACCACGCCGGGATCGCGACCCAGGTCATGGTCGAGCGCCAGATCGCCAAGGAGGGGCTGACCCGCCACGACCTCGGGCGCGAGAAGTTCTTGGAGCGCGTCTGGCAGTGGAAGGACGAGCACAGCGGGATCATCGATCGTCAGCACGAGGCCATCGGCGCGTCGCTCGACTGGGACCGCTACCGCTTCACGATGGACGAGGTCTCGTCCCGGGCCGTGCGCGAGGCGTTCTGCCAGCTGCACGAGCAGGGCCTGATCTACCGGGCGTTCCGCCTGATCAACTGGGACTACAAGAGCCACACCGCGCTCAGCGACCTCGAGGTCGAGCACAAAGAGGTCAACGGGCACCTGTGGCACATCGCGTACCCGGTCGAGGGCACGGACGACACGCTCGTGGTAGCGACCACGCGCCCCGAGACGATGCTGGGCGACACCGGCGTCGCCGTGCACCCCGAGGACCCGCGCTACAAGCACCTGATCGGCAAGCGCGTGCGCCTGCCGCTGACCGAGCGCAGCATCCCGATCGTCGGCGACGCGATCTTGGTCGACATGGAGTTCGGGACAGGCGCCGTCAAGGTCACCCCGGCCCATGACTTCAACGACTTCGAGACCGGCAAGCGCCACGACCTCGAGCTGATCTGCGTGATCGACAAGGACGGCAAGATCGGCGAGGCGGCGCCCGAGCGCTACCGCGGGATGTCGGTCAAGGAGGCGCGCGAGGCCGTGGTCGCGGCGCTCGAGGCCGCGGGCCGGCTCGTCAAGATCGAGGACCACAAGCTCAACGTCGGCTACTCGCAGCGCACCGGCGTGGTCGTCGAGCCGCTGCCCTCGGACCAGTGGTTCGTCGACGTCGCGCCGCTGGCGAAGCCGGCGCTCGAGGCGGTCAAGTCGGGGAAGACGACCATCTACCCCGAGCGCCGCACCGCCGACTACTACCGCTGGATGGAGAACATCCACGACTGGTGCATCTCGCGGCAGCTGTGGTGGGGGCACCGGATCCCGGCGTGGCACTGCAGCGAGTGCGAGGGCATCACGGTCGCGCGCGAGGACCCGAGCGCGTGTCAGCACTGCGGCTCGAAGGACATCGAGCAGGACCCGGACGTGCTCGACACGTGGTTCTCCTCGGGCCTGTGGCCGCTGACCTGCCTGCGCTGGCCCGAGCAGAGCGTCGACCTCGAGCGCTTTTACCCGGGCGCGCTGATGGAGACGGGCTGGGACATCCTGTTCTTCTGGGTCGCGCGCATGATGATGTTCGGCATCCACTTCGGCGGCGACGTGCCGTTCAAGACCGTGTTCCTGCACAGCATGGTGCTGGGCGAGGACGGCCAGAAGATGTCGAAGACGAAGGGCAACGTCGTCGACCCGGTGGAGCTGATCGAGGAGTACGGCGCCGACTCGCTGCGGTTCTACCTGGCGACCATGGCCGGGCAGGACCAGGGGATCATCTTCAGCCGCGCGCGCGTGCAGGGCTATCGCAACTTCTGTAACAAGCTGTGGAACGCGGCCCGCTTCGTGCGGATGAACCTCGAGGGCTACGATCACGGGGCCTTCCGCGCGCGCGTCGAGCAGGCGCGGGCGGGCGAGCGGCTGTTCGGGCGCGCGGACGCGTGGATTCTGAATCGCGCGCTCACGGTCGCGGGCGAGGTCAATCAGCACCTCGGCGACTTCCGCCTCGATCGCGCCGCGCACACGCTCTATCAGTTCGTGTGGGGCGAGTACTGCGACTGGTACCTCGAGCTGTCGAAGGCGAGCTTCTTCGAGGGCGCGAGCGCCGACGTCCGGCTGGCCACGCAGGGGACGCTGGTCACGGTGCTCGACGTCGTGCTGCGCCTGCTGCACCCGATCATCCCCTTCATCACCGAGGAGATCTGGCAGGCGCTGCCACGGGTCGAGGGCGAGGCGGAGAGCCTGATGCTCGCGGAGTACCCCAGCGCGCGGGTTGACCCGTCAGGGCCGTTTGTCTGGGAGACTGCGGTGTATTTTGGTCGCTGGGCGACCTTCGCGACCGAGGCCTGTAAAGACATCGAGGAGCTGACGTCGATCGTCACGGCCGCGCGCTCGCTCAAGGCGACCTTCAAGCTGTCGCCGGGTAAGCGCGTCCCGCTGCTGGTGCGGACCGACGACGTGGCGACCCGCGCGATGGTCGAGGCGCTCGGCGATCAGATCGTGCGCCTGGCGCGGCTCTCCGAGGTCACGCTGCTCGCGGCCGGCGACGCGATCCCGCGCGAGGTCTCCACGGAGGTCGTGCACGGCGGCGTCGAGGTCATCCTGCCGCTGGCGGGCGTCGTCGATCTGGACGCCGAGCGGGCGCGCTTGCGCAAGGAGCTCGAGAAGCTCGGCAAGGACGCGGCCAAGCTCGACAAGAAGCTCAGCAACGAGCGCTTCCTGGCCAAGGCGCCGCCGGAGGTCGTGGCGAAGGATCGCGCGCGGCGGGCCGAGATCGCCGGGACGGTCACGACGATCGAGTCGATGCTCACCACCCTCGGGGGGTGAGCGCCGACCGAGCGCGCGCGCGGCCCCGAGCGTTCGGTCCTGGCCGAACGGTCAGGGCTTCTTCACGCGCTTCACCGCGGTGTCCTCGTCCTCGAGCACGAGGTCGTCGTCGTCGACCTCGGTGATCTCGGTGACCTCCGTGACGATGTCGGTGTCGGAGATCTCGACGATCTCGGAGATCGAGTCCTCGGTGGTCTGCGGCAGCGCGGCGCGGGCGGTGGCGAGCTCGCGGGTCATGTGCTGCAGGCGCCCGCTGAGCGTGTCGCTGAGGTTCCACAGCAGCTTCGCGGCGAGCCGGCTGTCGGTCTGCAGCATCGCGTGCAGCTTCTCGCGGGGCAGCGCGAGCAGCTGCCCCTCGGTGAGCGCGGTCGCGGTGGTGGTACGAAGCGCTCCTTCGGTCAGGTCCATCTCGCCGAAGAACTCGCCGGGCTGGGCGACGCGGATCTCGGTGCCCTCGACCGAGAGCACGACCTCGCCCACGAGCACGATGCCGAGCTCGCCGCCCTCCTCGCCCTCAGCGGCGAGCTGCTCGCCGGGCTTGAAGTGCCGCAGGCTGACGATCGCGAGCATGCGCGAGAGCTGCCGGTAGCTGAGATGGCGCATCAGCGGGAGCCGGCGCAGCGACTCGACCGAGAGCCCGCTGCCGTCGCGCGCGCGCCGGGTCTCGTTGGGGTCGTCGACGCTGACGACGAGCGCGGTGATGTTGTCTTTGCCGCCGCGGCTGTTGGCGAGGTCGACGAGGCGTCGCGGGATCTCCTCGACGTCGGGGAGGACCAACGTCGTCGCGATGTCGCTGTCGTCGAGGTACTCGTAGAGGCCGTCAGAGCAGAGCAGGAAGGCGTCCTCGCCCACGAGGTCGAAGTCGAGGACGTCGACGTCGACTTTCTGGTGCACGCCGACGGCGCGCGTCATCGCGTTCTTGTAGCGGGCGAAGGGGCTCTGGGCGAACTCCTCAGCGCGGACCTGGCCCGAGCGGATGAGCTCGTTCATCAGGCTGTGGTCCTCGGTCAGCGGGTAGACGGTGCCGTCGCGCAGCAGGTAGATGCGGCTGTCGCCGACGTAGGCGATGAAGCCGCGGTCGCCGATCAGCATGAGCGCGACGACGGTGGTCCCCATGCCCTTCTTCTCGGGCTCGCGCTGGGCTTTTTCGAAGACGTTCGCGCAGGCGGTGTGGACCGCGTGCTCCAGGAGGGTGCAGACCTCCATCTGGTGCAGCGGGTTGTCGGGCGTGAACATCTCGAGGAGGTCGCGGTTCTCGAACACGAGGTCGCGGATCGTGTAGACCGCCATCGCGCTCGCGATCTCCCCGGACGCGTGACCCCCCATGCCGTCGGCGACGACGAACAGGTTGAGGTCCTTGTCGATCAGGAAGTTGTCCTCGTTGTTCTTTCGCTTTCGCCCGACGTCGGTCGTGGCCCAGTAGCGGTACTCCATGGCGGTGCGGCGGGATCGAAGGAGGATCGAAGAGGATCGAGAGCGCGGTCAGGAGTCGTGTAACCGAGTCGTGACACAGCCGGCCCACGCGAACGCGTGGGCCGCGTAGAGTGTAGTCGCTGTTCAGTCGTCGCTCTCGGGTACCAGTGAGAATACGAGATCGAGGGGATCGGCGCTGGCCTCGATCTCGCGCAGGCGCAGCTCGATGAGTTCGAGGTCGCTCGTGCTGTTGATGACCGCGCCGTCGAGCCAGATCCCCTCGGGCAGCTGGCTCGGGGTCTCCTCGTCTTCGCCCGTCGGCAAGACCGGCTCGGTGATGTCGCACGACTCGAGATCTGGTGCGTTATCGAGCTTGCGCATCAACAGCTCGGCCGCCTTTCGCGGATCCGCCTCGGCGCCGCTGGGGACCTCGGCGAGCACGCGCAGCAGCTCGAGCTCGATGCCCGCGCGCTTGGCCGCGCAGAACCGGCGACGCAGCAGCTCGGCGGTCGCGGTGCTCCCGCGCACGATGATCTGAATCGCGAGTCGATCGGGGTGGCGCCGCTGAAACTCGAGCGCGGGCTTGAGACGCCCCAGGCGCGGCTTCGGCTCGGGGTTGATGAAGTAGGCGAGACGGTGCGGCGCGCCCACGCCCCCGACCAGCAGCCCCGCGTCGGCGGGCGGGTAGATCACGCGGGGGCTGACGCCGCGCCTCGGCGGCCGCGCGCGATGTCCGAGCGAGGGCTTCGGCGCGTAGAGATCGTTGTGCGCGCGCGTGATCATCGAGTGCAACGACGAGCGCTTGTCGACCGCGATCGCGCCGGCGACCGTGAAGATCGGCGGCCTGGCGAGTCGACCGCCCGCGCGCGTGAGCTCGTCGCGGTACGCGCGGGTGTTGCTCTCGAGACGGCGGGCGGTGCAGGGATCCGCGAGCGCGGCGGTCAGCTCCGCCTCCGAGACCGCGAGCTCTTGGGCGAGCTCGGCCCGTTGATCGGGACGCGCGATCCGGGTCTCGACTCGCTCCTGGCCATCGCGGATGAGGATTCGGAGGGCGCGCTCGCTGCGGGAGAGCGCGGCGGCGGCGAGGAACCACGTGCGCACGCGATCCCGGTGAAGGGCGTCGAGCGCGGAGCTGCGCACGGGGATCAGCTCGACGCGCAGCGAGCCGCCGGCCTCGGCGACGAGCTGGCGCAGCGCCAGGTACGAGTCGTAGTTGTAGGACTCGGTGGGGTCGAAGTAGTAGCCGATGACGATGGGCGCGGCGGCGGGGCCGAGGCGCTCGGCGGCATGGTCGAGCGAGCAGGTCTTCGGCGACTCGGGCTGCCTCGGGCGCTTCGTCGTCGCGGATCGCTTCGCGGACGGGCTCGAGCTCGCGGCGGGCGCGGCCGTCTTCGCCGGAGGAGGCGCGAGTGACATCGCCAGCGCAACCGCCACGTGCAGGAGGCCCATGACGCAAGCTTGGCGAGCGCGGAGCGCAAACTCAAGCCGCGTGGCGAGGAGGGGGAGGGCGGGCCGCGACAGGCACGTGATAGGCTGTGGCACCTTGACGACGATGTCGAAGCTCCTCGCCACGGCAGCGGGGCCAGTGGCCCTGTCCCTGGTCGCTTTTGGGACACCCGCGATGACGTCGGCCGCGCCCATCGGCACGCAACCCGAGGGAGCGACACCGACCGCTTCGACCGTCCCGGAGCCCGCGCCCGTGGCCAGCGCAGAGAACGCGGAGGCGAGCACCAGCGCAGAGTCGCCCCCGCCGCGTGCCGCGGACGTCCCGCTCGCGGTTGAGCCCGTGATCCCCTACGTCCCTAAACCGCCCGAGCCTGAGCCCGAGCCCGAGCCCGCGCCTGCGGACGGAGGAATCGCGCCCGAGCCCGACGATGATGGCGGCGGCTTCGCCGAGGAGCCGCTCGACGATACGGACTCCGAGCCCTTTGGTGACTACGATCCGCTGATCGACAGCCCGGAGGCCCTTCGCGCGCGCCACTGGATCACCGCTGGGGCGGTGCTTGTGCCGCTCGGGGCGGTGCTCGTGATCGGGGGCGCCGCCATGGGCGCGGTGCGAGATCCCTGTAAACCCGCGGCCGGGAACGGGTGTCAGGCGGAAGCGCAGCTTCGCGCAGCTCTGACCCTCGCAGTTCCCGGATCCGTCTTTGTGCTCGGCGGTATCGCCGCGATCGCGGTGGGAGAGACGCAGAAGAAGCGTCTGCGGGCGAGCGTCGAGGTGAGTCGAAACGGCGCTGTCCTCGGGCTCACCGGGCGATTTTGAGAAAAATAGCCGGCGATGTCTGCGCGACCGTGGTTGAGGTTTGAGCCCGAGGAGCATCCCGAGCGTGGGTCACCGCTTCTGCTCGCGTTGGCGGACTCGCTGCACGCCGCGGGCGCGGCGGTGATCGTACGCGTCGGCGACGAGAATTTGATCCGCAGTCGGCGCGCGGGGGACGCTCCCGGTCCGGCGTTTTTTGTCATCGTCGAGGGCTTGCCGAACCTCTTGCACGAGTTCGTGCACATCGTCCTGGTCGGGTGTTTGGCCGATGATCATGGGATCGACTACGGGCTGATCCCCTTTGATGTCTCAACGCAAGCGGGCCGCGATCAACTGTGGGATGAGTTGGCCGCCTGCGTGGTCTCGTGCGCGTACCTTCCGCGTGCGCGCGCAGCTCCCTGGTTCGCCGAGCAGATCGGGATCCAGGGGGCGTTTTTTGGCCTTGGGGACCTCGAGGCTGATGTGTGGCCGATGATCGAGATGGTCGACTCCGCGCGCGCCGCTCACCCAGGCGAACTCGAGATGACGCTGTCGCGCGCATACGAGCGGGTCGAGCAGCGCCTTCGCGCCGTGGGAGCCGAGCCGGCGTTGGCCCGGCCGGTGGTCCGGTGGCGCTTCGATGTCCTGTGGGAGGGCCTGCGCGAAGCCGCGCGAACCCCGTGAAGCGGCGCAAGAACGGTGAATCTGGCCGATAATCGGGCAAGGTGGCGGCAAGGAACGCGGGCAAGAAACACTTGCCGTGGTGGTGAAACCAGATGAACAATTCCCGGGTCGCAATTCAGGAACCGTTCTTTTCCCCGTCTGCGCCTGCCATGCGTTCTACTCTGTCCCGATTTCGCTCGTCTGCGATGTGCGGATTTCCCGCGCTCGCTACCGTCGCCGCCTACGCGGCCCTCGGCTCGCGCGAAGCCCACGCCTGGACGGGCGTAGGTGATCTCGTGACCGGCGTAGCGAGCGACAGCTGCAATCTCGGCGCGAACCTGCTCTCGGCGCTGTGGGGCAGCGTGGTCATCTCGACCTCGTCCAGTCAGCCCGTGGCGGCGTGCGGCAGCTCGATCCTCCTCGACCTCGGCTTCTTGGCGATCCTCGTGCTCGCCGTCATCGTAGTCGTCCGGATCCGCCACCACACCGAGCGCGGTCGGCTCGAGCTGGCGCGTCGCTACATAGAGCAGGGAATCGAGCCGCCCGAGTCGTTGTTCCCATCAGCGGCTCGAGCGGATCTCCGACGCGGGATCGTCCTTATCGCCGCTGGCATCGGCATGCTGGTCGCGTCGCTGTTTACGAGTCACAGCTCTTCCTCCTCGCTCTCCAACTTCGGTCCGGCGGGTCTCATCCCCGGCTTTGTCGGTCTCGGCTATCTAGTCTCGTTCGCGGTTTCGAAGTTCACCGCGCGCGACAAGTGACGCACACCATGCCCAAGTCCATCTCCTCCGCGACTGTCTCCGCCGCCGTTTGGCAGACGACGCGTCGTCCGACCGAGGCGCTCGGCGAACTCCCCGACACCGAACTCGTCCGGCTCGCGGCGCGTCTGGGTCAGCAGCGGGCGTTCGCGGAGCTCGTCCGTCGGCATCAGGGCAAGGTGCGTGGCCTGCTCCTGCGCCTGACGAGCGATCGCACGCTGGCCGATGATCTCGCCCAGGAGGCGTTTCTTCGGGCCTACCGCGGGTTGGTCGGCTTCGAAGGTCGGGCCCGGTTCTCGACCTGGCTGTACCGCATCACCTACAACGTTTATCTCAACCATCGCGCCCGCGTCCGCGAGCTGGCCGCGCTGCCCGATGGTTTTGAGTCGGGCGCCGCCGCCCCCGAGACCGCGTTGAGCCCGGCGCGCGCCGATCTGCGCCGCGACCTCGACGCCGCGATCGCGTCGCTGCCCGAGCGCTACCGGGCGGTCGTGATGCTCTACTACCTCGAGGATGTCTCGTACCCGGAGATCGCGGAGATCCTGGGGATTCCGCTGGGCACGGTGAAGACCCACCTGCACCGCGCCAAGAAGATGCTGCGCGCGCACATGCGGGGCTGGGGTACCACTCCCGTCAAGGCCGACGGCAAGTCCTCGTCCAGGTCCGGGAAGCATGCCAGGGCTACGTCTCGTAAGCGCTCCGCCTGAGCCGCCGTTCGCAGGGGCGAGGGCGACGCTCTCGGGCCGCGAGCGCGAGGATGCGTTCCTCGAGTATCTCTACGATCTCGAGGTCGGGTCTGAGACGCTGCGACGCGATCCCAGCGGCGCGACCTGGCTGGCGCCGCGATGGCGGGCTGCGGTCGAGCGAGAGCCGGCGCTGCGAGCAGCGCTGGAGACCTACGTGCACGAGGAGCTCGAGCTGTTCGAGAGCGTGCGCGTACGGGCGGACTTCGTGTTTACGACCGCGGTGGTCTCGGCGACCGAGCCGGCCGAGATGCTGGGCTTTGGCCTCGATCCTCGCTACCGGACGTGGATCGTGGCGGGGGCGTGGGCGCTGGCGATCGGCGTGGCGTACTTGATGTGGATGCAGCTGGTCCACACGCTGCAGTAGCGTTGGAGGCCTCGGTCTAGACCGAGACGGTTTTCGCGATCTCGGGTGTCCGCAGGGCCAGCTGCCGTCGAGACGCGCGGCGATAAGCCGCAGCCGGGAGATTTTGTAAAAAATAATAGGAGTTTAGGGCCGAGAATCGCGTCTGCGTAGGGGCTGAGACGCAGAGTGAGCGCGTGTTGAGGCGTCGGGCTGGTGCGTCGCGCGCGGGGGTGTTACGAGGCCGTTGATGGCGGGCGCAGCAGCGAGCATCTCGGAGGGGGCGAGCGACGAGAGGGTCGCGTCGCCGCGACATCCGACCTGGTCGGAGGTTCCGGCAGAGCAGTGGAGCGACTGGCGCTGGCAGCTGCGCAACCGGATCACGACCCAGGAGGCGCTCGAGCGCTTGGTCGAGCTGACACCGGAGGAGCGCGAGGGGATCGCCGGGCGCGCGGACTCGTTCCCCTTCGCGATCACGCCCTACTACATGTCTCTTGTGCAGGGCCCCGGTTGCCCGGTGCGGCGGCAGGCGATCCCGCACGCGGATGAGCTGGTGACGACGCCGTGGGACCTGGTCGATCCGCTCGCGGAGGAGGAGCACAGCCCGGTGCCGATCCTCTCGCACCGGTACCCGGATCGCGCGCTGCTGTACGCGACGCACAATTGCCCGGTGTACTGCCGGCACTGCACGCGCCAGCGCAAGGTCGGCGACGCCAGCTCGTCGCCGCCGCGGGCGATGTTTGAGCAGGTCTACGCGTATCTGCGGCGGACGCCGGCGGTCCGCGATGTACTGGTCTCGGGCGGCGATCCGCTGAGCCTCTCGGATCAGCGCCTCGAGGAGATCGTGCGGGCGCTGCGGGCGATCCCGAGCGTCGAGATCATCCGGCTGTGCACGCGCAACCCGGTGACGCTGCCGCAGCGGATCACCGCGGCGCTTGTGGAGCGACTCCGGCCGTATCACCCGCTGTACGTGAACACGCACTTCAACCATCCGCGCGAGTGCACGCCCGAGGCAGGACTGGCGCTGACGCGGCTGGCCGACGCGGGCTTCGTGTGCGGCAATCAGATGGTGCTGCTGCGGGGGATCAACGATGATCCCGCGACGGTCGAGACGCTGAACCGCTGGCTGCTGCGCCACCGCTGCCGCCCGTACTACATGCTTCAGTGCGATCCCGTGGTCGGCACGGCGCACTTGCGAACGCCGGTGGCCGCGGGCACCGAGATCGTCGACGCGCTGCGCGGGCGGGTGAGCGGGTTGGGGCTGCCGCACTTCGTCATCGACCTGCCGGGCGGGGGCGGGAAGACGGCGCTGACGCCGGACCGACTCGTGCGCACGCGCGGGCGCTCGCTGGTGTTTCGCAACGTTGAGGGCCGCGAGTTTGAGTACGTCGACGCGCCGATGCGGGGCGGACCAGGGACTAGCGAGGGCGGGGCGCGGTCGGTCGCACGCGACCTCGAGCCACCGACGCGGTGAAGCGCTCTGTGCGCGGACGGTCCGGCGTGCTATTGCTCGCTGCGTGCCCGTTCGGTTTGGTCCTGCACGGTACCGCCTGCTCAGCGCCGCGCTTATGAGCGGTCTGCTGGCTGTGGCGGCTTGTAAGTCGACGACGTCCGACCCGGAGACGAACCCGCCGACCGGAGGCGAGACCGGCGGCGAGGCCACGAACGGCGTGCCCGACGGTGACGCGGGCGACGCGGGCGATACGGGCGTCGCTGCGGCGGAGGAGACGGGACCCAGTCGCGGGCAGGAGGCGCTCGCGGTCCTCGACGCGCTGCAGAAGAAGATCGACGACGAGAGCGAGACGAAGGCGGATCGCAAGCAGGCCCACGAGAAGATCCTCGAGTGGGATGACGGCTCGGCGGAGTACGCCTTCGCCCGCGCGGCGCTCGCGGGTCGCCGGGCGCAGGCCCAGGGCATGAAGGCCGGCGGCTTGGTCGAGGAGGCTGAGGCCTACGCGCTGAAGTCGATCGAGAAAGATCCGGAGCTTCGAGAGGGCGCCGCGCAGCGGCTGCTGGGATCGCTCTACGTGTTAGCGCCCGGGCGGATGGTGAAGCACGGCGACTCGGAGAAGGGTCTCGAGATGCTCGAGAAGGACGTCGAGGCCCACCCGGAGCGAGCCGATTCACACCTGCGCGTGGCCGAGGGCTACATCGCGCTGGATGATCCCGAGCCCGCGTTCTCGCACCTGTGCTTCTGTCTGGGGGCCAAGGACTCCATGGGGGGTGAGGATCAGCGCCTGCTCGCCCAGTTGATCAAGGATGTTGGCGGCGAGGCGACGCTCGGCTGTGGCGGTTGAGCCGCGGGGCCCGGCGGCGCGTTTGCTCGTGGGAATGGGACGGCGGGGGACGATGCGGGCGAACTGGGCGTTGGCGAGCGCGTTGTGCCTGGGGCTCGGTCTGGGCGCGGGATGTCATCACAAGCTGCCGCGGCTGACTGCGGCGGGGGAGCACGCCCAGGTCGTGGCGCGGGTCGCGAAGTCACGGCGCGAGCCAAAGCGCAAGGCCGCGCGCGCCTACGCCGAGTCGCTCGCGGCGCTCGGCCGCGTCGACCAGGCCCGCGCGGTGCTGTCCCGTGATTACCGGAAGACCGGGCAGATCGAGTCGCTCTTGGCGCTGGCCGATCTCGAGGCGGCGCAGGGGCTGCTGGGGCTAGCGATCGCCCACTACGAGCGGATCTCGAGCCTGGACGCGCAGATCCTGAAGGGGCGGGAGGATGTCTGTCGATTGCTGCAGCGGCGGGCGGCCCGGTTCCTGGCCCAAGAGGAAGGTCTGGCTGCAGACCAGGACATGCGGCGCGCCGCTGAGCTGTGTCCCCCGCGTGAGGAGGGCGGCCTCGTGCCGTCGACCGGCGCGGGCTTTGATCACGAATTGATGGCGAGGGCGCGCGCGCTCGCGGAGCAGCAGGCCCGGGAGCAGCGGACGCAGATCCGATGCGAGGGGAGCCGCTGCGAGCCGAAGTCGGGCGCCGAGCGCCGGGCGATCTTGGAGCAGGCCTTGGCCGTTGCGCGCGCGGCGGGTCCGGCCGCGCTCCGGGCCGCGTTGATCGCGAACGCGGCCCAAGGGACGGCCGAGGACGCGATCTCGCTGCTGCGCGCTGAGTTGTACGGGGCGCTCGGTCCGGATGTGGTCACGGATGACGAGGTGCGGCGCTGGATCGGCTACACCTCGCGCTCCGAGCTGTCCGCGGCGTTGACCAAGCACGATCCGATCACGGACTCGTACGTGCGGCTGCGGGTCAATCGCCTGGGGATCGCGTACCGGCTGGAGGACTCCGGGGAGGCCAAGGGCGGCTCTCGGGCCGCGCTCATGTCACGGGTGCTCGAGGGGCTCGCGGCGTCCAAGACCCCGGCCAAGGGCTGGCGCGTGTTGGTCCTGCTCGGCGACGTCTCCGCGGCGCAGCTCGAGCTGACGTCTGGCCTGCGGGCGTTGGCGCAGATGCCGTCACCGACCCCGACGCCGAGCGGGACGCCGGCGAGCCCGAAACCAGCGACGCAGCCCGGTGATACGCCGTCTACCGCAGAGGCGGAGGATCCGGGTCAGGCGCCGACGCCCAGCCACGGGGTCACGCCACCCAGTCACTGGGCGGCGAAGGTGCCGGTCACGCAGGGGACCTTGGTCGAGCTGCTCGTGCTCGCGCGGATGCGCGCCGCCCGTGACCGCCAGGATGAGGCTCTAGAGATCACGCGCTTCACCCTGGCTGAGGCCCGCGCGTCGGGCCTGGCCCAGGCCGAGGAGCTGGCCGTCGTCGAGGCCCGGCGCTTGCTGGCGGACGGGAAGCCGTGGCAGGCCGTCGCGGTCGTTGACGCGGTGCCCGGGGTCGTGGCCGAGTCCGTCGAGCGAGCCGCCGGTTCGGCCATCGCGCTCGCGCACGTCAGCTGCGAGGATCACTGCGGGGTTGACGAAGATCGCGCCGTGGCCGAGCGGGTGCTCGGCGAAGCGTGGGTGCGAGGACGCGCGGATCGACTGCTCGAGGCAGCCTTGGGCCGCCTCGCGGTTCAGGCGCCGGTCGGTGATTGTCCGACACCGGGCGAGCTGCTCGCGGGGGACGCGAGCGGCTCGTTGGCGGACGCGATGCGGGCCGCCCGCGAGGATCTGGACGCCCCGGGGGTCGCGGACGCGCTCCGCCGGTCGATCGAGTCCGACATGACGCTGGTGTGCGCGGGGCGCTACGCCATCCCGCTCCTCGAGGCCGGAGGCTATCGCCAGACCGCCTACGCCCTGGGCGACGCGCTGGCCCAGGCGCCGCAGATGGTCGCGGCCAGTCAGCTGGCGCTTCAGGCCGAGCTGGCGGTGGTCGCCGGCCAGGGCGAGCGCGCGGTGTTGCTGGCGCGCGGGGCTGCGGGCGCCGCGAGCGATCCGCGGGCGGTCTGGCGCCGCGCCCAAGAGTTCGGACGACTGGCCGGGGATCGGGACTACGAGATGCTGGCCATCCACGAGGGCCTGCTGCACACGCCGCCGGACGAAGCCGCCGGTCTACGCCGAGACCTGGTGCTCCGCGCGTTGATCGACGCCGAACTCGGGTGGGTGCTGAAGAACATGGAGATCGGCCGGGAGACCCTGGCCCAGCAGGTCGAGACCTACTTCGCCGAGATCCCCAAGGCCCAGCGCTACGCGGCGCGTGAGGCCATGGCGAAGGCGCTCGCGCGCGAGGCCTGGTCCACCGATGGCGTCGGGGATGGGCTGCAGAGCGTGCTGTGGCCCGAGCCCGAGATGCTCGGTCGCCACCCGGCCAGCGTGGCCAGCCTGTACGACGCGACATCCGGGCGCTCGCTCGGGCACACCGGGGGCATGACCTTCTCGGTCCACCCGCTCGAGCCGGTGAAGATGGCGATCGTGATCCGCCCCGAGGACGCGATCCCGACGATCACGACCACCTACTGCGCGGACGATGATCTCGTGCCGCTCCGGCTGCAGGTCAGCAAGATCGCGGACGACGCGAGCCGACGCCGTCGGACCGCGATCGGGCTGGCTGTGACCGCGCCCGAGGCCGAGCGTGTGGCCGCGCTCGAGAACTTGCTCTCGGACGTTGCTGCGTCGGGCGAGGACAGCCGTCGCGCGCAGATCGTCGGCCTCCTGGTCGCGGGGCTCGCCGCCTACCCGTCGACGGGCGCGGAGCCGATGGTGCGTGAGCCCGACGCGCTCGTGCGCCTGGCGTTCCGTCTCGATGACCGGCCCGAGGAGTCTGATTGAGTGGGAGTAGGCCGGGCCGTGATCGCGGCCGAAGACGCGGCGCGCACGCCCTCGCAGCCCGTGGCGAACGGCCGCGCGCGGCCTCGCTTGATCTTCCCGCCGCTGGCTTCACGCCCGCTACAACTTCGTTTCACCGCCTCGCCAGTGACGAGAGTCCCGGCGCGGCCGTTCGCCACGGGCTGCTTGTGCTCCCGCTGCTCTGCGCCTGCCAGGGTGGTGGGCCGTTGGTCGACGGGGAGCCGGACGTTCGGCCGCAGGCGCCCGTCATGCGCACAACTTCGGCCGAGACGCGGCCCGGACTACCGCCGGCGCCGCTCGCTCCGGTCGCGCGGCTGGCCACTGCGGATGTCTGGCTGGATCTGATCGCGCAGCGCCCGAGCGCGGTGGTCACGGTCGGCGGGCGGGTGATCGTCGACCTCGGCCGGCCGGAGGCCCGGATCCACACCCAGCTCAAGTCCGCATCGTCCTGGCTGCTGGCCCGGGAGGTCGATGGTGTCCGAGCCGGGCTGGTTCGTGGCCGCGGAGGAGCGCTGGAGCTCCCCTATGACGGGCCGTTAGCGCCAAAGATCCACGCCACGGGACCAGCGTCCGACGACGATCCGGACGCCGACGACGCGCCGTCCAAGGACTCGGCGGCACCGGCGAAGCCCACGCCGGAGGAAGCGAGCAGCGGACTAGCGATGGCGCTGACAGTCCGCGCGCTGATGCCGGATCAGGTCATGACCGTGCTCTGGGACGAGCGCCCGCTCGCCAACTTGACGCTGACCGAGGACTGGGCGCGACGGACTTTCTCGCTGCCGCCCGACGCGGTGCGGGCGGGGGACAATCGGGTTCGGCTGCACTTCCGACGAACCATCGAGCGGGACGGCGAGGACGTCGCGGCCGCGATCCAAACCATCGAGCTGGGGACGCTCAAGGCGATCCGCGAGGGCCCTCCGGCGCGGATGCGAGACGCCTACTACGTCGAGCAAGCGCCGGCCAGCGCGAGCGGCGAGCTCGTCCTGCCGCCCGAGCATGGACTGGCCTACTACGTCGCGCCGCCGCGGCGAGGTCGGCTCCGGATCGAGGCCCGCGGGCGCGGGCGTATCCAGGTGTTGGCGAGCACCGACGAGGATCATCGGCGCGGCCAAAAACCGGCCATACTGCTCGACGAGGCCCTGCGCGAGACCGGTCACGAGGCGGAGCTGGACCTCTCCGGCTACGGCGGCCTCCCGGTCCGTCTCGAGGTCCGGGTGCAGGGCGGGCAGGGCGTCCGGATCTCGGCGCTGCAGCTGCTGGCGCCCCGCGCCTTGCCGGTCGATCGGCGGACCCGCACGGCCCGTGATGTCTACATCCTCGGCGTTGAGGGGGCCCGCGCTGACACCCTCTTCGAGGTCGCCAAGACCGGTGGTTTCCCGGCCATCGAGCGGTTGTTTCGCGAGGCGTTGGTGTTCGAGCGGGCCTACGCGGTCGCGCCGTGGGCCATCCCGAACCACGCCGCCTGGCTCTCGTCCGTCGCCCCGGCGACGCACAGGACGGTTCGCGGCACCTTCGTCGCGCCCAGCTCAGTCCTGCTGCCCGAGCTGCTCGATCGCGCCGGCTACGAGACGCTCGCGGTGACCGCGAACGCCGACTTCAACGCCGAGCGCGGGCTCGACCAGGGCTTCGATCGACTCGTCCTGCGCGACCGCAGCCACGCTGAGGCCCACCACGCGTCCGCGGTGATGGCGTCCGCGATCGAGCAGGCCGGGATCGGCGCGGACCCGCTGGGCAAGCCTCGGGACCCGCGCTTCGTCTATGTCGACGTCGCGGACCCGCAGGCGCCCTACGATCCTCCGCGCGAGCTGTTCGCCGGGGTCGAGCGGCCCGAGGGGGCGCCGCTTCCCCATCTCACCCACATCTGGGTCGGCAAGGTGCGGATCGGCAAGCTCGATCCCACCAGCGCTGAGCTCGACTACGTGCGCGCGCTCTACCGGGGCGAGCTGCTCGTGGTCGACCGCGCCCTGGACCGGCTGTTCAACGCGCTGCAGGAGGAAGGCAGCCTCGACGACGCGATCATCGTGCTCGTCGGTCTCCACGGCGAGGAATTTTACGAGCACAGCGGGGCGGGGCACGGCTTCACGCTGTTCGAGGAGAGCATGCACGTGCCCCTGGCCATCCGCGCGCCGACCCTGCTCGCGCCCGGCCGGGTCAAGGTCCCGGTCGACATCATCGACCTCGCGCCGACCGTCGTCGATCTGCTGGGCCTCGATCCCCCGGTCGAGTGGCAGGGCGAGAGCCTCGTGCCGGTGATCGACGATCCACAGCCGCCGCCGCGCATGGTGATGGCGTACACAGGGGACGGCTCGCGGGCCGCGATCATCGGCCAGCACAAGCTCGTGAGCGGCGTGCTGGCGGGCCGCGCGGGCGAGGCCCTGTACGACATCCAGGGCAATGACCGGCTGCTCAAGGGCGAAGCCGAAGCCGGGATCGCGCTCCGGATGCTCCGCAGCGCGATGCACTGGGAGGGCTCGGTCGACGACGGCTGGAAGCGCGGACGCTGGGGCAGCGGCGTCAACCTCCGGCCCAGCTTCGCCCGGGACTTCGGGATGTAGGCCGCCCGTGGCGCAAGTCCACGCGTCGCCTCACTTGGTTCCTCCGCCGCTGGCTTTGTTGGTGAAACTCGCGGTACGGCCGGTGCAACTTCGGTTCCCGCCTCGCCAGCGACGAGAGTTCCTGCGCGAGGCGCAACGCGGACTCTCGCCGGGCAGCTAGGCCGTTTTTTTCTTCGCTTGTTTCGTAGTACAACGCGCCCCCATGGCCGATAGCCCCTCGCAGCTCCTTGAATCGATCCCGGCGCTGGTCGCCAACAAAGACGCGGCCGCCCTCGTCCTGCTCGAGAGCCACGCCGACAAGAAGGTCCGCAAGGCCGCGCGCAAAGCGATCCACAAGCTGCGCAGCCGCGGCGTCGAGATCCCCGACGCGGACAAGGCCCGGACCTGGGTGCAGGCCTCGAGCGACGAGCTGCGCATCAACACCGAGGGCGCCGCCATCCTCGACATGGACTCGACCCCGGGCGTGACCCGTCTGATGATCGCCGAGCCCGCCCCCGACGAGCGCGGTCACCTGCTGCTCGCCTCCCTCACCGGCGACGACCTCGTGATCGACTTCGGCGCCTACGTCCAGACCGACGGCCAGCGCGGCCGGCTCATCCGCGACTGGGGCCGCAGCAACAACCAGCGCAGCGTCCCGCTCGACTGGGCCAAGGCCCGCATCCGCTGGGGTCGCGAGCAGAACCTCGCCGGCGGGCAGGCCGCCCCCAAGGACCTCAACGACACCCTAGAGCTGCTCGGCGACGTCCCCGAGGCGCGCCCCGCCAGCTTCCTCGGCGAGCGTCTCGCCGACGTGACCGCGACCGAGCGCGGCGACTCCATCGAGCCGCTCCTGCAGGCCGCCGGCGCCACCCGCTGGCCGCCCGTCATCAACGTCGAGTCGATCCTCTCCGTCGTCCAGGAGACCCAGCCCGACATCAACACCGAGACCCCCGAGGCCGACCGCCTCAACGCGCTGCTCGAGGGCGCGCGCGGACAAGAAGACATCCGCGAGGCGCTCCAGGGCCGCGTCGCCAACCTGCTCGAGGACGCCGCGATCGCGCTCTGGCTCAAGGGCCAGGACGGCGACGCCAAGGCCGTCCACGAGCTCGCCGCCGAGCTCCGCAGCGCCGACGAGCCCGAGGTCCTCGACTGGGTCGCCCGCTTCTACGGCCTCCAGGTCTTCGCCACCCTCTCCGTCATGGCCTCGCAGCAGGGCATGTCCACCGAGCAGTTCGCCTCGCAGCTCCAGCAGCAGGCCCAGGCCGAGCAGGCCGCCGCGACCTAAACCAACCGTCGTTAAGTTCGGCAGAACGAACGCGCCCACCGGAGACCCGGCGGGCGCGTTGCTTTTTGGTTCTCGCTCCTCGGTCGTTCTCGTTCACGGTCGTTCTCGTTCTCGTTCACGGTCGTTCTCGTTCTCGTTCTCGGTCGTTCTCGGTCGTTCTCGTTCTCGTTCTCGGCATTGTTCTCGTTCGCGCTCTCGTCCTCGTTCTCGTTCACGCTCTCGTTCTCGGCGTTGTTCGTGTTCACGCTCTCGAACTCGATCGTTCTCAAGCTCGGTCTCGCAAGTTGTCCGGCGCTCGAGCGAGCAACACAAACGTTCTCGTTCTCGTTCACGGCATTGTTCTCGTTCGCGCTCTCGTCCTCGTTCTCGTTCTCGCTCTCGTTCTCGGCGTTGTTCGTATTCACGCTCTCGAACTCGGTCTCACAAGTTGTCCGACGCTCGAGCGAGCAATCCCAACCCAAGAGCATGGGAGCGGCCCACGAAGTGGGTCGTTCCCGTGGCTCGGGCAGAGAGTCCGCGCGACTGCAGCCGGAGCATCGTGAGCGCAGCGGCGACAGCGGGGCGGAGAGGGAGGGGCGGGGGGTCGGATGAGGACTAAAACCGTGTGACCGGCGCCCGGAGGGTGTCGGTCACGCGCGTCCCGCAAGTAGCGCCCCCCGCCCCTCCCTCGCAGAGCCCCGCGGAACCCACTCAACAGCGTCCTCGCGGAGCCGACGTCTCCAAAAGTCCCGAGGGACACATTCAGAAGCGCCCTCGCGAGCCGACGTCTCGCCAAGAGTCCCGAGGGACACACTCAAGAGCCCATCGCGGAGGACGTCTCGATACGTCCACGAGGATCCCGCGACCTAAACGCGAGCCCTGATCTACTTCGAAGCCGCGACCTCACGCAGCAGCAAGTAGTTCTCCCCCAGAATAAAGATCAACAGATCCTGGGCGAAGCGGCTCAAGCTGATGCGCTTGCCGAGCGGACCCTTGGCGAAGCCGTCGAGCAGGCAGGCCGCGCTCAGGCAGCCCTTGATATCGCCCGAGAGCAGCAGCGCCATGTGCAGGTCCGTCATCGTCGTCGCGCGGGCGGTCGTCGCCGGCTCGAAGTGCGCCGCCGCGAGGCCCTGACAGATCCGCGAGAGCGCCTTGCGCTGGCGTCGTGACAGCTGCTTCACCAAGAGGCCCGTCAGCTCGCGCAGGCGGTCCGAGTCTGGGTCCGCCGTGATCGCGTTGAACACCTTCGCCGCCTCGAAGCTCGACGCGATCATCAGGTCGAGGTCGATCGGCGTCAGCGCCCGGATCCGCTCCCCGCCCAGCGCCCGCCGGGCGATCGCCACGGCCGCGAGCCCGCGCCACGCGTCGGCGTCGCCGCGCAGCCACAGGTTCGATCCCAAAATCAGGCGCGGCTGGTTGTTCTCGACCATCAGCACGGCGGCGTTGTTGACGGAGGTCGCCGCTAGCTGGAAGTTGGTCAGCCCCAAGAGCGGGCCCCACTTCTCGAGCGGCACCTTCAGCGCCCACGGATCGGCCGCGCTCGGCAGCGGCGAGAGATCCTGCGAGCGCAGGCCTTCGAACTCGACGTGCATGCGATCCATCGCCGCCTCGACGCAGGCGAGCAGGTCGTTGAGGTCCGGCGACTCGCCGTTCGAAAGCAGCGCCGAGCGCATCGCCGCGGTCCCGAGCACGCGCTGTAGGCCGCCGACCGTCGCCGCCTGCATGGCGCCCTTCGGCGTCGCGGCGCCGGCGCTCGGCTCGACCGCGTGGATCACGAGCCGGCTGACCTCGGCGAGCGCGGGCGTCGAGCGCTGCGCGATCTCGGCGAGCAGCCGGAGGTCGCTGGTAGCGACGCCGCCGCGGGCGATGTTCGTCGTGATCGCGGTGCGGATCGGATCGAGGTAGGCCGAGACGCGCTCGGTCTCGCCTGCTCGCTCGAGCAGGCGCGTCAGCAGCAGGATCGTCGTGCGGTTGGCCGGGTTGAGCTCGGCGGCGCGCTCGACCGAGCTCAGCGCGTCGCGCTCGCGGCCCTTGATGTCGGCGAGCAGCCGGGCGCGTCGCATGTGGTAGGAGTGCAGCCGGTCCGAGCCGCGCTCGCGGCTGATCAGGCGCTCCAGCACCATCGCCGCCTCCTCGCGTCGGTTGATCCGCTCCAGCAGGTCGGCCATCAGCAGCAGCGCGCGCGGGTCATCGGCGCGCGCCTTGAGGATGATGCGGGTGTGCTCGAGCGCGCGCTTGAGCGTCTTCTCCGAGCGGCTCAGGTAGGTCGCGAGGCTGAGGCGGAGGTCGACCGCGGAGGGCTCGCCGGGGTCGTAGAGCCCGAGCAGGCGCTCCATCGCCACGGACGACTTCTCCTCGTCGCCGAGCTGCTGGTAGCAGCGCACGAGGCCGCGCAGCGCCTGGCGGCCCTCGGGGCGCGCGTCGGCGGCGATCTTGAAGTACGCCACCGCGTCCTCGGGGCGCGAGGCGTGCTCCCCCAGGAACACGCCGAGCTCGTAGCGCAGGCTCGACTCGGTCACGCGCCCGAACACGTTGGCGAGCAGCGTCAGCGCGGGCTTGGGCTCGGCGAGCTGGCTGGCGAGCGCGCGCGTCAGGCCGATCGCGTCGCGGTAGTGCGGGTCGCGGGTCAGGATCTGCCCGAGCAGCTGCAAAGCCGCGCGCGCGTCGGCGGGGTCCCGGCTCGAGCCGGCTCGGACCGCGGCGTCGCGGGCCTCGGCCATGAGCGTGTGGACCGAGACGACGCGGGTCTTCGCGGTCTGCTCGCGCTGGCGCCCCGAGGCGATGCGCCGCAGCCCGGCGTCGGCCGGCGCGAGCGCGGGGATCGCCCGCAGCGCCGCCCGGTAGGCGCGCTGCGCCTCGTTCTGGGCGCCTGACCACTCGAGCAGCTCGGCGCTCTCGAGATAGAAGATCGCCCGCTCGGCGTCCGACTGGGCACGGACCGCACGCGCGCCGACGGCCTCGGTCATCGTCAGCGGGCTGTTGGGGTCGGAGAGCAGCCCCTCGAGCTGCCGGACCGCGTAGGGGTTGCCGGGGTCCTCGCGCAGCGCCCCGAGGATCGCGTTGGCGGCGAACTCCCGGTCCTCGGCTGCCCCAGAGGCCAGCAGCGTCTCGGCCGACTCGACCAGCAGCGTCGCCTTGTAGTGCGTGTCCTCGCTGATCCGCGCGAGCGCGAGGCGCTGGGTCGGCAGCGTCTTGCGGTCGTCGATCTGGCGCAGCAGCACCTCGTACTCGCGTCGGGTCAAGCTGTCCTCGGGGTCAACCTCGATCGCGCGCTCGTAGGCGCGGCGGGCGTTCTCGAGGCCGCGCGGGACGGTCGTGTGCAGGCGCCCGAGCTCGGTCAGCACCGAGACCTTCGCCTTGCCCTCGACGTGCGCGAGCTGGTCCTCGAGCATGCGCACGAGGTTGGCGGTGTCGTTGTGCTTCGCCAGCAGCGCGCGCAGCTGATCGCGCGCGAGCCCGTGGCTCGGCTGCGTCCCGATCGCCGCGCGGAAGTGCTGCAGCGCGCGGTTGAAGTTCTTCTCGGGCGGCTCTTTGCGCTCCGTCTTGCGGTCCTTGCCCTCCGCGAGCGCGAGCGCGATCAGCCCGAGCCGGTAGTGATAGTCGGCCAGCAGCGCGGGCGCCTCGGGCGGGTCCTGGGCGCGCAGCAGGTCGTACTCCTCGGTGATCTGCCCGTCCGCGCGGTACAGCTGCATCAAGAACTCGCGCGCCGGCACCAAGTCGGGGTTGAGCTCGTAGGCCGCGCGCAGGTACTCGATCGCGCGCGCGATGTCGCCGATCTCTTCGAAGCACACGCGGCCGGCCTTCATCGCCAGCAGCGCGGGATCCGAGATCGGGTCGACCTCCGGATCCTGCAGCGAGAGCAGCGCCTCGAGGTCATCTGACTTTCGGTACAGGCGGCCGAGCGCGCGCAGGGCCGGGGTGTAGCCCGGGGTCAGCTCGAGCGCGCGCTCGAAGGCCGCGCGCGCCTCGCTCGGCTGGTCGGCGTGCTCGGCCAGCAGCTCGCCGCGCTCGACCAGCGCGGCGGTCCGCGCGGTGTCGTCCTCGAGGCGCTCCACCATCATCTCGAGCGTCACGAGCAGCCGGTCTTTGCGGTCGTGCGTGCGGCACAGCGCCGCGAGCTGGTAGAGCGCGAGGATGTCGGCCGCGTCGGCGCGCGCGACCTCCTCGAGGGTCTCGAGCGCGAGGTCGATGTCGTGCAGCTCGTGCTCGGCCATCGCCGCGACGCGGCGCAGCGCGGTCAGGCGATCGGGGCCCTCGGTCTCGCTGGCCTGCCGGCGCAGGGTCTCGACCGCCTGCGACCAGCGGCCGAGCTTCTCGTAGCTGCGGCCGAGCGCTCGCAGGGCGCTCGCCGACTTGGGGTCCTCGGTGACCGCGAGCTCGTAGGCCTCGGCGGCGGCGGCGAGGTCCTCGCGCCGGAACTCGTGGGCGTTGCCCAGCTGCAGCAGCACCTCGGCGCGCCCGGGGCCCGGCGACTGCGTGCGCGCCCAGTGCTCCAGGTGCGCCACGAGGCCCGCGAGGTCGCCCTTCTGGGCCAGCGCCGACGCCAGCGTCTCGCACACCCAGCGCTGCTCGGGCAGGTGCAGCCGACAGAACCGGAGGTTGTCGAGCAGCAGCTCGTAGAGCGCGCGCTGGCGCTCGGTCAGCGCCGGCGGCTCGCTCACGGTCCCCGCCGCGTGCTCGCCCGCAGCCTCGCCGGCGGCCTCGGTCGCCTGGGCGGCGCGGTCGACGTTGAGATGCCGCCACAGCAGCCGCGCGAGCTGCTCGCGGACGACGGCCTGCTCGCGCGGGTCCTCGATCAGCGGGGCGAACTTCGCGAGCGCGTCGATGTAGCCGGTCTGCTCCTCCGGCGGCCGGCTCGTGATCCGTTGCCGCTCCATGTAGCGGATCAGCTCGCTCAGCGGCGCGTAGGCGCTGGCGTCGTCGGGCTGCTTCTCGATCCAGGTCACGAGGTCGCGGGCGATGCCCTCGGCCAGCGCGCCCGACTCGTCCTCGTGCTCCGCGACGCCGTCGAGCACCGTCAGCGCGGACAGCAGCGAGGTGCCCACGGTGATCGGGTCTTTGCTGGCCGCCGCGAGCTTGCGGTAGAGCGTCCCCAGCGTCAGCGCCTGGTCGTTGTCGGGGCGTCGCCGGACCTCGCGGATCAGCCGGCGCAGCGCGGTCTGATCGTCGGCGTCGGCGGCGTGCGCCTGCTCGAGCAGCGCGTGCCGGGCCTCGTTCTCCACGGTCAGCGCGGCGAGGTCCGTCAGCAGCGCGCAGCGCAGGCGCGGCGACTTGGTGCGCTTGAGCGACTTGTTGATCAGCTTGCGCGCCTCCTCAGAGCGCTCGAGCAGCAGCGCGGTGTCGATCGCGAGGCCGAGGCCGACCGGGTGCGAGGGCACGTAGCTCAGCGCCGACTTGTAGCTCTCGAAGGCGCGCGCGAGGTCGCCGGTCTGCTGCTCGCACATCAGGCCGTGCTCGATCCACGCGGCCGCGCGGGCGCCCGCGCCCATCTTCGGGCTGTTGGCCTGCTGCTGCAGCTTCTTCAGCTCGTCGGCGACGTTGTCGCCGGCGGCGGAGCTGCGCTCGCAGACCTCGCGGGTCGCCGCGGAGCCGCTCTCGGCGAGCAGCCGCTTGCCCGCGTCCTCGCGGCCGAGCTGGTGCTCGACGATGCGCCCGCACTCGCCGATCGTGACCGCGCGCAGCGTCGCGTCGTCGGTCTTCTTGCTCTCGGCCCGCAGCGTCGAGACCAGCCGCTCCCACGCGGCCGGGTTCTCGGTGTCGTCGCGCGGGGTCAGGACCTGCGAGTGCAGCGGGAGGTCGAGCGGCCACATCGAGCGCGTGGCGTCGACCAGGCTCGGCGGCGGCTGCTCCTCGCCGTGGTGGCTGACCTGGGCGGGCAGCACGGTCTCGAGGTCGAGCGGTCGCCCGAGCTCGTCAATGCCCGTCGCGGGCGCTGGCTCGCCGCGGCCCGTCGCGGCCACGTACGGGGCCGAGCCGGGGATCGGCGGCGGCTGGAGGTCATGGCGGCTCACAGCATCTCCTCCACATCGATGATCTCGAGCACCTCGCTCGGGTCGTAGCCGAGCGAGCGTCGCAGCCACAGGTGCTCATCCGAGACGATGAAGCTGATCAGGCGAGCGGCGCGCTGGCTCGGGAGCTCGCGCGCCTCGGCGAAGCGGATGAGGCTGGCTCTTGGGTCACCTGAACAAAGGACCCCGGCGCGGTCCTCGAGCGCGCGCAGGGTGTCTTGAAAGCGCGCGGGGTCGAAGCTCTCGGCCTCGCGCGCGAACTGCTCGGCGGCCTCGCCGAAGTCGATCGACGCGGCCGAGTCCGCGAGCAGCTCGATGACCTGCTCGCTGATCGCTTCGTCGTAGGGGACCGTCAGCTCGAGGCCCACGCCGACGCCCTCGCACAGGCCGAACAGCAGCCCCGAGAGCTGCGCGGGCGTCATCCCCTCGGTCGTGAAGTCGCCGCCGAGCGCGAGCCGGAGCAGCGCGCGCCCGATCGCGTCGCGCGCCAGCGGGGAGTTGGGCGCCGCGTTCAGCTCGCGGCCGACCACCAAGAGCGGCCCGTCGCCGAGGTAGGCCACCGCCGTGTCGCCCCCGCCCGCTTTCTTCTTCGAGCGCAGGTACACCGGCGGCACCGGGATGCCGAGGATCGTCGCCAGCGCGCGCACCACGCTGGCGAGCTTGCTCGCGGGCGGCAGGCTGCGGCGCGAGCCGATCTTGATCGGCGGCGGCGGGCCGCCGGGCAGCGAGGTCAGGCAGGCGACCCCCTCGCGCAGCAGCGCGAAGGCGGCGCCCCCGTACATCCCGTCGGTCGACAGCGTCGGCGTCCCGCGGTCCGCGAGCTCCGGGATCGGCCATGGCTCTGGGAACAGGTCGTCGCAGCCGCGACCGCTGAGCACGCTGCTCGGCTCGAGCACCTCGAGCGCCGCGGTCGCGACGTACTCGCCGTCGCTGCGCTCGAGCGCGCTGAACAGGCGCACGCAGCCCTCGACCGACTTGATCAGCGCGCGGCGCTCGTCGCCGCGGTCGCGCAGGACGACGCGATGGGCCGCGAGCCCGAAGGCGAGCGCCGCGGCGCCGCGCTCGGGCTTGCCGGCCTTGGCCTGCAGCTTCGCCAGCTCGGTCGTGCTCTCGGTGTCGAGCGGGCGCAGCTTCAGGTAGTCCTCCATCAGCCGCAGCGCGTCGTCGGGCTGGCGCAGGACGTCGCGGTGCAGCGCGGCGAGCGTTCGCAGGCTGCGGGCGCGCTCCTCCTCGCCGCCGACCGCGAGCAGCAGGTGCAGGGTCTCGACGCGCTGGTCGACCTCGCCGTGCTTCGACGCGAGCCGATCCGCCGCGCGCAGGGCGTGACGCGGGTGGTAGCCGCCCCGGCTCGCGCGGATGTAGTAGTCGATCGCTTGCTTGAAGTCGCCGGCCTTCTCGAGCGCCTCGGCGATGAAGAACTGGACCGCGGCCTTGCGCTCCGGCGCGCTCTCCAGCGCGAGCGCGCGGCGCAGCTGGATCGCGGTCTCGCTCCAGCGACCCAGCTCGCTGTAGGCGGCGGCGAGCTCCATGGGCACGGCCGGATCGTTGGCGACCGACTCGCCGACCTGCGAGCGCGTGTTCTTGGCGGCGATGGTCTGCCCGTGCTCGAGCAGCTCGACCGCGCACTCGGGCCCGTCGCCTTCGCGCCCGAGCCGGGCCAACGCCCGCAGCGCGCGGCCGGTGAGGGTGCCGGCGTGGTCCAGCGCCTCGACCCTGCGCAGCAGCGAGGTGCTCAGCGCCGGCGCGTCTTTTCCTCCGTGCACGGCGCAGGTCTGCCACAGCCCGTGGAACGCGATGCGCGAGGCGGGGTCGTGGCTGAGCGCTTTCTCGAACAGGCGCCAGGCCGCCTTCGCGCCGTTGGGCAGCTTCGACGCGGGGGCGTGCAGCGCGAGGCGGCCGGCGCGGCACAGCGCCTCGACCTTGTGCCCGATGAGCTTGAGCTTGTCGGCGAGCTGCTCGTAGGTGGCGATCGACTGCTCGAGGTCCTTGCGCGTCTCGAAGTTAGCGAGGATCCGCAGCTTGGCGTGCAGCGCCGGCAGGTAGTCGGGGCAGGCCGCGAGCGCGCGGTCGACGGTCGCGCGCGCCTCCTTGTGGCGACCGTGCCTGCTGTACAGCTCGCTCGCGCGGCACAAGAGCGCCGCTCTCTCGGCCGCGGGGCGGCCGCCCTTCGCCGCGGAGATCAGCGCCTGGATCGACTTGTCGGCCTCCTGCGGCCGGCGCCGCTGCTCGATCCGCGTGCGCGCGCGCCGGGCCAGGTCGTTCGTCGGGTCGAGCTCGAGCAGCGCGCCGAAGGCCTTGTCGGCCGCGTGCAGGTCGCCGCCGGCCTCGGCCGCCTGAGCTGCCCGAAAGCGCATGTCGAGCACGGCGGGGTCGCGCGCGGGGTCGCGGCGCCGGTCGCCCTTGACGCGGACCGAGAGCTGCTCGGCGAGCGCGCCGTAGGCCGTCGCGATGATCCGCGGGCGCGCGACCAGCCGGGCAGCGCGGACGAGGTGCCGCTGGCTCACGACGTCGCCCGCGTCGGCGGTCACGGCGGCCTGCAGGTAGCGGACCGCGCTCTCGGGGGAAGGTGTCCGCTCGGCCAGCTCCAGCGCGATCGCGCGGCGATCGCCGGGCCCGCGCTCCCACACCAAGGCCTCGCGCGCGGCGGTGCGGAACAGGTCCTGGTGCTCGGGCGAGAACTTGCAGAGGTCGAGCAGCAGGTTGCGCAGCAGCCCGATCTGCGGCGCCAGGTCGACGCCGCGGCGCAGCGACTGGATCGCGCCGAGCTCGTCGTCGAGCTCGCGCGCCTGCAGCAGCGCGGTGCGGTACAGCAGCAGCGCGCGCGTCCAGGCGCTCTTGACCGTCTCGAGGTGCTTGGCGAACAGCCGCACCAGCAGCTGCGGCCGCTGCAGCTCGGCGGCGAGCTGCTCGCTGAAGTGCAGCGCCGGCAGGTGCCCCGGGTACGACTTGAGCAGGCGCCCGAGCTCGACCAGCGCGGCCTCGCGATCGCCCAGCTCACTCGCGAGCAGGTTGGCGATCTCGAGGTGCAGCGCGATCCGGCGCTCGCGGTCGTCGGCGTGCTCGAGGCGCCTGCGCAGCAGCTCGAGCAGCTGCGTGTGGTCGCCGTCCTCGCGCAGCATGCTCTCGAACAGCTCGAGGCTCGGCTGGTCGTCGGGGACGGCCTTGAGCGCGGCGTCGAGGTCGACGTAGGCCGCGCCGCGGTCGCCGATCTCGAGCGCGAGCTCGGCCTTGCGGTGCAGCAGCTTGGCCTTGCGCACCGGGTTGGCGGTGAGCTTGACCTCCTGCTCGGTGATCTGGCGCAGCTCTTTGCTGCGACCGGCGCGCGCGAGCAGGCGCGCGAGCAGCTGCACCGACGGCAGGTGCTCGGGCTGGAGCTTGAGCAGCGCGACGAGGATCTTGGTCGCGTGCTCGGGGTCCTCGTCGCGCGCGTGCAGCTGGCTGAGGACCGAGAGCAGAAACACCTTGCGCGGGCCGGGCTCTTTGCTGCGCGTGAGCTCGTCCTGGTACAGCTCGCGCAGCGCGTCGTGGCGGCCGAGCTGGTGCAGCGTCTGCTCGAGGCGATCGAGGCCGGGGCGGTAGGTCGGGCACGCGGCGGCGGCCTGCTCGTAGAGCTGGCGCGCGCCCTCGGTCTCGCCGAGGTGCTCCTCCATGACCTGACCCGCGCGCAGCAGCGCCTGGGCCTGGGCCTCGGGCGAGAGCCCGGCCTGCTCGGCCGTCGAGTACTGGAGCTTGAGCAGCTCCAGCAGCTGCGACCAGGCCTCGTTGGCGATCAGGTAGCGGCCCGCGTCCTCGAGCGCCGGGATGTGCTCGGGGTAGAGCCGCAGCGCCTTGCGCATGGCGGCGAGGCCCTCGGTGACGCGATCGAGGCGCAGCATCGCCAGCCGCCCGATCCGGTAGAACAGCTCGGCCTGGGCCGGGACATCGGTCTCGCCGATCGCCTTGAGCTGACCCAGGCACGCCTCGACGGCCATGTCGTAGCGGCTCGTCGCCATGCTCACGGTCTCGAGCTCGCGCCACAGGCTGAGGTTCTCGGGCTGCGCGTACGCGGCCGCCTGCAGCAGCTGCACCGCGGCCGGGCGCTCTTTGTTCGCGCCCAGCACCACGCTCGCCCGCGCCAGCGCGAGCGCGCGGCGGGGGCCCGCGGGGTGAGACTCGGCGTCGAGCTCGGAGGCGAGCAAGATCCACGAGGCGTCGCCGCTGGCGTGGGCGGCGAGGTTGAGGTCGCGGGCGAGGCAGCTGTGGTTGGGCAGCTCCTCGAGCGCGGCGACCAGCATCTCGGTGGCGAGCTTGAGATCGCCGCCGCGGCGGGCCTCGAGCAGCGCGAGGTCGCGGAACACTGCGGCCACGGCCGCCGGATCGTGGAGCACGTCGAGCTGCGCCTCGAGGTTCTCGATAAGCGCGAAGACGTCGCCCTTGAGCAGCGCCAC
The DNA here is from genome assembly GCA_030430565.1 of Polyangia bacterium. Lineage (GTDB taxonomy): Bacteria > Myxococcota_A > Polyangia > Nannocystales > Nannocystaceae > JACKDW01. Next base: position 94,953 of record JAUIKS010000009.1, read on the forward strand.
CGCCTCGACCGAGCGGAGCACCGCGAGGTCGCGGGGCGTGGCCTTGAGCGCGGCGCGGTAGCACTGCAGCGCCGCCGCGCGGTCGCCGAAGTGGCGCTCAACGAGCTTGCCGCGCTCGCGGTACAGCGCCGCCGCCTCGCGGGGGTGCCTCGTCGCGCGAATCTCTTGATCGAGGTAGCGGACGGCGTTTCGAACGTCGCCGCGGCGGAGATAGATCCGATAGAGCAGCCGCATCGCCGGGCGCAGATCGGGGACCAGCTCGAGCGCGTGGGCGAGGAGGCGGAGCGCCTCCGCGTCCTCGCCTCGCGCGGCGCACCAGCGTCCACAGGTCACCGCGATGACGGCGCGAAGCTGCGGCTGACTCACGGGCGTCTTTGACAGCACCTGCAACATTTCGAGCAGGGGCATTTCCTCGGCGCCTGACATGAGAGGCGGAGGATACCTCGGCCGCCTACCGCGCTGGGACCCTGTTCCGACAATTCGCCCTGAGCGATCACCCGTCCGCGCGAGCTCGCCGCGTCATCGCGGCGCGCGAGCGTGGCTCCGCGCGAGGAAAACCGAGCGCTGACGCGGACGTCGGCGGGCTCGCGCGCCCCGGGGGAACCGTCACCGGGGAGAGATCGCAAGCGGTGTCGATCTCGCTCGATCCCGCCCGAGCGCCTCACCCGTATGTGCGCAGATTGCGGATCGAGTCCGCTCAAGCCTGCGCGGGCGGCGTGCTCTGCTGCGCGATCCCTCGCAGGTAGTCCTCGATCGAATACGTCCGCGGTTCGCAACCCTCGGCGGTGCGGCGCGCCGCGAGCAGCGAGACGATCAGCTCAAGCGTTTCGAACCGACCTGTCATGCTGAAGAATTCGTTCTCGAAAACGGGCGGGCGGCGTGCGAGCTGCTCGTGCACCCACTCGGAATCGCTCTCCGCGTCGGCTCGCTTTCGCGCGCGGTCGTCCTCGTTCGCGTTCGCGTCCGCGCTCGCGTCTGCGGCCGGGACGTAGGGCGTCGTCTGCAGATGAAAGCTCGTGTCGAGCGCCGCGCCCGGTGGGAGGCGTGGGTCGCCAGGTGTCACCGTAGACCCGAGGATCGCCTCGTACGCCTGATCGACCGGGGAGAAGTAGACGAAGTGGTGGCGCAGCAGCAGGCGCAGTCGCCGGGGGTCGTTGCCGTCACCGATCCAGATCGCGCCCATCTCCCGCGTGATCAGATCGCCCACGTACGCGCCCGCGCCTGCGGCCAGCAGCGACAGGATCGGCTCGCGCTGCTCGCCGCGCGCTTGCGCGAGGTAGTGGTCCAAGACCGCGAGCGAGGTCGTCGTGCCGTCGAGGTCGAACGCGAGCGCGCGCCGGACTTGTTCGCGCAGCGACGTGACCAGCTGCGCGACGAGCTCCTCGGCGGGACTCCGTCCATGTGCGTCTTGCGCGCGCGGATGCGATAAACCTGGGGGCCGGGGCATGCTGACTGCTTTACACCACGAAACTCTCGACGCTATTTTCCGTTGCTGTGATAACCGATGCCGCTGACTGGAGCTGGTCCACGAAAATCGTCTACGCGTGCGTCTGCGGGTCGTACTTCGTGGCAAAGCGTTGGCGGTGGATCGACGTCGACAAGCGCGCGCGGGAGGCGCAGAAAGCGCTTCGGCGCGGACCCGTGGACGGGCAGTGCAAGGACTGCGGTCGCTTCGCCAGCGCGCGGCTGCCGTGGGTCTCACTCCGTCCCGGGAGTCGGAGCGCGCAGCTGATCCTCGCGTCCTCCCATCGCGCCGAGATCACGCGCGTCCTCCAGCTGCACCTCGAGTGGCTCGAGGCGCGCACGGAGTGGATCGTCCCCTGGCTCTTGCAGCCGGAGCTCGACTTCGCGATGTCGGGCGAGGAGGACGCCGACGAGGAGGACACCAACCCCGGGCGACAAGCTCCAAAGGCCAGGCCGATCGCGGTCGCCAGCGCGCCCGCCCGCGAGCCGGCGCGGCGCGCTCCCGTCGTCATTCAGAGCCCCGTCGGCGTCAAGCTGAACGACGAATTCGTCGCGGCCGTCGACGCGCTCGAGGCTGAGCCCGACGAGGAGTCGGTCGAGCTCGAGGCGGTCGAGGTCGACGAGGTCGATGAGGTCGAGCTCGCGGCCGAGGACGACGACGTCGAGCTCGACGCGGCCGACTTCGTCGAGGCCGACGACGTGCTCGCCGCGGTGATCCCCGCCGAGCCGTCACAGGAGCCCGGCGAGCTGGTCGAGACCGTCGTCGGCGCGCTCATGCTCGACGCCGGCGGCGTGCGCGTGACCGCGGCCATGAACCCGCACTCCGGGGAGTTCTGGCGGACCGCAGATGTCAAGATGCGCCCGGTCCTGCTGCGCGAGTACGGCTATCCGCTGATCGGCGTGCGCGCGGTCGCGGAGGGCATCGGGCAGCGCGCGGTCGTCGACGCGGTCGTCGACATCGCCGAGCCTGGCACTGAGGACCTGTTCCTTCAGCTAGCCAGGCAGTTCCACGTCACGCTCGCGCTGGTCGACGAGCGCGGCGCGCCGATCGACGAGCGCATCATCTCCTCCGACAGCCTCTCGCGCAACGCCTCCATGTGCTACGAGGGCGCGCGCGGGATGCTGGCGAAGCAGCCCGCGACCGACTTCGAGCAGGCCCTGCGGCGCCTGGCCGCGAGCGAGATCGACAAGCGCCTCACGCCCGCCAAGTACCCCGTCGAGGTCGTCGACACCATCGAGCTGGCCTCGCCCGCGCGCGTGTGGGAGGCGCTCGACTTCCTCGACGACCTGTCGAAGAAAGAGAACCTCACGCACCTGCTCGAGGTCGAGGGCCTCTCGGTCTCGGCCTACGAAGATCTGAGGCGGCGCGTGCTCGCGGCCTCGGTCGAGTTCGGGCTCACGCCCGCGACCCGGTTCTGGCGCCGCGTCATCGGCTCTGACCTGGTCGACAACGCCGAGGACTGGGTCGGCAAGCTCGTCGCCGCGCGTCAGCGCTCGGTCGACAGCGGCGTCGACGATCTCTCGCAGGTCCAGGCCGGCGAGGCCTGGCACCGGATCCGCGACCTCTGCCACCGCAAGCGCGTCTCCGAGCCGGCGGCGCTGAAGTCGGTGTTCGCGTCCGACAGCGGGAAGGCGCCGGTCATGCGGATGCGCCGGAGCACCCAGCCGCCGGTCTCGGCCTCCGGCGAGATCGGCGGTGACGACTCGCCGAAGAAGCCGAGTCGGCGCGCGCAGTCACGCGGCGGCGCGAGGATACGCACCTCCGGCGTCGACCTGCAGAACCCGAAGCTGCGGCTCGCCCGCGCGACCGACATCCTCTCTGGCGCGATGGTCAGCCCCCAGGCGCTCGGCCTGGTCTTCGACGCGCTCGACGAGTTCGACATCGGCGAGCTGCTGGCGATCCTCCCCAACCTCTCCGAGCTCGGCCCGAAGGTCGTGCCAGGGCTCATCGACAAGCTCGCGGCGCCCCGGCGAGAGCTGCGCCAAGCCGCCGCGATCATCCTCGGGCTGATCGGCGACCGGCGCGCCATCGAGCCGATGATCCGGCGGCTCGTCGAGGAGCGGACCAGCGTCTGGATCGACGTCGCGCGCGCGCTCGGGAGCTCCGGCCCGCGGGTCATCGGGCCGCTGTGCGACCTGCTCCAAGAGACTCCTGCGCGAGAGCGCGACTTCGCGGTCAAGCGGGTCGCCCGCGCCATGGCCGAGGTCGTGATCTCCGACGGGGATGACGAGGGCGGGCCCGGGCGCGTGGCGGTCGAGGCGCTGGTCGACGTCGGCGATCCCGCGCTCTCTGGCTCCGCTCGCGAGGCGCTTGCTACACTGAACGATGTGCGGAGCGCCGGGGAGATGGCACGCGGGGAGCGCCCGCTCGACGAGGACACGGTGGTCCGTGGCTTCTCGCGTCTCGCCTACGAGGCTATCACCGTGCCGGAGATGGAGGTCGACATGAACGACCTCGAGGATATTGGGGGTTGAGATGCGCTACGGAATTTTCTCCGACACACACGCGAACCTTGACGCGCTCGAGGCCGTGCTCCGCTGCTTCGACCGCGAGCGCGTGGACTGCCTCGTCTGCCTCGGCGACACCGTAGGCTACGGCGCGCAGCCCAACGAGTGCTGCGACCTCGTCAAGGCCAACACCAAGTTCTGCATCCTCGGCAATCACGACGCCGCCGTCGCCGGGCGCATGGACTACAGCTACTACTACGACGCCGCGCGCGAGGCCCTCGACCTGCACGCCTCGATCCTCACCAAGACCAACCTCGACTGGCTGCGCGGCCTCCCCTACAAGGAGGAGGACCAGGCCACGCACTTCTGTCACGGCTCCCCGGTCGACCTTGAGGAGTTCGAGTACATCTTCAGCGTCGAGCAGGCCGCGACCTGCATCCCGATCTGGGACCGCCTCGGGCAGGCCACCTTCATCGGTCACTCGCACCTCTGCAAGTCCTTCGCGATCGGCCGCGAGCGCGTCTACGAGGTCGTGACCAAGGAGTTCGAGATCCACCCCGAGTTCCGCTACATCATCTCCGTGGGCTCGGTCGGGCAGCCGCGGGATCATGACCCAAGAGCCAGCTACACGATCTACGACTCGGATCGCGGCTACTTCAGCTTCAAGCGCGTCGAGTACAACGTGACCTCCGCCGCCCAGAAGATCTTCGGCGACCAGCGCCTCTCCGACAGCTTCGGCGCCCGCCTGTTCGCCGGCATCTGAGCGCGCGTCGGGCTCGTCGCCGCGGCACGTCCGGACGCGCTCCCGCACGTCCGGACGCTGTCCGTCCGGACACGCTCGCTGTCCGTCCGGACACGCTCGCTGTCCGTCCGGACACGCTCGCTGTCCGTCCGGGCTCGTTGTCCGTCCGGACACGCTCGCTGCACGTCCAAACGCTCGCTGACGTCCGGACACGCTCGCTGCACGTCCAAACGCGCGCGAAGGGTACGCGAACAAACAGCGCCCGAGCGCCCGTGACTCCCGCAAGTAGCGCCCCCCGCCCATCCCTCTCCGCCCCGCGGAACAAAGCAGACCGCGCAGATCAGCAGAGCGCTACCCACGAGCGAGACAGCTCGAGCTATCCAGCGCCCGAGCGCATCGCGTCGCGAAGCGGCCGAAACTCGCTGTGCGGGTACCAGTTCGGAAACCGCTCATCCACCGCCACGTGATAACCAGTATGAAAGTACATGATCACGTCCTGGACGATCCCCCCCATATCCCAGGTCTTGGCGTCGTACTCATCCCCGGTCTGGTGGTACCCGTGCTGGATGTAGTCGACATAGCGCTGGAGATCCACCGTCTCCCCCGCGCTCGGATCCTGTGACGGTCCGCCCACGGCGAACAGCGCCGGCACCCCGCGCGACGCGAAGGGGTAGTGATCGCTGCGGAAGAACGCCCCCAGCTCGGGCGCCGGATCTGGGAACAGCGCCCGGTCGACCGCCGGCGCCGCCCGGGCCATGTACTCCTCCAGCTCCGAGCTGCCGAGCGCCACCACCGTCATCCCCCGCGTCTCCCCGAAGGGGAACAGCGCGTCCATATTGATCACGCCCGCCGTCTGGGCCAGCGGATACAGCGGTCGCTCGACGTAGTGCTTCGCCCCCAAGAGGCCCTGCTCCTCGGCCGTCGTCGCCAGGAACACGATCGAGCGCGCCGGCCTCGGCTCCAGCGAAGCGAAGGCCTCCGCCAGCTCGAGCAGCGCGGCCGTCCCGGTCGCGTTGTCGATCGCGCCGTTGAACACCCGATCACCCTCGCGGCCCGCGTCCACGCCCACGTGATCCCAGTGCGCCGTGTACAGCACGTACTCATCGGGCCGCTCGCTCCCCGGCAGGATCCCGACCACGTTGTGCGAGCGCACCGGCTCGGCGGCGGTCTCGACCTCCGCGTCGACCTCGAGGCCGAGCGGCACGGCCACGAACTCCGCGCGCTCGGCCGCCGCGCGCAGGCTCGCCGGATCCTGCCCCGCGAGCGTCAGCAGCTCATCCACCACGGCGCCGCGCATGATCCCCTGAAGATCCACCGCGGCCCGCGAGTCGGCGAGGCGGTAGCTGGTCTTGTTCGCCCCGCCCGCGATCGTCTTCCAGGGCACCGTCGCGGCGTCGTGGATCGAGATCACCCCGAGCGCGCCGCGCTCCCGGGCCGCGTCCTTCTTCGCCTGGAACGTGCCGTGGTGCGTCAGCGCGCGGCCCTTGAAGAACTTCGGGTCAGGCGCGGCCGCGTCCTCGCCGGGCTCGCCGCGCAGCACGAGCACGATCTTTCCGCGCACGTCGGTCGACCCGTAGTCATCCCACCCGTGCTCGGGCGCGACGACGCCGTGGCCCGCGAACACCAGCTCGCGCCCCGACACGGTCAGGCGGTCGCGGTAGCGCTCGACCCCGAACAAGATGTCGTCTGGGACAGACAGCGCTCGCGCGCCGCGGCGAGCGCTCGCGCGCCGGACCGCGAAGCGGCGCGCGCCGGGCTTGGTCGCCACCAGCGGGACCTCCTGCAGGAAGCTCTCGCCGTTGCCCGGCTCGACGCCGAAGCGCGCGAGCTGGGCGGAGAGGTAGGAGATGGTCTTGGTCTCGCCCGCGCTCCCGGGGAAGCGGCCCTCGAAGGCGTCGGAGGCCAGCAGCTCGACGTGGCGCGCTAGATCGGCGCCGTCGATCGTCGCGAGGCCGGCCTCGAGGCCGCGCGTCGCGGGCTCACCGGCCGACGCGGGCGCGCGGTCGGTCGACGCGTCGGTCGGCGCGCTCGTCGGCTGCTCGTTTCGACAGGCTAGGCAGAGCGTCGCGGCAGCGAGCGCGAGCAGGGTGGCGCGGGCGGGGGCTTCAGTCATCATCATCCTCTCGACTCTCCCGACGCGAGCGACCGCGCGTCGCGTGGGAACCGGATCCACCAGCTCGTGTTGGTCTCGCGACGCGCGCTCGCGGCTTCGGCTCGCGCGCCGCGCCGGGCTCGACCGGCGCGAGCACCCAGGTGAGCGCGTACATGCCCTGTCCGCGCCCGCGCTCGGGCTTGCGCAGCAGCTCGACGATCGCCTGCAGATGGCGGTTGAGCTCGCGCAGCTCGGCGCGCGTCAAGCTCCCCTCGAGGCGCAGGCTCCACAGGCTGCGCAGCGCCCCCTGGGCGACCGCGAGCTCGCTGTGGAGGCCGGCCGAGAAGTCGCGCTCGGCCTGGCGCAGCATCGACGCGGTGATCTTCTCGAGCGCGCGCGCGTTGGCGGGATCCTCGGGGCGGTAGCGGATGTGCCAGCGCCGGGCGGGCAGGTCGTAGACGGCCTCCTCCGAGCGACCGGCGCCCTGGGCCCCGCGGCGCACCAGCAGCCCGACCGAGAGCAGCTTCTTGACGTGGTAGTAGAGCGAGTCGGGCGCGACCTCGAGGGAGCGCGCCAGCTGCTTGACCGAGCACGGCCCGGCGCCCTCGAGGCGATCGAGGATCGCCTGCCGCGTCGGCGAGGCGAGGACCTCGAGCTGCGCGGGGTCATCGATCCAGAGGGGGCGGTCGCGCGGGGCCATCGAGCTCCTGTGCTTGATTGTTGAAAAATATTAAAAAATTTCAATAAAAACTTTCGCGGCCGTGACCCGGTCGCGCGCGCGTCGTCGGCATGCGGGTGGACCACGCGTTGAGGCGGCTCATCGCGCGCGGCGTCACGGCTCGCCGCGCGCCGAGGCGACCGGCGAGAAGACCGAACGGCCATGTCTACCGCCGCGGGCGGCCGAGCGTGAAGCAGAGGGTCGCGCCGGCGCCCTCGCCCTCGGACTCGATCCAGACGCGGCCGCGGTGCAGCTCGACGATCCGGCGGACGAGCGCGAGGCCGACGCCCGAGCCCTCGCGCTGGTTGTCGAGCCGCTCGAACAGGCCGAAGACGCGCTGATGAAAGCGCGGGTCGATGCCGACGCCGTTGTCGCGGACGTAGTACTCGGTGTCGCCATCGCGCGCGCGCGCGCCGATCTCGACGCGAGGCAGGGGGCGCTCGGCGGAGAACTTGATCGCGTTGGAGATCAGGTTCTGGAACACGAGGCGGAGGCGCTCGCGGTCACCGTGGACGCGGCCGAGCGGGGCGGTGATCACGACCTCGGCGTTGGTGGCGGCGCGCTCGCCGTCGAGCAGGGTGATCGCCTCGTCGACGATGGCGTCGAGCTCGAACTCCATAGTTTCGCCGACGACCTTGCCGAGGCGGGAGAGGCTGAGGAGGTCGGCGATGAGCGAGGCCATGGACTTCACGGCGCGCTTGATCGGGGGGAGCTCCGCGCGCGCGCCCTCGAGGTCGCGGCGCTCGAGGTCAGCCTCGAGGAAGCCGAGGAAGCCGGAGATCGTGACGAGCGGGCTCTTGAGGTCGTGCGAGACGATGTAGTTGAAGCGCTCGAGCTCGGCGTTCTTCTCGCGCAGCTCGCCGATCAGCGCCTCGCGCGTGCGCTCGGCCTCGACCCGCGCGGTCACGTCGCGGTGGGTCCCGAGGCTGCGCACGGGGACGCCCTCGTCGTCGCGGATGACCACGCACTCCGAGTGGATGTGCCGCAGCTCGCCGGTCGGGAGCAGGATGCGGAAGTCGATGGCGTGGCGCGTCTCGTCGGACTCGATCAGCCTGCGCTTCGCCGCGGCTACCGCGTCCCGATCGTCGGGGTGCATCAGCGCGGTCGTGGCGTTTGGGTCGCCGGTCCACTCCTCGCGCTCGAGCTGGTAGAGCCGGAGCATACCGTCCGTCACCGTCTTGATGTTGGTCTTGAAATTCCACTCCCACGAGCCGCTGTCGAGCAGCCGCTCGGCGAGCTCGAGGGCGTGCATCTTGTCCGCGAGCGCCTGCTCGGTCCGTCGCCGCGCCGTGATGTCGATCGCGCGCAGCAGGTACGCGCAGGTGTCGTATGGGCGCCCAGGCTGATGGATCGCGGTGCACAGGTTCTCGAAGCGGTGGCCGAGCAGCTCCGACTCGAAGCGGCTCGGCTCGCCGGTACGGCGCACGCGCTCGAGGTGCTCCGTGATCATCTCGCGCTGCTCCGGGATCGTGTAGTTGAGCAGCGACGTCCCGACGAGCTCGCGCGGGTTCAGCTCGGGCACCGTGTAGTTGATGAACCAGATCGTCCACTCGTGGTCGAGCAGCACGAAGTGCTCGCGGACGTTGCCGACGAACTGCGCGAAGGTCTCGATCAGCTGCGGACTCGGTCGACACTCGCCGGTGCGGTCGTCGAGGAGCTGGGCGCGCTCACGCAGCGGCGCGAGTCGGTCGCCGCTCGTGGGGGGGTGGCGCGCGAGCACGAGGAGCACGAGGCCGCCCAGCGGCGCGCGCGTGCACGCGACGAGCAGCTCGACGAGCGCCTGCGCGGCGTGGTCCGAGCGCGAGAGCACGAGCACGAGCGGGGCCTCCGCCGTGAGCGCGGCGAGCAGCTCGATCAGCGCCTCGGTCGGCGTGACCTGTCTCCGCGCGTCGCCGCCTCGCCCGGCGTCGTGAACCGCGAGCAGCACGGGGAACAGCGAGGCCAGCGCGGCGGCGCGGCGGCGCAGCAGGGCGCGCAGCGCCGGCGCCGGTCCGCGCAGCCGGCGGTCGAGCACCGGCGCGAGCGCCTGGGCCAGAGGCGCGAGCACAGGGCTGTCGTCGACGCGCGTGTCGCAGTGGCCCCACCCGAATTCGGCGCCGTGCTCCCGCGCCAGCTCGCCCGCTCGCCTCGCGCGCGCGGCGGAGAGCAGCTTGGTCGGGCACGCCATGTAGATCGCGCGCGCGACGTCGCCGCGCTCGATGAGCGCGCGACCGAGGGTGCGCCGCAGATCGTTCGCGAGCGCGTCGTGCGTCTCGCCTGTCTGAACGGCCTTGTCCACTGAATCAACAGAGTACCGCGCGGGCGCGCCGCGTGAGCGCCGAGCTCGCGTCTCGCAGGCGCCCGCGAGGCGCGAGCTCGCGCCGCCTCGCCGAGGCTGACGCGCGCTCGACTCGCGCGAGCCGAGAGACAGGATCAAAGGGTCATGTCGACGCCAGCCCGTCGGGCGTGCGGCCGAGCGTGAAGCAGAGGGTCGCGCCGGCGCCCTCGCCCTCGGACTCGACCCAGACGCGGCCGCGGTGCAGCTCGACGATCTGGCGGACGAGCGCGAGGCCGATGCCCGAGCCCTCACGCCGATTGTCGAGCCGCTCGAACAGGCCGAAGACGCGCTGATGAAAGCGCGGGTCGATGCCGACGCCGTTGTCGCGGACGTAGTACTCGGTGTCGCCCTCGCGCGCGCGCGCGCCGATCTCGACGCGGGGCAGGGGGCGCTCGGCGGAGAACTTGATCGCGTTGGAGATCAGGTTCTGGAACACGAGGCGGAGGCGCTCGCGGTCGCCGCGGACGCGGCCGAGCGGGGCGTGGATCACGAGCTCGGCGCCGGTGGCGGCGCGCTCGCCGTCGAGCAGCGCGCTCGCCTCGCGGACGATGGTCTCGAGCTCGAACTCCATGATTTCGTTGACGACCTTGCCGTGGCGAGAGAGGCTGAGGAGGTCGGCGATGAGCGACGCCATGGACTTCACGGCGCGCTTGATCGGGGGGAGCTCCGCGCGCGCGCCCTCGAGGTCGCGGCGCTCGAGGTCGGCCTCGAGGAAGCCGAGGAAGCCGGAGATCGTGACGAGCGGGCTCTTGAGGTCGTGTGAGACCATGTAGTTGAAGCGCTCGAGCTCGGCGTTCTTCTCGCGCAGCTCGCCGATCAGCGCCTCGCGCGTGCGCTCGGCCTCGACCTGCGCGGTCACGTCGCGGATCGTGCCGATGTTGCGGACCGGCTCGCCGTCCTCGTAGATGACCTCCGTCGACGCGTGGATGTGCCGGAGCTCGCCGCTCGGGAGCAGCAGGCGGTAGTTGAGCTCCTGACGCGGCACCACGGAGTCCATGGCGGCGCGCAGCGCCGAGACGAAGGTGTCGCGGTCGTCGGGGTGGACGCGTTGAACGGGCGTTCGCGGGTCGCCCTGCCACTCCTCGCGGCTGATGCGGAAGATCCGGAACATGCCCTCGGTCCACGTCTTGTGGTTGGTTCGAAGATCCCACTCGTAGGAGCCGCCGTCGGCGAGTCGCTCGGCGAGTTCCAGGACCCGGGCCTTGTCGGCGAGCGCCTGCTCCGTGCGCCGCCGCTCCGTGACGTCCATCGAGCGCATCAGGTACGCGCAGGTGTCCCCCGGGCGACCGGGGTCGTGGACCGGCACACACAGGCTCTCGTAGGTGCGGCCCCGATTCTCGGTGATGAAGCGAGCCGGCGCGCCGGTCCGGCGCACGCGCTCCAAGTGCTCGGTCACCTGCGCGCGGTGGTCGGGGCTCGTGTAGTCGAGCAGCGGCGTGCCGATGACCTCGTGCTCCTCCAGCTCCGGGATCGTGTAGTTGATGAACCAGATCGTCCACTCGGGGTCGAGCAGCATGAAGTGCTCGCGGACGTTCGCCACGAGCCGCGAGAGCGCCTCGATCAGCTGCGGACTCGGTCGGCACTCGCCTTTGCTGCGGTCGTCGAAGATCTGGGCGCGCTCGCGCAGGGGCGCGAGCTGACCGACGCGCGCCTGCGAGGGGCCCGCGAGCGCGAGGATGACGAGGCGGCCCAGCGGCGCGCGCGTGAGCGCGGTGAGTAGCTCGACCAGCGCGGGCGCGGCGAGCTCCGAGCGCGAGAGCACGAGCGCGAGCGGGGCGCTCGTGGTCAGCGCGGCGAGCAGCTCGATCAGCGCCTCGATCGGCGGGGCCTGGGCGTCGTCGGCCTCGTCAGCCTCGGCGAGCGCGGCGAGCAGGGGGAACAGCGAGGCCAGCGCGCCCGCGCGGCGTCGCAGCAGGGCGCGCAGCGCCGGGGCCGGTCCGCGGAGGCGGCGAACGAGCACGGGCGTGAGCGCCTGGGCTAGAGGCGCGAGCGCCGGGCTGTCCTCGACCTCCGCGTCGCAGCGACCCCAGCCGAACGCGGCGCCGCGCTCCCGCGCGAGCTGGCGCGCTAGCCTTGCGCGCGCGTCGGAGAGCTGCTTCGTCGGGCAGGTAGCGAAGATCACGCGCCCGAGCTCGCCGCGCTCGTCGAGCGCGCGCCCGAGCGCTCGCCGCAGGTCGTTTGCGAGCGCGTCGAGTGTCGCACCTGTCTGAACGGTCTGGTCCACCGAATTGGCAGAATACTCCGCCGGTTCGGCTCACCGCGAGATTAACGTAACGTCAGGCTCTTGGGCGGATCGCCCCGCTGGAACACGAGCGAGGTGTGACCCCGCGCCGTCCTGGCGTTCACGGTGTTGAGCTGCTCCGCCTCGAGCTCGAACAGCGCGCGGTTGACGAGCGCGACGCGCCGCGCCGCGGAGGGGAGCGGGAATTCGAGGTAGAGCCAAGCTGCCTTAATCGACACCTCCATCCCGACCCAGCGCGGCGCGACCGGCCGGCGGCCCGAGGCGGCGCTGGCGTCGGGCAGCGTGACGAGGAACTTGCGCCGGACGTAGCGGTAGGCCAGGGGCGCGGCTGCGGCCCCCTGCTCGAGCTCGACCCGGCGCGCGACCCCGGGCAGCCGGCCGAGCGCGCGCGCGAGATCCTCGGGGATCAGCCGCAGCGCGAGCTCTAGGGCGCCTGTCTCTTGGTTCAAATCGAGCTCCGCGAGCGAGGCGTGGTAGGGGTGCGCCGCGGCGTCGGCCGCGAGCCCGCAGACGAGCGCGCCCGCGGTCAGCCGGGCGGCGCGACCCAGCAGCTGCCTTCGAAGCATCACGCGCGACATCCGGGCGTCTCCTTGTACCTGCTCAAGATTCGCTGGTGGCTGGTCAAGATTCACGAGTCGTGAGCGAAGCGCGAGTCATCAGTCGCTCGGCCGCCGCGCCTTCTGCATCGGGTTCTTGCGCTCGCGCGCGCGCTTGCGCTGCTCAAATTCCTCGTACCGCTCGTAGCGAGGGTCGGACTTGCGGTGCGAGTTCTGCTTGCGCTTGAACAGCTGAAAGCGAGAGCGGCGCAGCGTGGGCGGCCAGTGGTTGTTGTCGAGATCGGCGTCGGCGGTCTCTAGGTGCGGGTCGAGCGTGATCCCGCGCAGCGGCTTTTGGCGGACGATCAGCGTGCGCGCGCGCTTGGAGTCGCGTCGCCAGATCTCGGCGGGGATCCGCAGCTCCTCGCGGCTGCCGTCTTCGAAGCGCAGCTCGAGGATCACCGGCATCACGAGGCCGCCGCGGTTCTTGAGCTCGACGACGTAGAAGCGCTTGTTGGTCTTGAGCAGGCGCCGCTCCTCGTCGCTGATCGCGTCGAGCAGCTCGCGGTACTCGGCGCGGTCGCCCTCGGAGACGGTGTATTCGTCGTAGTCGTTGTAGAAGTCCTTGAGCTCCGGCAGCTCGTCGACGAGCGTACGCGCGCCCTTGTTGCGCAGCTCGGTCAGGCTCTTGGGGCGCGCGGTCGCGTCCTGCTGGCGCTTGAAGGCTTTCTCGACCTCGGGCTCGCGGCTGTCGACGGTGAACTCGCGGACCGACTCGAGCGCGATGTCGGCGTGCAGCGTGGTGTAGAACCAGCCGCGCCAGAACCAGTCGAGGTCGACGCCCGAGGCGTCCTCCATCGTCCGGAAGAAGTCGGCGGGCATCGGCCGGCGAAATCGCCAGCGGCGGGCGTACACGCGGAACGCGTAGTCGAACAGCTCGCGCCCGAGCACCGTCTCGCGCAGGATGTTGAGCGCGGTCGCGGGCTTGCCGTAGGCGTTGTTGCCGAACTGCAGGAGCGACTCGGAGTTGGTCATGATCGGGACCTGCCGCGCGCTCGTCATGTAGCCGACGATGTCGGCCGGCTCGCCGCGCCGCGAGGGGTAGTCGGCCTCCCAGGCCTGCTCGGCGAGGAACTGCAAGAAGCTGTTGAGGCCCTCGTCCATCCACGTCCACTGGCGCTCGTCGGAGTTGACGATCATCGGGAAGTAGTTGTGCCCGACCTCGTGGATCACCACCGAGATCAGCCCGTACTTGGTCCGCTCGGTGTAGGTGCCGTCGTCCTCGGGGCGCGGGCCGTTGAAGCAGATCATCGGGTACTCCATCCCGCCGACGGGGCCGTTGACCGAGATCGCGACGGGGTAGGGGTACGGGAAGGTGTGGCGCGAGTAGACGTCGAGGGTGTGGGCGACCGCGCGCGTCGAGTAGTGACTCCACAGCGGCTCGGCCTCGTTGGGGTACAGCGACATCGCCATGACCGGCTGCTTGCGACCCTTGACCCGCACGGCCATGGCGTCCCAGATGAACTTGCGCGAGCTGGCGAAGGCGAAGTCGCGCACGTCCTCGGCCTTGAACCGCCAGGTCTTCGTGCGCGTGGCCCCGGCCTTCGCCGTCTCGGCCGCGCGGGCCTCCTCGGGCGTGACGACGAACACCGGGCGCTTGGATCGCCGCGCGCGATCGAGGCGCGCGCGCTGCTTCGCGGTCAACACCTGGCGAGGGTTTTGCAGCACGCCGGTGGCGGTGACGACGTGGTCGGCCGGCGCGGTGATCTCGACGTCGTAGTCGCCGAGCTCCAGCGTGAACTCGCCGCGGCCCAGGAACTGCTTGTGCTGCCAGCCGGTCGCGTCGCTGTAGGCGACCATGCGCGGGAACCACTGCGCGATTTCGAAGATGTCGTTACCGTCAGCTTCGAAGCGCTCGTAGCCGGTGCGCCCGCCGACGAGCGCGCTGTTGTTGATCGCGTAGCTCCAGTCGATGTCGAGGACGAAGCGCTTGCCCGGCTTGAGCGGGCGCGGGAGCTCGACGCGCATCATCGTCTTGACGACCGTGTAGCGCAGGCGCTCGCCGCCGCGCGCCGCGACTCGCTGGACCCGCACGCCGCCGTCGAAGCGCTCGCGCGCGAGCAGCTGCTCGAGCTCCTCGAACGACATCTTGTTCATCGCCGGCGCCGTCCTCGTGCGCGCGGCGTCGGAGTCGGGCCGGTAGATGTTGGCGTCGAGCTGCAGCCACAGGTAGCTCAGCTCGTCGGGCGAGTTGTTCGTGTAGGTGATCCGCTCGCTCCCGCGGATCCGGTGCTGGCGCTCGTCGAGCTCGACCTTGATCGCGTAGTCGGCGCGCTGCTGCCAGTAGCGGGCGCCGGGCGCCCCGGAGGCGGCGCGGGTCGAGGTCGGGGTCGGCAGCAGCTCCTCGAGCTGCCGGAAGGGATCGCGTCGGTAGCTCGAGTCGCTGCCGACTTCATCGCCGCCGAGCGCGAGCGCGAGCGCGAGCCCGAGCGTGGTTGCGTGGCGTGCAAGCGTGACGATCATGACGCTCTTAAAAAGGAGCCGAGGGCCGCGCGCTCAGAATCGCGCGCCGTAGTGCGCGAGCTAGAGCGCGAGGCGCTGCGGCTCGGCGACCATGAGCCGGGGCGCGAGCGCTTTGCTGCCAGACCGCTCCAGCACCATGCGGTGGATCATGCCGGCGACCAGCGCCTCGTAGGAGACGCCGGCGGAGCGCGCGACGAGGGCGACCACGCCGTCGCGGTGCAGCGGGGGCAGCGGCTCGACCTCCAGCACGGCCTCGTTGTGGCGCACGCTCATGAGCACGTCGACGCGCGTCGGCGCGTGCCCGAGCCCGAGGGCGGCGGCGGCGTTGCGCGCGAGGTTCTCGACGCCGCGCAGAGCGCTGCGCGACAGCTCGGGCGGGCAGGTGAGCACCGTGCACGGCTCTCCGCTGGCCCGCGCGCCGCGCTCGACCTGCATGCAGCCGAGCACGCGACCCTCGACGAGCACGACCTGGACCTCGATCGCGCCGCGGAGCGTTCGCTCGAGCAGGTAGGGGCCGGCGAGCGGGGGAGGGACGCGTCCGGTGAGGACGTCGGCAACGGCGTCGCTGGTCTCTAGGGTCACGAGACCGCGCTGATGGCTGGCGAAGCGCGGCTTGAGGACCGCGGGCCAGCCGAGCATACGGGCGGCGAGGGCCTCGCGGTCGTCCGCGCGCCCCTCGGGCTGCTCGCTGGGCAGCGCGACGGTGGTCGGCACGGGGACGTTGTGACGCTCGAGGCACGCGCGCGCGCGCAGCTTGTCGTAGGCGCGGGCGGTGGTGCGCGAGTCGGGGCCGGCGAAGGGCAGCTGGAGGCGCGCGAGCAAGGACTGGATACGCCCGCTGCCACCTGTGGTACCATGCAGCGCGAGCAAGCACGCATCGACGCCCGCCTCTTGCAGAATCTGCTCGAGCCGTCGATCGGCTTCCTCAACCGCGTGATTCGCACCTCCGCTCGCTGCGGGCGCCGCGACGGGCAAGAGGAGCGCGCCGAAACCGAGGTCCCGGAGCGCCGCGACGAGATCATGACCGCTACGGAGATCGAGTGAAGCGCCTCGCGGCGCTCCAGAGTCAGCTCCCGTTCCAGTCCCGGCTCGGGCCTTCGCCTCAGCCTCAACCCCCACCAGCACACCAAAATTGAGCGAGCGCATGGAGTCTTGCGGCTAGCAGGTCTTGCCAGCGCCTAGCAAATTTTCGGATAGTTTGCCCGGGCTGGACCCACGCGCGGTCCGCCGGCACAAAAACCCAGACAACATGACCTTCCTCGAAGCTGCGATCGAGATCCTGCGCAACGAGTCTGAGGCGCTTCACTTCGCGGAAATCGCCCGGCGCGCGGTCGAGCAGAACCTGCTCTCCCACGTCGGCCGTGACCCAGAAGCGGCGATGCGAAATTGCCTTACCAACGAGGTCCGTGGGGGGTCTGAGCTCCTCACGAAGCCGCGCGCGGGCTACTACCGGATCCGCGAGGGCGCGGTGCTGCCCGAGCCGCCCAAGCGACCCGAGAGCAAGCCCGCGTCCGCGACCAAGAAGTCGACGAAGAAGAAGACGACGAAGAAAGCCGCCAAGAAGAAGACGGCCAAGTCCACGTCTTCGAAATCAAAGACGGCTTCTAAGACGGCTTCTAAAACGGCTTCTAAAACGACTTCTAAAACGACCTCCCGGACGAAGAAGAAGTCGACGAAGAAGAAGACCGTCAAGAAGACGACCCGGAAGAAGACGGCGAAGAAAGTCGCCGCGACCGCGGAGGAGACAGTGGATGAAGAACTCGTCGCAAGCGGTGAGCCCGTGGACAACGTAGAGATTGAGACGACTGGCGAGGAGGCCGAGGAGGCCGCGAGCGAGTCCAGCGAGGAGACGGCTGCAGCCGCGACCAGCGAGGACGCCGACGCGCCGCCCGCGGAGAAGCCGAGCCCGGCGCGCGCGAGCGAGACGTCAGAGTCGGCCTCGAGCAGCGGCCGGCGCAAGCGTCGACGTCGCGGCGCCTCGAGCACGAGCCGCTTCGGCGTGCGCGGCGAGGCTCCGGCGCCGCAGTCTGTGGCCGTCAAGCCGTCGCGTCGTGGGAGCGACGCGAGCAAGCGGCAGGAGGTATTGCAAAAAGTGACCGCGATTGAATTCGAGGCGCCCCAAGGATCGGGCATGGAGGGCGTCACCGATGTCGCCCTCGTGATGGCCAACGCGATGTCGCGTCTGGCCGAGGAGCGACCAGAGTTGCGTAGCGAGCTCGAACAGATGCAACAACAGCAGATGAACCAGGCACCGCCGGCCTCGGCGCCGACCGTCGAGACGCGCCCGTCTCGCAGCCGCGGCGAATCAAACAGCAGCAACAGCAGCAGCAACAACAACAATAATGACGAGCGCGGCGGTCGCCGCCGCCGCCGTCGCCGCCGCCGCGGACGCCGGGTCGACTGGGCCGAGAGCCAGGCGAGCGACGGACGTCCCGGACAGTCGGTCACCGATCAGCTGCTCGAGAAGGTCGCCAAGGTGCTCGAGGACGCAGGCTCGCGTTCGCTGCACATCCGCCAGATCTCGGAGACCCTGGCCAACCAGGGGATCCTGGGCGGCGAGATCTCGGAGATCGAGCGCGCGGTCACGGCCTCGCTGCTGCTCGACACGCACAAGCACGGCCGGATGTCGCGCTTCGTCGCCCGCGGCGACGCGCGCTACCAGCTGCAGGGCGGCCGTCTGCCGCAGCCCGTCGCGGTGGCCGAGCGAGAGCTGCGCGCCGCGATGCAGGCGCTCGAGGCCGAGACCCGGCTGCAGGTGACCCAGTGGCTGCAGTCGCTGGGCCTGCGCGGCCTCGAGGCGCTGGTGCGCATCTACCTCGAGCGCGAGGGCTACACGCTCCAGAGCTCGCTCCCCGCCGGGCGCGGGATGGGCAAGCTGGTGGTCTACGATCCCGACTCCGACGAGGACGATCCGCGCGCGCTGGTCCTGATCGCGCCGCGCAAGACCGCGATCGAGCCGGGGTGTTGGCAGCAGGACCTCGACCGCAACCCCTGCGGCAGCGTCATGGTGTTCTACATGACCGACGACACGAGCGAGAGCTGGGGCGACGCCCGCGTGATCCGGGCCGCCGAGTTCGCGCGCTGGCTGCAGTCCCGCGGCATCGGGGTCGCGCGCGCGAGCTTCAGCGTCGCGGTCCTCGACCCGACCGTGATCGAGTCGATCAGCGGCCTCGACACGTAAGAGGCTGGTTTTTTGAGCATGTTGATCCGGCTATGTCCTCGAAGTCAGACGAGCTAGCCGGCGAGCGCGCCCCGCCGCTGACCTGCGCGTGGCTGGGGCGCCGCCCGTTCGACGAGGCGCTCGAGCTGCAGCTCGCGCTCCGCGAGCGCCTGGCCGACGGGACCGGCGAGCCGGTGCTGCTGCTCGTCGAGCACCCGCCCGCGGTCACGCTCGGTCGCCGCGCGAGCCGTGAGGATCTGCGCTGGAGCGAGGAGCGCTTCGCCGCCGACGGCGTGGGCGTCTACGACACGCCGCGCGGCGGGCAGGCGACGCTGCACGCCCCCGGGCAGCTCGTGGTCTACCCGGTGCTCAAGGTCGGCCGGAAGATCCGCGCCCACATCGTGCGGCTCGCGGAGGTCGCGATCGCGCTGCTCGAGGAGCTCGGGGTCACCGGCGCCGCGTTTCGGATGGATCACCCCGGGGTGTGGATCGACGCGCAGAAGATCGCGTCGATCGGCATTCACGTGAGCCGCGGCGTCACGATCCAGGGGCTCTCGCTCAACCTCGACGTCGACCCGACGCTGTTCGACGCGCTGGTCTCGTGCGGGCTCAAGGATGTCGAGATCATCAGCGCGAGCGCGCTCGGTGCCCGGCCGGTCACGGTCGAGGAGGCGGCGCGTCGCTACGCCGCGCTGTTCGCCGAGTCGCTGGCCCGTGCGGCGTTGACGGACGAGTCGCCCGACGAGGTCGACGCGCGCGGGGTCGAGGCGCCGGTGGTCTGGCGGACGCGCGAGCAGCTCGTCAGCGGCTGAGGTGGTCGATAGGGCAGGCGGCCGCGGGCCCGGTGCGCGACGGTGCGCGGCGGCCCCGGCGTCGCGGCCGAAGTGCGGGCTTCTGCTATGGTTTTTCTTGGACGCGATGCTGAGTGCGCGGAGACACGGGCCCGGTGAGGCGGCCAGCGACGACGATCGTCGCGCGGGGCGGCGCAGGAGCGCTCGGCCTGGTCTGCGGGCGCTCGCGGTCGCCGCGTCGCTCGTCGCGTCGGCGCTGAGCGCTTGCGCCGACGAGGCGACGGCGCCCGATGAGTTCCACGTGCGCCTCGATCGCGTCTGGCAGCGCAGCCCGAGCGCGGACGCGAGCGCGGCCCCCAGCGAGCCGCTCGAGCTCTCGCGGGTGCGCGCGGGGCTGGTGCCGCTGCTCGAGGAGGTCCCCGAGCTCGCGCCGGCTGAGTCCGGCGGGGCCCACGAGGCGCTCGGGCTGCAGGTTTGGTTCAGCGAGCATGAGTCCGCGCCGCTGCTGCCGGCGCCCGAGGACGCGATGATGTCGATCCCGCCGACGAGCGGCGCGCGCGAGCTCTTGCTCGTCGCCGAGCTCGATGTCCCCGAGTCGCTGCGGCGGGCGGTCGGCGAGTCGCGGGTCTCGGCCAGGGTGCTGCTCGAGCGCGACGCCAGCGGCGCGCTGCCGACGCTCGAGGGGGACGTGCTGCTCGCGGCCAAGCGCGCGTTCGAGGTCATCGGCGCCCGCCTGGCGCTGGCCCGCGGCGACGACGGCGTGGTCGAGCGCCTGCTCGCTGACGAGGATCCCGAGCTGCTGCTGCTGGCGCTCGAGTGGATCCGCGACCGTCGCCCGAAGATCCACACGGACGCGGTGGTCGAGCTGCTCGCGCACGCCGACCCGCGGGTCTCGCGGCTCGCGGTCGAGTCGCTCGGGGTGGTCGGCGACTCCCGTCACGCGCGCGAGATCGTCAAGCGCGTCCAGCTGGGCGATCCCGATCACACGCGTGAGGTCTATCGGACCCTGGCGGCGCTCGGCGGCGCGGAGGCGGTTGATTTTCTCGAGTTCGCCGCGGTCAATGAAGATGACCCGGTGCTCCGCCGCGAGGCCGAGCGCGCCTACTCGGCCGCGCGCACCACCGAACCAACTTCTCGAGCGCGCGTGGGCGCGCGCGCTCCGTCGCACTTCGCCCGAGGGCATCGACAATGACAAAGAGCTGCACGGCTGGAAGAACCTCTGCATCCCTGGCCCGACCCCTGGCACCATCCCTGGCCATCGGTGCGCTCAGCGTCTTCGCGCTCGTGTTCGCGCCGGGAGTCGCCGCGGCCCAGGCTCCCGCCGTCCCGGTCGCGCAGCCGGCTCCGGCGCAGCCGCCCGCTGCGCAGCCGGCCCCGGTGCAGCCACAACCGGCTCCGGGGGCGCCCGTCGTCCAGCCGGCGCCCGCGCCCGTCGTCCAGCCGGCGCCCGCGCCCGTCGTCCAGCCGGCGCCGGCGCCCGCGCCTGTGCAACCAGCGCCCGCACCGGTGCAACCAGCACCGGTGCAGCCAGCGCCCGCGCCAGTACAGCCAGCGCCCATCGTGCAGCCCGCGCCTGCACCAGCGCCCGCGCAGCCGGCCACGGTGCATACGCCTCCGGGCGCCGCGCCCGGCTACCCAGCGCCCGGTCCGGCGACTCCTGGCTGGCAGGAGCCAGGCGCCCCCACGCAGCCCGCCCCGGCGCCGGCCCAGCCACACCAGCCGCCTCGTCCGGTGATGACCAACGCCCAACCGCTCCCGCCGCCGCCCGATCCGCTGACCGGCAAGAAGAACTCGCAGGAGCCGTGGCGCGGACGGTTCTGGCTCGGGCTCCGGCTCGCGGCGGCCGGCGGGATCGCGGGGGAGCGCCCCGCCCGACCCAACGTCGTCTCCCTGGGCGGCGGTTTCGATCTCGGCGTCCGGATCCGCAACTGGATCGGCATCGGCACGGGCTTCTCCGGTCAGATCCACGATCGCATGACCTTCAACGTCCTCGACCCCTACGGCAAGGTGGTCGGCCAGACGTACCGCTACGGCAACTTGTTTGTCTGGGACATCGCCTACGCACGCCTGTTCATGGGTCGCGGGCGCTTCCAGCCCTACCTCGAGGGCGGCGGCGGGTTGACGAGCTACTACCGTCCCGAGGGCGGCTACCAGATCGGCGGGCACGTCCGGGCCGGGGCCGGTTTCGACGGCTGGGTGACCCCCAACCTGACGCTCGGGATGTTCGCGAACTACCGAATGATCGCGCTTGAACAGCGTTATTCCGACGGCGCGCGTGACTACTCGATCGGGCACTCAATCGTCGGCGGGCTCGAGATGGGCCTGCACTGGTAGGCCAAAAAACGCCAACTAGATTGCCGATCTGGACCGAGAATAGTGTGTACTGCGGCTCGTGGTGCCAACGCCGGAGAGCGCTCGCAACCTGATTGGCGGTGACGCCGAGCGCTTCGCCGCGATCGAGCGGCTAGGCGAGGGCGCGGAGGGCGGGACATGGACGGCGCTGGACACCCACCAGGGTCGCCGCAAGGTCGTGCTCAAGTTCGTCGCGCGCGAGCGGGCGGGGCACGTGCGCCGAGCGTTCTCGATCTTGCGCCGGGTCTCCTCGCCCCATCTGCCGGCGGCGCTCGAGCTGCTCAACCAGGAAGACGGCGGCGCGTGGCTGGTCAGCGACTGGATCCCGGGCGCCCCGATCCCGGCCGTGACTGGCTCGATCGACGCGGCCCTCGAGGAGCTCACCGCGCTGGTCCACGCCCTGCGAGCGCTGCACGGGGTCGGGACCCATCACGGCGACGTGAGCCTCGGCAACGTGATCCGGACGCCCGCGGGCGAGCTGGTGCTCATTGACTTCGGGCAGCTCGGCTGCTTCGGCTGCGGGACGCCGGGCTTCTTGGCGCCCGAGGTGCTGGCCGGCGGCGGCGGGGCGGCGGCCGATGTCTTCGCGCTCGGCTGCCTGGTCTGCGCCCGACTTTTTGGACAGGTCCCCTGGAGCGAGCCGGCTGCGGTCGCGCGCCTCCGCCGGCGCGGCCGCGCCGATGTGCGCGCGCGACTCGACGAGCTCGTCGCGGCGCGGGACGGCGAGCAGCCGCCGCGCGGGCTGCTGGTGCTGCTCGAGCACATGCTCGACCCGGATCCGGCGCGGCGCATCGTCGATCTCGAGCTCGTCGCGCGGCACGTGGCCCGCCTGCGTCGCGACCGCGCCCAGGACGAGCCGCTCGCGGAGCGCGCTGTCACTTGGTGGTTGCCCTCGCGTTGGCCGTACCGGGGGCCGTCGCTCGACGGCCTGATCCGGGAGCTGCTCGGCGAGGCGCCGCCGCGCCTGATCGCGATCGCGGGGCCGGACGGCGCCGGTCGAGCGCGCGTGGTCGAGGAGCTCATCACCGGGATTCAGGTCGCCGCGACGGCCAAGCTCGCGGCCGGTGAGCGCTGCTCGGTCGCGGCCCGGCTGTGCGCCGCGGAGGAGCTCGGCCACGCCTTCGCCAATCGTCACGGCGGCGCGTGGTTGGCGGCCTGGATGTCGGACGAGCGTCCGGGTCCACGCGCGCCCGATCGCGAGCTGGTCGGTTGCTCTGGCGCGCTGGCCTGGCCGGGTGAGCTGGCCGCGCCGTCCGGGGAAGAAGCCAGCGAGACCCTCATCAACGCCCGCGCGGTGGTGCTTCGCGGCGCCGCCGAGATGGCCCGCGCGACGCTCGTTGTGCCGGTCTCGGTCGCGCTCGGGGACGCGCTCGCGCGCGAACTCGACGAGGGCGCGCCGGTCCGCGTGTGGCGGGTTCGCCCGTGGGATCGCGTCACGCTGCAGCAGGCCCTCGACGGCGTGCTCGAGCTCGATGAGCACCCGAGCGATGACGAGCTGCTCGATCGCCGCGGGGAGTGGGACGATGCGCTGTTCGAAGTCACCGGCGGCTGGCCGGGACGGGTGGTCGAGGTGGTCGCCGCCTGCGCCCGGGACGACATTCAGCGGCCCGATCCCCAGACGCTCGCCGAGGCCGTCGCGGCCGGCGGCCCAACCCTCGACCCCGGGCTCGCGCGGCTCGTGATCGAGGCGAGCTGGCGGACGCGCGCCGCCGAGCAGACGTCTGTAGCGCCAGCCGCCGCTCCGCCCGCGCGGCTCGCCGGCGCCTTCGCCAGCGACGGCAGCCCGCTCCCGTGGGCGCTCGCCGCCGCCCGCGTCGCGCTCGGCCCCCGGCTGCCCGCGATGGCCCGCGAGCGCCTGTCCGAGACCACCGGGCCAGTCAACCTCGCGCTCGCCCTCGACGCCGACGCGAGCGCCCAGGTCGAGGCCTGGCTGCTGGCCCGCAGCGATCGTCCGTCCTCGCCGGCGGAGCTCCGCTCGCGACCCTGGCCGGCGCTCGACCGCAGC
This sequence comes from Polyangia bacterium, assembly GCA_030430565.1. GTDB lineage: Bacteria > Myxococcota_A > Polyangia > Nannocystales > Nannocystaceae > JACKDW01. Next base: position 118,343 of record JAUIKS010000009.1, read on the forward strand.
CGTCTCACGCGCTGGATCCAACGCGGGGGCGCGGCCCAGATCAGCGATCGCGCGTTGGCCGTGCTGGTCCGCTACACCCTCCGAATCGGCCAGACGACTCAGGCGCTCGAGCTCGCGCGCCTGCGACCGGGCCAGAGCTCGGCGCGCTGCCAGCTCCTCGCCGCTAAGGCGCTGGAGCAGATGGGGCGCGCCCCCGAGGCGCTGCAGGCGCTCGCGGCGGTGCTCGACGCTGGGAGCGCGACGCCCAGTCAGCGCGCCCGCGCCCTCGGCCTACGCTGGCGCGCGCTCGCGGACCTCGGACGAGCCGCCGAGGCCGTCGCGGAGGCCAGCGCGTGGACCGAGACGATCGGAGCCGACGGCTCGGGCGCGGGCCAGGCCAGCGCCACCAGTCACGCGGAGGCCCTGCTCTGGGCCGCGCTCGCGGCCCTGTACGACGGCGACGAGGAGCGCGCGGAAGCCTGGCTCGCGCGCGCCGAAGAGCGCTTGGACGCCGTGGCCGCGCCCGAGCGCGAGGCCGCGAGCGTCCACGGCGTGCGCGCGCGGGTCGAGCAGCTCCAGGGCAACCTCGTGCATATGCGCGGACAGCTGGCCGAGGCCGCGCGGCGCTACGAGCAGGCCGCACGTTGGTTCGCGCGCGCGGGCGAGGCGGTCGGGAGTTTACTGCTCGTCGCCAATCTCGCCGCGCTCGCGCTGCTCAGCGGCGATCTCGAGCGTGGCCTCGGGCACGGACGCGCGGCGTTCCGCGGTCAGCTAGCGAGCGGCCGTCTCCAGGCGCTCCCCGCCATTTCGCTCAATCTCGTCCAGCTCCTCAGCCGCGCCTCGGCTGTCTCAGAGGCCCGACGTGTCGCCCGCATTGTCCGAAGGGTGGTGGGGGCGGCCAGTCTCGGGGCCGTCGCTGAGGCCCGCCTGGCGCGTCTGGAGGCCGATGTTGCGCTCGCGGACCAACGCGCGCGCGGTGTGTTCGAGCCCAGTCTGCTCCCCGCGCTTTCTGCGCGGTTCTCTCGCAGCGCCGAGCAGCTGCACACCGCCGGCTGCGCGCGCGAGGCGGTCTCCGCGTGGTTGCGCAGCGCCGCGCTCGCGCGTCAACGCGGCGCGCTCGACGAGGCCGCGGGCGCGCTCGCGGCCGCGCGCGCCGGGCAGAAAGGCCTCGGCGAAGACGACGACGACGAGCTCGAGATCACCCTCGAGACCCTGGCCCTGTCCGCGAAGACAGGCGATCGCGCCGGCTTCGACCGCGCCGGCGACCGCCTGCGCCTGCTCGCCCAGCCGGCCGAGCTGCGCCGGACCGGGCGGCTCGAGCTGGCCTGGCGGTACGACCTCACGCTCTGGCAGGCGCTGCGCGATTGGATCGCGCGCCCGGCCGGGCAGAACCTGGGGCGGCTCGACCAGCTCCGCCGCGCGGTCGTTCGCCGCATGCACACAACCCTGGAGATGCTGATGAACAAAGTCGATCGACTCGAGCAACCAGCCGCGCACGCGGCTCGCGTGGCCGAGGCCGGAGAGCCAGGCGCGATCGGGGCGCTGATCGCCGACCTCGACGGCGGCCAGAGCCAGGGCCAGGGCCAGGGCCAGATTCAGGCGAAGGACGCGAGCCCGCGCGCCCGCGCGCCCGAGCCCGACACCGGCTCGCGCGGGCGGGCGAGCCAGGGCCGGCAGCTGCGCGTCTACCGACGGCTCGCCCGCGAGGACGACCTCGAGCGGCTCATGGGGCAGGTCGTCGACGCGATGATGGAACTCTGCGACGCCGAGCGCGGCGTCGTCGTGCTCAAAGACGGCTTCGCGCCCGAGGGCTGCGCCCACGAGGTCGCCCGCGAGCTCGCGGCCGGCAGCGACGGCGTGGACTTCTCGCGCTCGATCGTCGCGCGCGTGCTCGCCGAGGGCCAGCCCATCCTCAGCCTCGACGCCGTCGAGGACGACCGCTTCGACGGCTCGCGCTCGGTCTCACACCTCAACCTCCGCTCCGTGCTCGCCGTCCCGCTGGTGTTTCGCGGCGAGCGGATCGGCGCGGCCTACGTCGACCACCGTCTGCGGCGCGGCGCCTTCGACGAGCGCGACCTCGCCGAGATCGAGGCCTTCGTCGACCTCGCCTCCCTCGCCATCGCGCACGCGCGCACGCTCGCCGTCCAGCGCAGCCAGGCCCAGGAGCTGAAGGCCCAGGGCGAGGAGCTCGCGCGGCTGCTCGAGGAGCGCGAGAACGAGGTCCGCGGGCTGCGTGAGGAGGTCCGGGCCCAGCGCGTCGCCGAGCGCAAGGTCTATCGCGGCATGGTCGGGGGCTCGAGCGCGATGCAGGCGGTGTTTCGCCTCATCGATCGGCTCGCCGACTCAGATGTCCCTGTGGTCATCTACGGCGAGAGCGGCACCGGCAAGGAGCTCGTCGCGCGGGCGGTGCACACCGGCGGCCCGCGCAAGAACAAGCCCTTCGTCGCCGAGAACTGCGGCGCCATCCCCGAGACCCTGCTCGAGAGCGTGCTCTTCGGGCACGCCAAGGGCGCGTTCACGGGCGCCCACCGGGCGAGCACCGGCCTGTTCGAGGCGGCGGACGGCGGCACCATCTTCCTCGACGAGATCGGCGAGATGAGCCCGCTCATGCAGACCAAGCTGCTGCGCGTGCTCCAGGAGGGCGTCGTCCGCCGCGTCGGCGAGACCCGCCCGCGCACGATCGACGTCCGCGTGATCGCGGCCAGCAACCGCAACCTCGACGACATGGTCGCCGCCGGCACGTTCCGCCAGGACCTCTACTACCGCGTGCAGGTCGTGAAGGTCGAGCTGCCGCCGCTGCGCATGCGCACCGAGGATCTCGGCCCGCTGATCGAGCACTTCCTCGCCCGCTACGACACCGCGCGCCGGCTCACGGTCAGCGCCGCGGCGATGCGCGGCCTGGCCCGCTACCCGTGGCCCGGCAACGTCCGCGAGCTCGAGAACGAGGTCCAGCGCTGGGTCGTGCTCGCCGACAAGCGCGTCGAGCCTGGCGACCTCTCGCCCGCGATCAACGAGCACGACGCCGAAGGCGACATCGACCCCGACGACCTCCGGCTGCGCCCGCGGCTCGAGCGGCTCGAGCGGCAGGTCGTCGCGCGCGCGCTCGAGCGCGCCGGCGGCAACCAGACCCGCGCTGCGGAGCTGCTCGGCCTCAGCCGCTACGGCCTGCAGAAGAAGCTGCGACGCCACGCCGAGGCCGACGCCGCGGGCGGGGAGGCCGACGGCGATGACGACGCGGGCGCGGGCAAGCGCGGCAAGCGGTCCGCGAAGAAGTCCGGCAAGAAGTCCGCGAAGAAGAAGTCGACGAGCAAGCGCGCGACGCGAAAGCGGGGGCGCGCGTGAGGCCGCTCGCCCCGTGGCTCGCGGCCTCGTGCGCCTGCTGCCTCGCCGCCTGCCGCGGCGGCCTCGATCAGCGCCCCCCGGCGCCCGAGATCGAGAGTGTTGTCCTCAAAGACAGCTTGATGGGGAGCGGGGCCCCCGACGCGTCGAGCGTCCGCAGCGTCGCGGTCGCGGGCAGCGTCGTCGATGATCCCGTCGAGCCCGGGACCCTCGTCTACCTGTACGAGCACCGCAGCGAGCGCGGCTACTACGTGGCCGCGAGCGAGACCGACGGCGCGTTCCGGCTCGAAGATGTCCTTGTGAACATGGAGGACAACTGCGTGCAGCTCTACGCCGAGGCGCCGAACTTCGAGACGCCCAGGGAGACGCGCGGCAGCCTCGACGGCTTCTACGTGTTCACGCTCGAGCTGACCGAGAGCTCGACTGCAGTGCGCTGGGAGCAGCTGAAGACCGGCGTCTGCGCTTCCGGCTAGGCCCGTCTTTCCACGCGATTCTAGACTCTGGGCGTACGCACCGCGCGAGCGACGGGCCGCTGCTTAACGCCAGGGGACCCTCCGTCTTCCGGGCGGCGAGCGTCTGAACGAGCGAAGCGGATGGCCGTCTCGGCGCTCGCCGTCCTCAGACGGCTCCTCCCTGGCTCGCGCGCGGCCCTTGAGCTTCGATGAGTCGCAGGGAGGAACGCGACGCGAGAACGAAGAACGAAGAACGAAGAAGAACGAAGAACGAAGAACGACGGACGACGAAGAAGAAACAGAAGGACGACGAACGAGAAACGCCGGCGGGTGAGGCCGGCGTCTCTCGCGTGCGACTCGCAAGGAGCGCTACTTCTTCTTCGTCGAGACCGACGCGGAGGCCTTGCCCTTGCCGCCCTTTTTGCCGTCGCCCTCGGTCGGTGGGTACTTCGTGCGCTTGGCCTTGGGCGGGAAGTAGAACTTCACGCCGAGCTGGAAGACCACGTTGTGGTTCCACACCGCGTCGTTGCGGTCGACGATGGGCGGGACGTCGTCGGTCGTACGGTTCTGACCGGCGATGTTGTTGTAGGACATGATGTCCTGGACCTCGAGGTTGACCGCGGCCCACGGCACGCCGAGGAACATGTGCAGGCCGGCGCCGAAGCTCGGGCCGAGCTTGACGCCCGTGTCCGCGAGGACCGGGTGCAGCAAGCACTCCTCGTTACGCGCGGCGTCCATGCTGCCCTCGGGGCGGCATGAGCGGTCCGGGTTGCCGGCGCCGCCGTCGAGCCCGAGCTGCTGCGAGGTGCTCTGGGCGCCGTAGTACTTCGCCCAGTTCGAGAGGCCGAGACCACCGAAGAGGTAGATGTCGTACTCGGTGAAGATCCCGCTGAACAGGCCCAGCTTACCGTTGAAGGGCGTGAACACCACGTCGGCGCTGGCGAGCCACTGGTTGTGGGTCAAGCCGGCCTGGAAGTCGTGGTACAGCGGCGCCGGGTTGTCCTTGTCCGCGACGGCGCGCGTCGGGACCCCGGTCTCGGGGTTGTCGATACCTCGCGGGAGGCCACCGTTCTCGTCCTGAACCGCCTTGAGCAGGCGCGCGTCGAGCTGCAGGACCGAGTACAGGAAGGTTCCGCGGACTCCGATCCAGTCCGTGATGTAGAACTGAAGCTTGCCGCCGGCGTAGCCCTCGTGAACGAAGGGCTGCGACAAGCTCATGGCGGCGACCGGCGTGACGGTGAAGCGAAGCTTACGAAGCTCGAGCTTGTTCACCACGACCGGCTTTCCAGCCAGCGGGCTCTTCCGCTTCGCGTGAGCGGTCGAGGGGGTCAGCAACGACAGTGCGGCGATTGCAATGGGTGCCGCGAGGAATGTGAGCGTTCGAATCCGTTGCATGTCGGTGAGCTCTTAGCGGCGGGTGGTGTACTCGAAGGTGGTGGGGATGTAGAAGCTCACGCCCAGGAACACCACGACGTTGAACGCCAGAGTGCCTTGAGCCGCGGACTTGGCGTTGCCCGGGTCGTCGAGCGCCGCGTCGTCGCCGAGGCCACCAGGTCCCGTGGAGGGACCGCGGCCTGCAGGCTCGAGCTTGTCGGGGAAGATCCAGGTGCGCACGCCGAAGTTGACCGATATCCAGTCAGACCTGGCGATGTAATAACGGCTCCCGATCGCAAAGTTGCCCTGAGGGTTGAAGTTACTGAACGGCTCGTGGAGAGCCTCGTAGCGCGGGATGATCTGCGTCTGGTTCACGCCGCCGCCGATCTGCACGTAGGCTTCCCAGTGCATCAGGGCGCGGTTGAAGACCGCGATCTTCCCGTAGAACGGGTTGTAGAGGAAGTTGGCGCTCGCCTGCCACAACGTCTTGTTCGCGGTGAGCAGCATGCCGAGCTGCGCGCGGACGTTGTTGTAGCGCGAGGTCTTCTGACCGAAGAAGGCGGAGCCAGTGAGCCCGACCGCCATCCGGTTCGTCAGCCAGTAGTTCAACTCAGCGCCGGCGAAGTAGTGGCGAACGAAGGGATCGTTGACCGTGATGCCGACCTGAGGCTGGATGTCGAAGCGCTTTTTCTTGAGGAAGCGTTGGCGCTGGACGACCGTGATGAACGCCTGGTCGGCCTTGAGCTGCTTGGCCTCCGACTCTGGGTCGGGTGGCGCGGCAGCTGCCTTGTCCTCTTCTTCTTCGCCGAACAGGCCGCCGGCGTCTGCTTCGCCGCCAGCGTCCCCTTCGCCTTCGGTGACTTCGCCACCGTCGCCTTCATCTTCGGAGTCGTCGACTACCACGTCGCCGTCCATCTCGGAGTCGTCGACAATGGTGTCTTCGTCCTCCGAGTCGTCGACGATGGTGTCTTCGTCTCCGGCAGGTTCGGCAGTAGCCGCTCGCACTGTTGGAGCCGGGATGGCCCATGCTGCTGCGGCGAGGAAGACAGCAGTGCTTGTGAGGAATCGTCGCATGCTCACCTCAGAAATCGACGGGGACTGGAGGGGCAGGGGAGGAAGAGCCGGAAAAGAGAGAAATGGAAGAGTCCAAGTGATTCATCTGGGAAGAAGAATTCTTGGATTTCGGTTGCGGAACGTATCACACGCCTGGGCTGCGCCACAACACGAACCGCAGTGCGGAAGTGACTTTCGTCGCGAGCTTCGAAACGCTCCATGAGCCCGGGCACAGGCATTGCAGCTGTACGCAGCGAGGCAATTCGACCCGTCCTCGCGTGGTTTGGCCGACGCGCGCGCGATTCGATCCAGAGCTCAAAGCGCCGAGTTCGTAGATGATCTCTCGCTCGGATCACCTCGCAGCGCGGGTTCTCGCGCCGATCGAAGGTCGCGGCGCGCGTTGTCGATCGTGCGCGTGAACTGCGTATACGACGCTCTTGTTCAGCGAGAGCGCAGCTCCGCGCGCGCGGTTTTAACCGCGAGGATGGTGCGTGTGCAGACTCGTTCACGTCGTGAAACGCGCCCTTCGACGATCCTCGCGCGCGCTCACGGACCGCGCTCCGTCGGCGCCAGCGCGCGATCGTGGCGCGAGGCGTGGAGCGAAGCGTGGAGCGAAACGTGTTCGAAGTTTCATGTCGTGTTGATCGAGCGCACACAGTCGGCGCGAGGAGGAGGCGCCGAGGTCGTTGTGTACTCAGCGAACTCAGTCTTCGGCGCGATCGAGCAGCGCGTCGCAGAACGCCTCGGCGTCGAACTCGCGAAGATCCTCGACGCCCTCGCCGATGCCGATGTAGCGCACCGGGATCTGCAGCTCGTCGACGACGCCGAGCGTCACGCCGCCCTTCGCCGTCCCGTCGAGCTTGGTCACCACGAGGCCCGTGAAGTCCATGGTGTTCTTAAAGTGCTGGGCCTGCATGAGCGCGTTCTGACCGATAGTCGCGTCGAGCACTAAGAAGGTGTCGTGCGGCCCGTCGATAGCGTCGCTGGCGGCGTCGTCCCCGGCGGCCTTGCGCAGCGCCTTGGCGCAGGTCCGGCGGATCTTCTGCAGCTCGGCCATCAGCGTCTCTTTGGTGTGCAGACGACCGGCCGTGTCGCAGAGCACCATGTCGTAGCCCTCGCGGTGCCCGTGCATGATGCCGTCGAAGATCACCGAGGACGGGTCGGCGCCCTCTTCCGCGGCGAAGAAGCCGCAGCCGACGCGACGCGACCAGACTTCGAGCTGCTCACCGGCGGCGGCGCGGAAGGTGTCGCCCGCGACGAGCAGGACCTTGCGGCCCGCCGCGGCGTGACGCGAGGCGAGCTTGCCCAACGTCGTGGTCTTGCCGACCCCGTTCACGCCGATCATCAGCAGCACGTAGGGGCGCGGCGGCGCGTCGAAGTCGAGGGGCTTTGTCTCGAGGGACAGCAAGCCGAGCATCGACTCGCGGATCACCGACCACACCGCGTCGGGCTCGGCGATCTGGCTGCGGTCGAGGCTCTCGGTGACGCGGTCGAGCAGCTTCTGGGCCGTCGTCGCGCCGATGTCGGCGGTGAACAGCACCTCCTCGACATCATCCTTTAGATCATCATCGACGCGCGGCTTGCCGCGCAGGAGCTGAGACAGCCGCGCGACGAAGCCTCCGCGCGTGCGCGCCAGGCCCTTGCGCAGCCGCTCGCGCTGCTCGAGCTGGCGGGCCTCGGCGGCCTCGCGCGCGGCGACCAGGCCCTCGCGCGGCTTCTCGACCGGCATCTCGACGGCGCTGGGGGGGCGCGACTCGAGCTGCCTGGGCAGGTCCTTGCCAGGCTTCTCGGGCGTGCCCTCTCCAAGCGCGTCAGGTCGCTCGCCCGCCGGCAGCTGCGGCCGCCCGCGCGTTACGACGAGGGCCACGCCTCCGCCGAGGAGGATGGCGCCCAGGACGACGAGCATCACGATGAGTTCGATCGACATCGGCGCCTGCTTGCCTATCACAACTCCCTCGCCAACTCTCGCGTCAGCCGCGACAAGTCCTGACACGCCCGGGCTGACGCGGGAGAAACGTGAGATCTCCTACGCGCTGCGGGCGTCCAGAGCCCGCTACGCCAGAATCGCGCGTGCCTCGAGCAGCCACGCGGCCGTTGTCAAGCGCTGCGGCCCCCGTGTCGGCGTCACGCTGCGCCGCGTCGCCGGCTCGGCTCGAGCCCGGGCCGATCGCGGACCGAGGCCGCGGCGTCGCGTCGATCGTCCACCGGCCGCGATTCGATGTACAGGAAACGAGTCGGCGATCGATCGATCGACACCGCAAAAATCAGCGCGAGATCAGATCTGTGGATAACTCGTCGGGACGTGGTTGAGGGGACAGGCGGGGGCCGCGGACCCTTTTCCTCGCCCGCGCTCCAGTGGTATGGGGGTCCGTCGCCGCTGCGCCGTGGCGACTGCTGTTTATGCGTATCAAGAAGATCGAGATCATCGGGTTCAAGTCGTTCGCCGATCGCGAGGTCGTTCACGTCGACGACCGCATCACCGGCGTGATCGGCCCCAACGGCTGCGGGAAGTCGAACATCGTCGACGCCATGCGCTGGGGCCTCGGAGAGCAGCGGGCCAAGCACCTGCGCGGCTCCGGGATGCGCGACGTGATCTTCGCGGGCACCACCAAGCGCGGCCCTGGCGGCCTCGCCGAGGTCACGCTGACCTTCGAGAACCAGGGCAACGTCCCCGCGGCGTACCTCAACTACGCCGAGATCGCGGTCACCCGTCGGCTGTACCGCGACGGCACCTCGGAGTACCTGATCAACAAGGTCCCGTGCCGCCTGCGCGACATCAATGAGCTGATGACGGGCACCGGCGCCGGCGCGCGCGGCTACTCGATCATCGAGCAGGGTCAGGTTGGTCGCCTGGTCACGAGCAAGCCGGAGGAGATCCGGCGCGTGATCGATGAGGCCGCGGGCATCACCCGCTTCAAGGCCCAGAAGCAGTCGGCCGAGCGCAAGATCGCGAAGACCGGGCAGAACCTGCTGCGTATCAGCGACGTCATCGCGGAGCTCGAGGGGCGCCTGGGCACCCTGCGTCGGCAGGCGCAGAAAGCCGAGCGCTACAAGCGGTACCGGACCGAGCAGCGCGACCTCGAGCTGTGGATGGCGAGCCACCGCTTCCTCGAGCTCGACATGACCGGCCGCGTGCTCGAGCGCCGCGAGGCTGATCTCGGCGAGCAGGTCGATGTCGTGCGGCGCACGCTCGAGACCCACGAGACGCGGCTCGAGGCCGAGCGGATCCGCTTCAGCGAGTGCGAGCGCTCGCTCAACGCGAGTCAGCAGCGCGTCTACGATCACGAGAACCGGCTGCAGCTGATCGAGGCCGAGAATCAGTACCGCGAGCGCGAGCGCGGCGGCCTGTCGCAGGCGATCACGCAGTCCGAGGCGGAGGCCAAGGTCGTCACCGAGAACGTCCAGACCCTCGAGACCGAGCTCGAGGAGGCTCGCGCCCAGCTGCGGACCCTCGCCGACTCCGACCTCGAGCCCGGCGACGCCGCCGAGCGCTACCAGGAGGAGCACGACCTCCTCAACGATCAGCTGCGCACCGCGAGGGCCGACATCGATCGCGCCCGCGCCGAGATGACGCGGCTCGAGACGCGCGCCGCGACCCTGCAGGCCAAGCTCGAGTCGCGGGTGCAGGGGATCGAGGAGATCACGGAGCGGCTCGCCGGGATGGCCGACGAGGAGCAGGAGACCGCGCGGCAGCGCGAGGAGCTCAGCGGCGACCTCGAGTTCGCGCGCGAGGCGAGCGTGAGCGCCAAGGAGGCGGCGCGTGTTTTGGGCGAGCGCCGCGTCGCGCTCGACCGCGAGCGGATCGAGCTGCGCGAGCGAGTTAAAGGATCCGAGGCCGAGCTCGACACCGTGCGCGGCGAGCTGCAGCGCGCGCGCTCGCGTCTGCAGTCTTTGGAGGAGATCCAGAATCGCTACCGCAGCTGCACCAGCGGCGTGCAGGTGATCATGGAGCACCGGGCCCGGCTCGGCGCCACGATGCACGCGGACGGCTCTGTCTCGACGGACAGCGCCGGCGGCGAGGAGGCCGTGCTCGGGATCATGGCCGATCACATCGCCGCGCCCGCGCACCTCGAGGCGGCGGTCTCGGCCGTGCTCGGCGATCGTTTGCAGGGCGTCGTCGTCAACGCGCCCAACGCCGGCGCCTGCGGGGTCGAGCTGCTCAAGGAGGTCCAGGAGGGCCGGACGTGGTTCTTGCCCCGGGACTGCCGCGCGCCGCAGACGGCCGCCAAGGTCGAGCAGGTGCTCGAGCGTGATCCGCGGGAGCTCGCGGGCCTCGCCGAGGGCGCGCTGGTCGGTTGGTCGTCGCCGTCCGCCGAGGTCGAGGCCGAGCCGAAGCGCAGCACCAGCCCCTTCGAGTTCGTCGACCTGACCGCGGCCGGTCCGGGCGACGCCACGACCGCCTCGCCCGAGATCGTCGGGCCGGGGATGCTCGACGCGGGTCTCGCCACGCAGGCGGCCTCACCCGAGGAGCTCGCGCTGCAGAAGCCGGGGGTGCTGGGACGACTCGCCGACTTGATCGATGTCAGCGACGAGCTGCGCCCGCTGGCGCGCGTGCTGCTCGGCGACACGATCGTCGTCGACCGCCTCGGGCGCGCGCTCGAGCTGTGGCACCAGGGCGGCGTGAAGTCGACGATCGTCACGACCGAGGGCGATCGCATCGAGGCCTCCGGGGTCGTCGTCGGCGGCTCTTCGAACGCGCTCGACTCGGCGCTCCTGCAGCAGAAGCGAGAGATCCGTGAGCTGCGCGAGCTCGTCGACGTGCTCGGCGGCGACTTCGACACCGTGCGCGCGCGGCATCAGGGCTTGGTCGAGCGGCTCTCCGAGATCGAGGCCGAGCGCGAGGCCAGCGAGCAGCAGGTCATCGAGGCCGAGCGCGAGCGGGCCAAGCGGGAGCAGGAGGTCGTCGCGCTCGAGCGCGCGCTGGCCGAGCAGGTCCGCCGCGGCGAGTCCTTCGAGCGCGATCGTGAGCGCCTGCAGGGCGATCTCGAGCGTCGACAAGAAGAGCGCGCGGACATGACCGAGGAGCTCGGCGAGGTCCGCGGAGAGCTGCCGGAGCTCGAGGAGCGCGCGCTCGCGTCCGAGGCCTCGATCGAGTCCCTGACCGAGCGCCGCGACATGGCGGCCGAGCGCTTGACCGAGGCCAAGATCGCGCTGGCGCGCTGGCAGCAGCAGCGCGACGCGCTGGCCTCAACGAAGGACCGCCTCGAGCGGCAGGCGGCCAGCGAGCGCGACCGCGCGCGTCGCCTGGCGCAGAAGATCGAGGAGGCGCAGACCCGCGGCGAGACGCTGGTTAAAGAGATCGCCGAGGCCGAGGAGGAGCGGGAGCGCCGGCTCGACGAGCACAAGCTCGCCAGCGAGCAGGTCCACGACGTGCGCGAGCAGCACGAGACCGCGCGCCTCGCGGTCGAGGAGCTGGAGCTGTCGATCCGCAATCTTCGGCGCGAGTACGACCAGCAGCGCGAGCAGCTGCAGGATGTCGAGCTCGGTCTGCGCGAGATCCGGCTCGAGCGCGGTCACCTCGACCAGGACGTGCGCGAGCGCTTCGACGGCGATCTGGTCGAGCTGCTCATCGACTTCCACGACCGACCGATGGCGGGGGACAAAGAGCGCGACCGGCTCAAGGACCTCAAGCGGATCCTCGGGCGCATGGGCGAGGTCAACCTGACCGCGATCGACGAGTACGAGGAAGTCTCGACGCGCTACGAGTACCTCACGAGCCAGAAGCAGGACCTCGAGGACGCGATCGCGCAGCTGCAGGAGGCGATCGATCGGATCAACAAAACCACGCGCGAGCGCTTCACGGAGACCTTCCACAAGGTCAACGAGATGTTCCAGAAGGTCTTCCCGCGGCTGTTCAGCGGCGGCAAGGCGGCGCTCAAGCTGACCGATCCGAACGATCTGCTGACGACCGGCGTCGAGATCATCGCCCAGCCCCCGGGCAAGCAGGTGCGCAGCCTCGAGCTGCTCAGCGGCGGCGAGAAGGCGCTCACGGCGACGAGCCTGGTGTTCGCGATCTTCCTGATCAAGCCGAGCCCGTTCTGCCTGCTCGACGAGGTCGACGCGCCGCTCGACGAGGCCAACGTCGGCCGGTTCTGCAAGATGATCCAGGAGATGGCCGAGACCACGCAGTTCATCGTGATCACGCACAACAAGCGGACGATGGAGATCGCCGACCGCCTGTACGGCGTCACGATGCAGGAGCGCGGCGTCTCGAAGCTCGTGTCGGTCAACATGCGCAAGGCCGTCGAGCTGACGCAGAGCTGAGCGCGCTCCATACATGTCCCCCCGGACGCGCGCCGAGCGGGCGTCGGGCCGCTACCGAACGCCGTTGCGGCTGCGCTGAAAAATTCTCGGCGCGCGGTTCCCCCAGGCGCGTCGCGCTACCCTGAACCGGGCGGTCGGCAGGGCATGAGCGATGAGCACTATCTCAAGCGCGAACTCTACGCGCAGGTTCGCGAGGACTCGAGGATCTTCGAGTTCCTGCAGGGCGGGTCGCTCGACGGCGTCTGGTACTGGGACCTCGAGCGCCCCGAGCACGAGTGGATGAGCCCGCGTTTTTGGCAGGCGCTCGGCGTCGATCCGCGCGACAAGCAGCACCTCGCGTCAGAGTGGCAGGACCTGATCAACCATGACGATCTCGCGGTGGCGCTCGAGAACTTCAAGCGGCACTGCGACGACCCGAACCATCCCTACGACCAGATCGTCCGGTACCGGCACGCCGACGGCTCTACGGTCTGGATTCGCTGCCGCGGGCTGGCGATTCGTGACGCCGACGGAAAGCCCGTTCGAATGCTCGGCGCGCACACCGACGTCACCCGGCTCAAGGTCGCGGAGGCGGAGCTGGCGAAGCGCGTCGCCGACGCGACCTCCCGGGAGCTCGTGGCGAACCTCCCGCTCGCGCTCATCATCGTCACGCCGCGCGGCGAGATCGACTTTCTCAACGGCGCGGCCGAGCGTCTCCTCGGCTACACGCGCGACGAGCTGACCGGGCAGCACATCACCACGGTGATCCCCGGGGCGCGCAGCGAGCAGCGCGCCGAATTCATCGAGACGTACTACCGAGCCCCGCGCGACCGTCACGCGGAGGTCGGGCGCGATATCGCTGTGCGGCGCAAGGACGGCGCCTGGGTCCCCGTCGAGGTCGGGCTGGCGCCTGTGAACAACGCGAGCGGGTCGCGCACGGTCGCGTCTCTGATCGACCTCACCGAGCGCAAGGAGCACGAGCGCAGGCTCAAGCGCAGCAACCGAGACCTCGAGCGCTTCGCCTACGTCACCTCGCACGATCTTCAAGCGCCGCTGCGGCAGGTCGTCAGCTTCGCCCGGCTCCTGCAAGACAGCCTCCGCGACCAGCTCTCCGAGGAGGCGAAGCAGGACTTTCAGTTCCTGATCGGCGCGACCAAGCGGATGCAGGGGATGATCAAGGCGATCTTGACGTTCTCGCGGCTCCACTCGGACAAGCCGCGCAGCGAGCCGGTCGCGCTCGCCGAGGTCGTGGCGACGGTGCGCGAGGCGCTCGCCGTCGAGATCGAGGAGGCCGGCGCGACCGTGACGGTCGATCCGCTGCCGACCATCAACGGCGCGCAGGCCCACTTCCTGATGCTGTTTCAAAACCTGCTCGCGAACGCGGTGAAGTTTCGCAGCCCCGCCCGCGCGTTGACGATCCACGTCGGCGCCGAGCGCAGCGACTCGGGCTGGCGCGTGTTCGTGGCCGACAACGGCATCGGCTTCGCGCCGCAGTACGCCGAAGAGGTGTTCCAGATCTTTCGCCGGCTCGAGAGTCGAGAGGCGTACGAGGGCACGGGCATCGGGCTCGCGCTCGCGCGGCGGATCGTCGAGGAGCACGGCGGTCGGGTGTGGGCGGAGGCCGCTCGAGGCGTGGGCGCGAAGTTCTTTATCGAGTGGCCTGCGCCAACAGCTGGAGGCGGTGATGAAACCCCTTGAGATTCTCCTGGTCGAGGACGAGCCCGGCGACGTGCGACTCACCCAGCACGGGCTCAAGCGCAGCGATGTGCAGATCAACCTCAGCGTGTGCCGTGACGGCGACGAGGCGCTCGAGTTCCTGCGCCGGGGGTCGCGCTATCCAGACGCCCCGCGCCCGGAGCTCGTGCTGCTCGATCTGAACCTGCCGACGATCAGCGGGTTTCAAGTGCTCGAGGAGCTCAAGCGCGACCCCGGGCTGCGCGCGATCCCGGTCATCGTGCTGACGACCTCGACGGACCTCGACGACATCAACCGCGCGTACGAGGCGTACGTCAACGCGTACATGAGCAAGCCGATCGAGTTCGAGCAGTTCGTCGAGCTCATCAACGGGCTGTCGCGCTACTGGTTCAAGCTGTGTCGGCTCCCCGACGGCGAGCCGGGGTCGGACGCGGCGCGCGGCGAGCCGGGTTAGCCCCGCTCGCGCGCGAACGGGTAGCTCAGGGCGGTCAGCACGCAGAAGTAGCCCGTGACCAGCACGCGCACGCTGATCACGAACAGGCCGATCGCCACGTCGTCGACGCCGACCCAGCGCAGCCCGCCGGCCCAGCCGACCTCCTGGATCCCGAGCGCGCCCGGCGTGATGCCGATGACCGCCGCGAGCTGTCCGATGGGCGTGGCGGAGGCGATCGCGGTGAAGTCCAGGCGCACGCCGATCGCGAGCGCGACCATCCAGAATTGGGCGACGACGCACAGGTAGCGCGCGAGGCTGTAGAGGCCGACGAGCACCGCGTCGCGCCGGCTGATCGGCGAGCTGACGTGGTCTGTGGGGTCTTCGCTGCGGGCGGCGGGTTGACGCCAGTTTCGAAGCCGGGTGTAGATAGCGAGCGCGAGCCGCGAGAGCGGCCAGAGCGCGACGGCGGCGACCGCCGCGAACACCAAGCAGACGCCGGCGAAGGCGATGGCGGCCTCGTGGGTCGAGGAGAGCGCGCGGTGGACCGCGAGCGCCCACACCACCATGATCGCGGGCAGGAAGATGTCGTAGATCCGCTCGAGCACGACCTGGGTCATGGCGTGACCGAGGCCGCGCCGTGAGCCGGCGGAGCGCAGCACGACGCCGCGGCCCACGAGGTCCATGACGAGCGAGGACGAGAACTGCCCGAGCACGCGCGTCAGCGTCATCCCGTGGAAGTACACGGCGTAGCGCAGCCGCGTGCCGCCCATGGCCTCGACCATCAGCTTCCAGCGCGCGGCCGCGACGAAGCTGGCGAGCGTCGTGCAGACGAAGCCGAGCAGGAGGTAGCGGAGGTTGAAGTCGACGCGCTCCAGCAGCGCGCCGCCGTTGGGCGCGAGCCACAGGACGACGCCGCCCATGATCGTGAGCCCGGCGAGGAACTTGAGCGCCGCGAGCGTCCAGCCCGCGCGCGGCCGCGTCGGCTCGCGCTCGTCTTCGTGTTCGGTGCTCGTCACGGGGTCGCCTGCGTGGCGCGTTCGCCCGCGCTCACCTCATCCGCGCTCGCGTCCTCGACCGCTGCCTCGTCCTCGATCTCCTCCGCGCTGGTGAGCGAGCGCAGGACCTCGCGCCAGCGGACCTCGAGGCGCATCTGCCCGAGCAGCCCGAGCGCGGTGATCGTCGTGACCTGGCAGGCGTAGAGGTAGAAGGCGAAGACGACGCCCTGGCCGCGGACGGTGGCGTCGTCGAGGAACAGCGAGAGCCCGGTGAGCACGCCGAGGTGGAACGTCCCGAGCTGCGCCGGCGGCCCCGGGATCAGCAGCGCGAGGTTGGTGACCGCCATGACCGCGGTCGTCTCTTGAATCGTGAGCGTGATCCCGCAGCCGCGCGCCAGCACCCACATGCCGAGCACGTTGATCGACCAGTACGCGGCGGTACCGAGCAGGAACAGCGCGAGCGGCCGCGGCGAGGGCAGCGCCGCGAGGCCTTCCGAGACGCCGCGGGCGACGTCCGCGAGCTTGCGCGCGAGGCCGGGCAGGACCCAGGAGGTCACGCGCTCGACGAGCCCGCCGACCGCCCGCGGGAAGCGGGCCATCGCGATCAGCACGAGCAGCGCGAGGAGGAACACCCCGACGACGCCGAGGCTCGCGGTGTACAGGGCCTCAAGGCCAGGTCGCACCTCGACGAGCGCGAAGGATCCAAAGAACAGGCTGCAGACGAACAGGCCGTCGACGACGCGCTCGAGCGCGATGCTCCCGAGCGTCTGGCTGAACGTGACGCTCGAGTTCTGGGCCAGGATGAGCGGCCGCGCGAATTCGCCGATGCGCCAGGGGAGCCACGCGATCCACATGGTCCCGGCGAGCCCGGTCGCCATGCCGACGCCGAGCGGGACGTCGCCGAGCGGGCGCAGCAGAAACAGCCAGCGACCGACCCGCGTCACGAAGTAGACGAGCAGGATCCCGAAGTAGGTCGGGAGCACCCACCAGGGGACCGCGAGCGACTCCGGGATCGCGTCGTAGCGCCGCTGGAGCGCGTAGATCAGCGCGCCGGTGATGATGACCGACGCGAAGAGGCGGAGCGCCCAGCGCCGTCGCTGTGTGCTCCGCCCCATGGACAACAAATTGTATCAGCCAGGGCGCGCGGACAAGATCGGCGAAGCCCTGGCGCCGAGGCGCTACTTCTTGCTCTTGAGGCTGGGGAAGCCCGACTCGGGGAAGCTCTTGTCCGGGTGGATCTTGCGGGCGCGGGCGATGAGGACGCCCTCGGTCTCCTCGCGCTCGGGATCCGGCAGGCAGCACTCAACCGGGCAGACCGCCTGGCAGGCCTCGTAGTCGTGAAAACCCACGCACTCGGTGCAGAGATTCGGGTCGATCACGTAGGTCTCGTCGCCCTCCGAGATGGCCTCGTTGGGGCACTCGGGCTCGCAGGCGCCGCAGTTGATGCACTCGTCAGTGATGTGGGTTGCCATCGCTGTATCAAACTCCTTGGACCTGGGAGAGGCAGGCCGAGTTGGGATAGGGAACAGAGAGCCGGGGCGTAGCGGACCTGGACCCCGCGCTCGAGAGACGCTGCGGAGTGCGTCTCTGTGTCCAGTGTGAAAGGAAACCTGACGTTGCGTCAAGCTATCTCGAACGGCGGTCCTGGAAACAACCAGGGCGCAGGAGAACTAATCACAAACGCCGGTCAAAGTCACGCGACGGCGCGTCCCAGCGGGCGCGCGATCAGGCGTTGAGCATGGCCGTGAGTTTTCGAGCGATGTCGCCAAAGCTCGACGACAGCGCCTCGAGGTCCGCGCTCGGCGCGATGATCGCGGCGAACACGAACATCCCGTCCATGAGCGTGCGGGTTATCAACGTGCCCTCCGTACCCTCGAGGATGAGGAAGTCGGCCTGCGGCGCGAGCCCGAGCTTGGCGCACGAGGCGTCAACGGGGGCGACGCAGCGCTCGAGCTGGGCGCCGACGATCTGCAGGTCGAGCGCGTCGATCGCCGCCGGCCTCCGGGCGAAATCGACCGGGTTGCCCTCGTCGTCCGTCAAGATCGCGCCGCGGACCTCCTCAAAGCGCTCGAGCAGCTCGGCGAGCGCGAGCCCGAATTCGCTGACGCCGCAGGCGATTCGCTCGGTCTCGGCCTGCGCCTGGCTGCGTGAAGGAGGCGGCGGGCGAGGAGGAGGCGGCGGAGGAAGAGGCGGCGGAGGCGGCAGCTGTCGCGGGATGCCCAGGCGCGTGCGCGTGCGCGGACGCGGCTCGGCCCTCCGTTGCGGCGCCGGCTGCTGACCTGGCGGAACGTGTCGAGGGATCCCGAGGCTCGTGCGGGTCGGGCCAAAGCGTTGCTTCGGCTGCGTTCTCGGCTGCTTCTGCCTCGGCTGCTTCTGCTTTGTGCGCGCCGCCGGTCCGCGTCGCCGGGGCGGGGGCGGAGGCGGCGGCTCGGGAGCGGGATCGTCTGGGCGCTCGATCGCGAAGACGCCCGATGACAGCGCCGGCAGCCCGCGGAGCGTCTTGGCCTTCTTGAAGTCGTCCTGGAGGTCGCTCGGACGGGCTCGATCCTCGGGCGTGGGCTTGTGCTTCGCGCCGCGCGGGACGTGGACCCCCGGCTTCTTCGGCGGGGGCGGTGGCCGTCGTCGAGTCATGCGAGCGAGGAGCGAGCGTACGTACGAAGGAACGCTCGATCGCCGCGCGACCGGGCGTCAGAACGGAATGGACAGCGCGAGACTACCGTTTCGCGCGCCGCGGTACTCGCTCTCGACCTCGCCCATCTCGTTGACGCGGCAGATCTGGTACGGAAACGTGTAGTCGAGGCAATTCCCGCTGGTCGGAAACGTCAGGATGTGGTTGTACGTCGCCTGGATCCACGCGCCCTCGAGCCACGCCAGGGCGGGCAGGCGCGCGAGCGGGTCGAGTTCGAGCATGAGCATCAACCCCGGCGTGTGGTGATAATGCGCCTGCAGCTGGGGCGCCGAGGTCTTGAACACCGCGTCCATCGGGTAGGGCTGCTCATCGGCAGGGAGCGCGAAGAACGCGGCGGTCTGCGTGAAGTACTGGTATCGCAGCCGGATCAGCAGATGACGCGCGATCCGGAAGTGCAGCCGCGTGTCGATCGTGTGGGAGCGGACCTCCCAGTCGTCGAGGTAGAAGCGATAGCGGCCCTCGAGCGCGATCCAGTTGACCTTGGGCAGCGCCCAGCGAAAGTAGACGTTCGGCGCGAAGCGGCGCTGGGTGAACGGGAAGGCCTGGAACTCGCTGCCGTTGACGCGCCGGTACGGGTTCTCGTGCGGGCCGTGGCTGAAGATGCCCTCGAGCTGCACGCCGACCGTGAACGTCCGGTGTAGGTCGTGCCCGTAAAACAGCTTAAAGTAGTGCCGCTGGAGCAGGTTCGTGCCCTCGGTGCCGTTGGGGTCACTCGGGGACACCCAGGGGACCGTGTCGCGGAAGCTCGGGCGGATCACGAACACGCTGCTGAGCACACCCTTGTAGATCATCCCCACGCGGATCGAGCGGTTCAGCAGCTCGCGCCCGACGTTGAAGCCGAACTGGCGCGATATGTAGTCGCTCTCGGTGGAGTAGCGGAACTCGCCCCCGAACTGCCACTCCTTGAGCTTGGAGCGCAGCCGGAGCGTGCCCTCGTGGCGCATCTCCGTGAACAGGAAGTCGCCGCCGGTGACCGCGGCAGCGCCGGAGGCGATCGACGCCGAGGTCACGACATCAAGCAGATACTGGCCCTCGACCGTGAGGCGCTCGTCGGGGACGTCCATCTCGACGTTGACGACCGGCGCGAGCACGCGCGTCGACGGCTCGCGATAGTAGTTACCCCGGATCGTGACGCGGTCGTCGGCGCGCAGCGAGCCCACGAGCGTGACCAGCGGCGCGACGAGCACGCACAGCGCCGCGAGCCCCAGGCACAGCGACAGCGAGCGCACGAGCGACCTGGTCCGCGCGTTCAGCCGCAGCCGCATCCGCCTCCCGCAGCGCCGTGGCCACCGACGCTCCAGTCGCGCGCCGACTCGACGTGCGACTCCCACTCGGACTCCATCAGCTCGTCCTTCGTCGTCGGGTCCATCTCGCTGCGGCTGAGGACCTCGCGCTCGGACGGCTTGACCTGCACGCTCGCGCATCCAGTGGCGCCCAGCGTGGCGGCGATCGCCAGGACCGCGGCAGCGCGCGCCCGAGCTCGAGGAATTAAGGGTCGCTGGGGCATCGGGCAGACCCTGCCCGACAACCGGCCTGTCAGCAAGGGCAGACGCTGGTGACTTGGTCTATCCTCCGCCGCATGCTGACGACCGTCACCTCGTCAACGCCGCCGTCGCCCGTCCGCGCCGCGTTCTTTGGCGCCTCGCTCCCGCGGCGCGGTGACCAGGTGGATGGCGACCGGGCGCGCGGTCGGGCGAGCGAGCGCGAGGTCGTCGCGCCCGCCGCCTCCGCGATGGCGAGCGCATCGTCGGAATTTGCGACATCCGGCGGCGAGCACAGCGACGCGCCCTCGAGCCCGCGCGTGCAGCAGAGCGCCGGCCTCTTGATCGTGATCGACGGTCCGGCGGGCGCGGGAAAGAGCACCGTGGCGCAGCGCGTGGCCGAGCACTACGGCGTGCCGCTGCTCGACACCGGCGCCATCTATCGAACGGTCGCGCTGGTAGCCCGTCGCGTCGGCGTCGCCTGGGACGACGAAGCGGCGCTCGCGCGGCTCGTGGGGGCGTTTCCGATCGAATTCAAGCCGGCGCTCGTGGCCGGCGAGCGGCCGCGGGTCTTCTATGACGGCGAGGAGGTCAGCCGCGAGATTCGGACCCCCGAGATTTCCGACGGCGCCTCGCGGGTCTCCGCCGTCCCGGCTGTTCGCGCGGGTCTGCTCGCCATTCAGCGCGCGCTCGGGGCTCGCAGCTGCGTCGCCGAAGGTCGTGACATGGGCACGATCGTGTTCCCCGACGCGATTCACAAGTTCTTCCTCACGGCCAGCCTCGACGCCCGCGCCCGCCGGCGACACGAAGAGTTGACCCAGAAAGGCCGCGACGTCGATTTCGAGCGAGTTCGCCTCGAGGTCGCCGAGCGCGACGAGCGTGACACCCAGCGTGCGACCGCCCCGCTCGCGCGGGCGCCCGACGCCGTGCTCGTCGACTCCTCCGAGCTCCCCATCGACGAGGTTGTGAGGCGAATCATAGAGACCGTCGAGCGCCGACGCGGCGCCGGCTGAGCGCGCGCCCCGAGCCGAGGGCTCTCACCGAGGATCGCCCAGAACAAGCGCCAGAGCCCAGTTGACGGGCCCTAGAAAACTCCCTACGGTCCACGGGCTCTGTACTTGCCTCTGGGTTTGTGGGTGAGCTTCGACTCATCCCCGGACGATTCGAATGCCTCGAGCCGTCCTGGGCTGGACCCGAGGTCTCAGGTGCAGGGACTCCACATTGGAAGGAACATTAACCCCAGCAATGCACGAACAAATCACGCCGGCCGCCGGAGACGACGATTTCGCGGCCCTTTTCGAACAAACCGTCCAAGATAAGCCCGAGGTTAAAGAGGGCTCTATCGTCAAGGGGACGGTCGTCGACATCATCGGTGACTACGCGGTTGTCGACATCGGCATGAAGGCCGAGGGGCAGGTCCCGCTTCGCGAGTTCGCCGACGAGGACGGCAACATCGTGGTCAACATCGGAGACGAGGCAGAGGTCCTGCTCGAGGTCTCCGAGGACAACAACGGCCTCGTCGTCCTCTCCAAGGACAAGGCGCGCAAGCGCAAGGTCTGGGACGAGATCCAGGCGGCCACCGAGGCCGAGGGCATCGTCAGCGGCATCATCATGGCCCGCGTCAAGGGTGGCCTCTCGGTCATCTTGCAAGGCGGCGTCAAGGCCTTCTTGCCCGGCAGCCAGGTGGACCTCCGCCCGGTCCGCAACCTCGACTCCTTCATCAATCAGGAGTTCGAGTTCAAGATCATCAAGTTCAACAAGAAGCGCGGCAACATCGTCCTGTCGCGTCGCGTCCTGCTCGAGGCCGAGCGCGCGAGCCTGAAGAACGACACCCTCAACCGCCTCAAGGAGGGCCAGATCGTCGAGGGCGTGGTCAAGAACCTCACCGACTACGGCGCGTTCATCGACCTCGGCGGCATCGACGGCCTCCTGCACATCACCGACATGTCGTGGGGTCGCGTCAACCACCCCTCCGAGCTGTTCCAGGTCGGCGACAAGGTCAAGGTCAAGGTCCTCAAGTTCAACAGCGACAGCGAGCGCGTGAGCCTGGGCCTCAAGCAGATCACCGACGATCCGTGGATCAACGCCGAAGAGCGCTACATCCCCGGCACGGTCGTCGAGGGCAAGGTCGTCAGCATCAAGGACTACGGCGCGTTCATCGAGCTCGAGGAGGGCATCGAGGGGCTCGTCCACGTCTCCGAGATGTCCTGGACCCGCCAGATCAAAAACCCCAAGCAGATCCTCAAGATCGGCGACGACGTGCGCGCGGTCGTGCTCGACATCGACGTGTCGCAGAACCGGATCTCGCTGGGCATGAAGCAGCTCGAGGAGAACCCCTACGACAAGGTCGTCGAGACCTACCCGCCGGGTTCGGTCGTCGAGGGCGTGGTCCGCAACATCGCCGACTTCGGCGTGTTCGTGGAGCTCGAGCCCGGCATCGACGGTCTGGTGCACATCACCGACCTCAGCTGGACGCAGCGCGTTCGTCACCCGAGCGAGCTGTTCAAGAAGGGGGACAAGGTCAAGGCCATGGTCCTCAACATCGACAACTCGGGCGAGAAGCCGAAGATCAGCCTCGGCCTCAAGCAGCTCGGTCAGGACCCGTGGGATCGCATCCCCTACGACTACCCGATCGGCAAGATCATCGAGGTCAAGATCCTCAAGCTCACCGACTTCGGCGCCTTCGCCGAGATCGAGCCCGGCATCGAGGGTCTCATCCACATCTCGGAGATCAGCGAGGAGCGCGTCGACGACCCGCGCTCGCACCTCGACCCGGGCCAGAAGGTCCGCGCCGAGATCATCCAGATGGACGCGCAGGAGCGAAAGATCGGCCTCTCGATCAAGAGCGCGCGTCGTCAGGACGACCTCGCCGACGCCCAGGGCTTCGTCAACGCCTCCGACGCGAGCGCCACCCTCGGCGACGTGTTCAAGGGCGCCCTCGGCCGCATGAAGAAGGACTAGCGCACCGCTAGCCACACCCGACCGCCGCGCCTCCTCGGAGGTGCGGCGGTTGTTCTTTTCCAGGGACCCACGCAGCGGGGAACCACACCGCTACAAGGGTCTCGAGTCGAACAGGTCGCACAAGTTCGTGTCCTAAGAGCCCCGAGAGCTTGATCTAGCGAGCCCTCGCGGGTACTCCCATCCCCATGGGTCACCTTTCAAAGGTCCGCGTGATCGAGGGCTCGCTGCAGGCGGACGGGCTGCGCTTCGCCATCGTCGTCAGCCGCTTCAACAGCTTCGTCACCGAGCGCCTGCTCTCCGGCGCCGTTGACACGCTCGTGCGCTCCGGCGCGGACCCCAGCGGCATCACCGTCGTCTGGACCCCCGGCGCCTACGAGTTGCCCGCCGTCGTCGGGCAGGTGCTCGCGAGCGGCGGACACGACGCCGTCATCGCGCTCGGCTGCCTCATCAAGGGCGACACGATTCACTTCGACCTGATCGCCAGCGAGGCCACCAAGGGTCTCGCGCAGGCTGGGATCGCCTACTCGATCCCCGTGACCTTCGGCGTGATCACGACCGACACGCTCGAGCAGGCGATCAACCGCGCCGGCGCTAAGGCCGGAAATAAGGGCTCTGAGGCCGCGCTCGCGGCGATCGAGCAGGCGCGGCTCTACCAGGCGATCGCCGCGACCGCAGACCCGCCGCAGCAGGGCGAGCTCGTCGACACCGTCAGCGGCGCCGAGTGATGGCTAAGTCCAAGCAGTCCCGAAGCTCCCGCGGCGAGCTCGCGTCTGGACGCGAGCTCGCGTTCCTCGTGCTCTGTCACCTCGAGTCCTACGACGAGGATGAGCGCGAAGATGCGGTTGCCCTGTTCTGGCGTGATCCCCCGGGCGCGCCGCGTGCCGCCGAGGCGGGCGACGACGCCGACGTCGTCGCGCAAGCCCACGCGTGGAGCCGGCAGCCGACCGTGCGCGCGTTCGCGGAGCGCATCGTCAGCGAGATGGTGTCGCGCTGGAGCGAGGTCGACGCCTTGATCGAGAAGACCTCGCGCAGCTGGCGAGTCGCCCGCATGGATCGCGTCGACCGCAACGCGCTGCGACTCGCCGTCGTCGAGCTGGCGAACATCCCCGAGACGCCGCGGGCCGTCGTGCTCTCTGAGGTTGTGCGTCTCGCGTCGCGCTACGGCAGCGAGCGCAGCGGGCGGTTCGTCAACGGCGTCGCCGAGGCGCTCGCGCGCGCGCTCCGGCCCCGTAAGCAGCAATAACGAAGCGATCTTTCGACGATCTTTTCATCGATCGTTTGATGGATCCTCGGGCGATCTTCACAGGAGCCGCGAGCGATCCCTCGCGCGGGCGCGGATGCTTCAGATCTTCGCGCGCTTCGAAACGCTTCGATACAATATCGCGCGGTGCGGGACACAAACGCGGGCGGAGGCGGTAGCGGAGGGCGCTTGCGCGTCGTCGGTCACGTCGACGCAGCGTCCCCTCGTCACGGGGGCGGGGTCGCGCGCGCGTCCGCTGCCGCGCGCGACGACGCGCAGCGCGAGCTGCTGCCCGTCGAGCCGCCGCGGTTTGAGATGCTCGATCGCGGCCTCGAGCGCGCGCCGGGGCAGCGCTTCGACCTCGTCGTGCTCCCCATCTTCACCGACGAGCGACCGTTGACCGGCTTGGCCGGTCTGCTCGACTGGCGCGAGTGCGGTCGACTCTCGGCGCTGCTGCGTCGCGAGTTCTGCACCGGCGAGCGAGGGGAGCGCGTGCTGACGACGGTCGAGCGCTGCCCGTGGTGTTGGCGCGTGATGGCGATCGGCCTGGGCCCCCGCGCTGACTTTGACGACGTCGCGGCCGGGGAGGCGGTCTCGTGGATCCGCTCCGCCGCCCGGTCTGTGCACGCACACACGGTGGTCCTCGGCGCGCCGGGATCCGACGGCGGCGCGCACGGGAGCCGGCTGCTACGCGCGCTCGCGCGGGCGCTCGCGGAGACCGCCGGCGCTGCGGACGAGGGCGGCGAGGAGGAGGCGACGGCGCGCGAACTCGCGAGCGCTGCGCCAGCGCGCTGGTGGGCGGTCGCGGACGCGCGCGCGCGCGACGACGACGACGACGACGAAAGCCCGTCGGGCGCCTCGTAGGCGGGCTCTCGTCACGCCAGCGCGACGGGGGGCAGGAGCGCTCGCGCGCCTCGACACTGGCGCCCGAGCGCGCGTCGCGGTTGCGTATACTGTCGGCAATCCTTGACCGCGCAGCCGCCTCCACGAGCAATTTCGTCGTCGCTGGTCCCGAGCGCGGGACCGGGCGGTGAGGGGCAGTCGAGGTCGGCTCGGAGCGTGGGCACGTAAGCCGCATGGACGCGAACTCGACAGAATTTATCGCCGAAGCGCAGGAGGTCATCGAGACCTTCTCCCGCAACCTGCTCGAGCTCGAGTCGCAGTCACGCTCGGGCTCTACCGACCCCGACATCCTCAACGCGGCGTTTCGCGCGGTCCACAGCCTCAAGGGCCTGGCGGGGCTGTTCGGCGCGACCGGCATCGGCGGCCTCAGTCACGCCCTCGAGGAGACGCTCGACGCCCTGCGGCTCGGCAAGATCGACCTCTCCAAAGAGGTCCTCGACGTGCTGTTCGAAGGCGTCGAGCTGTTCGGGCGGCTGCTCGACCCCAACGAGCACGAGACCGCCGAGAGCGCGCTGCTGCCGGCCTTCCTCAAGAAGCTCGAGGAGCTCAACAGGATCGAGAAGCCCGGCGGCGGCGATCCCGAGGTCGACCCGCTCAAGGCGATCCCCGAGGCCATCCGCATGCAGCTCTCGGAGTACGAGGAGCACCGCCTGCGGGAGAACCTGCGGTCAGGTCGCAACCTCTACCGGATCCACGCGGCCTTCGACATCCTCTCGATCGACGTCGGCATCGAGGCGCTCAAGGAGAAGCTCAAGGCCCACGGCGAGGTCATCACCTACCTCCCGAGCGTCGACGGCTTCTCCGACGACTCGATCGAGCTCGACATCCTGTTCGGCTCATCGGCCGACTACGACCAGGTCTCGGTCCTGCTCGCCGACGAGGAGAAGGTCTCCGTTCACAAGCTGCAGCCGGGCACGAGCGCGGGCGCGGGCGCGGGCGGCGTCGAGTCGACCAGCGTGAGCGCGCCGGCTCCGGAGCCCGTCTATACCCCTGATGACGCGGTCGTGCCGGCGGTGACGGACGGTGAGGACATGCTGCCGCCGCCCGAGCCGCCGACGGATAAGCCCGAGCCCGCGGGCGGAGGCGGCGGCGGCGGCGGCGACGTCTCGCTGCGCAGCCTCAGCCAGACGGTGCGCGTCGATCTGCGCCGCCTCGACCTCTTGATGAACCTCGTCGGCGAGCTCGGCGTCGTGCAGGCGAACCTGCAGTCGGTGTTCTCGGAGCTGCGTCAGCTCGGCGGCACCGCCGACGTCTCGCGCGAGCTGCAGATCCAGATCCGCGACATGGAGCGCAAGCTCGCGCTCCTGCAGCAGGGCATCCTCGACGTGCGCATGGTCCCCATCGAGCAGGTCTTCGACAAGCTCGCCCGCGTCGTCCGCAAGCTCAGCCGTCAGCTCAACAAAGAGATCAGGCTCAACATCTCGGGCCGCGAGACCGTGCTCGACAAGCTGATCGTCGAGGAGCTCAGCGACCCGCTCATGCACATGATCCGCAACTGCATGGATCACGGCATCGAGCCGCCTGACGAGCGCGTCGCCTCGGGCAAGCCGCGAGACGGCCGCATCGACCTGCGCGCGTTCCAGAAGGGCAACCGCGTCGTCATCGAGGTCGAGGACGACGGCGGCGGCATCGACTGGCGAAGGATCCGGGATGTCGGGATCAAGCGCGGCGTCATCACCGAGGACGACGCCGCCGGGATGTCGCCGCAGGAGATCATCAACCTGATCTTCGCGCCAGGTTTCTCGACGCGGCAGCAAGCCAGCGAGGTCAGCGGCCGCGGCGTCGGCATGGACGTCGTGCGCACGAACATCGCGAAGCTCAGCGGCATGATCGAGGTCTCGACCGAGGTCGGCCGGGGCACGCGCTTCACGATCACGCTGCCCGTGACCCTCGCGATCATCCAGGCGCTCGTGATCCAGAGCTCGGGCCACACCTTCTGCATCCCGCTGAACTCGGTGCTCGAGTCGATCATGGTCGAGACCCACGAGATCCTCACCGTCGAGGGCCACGAGGTCATCACGCTGCGCGAGCGCACGCTCCCGCTGGTCCCGCTCGCGCGCCTCTTCGACCTCCCAATGCCCAAGCGGACGCGCGAGCTGCAGCGCGTCTACGTGGTCGTGGTCGGCCTCGCGCAGCACCGCGTCGGCCTCGTGGTCGACGAGCTCCTCGGGCAGCAGGACGTGGTCATCAAGCCGCTGGGGAGCGCGCTGCGCAACGTCCCCGGCATCGCCGGCGCGACCGAGCTCGGCGCCAACCGGACGGTGCTGCTGCTCGACGTGGGGCGGCTCGTCGACGAGGGCGTCCATCAAGCGGAGGCGGCGAGCTTCGCCAACTAGACCCGGGCGGCCGGACGGGCAGACTCTCTCAGGCAGGACGCGAGCACAGGCACGATGGCAGGCGAACAAGAAGACCTCTGGCAGGCGCTGCTCAACAGCGGGGAGCAGGTCGCCACCGACGAGGACTACGAGCACGGCTACAAGCGCGAGGTCCGTCAGGATCTCCGGCAGTACGTCGCCTTCCGCGTCGGCCGCGAGTTCTACGCCGTCTCGATCCACGACATCGAGGAGATCACGAAGGTCTTCGAGGCCACGCACGTGCCGCGCACGGCGGGCTTCTTGCTCGGGATCGGCAACGTCCGCGGCCGCATCATGCCGGTCATCGACCTCGCGCGCCGCCTCGGCCTCGGCGAGGCGGAGAACGGCCGGGCCGCGCGCGTGCTCATCGTAGAGCTGAACGAAGAGCCATATGGCCTCGTGGTCGACGAGGTGCGCGGCGTCGTCCGCATCCCGCCCGAGAGCATGGAGGAGTGCCCGGGCGCGATCGGGGGGACGCGCGCCGACTACATCCGCTCGCTCGGGCGGCACGACGGCGACATCATCATCGTGCTCGAGCTCGCCGAGGTGCTCGAGCCGAGCGACTTCGTGGTCAAGGGAGGGGTGGTGGGGCTGTGAGCTCAGATATCCTGGGGTCCCGCGCGGCCAGCGATCGCGACGAGGCGCGCGCGACCGATGACGATCTCAAGCTCGCCGGCTTCTACGTCGGTCACGGCATGTACGGGATCGAGATCATGCGCATCAAGGAGGTCATCCAGGCCGCGCCGCACCCGGTCCGGCCGGTCCCGCTGGCGCCCGACATCGTCGAGGGCGTGATCCAGCTGCGCGGCGTCGTGATCCCCGTCGTCGACCTGCGGCGGCGCTTCGGCACCGAGGCGCGCGACGAGCTCAAGCGGCTCAACAAGCTGATCATCGTCAGCGTCGGCGGGCGGATCGCGGGGCTCAAGGTCGACAAGGTGATCGGCGAGCTGCGGGTCTCGCCGAACGCGGTCCGGCCGGCGCCCTCGATGCTCCGGCCGCCGGTCTCGGGCGACGCGACCGAGGACATGTTCAGCGGCGTCTGCCGCGTCGGCGAGGACATGGTGTTCCTCCTCAACCTCGAGGCGCTGCTGCGCGCCTGATCGCGTCCGCCGCGAGCGCGCGCGGTCTTGCGCTCGCGCGACGTCGGGGCTGCGCGCCACGCCTGCGCGCGGCCTCGCTGGCGGAACCGCGCGGCCTCGTCGGGCGCGCGCTCGCGCGGGCGCGCGGGCGAGTCGCTAGCGGCGAGGCGCCTCACGGTGCAAGATGTTCGTATAGACCTGTCCCTAAAATCGCGTTTCACCGATCTCCGCTCGCCTCCTCGAAATGACGCACGCTGATCCGCAAAGACGATCGTCCGGCGCGACGCCGCCGGCGCGGCCGTGCGTGCTCGTGGGGCACGAGCGGGTGGCGATCGGGAAGGCGGTCGCCTGCGTGCTCGGCCCGCACGGCTTCGACGTGCAGGTGGTGCAGAGCGGCGACGCGGTCGCGCGGGTCCTGCAGATGCGCCGCTGGGACGGGCTCGTCATCGACGTCGCGATGTCGGGGCGCCCGAGCTTCGAGCTGACGGACATGGCGAAGACGGCGCTCGAGCACAGCGTCCCCGCGGTGATCCTCGTGGCGACGGTCCACCGCCGCACGAGCTACAAGCGGCGACCGAGCCGGCTGTACGGCGCCGACGACTACGTCGAGATCCACCGCCTCGGTCAGCAGCTGCCCGCGAAGCTGTGGTCGCTGCTCGGCGCGGAGCCGGTCACGGCGCCCGCGGACGCGGTGCTGCTGCGCGTCCTCGCCGGCGAGACCTGTGACGACTTCCCGCGCACCTCGTCGGCCGCGCTCGCCGAGATCCTCATCGCCGACCTCGTGCTGCAGCACGCCGACGGCCTCGTCATGGCGATGAGCTCGGCGGACGCGCGGGCGCTCGCGGCGGGCGCGCTCGAGCGAGCCCGCGCGCGCTTCACCGACATGACCCAAGAGCCACCAGACGCGGTGGAGCGCGCGTTCTCGAGGGTGCTGTTCCGGCTCGGCCTGGTGGAGGCTGGTTGAGCGCCGCGCGGGCGCTCCTGCTAGAGGAGCTGCGCGCGTGAGCGGCGGGGGCTCAGCGCGCGGCGGCCCGACGCGCCCGCGGATCGACGAGGAGGAGACGCGGCTGCTCCGCGAGATCATCGAGGAGTACTGCGGCGTCACGCTCGCGGAGGACGGCGGCTTCTTGCTCGAGCGTCGGCTCGGCGCGCGGCTCGACGAGCTCGGGCTCTCGAGCTTCCTCGACTACTACTACTACCTGCGCTTCGACCTGCGCGGGCCGGAGGAGCTGAACGCGCTCGTCGAGCGGATCACGACCCACGAGACCTACCTGTTCCGCGAGCAGTTTCAGCTCGACGCGTTCAGCCGCTACGTGCTGCCCGAGCTCGCCGGGCGCGACGGGAGGCGTCGCGCGCTCTCGGTCTGGAGCGCGGGCTGCTCGACCGGCGAGGAGGCCTACACGTGCGCGATTCTGCTGCGCGGGTCGGGCCTGTTCGACGGCTGGGCGCTGCGCGTGGTCGGCACGGACATCAGCAACCGCGTGCTCGCCACGGCGCGCGCGGGCGTCTACGGCGAGTCGAGCTTTCGCACCACCCCGGCGAGCCAGCGCGCGCGCTACTTCGAGCAGCGCGAGGGCGGCGCGCGCGTGATCGACACGATCCGTCGCATGTGCAGCTTTCACCGCGTCAACCTGCTCAACCCGGCGGAGTACGATGTTGTCGGTGCGATCGACGTGATCTTCTGTCGCAACGTGCTGATCTATCTGACCCCTGCGGCGCGGCATCAGATCGTCGAGGCGTTTTACGATACATTGTCACCAGGGGGGTACCTGCTCCTCGGGCACTCCGAGAACCTCCTGCACGTCAACACGAGGTTCGAGCACGTACACTTCGAGAACGACCTCGTGTACCGCAAGCCCGCCGAGGCCATCCCCGGAGGCACGAGCCCGCGATGACGACCGCGAGTCAAGGTGAGCACCGAGCCGACGCGCCGCGCAACGGGAAGCTGCGCGTGCTGGTCGTCGATGACTCGGCGTACAACCGCCAGACCTTGACCGCGATGATCGAGTCGGATCCCGGCATCGAGGTCGTCGGTCGCGCCATCGACGGGCGCGAGGCGCTGCAGGCCGTCTTCGACCTCGAGCCCGATGTCATCACGCTCGACCTCGAGATGCCGAAGATGGACGGCTTCGCGTTCCTCCGCCTGCTGATGGCGCGCAAGCCGACGCCGGTCATCGTGATCTCGAGCCACTCGGGGAGCAGCACGGTCTTCCGCGCGCTCGAGCTCGGCGCGATGGACTTCATGGCCAAGCCGGGTCGACAGATCGGCCCCGAGCTGCGCGAGATCGAGGGCGAGCTGGTCCGCAAGATCCGCCTCGTCCGCCGCCTCCAAGCGGTTCGGCTGCAGCGGCGCGCGCAATCGCTAGCGCGGCAGCGCGACGCTCGCGACACCCGCGAGATCGACCCGCTGCCTGATCCCGAGGACGGTGAGCGCAGCTTCGTACCTGGGCTCGAGGGCAGCTCGCGGCACAGCCCGCGCGCGAAGGATCCGGAGACGCTTGCGCCGCTCGGCGTCGTCGGGATCGCGGCGTCGACCGGCGGGCCGCCGGCGGTTCAACAGATCCTGTGCGCGCTCCCCGGGGAGCTCCCGCTCGCGGTCCTCGTCGCCCAGCACATGCCGGCGCGCTTTACGCGAGCGTTCGCGTCGCGGCTCAACAAGATGAGCAGCCTCGCGGTCGTCGAGGCCCAGGACGGCATGACGCTCAAGCCAGGTCGCGTCTACATCGCGCCCGGCGCCTCCAACATCGAGCTCGAGCGAGACGGCGACGGCCCGGGCGTGGTTCGCGTGCGCGCGGCGGAGAAGGGCGCTTCCGCGAAGATCACCCCCTCGGGCGACATGCTCCTCGCGTCAGGCGCGAAGTTCTTCGAGTCTCGCTTCTGCGCGGTCGTCTTGACCGGGATGGGCGCGGACGGGAGCGAGGGGGCCATGCTCGCGCGCGAGCACGGCTCGGCGGTGCTCGCCGAGGACCCACACACCGCGGTGATGCCCGGGATGCCGCAGTCTGCGATCAGCGCGGGCGTCGTCGACGAGGTGCTCCCACTCGACGATATCGCGGACGCGATCCTGCGGTTCTCGACGCGATGTTCAAAGCTAGACAGCGGTCGTCGGACGGGCCCAAACGCGCCTCCCGTGATGGGCGCGAATGGGCCCGAGCGCGGTCATACGTGAACGTAGAGCGGTTTTACCTGTGCTATGGTAACGGCGATGTCATCGACGGGTGGGGCGAGCAACCTCAAGAACAAGACGGAGAGGTTTCTCCACGAGTTCTTCGGCAAAGGAGAGGTGTTCGTCCGTCAGCTGATCCAGGAGAACGAGCGTCTCCGCCGCGAGCTCAACTCGCAGGATCCGGCGAGCCCCAACAACCCCGAGATTGCGCCGGCGAGCGTCGTTGAGCACCTGATCGTCCGCGTAAACGAGCTCGAGCAAGACCTCAAGACCCGCGGCGACGACTCCTCCGGATACCCGCTCTTGAACTCGCGGATCGAGGAGCTCGAGACCGAGAACTATCACCTCGCCGCGATGTACGTCGCCTGTCTGCAGTTTCACGCCGGCACCTCCATGGCCGACGTCCTGCGGACCGCGACCGAGATCCTGCTGAACTTCATCGGCGTCGGGCGCTTCACGATCTTCATGGTCGACGAGGAGCGCACCGCGCTGTTCCCGGTGGTCCGCGAGGGCGGCGACGTCGAGGAGGTCGGCGAGCTGCCGCTCAGCGGTCCCGAGGCCCGCCTCTCGCCGCTGTTTCGCGATCCGCGGCCGTGGAGCCGAGGCGACAACGCCTACACCGACGAGCGCTCGATCCTCTACCTCCCAATGGTCAACGGCGAGCGCTTGATGGCGATCATTCGCATCGAGTCGTTCCTTGCGCAAAAGTCAGGATTCGTCGACAACGACTACAGCCTGCTGGCCATGATCTCCGAACACGCGGGAATCGCCCTGGACTCTGCCTGGCACCGAGCGCACTCTCGCGACGTCCCTCTCACTCGCCTGACCGTTGAGCAACTCGTGGGCGCATGACGCAGCAATCCACATCACAGACGCGGCGTTACAACGTGCTGGTTGTCGAGGACAGCCCGCCGATGCGCCGGATGATCGTGTTCGCGTTGCGAAACATCCCCGGCCTCACCGTCGTCGAGGCTGACGACGGGGTCGACGCGCTGCGCAAGCTGGCGAAGGAGCGCTTCGACCTGATCCTCACCGACATCAACATGCCGATCCTCGACGGCCTCAAGTTGATCAAGCGGCTGCGGGCTGACGCGGCCTATCGGAAGGTCCCCGTCATCGTCATCACGACCGAGGGCGCCGCCGAGGATCGACACCGCGCCCTGCAGCTCGGCGCGAACGAGTACATCACCAAGCCGATCCGCGCGCCGATCGTCAAGAAGAAGGTCACCAAGATCCTCGAGGAGATGGGCTCGTAGGGGCCCGCCCGGGGTCTGATTTTTGCCTGCGCCGCCGCGCCTGTGTAGCGTGGCGACGTGACGCGCGACGGCACCGTGGATCCCGAGGCGCGGGCGCGGCCGCTCGACGGCCAGCTCGACGAGTACCTGCTGCACCTCACGGTCGAGCGCGGCCTGCAGGCGAACACGCTCGAGGCTTACGGACATGACCTAAAGACCCTGTCGACCTTCCTGCGCGAGCGCGGGGTCGACGACGCGGCGAGCGTGACGCCGATGCACCTGCTCGCCTTCCTCTCGTCGCTCGCCCGCGCGGGCCTCGGCGCGCGCACCCAGGCCCGGCGCTGGATCGCGGTCCGCGGGCTGTTTCGCTTCCTGCGCGAGGAGGCCGTCGTCGCGGCGGATCCGACCGCCGGGATCCGGCTCCCGCGCTTCGCCCCCAAGCTCCCCGAGCTGCTCGCGCATGAGGAGGTCACGGCCCTGCTCGCGGCGCCCGATCTCAAGACCCCGCTCGGGCTTCGCGACCGCGCGCTGCTCGAGTTCATGTACGCGACCGGCTGCCGGGTCTCCGAGGTGCTCGACCTCAAGCTCCCGCGTCTGCACCTCGATCAGGGGGTGGTCATGCTCGAGGGGAAGGGCGGCAAGCACCGGCTCGTCCCGCTCGGCGAGTGCGCCGCGCTGGTGCTCGGGCTGTACCTCGAGCGCGCGCGTCCGCAGCTGCTCCCCGAGGGCGCCGCCGGGAGCAAGCAGGACCACGTGTTCGTGAACCGCTTCGGGCGCCGCCTCTCGCGCCAGGGCTGGTACCAGAAGCTCCGCGATCTCGGGGTGCGGGCAGGGATCGCGCGGTCGATCTCGCCGCACACCCTCCGTCACAGCTTCGCCACACACCTGCTCGAGGGGGGCGCCGACCTGCGCACGGTCCAAGCGCTGCTCGGCCACGCGGACATTGCGACGACCCAGATCTACACGCACGTCAGCGGTAAGCACCTGCGCGCAGCCCACCGCAAGCACCACCCCCGCGCCTGACGCAGCATCTGCGCCTCGACTCGGGAACAATCTTCGGCCGCGTACGCGAGACCTGTTGGCCAGTACGGCGTGCGCGGGAAGCACGCGTTGACTTGGCCAATTGAGCCTGCTACTCCAACTGGGGTTGTGTTTGCGCATGTGGCGCATTGAGCTCGTGGCCCCTGTACCGCCGGTTTTTCGGCGATCGTGACCGAGAATTTGGAACGCGCGCTTCAGGCATCGGCACTCGTCGCCGTCGGGATCACCGCCAAGGAGCTGCGGATGGTCGCCATCTACGTGATCGCCTTGGTGATCTCGGTGAGCATCCACGAGTTCGCCCACGCGTTCTCGGCCGACAAGCTCGGGGACCCGACGCCGCGTCAAGAGGACCGCCTGACGCTCAACCCGGTGTCCCACGCCGACCCCATCGGGACGCTCCTGCTGCCGATCTTCGCGGGGCTCTCGAACCTGCCGCTGCTCGGCTGGGGCCGACCGGTCCCGACCAACCCGCGCTACTACAGCCGGCGGATCAGCATGCGCGCCGGCCTCGCGCTCGTCGCCTTCGCCGGGCCGCTCTCGAACGTCATCCAGGCCATCATCACGATGGCGCTGTGGATCGGCCTGGCCGCCGCCGGCCTCGTGGGCGCCTCGGTGTTCGTGCCGACCGACGGCATATCCGAGTTCCTGAAGATCTTCCTGGTCCTCAACGTCGTGCTCGCGCTCTTCAACCTGCTGCCGTTCCACCCCCTGGACGGCGGCAAGGTGCTGGCCTGGCTGCTGCCGCCCAAGCTCGAGTACATCGACGAATTCTTGATGCGCTACGGCGGCTTCATCATCCTCGGCTTGGTGTTTTTGCCCGGGATGTTGGGGCTCCCCGACGTGCTCAGCCTGATGCTCGGGCCCGTGATCAGCGGCACCTTGCAGCTCACGGCGGCGCTGCTCGGTATGGTCGCCTAGCAGCCCAAGCTCGGTCTTCCCGGGTCGATCGGTGCGCGTAGCGACGAGCGCGCGCGTGCGTGAGTTGCGACCCCGCGGTTCGTGCTGGTTGTTCTGACTTCGCGCGAAGCCGTGGTAAAGGACCGCGCTTGTCGGAGACGATCCCAACTGAGGGGGCGCCGCAGCGCGCCGACGTGTCCCCCGCGGGCCTCGAGAGTGAGGACCTCGGCGGTGCCGAGCCGGATCAGACGTCTGCAGCCCCGCTCGACGCCGCGGGCGATCAAGCGACAGACGATGAGGACGAGGACTCGACCTACCTCGTCTCGCTCGAGATGTTCGAGGGGCCGCTCGATCTGCTGCTGCACTTGGTGCGCCGACACGAGCTCGACATCCTCGACATCCCGATCTCCTTCGTCACAGAAAAATACCTTCAGTACCTCGAGTTCATGCGCGCCATGGACCTCGAGATCGCGGGTGACTACCTCGTGATGGCCGCGACCCTCGCGTTTTTAAAGAGCCGCGAGCTGCTCCCGCCCGATCCGACTGAGGAGGAGGAAGAGGAGGGCGAGGAGGAAGAGGGCGAAGACCCGCGGGAGGCGCTGATCCGCCGGCTGCTGGAGTACGAGCGGTTCAAGGCCGCGGCCTACGAGCTCAACTCCATGCCGATCTCCGGGCGTGACGTGTTCTCGCGCGGCGTCGAGATCGAGCCGCCCGACATCGACCCCGGGCTCGCGCCGGTCACGCTGTTCAAGCTCGCGGAGGCCTACAACCGGGTGCTCAACCGGGCCAAGATCAAGCAGAGCCACGAGGTTCAGCTCGAGCCCATCACGGTCGCCCAGCGCATGGAGCAGCTCACGCTGATGCTCCGCGACAAGCCCGTGTTTGAGTTCGAGGAGCTGTTCCTCCGGCGCACATGGTCGAGCGAGCACGAGCTTCGCTCGATGCTCGTGGTGACGCTGATGTCGCTGCTCGAGATGGTCAAGATGGGGATCGCGCAGATCGAGCAGCCCGCCGAGGGCGCGAACATCCGAGTCGCTCGGCGCGCGGCGACCGACCAGGCGCTCCGGATGCTCGGGGGATACGACGAGGAGAGCAGCTTCGGCGACGCGCCGCCAAAGCCGGCGGGCGAAGCAGCCGAGCAGCGCTCGAGTCCCGAAGATATGGCCGAGGACGAAGTCGTCACGCTCGCGGCCTCGGCTGAGCTCGAGAGCGCCGAACCAGCGACACCCTTCGAGGACGGCGAGACTGTCGAGTCCGTCACCGAGGCGGTCGAGGCGGTCGAGGCGGTCGAAGCGGCCGAAGCGGCAGAGACAGTCGAAGCGGGCGAAGCGGGCGAAGCGGGCGAAGCGGTCGAAGCCGCTGAAGCGGTCGAGACCGTCGACCCGATCGAAGCCGCAGACGTGGAGCCGGCGGAGGTCGTGCTCGCGGAGCTGGAGGCCGAGGCCGACGCGGTCGAAGCGGGCGAAGCGGTCGAAGCGGTCGAAGCGGTCGAAGCGGTCGAAGCGGGCGAAGCGGTTGAAGCCGCTGAAGCGGTCGAGACCGTCGACCCGATCGAAGCCGTAGATGTGGAGCCGTCGGAGGTCGTGCTCGCGGAGCCGGAGGCCGAGGCCGACGCGGCAGACGCGGTCGACGCGGTCGAAGCGGGCGAAGCGGTTGAAGCCGCTGAAGCGGTCGAGACCGTCGACCCGATCGAAGCCGCAGACGTGGAGCCGGCGGAGGTCGTGCTCGCGGAGCCGGAGGCCGAGGCCGACGCGGCAGACGCCGCGTCGCAGCTTTTTTTAGAAGATCCCGATCCCGAATTCGAAGGACCCGCTGATGGCGCGCAGGGCGAAGCCCGCGAAGCCGCGGAGGGAGCCGATGCAGCCGCTACCGACGAGGTCGACGAAGACCCGGTCGAGGCGGACGCGGCCCCGGTGAACGTGGTAGACGTTCCGTCCTTCGAAGGATCGGATTGATGGGCAGGGCCAAGCGAAAGCGTAAAGCGGGGCAGCGTCGGACGAAGAAGCGCCGTCCACCGCCGCGACTCACCGGCTCGAGCCCGGCGGCGGAGGAGCGCGAAGACGCGCCGAGCCCCGAGGAAGCCGCGTCGCCGGGTACCGTTGACTCGGTCGGGGAAGCCGAGGTCGAAGAGGTCGAGGGGGCCACGATCGACGATCTCGTCGATGGGCTCGCCCCCGCGAACGAGACGGACGGCCTGCACGAGCTCGTCGGCGCGCTCGGTGAGGACGCCGCGAACACGCCGGCAGAGCCCAGCGCAGACGCAGACCTGACCGAGGCCGCCGAGGACGGGACCGAGGCCGCCGAGGACGAATCCGACACGAGCGCCGAGACAGAAGTTGAAGAGACCGACGAGCTCGCTGACGGAGACGCGAGCGCGGAAACGGGCCCCGAGGCCGCGGGCGACGACGAGACCGGGGAGGCCCCCGACGAAACCGGGGAAGTCGCCGACCCCGACGAGAGCGCCGATACAGAGGCGGCGGACGTGGACGCCGAGACCTCCAAGGCTGTCGACGAGGCCGACGCCGAGTCTGACGAGGAGGCTGAGGCGTTGGCAGCAACGTCCAAGTCCACCGAGGGCGACGACGCCGAGGTCGAGACGAACCTCGCGGAGGAGGCGGACGCGCGGGCCGAGAGCGTGGGCGTCTCCTTGGCGACCGAGCTGCCGATGGACGCCGACGACGACCTTCGGGACGTCGAGGGCGAGGCCTCGCCGCGGCTGATGTCGATCATCGAGAGCTTGTTGTTCGCCGCCAGCAAGCCGCTCACGGTCAAGAACCTGCGCAAGATCCTCCACGACCCTTCGAAGGACCAGATCCAGCTCGCGCTCAAGCAGCTTCAGAGCGACATGGCCACGCGCGGGATCGTGCTGCGTCAGGTCGCGGGGGGGTTCCAGCTCGGGACCCACCCCGACAACGCCCAGTGGGTCCAAAAGCTGCTGCAGGCCAAGCCCGCGCGACTCAGCCGTACGCAGCTCGAGACCCTGGCGATCGTCGCCTACCGCCAGCCCGTGACGCGTCCGGAGGTCGATGACGTGCGCGGCGTCGATAGCGGCGCGGTCCTCAAGATCCTGCTGGAGCGCGAGCTGATCCAGATCGTCGGCAAGAAGGAAGAGCCCGGGCGGCCGCTGCTGTACGGCACGACCATCAAGTTCCTCGAGTTTTTCAATTTGCAGTCGCTGCGTGATCTGCCGACCCTGCGCGACTTCCAGGAGCTCTCGGACGAGACCAAGGCGACCCTGCGCACGAAGCTCGGCGAGTCCGAGGCCGAGGCGCTTGGCCAGGAGGTCCTGCAATTCAACGGGGCGGACAATCCGGCGGACGAGGC
Source organism: Polyangia bacterium (assembly GCA_030430565.1). GTDB lineage: Bacteria > Myxococcota_A > Polyangia > Nannocystales > Nannocystaceae > JACKDW01. The sequence continues at coordinate 156,276 of JAUIKS010000009.1, forward strand.
GACGACCGAAGGGGCTGACGAGCCGTCCGAGGAAGAGGTAGGGGCAGAGTCGTCCAGCGACGAGCTCGAGGTGGACGCAGCCGAGGAGACCGAGGGCGTCGAGGGCGAGGAGACCGAGACGAGCGAGGAATCGGAGTCAGGCGATACGGCGGACGAGGCCGAGGCCGATGTCGAGGGGAACGACGAATCGGACGAGGCCAGGGATGCTGGAGCGGACGACGACGACGAGGCCGAAGAAGCCGAATCGGACGAGATCGGGGCCGATGTCGAGGGGAACGACGAATCGGACGAGACCAGGGACGCCGAGGAAGCCGAATCGGACGAGATCGAGGAGTTCGAATCGGACGAGGCCGAGGAGTTCGAATCGGACGAGGCCGAGGTCGAGGAGTCGGACGAGGTCGAGGAAGACGAGTTGGACGAGGCTGAGGAAGAGGAATCGGACGAGGCTGAGGAAGAGGAATCGGACGAGGCTGAGGAAGAGGAATCGGACGAGGCCGAGGAAGAGGAATCGGACGAGGCCGAGGAGGAATCGGACGAGGCCGAGGAAGAGTCGGACGAGGCTGGGGAAGAGGAATCGGACGAGGCCGAGGGCGAGTCGGACGAGGCTGAGGAAGACGAGGCCGAAGAAGACGAGGCCGAAGAAGACGAATTGGACGAGGCCGAGGAGTTCGAATCGGATGAGGCTGAGGACGAGGAGTCGGACGCGGCCGACGAGGACGAATCGGACGAGGCTGAGGAAGACGACGCCGACGAGGGCGAGTCGGACGAGGATGAGGAATCGGACGAGGCCGAGGAGTTCGAATCGGACGAGGCCGAGGTCGAGACGGACGAGGCTGAGGAAGAGGAGTCGGACGCGGCCGACGAGGACGAATCGGACGAGGCTGAGGAGGACGACGAGGACGAATCGGACGAGGCTGAGGAGGACGACGCCTACGAGGACGAATCGGACGAGGCCGAGGAGTTCGAATCGGACGAGGCCGAGGAGTTCGAATCGGACGAGGCCGAGGAGTTCGAATCGGACGAGGCCGAGGTCGAGACGGACGAGGCTGAGGAAGAGGAGTCGGACGCGGCCGATGAGGACGAACCGGCCGAGGCCGAGGTCGAGACGGATGAGGCTGAGGAAGAAGAGTCGGACGAGGCCGCGGTTGAATCGGACGAGTCGGACGAGACCGGGGTTGAATCGGAGGGCGCGACGTGACGCCAAAACCGAAGAAGAGAAAGCCCGCGCCGAAGCGGGGGTCCAGTGGCGGCGGCGGTCGAGGTGGCGCGAAGCCGCGCAAGCGAACGCCCGCGCGTCGTCGGGGGCCGAGCTCGGTCGCTAGCCAGCCGGCGCCAGGCGCGGACGCGGGCAACGTGCGGCTCCAAAAAGTGCTCGCCGCCGCAGGCGTCGCGTCCCGCCGCAAGGCCGAGCAGCTCATGCTCGACGGCCACGTGTGCGTCAACGGACGCGTCGTCCGCGAGTTGGGGACGCGTGTGCACCCGGTCCACGATCGGGTCACCGTGCACGGCAAGCCGGTCAGCGTGGAGCGCAAGGTCTACTTCGTGCTCAACAAGCCCGACGGCGTGGTCTGCTCGGCGGAGGGCGTCAAGGATGAGCGCGGTCGCGCGACGGTGCTCTCGCTGCTGCGCGGGGTCCCAGAGCGGATCTACCCGGTCGGGCGGCTCGATTTTCATACCCGCGGCGTCCTCATCATGACCAACGATGGCGAGCTGTCGGCCGCGCTCACGCACCCGCGTCATGAGGTCTCGAAGACCTATCACGTGAAGTTCCAGGGCAAGCTGTCGCTGGCGGCGCTCGAGGCGCTCGGGCGCGGCGTGACCCTCGAGGACGGGACGATCACGAAGCCCGCAGTCGAGGTCAGCGTGGTCCGTGAGACCGAGTCGAACACCTGGGTTCAGCTGACGATCCGCCAGGGGCTATATCGGCAGATTCGCCGGATGGGCGAGGCGATCGACCACCCCGTGCTCAAGCTCATTCGTGTCGCGATCGGCGGGCTGACGGCCGATGGGCTCGACGACGGCGAGTACCGGGCTCTGACAGTCAGCGAGGTCTACGATCTCCGCAGCCTGTGTGGCCTGGCGTGAGCCAAAACCCGCGAAAGCGCCCAAAAACCAATGATTCCGGGCTTGCGCTCGAGTCCACGCCACAGTAACGTCCCGCCTCCAATGACGCCAGCCCGGCTGGTACGGGCTGTACTTCAGGAACCAACATGGCCAAGCTGTCCCAAGTTCTGCGCGATCAAAAGCGCGAAAAGTTGATCAACAAGTACGCGGAGCGTCGCGCCGCGCTGCGCGAGAAGCTGAAGGATCCCGAGCTCGACATCGACGAGAAGCTCGAGGTGTCCGCGAAGCTCTCGAAGCTGCCGCGAAACTCCTGCCCGGCGCGGAAGACCCGCCGCTGCGTCCTCACCGGCCGCTCCAAGGCCGTCTACCGCAAGTTCGGCCTCAGCCGCATCGCGCTGCGCGAGCTGGCGCTGCGCGGCGAGCTCCCGGGCGTCACCAAGTCGAGCTGGTAAGGGAGAGCGACGATGCGCGGAGCAATCCATCCCAATTACCGCAGGGTCCTGTTCGTCGACGCGGCGACCGGTGATCAGTGGGTGACCTACTCGGCGATCCGCACCAGCTCCACGGCTCAGTGGGAAGGTGAGGAGCTCCCGACAGTTCGCCTCGAGATCTCGTCCTACAGCCACCCGTTCTGGACGGGCAAGGCGCGTGAGGTCGACACCGAGGGGCGCATGGACCGGTTCCGTCGCCGCTACGGGATCAAGAAGAAGAAGAGCTAGCTCGGATACGGGCGGCGTCATTGAGAACGGTCAGCTCCGATGGAGCTGGCCGTTTTATCTTGGAGGCCCCCAGCTCTCGCGTCCCTCGGCAGCCCGCGGCTCACCACGTTTCAGCGAGAACGGACGGTTACGAGGGCTCGGGGAACCACTCGGCGTTGAGCGGGCGAAGGCGCTCGAGGATCGCGTCGTGGTGGGGTCCGTGGGTGGCGAGCAGACCGCGGGTGTTGACGAGGCTGGCGCCGAGGTAGTCGAGCGGCTGGCCGGTTACGTCGGTCATGGTGCCGCCAGCGGCGGCGAGGACGGCATGGGGCGCGCAGCTGTCCCAGAGCTTTGTGCCGGTCTTGGGGTGGACATAGGCCTCGGCGTCGCCGCGGGCGATGGCCGAGACCTTCACGCCGACCGAGCCGACCCGGAGGTTGTCCTCGGGGGCGATGCCGAGCACGCGCATGATCTCGAGCGTCCGCGGTGAGCTGTGGCTCTTGCTGCTGACGAGGCGGAGCTCGTGGGGGCCTCGTGTCGTCGGCGTCAGCGGCTGAGAGGGGCCGTCACCGATCTTGAAGCGGGCGGCGAGCGGGGCGCCCGAGTCGGGGTCGAGCACGCCCCAGTTGAGGCGGTCCTGCGCGGGCTCGTGGACGACGCCGAGGACCGGGCGACCGTCGATGCAGAGGCCGATGTGGATCGCCCAGGTGTCGTCGCCGTTGGCGAATTCGCGGGTTCCGTCGACCGGATCGATGTACCAGCAACGCCGCGTGCTGCGGTGGAGGTGGCTGTTCGTGATCTCCTCGGCGGTCTCCTCGGCGATGATCGCGTCGCTGGGGAAGACCTCGCTCAGCGCGGCGACGATGCGCTGGTTGATCTCCATGTCCGCCCGGGTGACCAGCCCTTGGTTGTGGGACTTCTCGCGGGCGTCGAGCGTGGAGGCGCCGCCCTTCTGGATCTTGACCGCGATGACGCCGCACTGGCGAGCGAGGTCTAGGGAGAATTCCAACTCACGGGTCAGCGCAGGCATTCGAGCGGGCTTCTAACGCGAAACCGCGACAGAGTCACCGCGCGCGTCGGCCGTTCGCGGTGGTGCCCTGGGTCACGGAAATAGAGCGTGGGTTTTTGTCACATGTTGGATGCGATCCCGCCAAAATCGCGCGAGAGGAGCATCACACTGTGCGACATGTCGTCGCATAATCCTGGGTGAAAAACGAGTTTTTTCAAGATGTTACCGAGAAGATTGCGGCTCGTTCGACCACCTCGTAGAAGCAATTACGGCGTTTCGCGGGGTGTGTGCGTGTGTTCTGGGTCTGTTCGGGGGGAGGGCGGAAATGGTAATTATGAGGAATGTCACGCAATCAGCGCGAAGGACTCCGGAAAGCCATTGTGGACGCGAGCATCGCGATCGGCAGCGAGCTCGGTGAAGACGGGCTGACGATGCGCGGCATTGCGGGGCGTCTCGGCGTGAGCGCGACGGCGCTGTACCAGCACTTCGAGAGCAAGGCCGCGATCCTCCGCGAGATCCGGATGTACTGCTCGACCTTGATGCACGCGGAGGTGTTTGACACGTGCTCCGCGATCGAGGGGCCGCGCGAGCGGATCGAGATGATGTCGCACAAGTACATCGTATTCGCCCGCACGCACCCGTGGCTGTACTCCGTCCTGACGGAGACCCGCGGGGTCGAGTGGAGCGACCTGAGCAAGGAGGAGGTCGAGCGGGTTGTTCGACCGTTGACGACGTTCCGCACGTGGATCAAAGAGGGCGTCGACAAGAACATCTGGCGCGAGGGGGTCGAGCCGGAGATGGAGTCCATCCGGCTCTGGGCCGCGCTGCACGGCCTGTGCTCGATGATGAACAGCGGTCGCATCGACGAGAACCACCCGGCGTTCCCGATCGTCGATCAGCAGGACTTCATCGTCCGCTTCGTCCGCAGCGTCGTCAGCACGCTTGTGTACTGAAGCACAGGTTACTCGGTGCGCGAGCCAGCCCGCCGCCTCGGCGGGTCGCGTAATTTTGAATCATCGTTTATCTCGGCGAAATCGCCGTACGCCGCCGTATTCGCAGGTTTAGCGCCAATCTGGTGTATTCAAGCCGCGCGCGAGGTGGTAAAAAACTCGAGCAACAAGCGAGTGTTTGGGCATGTCACGCAATCAACGGGCAGGACTCCGCGAAGCCATTATCAAAACCAGCCTCGCGATCGGCGGCGAGCTCGGCGAGGAGGGGTTGACGATGCGCGGCATCGCGTCGCGCCTCGGCGTGAGCGCGACGGCGCTGTACCAGCACTTTGAGAGCAAGGCCGCGATCCTCCGCGAGATCCGCATCTACGGCTCGATTCAGTTTCAGCGCGAGGTCATCGACACCGCGAAGGGGTTGCCCGACCCGGCGGAGCGCCTGCACGCGATGGCGGACAACTACGTGATGTTCGCGCGCACGCACCCGTGGCTGTACTCGGTGATGTTCGAGAATGAGCAGATCGACTACGGCACCATGGGCTCGGATGAGCTCTCGCAGTTCCTCCGCCCGCTGACCGAGGTGCGCGCGTGGCTGCGCGAGGGCCTCGAGAAGCAGACGCTGCGCGAGGGGATCGACCCGGACATGACCTCGATCCGCATGTGGGCGGCGCTGCACGGCGTCAGCTCGATGCTCAACAGCGGGCGCATCGACGAGAACCACCCGGCGTTCCCGGTCCCCGACCAGATCTCCTTCCTCAAGGGCTTCACCGCCAGCGTGATCCGGACGATCACCGGCGCGGAGGTGCCGGCCGACGCCCAGTCGGCGGACTAGGAGCGTATCTGAGTCATCCGCGCGGCGTCAGGTGCCGTCAGCGTCGCAGCAGCTCGTCGAGCGCGAGCATCCACTCGTTCGCCGGCGTCAGCACCCATGACTCGGCGGACATGTTTTCTCGGACAGGCCGCGCGAGCTCCTCGGGGAGGGTCTCGAGCGCGCGCAGCGGCACGAGCTGTTCGAACTCGGTCTTCGCGTCGAGACGCCGCGTCCCGTCAGGCCAGCCCGCCAGGACCAGCTCGCGCCCGCGGCGGTCGAGCACCGGCTGCATCCACGGGTGGTCGTGGGCGAGCAGCGCGTCGACCAGCTCGTCGGGCCAGCGCGCGGCGATGTCGATGGTGACGCCGACGGCCGCGAGCCCGGCGTTCTCGATCCGCGCCCAGGTCGCCGAGCTGCTCGCGCTCGCGCTGTCGTGACCTTGATCGGGTCGCAGCTCACGGGCGTCGGGCGCGCGCACCCGCAGCGTCCGCAGCAGCTCAGCCGCCGAGGGTCGCTGCTCGGGGTCCTCCGCGAGCGCGCGCTCCAGCCGGGCGCGCTCGCCTGCGGGGAGCTGCGCGAGCCCGCCACCGAGCTCGCCCGTCATGAGCGCGACGAAGATCGCGGCGACGCTGTAGACATCGCTCGCGGTCGTCGCCGGCGCGCCCGTGCGCCGCTCCGGCGCCGTGATCGACATGAGCTCCTCGAGCGTGCCGGTGCGGGTGGCGACGATGCCGGCGAGCTGCTCCGCGCCGAAGGGGCCCAGCAGCGGGCGGCTCGCGGCGTCGCAGACGAGCTGGCTCGGGAGGATCGAGCCGTGGACGACGCCGCGCGCGTGCGCGGCCACGAGCCCCTCGAGCATGAAGCAGACGAGCGCGCGCGCGCGCGCCGGGGTCTCGGCCATGCCGGGGGGTCGAATCAGCGAGCGCAGGGTCGACCCCTCCGCGCGGGGGAGCACGAGCAGGCCGACGCGCGGCTCGAAGCGCAGGATCGGGCGAATCGCTGGGTGCCCGATCCGAGCGGCCGCGTTGGCGCGGGTGGCGAAGGCCTCGAGCACGTCCCGCAGATCTCCGTGGGCCGCGTCCGTGCCCCCGATCAGCTCTTGGTGCTCCGAGAGCAGCAGGTGGACCTCGACCTCCCGCAGCGTCACGCGATCGATCGCGCCGTAGGCCGCGCCGGCGTAGTAGGCGGGCATCGTCTCGCGCAGGTGGTAGCGGCCGCGCGCCGGCGTCTCGCTCACGTCGCGTGAGGTGGTCGACGGCAGGCCCTGGAGCGCGACCTGGGCGGCGAGGTCGTGCCCCAGCGCCCCGAGGGCGCGCGCGAGCGCGCGGATGACCGCCTCGCGGTCGATGCCCGCGCTGTCAGGCCCCGCGCTCCGCAGGGCTCGCTGCGCGCAGCGGACGGTGCCCTCCGCGTCGCCGAGCGTCCACGAGAGCTGGGCCGCGAGCGCGTGGCGGGGCGCGAAGCTGGCGCCCAGCTGCGGCTCGCTCGGCCCGGTGTTGATCTCGAGCACGTCGAGGGCCTCGCGCGGCATGCCGGCGCCCGCGAGCGCGCGCGCGGCCTCGAGCAGCGCGCCGCCGCGGCGCAGCGACTCGGCCCTGGCCACGGGGTCATCTGACTTTTGCGACATGACGCGCGCGGCCTCGATGTGGCGACCGCGGCGCTTGAGCAGCGCGACCGCCTCGTCCAGCGGCGCGTCGCCCGAGGCGGCGGCGCGCTCGAGCGCCGTCATCGCCACATCGAGGCTCTGCGGCGCGCCGAGCTCGAGCGCGACGCGGAGCGCGTCGAGCACTCGCCCGGCCTTGAGGTAGCTGGCGAGCGCGCCGTCGAAGTCCCAGATCTGCTCGAGCACCCAGGCCGCGAGCGCGTGCTCTTCGCCCTCGATCAGGCGCGCGGCCAGGCGCTCGTGCTGCCCAGCGGACAGCTGACGCTGCTCGTCGGGGCTCAGCGGTCTCGGCGGCGCGCTCGACATTCGCTCGTGCTCCTACGCTCCTGCGCGAGCTCAACCTCAGTGCAGCGCGTCGGCGAGCTCGCGCGCGCGGTCGAGGTAGAACTGCTTGTGGTCGAACGCGGGGTCGGTGACGCCGATGAGGTGCCCGACCTCGTCGATGTGATCGGCGATCATCTCGCCGCGGTAGTCGCCCCACTTCGCGCTCTCGACGGTGACGAGGCCGTCGTTGTCGCCCCGCGCGACGTTGAGGATCCCGAGGCCCCAGCCGATCAGCGGGTCGACCAGATCCTCGCAGTTATTGGCGGGGTTGAGGAACTGGGCGGCGCTGCAGCTGCGCCCCGTGTACGAGATGTACTCGACCTGCGGGTCGTCGGGGTTCGCCGGGTTAAACTCCTCGAGCATGTACTTCTCGGAGAGCGACTCGAAGGACGCCATCGCGTCGGCCTGCTCGTCCTGCGAGATGGCGCCGACGAGGTTGAGCAGGAACGCGATCGCCTCCTGACCGGCCCCCGGTACGTAGCCGAGCGCGAGGTCCATGATGTACGTGCCGCGGTGGGGCGTGGCGATGGTAGTCAGCGCCGCGACCCGGTCGCCGTAGCCGAGCGTGCTGATCAGCGCGCGCGAGTCGATGCCGCCCTGGCTGTGGCCGATGATGTTCAGCTTGCGCGCGCGCCACAGCACGAGCAGCTCGTCGACCTGCTCGGCGAGCTGCATCGAGCGGATCACGCTGGAGTTGTATTTGTCGGTCTGGGTGACGTGGATCGGGTAGCCGCGCTCGGCGAGGTGCTCGGGGACCTGATAGAAGTAGTCGAGCGGGCCGATGGTGGCGAAGCCGGTCCAGCCGTGGACGAGCGCGATCGGGAAGCGGGTGGTCTCGAGCTCGCAGCCCTCGAGGCAGGTCACCGCGAGCTCGTAGTCGCCGCTGAGCAGCGCGTCGGATGCCTCGACCTGGACGAGAAACTCACCGGAGCGCGGCGACTGGAAGGCGCGCGTGACGGTCACGCCGTCGGCGCTGACGAAGGGCGAGAGCAGCGCGTCGTCGTCGCCCGCGGGCGCCTGCAGATCGGGGTAGGCGACGGTTGTCTTAAAGTACAGCTCGTCGGCCGGCGCGTAGCCGGTGACCGCGAGCTCGACGGTCGCGCCCTGGGGGACCGCGACGTACCACTGATGAAAGCGCGTGCAGGGCTCGTGCTCCACGAGCCCGCTGCTGCCCGGCGTCGGCAAAAACCCGCGCTCGCTGCTAGCGACGGGGTCGGGACAGGCCGGCGCGCCCGTGCTCGCGTCCGTGTCGTCGCCGCCAGAGCTCGTCCCGGAGCTGCCGGACTCGGAGTCGCCGCCGGCGGTGTCGCTCGTAGGGCTCGTCGTCGCGCCCGGGCCCGCCGTCGTCGCGCCGTCGTCGGTGGCGCCCGTCGTGTCGGTGTCGGCGTCGGTGGTCGTCGGTTCGACATCGTCGCCGCTGCAGGCCGCGAGCGCGCAGGTGAGAGCGAGCGCGAGCGCGCGCGGAGAGGCTGCGAGAGAGCTTGCGAGATCGGCCACGGTGCCGGGCAAGTCTACACAGCGCGCTGGGTCATGACATCCGCGTTCGAGATCGGCTACACCCGAGCGCGTGGTGTCCCCGCCCGCGACGACCTCCTCGGCCTCCCGCTCTCCCGGCTCGCGCGTGTTCGCGAGCGTCGAGGAGGCGCTCTTCGATCTCCGCGACGGCGTGTCGATCGCTGTCGGGGGCTTCGGCCTGTGCGGCAACCCGGAGGCCTGCATCAAGGCGATCGCCGCGCTGGGCACGAAGCGCCTCACCATCGTCTCCAACAACTGCGGCAACCAGGGCATGGGCCTGGCGATCCTGCTCAAGCAGCGTCAGGTCGCGCGGGTCGTGTGCAGCTACGTCGGCGGCAACCCGGACCTCGAGCAGCAGATGCTCGCCGGCGAGGTCGAGGTTCAGCTCAACCCCCAGGGGACGCTCGCCGAGCGCTTGCGCGCCGGCGGCGCTGGCATCGAGGCGTTCTTCACGCCCACCGGCGCGGGCACGGTCGTGGCCGAGGGCAAGGAGGTCCGCGAGCTCGGCGGACGCCCGTGCGTGCTCGAGACCGCGCTCAAGCCCGACTTCGCGATCGTGCGCGCGGCCGTCGGGGATCGCCTGGGCAACCTCCGCTTCTACCGAACCGCGCGCAATTTCAACCCCGTCGCCGCGATGGCGGGGCGCGTGACGATCGCCGAGGTGGACAAGCTCGTTGAGCCAGGTGAGCTCGACCCCGACGACGTGCACCTCCCCGGCGTCTTCGTGCAGCGGGTGGTGCACGTGCCGGAGCACGCCAACATCATCGAGTACCGGACGACGCGGCCGGGCGCTGACGCCTGAGCGATGGGGGCGCCATGGGGAGCACGGTGACGCGCGATCTCGGCCTGACCTTCGCGGGCGGCGGCAACCGGGCGCTGTATCAGCTCGGGCTGATGCGGCGCTGGCGGGACCAGCTGCTGCCGCGCGTCGCCGGCGTCGCCGGCGTGAGCGCGGGCGCCTGCATGCTCACGGTGATGCTCAGCGAGCGCGAGGAGCAGGTTCGGACGTTCTTCGCGGCGCGGCGCGGCGGCGTTCGGCGCAACCTCGACTGGACCGCGCCGCTGCGTCGTGAGCCGATCGCGCCGCACGGCTCGATCTACCGCGACACGCTGCTGCACGCCTACGAGGGCGGCGGCTTCGAGCGCGTCAAGCGTGCGCCGTTCCCCGTGCTCATGCTCGCCGCCGAGATCCCGCGGCCGCTGCCGAGCGCGCTCGGGACCTTCGTCGGCTTCGGCGCCTACCAGCTCGAGAAGTCCGTGCGCCCCGGGCTAGTGCACCCGACCTTCGGTCGTCAGCTCGGCTTTCGCCCGTTCGTGTTCGACGCGCGCGAGTGCGAGAGCGCCGAGGAGCTCGCCGCGCTCGTGCTCGCGTCCTCGGCGACGCCGCCGTTCACGCCGCTCGGGCGATTTCGCGGGCGCACGCTGATCGACGGCGGCGTCATCGACAACAACCCCGCGTTCGTGACCGAGCAGATCGCCGGCGTCCGCCGCAACATTATCGTCATGACGCGCCCGTACCCCGAGAGCCGCACGGGGCTGCAGGGCCGCAGGCTCTACATCGCGCCGTCGCGGCGGCCGCCCGCGGACTGCTGGGACTACCGCCGTGACGCGCCGGTCGACGACAACCTCGCGCTGGGCGAGGCCGACGCCCCTTCGCATGGGGACGCGATCGAGCGTCTGCTCGCCGAGCGCGGCTGAGGATTCGCCGGTATACCTCGCGGGGTGACCACCGACGCTCCGCTCCCGCCGCTGCTCGAGGGACGCCCGCTCCTGGGCAGCGCGATCGAGATGGGGCGCGCGCCCTTGAAGCTGCTGCTCGCGGGATATGAGCAGCTCGGGCCGATCTTTCGCGTCCGCGCGCTGCACCGGCGCTTCACCGTGCTCGCCGGCGTCGAGGCCAACCGCTTCGTCGCGAAGCTCGGCGACGGTCTGCTCGCCGAGCCCGACTACCGCCCGTTCGCCGAGGAGATGGACACGCGCAGCTTCATCCTCGCGATGGACGGTCCGCGCCACGCTCACATGCGCAAGCTGCTCAAGCGCGGCTTCTCGCCCGGCTCGATCGTCGAGCACATCCCGTACCTCGTCAGGACCACGCGCGCGCTCGCGCGCTCGTGGCAGCCCGGCGAGGTCATCGACATCATCCCGGCGCTGCGCGAGCTCGTGACGCGGCAGCTCGGCGTCAGCCTGATGAACCGAGAGCCCTCGTCGGTCGGCGACATGCAGACCTTCATCTCGACCATCATGAAGACGAGGATCCTGGGGACGCGCCCGAGCGTCATGCTCAAGCTGCCGCCCTACACCGGCGCGAAGGCGCGGCTGCACGCGCTCAGCGATCAGGTGGTCCGCGAGCATCGCGAGCAGCGCGCGGGCGCGGGGGAGCGCGCCCGGGACTTCATCGACGATCTGTTCGACGCGGTGGATCTCGACGGGCAGCCGCTGGCGGAGGATGTCTTTCGCGCGGTCGTCATCGGCACCTTCCTCGCGGGCCTCGACACCGTGGCGATCACCACCAGCTTCGTGCTCTACAACCTCGTCCGCTACCCGTCCGCGCGCGACCGCCTCGCGGCCGAGGTCGACGCGCTGTTCGACGCCGCGGACCCGCCGAGCGTTGACGACTTCAAGCGCGCGTCGGTCCTGCGCGCGGTCGTGCTCGAGACGCTGCGGCTCAACCCCGTCATCGCCTTCGTCTCGCGCGAGGCCAAGCGCGACTTCGAGTTCGCGGGCTATCGCGTCGAGGGCGGCTCCAAGGTCCTGGTCGCCTCGGTCGTCCCCCACTTTCGCGCCGAGCACTACCCGGCGCCCGCGCGCTTCGACATCGACCGCTACATCGCGCCGCGCCGCGAGCACCGGCGGCCGGGCGTCTACACGCCCTACGGCGTCGGGCCGCACACCTGCCTCGGCGCCGGCTTCGGCGAGCTGCAGGTGATGGTGCTGGTCGCCACGCTCGTCCGCTACGCGCAGCTCGAGTTCGCCGATCCCGACTACACGCTGCAGATCATCCTCGAGGCCGCGCGTCGGCCCGACAAACACTTCAAGCTCCGCCTGGTCTCGTGGCGGAGCGCGTGAACTCGGGCGGTCTCTGGTAGACCGAGGCGACCATGACGACGATCTATCACCTCGGCGCCGACGATCTGGAGCGGATGGACCGCTTGCTGACGGTCTTCGGTGCGGCCTTCGAGGACCACGAGACCTACGGCGCGAAGCGACCGAGCGTCGACTACCTGCGCCGGCTGCTGGGCAGCGACTCATTCATCGCGCTGGCGGCCGAGGACCAAGGGCAGGTGATCGGCGGGCTCGCGGCCTACGTGCTCCCGAAGTTCGAGCAGGCGCGCAGCGAGGTCTACATCTACGATCTCGCTGTTGACGCGGGGCATCGACGGCGCGGCGTCGCGACCGCGTTGATCCGGCGCCTGCAGGAGATCGCCGCCACGCTGGGCGCCTGGGTGATCTACGTGCAGGCCGATCACGGTGATGACCCCGCGATCGCGCTGTACACGAAGCTCGGCGTTCGCGAGGACGTGCTGCACTTCGACATCCCGGTCCCGGCCGAGCCGTCGAGCTGAACCTCACTCGCTTCGACCTGGCGCTTTGTTCATCTGCTTCGCGGCCGCGCGGACCTCCTGCGCGCGCGCGAGGGGACACACCAGCACGCGCCCGCCGCTGCAGACCACGGCCACCCCCTCGAGGCCGATGACCGCGACATCGGCGTCCTCGCTCCAGACCATGCTGTCGTCGCAGTCGACCAGCGCGACCTCGCGCGAGCCGCTCGCGCGGGCGTTCCCCCGCGCGTCGTGGGGCAACAGCGCGTGCACGGCTCGCCACGAGCCCAGGTCAGTCCAGCCGACATCCGCCAGGACCACGCGGAAGCTCGGGAGTCGCTCCATGATCGCGATGTCGAAGGCGACCGCCTCGATCGAGGTGTAGGCCGTCTCGGCCGCGCGCGCGCGCGCGTCCGCTGTCTCGGCCGTCGCGCAGGCCGAGAGCGCCGACCAGATCGCGGGGGCGTGCTGTTCGAAAGCGGCGCGCAGGGTGCCGAGGCGGACCACGAACAGCCCCGCGTTCCACAAAAAGCGCCCGGTCTCGAGGTAGGTGGCCGCGCGCGCGGCGTCCGGCTTCTCGACGAAGCGGACACCCGGGTAGGTCGACGGCCCCGAATCGGGATCGTCTGCATTGTGGGCCTCGTCCAGACGCGTGACCGGATCCGCTCCGCGCTCGATGTAGCCGTAGGCCGTGGACGGGTGGTCCGGAGGGATGCCGAGGGTGACAAAGGTCGGGTCGCGGCGCGCGTGGGCGACGGCCGCGCGCAGCGCCGCGATGAACCGGTCTGGCGCGGCGATGTGGTGGTCGGCCGGCATGATCGTCAGCACGGCCGCGTCGATGCGCTGGGCGCTCCAGCCTCGGGCCTGCAGTCGCGCGACGATCGAGTGGTAGGCCAGGGCGACGCACGGGGCGGTGTTGCGGCCCATGGGTTCGCCGATGATCTGTTCGCGGTCGAGCGCAGGGACATCCTCGGCGATGGCGTCGGTCATGCTAGCGGTCGTCACGATGTGGACGTCCTGCGTGGCGATGAGGCCTCGGATCCGCTCGACGGTCGCGGCGAGCAAGCTGGCCGTCCGGGCCGTCTGGGCCGTCCGGGCCGTCCCGTCCGTCTGGGCCGTCTGAGCCGTCCCGACCGGCCGGGCCGTCCCGTCCGTCCCGACCGTCTGGGCCGTCCCGACCGGTCGGGCCGTCCGGTCCGTCCGGGTTGTCCCAGCCGTCCGGGCCGTCCCGTCCATCCGGGCCGTCCTGTCCGTCCGGGCCGTCCTGTCCGTCTCGACCGTCCTGTCCGTCCGGGCCGTCCGGGCCGTCCGGGCCGTCCGGGCCGTCCTGTCCGTCCTGTCCGTCCTGGCCGTCCGGTCCGTCCTGGCCGTCCCAACCGTCCTGTCCGTCCGGGCCGTCCCAACCGTCTCGACCGTCCGGGCCGTCCTGTCCGTCCTGTCCGTCCGGGCCGTCCTGACCGTCCGGGCCGTCCCAACCGTCCCAACCGTCCCAACCGTCCCGTATGTCCCGGCGGGCAGCAAGGACATCAACTGCTTGGGACGCGCCTCGGTAGAGGCCGGCCACAGGCGCGTTCCCCCGCCGCCGGCCATGATCAGCGCGATGCAGTCGTCACGAGGATTGGCCGCGGACGAAGAACTGGCCGAAGTTGCGCGCGTAGGTTCCGTCACTGCCTGGGCATCCTACCCGCCGAAGACGATCGCGGCGCCGCCGGCGAGCACGAGATAGGGAACAAAGGGCAGCAGACCGAGGCGGACGAGCATGGCCAGCAGCAGGCGGAGGCTCGCCATCCCGACCACGAAGCTGGTCACGAAGCCGACGGCGAAGACGTTGGCCGGCAGCTCGGGTCCTGAGGCGGCGCTGAGCAGCTCGACGCCCTCCAGGGTCGTGGCCCCGAGGATGGCTGGGATACTCAGGAGGAACGAGAAGCGCGCCGAGTGCACGCGGTCGATGCCGAGGCCGAGGGCGGCCGCGATCGTCGCGCCGCTGCGGGAGATCCCGGGCGCGGTGGCCATGAATTGGGCGACGCCGATGAGGACGGCCATGGACGGTCCCGGGACAGCCTTCGGGTCGTCCGGCTCGGCGGGCGGGACGTGGCGACGGTGGGTGAAGGCGAGCAGCGCGGCCGTGATCAGCAGGCAGACGCCGACGAAGCGCGGGGAGCCCTCGCCCCGGATGATGAGCTCTTTGAAGCCGGGGACGAGGGCCGCGGCGAGGGGGAGCGTGCCGATGAAGAGTCCGAGCGCCATCCGGCGGGCCTGCGGGTGGCCGTCGAGGACGCCGCGGAGGAGCTCGAGCAGGTCGCGGCGGTAATGAACGAGGACGGCGAGCAGGGTGCCGGCGTGGACGACGATGTTGAAGCTGTGACCGCCGGCGCCGGCGTCGATCCCGAGCCAGCGCTGGGCGAGGCTGAGGTGGCCGGAGGAGGAGATCGGCAGGAACTCGGCGACCCCTTGGAGCGCGCCGAGGACGGCGGCCATGCCTACGCTCAACACACCGTCCGGTGACCCGATGGCCAGCACGCCGCTACATACCCCGGATCGGGATACGCGTCATGCTTGTGTTTGATTCCAGGGTCTCGCCCCCATCGCTCACCGGGGGCGCTCGTCGCGGGAGTCCGATAGACCCGGGCTCGTGCCGGTTGTTCAGCGCGCGCTAGGACGGTGATGGATCGATGACGGGATCTTGCTCTTCGAGCAGCTCCAGCTCGTCTTCCAGCTCGTCTTCCAGCTCGTCTTCCAGCTCGTCTTCCAGCTCGTCTTCCAGCTCGTCTTCCAGCTCGTCTCCCGACTCAGCTGCGTCCTGCGGAGCGCTCGCGGTGACCTGGTAGTAGGGCTCGCGCTCGACGCGTCCGCGGGTCCAGAGGTGGGCCTCGATGGCGTCCATGAGCGGGCGGGTGGAGCGGCGGTCGAGGGCGCTGATGAAGAACTGGGTGGGGCCGGCGTTGGCCTGCAGCGCGGCGACGTGCGCGGGCTCGAGCTGGTCGCACTTGTTGGCGACGCGGAAGCGCGGCACGTCGCCGGCGCCGAGCTCTCCGAGGATGCCCTCGACGGCGGTCTGCTGCTGGTCCTGGTCGGGATCGTCGACGTCGTAGACGAGCAGCAGCAGGTCGGCGGAGGCGACCTCCTCGAGGGTCGCGCTGAAGGCCTGGGTCAGCGCGGGGGGGAGGTCGCGGATGAAGCCGACGGTGTCGAGCATCACGACCTCACGGTCCTCCGGGAAGCGCATGCGGCGGACGGTGGGGTCCAGCGTCGCGAACAGCTTGTCCTCGGCGAGGACCTCACTGCGGGTGACGGTGTTGAGCAGGGTGCTCTTGCCGGCGTTGGTGTAGCCGACGATCGCGACGATCGGCACGCCCGAGCGCACTCGTCGCGCGCGCCGGTTCTCTCGCTGCTTTCGCAGGCGCTTGAGGCGGCGCTCGAGCTCGGTGATCCGGTCTTTGGCGCGGCGCCGGTTGATCTCGAGCTTGGTCTCGCCGGGGCCGCGCCCGCCGATGCCGCCGGCGAGGCGCGACATCATGGTGCCGTGCCCGACCATCCGCGGGAGGCGGTAGCGCAGCTGGGCGAGCTCGACCTGCAGCTTGCCGTCGGCCGAGCGCGCGTGCTGGGCGAAGATGTCGAGGATCAGCGTGGTCCGGTCGATGACCTTGAGGTCGGTGAGGCCCTCGAGCACGCGCGCCTGCGAGGGCGTCAGGTCGGGGTCGCAGATCAGCAGCTCGACGTCCTGCTCGAGCGCGCGCACGAGCACGTCGCGGAGCTTGCCGGAGCCCATGTGCGTGCGCGGGTCGGGCCGCTTGCGGCGCTGCTCGACGAGCTCGACGAGGTGCACGCCGGCGGTGCGGCACAGCTCGCGCATCTCGTGCTGCCGCGCCTCGACGTCGAGGCTGTTCGAATGGACATGTAGCACCATGGCGCGGGTGCCCTTGACCTCGGCGCGCGCTCGCCCGGTGCGCGCGACGAGCTCGCCCTCGAGCGCGCGGATGAAGTCCTGGAAGGGGACGGGGTACTCGCCGGCCTCGCCGGGCTCGGCGAGCTCGGCCTCGCGCGTGAGCGCGGCGAGGGGGGCGCGCGGCCAGGCGCGCGTGGTGAAGCGCGACTCGGTCCCAGGCTTGCCCGGGGTCAGCGAGGCGATGTCGATCTGGACGCCGGCGGGGCCGCGGTGCACCGCGGCGAGGAGGTCGAGCCGCAGCTTGGCGAGGTCGGCGAGCTCCTCGCGCGTGAGCGGGTCAGGGAGCAGGTGCGCGACCACGAGGCGGACGCCGCGCAGACGACCGGCCGCGCCGCGGACGCGGGTGAACTCGGGCAGCTCGAGGCTGTGGGCGTCGCCGAGGATGACGCGCTCGACGCGACCGCGGCGATCCATGAACAGCCCGAGCTGGCGGTTGAGCGACTCCGCGAGATCGAGCAGGTCGCGGGCCAGGACCCCGGAGATGATCTGCTCCGAGGGCACGCCGCGCCGCGCCAGCCGCGTGAGCGCGCGGGCCTGGGCGGGCTTGAGGTTGGAGGTGTCCCCGTAAACGAGCGCTGCTGCTGATGTCACAGGCGGCCTGGGCGTGAGGTCCCTACGAGGTCACCGTGTGGTGCTCGAGCAGCTTGAGCGCGACCGCGAGGGCTTGCTGGGCCCGCGCCCCGGCCTCGTTGCGCGCCCGCACGGTCGCTTTCTGGGCCTCGATCTCGATCTTGAGCTGGGCGATCTCCTCCTCGAGACCGCCGATCGTGTGCTTGTCGGTCTCGGCCCGGCTCGCCGCGTCGCGGCGATGCTCGGCGAGCTCGAGCGCGAGCCGCTCGATCTCCGCCCGCGACTCCTGCTCGGCGTCGGTCATCGCGGCGCTGAGCCGCTGGATCTCGTCGCGCGCGCTCGACTCGGCCTCAGCGAGCGCGGCGGAGAGGCGCTCGGACTCCTCGCGGGCCTGCTCGCGAGCCTTCGCGAGGGCCTCGCCGAGGCGGGCCTCCTCGGCGCGCGCCTGGACCTTGTTGGTCTCGAGCTTGGCGGCGAGCTCCTCGAGCGCGCGACCGTGGGCGATCTTCAGTTGATCGACCGCGAACTGATGCTCGGCGACCCGCGCCTCGAGGGTGTGGGTGTGACGCTCCTCGAGCTGCTCCTGCTCGCGCGCGCGCTCCTCTCGCTCGGCCTCGAGCTCGGCCTCGACCTGGTCGATGCGGTTGCGCGACTTGGTCAGCTCCTCGGCGCGCTGCTTGAGGTTCTCCTCGGCCTCGACGATGCGCTCGCTCAGCGCGTCGCGCTCGCGCTCGAGGCCCATGTACTGCGTCAGCGTCTCCTGCAGCCGACCCATGAGGTCGTCGATGGTCGACCGCGACTTCTTCTGCTCCTCGCTGAGCAGCGCGTGGGTCTCGTTGAGCTCGGCCTCGGTCTCCTTGAGCTTCTTCTGCGTGCCCTCGAGGCGGTTTTTGAGCCCCTCCTCGCGGCGCAGCAGCGTGGCCTTGTCGCGCGCGAGCGCCTCGCCGCGCTCTTGGATCGCGAGCAGCTGCTCCTGCGCGTTGATCAGCTGTGACTCGAGCTCGGACGACTGCGCCTGCAGCTCCCGGTTCTTGCGCTTGGCGTCGAGCACCGCGCGCTCGCGCTCCTCCAGCTCGTCGGTCATCGAGAGCAGCTCGCGCTTCTTGGCGTTGAGCTGGGTCTTGAGCTGCAGGACCTCACGCTGGGCGCGGTACGGCCCGCTCGCGCCGGCGCCTCGGACCTCGGTGATGCCGGAGAGCTCGGGCTCGGGCTCGGGCGCGGGCAAAGGCGCGGAGCGACGTGACGTCGAGCGAGGCGGCGGCGGCGGCTCGGCCTCGATCTCCGTCACGTCGTCGTCGAGCTCCAGCACGTCGGGCTCGGGCTCGGGCTCGGGCGCGACCGGGGTCGGCTTGGACTGCGCGCGCGCCTTGGCGGACGAGACCGGGCGCGAGCGCTCGGCGAGGACCGACTCCGGGATCGGCTCTCCGAGGGAGAGGATCCGCCCCACCGCCGCGACGAGGCTGTCGCGTTCGAACGGCATCCGCAGGTAGTCGTTCGCGGAGCGGCGGGTCTTTCGATGCTGATCGAAGACCTCTTGGCTGACGTTCGACGCGTAGATGATCAGCGGGATCTTGGCGGTCTGGTTGTGGCGTCGGAGTCGGTTGCAAACCGAGAAGCCCGACGTGATCGGCAGCTCCGCGCGGATGAAGATGAGATCGGGCGCGGTGGTGCGCGCGACGTTGACCGCCTCCGGTGCATTTTCCGTGACCGTGAATTCAATCCCGTACGGTCTGAGCAACTGCTTGATGGCTTCGGGAGTCTTCCCGTCGGCGTCGATGATCAGCGCAGAAAACACGGTCGGCAGGGTAGCGCGCCGAGCCCCGATCGCACCACCCCGGAGGACGTCGTGAACGTGGTTCGTCGCTCGTTCGTGCGTCGGCGCGGAGGAGTGGCCCGCTACCGTCTTTTGAAACTCGGTAAGCTGTTGAAACTACAAAAGAAACGGCCGTCGCGGGAGGCGACGGCCGTGTTCGCGGCGCGTTGATCCGATCACTCAGCGAACGCGCGGCGCGACCGCGGCGAGCTCGTGTCCGAGTTCGAGCAGGATCGCGGGACCTGGATGGTTGAGCGTCGCGGGGGTGTACGAGAGCTGGTGGAGCGTGCCGTCCGCGACGAATTGCACGACCGGGCGGCCGGCGGCGTCGTTGGACAAAAAGAACGTGCGACCCCTGTACATCCGACGGGTGCCCGTGGGTTGAACGCCGCGGGCGCGTTGCTGCAGATCGATGATCTGTGAGCCTGTGCGGCCGTCCTGGTACATCGCGCGGGCCGTCCAGCCCTGCCGCGCCGGCGACGGCTGGGCCTCCGGGACCTCGAGACCGACGAGATGGATGCCGTTGGCCGAGCGCGTCGCCCCGTTGTTCGCCAGCGGCACCTGCACGCTGCTGACATCCTTGAGGTCGAGGCCGTCCTCGCCCGCGGGGTCGTTCGCCTCTGCACCGTTCGCGGCGACGACTGCGGATCGTGGCGAGTCCGCGGCGTGCTCGGCCGGCGTCGGAGGGCGCTGCACGAGGAAGAACAGCCCGATCGCGGCCGCGCTCGCGGGCAGCATCACGGCCGCGCCGCGGGCGAAGGAGCGGAGCCGCGGCGCGAGGCGGATGAGCAGCCCGGGCTTGGAGCCCGTGTCAGCGGTCGGCGCTTCGGACTCGGCGAGCTCGTGGTCGACCGCGTCGAGCTCGAGGAGGATGCGGGCGCGCAGCGACTGGGGCGCGGGCTCACGCCCGAGTGATTGCAGCGCCTCGCGGACCTCGAGCTGCTCGTGGACCAGGTCGCGCAGCGACGGGTCCTCGTTCATGCGGCGCTCGACGCTCGCGGCCTCCTCGGGCGAGAGTTCGCCGTCGAGGTAGGGCTGCAGCAGCCCGATGATCTCGCCGCTGCTCTCGGAGTCGGTGTTGGTTTGCATGGCCGATGTCTCGGAGGAACCTTCGCCGGAAGGATCAGCGGAAGTCTGGGAGGAAGTCCCGGAGGAAGCAGAGTCGTTGGGGTCCGGTGGGATCACGCGGTACCTCGCTTTCGGTAGGCGTCCATCGAGATCGGCGCGCGCGCCCGGGAGCCGCGTTTGGTCCGCGCGGCCTCGTTGTTCACGTCGACGAAGCCGGTGTCGATCGCGTGCGCGTACAGCATCTTGTGCAGGCGCTTGCGACCGCGGTAGATGCGGCTCATGACCGTGCCGATCGGGCAGTCCATGATCGCCGCGATCTCTTTGTAGGTCAGGCCTTCGATGTCGGCGAGCGTGACCGCGAGCTTGTAGTCATCGGGGAGCTTGCTGAGCGCGTCCTCGATGCGCAGCCGCGTGTCTTTGCGGGAGACGACCTGGTCGGGCGCGGGCGGCCCCTTGGCGACGTGACCCGCCGCGTCGCCGCCTCCGAGCGCGTTCAGCTCGCCCTCGAGGTTGCGGGCCAGCGCGCGCGCGCGGCCGGCTCGGTGGTAGCGGTTGATGTAGGTGTTGCGGAGGATGGTGAACAGCCAGGCCTTCGCGCTCGTGCCGGGCTGAAAGCTCGACCAGAAGCGATACGCGCGGACCATGGTGTCCTGGACGAGATCGTCGGCGTCTGCGCGATCTCGCGTGAGCCGAAGGGCCATCCCGTAGAGGCCGTCGAGGTGTGGCAGCGCCGTGTCCTCGAATCGTTTGCGTGCGGACCGATCCATGTGCGGGCTCAACCGAGCGGGTCTTCGGAGTATTCCCGACTTCCCCGGCGCGCGTGGGCGCGCGCGAGCGCGCGAAATGCGTCAAGAACCGGCGTCCTCACGCGCGAGTTGTCCGCTTTCCTCACTACCCGCGCGCGGCGCCGCGCGTCCGCCCGTCGCCGCAGACCTGTATGAAACGCGTGATGTCGCCCGCTCGCCGCCCCGCCTACACCAGCCCGCTGGCCAGTCGCTACGCGACCGCCGGGATGCTCGAGAACTTCGGAGATCGCCGCCGCGCGCTGCTGTGGCGCGATCTCTGGATCGCGCTCGCGGAGGGGGAGCGCGCGCTCGGCCTGCCGATCACGAGCGCGCAGATCGACGCGCTCAAGGCCGCGCGCGAGACCCTCGACTTCGAGCGCGTCGTCGCCCTCGAGGCCGAGCTGCGGCACGACGTGATGGCGCACGTGCACCACTTCGGCGAGGTCTCGAGCCCCGAAGCCGCCAAGATCATCCATCTCGGCGCGACCAGCTGCTTCGTCACCGACAACGCCGAGCTCGTGATGATCAAGCGCGGCCTCGAGCTGCTGATGGACCGGCTGTACACCGCCATCACCCAGCTCGCGGCCTTCGCCAGGGAGCACCGCGCGCTCGCCTGCCAGGCCTACACGCACTTTCAGCCCGCGCAGCTGACGACGGTGGGCAAGCGCGCCTGCCTGTGGATCCAGGACCTCGCGCTCGACCTCGAGACGCTCGCCGCGCTGCAGCGGCGGATGCCGCTGCGCGGGGTCAAGGGCACCACCGGCACCCAGGCCTCGTTCCTCGCGCTGTTCGAGGGCGACCACCAGAAGGTCCGCGAGCTCGACGAACATGTTCGAAAGGCCATGGGCTTCGAGCGCGTGGTCGCGGTCAGCGGCCAGACCTACACGCGCAAGCTCGACGCCTGGGTGCTCTCGGCGCTCGCCGACATCGCCAGCACGGCCGCGAAGTTCGCGGTCGACATGCGCCTGCTGGCCCACAAGCGCGAGCTCGACGAGCCCTTCGGCAGCCGCCAGATCGGCTCGAGCGCGATGGCCTACAAGCGCAACCCCATGCGCAGCGAGCGGATCTGCGGGCTCGCGCGCTTCGTCCACTCGCTCGCCACCAGCCCGCACCAGACCCACGCGACCCAGTGGTTCGAGCGCACGCTCGACGACAGCGCGAACCGCCGGCTCGTGCTCACCGAGGGCTTCTTGGCGACCGACGCGATCCTCAACCTCGTCGTCGACGTCACCGCCGGCATCGTCGTCCACCCCGCGATGATCCGCGCGAACATGGCCGACGAGCTGCCGTTCATGGCGACCGAGAACATCATCATGCGGGGCACGCAGGCGGGCGGGAATCGGCAGGAGCTGCACGAGTCGGTGCGTCGCCTGAGCCTCGAGGCGGTGGCGCGCATGAAGCAGGAGGGCGCGCGCAACGACCTGCTCGAGCGCATGAAGGCCGACGCGCAGCTGGGGCCGCACGTCACGGACGACGTCATCGAGCCGGCGCGCTACGTGGGCCGCTCGCCCGAGCAGGTCGACGACTTCCTGACGCAGCTCAAGGCGCAGCTCGCCCCCCACGAGCGGCGCGCCGGTCGCTTCAGCCCGCGCGTGCGCGTTTGAACGCCTGACTTAACGCGCAGGTTGTAGCGACGCCGCGCGTCGCCGCTCGAGGCGCGCGGCGAGCCGCGGGTCGCGGTACATCACGTCGGTGCGCATCACGTACTTGCGCCCGCGCAGCACCGGCGCGCCCTGGTGTCGGTGGCCGTGCGCGAACACCAGCGCGCGGCCGGTCTTGGGGCGGACCGCCGCGCAGCGCGTGAACTCGGTCGCGCCGCCCTCGAGCTCCTCGTCGTTGAGGTAGACCATCAGCGTCAGCAGGCTGCGCTCGGCGAGCGTGCGCGCGTAGGAGCCGTCGGTGTGCCAGCGGAAGTACTGCTCGCGCTCGTAGCGGTAAAACCGGAAGCGCTCGTTGAGGCCGAGCAGCTCGGCGTCGCCGTCATCCAGGGTCGCGGGCAGCCACAGGCGCGCGCGCGTAAACAGCCAGCGCGCGCGCTCGGGGTCGTCGACCATGTAGCGGGTGTTGTTGCGCACGCCCTTGGCCATGACGAAGCCGCGCGCGGTCGTGATCGGGGCGTCGCGGTAGCCGGCGCGCTCGGTCTCGCGGATCAGCGCGGCGCACTCCTCGGGCGTGAGCAGCCCGTCGATCGTGAAGATCGGCAGGGGACCGGGCTCCAAGATGGTTCGCGGATCGTGCATGCCTTCACTCTGGGCGCCGCGCGGACGCGGGGCGAGGGCGCGGGCAGGGCAGGACCGGGCAAGACCGGGCAGGACCGTGACAGGGCGCGAGCGTTATGATGGTCGGCGCCGCCGCGAGCCCGATGCCGTCGCGTTTTCACCACGAGCTGCTCCGCAGCGCTCGCCTCGATCTCGAGATGACCCAGGAGGAAGCCGCCAAGGCCCTCGGCGTCGACGTACGCACCTATCGGCGCTACGAGTCCGGGGCCGTCAACAACCGGCCGTCCGGCTTCGTGGTGCGCAACGCCGCCCGGCGGCGCTTCCTCGCGCAGGTCAGCGCGCACTTCGGCGTTGATGAGCGCGAGCTGGTCCTCGAGGAAGACCTTGAAGAAGACCTTGAAAAAGATCTTGAAGAAGCGCTTGAGGAAGATCTTGAAAAAGATGTCGACTCGCCCGCGAACGCGGTCCCGGACCGGGCCGCGGGCGCCTTCGACGATCCACGCTGGCGACCGCGCTGGGTCCACGTGCTGCAGCGCGCGCGGCACTTCGTCGGGCGCGAGCCGCTCCTGCAGCAGCTCGGCGAGTGGGCCGACGAGGACCGGCCGCGCGCGCGCGTGATCGCGGTCGTTGGCCCCGGCGGCGCGGGCAAGAGCGCCGTCGCCGAGCGCTTCGCGAGGACGCTGGGGTCGCGGCCCGGGGGCGTGTTCGTGTGGTGCTTCTTCGAGCAGCCGCGCGTCGAGGCCTTCCTGGCGGCCGCGCTCGCCTACTTCGAGGGGGACGCCGGGGGTCGCGGAGAGAGCCTGCCCGGAGAGCGGCTCGAGCGGCTCGAGGAGGCGCTCCGGCGCGGGCCGCCGCACCTGCTCGTGCTCGACGGCCTCGAGGCGGTGCAGTCGGAGGGGCGCGATCCAGGTGGAGCACGCGGCGCGTTCGGAGAGCTCGAGGACCCGCTGCTGCGCCGGTTTATGCGCGCGTTGGTCCATGGCCTCGGGCGAGCGCGCGCGCTCGTGACCACCCGCTTCCCGCTGGCCGCGCTCGCGCCCTGGGAAGGAGACGGCCTGCGCAGCCACGCGCTCGCGCCCTTGAGCAACGCCGAGGGCGGGCGCTTGCTGCGTCGTTGGGGCGTCGAGGCCGCGACCGAGCCCGCGCTGGACTCGCTCGTAGCGAGCGTCGGCGGGCACCCGCTCTCGCTCGCGGTCATCGGCTCCTACACCGCGGCCTACCTCGACGGTGACGCGCGGCGCGCCGCCGAGCTCCCGCTCGCCGAGCCCGCGCTCGCCGAGGCCGCGCAGGACGAGCCGCTCGCGCGTCGCCTGGTCGCGCTGCTCGGCGCCTACGCGGCCGCCTTACCCGCGCGCGAGCGCGACCTGCTCGCGCGCGTCTCGGTGTTCCCCCGCGGCGTCGAGAGACATGTTCTCGAGGACATCACGAGCTCGGGGCCGGCGGTCGCCGGCGCGCTCGCGGGCTGCTCGCGCGTCGGGCTCCTGGCCGCGCTCCGCCGGCTCGAGCGGCTCGGGCTCGTGTTCTCCGGCGCGCGCGCGTCGACCTCGAGATCAGGCTCGCCACCAAGCTCGCCACCAAGCTCGCCACCAAGCTCGCCATCACGCGCGCGTCAGGTCTACTCGGCCCACCCCTTCGTGCGCCGCTACTTCGGCGGCCTGCTCGGCGCCGCTGCGGAGGAGCTGCACGGCGAGCTGATCCGCAGGATCGAGCGCTCGCTGCCCGCGGAGCTCCGGACGCTGCGCGGTCGCGCCGACACCAGGCCGCGCGCCCCTCGGCTGCTCGACGCGATCGAGGATCTGCTGCTGCACACCCTCGAGCAGGGCCGACCGCGCGTCGCCTTCGGCCTCTACGTCCACGCGCTCGGCGGCTTCGACTGGCTCGGCCTCACGCTCGGCGAGATGGCCCGCGGGGCCCGGATCGCGCGCGCGTTCTCGGCCGAGGGCACGCCGGAGTCGCTCGACGAGCGCCTGCCGCGGAGCCACCGGCAGCTGCTCACGTACCAGTGGGGGCTGTTCAGCGGCGCGCTCGGGGACCTCGCGCTCGCGCGACGTTGCTACCGCGATGTCGTCCGCAGCGCCACGGACGAAGGCGATCTCGTCTGGCTGGTCACGGGCCTGCGCGCGCTCGCCTACACCGAGCGGCTGGCCGGTCGCCTCGAGCGCGCGCTCGACCACGTCCGCGCGTCGATGTCGGTCGCGCGTACGAAGATCGGCGGGCGTCAGGGCGCGATGCACCTCATCCGCGGGCTCGCGCTCGAGGGCGCGCTGCTGCAGGATCAGGGCGAACCCGAGGAGGCGCGGGCGCGCTTCGATCGGCTCGCGCAGCTCGGCGATCGGCCGGTCGCGCGCCGCGGGTTGTGGATCGCCGAGCACCTGCTCGCCACCGGCGCGCTCCAGGAGGCCGCCAGCGCGACGCGCGAGAACCACGCGCGCTGCGCTAGCCTGGGCTGGGGCGGTCACGTCGCCCACTGCGACGCCGTGCTCGCCGAGCTCGCGCTGGCCCGCGCGGCGAGCTTGGAAGACGATCGAAGAGACATGTCGCTCGAGGAGGCGGAGCTGCGCCTCGCGGCCCTCGAGACGTGGACGCGGCGGACCGGCGAGGTCGAGCAGGTCCTGCGGGCGCGCTGGATCGCCGGGGCGCTGGCGCTCGCGCGCGGGGACGATGCGCGGGCCGAGGAGGCGATCACGCGCGGGCTCGAGCTGGCGGAGGCCTGCGGCTTTGAGCCCGCGCGCGCGCGGCTGCTGGCGCTGCGCGCTCGATCGGCGTAGGCGCTACAGCGCGCACGCGTCCCGCGTCGACACGTCCAGCCCGACCTCGGGCAGCGCGAAGCCGTCGACGATCAGCTGCGGCGGGCCGTCCGCGCCGAGATCCGTGATCGCGCCGTAGCGCATCAGGTAGTGGTGACCTGGTTCGAAGGTCATGCTCTCGATCACGTAGACGCAGCCCAGCTCCGCGTTCGGGGCGCCGCTGATCCACGGGTCTTGGCTGACCTCGCCGCGCGAGCAGCCCTGGAATTGCTGGTCCGCGAAGTTGCTCGCGGACGCGCCGACGACCGTCAGCGCCTCGCCGGTCGGGACCTGGATCCAGGCGAAGCCGCCGAAGGGTCTGAGGTAGCGCTCGTCGCCCTGGTCGGTGCCCAGCATCGCGCAGCCGTAGCCTAGGCCGTGGTTCTGGATCCCGGGCATCGCGGCCTGGGCGAAGCCCGGCATGTTGCTGAACGCGATCAGCTCGCCGCCGCCGGTCCAGTCGGCGCCGGCCGCGAACAGCTTGACCGTCGCGACCGGCCAATTGCCCTGCCACTCGGCGCCGTGCCAGTAGAACTGCAGCGCGTCATAGTCGTACTGCGCGGCGACGCAGCCGCCGATGTCGGGGAGCTTGCCGCGCTGACACAGCTCCTCACCCTGCTTCTCGGGCCCGACCTGCCCGTAGACGATCTTCCACGGGTCGCAGACGTCGTAGGCCTGCTGGTAGAGGCTACAGTCGAGGCCGCCCATGTTCTGGCACATCTCGAGGAACGCACGCTCGGCGCCGCAGCGCGTGCGGTCGTTCCACCAGGTGCTCCAGACGTCGACGTGCAGGTAGGCGTTGTCGTCCGCCGGCGCGCCCGTGCTCGCCCCTGTCGTGAGGGTCATGTCGCTGGTCTGCCCGGTCGCGGTCGTCGTCGTGGTCGCGCCGCCGGTCTGCGTCGCGCCCGTGCTCCCCGAGGACGCGCCGCCCGTCGTCGTGGCGCCGGCACTGCTCGTGGCGTCGGCGCTCGCGCCGGTCGTGCCGGCGCTCGCGGCCGAGGCCCCCGTCGGCGCGCTCGCGCCGGAGATGCCCGAGACGCCCGTCTCCGTGGTCTCGCCGTCCCCCGCGGCGCAGGCCGCCACGCACAGCGAGAGCGAGAGCGAGGCGGGGAGGAGGGCAGTCGCTCGAGCGGACAACAACGCGCGCATCGCCAGGGATGATGGCAGCTCGGGCGGTTTCGCGCGAGGCCCTCGCAGCCTGTGATGAGCGTCCACGCGTCACCTCGCTTGGTCCTTCCGCCGCAGGCGTTGTTGGCGAAGCTCGTCGTAGGCTCGGAACAACTTCGTCTCCCCGCCTCGTCAGCGACGACGACTCCGGCGCGAGCCGGCACGCGGACTCTCATCACGGGCTGCTGGTCGTGGCCGCGGGTCGTCTCACTCGCTCGGGAGCGCGTCGAACTCGTAGCCCAGCCCGCGGTAGTCGAACATCTCGTCGGCTCGGACCTCGTCGAAGATGAACATGGGGCCGCGGTAGTCCCCCTCGGGGTAGCCGGGGTTGCCGTGATCGACCTCGCGCGCGGCGTCGCCCGAGGCGAGGTTGGCCTCCTGCCACGCCGCCCACACGCGATCGACGTTGTTGTGGTGCAGGAAGAAGATCGGGTCGTTGGGCGTGGAGTTGATCGTCATGTCCCCGCCAATCCACTCGTGCCCGCGGCCGTGGAGCGTGCACCCGGCCGCTACGCAGATCGGATCCAGATCGCTGTTGTTGAAGCCCTCGAGGTACTGCCGGAACGAGACGTCCTCCTCGGTGTAGCAGCTGTCGTAGGGCTCCGCGTCGTAGACCGGGCGCGCGAAGATGCCGGCGACCTCGAAGGCCTCCGGCGGGCCGACGACGGACTCGCTGCAGGCGACCGCGCGGACGAGCGGCCGCGGCGAGCAGACGATGCCGTCGCCGGTGAAATTCATGAGCCCGCCGACCGAGTAGATGTTGGCGAGGAAGCCGTTGTCGGTGAGGTAGCCCTGCACCGGGCTGGTGGCCTCGTCGCAGCCGCCCGGGGTGCCGAGGTAGTCCGGTTCGAACAGCGGCGCGCAGGTGTTGGGGTCGCCATCCTCCCAGCAGTCCTCCCAGTCCCAGTAGGGCAGCGCGAAGTCGGGGTCGCCGATCGCCTCAGCCATGTCGGCCTCGAGCCGCAGGAGCAGGTAGCGGTGCCAGGGCAAGAACTGCGGCGCCATGTGGCTCATGCGCGGCATCGGCATCTGCTCGGTGCGCATCGAGACGAAGGCGTTGGTGTGGGCCTCGACGTAGTAGTCGTAGAGGTTCTTGGCGTAGGGGCTCTGGCCGAGCTCCGGCTGCTCGCAGAAGCTGCTGTAGGCAGCCCGCGGCGAGCCGGGGTCGCCGCTGTCGACGGTGACGCTCTTGAGCGCGATGAAGGCGTCGATCACCTGCTGCTTGTCCGCGGCGCCCAGGCTTGACCACGAGCGACGCACGCGGGTCGTCGGCGGCGCCGCCGGGGGGATGCCCCAGCGCGGGGCCCCGGCGACGCCCGGGACGGCGTAGCTCTCCTCCGGGTCGGCGAGCGAGCCGATCTGCGCGCAGATCATCTCGTGGATCGGGTCGATGTCGCCCGTGGTCGTGGCTTCGGTGGTCGCGTCGGTCTCGGTCGCGCCCTCGGTCGCGCCCTCCGTTGTGCCCTCGGTCGCGCCCTCTGTTGTGCCCTCTGTTGTGCCCGTGGACGCGCCCTCGGTCGTCCCCTCGGTCTCTCCCGCGCTGGTGGTCGCGTCGGTCTCGCCAGCGGAGTCGCCGCACGCGCCGGCGTGCGCGAAAATGATCAAGACGGGGAGGATTCGGGCCGAACGGTTCATGATCACGGTGTAGGGGCGGCGCGCGGCGGCTTCGACGACGGCGATGACCAGCGTCGATGCAGTTTTTGGCCACTCGCGGGGCGAAGCGGCGCTGCATCGCGACCGCGGCCGGTTGATACTCGGTGGCGAGAGCCCCATGAACCTCGAGCGAGTCCGCGCGCTCGTGTGCTTCCATGCGCACGGGAACCTCCCGAAGGCCGCCGCGTCCCTCGGCGTCAGCCAGCGGACGCTCCGCGGGCGGCTCGCGGCGCTCGAGGAGGAGCTCGGCGCGCCGCTGGTCGAGCGGGCGGGTCGCCTGCTCACGCTGACCGCTCGGGGGGTCGCGCTCGCGCGCGGCGGTCGAGAGCTGATCCGCGAGGCCGACGCGGCGATCGAGCGAGTGGTCAGCGGCGCCGAGCAGCTCGTCGGCAGCTTCCGCGTGGCGATCCCGGTCGGGCTCCCGCCCGCGATCTTGGTCATGGTGCTGCGCTACGGGCACACGCGCTACCCGAAGCTCCGCTCGCAGATCTTCCCGGTCTCGCGCCCGCTCTCGCTGCTGCCGGATGACGCCGACATCGCGCTGACCCTCGCGCCGCGCCCGACGACCGGGCCGTGGCTGAGCGCACGGCTCGCGCAGATCGATGAGGGGCTGTTCGCCTCGCCCGACTACCTCGCGCGCGCCGGCAGCCCGCAGTCGCTGGAGGAGCTCGAAGACCATGACCTGTTCTCATGGACACCTCCGGAGCAACCCGCGGACGAGTGGCCGCTGCGCGCCGGCGGCTCGTTCCTCGTGAACCTGTCCCACAGCTCACCTGACATGGGGCTGATCCGTCAGTGCGCCGCCGACGGCCTCGGCATCGCCCGCTTCCCCCGCGGGGAGATCCCGAACCCCAACGCGACGGGGACGCTCGTGCCGGTGCTCCCGGAGCTGGTGCAGCGCGAGGTGTCGGTGCGCGCGGTGATGCCCGACACGCCCCGGATGCGGCGCACCTTCCTCGCGTTCTTCGGCAACGTGCGCGAGGGCGTCAGGGGGCTCGCCGATGGCTGACCTGGACGAGCTGCGCGCGTTCTTGGCGGTCGTCGAGCACGGCAGCGCGAAGGCGGCTGCGGACGCGCTAGGCCTCGCGCGCTCGACGCTGCGGCGGCGGCTCGACGCGCTCGAGCAGCGGATCGGCTCGCCGCTGCTCTGGGCCGACTCGCAGGGCACGCGGCTCAGCCCGAAGGGGCGGCTGATGGTCGAGGAGGCGCGGGCGCTGCTCACCGTCTACGCGCAGCTGATCGCGCGCGTTCGCGACGACGCCCCAGGCTGAGGCGCGGACGACAAGGTCTTTGAGACACGTCGATCAGGACGCGCCGTTGTCGAAGATCCCCGGCAGCGGCTCGTCCTCGGCGAGCTTTTTTGCCTCGGTCGCGGCCTCGGTCGCGGCCTCGGTCGCGGCCTCGGTCGTCGTCGGCGAGGGATCACCCGACGCCTGCGCCGCGACTGCGGGGGGCGTGCGCGGGCGGGGCTTCGGCAGCGGCGCGAGCGGGTCGCCGCGACCCTGCCAGCGCGCGATGGTCTCGAGGATCCGCGGGTCGTCGCTCTCGGCGAGCGCGCCCTGGGGCTGGGGCACGCCGTCGATCGCCGGCGAGTCCGCGAGCAGCCGCCCGACGAGGGTCTCGGTGACGCGATCGCTGGGATCGTGCGCCGCGAGCTCGACGATCGCCGGGGGGGCGCCGAGCTGCTCGTGCTCCGAGCCCGGCGCGGCGTCCATCAGCGCGAGCGCGACCGCGGCGCGGACGGCCGGGTAGGGGTGGGCGAGCCCCGGCTCGACGCTCGCCAGCTGCCCGCGCCGGATCAGCATGGCGTGGGCGGTCGCGCGGGTCAGCGGGTGAACTCGGTTCGAGCTGGCGTCGCTGGGCGTGAGCGCGAGGCGCTCGAGCAGCGCGTCGAGGCTCCCGGGCGGGCCCGCGACGGCGCGCGCGCGGGCGGCGAGCACGTAGTCGGCGACGGGGCGCAGCAGCACCTCCTCGCCGTGCTCGACGACCAGGCTGCGCTCGGCGAGGGCGTCCTCGATGAAGTCGAGCTCGAGCGAGGCCAGGGCGCAGCCGCCGGCGCGCGTGGTCGCGAGCCAGAGCCACACGTGGGCCCGCAGGGTCGGCGCGTTCGCCCGCAGCAGCAGCGTGAGCTGCTCGGGGGTGAGGCGCTTGAGCTGGCGGTCGAGCGCGCGCAGCAGATCGGGGTTGAGGAGGTCGACGACGCGGGCGCGGGCGACCTCGGCGATCGGCGCCTCGTCCTCGAGCCTGGCCTGCGCCAGCGAGTCCGCGTGGGCGAGCCACGGCAGCGCCGCGTGGCGATCGTGGGCGGGGCCGAGGACCGCGCCCGCGGGCGCTCGCTCCTGCAGCCGCGCCGTGTAGGCCCAGTAGAACTCCCGCAGGTCGTCCCGTGAGCGGTTGTGCACGCGCAGCGCGGTCTCGTTGCCGAGCGCGATCGCGCGGGTGCAGCGCGGCGGTCGCTGGGAGGCTTCGTGGGCGGCGTGCTCCGCAGCGCCGGCGCCGGTCGGCATCAGCAGCGCCGCGAACAGCGCGAGCGAGGGCGCGAGCGCCGGCGCGCTGTAGGACGCCGAGATACGGCGTCGGACGGACGTTTTTGCGGTTTCGTCGGGCACAGAGAGAAAGATCTCGTCGGGGGCGGCAGGAGGGTAACTCAAGAGCGAGGCGCGCCGTTGCATGAACAACGAGGACGCTACGCCATCGTCTATGACGGCCCAAGAAAGCGTCTCGTGACGGCCGGCGTCGTCTCTCGTCTCCGGCCTACGAACTCGTATCGCGTTTTGTTTCCGAAATTCTTTCCGCTGTAGCGGCTCGGCGATCGCGCTGACACTCGTGGATCCGCGTGGCACGATCGCGCGGCGATGCGGTGGGATTTCAATTTGTTCTAGAGGACGCCCTATCCATGAGCAGCTCGCCCGACGTGAACCTCCTGATCGGCAGAGTCGTCGCCGACAAGTACCTCATCGAAGAGCTTGTTGGCGAAGGCGGCTTCGGCGTCGTCTTCCGCGCGCGT
Organism: Polyangia bacterium; assembly: GCA_030430565.1. Classification (GTDB taxonomy): domain Bacteria; phylum Myxococcota_A; class Polyangia; order Nannocystales; family Nannocystaceae; genus JACKDW01. The sequence goes on from JAUIKS010000009.1 coordinate 187,860, forward strand.
CACCAGATCTGGGACCAGCCGGTCGCGCTGAAGTGCTTCACCGCGCTGTCGAACGCGCCCGAGAGCATCCGCGACGGCCTGCTCGAGCAATTCGTGCAAGAGGGCAAGATCATGGGCGCGCTCTCGAGTCACTCCGCGGCCATCGTCCAGGCCCGCGACATCGGCACGCTGACCACCCCCGACGGCTGCTGGCTCCCCTACATGGTGCTCGAGTGGCTGAACGGCCGCTCGCTCGACGGCTTCCTGCGCTCGGGGCACAACCGCGGGCGCGAGCGCGACGCGCTCGAGGTGTTCCGGCTGCTCGACGGCGTCGCGCGGGGGCTCGCGCAGGCCCATCACCACGGCGTCGCGCACCGCGACATCAAGCCGGCGAACTTCTTCGTCTGCGGCAGCGCGCTCAACCCCGGCGTCGTCATCAAGCTGCTCGACTTCGGCATCGCCAAGGTCATGCAGACGCACTCGCGCGACGCGATGCAGGCGACCAACCTCGAGGTCGCCGCGTTCACGCCGAACTACGGCGCGCCTGAACAATTCGACAGGCGGCACGGCGCCACCGGGCCGTGGACCGACGTCTACGGGATGGCGCTCGTGATGCTCGAGGTCATGACCGGGGGCGAGCGCGCGCTGCCGGGCGAGAACATCATGCAGCTCGCCTACGCGAGCCAGAACGAGATCCGCCGGCCGACGCCGCGGACCCTGGGGCTCGCGGTCAGCGACGCGGTCGAGGAGGTGTTTCGCAAGGCCACCGCGATCAAGCCGCTGCAGCGTTACCCCGACCTGACCGCGTTCTGGCTCGAGCTCGTCGGCGCCCTCGGGATCCGCGACTACCCGCCCATCGGGCGCGGCGAGCTGTCCCTCGAGCCAAGCTCGCGCGACGGCGTAGCGACCCTGCGCGGCGCGGCGCGGCTCGCCGAGAGCGGCCCCCACACCACCTCCGGCCGCGCCGCCCAGGCCGCGCCCACGCTCCCCGGCGGGAGCGAGCCGAGCGGCGGCCACACCATCGCCTACGGCTACGACGCGACCCAGCCGGTTGCCGCCAGCGAGCTCGACGACGACGAGCTCTCGACGCAGACCGAGGAGCGCGCCGGCGACCAGGAGGACACCGTCGAGCAACTCGCCGCGCTCGACCCCGCGAGCCCGCCGTCCGCGACGGGGCGTCGTCGGCCGCTCATCGCGGCTGCGGTCGGGCTCCTGCTGGTCGCGGGCACGGGCGCCGGCGTCGTCGTCGGCTCGCGCTTGGGCGAGACGCCCGCTGAGCCGGTCGAGGACGAGGACGACACGGAGGTCGAGCAGCCCGCCGAGCTCGAGACCGCCGGCGCGAACGAGCCCGCGGCCGCCGAGCCGCGGCCGCCGACGCCGCCGCCGCCGCCCTGTCCCGAGGGCATGGCGCTCGTCTCCGGCGGGAAGTTCTTCATGGGCACCGACGACGACAGCAAGCCGGTGCTGCGCATGGCGCTGCCGGCCCACAAGGTCGAGGTCCAGCGCTTCTGCATGGATGTCCACGAGGTCACGTCCGCCGAGTACCAGGCCTGCTCCGACGAGGGCGAGTGCAAGCGCGCGCACCGAGACAGCTTCTGGCCGCAGGGGAGCGCGAAGAGGCGGAAGTGGGAGAAGCAGCGCGCGGCCTACAGCGAGCTGTGCACGGCGTTTCGACCCGAGCTCGCGCGGCACCCGATCAACTGCGTCACCTGGGAGCAGGCCGACGAGTACTGCCGCGTCCACGGCAAGCGCCTGCCGGCCGAGGCGGAGTGGGAATTCGCGGCGCGCGGCTCCGACGGCCGCGTGTTCCCCTGGGGCGACGCGGCGCCCAGCCCCGCGCACCTCAACGGCTGCGGCGCCGAGTGCCAGGCCTGGCGCGCCGAGCACGGGCTCGCCGCGCAGCCGACGATCTTCGACGCCGACGACGGCTTCGTCGGCACCTCGCCGATCGGGAGCTTCCCCGAGGGCAAGACGCAGGACGGCCTGCTCGACATGGTCGGCAACGTCTTCGAGTGGACCGCGGACGAGTTCCACCCCTACCCGAAGAAAGACGCCGAGCCCGACCCCGACGCCAAGCCGGTCCCGACCAACAACCGGGTGATCCGCGGCGGCGCCTTCAACAGCTTCATGCCCGACTTCACCGACCCCGCGCTGCGCTTCCCGCTCGACGCGAGCGCGCACAGCCACGGCGTCGGCTTTCGCTGCGCGCGGGATCCCGCGGACGAGCTCAGCGAGACCGCCGCCGCCGGGCACGCAGCGGGCTGAGCAGGAGCAGGAGCAGGAGGCCGGCGTCGCGCGGGCTCGTGGCCGCGCACCCGCAGCCGGCCTCGCCCTCGCCGTCGGTGCCCGTGTCGGTCTCGGTGTCGACGGCGCCTTCGCAGACCTGCGGGAGGTCGCGCTCGGGCGGCAGCGCCTCCTCCGCGCCGCTGTAGAGGGCGCACTGCGTCGGGTCCTGGTTGCCGATGTTCGACGGGTCGATCATCGAGTGCTGATACGGGGCGCACTCCTCCGAGTCCCACAGGACCGCGGGCGACGCCCCTTGGATGATCTCGCAGGTGTAGGGCGCGTCGGCGCAGGCGGCGTCGAGCTCCGCGCTGCGGTCGACCTCAATAGACCCAAGGTACATGTCGCTAACATCGCCGTTCGAGCGCACCCACGGGCCGCTCACGCGCTCGCCCGTGGCCAGCGAGTGCAGCGTGAGGCGGACATCGAGCGCCTCCGATCGCGTCATCGTCAGCGCGCGCGCGCCGGAGGAGGCGTCGAGCTCGAGCAGCAGCGAGTGGATCGACAGCACGCCCTCGGGGCGCTCGTACTCCAGCAGCGCGACCGTGTTCGCGGCGTCCTCGTCGCCCAGCGCGGGCGTCCACGAGAACCGCGCGGTCGCCTGCCCGAAGCCGCGGACGACGGCGCAGGAGCCCGCGTCGTAGTGAATCGTCGGTGGCTCGTCTTCGCAGCCGCCGATGTTGTCGTTTTCGTGGTACGGAAACGCGCCGTCGCAGCAGGCGAGGTCGTCGAGGCCGGTGTTGAGCTCCGCGAAGCTGTAGACCGTCGAGAAGCAGGCCTCTGGGAGCGCGAGCGGAGCCAGCGGCTCCTCCGCGACGCGGACCGAGGCGGTCTCGAAGACTTTTTGCTCGACTGGCCCCCCGCACAGCCCAGCAGGATCCGGATCCGAGTACTCAAACCGAGGGTGCAGGACCGCGCCTGGATCGAGCTGGCAGGCGGGGCGCCAGACCAGCCGGTTGTACGCGCGCTCGAGCTTACCCTCGAGCGGCGCGCCGTCGCCGTCTCGGACCTCGAGCGCGAGCTTCTCCTCGATGTCCCCGAGCCCGCCGAGCGGGCCCCACGTGGACTCGTAGTTGAACACCAGGACGCCATCGGGCGCGACGCTCGCGTGCGCGACGGTGATGCCCTTGAGCTCCGAGCAGCCCGAGCAGGCCGCCGCGGTCCGGGGGGCGCCGTAGAGGACGACCGCGCCCAGCAGCGCGCCGACCGTCAAGGCAGATATATGTTTAAGCATGGACTGACCGTACCACGGCGGCGACGCGGACGCGCAGCGCAGCGCAGCGCAGCGCAGCGCAGCGCAGCGCAGCGCTCCCCGGCGACGTCGGCGCGGGGCGTCGACCGGTCGGTCGCGGCGCGGTGAGCCGGTCGCGCCGACGGCTTCCGACCGCACGGCCCGCGCTCGCTGTCGCGCGGACGTCATTAAAATGACCGAAAGGTCATGTCATTCGCGTGCTGGCGCGCGCGATCCGAGGCCGCCGCAGGGGGCCCGCGCACCCGGCTGTCGCCCGGGGGCGACCATTGTGCTCGGGCTCCCGCGCGGGCTAGGATTGCGCTGGGAGGCGATAGAGAATACGAATGAGCGCTTCGCGACTGACATTGCTGTCCGCGTCGCTGCTGTCGCTCTCACTCACGAGCACGGGGTGCTACTCCGGCGGGGGCGAGGGCGAGAGCGAGACAGACAGCGGCACTCTAGGGACTACAGACGGCGACCCGTCGGCGGGGGGATCGAGCTCGGGCGACACCTCGGGCGACGACGACGACGACGATGACGACGACGATGACGCCGCCGAGCTCCCGGCCCCGAGCACGCGTTTTTATCGCCTGACCCACAACCAGTGGGAGAACACGGTCCGCGACCTGTTCTACCTGAGCGACACCACCGGCTTCTCCGAGGGCTTTCGCTCGGACCCGCAGGTCAGCGGCTTCTTGTTCGACAACAACGCGCTCGCGCTGGAGGTCGATCAGGCGCTGTGGACCGGCTACCAGATCGCGGCCGGGGAGGTCGCGGCGCTGGTGACCGAGGACGCCGGGATCCTCGGCGGCTTCGTCCCGCCCGACATGGGCGACCCGCAGGCGCGCGCCCAGCAGTTCGTCGAGGACTTCGGCGCGCGCGCGTTCCGGCGGCCGCTGAGCGCGGACGAGGTGCAGGTCTACGTCGAGATGTTCGGCGCCGGCGCGCCGCTGTACCCGGGCGTCGACCCCTTCACCGCGGGCGTGCGCCAGGTCGTCGACGCGATGCTGCAGTCGCCGCACTTCCTCTACCGGATCGAGGCGAGCGCCGACATCGTGGGCGAGGTCATCCCGCTCAACAGCTGGGAGGTCGCGCAGCGGCTCTCCTACTTCCTGTGGAACTCGATGCCCGACGACGCGCTGCTGTCGGCGGCGGCCGAGGGCGCGCTGCTCGAGCCGGCCGAGGTCGAGGCCCAGGCGCTGCGCCTGCTCGCGGACGAGCGCGCCCAGCAGGCGCTCTACGACTTCCACTACCAGCTGCTCGACGTGAAGAAGTTCGGGAGCATCGCGCCCTCCGAGGTGTTCTTCCCCGACGCGCCGGCCGAGCTCGGCGCGCTCGCGCGGACCGAGAACGAGCTGTACATCCGCGACGTGATCTTCGCGCAGGAGGGCACCTACGCCGACCTGCTGACCGCCTCCGAGACCTTCGTCAACGACGAGCTCGCGGCGGTCTACGGGGTCGCCGGCGACTTCGGGCCCGACTTCGAGAAAGTCGGCCTCGACGCCGAGGAGCGCCGCGGCGTGTTCACGCAGGTCGGCTTCCTCGCCAGCAACGCGACCTCCGTCAACCCCGACCCGATCCACCGCGGCGTCTACCTGATCAAGGAGATCGTCTGCGAGAACGTCGCGGCGCCGCCCGACGGTGTGCCGCCCGTGCCGCCCCAGGATGACGGCAAGACCAACCGGCAGATGGTCGAGGAGCACACCGAGGTGCCCGGCAGCGTCTGCGCCGGCTGTCACTCGAACTACATCAACCCCTACGGCTTCCCCTTCGAGCACTACGACGCGATGGGGGCCTACCGGCTCACCGACAACGGGCTGCCCGTCGACGCCTCGTCGACCGTGACGATCGGCGGCGGCCTCGCGGTCGACGACGCGATCGACCTCGTGGAGGCGCTCGCGGGCGAGCAGCAGGCCCACGACTGCTACCTCCAGCACTGGGTCGAGTTCGCCAGCGGTCGGCCCCACGCCGCGGAGGACGGCCCGTTGATCACGCGGCTCGGCGGCGCCTCGCTCGACGGCGCCAGCGTGCAGCAGCTCGTGGTCATGCTCGTCACCTCGACCCCCTTCCTCAGCCGCGCCACGGAGGAACTGTAATGAGCATCTTCTCCTGGAAATCGAAGCCCACCGCCGCCGCCGCCTCGCGGAAGCGACGCGGCCCCAGCCGCCGCGTCATCCTCAAGGGCATCGGCGGCTTCACGCTCGCGCTGCCGATCCTCGAGAGCATCCGGCCGCGCGAGGTCGAGGCCGCCGGGGAGGAGAGCGCGCCGCCGTTCGCGATCTTCTTCCGGCAGGCCAACGGCGTCGCGGCCGAGCAGAACACCAACGAGATCGGCATGGAGCCCGAGCGCTTCTGGCCGACGCAGACCGGCGCGCTGACCCCCGAGACCGTCAACGGCCGGGCGCTCAGCGAGCTGACCGACTACCTCGATCGGCTGCTGGTGGTGCGGAACATCAGCATGTTCAACTTCGACTACGCCGACGGCCACGCCCGCGGCGCGCTGCAGTGCCTGACCGCGCGCGGCCCCGTGGTCCCGGGCGTCGGCGGCGACTCGGAGGCCAACGGCGAGTCGATCGATCACCGCATCGGCGCCGAGCTCAACCCCGATGGACGTGACTCATTGTTCATGTACGCCGGGGCGCCCGGCGGCTGGCTCGGCGGCCCGTGCATCTCCTACCGCGGGCCCGGTCAGCGGCGCGCCGCGCTGCACAACCCGATCAACGCCTACCAGACGATGATGGGCGTCGACTCCGAGCAGTTCGAGCTGGTGATCGCGCGCCAGAACTCGATCAACGACCTCGTGCGCGACCAGATGCAGGGCCTGATGAGCAGCCCGAAGCTCAGCGCCGCCGACAAGCAGCGCCTCGAGCTGCACTTCGACAGCATCCGCGACCTCGAGGACAACCTGATGTGCAACCTCGACGCCGACGCCTACGCGTCGTTCGAGGGCAAGGCGCCCGGCTACGCGAGCGACCTCGGCGACGAGGTGCTGCTCGCCGCGCGCGCGCACATGGACATCGCCGTGCTCGCGGTCGCCTGCGGCTACACGCGCTCGGCCGCGATCCAGATCGGCAGCGGCAACGACGGCAGCACGCGCTACACCAACCTCGACGACAACGCGCCGATGGAGAACTTCCACTACCTCTCGCATCGCCGGATGTCGCACGACGCGATGGGCGCGGTGATCCCCAACTCGGATCTGCTGCACCACTACGTCGACATCCACTTCATGCGCGCGTTCAAGTACCTGCTCGACAAGCTCGAGGCGATCGAGCTGATCAACGGCGACCGCCTGATCGACTGCGGCGTCGCGGTGTTCCTCAACGACCTCGGCAACGGCCCGGCGCACTCGGCCCGCAACGTGCCCTTCGTGCTCGCCGGCAGCGCGGGCGGCTTCCTCAAGCAGGGGCAGTGCGTCGAGGTCAACAACGGCGAGTACCTCGAGGGCAACCACGCGCAGATGCTCAACACGATCGCCAGCGCGGCCGGCGTGCGCAAAGACGGCGACCAGTACCTCGACGACTTCGGCGACCCGATGATGCCGAAGGGCGTGCTCAGCGAGCTGCTGGCCTAGGGGTCAGCCCGGCTGATGCTGAGCCCACGACCCGCGCGTGAGGAGCCGGCGAGCGGCGGCGTGGACCAACCCGCGCCCCGCAACCCGTTCTCCCGCGCGACGCGGCCGTGCGTCGGCGCGGCGCTGGTCGGCCTCGCGCTGCTGGGGCTGGGGCTCGGCCTGCCCGACGAGAGCGGCGCGCTGCTGGTGCTCGGCGGGTACGTGACGGTCATCGCCGGCGGCGCCGCGATCGCCTGCGTCCAGCTCGCGCGCGCGCTCGAGCGCGCGCTCCACGGTTTTCAGCTCGGGCTCTGCTTGGCGCGCTGGCGGCTCGAGCCGACGGTCTGGAACGCCTACGCGGCGGCCCGGCGGGATCGGGAGACGCTCCGCCTGGTCCTCGTCACCGGCGGGCTGTGGGTCCTCCCGGCGCTCATGGGGCTGTTCTACATCGCCGAGGATCGCGTCGCGGGCCTCGTCGCGCTCGGCGTCGTGACCGTCTCGGCCGCGGGGACTCACCTCGTCGGCCGCAGCCTGCTCGCGCCGCGTTGGCGCGCGGCCGATCAGCCGGTGCCGGTCTCGATCAGCGCGCAGGCGGCGGTGTTTAACGACGGGACCGTCGTGGCCTGGGCCTTGTTCGGCTTCCGGCTCCACGGCGTCGTCGTAGATGTCCCTTCAGCCATCATTCGCCTCGAGGGGACAGAGCGCGGCAGGACCGACGCGACGCGGATCGAGGCCGCGGTGACGCTGCCGTTCCCGGCGGCGGCGGCGGAGGAGGCGGCGCGCGTCGGCGAGCGGATCGCGGGGGCGCACGCGGTGCCCTGCACGGTCGAGGGCGGCGCGCGCGACGACGCGCGCGGCGGGTGACCTTCGGCGGTAGTATCGAGGCCTCGACGGAGCGGCCGTGACGGCGAGCGAGCAACCCTTCCGCAACCCCTACCGACGCTACGCGAGGATCTCGTTCGCGCTGCTCGTGGGCGGCGTCGCGCTGTTCGCCGCGGGCTTCTCGCTGCCGCGCGACTGGCAGGTGGGCGCGCTGCTGGTCGGCGTGCTCGGCGGGTCGATGGGGCTGATCTTCTGGATCGCGATGGCGATCACGGCGCGCAGCGTCGAGGCCCAGCTGGTCGCGTTCCGCGACGGCGAGCACCTCGCGCGCTGGACGTTGCCGCCGGACCCTTGGAACGTGTTCGCCCGCGAGATGCGGGCCAAGGGGCTGATGATCGGGAACATCATCGGCGGCATGATCGCCGGCGTGGTCCTGCTGGTCGGCGCGCTGATCTGGTCGGACGGCGACGCCTTCGGGACCTCGGTCATGCTCGCGGGCCCGCCGCTCGGGCTGCTCGGCGCGCTGATCTTTCGAACCGTGATGGGCGGGCAGTGGCGCGTCCGCAGGGCGCCCGTGCAGCTCGTCTACGGCGAACAGGGCGCGATGCTCGACGGCGTGCTCATCACCTGGCAGAGCTTCGGCCTCGCGCTGCTCGGCGCCTCCGTCGACGCCGAGGGGGCGCGCATCGTCATCCACGGCAAGACGACCGGCGGCGAGGTCGACAGCGAGTTCACGCACCGGCTGCCGTTCCCGTCGACCGAGACCGCGCTGGCCGAGCGAGTCGCCCGCCAGATCGAGGCCGCGTGTCACGGGCGGCCGCTCGAGGAGGAGTCTTCATGATGACGATCGCCGAGGAGGTTGAGCGCCGCGACCCGTACCGGCTGCCGGCGCGGGTCTCGATCGCGGTGTTGCTCGTCGCGCTCGCGCTGCTCGGGCTGGGGATCGCGACCGGCGGGAGCCTCCAAGTCTGGCTCTTGGTGCTGGGCGGCGGGGGGACGCTGATCGCCGCGCTCAGCGTGTTCTTGGTCCGCTACATGGCCCGCAGCGCGGAGCAGCAGCGCGCGGCCTTCGCGGCCGGCGACGCGCTGGTCCGCTGGAAGCTGGCGCCGGGGCCATGGAATCACTACGCCCGGGCGATGCGCGCGAACGGTCAGCTCGGCGGCGTGTTGATCGGCGGGATCCTCGGTCTGCCCGGCGTCGGCAACGGCCTGATCATCTGGTCGGAGGGGGGCGCGCGCGGGCTGCAGATCGTGATGGCGAGCGTCGTGCTCGCGCTCTGCTTCGGGCTGCTGTTTCGCTGGATGTTCAGCTGCATGTGGAGGACGTCGACGCGCCCGGTCGAGCTGATCTACACGCCGCGCGCGGCCCTGCTCGGCGAGGCGGTGATCACCTGGCAGACCAACGAGATGGCGCTGACGGGCGCGGAGCTCGACGTCGACGCGGCCCGCGTCGTCATCGAGGGGCGGATCACGAAGGGGCGTATGCAGACGCCCTTCGTGCACCGGCTGCCGTACCCCTCCACCGAGGCCGCCGCGGCCGCGCGAGTCGTCGCCCAGATCAAGGCTGGCTGCGGGCTCTCGGGCAGCTGACGCGCGGGGCGGTATTGGCCGGTGTACGCGCGCGGCAAAGCCGGTTATGGTCGCGCCCACACGGTAGACCGACTATGGCAGACGAAACCGAGAAGCTGTCCATCAGCGCGCAGATCAAAGCCCGCCTCAAGCAGGCCCGCCGGGCCCGCGATGAGGATAGCAAGCGCGTCATCGGCATGCTCCGGACCAAGGTGCTCAACGAGCTCAAGTCCGGGCAGGGCAAAGAGGAGAACGACGAGCTGTGGCTCGCGGTGCTGCAGAGCTACGCCAAGCAGCTGCGCAAGTCGATCGTCGAGTACGAGAAAGCCGGGGAGCGCGGCGCCGCGCTGCTCGCCGAGGCCCAGTTCGAGCTGGCGTTCTGCGAGGAGTTCTTGCCCAAGCGGCTCGACGAGGCCGCGACCGAGGCGCTCGTGCGGGACATCGCCCACAATAACGGGCTCAGCGGCCCGAAGGCGATGGGTCGCCTGATGGGCGCGGTCATGAAGAAGCACCGCAACGAGGTCGACCCGGCGCTGGTCCGCAAGGCCGCCCAAAAAGTCCTGGCTGAGTAGGCCAGGTCGTCGTCAATCTTCCGAGCGCCCGCGCGCGGTGTAGGCCGCGCGCCGGCGTTTCTCGTGCACCTCGAGCCGCGCCGCGTCGGGCGCTCCGTCGCGCTCGAGGCTGCGCAGCATCTCGCGATGCCCGCGCGTGCTCCGGGTCGAGAACCCGCGGAGACGCTCGGCGAGCTCGCGCGCGACCGCGTCGAGCTGCTCCTGGTCGCGCACCAGCCGGGCGAGGCCGCCGACCGCCAGCACCTCCTCGGCGCTGAGCCGGTCGGCGAGCAGCATCAGGCGACGCGTGAGCCCGGGGCCGAACACGGCGCGAAAGCGCTGCAGCCCGCGCGCGTGGTAGACGACCCCGAGGCGCGCGGCCGGGACCTGGAACCACACGCCCTCGCGCGCGACGCGGAGGTCGCAGGCGCAGGCCAGCTCGACGCCCGCACCGATGACGTAGCCGTTGAGGACCGCGACGAAGCAGGCGTCGGCCGCCTCGATCGCGTCGCAGGCGGCGATCAACGGCCTGTCTGGAAGGCCATCTCGCGCGGCCGCCTCGGAGAGCGCCTCGGGCAGCGCCGAGAGGTCAAAGCCGGCCGAGAACGCGCGCGTCCCGGCGCCGGTGAGCAGCACAACCTCGCCGCGCAGCGCCCCCGCGCGCGCGCGGATCCACGCGAGCGCGTCGGGGTGGACCGCGTTGCGCTTGGACGGGTTGTCCAGGACCCAGCGGAGCACGCCCGGCGCGAGCGTCTGCTCGCGGATCCACGGCGCCGCCGGTGCAGCGTTCTCGTCGCTCGTCATCCCCTGCCGCGTCGCGTGGCGCCTGCCTAGCGGGTCAGGCCCTCGGGCTTCTTCTCAGCGGTGTCGGTCTTGGTCGCGCCGCCGTCGCTCGAGGCGTTGGGCGCCTTGAACTGCAGCTGCCCGCCCGAGACCGGCGGGTGCCCAGCGATCGTCGGCGTGACCTCGCCGGCCTCGACGGCCTTGCGGATCCGCTCGAGCTCGCGCGCCTGCGGCGAGTCGGGGTTCTGCATGATCTTCTTGCGCAGCGCGAACGCCCGCTTGCGCCGGTCTTCCTTCGAGAGCTCCTTCGGATCCGTGTCGATCAGCCGCTGCTCTTCCTCCGTCAGCGGACCCGCTGCCGGCGGCAGGCTGGCCTCGTGCTCCGCCTTCTTCATGTCGAGCTCGGACGGCGGGACCGCGCGCGTGGTCTTGCTGTCGCTCTCCTTGCTGTCGCCTTGCTTCGCCGGCGCCTTGGCCTCGGCCTGCTTGGCCTCGGGCGTTGGTTTGGTCGCTTGCGGGGGCGAGCAGGCGCTGGTGAGGGCGCCCGCGAGCAGCAGGGCGCAGACACGTGTCGCGTGGATCATGGCGCCAGGATACCCGAAACTCGCGCCTCGTTCGCAGGCTTTGGCGGGGCCTCTAAGCAGCGCCGCCCGCTCGCTGGAGCGAGCGGGCGGGCCGCGATGAAGCTGCGTTCGCAGGCTTGGTCCTAGCTGGCGGCCTTCGTCGCCGTCGACGGCTTGATGGCCCGCATGAGCACGATCGGGACCGCGACGGTCAGGCCGATCTGCAGCAGCCCGAGCACCGGGCTCACGTGGAACAGCGCGAACACATCCTCGAGGTCCATCCGCGACCCGCGGTCAGCCCACTCGGCGGCGTGCACAAAGGTCATGCACATGAACATCCCGCAGAACGCGACCCACAGGCGACCGGCGATGGTCGAGGGCACCGCGGTGACGCGCACGACCAGCAGCGCCGCGACCAGCAGCGTGTAGCTGAGGTACATGAGCGAGATCGGGTGGAACATGTCATCGATCTCGGGGTTGTGGACCGCGCTCAGCGACGCCACCGTGACGATGATGAACAGCCCGACGTAGGAGAACAGCTCGCCGACGATCGACCACACCGGGATCTTGCGCAGGCGCGCCGGGATGTCGCCGACCGGCACGCGCATCATCAGGGTGATGAGCAGCGGGATCGTGAGCAGCGCGAGGTCGATGTAGAACATCTCCTCGAGGTTCCAGTTGCGCTCGGCGACCGGGAAGGCGCGCGAGACCATGACGACCGAGATCGCGGCGGCGCAGAAGCCCTCGAGGCGGCTGAGGCTGACGCCCGGCACGCCGCTGAGGCGTCGCTCGAGCGCGCGGGCGCCGAGCAGGCCGAGCAGCGCGAGGCCCACGGCCCCGAGCGCGATCGCGGCGTCGGCCTTCACGGCCACCGTATAGGTCCACAGCGGCTCAGGCGGGACCAGCGAGGCGCGGATCAGGTGGATCGCCGAGGCGTTCGGCAGCAGCGCGAGCGCGCCGGCCGACTCCCTGCCGACGTTGAAGCCGAGCCCGAGGCCCGCCATGCCGAGGAAGCCGAGCGCGCCGAGCAGCCCGATGCCGATGACCCCCGGGGTCCGGCGTCGCCCGATGGCGAGGCCGATCAGCATGGTGAGGATCGAGAGGAAGAAGCTCGCGGCCGCGAGCACCGGCAGCACCGCGAGCGCCGGCACGACCGAGCCCGTGAGCGTCGCGGCCATCAGCAAGAGCGCGGCCTGCGGGAGCGCGACGATCGCGATGATCGCCATGGGGCCCGCGAACAGCCCGATGACCAGATCACGCGCGCGCAGGGCGGTGCCGGTCAGCGGCATCAGCGTGTTCTCGTGCGCCTCCTGGGCCATCTGCGTGCCGACGAGCAGCGGGCCGAAGACCAGCGCGAGCATCGTCAGGCCGATGCCCGCGAGCACGCCCGTGAAGCGCAGCGCGTCGCGCAGGCCGAAGGGCGACTCGTAGCGGACGACGTGGGGCACGAGCTGGGCGTTGACGATCGCGTGCAGACGCTCGACCTCGCGGTCGTCGTACCAGTTGAAGTTCCACTGCTCCCAGTGGTCGTTCTCGAGCCCGTTGGGGTGCAGCAGCAGGTGCTGCGCGCGCACGATCTCGGCGCGACGGACGAGGCCGGCGTGCTGACGCGGCGCCGGCGAGTTGACGGCGCTGTCGACCAGCGCGCTCGCCTCGTTGACCTGATTGGCGACCTGCGAGGCGCGCCAGTCGTAGTCGCTCCAGCCCGGCGTCGTGACGTTCTCGCGGGCGCGCGTGAGCGCGGCGAACTCGTCGTCGTCGTCGGCGAAGATCGTGAACTCCTGGCGCTCGCGCTCGTAGCGGGCGTCCTCCATGCCGAACTCGTGCCGGAGCTCGCGCTCGAAGCTGCCCGGGCTGAGCGTGATCCAGGTGCCCACCATGACGGTGAGCGCCGCGAGCATCATCGACAGCAGCGTGTAGCGGCGCAGGCGGTTGCCTCGCAGCGAGCGCGTCACGAACGGCAGCACCGCCGCGCGCAGTTGAGATAGTGATGGGGCCTTCATGCTGGATGTTCCTCAGTTCACCCGGTTGTCCGAGAGTCGATTGTACACATCCTCGAGCCGGCTCCTCAGCCGGCTCACGGTGACGACGCGGACGCCGGCGGACACGAGGTCCGCGAGGATGTCGGCCATGAGCGCCTCGCCGCCCTGGACCTGGATCGTGATGGTCTCTAGGCCATCTTCTTCGCCTGTCTCTTCAATCAGCGCGCGGTGGCGCTGGAGCCGCTCGCGGGCCAGCTCGCCGCCCGAGAGCAGGCGCAGCTGGAAGACGAAGCGCGTGACCTCGTAGCGGTCGATGATGTCGGCGACGTCGCCGGCGACCACGAGCTCGCCGCCCTGAATGATCGCCACCCGGTCGCAGAGGTCATCGAGCTCGCGGAGGATGTGCGACGAGACCAGCACGGTCACGCCGCGCTCGCGCGTGCGCAGCAGGATCTTGCGGAGATCGCTGCGGCCGCGGGGGTCAAGTCCGTCGGCCGGCTCATCCAGGATCAGCAGGCGCGGGCTGTGCAGCAGGCAGCGCGCGATCAGCAGGCGCTGGCGCATGCCCTTGGAGAGCGAGCCCGTCGGCGTGTCGCGCTTGCCCACGAGGTCGAAGGTCTCGAGCGTCTCGGAGATCGAGCGCTCCAGCTCGGCGGACGGCATCCGGAAGCACTGGCCGAAGAAGCGCAGGTACTCGGCCGGGGTCATGTGCTTGTAGAGCGGGTTGCCGTCGCCCAGAAAGCCGATCTGCCGGCGCAGCGCGGTGATGTCCCCCTCCGTGAGCGGCGCGCCGTCGAAGTGGACCGCGCCCTCGCTCGGGTTCATCACGGTCGCGAGCATGCGCAGCGTGGTCGACTTGCCGGCGCCGTTGGGGCCGATGAGCCCGAAGATCGAGCCGCTCGGGATCGCGAGGTCGAGCCCGCGCACCGCCCAGCTCTCGCCGTCGTAGGTCTTCCCGAGTCCGCTTGCCTCTATCTCCATACCGTGGTCTCGCTCTGTGTCTCTCGGGTCAGGTCGCGCGTGTCAGCGGAGGATATCTTCGCTCGAGTCGGCGGGGCGCGGGCGCGTGTGGGCGCGTCGGCGGTGAGGTGCGAACACGGGCCGCGCGCTCGCGCGGTTTCGTGTGCGGCAGCTCGAAGGACGAGCTGTTCAGACGTGCAAACGTGCGTCCTCGGGTTTAGATTTCAGATATCCGTGTCTATTCAGTTTGTGGGTCCATCGCGGTCTGTGCGTGATCCCGCGCGGCGCGCTGCGCAGCGCGTCGCCGCCCGCCCATCGCCCTCGAGCCCGCGAGCAGCGGGGTCCTGGAGGCCTCGAGGCGCGCTGCTGAGGACCCTGGGCCTGGCCGCGCTGCTCGTGGGGAGTCTGCACGCCTCGGCGTGCGCCACGAGCGCTCATCGCTATGGGGAGGTCACCGTTCGCGAGGGCGCCCCGCGTCGCGTGCTCAAGCCGCTTGCGACCGCGCAGGCCGGCGTCGCGTCGGTCGGCGTCATCGAGACCGATGTCGGGCGCGGGCTCGCCTTCGTCGTCGACGAGTCCGGCTACCTGCTGACCAACCGGCACGTCGTCGAGGACGCCGATCACATCGAGCACATCAGCTTCCCCGGCTTAAACCCGGCGCGCACCTACTCGGGCGTGCGCATCGTGTTCGTCGATCCCGAGCGCGACCTCGCGCTGCTCAAGGTCGAGACCGACGCGCCGCTGCCGAGCTTGCCGCTGGCCTCCGCGGACCAGGAGCCGATCGGCTCCTACCTCGAGCGAGCCGATCGCGTGATGCTGCTGGCGGCGAAGCGGCGAGCCGACGAGCACGTCGCGCGCGGCGACGGGCGCGAGCTCGAGTCGGGCTTCATCGCCCACCTCGGGCGCGTGCGCGACCTCGAGGTGTTCAATGAGTCAGTCGGTCGCGGACCCTACTTCGGCTTCTCGAGCGCGGTCGAGCGCGGGCAGAGCGGGGGCCCGGTGCTCGATCGCTACGGGCGCGCCGTGGGCATCGTGACGTGGACCTGGAAGCACCGCGCCGGCGGTTACGCCATCCCGATCTCGTCCGCCGCCGACATGCTCTCGGAGCGCCCGCAGCTCGACACCCGCAGCCAGCAGCTCGCGCGCGCCAAGGGCCGCGCCGAGCGCTTCGTCGCCGCGCTCAACGGCCGTCAGTCCGAGCGCGCGCGGCTGATGCTCTCGCCCACGCACGCGCGCGCCGTCCGCAGCGACACGCTCTCGGCCCTGGGCGAGCACATCGCCGACGACGGCCAAGGCGCGGTGCGTCAGTTCGTCGGCGCGCTCGAGGCCTTGATCGGCGACACGCCCGAATTCAAGGACGACGACGAGCGCTTCGACGCCGTGCTCGAGCTGGTCCTTCGTACAGGCGCCGAAGAGTTCCGCGAGGCGCTCGGGGTCGACGAGGCCTTGCCGGGCGACCAGGTCGTGAGCTTCTTCTGGGAATTCGCGCACGCCTACGTCAGCGCGCGGCACTTCGGCGAGCTGCCCGTCGGCGACGCGGTCGACGCGGCGCTGCGTCGGCTCCAGAGCCTCGACGCCGCCCGGACCTTCGCCTTCGCCGACTTCAGCCGTCGGCTCGCGGACGCGCGCGTAGAGATCGAGAAGGTCGAGCTGATCCCCGGCGTCTACGCCCCGACGGCCGTGGTCACGCTCCGCGCCGAGGGCGGGCGCGGCCGCACGCGCGCGCTGCCCCAAGCGTCGCTCACGGGCGCGGCTCGCTTCGAGGATCGGGTGCACGTGCTGCAGATGCGCCTGGAGTGGGGCGACTGGTACGTCGCGGAGCTGCAGACGCGCGCGCGGGGGTAGGAGCGTGTCTGAGTCATCCCAGACACGCTCCTGGCGTCTCGACTCCGCGGGTAGATTGCTACTGTCGTGGTCAGCGTGACCCCGCAGCACGTCATCGACACAGGCGGCACTCCCTACGCGCTGTGCTTCGCGCCCGACGGTCGACGGCTCGCGATCGGCGTCGGGGACTGGTACGCCTATGACAGCGGCTTGATCGTCGCCGCGCTCCCATCCCTCGAGACACGCGAGATCCCCACGCGCGGGTGCTCGCTCTCTGCCCTGCGCTTCGACGACGCCGGGGCGCGGGTGTTCGCGTCGGCCTGGGGCGCGGGCAGGAGCCCCTCGCCCGCGCTCGTGATCGACACGGTGGGCGGGGCTGCGCACAAGCTGGTCGCGACCGCTTCGGTGGGGACCGGGCTGTGCGCTCACCGCGGTCAGCTGTTCGTGCGCTCGGCGGGCGTCGCGAATCCCTTTCTGCCGATCTCGAGCGAGGGCCTTCGAATCGCGCGGCGTGACAGCCATCTGTATCACTCGCGCGTGGTGGGCGTTGGCGACGCGTTGATCACGGGCGCGGACGCGGGTCCAGAGAGCGGCGACTGGCGATCGATCGCGGGGCGCGAGCGATCGCTGCCGCGCGCGCGGCTGGTTACCCGGTCCCTTGCGACCGGCGCGATCGAGCGCGTCGAGACGCCGCACCTCGGACGGATCTGCTCGATCGCGAAGGCCCCCGCCGGCGACGCCTACGTCACCGGCGGCCTCCTCGGCGAGCTGTATCTCTGGCCCGAGGGCCGCCTGCTCGACACCGTGCCGACGGCCGACGAGCGCCGGCTGGCGGGCGTCCAATGGTTGAGCTTCGGTCCGCAGAGCGTCGTCGCGCTCTGCTTTGACCACACGGGAGCGCGCCTGTTCGCCGTCTCCGCCGGCGGCGTCGTCGTCGAGTACCACGACCTTGCGCGCGTCCGGAGCTGGCGGATTGAAGGGCTCGGATCGCCGCGCTCAATCGCGGCCCACCCGCGCCGATCGCTCCTCGCGATCGGCGTCAAGCGCCCGAGCCCGCGCCCCCACGTCGAGTTTCGCTCGATGCGCCCGAGTCACGTCGCGCTGTTCGAAACCTAGGTGTGGGGCCAGGAACCCGCGCTCGATCGAGTTGTCTCTTTAGACATGCGACCCCGCGCGCGATTCTCGATGGTGGCCGCGCTCGGCGGCGTCGTCGGCTGCGGCGCCGGATCGACGCTGTCGCCGACGCCCGCGTCAGCGCCCGAGGTCGACCCGCGCGGCGTCCCGAGCTGTAGCGACGGGATGCCGCCGGTGCGCGAGTTCTACGAGGAGAACGAGATCGTCGACGGGGTTGTGCCGGAGGCGAGGTACTACCGCGACCTCGTGGCCCAGCGCGCGGAGAACATGCCCGCGCTGCGGGAGTGCTACCAGCGCGGTCTCGAGAGGGACCCTCGGCTCGAGGGCGCGTTCCAGCTGCGCTGGTTCGTCGGCCCGGACGGCGGCGTGGAGCGGATCGAGCTGGCGTCGCGCCCCACGCTGCGCGACTGCGGCGTCGTAACCTGCGTAATGAGACAGGCGGTGACCTGGCGCTTCATCGCGCGCGACGAGACCCAGCGCTACGAGCTGAGGATCCGCTTCGAGAACCCCTACGACGATGACACGCGGCTGCCGGGCGAGTAGCGGCCCGTGGCGAGCGTCGGCGTGTCGACTCGCGTGGACGCTCGCCGCGGGCTGCTCGCTCAGGCGCGGACCACGGCGGGGCCGCGGCGCTCGCGGGGCGCGCTCGCGGGCGTTCGCAGCGTGACGCGCAGCAGGTACAGCGCGCGCTGCCGGAAGCCGGCGGCGGACATCTTGAGGTATCGAATATAGTTGGTGACCAGCGCCTCGCTGGTCAGCGCCGTCGCCTCCGCGCGCCGCTCGATCAGCGTCTGCGCCCACTGGCGGCACGTCCGCTCGTAGTCGTCGGGATCGTTGCGCAGCCGCTCGATGTGCAGGACGCCGCGCGCGGCGGCGGCGAGCTGGTCGAGGGTCGGCAGGTCGGAGCCCGGGAAGATCGCCTCGGTGATGAAGGGGTCGAGCCCGCCGTCGGGCAGGTCGCCGTAGGCGATGGTCTGGAGCGAGAGCGCGGCGCCGGGCTTAAGCGCGTCGCGGCAGAACTCGAAGAAGCGGCGGTAGATCGCGATCTTGGCGTCGCGGTCGTCATGGCGGTCGGCGAAGTGCTCGAGCGCGCCGACGCAGATGATCCCGTCGTAGCCGCGCGCTCGGTGCTCGCGCCAGGACTGCAGGTGGACGGCGTACTGATCGCCGCCGCCGTGTCGCCACGCGATGTGCTCGGCCTGCTGCTCGCTCAGCGTCAGCCCGGTCACGCGCTGGGTCTTGTGGAACTCGATCATCCGGCGCATGCAGGCGCCCCAGCCGCAGCCCACGTCGAGGATGTGCCCGGCGCCCGCGGCCCCGGCCTGCTCGATGTGATAGTCGAGCTTGCGGGTCTGCGCGGCCGCGAGGCGCTCGGGCTCGCCGCCGTCCTCGTCCCCGTCCCCGTACATGGCGGACGAGTAGACCATGTTGGGGTCGAGCCAGAGGCGGTAGAAGTCGTCCCCGACGTCGTAGTGGTGTTGAATGTCTCGCGCGCTCGCGCCTTGCTGTGACATGTGCGTCTCGCTTTATGGCTCTCGGGATAGGGGGTGGATAGGCCTCTTGGCGGTATGTCTCTTGGGATAGAAGCTCAGGTGTAGGACTCGAGCGCGCCGCGTCGCCGGATGTCGAGCGTCACGCAGTGCAGGCCGCCGCTCAGCGTCCGGCAGTGGCGCAGCGGCACGCGCACGGTGTCGACGCCGTTTCGCTCGAGCAGGCGGATCAACGGCAGCTGCGCCTCGTTGACGACCGCGAGCTGCGGGTTGACCATGAAGAAGTTCATGCCCGACCAGATCGACGCGCGGGGGTAGGGCCAGGTCGTGCCGGTGTCGATCATCTCGGGGGCCCACAGCACGTCCCAGCCGCGGAACACCGCGGGCAGCGCGTCAGGGCTGATCCGCCCCGGGTTCAGCAGCACCTTGCCGGGCCCGAGCAGCGTCACCGTGGTGTCGAGATGGGTGCCCTCGTACACGCCCTCGAGCAGGTGCACGCGGTACTCCGAGCCGAGGGTGCGCTGCAGCCACTCGCCGCCCATGCGGTTCCCGCTGCACGAGACCAGGTAGATGATGTCACGCCCAGCGCGGACGACGTTGGCGGCGTCGAACAGCGGCTCGTCGTTGGCGAGCGCGGGGCCGTGACCCGGGAGGTTCCAGGTCCCGTCGGGCAGCCGGGGCTTGGGCGCCGAGATCCAGCGCGCGCCGCCGCGGAAGTACTCGAGCAGGAGCTGCTTGTAGGCGAAGGGCTCGAACAGGCGCGAGCGCAGCGGCATCGGCGTCTCGATGATCATGTCGCCGATCGGCAGCAGGACATCGCGGGGGCAGTAGTTGTACTCGCCGTTGGAGCTCCACTCCGGGGTGCCGAACAGACGGCTGTGGTCGCCGCGCTCGGGTCGGCGCACGGTGACGCCGAGGCCCTCGAGGGCCGAGACCAGCACGGCGAGGTCCTCGCGCGTCTCCTCGATCACGCGCGCGTCGTAGGGGCCGCTGGGGATCTGGCTCGGGGACTCGTGGTGCTCGTGATACTCGACGGCGAACAGGTCGGGCCCGGGGGTGGGGACCTGGGCGAAGTCGGGGACGCCGACGATGATCTCCTCGAGCGGGTCCCACTCGTTGTGAACGTTGACAGGGCTGGTCGGCGTCGCGCGTGTCGGCAGGGGGATCGCGGCGGAATAGGCGGTGGTCATGATCGTCTCCTGTGCGTGATGAGTCGGGCGCAGCGCGTAATCGCGTGGATGAGCCCGGAGAGGTTGAGCGGCACGAGGCCGCAGAGGATGTGACCCTCGGCGAATCGCGGGTTGCGCTCGAGATAGAACGCGACATCCGGATCGGCGTCGCGGGACGTCGAGGGCGTCGACAGCTCGCGCTGATGACTCGCGGGGTCGGGGTAGCTGACCACGAAGGGGTCGTCGCCGACGCGGGCGAGGCCGCGGCGATCGATCGCCGCGTTGAGCAGCGCGGCCACGCGCGGCGGCGTCGGCCTGCGGCGCGACGGGTACACCCGCGCGAACGCTCGCTCGGCGAGCCGGTACGAGTAGGGCGTCAGGAACTCGAACACGGCGTAGAGCGGGCGCAGCGGGTGTCGCAGGCGCGCCCGCAGCAGCGCGAGGCAGGCCCTGCGCACGAACACCGCGCCGCCGCCCCGGACGCCGCGACGCATGTACACGCCGCCCTGAAGCACGCTGTAGGTGCGCCAGCCGACCTTCACCCCGTCGATCGAGAGCGTGCCGAAGCCGACGATGGAGTCGCTCGCGTCGCGGATCAGGTACAGGCTCCCGCCGCGGCGGAACACGATCTCCTCGGTCACGGTCTCGAAGGCGAGGTCGCCGTAGGAGTCACAGAAGATCGCGTAGAGCAGGGGGCCGAGCTCGGCGCGCGTCACCCCGTCGAGTCGATCGACGTCGCGGGCTGGCTCACAGCGCAGGCGCGGTCTCGCGGGGCGTCGCCTCCTGTGGGGCGTCAGCGCTCGCGTCGCGTTCAGGGGGAGTGCTTGGTCTCGAGTCGGCATCGGTCGCGGTCTCGTACGGGGAATGCCGACCGCCCCGCCTTTGATCACTCGCGGGTGATTTTTTTTCGTGGACTCGCGGCGGGCGAGCGCGCGGCGCCCCGCGCTACAATCGCGCTGTGCCGAACGTGTTCGTATACGGCGCCCAGATGCGGCATCCCGAGAGCCTCGAGCGGGGTCGCGCGGCGGTCGTCGAGGACCACGCGGTCGACTTCACCGCACGCGGCGTGCCGGTGCTCGAGCCAGCCTTCGCCGATCTTCAGCCCGCGCCCGGGCGGCGCGCCCACGGCGTCGTCACCGACTTCGCGCCGGCGACCTGGGACGAGCTGCGGGCCTTCGAGCGCGGCTACCAGCTGATCGAGGTGACCGCCGTGATCGCGGCGAGCGGCGAGCGTGTCGCCTGCCTGGCCCTGACCCGCGGCGCGTTGGCGTCGCCGCCGGCGCGCCCGAGCGCCCGCTACGCCAGGCTCCTGGTCTTCGGCGCGCGACGTCACGGCCTGCCCCCCGAGGTCATCGCGCGCTACGAGCGAGCCGCGGCGGAGGGCTCACGGATCACGCTGCGGCTCGCGTGGCTCAAGCCGCTCGCCGGGCGCGTCGGCCTGCGCAAGCTCGCGCTCGGCGTCACCCTGCTCGTCTTCGCGCTGCTCTGGCTGCTCGTGTGGCTGCTGCTGCGCCTGCTCGCGTAGCGACTCAGTCCTCGTCGTCTTCGTCGTCCCCGCCGCCGCCGATGTCGACCGGCTTGCGCTTGTCGGGGATCTCGTCGTCGCGGCGGCGCAGGCGGATGACCGTGCCCATCTCCTCCGGCGTCTCGTTGGCCGAGCTCCAGCCCTTGGGCAGGTGTGGCGCCGTCCGTTCGAACACGTACTTTGATGCCTTCGGGGCCAGGTTGACGCAGCCGTGGCTGTGCTGATGTCCGAAGCGGCGGTGCCAGTAGGCGGTGTGCAGCGCGTAGCGCTTGTAGAAGTACTGCACCCAGGGGACGGCCTCGACGTAGTACTCCTCGTCGGGCTGCGCGTCGTCTTTGGACTCCATCTTGCCGACCGACTGCTTGCCGCGCAGACGGAAGACGCCGCGCGGCGTCGGGTGCTTGCCGTTGCCGCTCGAGATCAGCGTGATCAGCTCGACCGTCTCGCCGCGGTAGAGCGCCAGGACCTGCTGCGCGAGGTCGATGTCGATCCAGTACTCGTCGCCCTCGATCTCAGCCAGCGGCTCGGCGGGGTCCCAGATCTTGACGTGCTTCTTGAGGACCCAGCCGTCGACGCCGGCCTCGACCGCGTCGGGGACCCGGTACCACGACTCGCCCTTGTGGCGCTCGAGCTCGGGGCGGACGTCGAGGATCGAGTGGTAGTCGGGCTTGCGCAGGACCTTGCCGCGCTCGGGGTGCGCGCGGTCCTTGATCTCGGCGTCGGAGCGAACGACCCAGCCGGCCGCGAGGCCCTCGGCGACCGGCTCCTGCTCGAGCAGGCGACCGAAGTGCTCGCTCGTCCGCTTGTGCTTCATGTGCTCGGCCGGGACGACGCGCTCCCGCTCGTCGACGAGGTACTTGCCGAACTTGGCGCTGCGGTTGAGCTCGACGAAGGCGTACTGGCGGTTGCCGACGAGGTAGTCGACGGGCTTGTGCTCGCGGAACATCGCGTACTTGCTGCTGTAGCGCGGCACCGGGAACTCGACGTTGCCGGGTCGGTCCTGCTCGGGGTAGCCGTAGATGTAGGGCAGGTCGAGGCCCTCGAGCAGCGCCGGCTGCACCACCGGCAGGGTCTCGGTCTCCTCGTGGTGCGGCCGCAGGCACACGTAGGCCCGCGCGCCGACCCGCGCCCAGCCGTCGCCCTTGTCGCACTCGCCCTCATCGCCTGTCGTATCGACCAGCTCGTAGACGGCGAAGGAGTTCCCCTTGTCGATCCGCCCGCGCAGCTCGCTGCCGAAGCGCGGCTCGAAGTAGATCATGGTCGTGCGCTTGCTGACGCGGTAGCCGAGCGGGCGCTCGGGCGGCGGCGCTTTCTCCGTCGCGTCGGGCGCCGGATCGTCCGAAGTGTCTGAGGGGACATCTTCCCCGACGCCGGCCTCCGGCGCCTCGCCGTCGTCCTCGGCCGCCGCGTCTGGCGACGGCGAGTCGCCCGCCTCGCTCGCGCCCTCGTCATCCCGCAGGGTCGCGCTGGGCTCATCCTCGTCCAGCTCGTCTCCGTCGCAGGCGCTCGCGCCGAGCAGCGCGGCGCAGATCGTCAGGAGCGCCGCGCCGCGCCGCCACGCCGCGCTCCATCGATCACGCCGCCGGCGAGCTCTCGCCGTGGCGATCGACGCGCGCTGCGTGCACTCGTGGCTCGACTGCATGACCTAACAACCCGAACGAGAGCGCGCCGGAGACCAGCCCGCGAGCCGACCGCAGATCTTCGCGGTCCCTCGGCGCCCCCTATTTGTATGCCATACTCCGACCCAGTGCAGAGCTTCACGGGAACCCCTCAGTACATCGTTTCGGACGAACTCGCGCGCTCCGTCGACGTCGCGGTCGCGCTCGCGCGACCGCTGCTGATCAAGGGCGAGCCGGGCACGGGCAAGACCCTGCTCGCGCACGATATCGCCCGCTTCTACGACATGCCCCTCGAGCGCTGGCACGTGAAGTCGACGACCAAGGCGGTCGACGGGCTGTACCTGTACGACGCGGTCCGCCGGCTGCACGACTCGCGCTTCGGCGGCGAGGAGGTCGCCGATATCGCGCGCTACATCGACCTCGGCCCGCTCGGCCGCGCGTTCAGGGCCGAGCGCCGGGTGGTCGTGCTGATCGACGAGATCGACAAGGCCGATCTCGAGTTCCCCAACGACCTCCTGCACGAGCTCGACATGATGAGCTTCATCATCCAAGAGACCGGCGAGGAGGTGAGCGCGCGGCATCGCCCGGTCGTCGTGATCACCAGCAACAACGAGAAGGAGCTGCCCGACGCCTTCCTGCGCCGCTGCGTGTTTCACTGGATCGCGTTCCCCGACCGCGAGCTGATGGCGCGGATCGTCAACGTCCATCACCCCGACGTCGAGGAGGCGCTGATCAGCGGCGCGATCGAGGCCTTCTACCGCCTGCGCTCGATCGACGGGCTGCGCAAGCCGCCGAGCACGAGCGAGCTGATCGACTGGATCTCCGCGCTGCGCCACAGCGGCATGGACCCGGCGAAGCTGCTCGGCGCGGGGCTGCCGTACCTCGGCACGCTGCTCAAGAAAGAGCAGGACTACGAGACGGTCGAGCGTCACGCGCGTCGCGGGCTGTTCAGCGGTCGACGCTAGCGCGCGCGCCCGCGCGACGTGGTGACATGTACCTAGAACCATGTTAGTAGCGACGGCCGTGACGGCGTCGACGGTCGGGGGCGTGATCGGGGAGTCGCTGCGACACCTCTGGCGACTCACCGGCGGCAGCCTCGGCATGGCGCTGTGCGTCGCGCTCTCGTGGAGCGCGGTGCTCACGGTCCGCGACAAGCTCGTCGAGCTCAGCGGCGGAGAGGATGTCCTCGTCTTCGGCGTCGCGGGCGTGATCTTCACCTGCCTCCTCCTCGCGGGCATCGGCGCGCTCGCGCGCTGGGTGACGAAGAGCCTCCGCGGCGTGCTCGGGGCGTGGCTGTGCCTCGCCGCGTGGGGGCACCCAGGCGACGCGCCGGCGGCTCCGCGTCTCGTCGCGCACGCGCTGTTCGCCGCCGGCGGGATCGCGCTCGGCGTGGTGCTGTACCGAGAGGGCGCCGCGCAGCGCGAGCAGGCCTGGGTGATCGAGGGCTTGATGATGATCGGCGGCGGGCTCGTGTTCGGGCTGATCGGCGGCTTCCCGTGGGCGGTCGGGCTCGCGCGCGCTGGCGAGCTTGACCTGACCCTAGCGAACGCCGCCGAGGAGCACGGCGGGAAGCTGCTCACCGCGCTCACGATCTCCGTTGGGGCCGCGATCGGGTTGATGGAGGTCGTCTCGTGAAGCCGCTCTCGTGCACGAGCTGCGGCGGACCGGTTCCGCTCTCAACCACCGAGGAGAGCGCGTGCCCGTGGTGCGAAGCCCCGATCCCGCTGGACGAGGCCTACGCGACGCAGCGCGAGCAGCTCGTCGAGCAGGCGCGGTTTCGTCGGGAGGCCGAGCCGCAGTGGAGGCAGCTCAGCGCGGAGCCCCCCGAGGGCGTCGCGAACCTGAGCCTCGCCGCGCTCCTGCTCGCCCCCTCGATCGTCGGGATGATCGGCGCGTCCACGCAGCTCGCCGCGACGAAGATCATCGGCTTCGCGATCCTGCCGGCGACGCTGCCCGGCGCGGCGGGCTGGCTGTGGGCCGAGGCGATCGAGCTGACCGTCCGCAGCGCCCGTCGCTCGACCGCGGCGCGGCGTATCCGTGACGATCGTCCAGGGTGTCGAGGATGCGGCGCGCCGCTCGAGGTCGAGCCCGGGGCGCTCGCCGCGTCGTGCGGATACTGCGGGACCGACAGCGTCATCCTGGACGCGGCGGAGGGCGAGGCGGCGGTCACGGCGGCTGCGGCGGATCTTCGCTCGGTCACGGCGGCGCTCAAGCGGCGGCGCTCGCTGGTGATCGTCGGGCTCGCGAGCGTCGCGCTGCTCGTCCTGATGGGCAGCGCGGCCTTCGGGCTCGCGTGACCGCAGGGCGACGACCCGCTGCGCCGGGAACCTCGAGCGCGCGCGGTTGTCGATCTCGACGCATGCCCCTCACTCGACGCGCGCTGCTCACCGGCAGCGCGGGCGCGCTCGCGCTGCTCTCGACACCTGTCCGCGCGGCCACGCGGCCGGAGGTGACCGGCGTTCGCTTTATTCACGACGCGCGCTTCCCCGGGGAGGCCTGCGCGGTGATGGCCCTGCGCGCCCAGGGGGCCGCGCTGACGCTCGATGACGTCTTCGACGCCGCCGCGCTGGCGCCGGCGTCGGGCTGTGGCGTCGGGCCGTCCGAGCTCGACCGCGCGCTGCGATCGCTCAAGACGAGCCCCGGCGAGTGCTGGCACCCGCTCGCGGGTGACGAGCGCGCGACCGTGGATCGGGCCTGGACGGAGCTCCTCGCCGAGCTCCGCGAGGACGCCCCCGTGGCGCTGTACGTGGGTCGCGGCGTCGGTCCGCAGCCTGGTGACGGCGCCTTCATCGTGGTGCTCGCGGCGCGTGACGACGTCGTCATCTTCCACGACCCCGCGCGGGAGCTCGGCGCTTCGCGGAGCATCCCGATCGCGCGCCTGCGTGAGCGCTGGGCGGCGCGCGACGACGACGGCGCGCGCGGGATCTGGCTGTACCGCCCGCGGCCGGCCGAGCTCGCTCTCCCGTCCGCGACGAGCCGTCGACGCGCGCGCGCCTACGTCGAGCCCGCGACGCGCACGCGCGAGCGCGCGCGCGCGCTGCCGGGCCGGTTTCGCGTCGCGGTCGAGCGCCCCTTCGTCATCGCCACCGACGGCCCGGCGAGCTTTCACGCGCGCTACGTCACCGGCACGGTGCGCTGGGCGGTCGAGCACCTCGAGCGTGACTTCTTCGCGCGCGAGCCCAGCGAGGTCGTGGTCATCTGGCTGTTCAAGAGCCGAGCGAGCTACGTGGGCAACAACAAGCGCCTGTTCCGGCGCGCGCCCTTCACGCCCTTCGGTTACTACGACCCGGCGCGCCATGAGCTCGTGATGAACATTGCGACAGGTACCGGCACGCTCACGCACGAGCTCGTGCACCCGTACATGGCCGCCAACTTCCCGGCGCGCCCGCCCTGGTTCGACGAGGGGCTGGCCTCGCTCTACGAGCAGCCGGCCGAGCGCGACGGGAGGATGGTCGGCCTCACGAATTGGCGTCTCCAGGGGCTGCAGGGGGCGCTCCGGCGCGGCCGCGTACGCGACATCAAGGCGCTGACGGCGAGCGGACAGCGCTTCCGGACCCACAACTCCGCGGTCAACTACGCCTACGCGCGCTACCTCTGCTACTACCTCCAGGAGCGCCAGCTGCTGCGCGCGTACTACCACGCCTTCGTCGCGAGGCAGGCGCAGGACCCCACCGGCTACGAGACGCTGAAGACGACGCTCGGCGCCGACGACGACGGGATGACCGAATTTCAGCGCGAGTGGGAGCGCTTCGTGCTCGGGCTCCGCTATCCGCAGCGGCGCTGAGGCGGTCCCGGCCGCGCGCGTTCGAATCAGCTCGAGAACCTGGTATTTTGTCGAGGGACGCTGTTTCTGCGTCGCTGACCGACACCATGCCAACGCCTCTGACCCCCTCGGCGCCGAGCACCGGCGGCGGCGTCTTCCTCGACTTCTTCTTCAACCTGCGCGCGCGCGGCGTGAAGGTCGCGACCCACAACTGGCTCGCGCTCATGGACGCGCTCGGCCGCGGGCTGCACAAGAGCTCCCTCGACGGCTTCTACGCGGTCGCCCGCTGCCTGCTGATCTCGAGCGAGACCCAGCTCGACACCTTCGACCAGGTGTTCGGCGAGACCTTCCGCGGCGTGCGGGTCGACGCCAAGCTGCTGCTCGACAACCTCGACGAGTGGCTCAAGGACCCCAAGAAGCTCGAGTACCTCGACCCCGCGCTCAAGGCCCTGATCCAGAGCATGGACCTCGAGACCCTGCGCGAGGAGCTCAAGAAGCGCCTCGCCGAGCAGAAAGAGCGGCACCAGGGCGGGAACCGCTGGATCGGCACGGGCGGGACCTCGCCCTTCGGCCAGGGCGGCTACAACCCCGGCGGCGTCCGGATGGGCGGGTCTGGCGGGGGCCGCAGCGCGCTCGCGGTCGCCGACGAGCGGCGCTTCGCCAACTTCCGCAAAGACCTGGTCCTCGACACTCGACAGATCGCGTCGGCGCTGAGGCGGCTGCGCAAGCTCAGCCGCGAGGAGGGGCAGCCCGAGCTCGACCTCGACGGCACCATCGACAAGACCGCGCGCAACTGCGGCGACATCGAGATCGTCATGCAGCCGCCGCGGACCAACAACGTGCGCCTGCTGCTGCTGCTCGACGTCGGCGGCAGCATGGACCCGCACGCGCACCTGGTCTCGCGCCTGTTCAGCGCCGCGCACCAGGGCGGCAACTTCCGCGAGCTGCGCTCCTACTACTTCCACAACTGCGTCTACGACAAGGTCTACGAGGACGCGAGCTTCAGCGACGGGATCAAGACCCAGGAGCTGATCCACCAGCTCAGCTCGAAGTGGTACGTCATCCTGGTGGGCGACGCCTACATGCACCCGGGCGAGCTGATGATGACGACCTCGGACTGGTGGTCGCCGCAGCGGGGCGTCAGCGGGCTGACCTGGCTCGCGCGCATCTCCGACAAGTTCCCGCGCTCCGCCTGGCTCAACCCCGAGCACCCGCGGCTCTACGACGCGGGCACGATCGCCGAGATCCGGCGCGTGTTCCCGATGCACCCGCTCACGCTCGCGGGCCTCGACGACATGATCGCGGGGCTGCGAAAGCCGCGAGAGCCGCGGCGTCGCACGCACGTCGCCCGGCTCGCCCAGAAAGCGGCGTACTGAGCCGGGCCGCTAGCGCGGGTCGGGGCCGTCGACCGGCGTCGGCATGTTCGCGGCGCGGGCGGCCTGCTGCTGCGCGAGCGCGAGCTCCTCGGCGGTGCGCATCTTCGGGATCATGCCCGCGCGCGTGAGCCCCGACGGCACCTCGGGCGCCTCCGCGAGCTGTTTGATGATCTCGGCGACCTTCTCGTTGGGACAGCCGCTGTCGCGCCACGAGAGCTGGCGGACCCGCGACCAGCCCGGGAGGAACGCCCAGTTGATGCCCTCGTGGCTGCTCCACAGCGCCCCGGGGGCGCCGGGGACCGGCGTCGACTTAAAGCTCGCCGGCGCGCCCTGCTGCACGCGCATCCGCTCGTCGTGCTCGCCCGCGGCGAACTCCACCGAGTCGCCGAGCGCGTAGGACAAGCGGTAGTAGGTCATATCGCCCGCGGGCGGCTTGAAGAAGTGATAGCCGCAGGTCGCGTGGAACGACTCGCCCATGTACATGCGCTCGCCGCAGACCCGCTGCACGGTCTCGACGTCGAAGCCGAAATCGACATCGCAGCACAGCGGGTTGGGGTGCTCCGGCGCGAACAGCCGGCAGACCCCGTTGGTCTCGTCCGGCGTGCCCGAGCCCGGCGCTTTCTCCTCGCTGTCATGACGCGAGCGCGAGGGGGACGCGGGGCGGTTGGGCCGGACCGCGTAGAGGTCCCCGGAGTCCGCGACGACGCGGTCGTCGTTGGCCGCGATCTTCTTCGCCTCTTTGGCCGCCGCGGCGCGCTCCTGCTCCGTCGTGATCGTCTGGGGACAGCCCGTGAGCGTGAGGACGAGCGCGCAAGACAGCGACAGCGATTCGAGGACCAAGAGCGGGCGCGAGATGGGCATGCAATTGTCTGGTTAGCCGAGCCTCCGGGCGGCCGCAAGGGGTGTCAGAACGCGGCGCGCGCTGGCCAATGGAGCGTTTCCGACGAGCTCACGCGACCGCGAGTCGAGCGCGGCGCGGACCGTCCGGGACCGGGTGTGAGGGCGAGCTGGGCTCGGGGTCGATCTCGAAGATCTCGAGCGCGCCCTTGCCCTTGACCTCGACCGGACCCAGCGAGCGCCCTGGGAACCGCCCGTCGAGGTCATTCCAGGCGCCTCGGCTCACGCACACGCGGCCGACGACGCCGTGTGACTCGATGCGCTGCGCCGTGTTCACGGTGTCGCCCCAGATGTCGTAAAGGTACTGCCGCTCGCCGACGATCCCCGAGACCACCGGGCCGATGTGAATGCCGACCCGCAGATCCCACTCCGGCGCGTGGCGGCGGATCGTCGTGACCATGGCGAGGCCGAGCTCGACGCAGCGGCGCACCACGTCGTTATCGCCGTCGCGCAGGCCGCAGGCCGCCATGAACGAGTCGCCGATGGTCTTGATCTTCTGCACCCCGAACTCGACCGCGAGCCGCTCGAACGCGCTGATGACCTGCTGCAGCGGCTTGATGACATCCTCGGGTCGTCGCCCCTCGCAGTACGCGGTGAAGCCCACGACATCGGCGAACAGCACCGCGACGCGCTCGTGCCTGCGCGGGCGGACGCTGCCGTAGGCGCGGAGCTCCTCCGCGATCTCGTCGGGCAGGATGACGCGCAGGAGGTCGTTCGAGCGTCGTCGCTCTCGGTCGAGGCGCAGCATGAAGCGCCGCTCACGGGACCGCAGGCGCCGCTTGACGAGGCAGGTGTCGATCCGCGCGCGCAGCAGCGGGGGGTTGAAGGGCTTGCTCAGGAAGTCGGCGCTCCCAGGCTAGGTCCCTGATCTTCTTCGGGTTTGTCCACGCGCGCAGGGCTTGTGCCCGCGTCGTGCCAAGGCGCGGAGCGAGGGTCCTTGATGGGTCCTTCACAGCGCGTGGCGAGGGGCGCATGAAGAGCTCCTTCGTCGATCTGTTCGAATGGCCAGCCAGCTCCTCGAGCGACTTCTGCCGCTTCTCGACGCCGTCTCGGAGACCCGACCGTCGTCGTCATCGACGACCCGTCGTCGTCCGCCGACCCGTTGAAATTCGCGCGCGTCCAACCTAAACACTCGGCTCTTCCGACCGCACCTAGCAACAGGATCCGCGGCCCGAAGCTCCATACGTCGTGTTCCGAGGCGCCCGTGATCAGGCTCACGCTGCTTTCTAGATCATATCTGGAGCGCCTGGAACATCAGAATCGAGCCGCCGAGGCCGGCGGCGCCATTTTTGCGAGGCAAAGCAATGAAGCGCACATGCACGCACAAGTACACCTCCGTCCTGGCTGTACTGGTCGGGACCTTCGCGGTCGCTTGCTCCGGCGAGGAGAGCACGGCGGAGAGCAACCAAGTGACGACGGCTGGCGAGGCGAGCTCGACCGGCGCCGACGAGATGTCCGGGACCACGACGGGTGGTGACACGGGCGCGGACGTCGTGATGCCCGATGGCATCAGCATCGTCGTTCAGGTCAAGTCACTCGCCGGCGAGGTCATCCCGGGGGCGACCGTCGCGGTCGCGCGCGGCTCCGCGAGCCCGGGCGGCTCCGCGGTGAAGACCGCGAAGGTCGGCATCGCCCTGCTGGAGGGGCTCAGCGAGGGAGACGTCACGCTCGTCGTGGACGCGCCTGGCTACGCGCGAAACATGGCGATCTTGAAGGTCAAGGAGGACGATCACCTGCGCCACGAAGTTCGCCTCGTCCCCATGAGCGATCCGGTGGAGATCGACCCGAAGAGCGGCGGGGCTGTCGAGATCGGTGACGTCCGCGTCACCTTCCCGAAAAACAGCCTGATCAACCGGCGCACGGGCGACGTGGTGCACGGCAAGGCGATGGTGACGGTGGGGTACTTCAACCCGACCAAGTACAGCCTGGCCTATTCGCCAGCTCCGCTCTGGGGGCGCACCACCGACAACGAGATGATGCCGCTCGGGACCATGGGGATGGTCGAGGTCACGGTTCGCGGCGAGGACGGCGAGCTGCTGCAGGTCGCGGACAACAAGCAGGTCGCGATCGAGTTCGACCTCCCGCCCTCGCTCGCCGACGTGCTGCCCACCGACCGCGGCTGGGATCTCTGGACGCTCGGCGAGCAGGGCTACTGGATCGAGGAGCCGAACGACATCGCGGTCACGCCTGACATGGACAACCCGGCGACGAGGGTCGCCCGGTTCACCACGCCCCACCTCTCGTGGTTCAACTTCGATCTCAAGATCTGGGATCCGCCGCGCTGCTTCAACGTCCACCCGGTCGACGTGATGGGCGAGCCCTGGTACGGCGACGGTAAGAGCATCACCGCTCAGGCCGAGCTGATCGAGCCAGAATACCTGCTCTCGTGGTCAGGTCCGCAGTCGCTCAACAGCCCCGACGACTTCTTCTGCATGGAGATCCCGCTCGCCGGCGTCGCGCACCTCTCCTTCGTCGAAACCAACGGCGCCACGCCGATCTCCGAGAAGGTCGTGCTGACGGCGAAGCCGGACCTCCCGGAGTCCGTGTGCGCCGAGAGCTCGCGCGCCAACCAGTGGAACTCTGGCGACTGCACGGACGTCTACGTCCAGGTGTTCGAGACCGCCACGTCGTGCGCGGAGCTCGGGTACGCGGACGGGGCGTACAGGCTCTGCGAGGAGGCGCAGCCGGGGCTCCTGGGGATCTGCAGGGAGTCGCGGCAGTACTGCATCGGTGGCGAGTGGACCGAGTGCGACGGCGGGGTTCAGCCGTCCATGGAGGTGTGTGAGACGGAGGACAATCCCTACATCGCGCTGGATGAGAACTGCAACGGAGAATACGATGAGAACTGCGCCAGCTGCGACCCGGTAGAAGGTCACGGGTTGTGCTACCCGGGCCCGGAGTCAGAGGTAGGCGTGGGCGTCTGCGCATACGGCTATGTGACCTGTGATGAATGGGGAAATTGGGGTGTATGTGGAGAAGACCTACCCCTGCCCGAAGATCAGGATGAATTCCCGCCCCCGATCGGGCCGGGCATCGAGGACTGCGACACCCCGAACATCGACGAGAATTGCGACGGGAAGTCCGATTGCACGGGGGACACGTTGACCGCGTACTCCCTCGGAGATGATGACAACGAGCACACGATCGCCGCGCTCGAGATCGACGCCGTGGACAACGTCGTCATCGCGGCGAACGTGACGGGCACCGGCGACCTGGCGAGCTTCGGCGTCGTCCCTGGCTTCTGCGATCTACAAGCGCTCAACGGTGACGGGAGCACTGACGCCTTCATCGCGCGGCACACCTCTGATCCGATGTGCGCTTCGGTGGCCAAGATCGGCGGCCCTGGCGAGCAGCGGGTCCGCGGCCTCAACGTCTCGAACTTCGCGCTCTCGGCGGTCGGCGATTTTGACGGCTCGATCGACAAGGACGGAAATAGTTGTCCGCAGCTGGACGCCGCCGGCACCGGAAAGGACATCTTCTTCGCCCAGTACCTTGACGGTGACACCTGTCTCGGCCGTGTTCGCTACGGCTCAGAGGACACCGATGAGACCGTGCTCCTGGCGACGACCGATAACGATCCCGCGCCGAAGTACTACGTCGTCGGCAAATTCGCGGGGTCCAAGCTCGACCTCGGCGGTCAGTGCGAGGGGCTGGTGAATTCTGACATGACCCCGGACATGTTCGTCGCCAAGTTCGATATATCGGGTAACTGCCTCTGGGCGACCGGGCTCAAGGGGATCAGCGGTGACAAGTTCGAGGCCACGGGCATCGATGTTGATGAACCGGCGATGCTCGGCGAAGAGCGCTCGGTTGTCATCACGGGCTACTTCAGGGGGGAGATCGACCTTGGCGTGGAGGAGGATACCTACAACAGCCCCAACGACCATATCAACGGCTACCTCCTGCGGATCAGCGACGGCGGCGTGCCGACGGCGAGCAAGCGGCTTAAGAGCCATGAAGACGAGGGCGTGGGCAGCCTGGGCTGGAAGCTGGAGCCGTACGATGTCGCCGCGGCCAGCGACGGCGCTGGCAACGAGGTGGTCGTGGTCGGCTCATTCCTCGGGCACTTCGACGGGAAGCCGAACAACGCGGCGTTCGCCGGGCAGTCCGACATGTTCCTCGCGTCGTTCTCCGAGGATTTCTCCTTACTCTCGGTTCTCGTCTACGGCGGCGCGGGCGAGGACCGCATCGAGTCCGTGACGATCGACGGCGACGACAACATCGTGTTCGTCGGCTCCACGGCCAGCGACTCGTTGATCACCAACGTTGGCGTGCTGCCCACCCAGGAGGGCTACGACGGCTTCGTGGGTAAGTACGCGGTGGGGTCGCTGAACCCGGTCTGGCCGATGCCGGTGCGGCTGTTCGGGACCGAGAAAGCGCAGTACGGCAAGCACGTCGCCGTGGACGCCGGCGGGAACATCGTCGTCGGGGCCGAGTTCCTGGGCGAGATCGTTGTCGAGAACATGATGACCTCGCTCAACAACGCCGACACGAACCTGGACCTGGCGATCCTCCGGCTGTACCCGTGAGGGCTCGAGGATAGCGACCAGCCCGTGCAACAACGTGCACATACCGCCGCTCCTGACCCGAGCCCTCCAGCAGGAGGGCTCGCCCCGTCGGGATCGTCTCAACGCGACGAGGGTCGAGTGCAGCAGCAGAACGTACCCGGCACCAGCCGATTGTGGACCTTCTTAGGCGCGCTCGTCGATCGCACGATGACGCGGTCCGGGCGGACGCTCGGGAAGGAGCACGAAGTGGTCGAGACCGTCGATGTCGAGAGTTCTGACGAGCTGCATCTCGGGCGGGTCGGGAGCTACCGGCTGGTCGACGTCCTCGGGGACGGCGGGCAGGGGAGGGTGTATCGGGCGGTCCATCTCGAGACCAACTGGGTCCGCGCGATCAAGGTGCTGATCGGCGGACAGTTCGCGGACGAGCGGCGGATTCGCGACTTTATCCGCGAGGCTCAGGCGCTCGAGAGGGTTCGCCACCGCAACGTCGTGGAGATCAAGGAGGTGTTCCGCGATCGCCACCGCCGCCTCTACTGCGTCATGGAGCTCGTCGAGGGCGAGAACCTGCGAAGCCTGCTCGAGCGGAAGGGACGAATTCCTTGGGAGGAGGCGGCTCAGATCGTTCGTCAGATCATCAGCGCGCTCGCGGCCGCTCACGCGGCGCGGATTATTCACCGCGACATCAAGCCCAGCAACGTGCTGCTGGCGAACAGCGCGCCGGGCGAGCTGCTCGTGAAGGTCATCGACTTCGGGATCGCCAAGGTCACGCGGACCGAGCAGTCGACCAGCACGAACACCAGGGGGGGGATCGTCGGGTCGTTTCCGTACCTGTCTCCAGAGCAATGCCGGATGCAGCCCATCGATGTGCGCAGCGACGTGTACTCGCTCGGGATCCTGTTCTACGAGCTGCTGTGCGGACGTCCGCCCTACCTCGGGCACCCCGCGACGATCATCCTGCAGCACGCGAACGAGGACGCCCCGCCGCCGCCCAGCACCTACTGCCAGGAGAGCGCGATCCCGGAGGCGATCGAGGCCGTCGTGATGAAGGCGATCGCGAAGAAGCGCGCCGAGCGGTTCACGAACATGGCCGCCTTCGCGACGGCGCTCGACGAAGCCTGCGGGCTGTTCGCCGAGCTCCCCGAGCGTCCGCTCGTCGACGCGGCGGAGACCCTGAACTCTCCGATTCTCGAGGAGCGCGAGCCGGAGCTCGTGGTCGCGCCGAAGCCCGCCGCTGCGCGTGTCTGGTGGGTGGCGCTCTTGCTGCTCTTCACCAGCGCCGCGTTCGTCTTGGGGAGGTCTTGGCAGCCTCCGTCGCAGGACGCCGTCGCGGCGCCGCGCGAGGCGAAGACCGTGTTGGCGCTCGCGGGCGAGGGCGCGGCGAAGGTCGGCCCAGAGACGCCGGCTACCGCCGCCCCCAAGCCGCCGACGCCCGCTCCGAACGAGGAGCCATCGATACCGAGCGGACCGAAGGAGGCTCCGGAGTCGGCGGAGCCGGCGGAGCCGGTGGTTCAGCCGATTACGCCGCCGGCCGAGAGCCCGAAGCCGAAGCCCCGCCCGGTCAGCAAGCGCGCCGCGCCCCCCCCGGCAAAGAAACCACTACCCGGCTGTACGACGTGGCGGGGCCTCGAGCGGCTCGTGCGAGGCTGCGCCGCGAAGCACCACGACTATCCCCGCGACCAGGTCTCGGTGCGCTGCACCCTCAAGGGTGACGGCGCCGTCGCGCTGAATCCAGGCCGCTTGGCCTCTGAGCTTAAGTTTGGGAAGTGCGCGACGCGGGCGGCTGCCAAGTGTCACTTTTCGAAGCCCGGAAATTGCACGGGCAGCCCTGTAGCCATGAACCTCAAACATTGACCGCCAGGGAAGCGCGGAGCTGCAACCATGAACCAGAGTACCTCGACCGAAGGCCCAGACCGACGCCGACGCTCCCCCCTCGCGGCCACGCTCGTGCCGCTGCTGGTCACGGGCTGTCTATTCAATCCGCCCGACGCGATGATCTCGGCGAGCGAGGCGAGCGACGGCACCTCCATGGGGGAGAGCAGCGGAGGATCCGGGATGAGCGGAGGCGCGACCGGGGTCGGCACCAGCGAGGGGTCGGGGGCCTCGAGCTCGACGGATCCCGGTATGACCACCGAGGACGACTCCACCACCGCTCCGGACCCGGCGCTCTGCGAGCAGATCGGGGGCGAGGACGGGCTGAAGCTCATCGTGGAGGACTTCACGGCCCGGCTTCAGGGGGACGTGCGGATCAATGGTTACTTTCTCAATGATACGTTTATCAACAGCAAGTACGTCACCTGCATGACCGATTACCTCGCCGCGCTGATCGACTGCCCTGGCGCGGAGTACAGCTGCGCGGACGTTGCGAGCGCGCATCAGGGCATGGGGATCTCCGGGGTGGACCGAGCGGATTATCTCGAGCTGCTCGTGGGCGCGCTACAGGACCATCAGCAGGCGCGCGCGCCCGCGCTGGGCGACGACGGCATCCAGTGGATCATCGCGCAGCTCGACGACGAGTCAGCCCAGGTCGTCGAGGACGAGGAGGGGACGCAGACCGTGTACCAGCGCCTGGGTCGTCAGCCCAAGATGCGCGAGATGCTGGAGGGGCTCGACGAGCTCGTGGCCGGCGACATGACGCTCTCGGCGTTCTTCGGCGACCAGCTCGGTAACCCGCGCAAGGCGCTGTGTATGGAGCGCCATCTGATCGGTGACGAGCGCGTCGGTGGGCCTACGGTGTACCGAGCTGAGCACGACTCTCTCGTCGAGGGGGCGCTCAACGGCTTGGTCTGTAGCGAGATTCGTGACGCCCATAGCTCGATCAACGAACCCAAGCTGCTGGAGGCCAGCGACTACGATCTGTTCCTCGAGCGCGTAGCGACCGCCACCGAGAACACCTGGGGCGCGCCGGAGTTCGCCGAGGGTGATCGTGTGCTCGTCCAGGAGTACTTTGACGCGCAGTGTGTTGAGGTGGTCGCGGACCGCAACAACTGCCCGGGCTCGCGCCTGCCCATGTCGGCGACCCTGGATCCTGACGAACTCGACGCGAAGCGCTTCTTCGGCACCAACGAGGCGAACAAGGAGAAGTGCCTGACGCTGCACATCCCGGAGGGGGAGGAGGAGTTCTACGTCGACACGTTGACGCTCGACGTAGAGGTCGATCACAAGCGCGTCGGGAACCTGATCATCACGCTCGCGCACGAGGACCAGACCTCGGTCTTGGTGGTCGACCGACCCGACAGCGGCGCGGGCAACAAGACCGTGAACCTCGACTGTGACGCGCCGGTCACGTTTAAGGACCTGACCATCTTCCCGGCCGAGCAGCTGGGGCTCGGCCTTATCGACTTCGACACGAGCCGGATCGTCTGCAGCCCGGAGGACGAGCCCATGAACCAAGACCCCTGTGAGTACCGCCCGGTCGAGAAGTTCGATGTGTTCACCGACGCGCCGGCGGCCGGCGACTGGCAGATCTGTATCGGCGTGAATGAGCCAGGGTTCCAGGAGCAGGGCGAGATCTGCGAGGTCCGCCTCAACCTCGAGACGAAGAAGTTCGCGAATGAACCGTGATGCACGTGAGCGGGGGGGGTGTCGTATGAGTCGTATTGTTGTGATCAGCCCGCGACGACGCCGCGCGCCCGCGAGCGCGTGGCTCGCCGCGGCGATCGTGCTGCTCGTGTGTCCGCGGCGCTCCGCGGCGAGCACGGGGTACTCCGAGTGCGATCCGAGGGCCGCGGAGGAGATCGATCGAGTCTTTCAGTCCGAGAAGTTCGACAGCGGTAGCGAGCTCGATCCGAGCACGTTGCGCGAGATCGTCGAGGAGGTCACGGACGTCATCAAACGCACCGTAGGGTGCGAGGACGCCAGGGTCGTCGACCTGGCGACGACCCTGGCGAGGGCGACGGCGGGCATCGTGCGCACCGATCTGGAGGCGGCGCTCGACGGCGGGAGGATTACCGAGGCCGATCGTCACCAGCTCGTCGAGGCGCTCGGCGAGTTCAAGATCGTCGTCGATCAACAGCTCGCCGCGCACGGTGACGAGGAGCTGCGGAGGCGGAGCGACGCGCTGGCGGTCGTGGTCGCGAGGCTCGTCGCGCTCGACGAGCCGCCTGAGCCGCCCCCCTCCGACCCGGAGCAGCAGCCTGGGCAGGAGGGCGCGGGAGCGTCTGCTGCGGGGGCGGAGCCCGGCGTCGAGGGCCCCCCGGAGGGCGCGACCGTCGATGTCCCCACCGAGAGGCGGCTGCGCCCGATGGCGGCGGCGGGCGTGGCCCTGATGGCGGTTGGCGGCAGCGGGCTCGCGGCCGCGGTCGTGCTCGGCGCGATGACGTCGAGGAAGAAGCAGAATTTTATCGATACCAACTGTACGCGGGCGGCGTGCGCCGATGAGTACGCCGAGGGATTACGCTATCAGAACGCGAACCTCTCGCTGTACGTGATCGGCGGCGCCGTGCTGGGGGCGGGGATCGGGCTCGTGGCACACGACGCGCGCAGACGCGGGGACAAGGGGTCAACGAAGGCGGCGAGAGCGACGCGTGAGAAGCAGCGCGCGTCGATCGGAGTCGCCCCGTACGTCGGCGGGGGCGGGTACGGCGTGACGGGCTCGCTCAGGTTCTAGGTATGGCGAGCCAACTGAGCGACGAGGAGCTGTATGAGAGCTGGAGGGCGGGGAGCCAGAGCGCCGGGAACGCGCTGTTTGATCGGTACTTCCGCGCCGTTCATCGGTTCTTCCTGGCGAAGATCGACGACGTGACCGCGAAGACGCTGACGCAGAAGACGTTCTTCACCGTCGTGAAGAAGCGAGACACGGTGACGATACGGACGAGCTTTCGCGCGTTCCTCTTCAAGATCGCGCGGTTCGTTCTGCTCGCGGAAGCTCGAGACAGGTCGCGCAACCCGGCGTTCTGTGACTTCAGCGTCGCGTCCGTGGCGGCGTTACAGACCTCGCCCTCGCAGGCGCTCGCGCGGCGCGAGAAGCAGAAGATCGTCATTGAGGCCATGCGTCAGCTGCCCATTGATGAGCAGACGCTGCTCGAGCTTTATTACTGGGAGGGGCTCACGGGCGCCGAGATTAGCGAGGTGCTCGAGATCAAGCACACTACTGTTCGATCGAAGCTGTCGAAGACCCGCGCGAAGCTGCGCACGATGATCGGCAAGGTCGTCCGCGGCGAGGGGGACGTGGAGCAGCTCTACGCGAAGTCTGAAGACATAATTCGATCCATGACGATCGACCCCCAGAAGGACAGCTGACGCCCGGATGAGGGAGAGGAACCATGGAGGCCATTGAACACGGAGAGTTCCTCGCCCGACGCATGGCGGAGAGCGTCCTGGAGCGCCGGCCGCCGCCGACAGGGGCGATTCACGAGCTGTCCGAGCGGCTGCTGCAGGAGGAGCTGCGCGCGAGCCTCTTCGGTCAGGATCAGCGGCCCGTCTTCCTCGACCAATATCGAATACGCGAGGTGATCGGCAAGGGGGGGATGGGGGTCGTCTATCGCGCGTTTGATCCCGACCTGGATCGGGACGTGGCCATTAAGCTGATCGCCCCGCAGGGTGGTGAATTCATCGAGTCGCGGCGTGAGCGGCTGTTTCGCGAGGGCAGCGTGCTCTTCGAGCTAGAGCACGTCGGGATCGTCCCCGTGTACGACATCGGGACGATCAACGGGCAGGTCTATCTCGTGCTCGAGTATATCGACGGGGTCGACGTGAGGACGTGGATCAAGCAGACATCGCCGTCGTGGGAGGCCATCGTCGATTGCTTCGTCGTCGTCGCGCGCGCGCTCGCGTTCGTTCACGACCGCGGTCTGGTGCACCGCGACGTCAAGCCCGGGAACGTCATGATCGAGCGGCACGAGGGGCGCGTGCGCGTCCTCGACTTCGGGCTCGTCGGGGAGCCGAAGGATCACGACCTGCCGCGGCGCTTCTCGACCCTGACCGCGACCGGCGTCGTCGTGGGGACGCCGCGCTACATGTCGCCGGAGCACGTGCAGGGGACGCCGAGCTTCGCCAGCGATCAGTTTAGCCTGTGCGTCTCGCTCTACGAGGCGCTGTTCGGGGAGCACCCGTACGAGCAGCCCGCGCGTGACCTCGTGGATCTCACCTCGCGCGCGAGGCCGTGGGTGTACACGCCGCCGCCCGCGGGGGTGGTGCCGTCGGCCGTGGCCGCGGTGATTCTACGGGGCCTCAGCCACGACCCCGCTGACCGCTTCGCGGATCTGCACGAGTTCACGCACGCGCTGCTCAGGGCTGCGCGCGCGCGCGGCGACAGAGGCGTGAGCGGGGCGCTGGTCGTCGCGTGGCTGCTGCTGCTGCTGGCGCTGCTCGGGGCCGCGGCGCTTTGGTGGCTGTCATTTTGAGCATGTTCAATGATGCATGTGTGACGAGGTAGCCGGCGAGGTGCTTCGCCGCGGCGCCAGAGGTCCCGCTCGCGCGGCGCCGCGCTCTATAGGTCGCGGTAGGTCCGCTCGCGTGCTGGCGTTGCGGCGCGTCGCTTCGCGCGCGCGCGCGCCGGTGCGTCGCTCGCCCGGCGTCGGCACCTCTGCGGGAACATTCTGCGGTGAGCCGGAACATCTGAGATGACCGCGAAGAAGAACTAGGAGAGCCGTCATGAGCCGTTGTATTCCGCCCTCGCCCCCCAAGCCCTCACCGCTGCTGCGCCCGCGCGCGCGTCCGAACTCGCTGCTCGAGCAGGTTCAGCGCCGCGTCTCCGCGAGGCGACCGGAGCGCCGGGAGAGGCTCAGGATCCGGCTCTCCGCGATGCCTCCCGCGCCCCCGCGGAGCTATCGCTTCGCTACGCGCCCCGCCGTGATGCGCCCGCTCGCTCCCGAGCCCGCGATCATCGAGCTCACGGACGATGAGATCATCGTGGTTGACGCCGCGCCAGCGGCGCATCTCCTCGCCTGGTGTGATGGATCGCGGCGTTCGTCGTTCGCGTCGTCGCCCGCGTGCGCGCCGGTCGTGCGACCTCCCGCGCTCGCGCTCGAGAGCCGCGAGCAGCAGCTCGAGGCGCTGCACGTCGACTCGCTGCAGGCGCTGAACCCGGTCCGCGCGGACGAGCGGGGGGAGCAGCTCTCGCTGACCATCGCGCATCCGCTGCTCCGCACGAGCGCGCGGGCGCTGCTCCCAGAGCAACGCGGTCACGCGCACCACACCGCGCTCGCGCAGGCGCACTTCGAGCACAAAGATGGGCGCGAGGAGGCGGGCGCGCGTCATCTGGTCGCGCTGGGTCGGCTCGACCGCGCCGCCGAGCCGTTCGCCAACGCCGGCTACGAGGCGCTCTCGGCCCTCGCGTTTGACCGCGCCGCGCTGATGTACGCCGAGGCGGTCCGCTGCTCGCCCCACGACCGCGTGCCGCGAATCCGGCTGGCGGAGGCGCTCGCGCTCGCGGGACACGCCACCGAGTCAGGGCGTCACTTCCTGATGGTCGCGCGCGTTTCGAAGAAGGCGCGGCGCGTGGAGCTGATCACCCGCGGCGTCGAGCAGCTCATTTACGGCGGCGAGCTCGTCGCCGCCTCGAAGACGCTGCGGGGTCTGCTCGCGGAGCTCGGCGTCGAGTACCCGGAGTCGGACGCACGCGCCGCGCAGCTGCTCGAGCTCGAGCTCGAGCGCCTCTCGGCCCACTCGCTGGAGTACCGCGAGCACAACAGCTTTGAGCTCGGCAGCCAGCTGCTGGCGGAGCTCGCCCTGTTCCGCACCGTCGGCAAGGCGCTGCTGCCGGTCGACCCCGCGCGCGGCGGATACCTGATCGTCCGCGGCGCGCTGACGGCCCTGCTGTCGGGAGAGCCGCGGAGTATCGCGTACACGCTGGCCCTCGTCGGCTTGCTCCTCAGCGGTGACAACGCGAGCCTCGCCCGTCGCTTCCTCGGTCGGGCGGAGCGCGTCGCCAGCGAGGTGTGCGACCGCTACGCCCAGGGTCTCACGTCGCTCGCCCGTGGCGCGCTCGCCTACCACGAGGCGAGCTGGCTCGAGGCGCTAGGGCAGTACGACAACGCCCGGGAGCTGCTGCGCGCGCAGCCCCAGACCACGCGCTGGGATCGATCGATGATCGACGCGGGGCAGCGCGCGACCTTGGCCGCGTCTGCGGAGATCCAGGCGCTCAACCAAGAGCGCGGCGAGCTCACCCACGCAGCGAACCTTCACGATCGTCTGCGACACGGCTACGCCGAGGTCACGCGCCTGCTCGCGCGCGATCGACCCGACGAAGCGCGCGCCCACATCGACGGACTGCTGGCGCGAGAGCCCGAGGCGACGCGCGAGCGCGCGGTCGCATTGACCGGCTCGCTGACGATGCTCTGCGATCTCTACGTGGGGCAGGTCCGGGAGGACTGGTCCGAGCTCTGCATGCTCGCGCTCCAAGAAGAGAGCCACACCGGGATCCGCGACTTCCGCCTCGACCTCGTCACGACCCGCGTGCTGCTCGGTCGCGTCGCGCTCGTCCGCGCCGTCCGGGAGCACCCCTCGCGAGCCCGGCTTTTGCGGCTCGTGAGCGCCGTTGTGAGCGCTCTCGAGACGAACGGCGCTCCCGCGCTCCAGGGAGAGGCCGCGCTCTTGCGCGCCGGCCAGCGTAACCTCGGAGGCGACATCGTCGGCGCGATTGAGCACCTCCGAGACGCCGCGCAGCGCTTCCTCGAGGCCGGGGCCGAGCTGCACCTGGCCTGCGCCTGGCGGCGCCTGGGCGGGCTGCTCGGTAACGCTGAGGGGGACGCGCTGATCGAGCGCGCCGAGAGGGTCTTCGCTCGCGAAGGAGTGCACAACACCCGGCGCTGGGTGCAGCTGAACACGCCGGCGCTGTCCTCGGCCCAGTCGGGTCGTCTCCGTGAC
Source organism: Polyangia bacterium (assembly GCA_030430565.1). Lineage (GTDB taxonomy): Bacteria > Myxococcota_A > Polyangia > Nannocystales > Nannocystaceae > JACKDW01. The sequence continues at coordinate 230,246 of JAUIKS010000009.1, forward strand.
TAGAGCGGCGTGCGACGTGGCGCGCTGCGTTACACTTGAGCGGTGGCAGGGCTGTACTGGTCTCCCGATGATCTCGAGTATGAGCCGGCGATCGGGTTCGCGGCCCTCGACCCGCTCGCGGACGAGCTCGGGCGCCCGCCGGCGCTGCACCTGCTGTGGGCCAACAGCGACTGAGGGCGCGATGTACTGGTTGGAAGATGAGTTCGAGTACAAGCCGGAGGCCGGATACTTGCTGCCCTGCTTCGTGATCGGCTGGGCTGGCGTGCGGCCGCAGGCGGTCGGCGAGCTGATCTACGCGATCCCTCATCAGCACGGCGGCTTCGCGTGCAGCCAGGTCGAGGTCGTCGGCCTCGTCCTGCCGCTGCTGCTCAACCGCGAGCGCGCGCGCGCCGACCCGCACGCGCTGCTCTACGAGCTGTGCGTGTTCTCCGAGGTCGACTACCCGGGACCGAACCTCGACCCTTGGTACTCGCCGTTCCTCGGTCGCTGGATCGACACGTGCGGGCACGACATGCGCGACGAGGATCTCAAGACCTTCGATCGCGCGCTCGCCGAGACCTACGACGGGCTCCCGCGCGCGCGCTTCGGGCGAGAGTCGTACGTCCGCTTCGATCCGCCGTCGCCCGAGCGCTTCCGCGGCTGGACCGCCCTCGAGATCGTCGAGCACGAGCCGCAGGGCGTCGTGCTGGTCGAGGGCTCGTTCGCGGCGCTCGACTCGCTCGCGGCTGAGCTCGGGCGCCCGCCGGCGTTGCACCTGCTGTGGGCCAACAGCGACTGAGCGCGCGGGCTGAGCCGGCGCGCGGGTCGATTGTGCTCACTCCACGAGCTGCTCTCACGGTCAGCTGACTGATCGAGCACCTTCGCGCGGCCGCGGCGAGTCGCGCGTGTGTTAACCTGGGCGCGGTCGCGGTGATGGTCGGCCGCAGCAGCATTCAGCGATTGACGCGTTCCGGCGTGGACGCCGGCTTGGCGGGGGTCGACGCGCAGCGCGTCGTGCTGATCAATTCGCTCGCGCTGCTCGGGATCCTGATCACGCTCTTCCTGCTCGCCGTCGGCGTCTCCACCGGCGGGGGGACGACGCTGTTCGTCAACAACCTCGTAGCGATCGGCGTGCTGGGTCTCGTGCTCTGGCTGCACGCGCGGCGGCGCTACTGGGGCGCGGCGGTGACGGTCTCGTCGGTCGTGATCGTCGCCACGATCACGCCCTCGATCCTCGGCGAAGGGGGCGCCGGCAACGGCGGCTTCTTGATCGTCAACGCGCTGCTGCCGTTCTTGATCTTCCCGATCCGGCACGGCGGCACGGCGGCCACGCTCTCGGCGATCTCGGTGATCTCCTACGCGCTGCTGACCCACTACGACGCGTCGCGCTTCACCTACCAGGAGATGATGGCGCTGAACACGACGCTCCTGCAGTCGAACTACGTCGGGCTCGTGATCGTGATGCTGTTCATCGGCCTGTTCATGCGCCGCATCGCGCTCGAGGCCGACGCGGGCGCGGAGGCCGAGCGGGCGCGGGCGGAGCTGCTGCTGCACGACGTGCTGCCCGCTGCGGTCGCGGACGAGATGATCGCGGGCGGCCGCGCGAGCGCTCGTCGCCACGGCGACGCGAGCGTGCTGTTCGCGAACATCGAGAACTTCGCGAGCATCGCCGGCGGCCTCACGCCGGTCGAGCAGGTCAAGCTGCTTGACGGGCTGTACCGCGAGTACGACGAGCTGTGCCAGCGGCGCGGCGTCGAGAAGATCAAGAGCTTCGGCGACGTGTACATGGTCGCCAGCGGGCTCGGGGCCTCGACGGGCGAGCACGCCGAGCGCTTGACCGCGTTCGCGCTCGAGCTGATCGCGGTCACGCAGGCGTTCGCGCGCGAGCGTGGGCGCGAGCTGCCGGTTCGAATCGGGATTCACTCAGGTCCGGTGGTCGCCGGGGTCATCGGCCGCACGCGCTTCACCTACGACCTCTGGGGGGACACGGTGAACACGGCGCAGCGCATGGAGGCCAACGGCGTGCCCGGACGCGTTCAGGTCTCGTTCGTGACCTACAGCAAGATCAATCACCGCTACCGCTGCGAGCTGCGCGACGTCATCGAGATCAAGGGGAAGGTCCCGATGCAGACCTACCTCGTGCAGGATGCGCTCGCCCGGGGGGTCGCGTGAGCGCGGCGCCCGAGCTCAGCGGTGTCGCGCCGCAGACGCGCGCCGAGCTGCTCGACGCGGCGCGCCTCTCGCTGCCGACGCCGACGGGCCTGTGGCAGCGGCTGACGCGGGTCGGCGTGACGCGCTCGATGGCGCCGGCGGACGCGAAGTACGTCATCCTGATCAACACCTTCGTGGTGCTCAACGTCGTCGTCTCGTCGCTCTTGCTCTTCAATCCCGATCAGACCGTCTCATCCCGCTTGATCCTGTTCAGCCCGATGGTGATCTTGCTGCTCTGCATGGCGCTCAACTGGCAGCGGCGCTATGCGCTCGCGGCGTTGGCTCTCAATGCGGTCGCGTTCGTCGCCTCTGGCGCCCAGGTCTTCGTGAGCGGGGTCAACGGCGGCGCGCACCTGTATCTCTTGATAGTAATCGTCGCGCCGTTCTTCACCTTCCCGCGCGACCGCAGCTGGCTCGCGCTGGGCGTCGCGTGTCTGCCCGCGTCTCTGTTCGTGCTCGCCGGCGTCTACTACCGCGAGCTCGACCTCGTACCCGCGCCGAGCCCGATCGCGTTCACGCTCGGGGTGACCGGCGCCGCAGCGCTGGCAGCCGCGCTGGGCTACTACACGCGCAGGGTCGCGCGCGAGGCCGAGGCGCTCACCGAGCTAAAACGTCAGCAGACCGACCTGCTCGTGCGCGCGGTGCTGCCGCCCCAGGTCGCGGCGCGGCTCAAGGGCACGCGCGCGGCCGAGCGCTCGTTGGTCGCCGAGCAGCATGAGCGCGTGAGCGTCGTCGTCTGCGACATCGCCGGCTTCACGGCGCTCTCGGAGACCATGCCGCCCGAGGAGCTGGTCGGGCTGCTCGACGCGCTGTTCAGCGAGTTTGACGAGCTTGGAGGTCGCGCGCGGGTCGAGAAGATCCGCACCCTCGGCGACGCCTATATCGCGGCTACGGGGCTGCGCGACGGCGTGGAGACGTGCACCGATCGGGCGCTGTCGTTTGCGCAGGGGATCATCGACGTGACGCGAGCCTTCGCCCACCGCCGCGGGCTCCAGCTCGGCGTGCGCGTCGGCATCGCCACGGGGCCGGCGGTCGCGGGCGTGATCGGGACGATTCGCCTGAGCTATGACCTCTGGGGCCCCGCAGTGCACCGGGCGACCGCGCTCGAGGCGGCCGCGCCGCGTAACGGCGTCGCGCTCGACAGCGTGACCTACGCGACGCTCGCCGAGCGCGACCGCTACGTCTCGATCGGCTCGCTGCGCGGGCCGGATGGCTCAGAGTTCAGCGCGTACGCGGTCTCGGGGGCGACGCGTGACGCGTGACGCGTGACGCGGGGCGTCGCGACGTCGACGGCGATGACGACGAGGCGTCGTGGTGGCGGAATCGCGCGGCGAGCTGACGCCGCGGGTTCCGTGACCCCACGCGAGGTATCATCTCGAGCGTGGCCTCGACCGACTCGCGCGGTGATGACTTGGCGCTGCTCGAGGCGTGGCAGCGAGGGGATGAGCGCGCGGGGAAGCGGCTGGTCGAGCGTCACTACACCTCGGTCGCGCGCTTCTTCATCAACAAAGATCGCAACAACGCGGCCGATCTGATCCAGCGCACGTTCTTGCGGCTGCTCGAGGCGCGGGCGCGCATGCGCAGCGACTCGAACGTTCGCGCGTTCATCCTGGGGATCGCGCGCAACGTGCTCTATGAGCACTTTCGCAAGCTGCGGCGCGACGGCGCGGCGCTCGACTTCAACGCGCGCTCGGTCGCCGACCTCGCGCCCTCGCCGACGACCTTGATCGCGCGCGAGCGGCAGTCGACGCTGCTGCTCCAGGCGCTGCGGCAGCTCCCGCTCGAGCTCCAGATGATCCTCGAGCTGTACTACTGGGAGGAGCTGTCAGCGCGGGAGGTCGCGGAGATCCTGGAGCTCAAAGAGGGGACCGCGAGGACCCGGATCCGACGCGCGCGGATCCTGCTCGAGCGCGAGATATCGAAGATGGCGGCCTCGCCCGAGATCATCACGAGCACGATCACCGATCTCGAGAGCTGGGCCCGGCGTCTGCGCGAGGGCCTGCCGCAGGCGTGAGGAGCTAGCCCGCCTCGGGTCCGCGTCGCGGCGGCAGCTCGGTGATAAACCACCGCTCGCTCGCCGCGAGGTGCTCGCCCTTGCCGAGGCCTCGGAGGCGGTACACCGACCACACCCGCGGCGCCCGCATCCACGCGTGGAAGTCGGGGCCCTTCTGTAACATGTATTGAAAGCCAGCTGGACGACCAGGCAGCGTGCGCAGCACGAGCGAGGACGACGCGAGCGGCAGGCCCAGCATGTTGTCTTTAAACGCGCGCCCGTAGGTGAAGTACTGCTCGATGTTCGAGAGGTACAGGAGCTGGACCTCGCGCTCGTGCTCGCGCAGCAGCTCGCCGACGCGGCGGACCACGCCCGCCTGCGTGAAGTCGCCGCGCAGCGTGATCACGCGGCCCCGCAGGTGCAGCGATCGCACCGCGTCGTACTGCGCGGGCGTGTCGAGGTACGAGCGGACGTCGAGCTCGGCGTAGCGCCGCGTCAGCACCCGCAGGCGCTTGTGCACCCGCGCTCGCGTGCGCGTGTACAGGGCCTGCAGACGCTCGCGGCGCGCGGGCGGCTCGCGCTCGAGCTTGGCGAGCAGCGCCAGCGCCTCGTCCGCGCCGGCTTCGGACCACAGCCGCTTGAACGCGTCGACGTCTTGGGCCGCGCGCAGCAGCGCGCCGTGGATCGCGTGCAGGTCGATCACCTCGCCGTCGAAGTCCACGATGATCATGAGCTCGGGGCGGCTCCAGCCCGCGAGCACGAAATTCTGGTCGGTGCCGACGCCGACGTGTACGCCCCCGAGCCCGTCGATGTCCGGACGAAACAGGTCGAGCCGGCGCTCGTTCGACACCAGGTAGTGCGTGTCGTTGGTGATGCGCTCAGGCGCGGGATCCGAGCTGAGGCCGCGCAGGCTGGACAGGAGCGGGGTGGGCGGTGACGCCTCCGTCGCGGGCGTGGCAGCGGCGCTGACGGATCTCGGGCTCGGGCGCTCGGGCGCGGCAGCCCCCGGGCTCGCGACGACCGCGGTCGTCTCGGCTACGTCGGGTGTCGGCGCTCGGTCGCGTTGGATCGGAGGCGGGGTCGGCCGCGACGTGGGAGCGGACGCGTGCACCGGGTGGCACGCGAGCGCGGCGAAGATCGCCGCGAGCAGGAGCGGGGAGAGTGGACGAGGCACCGAGGCGCTCACGCGCCTCGTCGCCCAGTTATTCCGCGGCGCGAGGAGTCGTCGCGAGCGCGCCTCGAGCACGGCGCGTGGCGTCGCCGCGAACGCGCCTCGAGCACAGCACGGTCAGGCCGCGCGCTGCGTGCCCGCGCGGACTCGAGGCGGGGGCCGGGCTGCGCGGTGGAGGGCGGGATGCCGCGCTTGCCTCGCCCGGGAGCGCGGTCGGGGCGGGGCGGGTGCCGACTTGCTCAGGGAGGGCGAGCGGGGCATCCACCCCGGAGCCCGCTCCGACCGACTGCGCGCGGGCTCGTCACGGCGGCGTCATCGTCGTGGGATCTCGGTGGCGCGCGACGAGTACGCTTCAGGTCGCGCACGAGCGCGAGCGCGTGCGCATCTCTTGGCGCTATCGGGGCGGGTCGCGCCACGCGGGCCGACGAGCCGCTCGCCGGCCTGTCGGCCGACGCCGACCACGCCGGCCGCGGAGACGGAGTCGGAGGTCGGAGCGCCGCCAGCAAAGTGAGGTCAAGGTCTCATGGAGGTGACGCGGCGATGAAAGCGGCGGGGGGGCTCGACGGCCGCGGGTCCTGTAGACGGGCGAGTCGGCTGGCTGTGGCGCGGAGACCTTTAATGTACATTGGGACATGTTTAAAAACATCCAGAGTGGGGCGTTGATCGGCGTCATCGCGATTATCGGCGCGACGACGGGCTGCGGCGACGACGGCGTCGGGTCGACCTCGGACACCGAGACCGAGACCGGGACGAGCGAGGGGCCGTCGACGACGACGAGCGGCACGTCCACAGGGACGCCCGACACGACGATGGGGCCAGGCGGCTCCGACTCGGAGGCGATGACCGGAACGACGGAGGAGCCCGGGACCTCGACCACGACCGAAGGCGAGACGACCGGCGTCCCGACGACCACCGAGAGTTCCGCGACCTCGGGGACGACGGGCGAGCCGGCGGTCTGCGGCGACGGCGTCGTCGAGGGCGACGAGGTCTGCGACGACGGCAACGACGACGATACGGACGACTGCCTCTCGAGCTGCGAGGCGGCCTCCTGCGGCGACGGCATCGTCTGGACAGACAACGAGGAGTGCGACGACGGCAACGACGACGACACCGACGAGTGCCCCGCGAGCTGTATGGCGCCGGTCTGCGGTGACGGCTACGTCTGGGCGGACAACGAGGAGTGTGACGGCGGCGGCGAGGTCGACGTCTGCGACGACGACTGCACCGCGGTCGAGTGCGGCGACATGAACGTCAACGAGGCCGCCGGCGAGACCTGCGACGACGGCAACGACGACAACACGGATGACTGCGTGGACAGCTGCGTCGCGGCGACCTGCGGCGACGGCTACGTCTGGGCGGACAACGAGCAGTGTGACGACGGCAACCTCGAGCCGGGTGACGGCTGCGACGAGAACTGCGTCGCCGAGTACTGCGACTGGGATGTCGAGAACCTGCCGCTGCCCGTGAACGTCCACCCGAACAACTTCTACGGCGACGTCGCCTGGGACGCGGACTGCAACCTGCTCGTCGGCGGCAGCTTTAACGACGGCCTGTTCAGCGTCAGCGGGTCCGACGGCGCGGTGACGCAGCTCGTCAACGCCTTCGGCGTGGGCTCGATCAACGGCATCGCCTACCGGACGCAGGACGACCTGATCTACGTGTCCACCGACAACCCTGACGAGCTGCACACGGTCGACGGGAACAACGCGACCGTGCAGGTCGCGACCTGGCCCACGACCGTGAACGCGATCGCGGTCGCCCCCGACGCCTTCGGCAGCTACGGCGGGCAGATCGTCGGCGTCACGACCTCGGGCACCGTGATCGCCTACAACCCCGCGGATCAGCAGATCTCGACGATCGGGACGAGCGCGGGGATCATCAGCGCGCTCGCGTTCTCGGCCGACGGCGCGACGCTCTACGTCGCGAACCAGGGCAACGGGCGGATCGACGCGATGGACTCGGACGGCAACTTCACGCAGTTCTACACGGGGCTCTCGCAGCCCGACGGGGTCGCGCTCGACACCGACGGCACGCGGATGTTCGTCGCGCACTTCGGCGGCGGCGCGCGGATCGACGAGATCAGCATCCCGGACGCGACGTTGACCCCGGGTCCGAACGTGACGCTCGACGGCGGGTACTACGTCTCGGGCCTGATCGTCGACGGCAGCGACGACGTGCTCTACAAGACCTCGACCGGGGGGCAGGCGCAGATCAACGTGCTGCCGTAGTCGCGAGGCGACACCCTCACTCGCGCGCGCGCCCAGGCCTCGACCTCGGCGCGTCGCGTGTCGAAGCCCGCGCCCAGCGACCCGTAGCCCGCGCTCGCCGCCCGCGCGCGCGGGGTCTTTGTCGCCCGCTGCCCACAGCGCGCGCGCGAGGGCGAAGCGCGTGTAGCTCAGCTCGTAGCCGGAGACCTCGGCGCCGTCGCGCTCGCGCAGCACCATATAAAAACGACATCCGGAGCCTCAAGTCGAAGCTGCGACGCGGAGCGGAGGCGGGGCTGCCCGTGGCGCTCGCGTCTTTGCTTGCTCGATCCCCTTCGTCTTGCGGAACTCCTCCGCCTCCGCGAGCTCGGTGAATTCGATTTGGCCGTGCAGTCGCGTCACGGCGTCCTCGATCTCGCGGAGGGAGACGTCGAAGAACTCCTTCCTACGGTTGACCTTATTGACGCGCCGCTCATCGAATTCCATGTGAAGGCTGTTCTCGAGGGAGGGCGCGTCATCCGCGTAGATCATCGCATGAACATCGAAGGCGAACGGAACGGACGCGTCCCCCAACTCGCGAACCCGATCGTTGGGGTCCAGACGCCGAGTCATACCGATCTTGAACACGTTGGGGCCGAACGAGCCTATGTTCGAGATCACGTAGACATGTCCTGATCGCGTCAGTTGCGCACGGGAGATCGCGCGCGCTCGATTCTGCTCGGCCTCCGCGAGCTTCTTCTCGAGATCCGCGAGCTTCGCCTCCATCCGTGCGTGCTTCTTCCCGGTCGCGTCCTTGATCTCGGAGCGCGCCTTCTCGAGCGCCTTCCGAAATCGAGCCTCTTCTTTCTCCGCGTCTCGCTGCACCTTCTCCATCTCCGCGGTCGCTCGCTGCTCCTCGCGCATCTGCTCCTTGATTCGCCGCTGCTCCTCTCGCTCACGCTGCTTCTTCTCGCGGAACTCGTGGCTCAAGAACAACTCGTTGAGCTTCAGTTGGAGATAGGTGTCGGTAATATGGCAGTGGTTGATCTCGTTCATCTTGTTGATGCGCTCAAACGATTTTCGAATTCGGTTCTCGAGCGCATCGACGTTGTTGTATCGAACCTTAGAGACAGCAGCGTCGCATTCGCCATTAAACGCACGAAGCATCAACTTGATGTTGTCTCGCGCCATCTTTCTGCCCTTGGCTGCGCTACCGCCGACAGTCCACGACGTCGTACAGATCGCCGCTGTCTTCTGTTTGACCATCGCCTTCTGTTGACCGTGGATGTCATCAAGCCGCTGTTTGTAGAGTTCAGAGGACTCGAAGTCGTATCTCGGCGCGTAGAGGCCGTGATCCTGAAACATCCGCTCTTCATCAAGCTGCTCGACCTCAAGGCGCAGGCGGGTCAATTCGTCTGCTAGGCGCACTTGCTCCTGACGGGCGCTTTCTTGTTCGCGCTTCGCACGCTCACGGCTCGCGTCAATAACCTCGCGTAGCTTGTTCTGCTCACTTTCCAAATCGATGATGCCGCTGTAGCGATCATTTACGCCCCGTAGTTGAGCGAGTTCATGCTCAAGTTTTCTAGACTGGTTTCTTAGTTGTTCGGACTCTTGCTTGCTCCTGTTCGATTCTTGCCTGAGCTGCTCGGATGTTTGTCCGAGTTGAGCGGATTTGCGACTCTCCTTGAACAATGCGAAGGAGAGAACGCCGAGCACAACCCCGAGAATGACGAGCAATATTAAGACGACTGGATTCACTCGATAATGATTACAGTTGAGCTGGCGTGATCGCAATTGCTGTAGCGGCGAGAACTCTGGATGTATCACCGGCAGTCGTGGATTGGCGAGAGAGCGGAATTGAGAAAGGCGGCGTAACCTTCCTCGTCAAGGTGGGACTCGAGCCCACGCTTGACAAATACTGAGCGTCGCGCTGGACGCGCGGGCTCGAGGTGAAGGGGCCGCATGTCCTTGGCCACACCTTTTGTTCGCACCTCGCTATGCGGGGGACGCCGCAGAAGGTGATCCAGGAGCTGGCGGGCCACGCCCACGGCTCGACGACCGAGGTCTACATGCACCTCGCGCCCCACGCGCTTCGGGACGCGATCAAGAATCTCCGATCAGATTCTTGGCACAACACGGGCACAGCGTTGCCCTCCGAAGCGCAACCCGAGTAAAAACAGTAGCTTAGCTTGAGGACGCCGGTTCGCTCAGGAAGTCGGCGGCGCCGGCCTCGATGCAGCGCGCGACCTGCTCCCCGTCCTGTACCGACGAGATGATCAGCACCGGGATCTCGTTGAGTCGATCGGAGCTCTTGATGCGCTTGAGGACCTCGAAGCCGTCGACGCCGGGCATCACGAGATCGAGCAGCACGACGTCGAAGTGGGGGTCGCGCTCGAGCAGCTCCAGGGCCTGTCCTCCGTCGACGCACTGCGTCGCCTCGTGTCCGAGGTGCAGGAGGTGGCGGCGGAGGATCGCGCGGTTGACCGAGGAGTCGTCGACGATCATGACGCGGCCTGGTCCGACCGCGAGCGCCTCCTCGCCGCCTTGGAACACGCCGCTCTCGGAATTCATGATGCTCGTGAGGCGGGATGAGGAGCTCGCGTTGGTCGTGCCGCTCGCGACGCTTATGGACGCGCTCATGGACGCGCTCGCCGAGTCGTCGGCCGCGACTTGTTCGCGGGGCGCCTCGATCGTCGCGAGCGCGCGCTCGTCGTGCGTTGACTCGTCGGCGATGGCGGAGGCGCGCGCGTGCAGCTCGCGGACGAGGCGCGACGTGGCGCGGACCCCGACGAGCACGACCGTCGCGCCGAGCAGGACCACGACGCCGACGGCGAGGTTGATCGCGTCGGAGCTGAGCTCTCCGAGCAGCACGAGGGGGAGCGTGACGAGGCTGATGAGCGCGGCGGCGAGGACGACCCCGCGAAGCCGCCCAGGATCGCTCGCTCGCCCGCCGCCGACGCGCTGAATGACGCGCAGCAGCTCGATGGCGGCTCCCGTGATCAACCCTACCCCGAGGGTGATGAACAGGCTCGCCAGCAGCGTTGTCGTGGTCACGGCGGGTTCCAGGGCGTGCGTCGAGGGGTGTCGCTCAGCGGCGACAGTGCTTGCTTATTATGCCGTCTCGAGACCTCAGCAGGGCGCTCGCACGCGATATTTCAGCGAATTACGGGCGCGGCTCGTGGTGAGCTGTAGCCACTGGTTGCGTGCGTGCACAGTGTAACATGTGTTTAAGGACATGTCAGACTGTATGCGTCGATGTCGGCGCGACTCGACGATCGAGGCGGCTGTCCGAGCGGCTCCCGCGGCTTGTGCCTAGCGGCGGCGGCGACGGCAGAGCGCGAGGAGCAGCGCGAGCGCGAGGGTCCGCGCGCCGGGTCGCCGCTGACCTTCGACGGCGCAGCCCTCGTCGGCGTCGCCGCCTCCCTCGGTGCCGCCCTCGGTGTCGGTGTCGCCGGAGTCCGTGTCGGCGCTCGGGGGCGGGTCGCTGCCCTCGGGGAGGATTTCGAAGCGAACGGTATCTTCGGCCAGGTTGCCGCCCTCGTCCGCGATCTCGACGCGCAGCTCATAGGCGCCGGAGGGCGGGTTGTCGAGGTTGAGCGAGAGGATGCTGCTCTCGTCTTCGAAGATCTGCGTGTTCCCCTGAAAGATGCGGATCGTGTAGCGCTGGGGGTCGTAGTCGTCGTCGATCTCGCCGGTCAGCGGGATCGTGACGGGGAGCACGTGCACGGAGTCCTGCGCGGGGCTGGTGATGGTCAGCGTGGGCGCGGAGACGTCGGGGACGGGGCCGCCGAACAGGTAGAGCATCTCTTGCCAGCTGTTTTGGTAGCCGGGGTCGCAGAACAGGGTGTGGACTTGGTTGCAGGCGCCCGAGGTTTCGTCGAGGTCGGTGTTGGCGACGATCTTGTGACACTCGTCGGTGAACGACTGGTTGAGCGAGGTCTTGAAGGGGTTGAGCGTGTCGGCCTTGGAGTCGACGTGCTCGAGCCCCCAGGTGTGCGCGGCCTCCTGCAGCACGATGGTCGCGCCGCCGAGCGGCGAGACGTAGCCCTGCGAGAACGAGGTGTCGCCGGGGCGGATGTCGCCGCAGTCGATGTAGGGCGCGATCCCGGCGAAGGATTGATCGCCGAGGTCGCCGTAGAGGACCATGGAGTAGTCGACGTCGTCGGGCGGCCGGTCGAGCACGACGCGGACCCCGAACTCGGCGACGTCGCGGCGGGTGGCGTCGAGGATCGAGAAGCGCTGTGCGTCGGTGCCGGTGAACGGTCCGATGTAGCCGTCGAAGAGGTCGGCGAGGGTGCTGCAGTCGCGCCGCGCGTCGTTGCCACAGCCCTTGCGCAGCACGGCGCCGTCGAAGTTGATGAATAACGTCGTCGGGGTGCCCGGCGCGCGGGCGGCCGCGCGTTCACCATCGGCCTGGAGGACCGGCAGGGGCGGCGTCGCGCTCGGCAGCGCGGCGTCGGGGTCTTCGCCCGGGACGACCAGCAGCTGGGCGATGGCGAGCGCGGAGACGAGAGACGCGTTCACGGCTTCAGGGTAGGGGACGCGGGGCGGCGCGTCTACGGATCGCCGCGTCGCGGGGATGACTCAGGCGCGCGCTCGGTCGCGCTCGCTTGCGAGCACAGACGGCGAGAGGCGAGGCCGCTGGCGCGGACTCGCCTCTGTTCACCTAGGGTAGGGTCCTGAGCCGTCGCTATACCGACATGGCGCGACGGCTCAGGCGCGACTCAGTGGAGCCAGCGACCGCGATGCTCACCTTCGCTGTCGGCCTGCTCCTCCTCGAGCGCGGCCTCCTCGCGCGCCTTGCTGAGGTCACGCTCACGCAGCAGCGCGGCGATGATCATGCCGAGGCCCGCGCCCCACAGCAGGATCATGAAGGTGATCCAGTAGGGCGAGGCGTCCATGCCGAGCAGGAAGGGCGAGCCGGCCGTGTGCGTGATGGCCACGTGGTCGACCTCGACGCGGTAGACGACCACCGCGAGCGCGATCTGGAGGATGAGCAGCGCGCCGCCGACCATGAAGACGCGGTGCTTGCCGTCCCGCTTGCGCGAGGCGAGCAGGAGCATGGCGACGGCTGTCTCGGCGACCAGGACGATCTGCGTGAGCGTGGCCCACATGACCTCGGAGGCCTCTGCGGACAGCCCGGTCTGCTCCATCACGACGCTGTAGGCGAGCGCGACGGCGCCGACGGTGGTCGCCAGCAGCAGCTGGAACCGCCAGAACGCGCGCCGGGTCTCGACGTGATCGGCGACCGCGGTGGCCCGCGGCGGGCGGCGGAGGCTGGCGACGAGCAGCCAGCCGAGCAGCGGCAGCAGGAACGCGCTGGCGAGGAAGGTCAGCAGGTTGAGGTTGTCGAAGCTCTGCGTGTTGACCCGCTCGGAGAGGTCGAGCAGCGTGAGCGCGGAGCAGCCGACGCTGGCGAGCGCGAGCGCGACGCCCTCGAGCGGGCGGAACAGCGGCGCCCAGGCCTGCTCGACGCGACGGCGCCAGCTCAGCAGGCAGATGCCGCCGAGGAGCGCCTGCGTGAGCAGGGCGTACGAGAGCAGGATGATGCCCAGGTCGTTGCCGGCCACGTCTGCGGCGCCGGCGAACACCATGTCCGAGGTCCCGGCGACGCCGGAGAGCCCGAGCGCGCTGGTGAGGACGGCGGGCAGCGGTCCGAGCAGGAGGCCCGCGCCGGCCATGCCCGAGGTGACGAGCACGGTGCCGAGCAGACCCGGGCCGACGATCACGAGGGCCAGCAGCGCGCCGACGAGCAGCGCGTTGACGCGATGACCGAGCGCGTCGCCGAGGCCGATCGCGGTGAGGTGGGTGATGACCGCGAGCCCGGCGAGCACGGCGAGCGGCAGCACGAGCGCGCCGAGACCCGCGGTGAGGCCGAGCGCGACGATGGAGAGCGAGAGCAGCAGTCCTCCGGCGACCAGCGGGAACACGTTGGGGCCGACGACCATGGCGAGCGCGAGGTCATCCGCGGACAGGCCGGTCATGCGCAGGACGGGCAGGGTGCCAGCCTCGCGCTCACGCGCGGTGTGGGTCGCGGTCACGACCGGACCGGCGACGACCAGGCAGAACGCGGCGAGGCCGAACAGCAGGGTGCCGAACAGCTGCCAGCGCTGCGTGTCGGTGATCGGCGAGCGGTAGCGGACGCTCGGCTTGTGGATCGTCTCGTACTGCGAGTAGGCCTCGGTGAAGGCGCCGTGCCACAGCGAGCTGCCGGGCTCGAAGATGAGCTCGGCGAGCGCCTCGTCGCGGTGCCGGGCGAGACCCGCGAGGCTCGCGGAGGTGGTCTCGAGCTCGCCCGCGGCGAGGATCCAGCCAGCCAGCTCGCCGCCCTTGCCGTAGGGGTCCTCGTTGAAGACCTCGGCCCAGAGCGCGTGACGATCGATGGGCGCGGTGTCGATCTCGTAGCCGCGGTCGCGCCGCGCGAGGTTGCCGAGGCGCTGCAGGTAGCCGTGCAGCTGCTGACGCTGGACCGAGATGGTCGCGAGCAGGTTCTTGCGGCCGGCGTCCTCGTCGAGGCGACCGTCGATGAGGTCGACGGTGTACGCGGCGCGCTGCAGGCTGTTGACGCGCGCGAGGTCCTCCTCGCGGGTCGTCAGCGGGCGCAGGTCGATCGGCTCGAGCAGCAGCTTGATCAGGTCCTGACGACCGCCGAGGAGATCGCCGTTGAGGTTGATCGACTCGGTCTTGAGGATCTTCTCGGCCGCGTTGAGGTTCTCGATCGCGCCGAGCGTGCGGCTCTCGAGCTCATTGAGGACGGCGAGGCGCAGGCGCTGCTGCCCGGCGAACTCGCGGTCGACCTTGGCCTGCTCGCGGTCGTCGAAGACGCAGCGCGGCTGCTCGACGCCGCCGCAGACTTGATCCTCGGCCTCGAGCATCAGGGCCACGCGGAGCTCCTGCGCGGCCGGGCTGTCCATGTGCGTGAGCGCCGAGATGGCGAACCACGCGAGCCCCGTCAACAGAAGCGCGGCGACGAACGCCGAGATCAGACGGGGGCGCAGATCACGGCGAATAAAGGGTCGCAGTCGTTGGAGGAGGGGGGCGCGGGTCTTGCGCTTCCCCCTGTGTTCTTGAAGTCGATCTTGTTCGTGCACGATAGTCTCCGCCTTTGAACTCAGCCCGAGCGCCGATGGGTTCCCCCGTGTGGTGGGCGCCGAAGTCGGGGGTACGCCGGGTGACAAGTTGGACAGCCAGCAGCCTTAAGTGTTCCACAAACCAGTAGGCGCGTCTGGCGATCCCTCGTCTGTAGCAACGCACTGAACTGGGTTAGGATTTCGTCGGCCCGCCGAGAATCGAAGGATTTTTCGGCATTTTTTGTTTGCGCCTGGAAACACGAGAGCCGGAAAAAATGTCGCCTACATCAGCCCCGCTCGCCGCGCTCGCGGACCTGAACCTCGCTGACGCCACCAAGGCCGCGATCGAGCGCTGGCTCGTCTCGCCGCGCTACGCCGACTATCAGACCGAGCTCGCGGCCCTGGTCACGCGCGCGGCCGCGGACAAAGACGCGGATGCGCTCGCCGAGCTGGCCGAGGCGTTCGCGGGGCCGCTCAAGATCGGGACCGGCGGCCGGCGCGGCAAGGTCGGTCCTGGAACCAATCGGATGAACCTGCTGCTCGTCCGGGAGACCGCGCAGGGGCTCGCGGACGCCATGCGCGAGGCCGGCGACGCGCCGCGGGTGGTGGTCGTGTACGACACCCGCCGAGACTCTGCGAGCTTCGCCCACGCGGCGGCCCTGCAGCTCGTCGCCAACGACATCGACGTGACGCTGCTCGATGTCCCGCGCCCGACCCCGGAGCTGTCCTTTATGGTGCGGCGCTTGGAGTGCGGGGGCGGCATCGTGCTGAGCGCGAGCCACAACCCGCCCGAGGACAACGGCATCAAGCTCTACGGCCCCGACGGCGCGCAGGTGCTCGGCGAGCGCGATCGCCAGCTCATGCGGGCGATCGTCGCGGCTGGCGAAAAGGACAGCTTGCCGGAGGCGAGCGCGGCCCAGCGCGCGCGGCTTCGGGTGCTCGACGCGGACGCGGTCGCGCGCGAGGCCGACGCGCCGTACCACGCCTACGTGCTCGAGCAGCGCGCGACAAAAGGCGCGCTCTCGAGCCCCGGCTTCGCGGTCGCGTTCTCGCCCCTGCACGGCGTCGGGCACTCGAGCGTGGTCCCGATCCTGCGCGCGTGCGGCCTCACCGTGCACCCGGTCGCGGCGCAGTGCGATCCCGACGACGGGCGGTTCTCGACGGTCGCCTCGGCGAACCCCGAGGCGCCGGCGTCGATGGCGATGGCGATCGAGCTCGCCGAGTCGACGGGCGCGCAGCTGGTCTTGGCGACCGATCCGGACGCCGATCGCCTGGGCGCGTGCGCCCGCGACCCCCGCTACGCCGCCGACGGGCGCGCGTTCGCGGCCATCGACGGCAACCGGCTCGGCGTGTTGATGCTCGACCACGTCCTGCGCCACACGAGCCCGCCGAAGGGCGCCTGGGTGCTCACGACGTTCGTCACGAGCCCGTTGATCGGGACGCTGGCCCGGGCCTACGGCGTCGACGTCGTGGACGACCTGCTCGTCGGCTTTAAGCACCACGCCGGGATGATGCGCGAGCGAGAGCGGCGCGCGTTGGTGTTCGGCGTCGAGGAGAGCCACGGGTACATGCGCGGAAATGACATCCGCGACAAGGACGGCGCGTGCGCGGCGGTCTTGCTCGCCGAGGCGGCCGCGCTCGCCCACGCCGAGGGGCGCACGCTGTTCGACGAGCTCGAGCGGATCTGGTGTCGGTTTGGCTACCACCGCGAGCGGACCGGCAACATCTACGTCCGCGGACTCGCCGGCAAGCAGGCGATCGCCGACGCCATGGCGCGCTGGCGCGAGGTCCCGCCGACCTCGATCGGCGGGCTCGACGTCGTGGGCGTCGCGGATCGATCCGGCGGGCAGCAGACGGGCTCGCCGACCCGCGACCTCCCCGGCAACGTCCTGGTCTACGACCTCGCCGGCGACGGCCGCGCCTGCCGGCTCGTGCTGCGCCCGAGCGGTACGGAGCCGAAGCTCAAGGTCTACGCGCTGGCGCGCTCGGACGCCGGCCTCGAGCCGGCCGCGCTGCCCGAGGTGATGGCGGCCGTCGACGCGCTGATCGACGCGGTGCTCCGCGACGCCGAGCGGCAGGTCCGCGCGAATATGCAGCGCTAATTCTCGAACATGTCTTAATGGACATATTGTCCTCGTCGGCGCGATCGCTACCCGAGGGCGCACCGGTGGATGCACCGCTCGCATCGCGCGCGCTCCGAGCGCGCGCTTGTGGCCCAGTGTTCAGGTCTGCGCAGGTGCAGACGTCGCGCTCGTTGACTGCGCACGCAATGAATCGCGGGCGCGTCGTCAAAAAATTCCAAATCCCGGTGTGGCGATCGCGAAAATTCTCCGCGCGCTCGGCGAGGCAGGATGCACAGAGGGTGCCGTGTCGCACAAAATCCCCAGATCTGCGGCGAGCTCGGCGCGTATGCCCCCTCGTCGGCGCGGCCTGCAGGCGGTACTGTGGGGCTCCCAGGTGCCGTGACGCCTGGCCGTGGTCCGCGCACGCGGCCGCGACGGAACCGACATGAGCGGACCTGAGAACAACGGTTTGATCCCGAGCGCGTCGTCCACAAGCTCGAACCGGGCGGTCGCGGAGTCGCGGCCTGGGACGGTCGTCGCCAAGCGCTACCGCATCGAGGAGCTGATCAACTTCGGCGGCATGGGTGCGCTGTACCGGGCGCGGGACCTCGAGGCCCAGCGGCCCTGCGCGCTTCGTGTCCTCCCGGACACCTACTCCCGCGACCCCGAGATCATGAACCGCTTCATGCGGGAGGCGCGGGCGGCCACGGAGATTGGTCACCCCAACATCATCGAGGTGTTTGACATCGGTCGCCTCGAGGACGGCAGCGTCTACGCCGTGATGGAGCTGCTCGACGGCCAGACGGTCGCCGAGATCCTCAAGATCGAGGGGGTGCTCAAGCCCGAGCGAGCCGTGCACGTGGCGGCCCAGGTCTGCCGCGCGCTGGGTACAGCCCACGAGTCGTCGATCACCCACCGCGATCTCAAGCCCGAGAATATCGTCCTCATCTTCCACGACGGCGACCTCGACTTCGTCAAGGTCGTCGACTTCGGCATCTGCAAGCACACGGACGACGGCGCGACCACCTCGTCGGGGCAGATCATCGGCGCGCCCGACTACATGGCGCCGGAGCAGGCGGCGGGCGCCGAGGCCAATGAGGCCTCGGACATCTACGCCCTCGGCTGCGTGCTGTTCGAGATGCTCACCGGCCGCGTGCCCTACCGCGGGCGCAACGCGATCGATGTTCTGATGAAGAAGGGCGCCTCGGACGCCCCCCGCGTCACCGAGCTGCAGCGCGCCTTGCCCGAGGCGCTGGCGGATGTCGTCGCCTGGTGCCTCTCGCGGCGACCGGAGGATCGACCGGAGTCCATGCGGGCCCTGGAGCTCGATCTCATGCGCTCCATCGATCCCCACGCCTCCCAGTCGGTGCGCGCGCGGCTCGCCGAGGCCTCCGCGCGGACTCCCGCCAGCCCGATCAACACCGCCTTGGTCGAGGCCGCGATCTCCGTGCCGACGCCGGTCGAGTCTCCCATCGCCCGCGCGGTCCGGAGCGCGACGTCATCGGCGGGTGGTCCCGCGGCGGAGCCCGGGCCTGGGCCGTCGCCCGCCGAGGCCTCCGGCGAGACGGACGCGCGCCCGAGCCCCCCCACCGAGCCCGAGAGCGCGCCCCGGCCCGTGGTCGAGGACCTCGACGAGCTGGACGGCTCGACCTCCGGCGGTACGCTCATCACGATCCTGCTGCTCGGCGCGGTCGCGACGGGGCTGGTCCTCTACCTCGTGAAGCCCGAGCTGTTCGGACTGGCGCAAGGGCCAGCAGAGACCGGCGGCCCCAGCAAGATCGCCGTCTCGGCGTCGGCCTCCGCCGGGGCCGCGCCCGCGGCCGACAGCGAGTCCTCGAGCGAGGCCGACTCGGGCGCCGAGACCGGCTCCGCAGCCGAGTCCGCCGGCGGCTCATCGGGGGGCGGCAGCGAGCCGCCCGAGACCGGACCCAAGGCCGACGGTGATCTCGACGCGCTCGTCGCCAAGGCCGATCTAGCGATCGTCGAGAACCACTGGCACGAGCCCAAGGGCAAGTCCCTGTTCGACTACCTCGACAAGATCTCCGCGATCGACCCGGCCAACGAGCACATCGCCCGCCTCAAGGCTGACGCCGCCAAGGCCATGCTGCCCGCCGGCGACAAGGCGCTCGAGGAGGAGCGCTGGCACGACGCGGTCGAGACCTACCGCTCCCTGCTCGAGCTCGACCCCGACAAGCAGAAGTCGGTCGCCAAGTCCTACACCAAGGCGCTCCTGCAAGAGGGTCGACTCCTGCGCGGCCTCAAGAACTTCGAGGCCATGCTCGGTCACGCCGACACCGTGCTCACCCTCAACAAGAAGTCCTACGACGCCCAGCTCCTCCGCGGTGAGGCGCTCGGCGAGCTCAACCGCTGGCCCGAGGCCGTCGACGCCTTCAAGGCCGCCAGCAAGCTGCGCCCCTCGAGCCGCGACGCCAAGAAAGCGCTCGCCGAGGCCCGCAAGAAAGCCAAGGGCTGAGCCCTCACGCGCAGGGCCCGGGCGTGGCGACAGTTTGGGTCTCGGTCGGCTTCACGCAGAAGACCCCGCTCACTGGCGCGGCGGCGTGCGGGCGCCAGCGCAGCTCGCAGCTCGAGCACTCCACGCCCCCCGGCAGCTCCTCCGTAAAAAACATTATCCACGGGGCGGAGCCTACGTCGCCCGGCTCGAGCGTCCACAGATCGCGGACCAGTTGGGTCGAGTCATCTATCGTCTCTCCGTTCGAGAGCCTGCATGACCCTTCGAGCAGGAGCTCAGGAGCGTCGGGCGCCGTCGCGCCGCGCTCGACCCACGCGTCCCCGATCAGCGTGAACATTCGCTCTTGCTCGCGCGGCCGCTCCTCCAACACGATCGTCGCGCGGAGCTTGATGGGCCGCAGGGGCGTGCTGGCAGGGGCCGCGCGCGACGGCGACGGCGGCTCGCCGCCGAGCTCGCGCCAGCGGAACACCTGCGGGAACGGCTTCATCTCCTCCTGCGCACGTCGGGCGCGTCGCTGATCCTTGGCGCCGAACAATCTTGAGCCGTAGTACAGCTCCAGCGTGCACTCGCTCGGTCGCTGCTTCAGCGCCCCCGACAAGACGAAGGCCGAGACACGGTGGTTGTGCCGCGCGTACTGATGGAGGTCGAAGCACGTGTCCACGATCTCGACCCGACGGAGGTCGCCGATGAGGCACGCGAGCCGCCCGATGAGCCACGCGTCATCGTCGACGCGGGATTCTTTGGTTCGGCGGCTGATCGGGAGGTGAAGATCGATCCGCTCGCCGGGCTCGTGCTCGTTGGGCTTGAACTCGAGCGTCGGTCGCAGCACCTGCACCGGCGGCAGCTCCTCGACCTCGCGCGCGCGCTGCTCCGCGGCCAAGCCCCTCGGCCACGGATCCACCCGCAGCGCGGCGGCGGGCAGAGGAGGAGCCTCGGCGCGTTCGCGCTGCGCGCCAGGGCAGTCACACGCTGCCGCGAGCGTGAAGACACAGACCACGAGCCCGACTTCGCGCGCCACCGCGATGATTGTACCTCGCGACGAGCGCCCGCCCCCGAGCAGGGAGCGAGCGCGCGTGGCCTGCCCTTTGGAGCAGGCAAGCTACAGGTTGTAGCCGATCATCAGGTACACGAAGAGCATCGCCGTGATCACGATCATCGCCGCGCCCTGCGTCCACTCGCGCAGCCCCGGCACCCGCGTCTCGTCGTGCGAGACCCGGATCAGGCGGACCAGCGCGTCCGGCAGGTCCTCGCGCAGCCCGTCCCACAGCATCCCGAGGAAGCGGATCGGCGGCGCGAGCACGTACCGCCAGATGCCTGGCCCGAGCTTGCGGTACATCCAGTCGAAGTCGATCGTGATCGTCTCCGTGCGCTTCAGCATCGGCAGCAGCAGGAAGAACGCCAGGCCCGAGTACAGCAGCAGCTGCAGCTGGCTGACCACGTGCGACGCCGAGTAGGCGTCGGGCGCGTAGCCGTGGGCGATGAGCGGGTAGGGCAGGATGTCGTAGAGCAGCGGGAAGATGCCCGGGATGCCCAGGACCACGCACAGCACCGCGAAGATGATCATCGCCGCCTGCATGTTCCACGGCACCTCCGGCGGGCGCAGGCCGCGGTCCTTCTGGAAGAACACGAACCAGGGGAACTTGATGCCCGCGTGCAGGAACACGCCCGCCGACGCGGCCGCCAGGACCAGCCAGGCCAGCTCGTAGTGGCCGCCCGCCGCCGCCGTCGTGATCATCGACTTCGTGGTGAAGCCCGAGGTCAGCGGGAACGACGAGATCGCCAGCGCGCCGATGATGCCGCACCACATCGTCACCGGCATCGTGTGGTACAGGCCGCCCAGCTCCGTGCACTTGCGGCGCCCGGTCGCGAACAGCACCGAGCCCGCCGACATCAGCAGCAGCGCCTTGTAGATGATGTGCGCGAAGGCGTGGGCCGAGGCGCCGTTGAGCGCGAGCATGGTCCCGATGCCGATGCCGCAGACCATGAAGCCGACCTGGTTGCAGATCGAGTACGCCAGGATCCGGCGCATGTCGTTCTCGAGGATCGCGTAGACGATCCCGTAGACCGCCATCAGGCTGCCGACGTAGATCAGCAGGTCCGCGCCGGCGAACAGGATCATCAGGACGTAGACCGCGGTCTTGGTCGTGAACGCCGAGAGGAACACCGTGCCGCTCTCGGACGCCTCGGGGTAGGCGTCGGGCAGCCAGCTGCTGAAGGGCGGCGCCGCGGCGTTGATCAGGATGCCGATGAGCACCAGCCAGGCCGCGGCCCCGCCGGGCTCCGCGAGGCTGAAGCTCAGGCCCTCGAAGCCCATGGGGCCGAAGGCGTAGTGGTGCAGCGCGAGCGGGTCGGCGACGCCGGCCTGCATCAGCGGGAAGGCCTGCGAGACGATGCCCGCCATCATGATGACGCCGCCCACGAAGTGGACCAGCGCGTAGCGCATGCCCGAGTAGTTGGCGCGCTCGGTCCCGCCGGCCCAGACGACGATGGTCGAGCCGACCGCCATCAGCTCCCAGAACACGAACAGCGTGAAGATGTCGCCGGCGAAGGTGACGCAGACCGCCGAGCCGGCGTAGACCAGCGCCGCCGGCAGCTCGATCTTGCGGTCTTGGTTGAGCGCGAACAGCCCGCCGACGGCGGCCATCAGCGAGAAGATCGTGGCGAAGACCTTGGTCGGCGCGACGGGCAGGATCGCGCCGCCGTCAGGCCCCATGGTCAGGTAGTTGCCGAAGGACTCGATGCCCAGCGGGTTCTTGGTCACCGGCGTCAGCACGAGGCCGTCGAGGAACGCCCACTGGACCACGTGGTTGTCGGGGATCATCCACACGCCCGCGAGCGTGGCGACGGCCAGCAGGATGCCGGTCCAGCCCATCGCGGCCGCGCCGGCGAAGCGGCGGATCAGCGGGAGCAGCAGCGCGCCGATGACAAGGATCAGGCCTGGCGGGAAGTTGATCACGCGTGCCCTCCGTGTCCGTGGCCGTCGTCAGCGTCCTCCTGGTTGTCGGCGCGCTCGTCGAGGTACCCCCCCTCGGGGTCGTAGTAGGTGTCCGGGCGCTTGAGGAACAGCGCGACCAGCTTCTTCGAGACCACGACCATCGCCACGCAGGCGAACAGGCCGTAGAAGGAGTAGAAGCCGGGGATGCCGTCGTAGCCGAAGTGCTCGTGGTGGTGGACCCAGATGTCGAGGGCCGCGAGCACCAAGAGCGCTGGGATCGACCAGCGCCAGATCGCGCGCACGACCGCAGGGTGCTCGCGCTCGAGGTCCGCCCACGGTTTTCGGATGTCGCCGCCGACGAGCAGCGAGAACATCCCTGGGCCCTTATCAGCGTCAGAGCTGTCGCTCATGGAAGTCCCTCCTTGATGAGCAAGGCGAGGTTGAGGAACACGTTCGGGTAGAGGAAGAACAGCACGGTGCACAGCGCGGTGCCGGAGAGCGCGATGACGATCGCGATCGGCGCCTCGCCGTGCGGGTGGTGCTTGAAGTCCTTGGGCAGCGGGCGGAAGAACGCCCGGTAGACGATGGGCAGGAAGTACGCGGCGTTGAGCAGCGTCGACATGATGATGACGACGATGACGCCGGTGTTGGCCGCGTCCCAGGCGCCCTGGAGCAGGAACCACTTGCTGATGAAGCCGGCGGTCGGCGGCACGCCGATCATCGAGAGCGTGCCGATCGCGAAGGCCCCCATGGTCCAGGGCATGACCCGGCCGATGCCGTCGAGCTGCGAGATCTCGGTCTTGTGCGCGGCCGTGTAGATCGAGCCGGCGGCGAAGAACAGCGTGATCTTGCCGAAGGCGTGGGCGGCGATGTGCATCGCCGCGGCCATGAAGCCCAGCGGGTTGAGCAGCGAGGCGGCGATGGTGATGTACGAGAGCTGCGAGACCGTCGAGTAGGCGAGGCGGCGCTTGAGGTTGTCCTGGAACAGCGCGATGCAGGAGGCGATGAGGATCGTGCCGCCGGCGACGAACACCAGCCAGCCGCCCTGCGCGGTGCCCAGCAGGCTGCTCGCGCCGAACAGGTAGATGACGACCTTGACGACCGAGAACACCCCGGCCTTGACGACCGCGACCGCGTGCAGGAGCGCGCTGACGGGGGTCGGCGCGACCATCGCGGCCGGCAGCCAGCGGTGCATCGGCATCAGCGCGGCCTTGCCGATGCCGTACATGTAGAGGAAGAACAGCACGCCGAGCAGCGGCCCGGTGATCGTGCCGTCGGCCAGCGACTGGGTGAACACGCCGCCTGGCTGGAAGCTCAGGTTGCCGGCATAGACCCAGGTGCCGATGATGCCGAGCAGGAACAGCGCGACCGAGGTCCCGACCAGCAGCCCGAGGTAGACGCGGGCCGAGCGGACCGCGTGCGGCGTGCCCTTGTGGGCGACGAGCGGGTAGGTCGTGAGGCTCAGCGCCTCGTAGAACACGAACAGCGAGAACACGTTCTCGGAGAAGGCCACCCCCATCACGCTGCCGATCGCCAGCGCGAAGCACACGTAGAACCGGGTCTGGTTCTTCTCGTTGTTCCCGCGCATGTAGCCGATCGAGTACAGCGAGTTGAGGATCCACAGCGCCGACGCGATCATCGCGTAGACCATGCCGAGCGGCTCGACCTTGAGGCTGAGCGGCATGCCCGGGAGCATCTCGATCAGGACGATCTCGCCGCTGCTCCAGGTCGGCGTCCAGTACTCCATGGCGCCGGCGCTCCAGAACAGGAAGCCGTCCTCGCCCCGCTGGGTGACGCCGAGGTAGATGCCGAGCACGATGCCGAAGAGCGTCAGCGCGGTCAGCAGCGTGACGCCCTCGCGGATGTTCTGGCGCAGGCGTCGGGGCAGCGGGAGGTTGCCCGCGACCCAGATGCCGAGCCCGCCGAGGATGGGCACGAAGACCGCGAGCACCGGCGCGGGGAAGCGGTCGAGCAGGTCGAGCTGGAACATGCCCGCGGGGCCGACCTCGGCGGCCGCGACGGCGCCGGCGTCCCCGGCGAAGCCGATGAACCACACCAGCACGCCGATGAACACGGCGAGCGGCAGCCAGCCCGCGAGCCCGGCGTTTGCGATGTCGTCGTGCTCCGGCTCGTGGTGGCCGTGACCGTGTGGGTCGTCGTGCGCGCTCACTGCACTCCTCCGATCTTCAGCAGGCTCTCGGCCGCCTTGAGCGCGGTCCCGGCCGTGAAGTTGGCGTCGATGCCGATGTAGATGCTGATCCCGATCAGCGCGACGGTCGGGTAGACCAAGAAGCCTGGCGCCTCCGTGGCCTCGGCCGTGCGGCCCGTCGGCTCGTTGAAGTACATGGCCTCGATGAGCTTCCAGGTGTAGACGACCGCGACCAGCGAGCCGACCAGGATGGCGATCGCCAGGGGCCACTGGTCGGCGTTAAGCGCGCCCTGGACCAGGTACCACTTGCTGACGAAGCCGGCGGTCAGCGGGAAGCCGATCAGGCCGAAGCCGCCCAGCGCGATGCAGGCGGCGGTCAGCGGCATGCGCTTGGCGAGGCCGCGCAGGTGCTTGATGTCCGTGCCGCCGACGCGGTAGGCGACCGCGCCCAGGGCCATGAACATGCCGCCCTTGGTGACGGCGTGGTTGGCGATGTGGACCAGCGAGCCGGCGACGCCGTTGAGGTTGGCGAGCGAGAAGCCGGCGACGATGTAGCCGATCTGACCGACCGAGGAGTAGGCGAGCAGCTTCTTGGCGTTGGTCTGGCGCGCGGCGGTGACGGCGGTGAAGACGATGCCCAGGCTCGCGCAGACCAAGAGGACCGTGTGCGCCGGCATCTGCAGGAAGCTGAACTTGACGCCGAAGATCGTGAACAGGAAGCGGAACGCCATGTACACGCCGACCTTGGTCGCGGTCGCGGCGAGCAGCGCGGTCACGGCCGAGGGCGCGTAGGTGTAGGCGTTGGGCAGCCACTGGTGCAGGGGCCACAGCGCCATCTTGATGCTGAGGCCGACGGCGAGGAAGGCGAACGCGACCAGGACCGTGCGGTTGCGCGTCAGCTCCGGCATCGCCATCAGCTGCGCGTGCATGTCGGCCATGTTGAGCGTGCCGGTGACCATCAGCAGGTAGCCGATGCCGAGCAGGATGAAGCTCGCGCCGACCGACCCGAGGATCAGGTAGCGCAGGCTGGCCGTGAGCGCGCGGCGGTCGAGGTCCTTGCCCATGGCGATGAGCGCGTAGATCGTCAACGACGAGATCTCGAGCAGGACGTAGACGTTGAAGGCGTCGCCGGTGATCGTGATGCCCAGGAGGCCGGTGATCGAGAGCAGCCAGATGCCGTAGAAGAAGTGCTGACGGTCGTCGGGGATCTCGTCATCAACGCTGAGGCGCGCGTAGATCGTGGCGATCGCGGCGATGCCGGCGACGACCACGAGCACGAAGGCGTTGAGCAGGTCGACCCGGTACTCGATGCCCCAGACGTACGGCCAGTTGCCGAACTCGTAGGAGACGATGTGCTTGGGGCTGGCGTTGACGGCGGTGTAGAGCTGCACCGCCCCGAACGCGATCGCGCCGGTGATCAGCGCCGCCCAGAACCACACGATCTGGTTGGCGATCTCGCGGCTGCGCGTGATCGCCTGGGCCAGCATCCCGATCAGCGGCGCCAGCAGGCCGCCGAGCAGCGGCGTGATGACGATCAGCGCCGGGAGGTTCGACTCGAGGAGCTTCACCAGGTTAGCCATGGATTCGGACCTCCTCGGCGGTCTCCTCGGCGGCCATCAGGCGCTCGATCTCGCGGATCTCGTCGTACTCGATGGTCCCGTAGGTGCGCTTGATGTTGATGATGATCGCCAGCGCGACGGCGAGGATGCTGACGCCGACGACGATCGCCGTGAGCATCAGGACGTGGGGCAGGGGGTTGTCGTAGGGCGCGGGCGTGGTCAGCGGGTCAGGGAGCTTGTGGGCCCCCTCCGCCATCCAGATCGGCGCGGTGCCGCCGTCGACCACCGCCATCGAGATGTAGAACAGGAAGATCGCGGTCTGGAACAGACCGAGCGAGATCGCCTGCTTGATCAGGTTGCCCTTGGCGATCACGCCGTAGAACCCGATCATCATCAGGACGACGTAGATCCAGTAGTTGTAGATCCCGAGCAGGTCCATCGGCTCGTCTCCCGAGGTCGGTTCAGCTCGACTTCAGCTCGCGCTCGGCGAGCTGGTTGAAGATGGTGATCATGGTGGTGCACACGGTGATGCCGACGCCCCACTCGACGAGCGTCATGCCGAGCGGGCCGCCGTCGCCGGGGCTCATGGGGTTGAGGCGCGCGTAGTCGAGGAACTTGCCGCCGAGCAGCATGGTCGCGACGCCGACGCCCGAGTAGATCAGCACGCCGATCGCCATCAGCGAGTCGGTCAGCCACTGCGGGACGATCTTCTGCAGCGCGGGGCGCCCGAAGATCAGCGCGTAGAGGATGAAGGCGGTCGCCAGGATGACCCCGCCCTGGAACCCGCCGCCGGGGCCGATCTCGCCGTGCGAGATGACGTAGAGGCCGAAGATCAGGATGAAGGGGATGAACAGCTTGCACATCACGCGCAAGATGACCTGGTCCTCGAGCGTGGCGCTGCCCTGGTCCTCCTCGCGGCGACGGCGGAGCAGCAGGATGAGGCTGGCGCCGGCGGTGAAGATGACCGCGGTCTCGAACATGGTGTCGTAGCCGCGGTAGGCCGCGAGCAGCGAGGTGACCGCGTTGGGCACGTGGCCGTTGAAGTCGTCGGCGGGGTGCGCGTGCCCGCCCCCGTGCTCCTCGCCGTGCTCGCCCTCGTGGCCGGCCTCGGCGGGCGCGTGGCCCTCGGCCGCCTGCTCCGCTTTCTTCTTGGCGTCGTAGGCGATCTCGATCGCGGACTGCGAGATCCGGTTGGAGGCGACCCTGGCTTGAAGGTCAGGCGGGAGCTGGAGGCCGGGGCGCGCGGTCCACCCGGGCGGGACCGGCTGCTTGCCGGGGACGTGCACGGTGAACGCGACCGTCTGGTTCATCATCTCCGGCACGCGGTGGTTGTGGATCGGCGCGCTGGGGTCGCCGAAGCGCGGCATGTCGAGCGTGCCGTAGACCAGCGCGGCGCCGGTCACGAAGGTCACGATTAGCGCGCCCCACTGCACGCGCTTGCGCCCGCGCTTGATGGTGCGCGGCTTCTTCTCGTCGCGGGAGGTGTGGACGAGCGTGCCGATCAAGAGGATCGTCGAGATGCCGCCGCCGACCGCCGCCTCGGTGAAGGCGACGTCCATGGCGTGCATGTTGACCCAGACCAGCGCCATCAGGAGGCTGTAGATGCCCGAGAGCATCGCGGCCGCGTAGAGGCTGCGCGTCTGGACCACGGCGACCGCGGTGATCGTGACGAGCAGCAGCAGGAAGCTGTCGATGAGAAGGACCTCACTCATCGTCTTGGCCGTCTCCCTTCCGCCACGGCTCGAGGCCGTCGAGCTGGGCCGCCTTGGTGATCGCGTGCGTCGCCGTCGGCGCGGTGAAGAACAGGATCAGCGCGACCATCAGCAGCTTGAGGCGCACGAGCGTGTCGACATCGCGCGGCACGCCGTCGGGGCCGGGGACCGTGGCGATCAGCGCGAGCCCGCCGAAGATGCACAGCTGCGCGAGCGAGTCGGTCTTGCCGGCCGTGTGCAGGCGCGCGTAGAAGTCGGGGAAGCGGACCAGGCCGAGCGAGCCGGACAGCGAGATGAACGCGCCGACGCCGAGCAGCCCGACGATCAGCCCGGTCT
Source organism: Polyangia bacterium (assembly GCA_030430565.1). Taxonomy (GTDB): domain Bacteria; phylum Myxococcota_A; class Polyangia; order Nannocystales; family Nannocystaceae; genus JACKDW01. Next base: position 258,077 of record JAUIKS010000009.1, read on the forward strand.
GGAGCTGACTCAGCAGGTCACCGCCGGCGGCGGCGGCGGCGTCCGCGGTCGCGGGGCCGTGGGCGGGGTTGGCCGCGAGCTCGAGCGCGAGCGACATACAAGAGGCGAGCGTGGACATGCTAGTCGAGCCGTCCTTTCTCGATGTACTTGAGGATCGCGATCGTCGTGATGAAGCTGATCAGCGCGTAGACGATCGCCATGTCGATGAATTCCCAGCGCCCGCTGACGTAGCCGAGCATGGTCACCAGGATCACGGTCTTGGTCCCCATGGCGTTGACCGCGAGGATCCGGTCGTAGACCGTCGGCCCCTTGGCCGCGCGGATCAGGATCAGCAAGAGCCCGACCAGCAGCACGAAGGTGATGAGCAGGTAGACGTTGTGCATCTCAGCGCCCTCCCTCGAGCTTCAGCACCTGTCGCTCCATCTCGCCGCTCAGCAGGCCGTCCTCGGCCTCCTTGGTGAGCGCGTGGATCTGCATCTGCTTGCCGACCGTGTCGACCTCGACCGTGACGGTGCCCGGCGTGAGCGTGATCGAGTTCGCGTAGGTCGTGGTGCCGAAGGCCGAACGTGTCTTATAGGGCACTCGGATCATCCGCGGGTCGATCTCCATCACCGGGTCCCAGACGCGCCGGAGCACGTCCCAGTTGGCGACGAGGATCTCTTTGGTCAGGTACGGGATGTAGATCAGGAGGCGGATCCAGCCGACGCTCGGCGCGGTGTCCTCGTCCAGGATCTTCATCTTGAGCCCGAGCAGCGCGACCCCGAGGATGCAGACGATGCCTGTGCCGATGAGTACCGGGTTGTGAAATTGTCCAGATAGCAGCGCCCAAAAGGCGGTCTGAACGATGATGAGCGTCAGCAAGCGCGCGAACACGGGACCCTAAGCTATCCCCTTTGCCCCATGGGTGCCTACCGAAAAAGTAAAAAACTCCGCGGAAAAACCGAGCGTGCGCGCGAGCGATTTTTTAATGATCCCCGCGCGCGGATGAGCGATTTTTTCAGACGCCTCGAGCGCGCGGCGGGGCGGAGCGAGCCGCGCTCACGGTGTCGTCACGTCGCGCTCACCGGCCGCCGCGCGCACTTCGAAGGTTCGCCGCGCCCGGGGGAATCCACGCCTCGCGCCCGTAGCTCGCGTCTCGCGGGTGTACGCGACGACACGTGCGACGCTGGGCGCGACGCTATCCGCGGGCCACGCGTGCGCAGCGTCGCAGTTTCGGCATAATCCCACACGTGAAGCACGAGGCCAAGCCCCCGCGCGGCGCTGCTCTCGAGCCGCGACCCGAGAGCGCGGTTGAGATGGATGGCGGGATCGGGATCGGTCCGTCGACGCTCGAGCATCTCGGGTGGGTCGATCTCTGCGAACAGCTCGAGCGGCGATTGAAGACGTCGCTCGCCCGCGTGACGCTCGAGCGAGAGCTCGCCCGCACGTGGGAGCGCGCGACGTGGGCTCCCTGCGACGAGGACGACGACCCCGACCCCGATGATACCGTCGACAGCGACGATCGCGGCGAGGCGGCGCCGCGAGTGCTGGTGCGCTGCTGCGACGTCGAGCGCGCGCGCAGACGGTTTCGCGAGCTCGACGCGCTCGAGCAGCTGCTCGCGCTCGAGGTCGAGCTCGACGCGGATGAGGACGAGGCCGCGGGCGCTGACGCGGACGCGCGCTTCCTCAGCGCGCTCGCGGACGTCGTCGATCTCGAGCAGGTGACGCGACGCGCCCAGCACGGCGCGCCGCTCAGCGCGGCCGAGCTGATGCTCGTTCGCTCGCAGCTCCGCGCGGTCGCGCGGATCGTCCGCTTAAGCGCGTACGCGGTCGCGCGCCTCGAGGGTAAGCGCCGGCGCGGGCTCCCCGAGCTCGGCGAGCGACTCAGCGGCCTCTCCCGGCTCTCGGGCCTGGCGAGCGCGCTGGGCGAGGCGATCGGCCCGAGCGGCCCCGACGGCGAGCCGTGGGTGCTCGACGGGGCGAGCCGCGAGCTGGCGCGCGCGCGTCAACGCGCGCGCGCGCTCCGAGCCGAGCTGGTCCAGCACGCCGAGCGGATGATCCGCAAACCATCGGTGGCGGACTGCCTGCAGGACCGGTTCTGGACCGAGCGTGATGGACGCGTGGTCCTGCCGGTGCGGACCGACGCCTACTCGCGCGCGAGCGGACCGGTGGCCGGGATCATCCACAGCTCGAGCCAGGGCGGGGCGACGCTCTATGTCGAGCCGCGCGGGCTGCTCGAGGGCAACAACAGCCTGCGGACGGCGCAGCTCGAGGCGCGCGCGGAGGAGCGCCGGGTGCTCGCCGAGCTGAGCAAGCGGGTCGGCTCGCACGCCGACGTCCTGCGCGCGAATCAGCGCGTCTTGGTCGAGCTCGACGGGATGCAGGCGCGGCTGCGGGTGAGCCAGGCGATCGAGGGGCTGACGCCGCGGGTGCACGGGGTCGATCGCGCGCCGCCGGATGAGAACGACGTTAGAAGAGGTGGCGCGGGGGACATCAAGGCGATCGATGAAGCCGCGGTGCGTGCACCGAAGCACTCGCCGCGCGACTGGCTGCGACTCCCGGCCATGCGCCACCCGCTGATGTTGCTCGCGGGCGCCGAGGTCGTGCCCAACGACATCACGCTGGAGCACGGCGTCTCGCTGATAATCAGCGGGCCCAACGCCGGCGGCAAGACGGTCGCGCTGAAGACCGTGGGGCTGTGCATGTTGATGGCGCAGGCGGGCTTTCGCGTGCCGACGCGCGAGCGCGCCGACATCCCGCTGTTCACCCACATCGTCACCGACGTCGGCGACGACCAGTCGATCAGCGCGAACCTGAGCACCTTCTCGGCGCACATCCATCACGTGCTCGAGGCCTTCGCCTGCGCGCGATCTGACCCTTCGGGCACCCTCGTGCTGTTCGACGAGATCGCGGTCGGGACCGCGCCGACCCAGGGCGCCGCGCTGGCCGAGGCGATCTTGCTGCACCTCTCGGAGGCCGGCGCGACGGTGCTGACCACGACGCACTACGACCGCCTCAAGCTGCTCGCGCGCGCGCACCCGGGGCGGTTCGAGAACGCGGCGGTCGGCTTTGACATCGAGCGCATGGCGCCGACCTTCCGGCTCACGCAGGGGCTCCCGGGGCCCTCGAGCGCGCTCGCGGTCGCGCGTCGCCTCGGGGTGCCCGAGACCGTGCTCGAGTCGGCGGAGGAGCGGATCGAGCGGCGCGCGCTGCAGGTCGACGTGCTGCTGCAAGAGATCAGCGCCGAGCGCGACGCGCTGACGCAGACCCGCGAGAAGCTCGAAGATGAGCGCCTCGAGCTGAAGCGTCGGACTCGCCGCGTCGAGGCGCGCGAGGAGGCGCTCGTGAAGCAGGCGAAGAGCCGCAAGGTCCGCGCCTACGACGAGACCTCCGCGGAGCTGCGCGCGCTCAAGTCGGAGCTCAGCGGGCAGCGCAAGGCCCTGCGCAAGCGCGGCGCCTCGCTCGATCCCCTCGGCGACGCGGCCAAGCTCGCCGCCGACGCGCGCGCGCAGCTGAGCGACGCGCGCGAGCCGACCGAGCCGATTCCGGGTCGACCGCCCGCAGCGCTCAAGGTCGGCGAGCGCGTGCGCGTGGCGACGTTCGGCGTCGAGGGCGAGATCGTCGCGCTGAAGGGCAAAAACAAGGTCGTGGTGCAGCTGGAGCACGCGCGCTCGACCGTCGCCCGCGCCGATCTTCGCCGGCTCGACGTAGCGAGCGCGTCGCCGCGAGGCAAGCGGCTCCGGAGCGCGGCCGCGCAGCCCCTGCGGACGTGGCCGCAGGCGGAGGCGCCACGCTCGACGGCCGGCAAGCACTTCGGAGCCGATCCGGCGCCGGTGTCGCGCAGCGTCGACAACACGGTCGATATCCGCGGCGCGCGGGTCGACGACGGGCTCCGCGCCCTCGATGCCTTCGTCGACGAGACAATTCGCCGGGATCGGGACATCCTGATTGTCGTGCACGGCCATGGTTCGGGTACCCTCCGGCGTGCTGTGCGGGAGCATCTCGAGCGCCAGAGCTATGTCCGGACCACGCGCGGAGGAATGCCACAGGAAGGTGGCGACGCGGTGACGCTGGTATGGCTCGGCGAGCGAGGTGGTGCGAACGGATGACGATGACGCGGCGGAACACGAGACGGCGGCGAGCTCGGCGTACCGTCGGAGCACTACTCGCGGCGACGCTCATGTCCCTCGGGGGCTCGCAATCCGCGTCTGCGGATCCCTCGGTCGGCGAGGCGCGATCGATCCTTCGCGATATCGACCACACCTACACGGTCGTCGCCGGCGAGGCCGACGCGCTCGCGGCCGTGACCAACCCCGCCAACCTCGGCTATCTTCAGGGTTTTAACACCGTCAAGGAGCTGACCCTGCAGACCTCGCAGTCGCTGCGGCGCGGCTCGGGCGGGTCGACTTTCTTCGCGTTCCCGCTCCGATTCCGCCCGCTGCGGCAAGGCAAGGATCCGCTGTTCACCGTCGCGGTCGGCTACCAGCACATCGCGCCGCTGCAGCCCGCGTACACCGGGACGGCGACCGAGGTCGGGGGCGTGCACGTCACGGCCGACGGCGGCTTCAATAAGATCACGGCGGCGGTCGGCTTCCCGTTCGAGCGCTGGTGGTGGCTCAAGGGCCTCGCGGCGGGCGTCTCCTACCATCGGATCTGGTCGAGCTCGAACGCCTACGCGAGCAAGGTCGACCAGGTGGATGTCGCGCTGAGCTGGTGGGCGAACCGCTACGTCGCGCTGGGCGCGGTCGGGCACGGCGTGAACATCCCGTGGACCGGTAATCAGCTGCCGGGGCGCGAGAACGAGTACGTCCGCAAGGTCAATCAGCCGCTCGAGGTCGACGTCGAGATCGCGCTGCGCCCGACCGGCAGCCGGTGGTTCGAAGTCGCCGCCGGCACGCGCTTCATGCCGTGGGCGCCCGACAACGCGGCCCGCTTCACGCCGTACATGTTCCAGCCGCGCGCGCGCCTGTTCCTCGGCGGCAAGGGGGTGCGGCTGTTCGCCGAGGCCGAGGGCTACCGCAACCTGCAGGGGGTGGTCCCGACCGCCGAGGGCGATGTCGTCGATGACGACATCGGGATCCGGCTGCACGCCGGCATCGAGATCGACTTCCACCACGAGGGCGTCGCCTTCGGGCCGGTCATGGGCAGCGGCGGCGAGGGTGTGCCGATCATGCAGGGCGGCACGATACGCCTGCGCGCCGGCACCGAGGAGTACCCGAGCGTGCCCTTCCACGTGCGGCGCCGGGTGACGCGGCTGTCTTTAGGCGCATATCGAGGCGACCGCGGGCTGGCGAAGCTGCTCGCGGAGCTCGAGGACCAGCACGACCACGGCGGCAGCGCGGTGCTGCTCGATCTCGGCGGCAACTCCTTCGGCTGGGCCCAGGCCGAGGAGCTGCGCGCCGCGATGACGCGCTTTCGCGCCCGCGGCGGCAAGCTGATCGTCTACCTCCGCGGCGGCTCGCTCAAGTCCTACTTCGTGGCGACCGCCGCCGATCGCGTGATCGCGCACCCGCACTCGCGCGTCTCGATCATCGGCATGCACATGGAGGTGTTCTACTTCGCCGAGCTGCTCGGCAAGCTCGGCGCCAAGGCCGAGTTCCTGCGCGTCGCCGAGTACAAGGCGCGCCCCGAGCAGCTCCACCGCGTGACCGCGACCGAGGCCGTCAAGCGGCAGCGCGAGCAGTACCTCATCGACGTCTGGAACCACGTCCTCCGCCGGATCGCCAAGGACCGTAACGTGACGCCGCCGCAGGTCGCGAGCTGGGTCGACGAGGCTCCGCACACGCCCGCGCTCGCGCAGTCGCTGGGCGTCGTCGACGCGCTCGCCTTCCCCGACGAGCTCGAGGCCGACATCAGTGACTGGATCGGGCACAAGATCAAGATCAAGCCGCCCAAGCGCAGACCCGAGCACAGGACCGCCTTCGGCCCTGGGGACACCATCGCGGTGGTGCGCGTCCAGGGCGTGATGCGTCGCGGCGAGAGCGTCTACATCCCGCTGCTCGGGCGCGAACTCGTCGGCGACAGGACCTTGGTGCCCGAGATCAACCGGCTCGCCAAGGCGCGCAACGTCAAGGCGATCGTCGTCCGGGTCGACAGCGTGGGCGGATCCGTGGCCTGCGCCGACGCGATCGCGCGCGCGCTCGACAAGGCGGCGGAGAAGAAGCCGGTGATCATCTCGCTGGGCAACGTCGCCGCGAGCGGCGGCTACTACGTGGCGACCGCCGGTGACACGATCTTCACGAGCGCGACCACGCGGACCGGCAGCATCGGCACGTTCTTGCCCAACATGGACCTCTCCGGCGTGCTCGAGAAGTTCGGCGTCGGCCTCGACAGCTACGGCCTCGGCGAGCACGCGGGGATGTACTCTTGGTTTAAGCCGTACTCGGAGTCCGAGCGGCGCGCGGCCGCGGCCGGGATCCAGCGCTCGTACGATCACTTCGTCGAGCGCGTCGCGAGCAGCCGCGGGCTCAGCACCGCGGAGGTCGACGCGCTCGCGCGCGGTCGCGTCTGGAGCGGCGCGCGAGCGCTGGAGAACGGCCTCGCGGATCGCTACGGCGGGCTGCGCGACGCGGTCGAGTTCGCCCGCATGCGCGCGGGCCTCTCCGGGCGGCCGTTCCACGTCGAGGTCGCGCCGACGGAGCCTGGCTTGCTCCAGCAGATCGAGTCGCTGTTCGGCCTGCGCCTCCCATCGATCTTGGGGTCAGGTTCGAAGGGACATGTTGGAAATGGCGGCCTCGAGCTGGGCTCGGTCGGCGCGCTCGCGCTTGGCGCTGGCGGACCGATGGTCAGCGTGCTGCGCCGCCTGCCCGCCGTCCTGTGGATGGATCCCGCGCCCGAGCCGCTCGCGCTGGCGCTCGAGCACATCGAGATACACTGACAGTCGCGCGCGTTCCATCCCGGCGCGCGTCGGCTTCACCCGCGGCATCGTCAGCAATGCGAGTTAACGGGGCGCGCGGACGCGTCACGGGCGCGAGGCGTGGGCCACAGGCCCCAAGGCAGGTGTGCACACAATTGCGCTCGTCTACGAACGTGCACGAGTTGCGCGGTCCGTGTCACGGTGGCACCCACGGCGCGCTGCCGTAGACAAGGAATTTCGGTACCATGCCCCGTGATGCCCCTCTCGCTTGAAGAAGAGTGGACCGTCGTGGCGAGCGGCTTGATCGCGCACGCCGACGAGATCCTCGAGCGCGGTGAGTGGGACACTATCCTCAGCTTCCTCGGCGACTCGCTCTCTGTCGAAGAGCGTGAGACCTGGCTCGAAGTACTGGCCGATCAGGGGCTCCTGGAGGACCGCTACGCGGCGCTCGTCGATCCCCCGGCAGAGTTCGTGGACGAGCTGCTGCGCCGCTGCTGGCGGGTCGCGCTGGCCGACGGCGAGGGCTCGGATATCGAGGAGAGCGTACATGACCGTATCGCCATGCGGCTCGACGCCGACCTCGATCGCGTCGACGCGCTGCGGCGCAAGTGGACGAGCGACGCCGAGGCCAAGGCGGCCGCGACGCTCGCGCTCGCGGCGGTCTTCGTGAACCTCGACGGCGTTCTCGACTTCCACGAGGCGGTCCACTTCGACGAGCTCCTCGGGCGATCTCCCGTGCCGATCGGACGTCGCGTCGAGCTCGCGGCCTTGCTCAACGATCCGCCAAGTGTCGACGACGTCGTGGCGCAGCTTAATCAATTGACGCTCGGTGAACGTCTCGAGGCGCTCGGTGAGCTGGTTCCGCTGGTCCGCGCCAGCCTCCGCAAACAGGAGGAGCAGGCGGCCTTTGTCAACGTGATGACCCGGGCCGGCGTTCAGGGTGAAGCTGCAGAGAAGCTGATCGCGTCCGCGTCGGCGGCGAGCTGAACCGGCGAGATCAGGCCCATCGGCGGCCCGCACTGTGCGGCGCGTACCCCGGCATACCGGCGCGTCACGATGGATCGTGACACTTCGAAGCGAGGGACCTCACCACGAGTGACGGAGGCGACTTGTCGGTCGCAATCCGACACCGCGAAATCCCTCAGTTTCGCGGGTTTTCGCGGCTTTCTGGCCGATCTTGGAGACAAACGGAGAACTTTCTCTCGCGACGCGGGATAGCGCGAAGGCGTGTTTTCGCCACCGACGTCGCTCGGTTGTGCCAAACTACGCTCTCCAGGGCGGCGCAGCGCACGTGTCGGACACCGCGTGTTCGCTTCGCTCCTTCCGAACTCTTCTCGAACTCTTCTCGAACTCTGTTCGATCAGTCCTCTATCCCGTCCGATCAATCTCGCATTTCTTTCGCTTTGCATCCTCGCATCGCACCGACGTTCACGCGTATCCGGTTCGCGGGCTTTGTCCCGGGGCCGCTGACGTACTGAATTTCGGACCACGAACCGGCTGCGCTCGGCTCGCGCCCGAGTCGCCGCCGCACGATCGCCCTGGAGCACACACAAAGGTCAGGTCCTTGCATGCCCGCGAATAACCGCACCCTCGACGTCGAGAAGCTCAAGCAGCAGCTGGTGGCGTTCGGCAAGAAGAAAGGTCACCTCTCGCTCGCCGAGCTGCACGATCTTCTCCCCGCCGACCTCATCAAGCCCGAGGAGCTCGGCGAGTGGGAGAAGATGCTCCGCGCCGAGGGCGTCGAGCTCGTCAAGAAGTCAGAGCCCACCAAGAGCAAGTCCTCGCGCTCCAAGAAGAAGTCGACGACGCCGACCGTCGACGAGCGCGGCCGCGTCAACGATCCTGTCCGAATGTACCTGCGCAAGATGGGCACGATCTCGCTGCTCACGCGCGAGGGCGAGGTCGAGTTCGCCAAGCGCATCGAGGCGGGCGAGCTCGCGGTCCTCGACATCGTGCTCAGCAGCCCGGTCGCCGTGAACTTCGCCGCCGAGATCGCGCGCGACATCGAGGCCAGCCACCGCCGCGCGCGCGACGTCTTCGGCTCGGCGACCGCGACCGACGACGCGGGCGGCTCAGTCGGCGACGAGCGCACCGGCGGCTACAACGGCGCCTTCGAGCAGATGAAGGCGAGCCTGGTCGCGATCGCGGGCCTCGAGGACGAGCTCGAGGCGCTCTACACCCCCGAGCCGCCGCTGCAGGGCGAGGCCCGCGCCACGCGGATCCTCGAGCTGCGGGCGATGATCGCCGGGCACATGCGGGGCATGCGGTTCAACCGGATCACGGTCGACGCGATGGTCGGCGAGTTCCGGGCGCTCGTCGATCGACTGCGGCGCGCCGACACCGAGCTGCGCCAGTGTGAGCGCCGCGCGAGCATGGACCGCGAGGAGTTCGACAGCCTGTTCCGCCGCGGCGTCCGGCTGACCGAGGAGGAAGAGTTCAAGCTGTGTCGTCGGCTCGGGCTGCACCCCTCGGAGCTGCACGAGATCTCGGCGCGCATGAAGGTCGCGAGCAAGCGGATCCGGCGGATCGAGCAGGAGACGCTGCTGACCAAGGGCGAGATCTTCGCGCTGCACAACGAGCTGATGAAGGCGCGCCGCAAGAGCGAGCGCGCGCGCTCGGAGCTGGTCGAGGCCAACCTCCGCCTCGTGGTCTCGATCGCCAAGAAGTACACCAACCGCGGCCTGCAGTTCCTCGACCTGATCCAGGAGGGGAACATCGGCCTGATGAAGGCGGTCGAGAAATTCGACTACCGCCGCGGCTACAAATTCTCGACCTACGCGACCTGGTGGATCCGCCAGGCGATCACCCGCGCGATCGCGGACCAGGCGCGGACGATCCGCATCCCGGTCCACATGATCGAGAGCATCAACAAGCTGATCCGCACCAGCCGTCAGCTCGTCCAGGAGTACGGGCGCGAGGCGACCCCCGAGGAGATCGCCGAGCGCATGGACATGCCGGTCGAGAAAGTCCGGAAAATACTACGCATCGCCAAAGAGCCGATCTCGCTCGAGACGCCGATCGGCGAGGACGGCGACTCGCACCTCGGCGACTTCATCGAGGACAAGAACGCGGTCAGCCCCTCCGACCGCGTGGTCAAGATGAGCCTCTCGGACCAGACCCGGCGCGCGCTCGCTACGCTGACGCCGCGCGAGGAGAAGGTCCTGCGCCTGCGCTTCGGCATCGGCGAGGCCTCCGACCACACCCTCGAGGAGGTCGGCCGCGGGTTCTCGGTCACACGCGAGCGCATCCGCCAGATCGAGGCGAAGGCGCTGAGCAAGCTGCGCCACCCGAGCCGCACAAACCGCCTCAAGAGCTTCGTGCACGAGTAGGCGGCGGCGTCACTCGCCAACGTCACCCGGGCGTCCGCGGTACCCGTAGCCGACCGGGCGCGGCTCCCAGCGCGCGCAGCTGTGCCAGTCGTCGACCCAGCTGCGCTCGATCGCGGCGGTGACCCACTTGCGCTCGCGCGCGGAGCCCTGGGTCGCGATCTGGTGGTACTCGTCCGCGCGCTCGACGAAGCAGGCGAGGTTGCCCCAGCCCGTGTTCGGCTCGACGTCGCTCCAGCGGCAGAAGAAGCAGGCGCGCGGCGTCGCGTCGCCCGGCAGGCGCGCGGCGAGCTCCCACAGCGCGCGCTCCTCATCGAGATGCTCCTTTGTGCAGATCCGGCGCCCGCCCGCGACCGCCGCGGCGCGGTAGCGGACGCGCCCGTCGACGCGGCGCAGCTCGAGCGCGAAGCGCCCGAAGTCGAGGGTCACCCCGCGGCGCGGATCGACGACCGCCATGTCGAGCACCTCGTCGAGCAGATCGAAGCCGTGCGTCGCGCCGTCGATGTCGACGAGGTACGCCTCGTCGCGCGCCTCGTCGGCCACGCGGGCCAGGTGCGCGCGGCCGTCGATGCGCAGCGAGAACGGCGAGTCCGAGTACACGGGGCGCTGCGCTCCTGGCTACTCGGCGCAGTGGAGCGCGCGCGCGTGCGCGGCGATCTCGAGGTCGTCGAGCACGCGGTCGTAGACCGCGACGACGTCGAGGCTGCCGCCGAGGCGCTGGGTGGGGTCGAAGCCGCCGCCCAGCCAGTCTTGATCTTGCCCAAAGACCAGGGTGCCCGGGTCGACGCTCGCCCCGGCCGCGAAGGCGAGGGTGCGCTCGCGCGCGCCGTTGACGTAGACGCGCAGCACCCCGAAGGTCGACCAGCTGATCGCGAGGTGCGTCCACGCGTCCATCGGGAACGTGACGCCGGTCGAGAGGCCTTGGTTCTCCATGAGCACGTCGAGCCCCGGGATCGGGGTGTCCTCGGTCTGGTAGACGAGCAAGAGCTCGTTCGCGAACTCGTCGTTGGCGGCGAGCGAGAGGATCGAGCGCTCCGGCGGCGCGAGGCCCTCGAGCTTCACGATCAGCTCGATGGTCAGCGCCTCGGAGGGGAACTCCTCGAGCGTGACGAGCGCGTGCGCGTCCTCGGCCGTGAACGCGGCGCCGTGGTCGTCGGGCGCGGTCGCGCCCGGCTGCTGCAGCGTGACGTCGTGGTAGCTGCCGGCGACGCCCGTGATGTCCTCGACCAGCGCGTCACCGCCGTCCTCGTCGAAGCGCCACAGGTAGGTCGGCGCGGGGTTGAGCAGGGTGTCGGCGGTGCAGGGATCGCAGCGGGTCGGCGCGACCTCGCGGTCCGGCGCGTAGTAGTCCTCGCAGTCGACGGCGCAGCTGCCGAAGGTGCAGCTCGCGACGCCGTGGGACGCGGGGGGCGGGCAGGCGAGGGCACAGAAGCCGCAGTTGCTGGGGTCGCCGCGCAGGTCGATGCAGGCGCCGTCGCACAGCGAGGTGCCCTCGCCGCAGGCCGCGACGCAGGCGCCGCTCGTGCACACCTGGTCGCTGGGGCAGGCGTTGAAGCACGCGCCGCAGTGGTCCCGATCCGCGATGAGGTCGACGCACTCGTCCGCGCAGGCCGAGAGCCCCTGGCAGTCGACCGGCGTGGTCGTCGGGCCGCTCGTCGCGGTCACGGTCGTGGTCGCGTCGCCGCTGTCGGTGTCGGTGTCGCTGTCGGTCGCCTCGGGCTCGCCGCAGTAGCCGTCGCGGCAGCGCAGCGCGGCGCCCAGCGGCTCGCAGTCGAGGTCGGCCGCGCAGGGCGTCAGCATCAGTGAGTGCTCCGGGACGCCGCAGGCCGCCAGCGACACGATCGCCGCGAGCCCGCGTTGGACGCGACGGGCTGCGAGCGCGCGCGCGTATCGTCGAGGCGGTGACGCGGGCATGTCGACACGGTATCAGCTTCCGACGCCGCGCCCGCGCGGGCGCGGTTTTTGCTCGACCGAGTTCGCGCGCGCGCGTATCGTTGAGGCGGCTCGGTGGGTATGGGCCTGGTCCCCTTCATCGTGATCTCGCTGCTCATCGGGCTGATGAGCGTGTTCATCAGCCTCAGCGCCGGTCGTCAGGGCGCGCTGCCGCCTGCCTCCCAGCGCGCGCTCGACTTCGGCGGGCGGGCGCTGCCGGAGCGGGCGGGGGAGCGCGAGGCGAACCTCTCGCCCGGGCTCGCGCGGCTCGTGCGGGAGGGCCGAATGGTGCGGGCGGCGATGTCCGAGCCGATGCGCCGCACGGCCTCCCTCTCGGGCCGCAGCCGCCTGTTCGTGTGGTCAGGGTCGGTGCAGCTCGTCGCGGGCTCGTGGGACGCGCCCAGCGAGGTGCTCGCGCGTGAGGAGGCGGCGCAGATCGAGGCGGACGGGCTGCTCGCCGGCTACGCCGACGCGCTGCTGCAGCTCTCCGGGGTCGAGCGCGGGCGCCTGTCCGACTGCGGCTACGAGGCCGACTCGATCGCCGCGCGGATGCGCGACGCGACCGGCGACGACGCGCCGGGGATCGAGATGCTGCCGCCCCCGCCGGGGGTTCGGCGCGCCGGGGGGGCGCTCAAGCGCTACACGGCCGCGCTCGAGACGATCAGCGGGATCGAGTGGGCGCTGCTGCAGGGCGACGGGGCGGTCTACCGCTGACGTCGCGGTCGATGTCGGCGTAGCGCGAGCGGGCTCAAGAGCAGCAAGAGCGACCAGCCGCGGACGGGCGAGGGGTCGCTGGCGCAGTCGCAGCCGTCGCCCCCCGAGTCGTCGTCGCTCCCGGTCGACGAGTCCGTCGACTCGGCGTCGTCATCGCTGTCGTGATCGGTGGTCGCGCTCGAGCCGACGCCGCTGTCGCTGTCGGCGTCCGTGCCCGCGGAGGTGTCGCCGTCGGTGTCAGTGTCAGTGTCAGTGTCAGTGTCGCTGTCGCTGTCGCTGTCGCTGTCGCTGTCCGTATCCGTGTCGACGCCGGGGTCCGGATCGGGATCGTCCCAGGGGTTCGCGTCGGGCAGCGGTTCGGGCGCTGCGTCGCCGGTCGAGAACCGGAACTGGTAGCCCTCGAGCAGCTCGTCGTGGTGCGTGAGCACGCCCGGCGCGACCGTGACCGTGTACACCTCGTCTGGCGCGAGGTCGGCGCTGGGCTTGAGGTGCACGACGTGGCTGTAGTCGCCGTAGAACAGCTGCAGGTCGAAGGGCGCCGGGTCGCCGTCCGCGTCGACGATCGTGAATTGATCGGCGCTCAGCGCCGGCTCATCGAGCGCGCGCGAGAACACGATCGTGATCATCGACTCAACATCATCGGCCGCGGTCGCGTGGTTCGCGGTCGCGTCGGCGGGGTAGGTAGCGAGCACCGGCGGGCCGTCAAACTCCGCGCCGTGGACCAGCGGCCACAGCACGCGCCAGTAGCGGGCGATGACCTCGCCCTGGCACGGCGGCGCGCCCGGGACCTCGTCGTCGAGCAGGTGGCTGTTCCCCCAGGGGTACATCTCCTCGTACATGGCGACGTTGTCGGGGTCCATCGAGCCCATGCCGACGGCGAACAGCGCGAGCCGCAAGAGCCCCTGGCCCTGGCCGAACTGCGAGGTGTCGGCCTCGTAGTCCGCGACCTGCAGGTACAGCGGCACCAGCTCGTCGCGCGGGATCCAGTCGTCGGGGATCTCGGCGACGTTGGTCTGCGAGACGAACACCACGTCGGAGGCCTCGTCGAGCTTGTTGGCCTCGCCGTCGTAGACCTTGGTGCGGAACATGTACATCGAGTCGAACAGCTGGTCCGAAAGCCCGTGCGAGCCGAGCCCGAGCAGGAAGGCGGTGAACTCCGCGCCGGCGCCCGCGTCGACGGGCTCCTGGGTCGTAGCGATCCAGTTCAGGTAGGCGATCTGGAACGGCTCCCAGTGGGCGATCTCGCCGTAGGGGTCGTCGAGCGGGTAGCCGCCGTCGGGGAACATCGTGCCGTTGAGCAGCATCTGCCGCAGCTCCGCGCGCGAGGCGAATTCGCGCACCGCGCTGCCCTCGGGGAGATGCTCGACGGCGTGCAGCGTGATCCACTGGTGCGTCGACTGCCCGCAGGCGTGGGCGCGCGGGCTGGCGAGCGCGAGCGCGGCGAGCGAGGGGAGCGCGAGGAGGGTGAGCGCGGCGCGGCGGGGCATCGCGGTGATGGTAGACCGCCGCGGGGGCGCTCTGCACGGGTTTGCGCCGTCTCCGGCCGCGCGGCATAACCGGCCCGCGAGGATGTGACATGCGGGTCAAGTACGACACGAGCGATTCACGGAGCCGGAGCAGGAGCCGGAGCAGGAGCCGGAGCTGGACTGGGGCGCTGCTCGGCGCGCTGGTGACCGCCTGCGGCCCCGGGGGCGAGGCGCCCGCGAAGGCGAAGGCGCAGCCAGAGACGGAGACGAAGACGAAGACGAAGACGAAGACGAGCCCCGACGCGAAGGCCGGCGCGGACGCGAAGGCGAGCCCGCCCGCGGCCAAGGCCGACGTCGCGCTGACCGTGCAGGAGGTCGGCTTCATGACCCCGGAGTCGGCGCTGCACGACCCGACCTCGGACCTCTACCTCGTCAGCAACATCGAGGGCGGCCCCGCCGAGGAGGACGGCAACGGCTTCATCTCGCGGGTGAGCACCGACGGCGCCGTCCCGAACCTCAAGTGGATCGACGGCTTCGGCGACGGCGTCACGCTCAACGCCCCCAAGGGCATGGCGATCGTCGGCGAGACGCTCTACGTCGCCGACATCGATCATGTCCGAAAGTTCGATCGTCGTGCGGGCACGCCGGCCGGCGCGATCAAGATCGAGGGCGCGAAGTTCCTCAACGACGTCGCGCCGGCGCTCGTCGAGGACGAGGGCGCCGCGGTCTACGTCTCGGACACGGCCGACGACGTGGTCTACAGGATCGGGGCGGACGACGCGGTCACGCCGATGGTCCGCGGCGAGGCGCTCGCCGGGCCCAACGGGCTGTGCGCGAGCCCGCATGGTTTGATCATGGTCAATCGCGCAGGTGGCGTGTTTCGCCTGGGCGCCGGGGGGCCGCAGCGGCTGGCGACGGCGCCGGCCGGCGGGCTCGACGGCGTGGTCGCCTGGGAGGCGGGCGGCGGCCTCTTGGTGTCGTCGTGGGAGGGCGAGGCGGTCTACCGCGTGGACCTGTCCGCTGGAGCAGAGACGCCCGCGGCGGTGACGACGATCTTCGGCGCGGGCGAGGGCGGCGCGCTCGTGTCGCCGGCGGACATCGGCTTCGACGCCCGGCGCCAGCGCCTGCTGATCCCGCAATTCAAGGAGAACAAGCTGCTGATCCGCCCGGTCGCGGCGCCGTAGGGGCGCTCAGCCGCGCCCGTCGTAGGGCCAGCAGCCGCTCTCCTCGTTGTCGACCGCGACCGTGACGAGCTCGATCGCCGGGAGCTCGAGCTCGACCACCGGCAGCGTGAACTCGAGCGGCTCCGGGAAGAGGTCGCAGGGCAGCTCGCCGGCCTCGACCGGATCGCCGGGCAGCGCGCCTGGCTCGAGCTCCGCCCAGTACGCGTAGTGGCGCTGACGCTCCCCGTAGCCGCAGCCGATGAAGCAGCGGCACTCGGTGTACTCGCGGCGATCGAGCTGCGGCTTTAAAAGCGCGACCACGAGGGCGCCGTCCTCGTCGCGCGCGAGCACGCCCGTCGGATCGATCGTCGCGTGGA
The DNA here is from genome assembly GCA_030430565.1 of Polyangia bacterium. Taxonomy (GTDB): domain Bacteria; phylum Myxococcota_A; class Polyangia; order Nannocystales; family Nannocystaceae; genus JACKDW01. Next base: position 273,890 of record JAUIKS010000009.1, read on the forward strand.
CGTCGAGGCCGGCGCAGCGGGTCGAGGCCACCGCGCCGAGGAACACGCTGCGCAGCACTCGGCAGTTGTGACCGGTTCGGGCCTCCGTGGAGGTCTGGACCATGACGGTGCCGATCGCGTGCCCGGGCGGGTCGCCGTCGAGCCGGTAGGGGCGACGGAGCTCGAGCAGTCGATCGTAGCTCCCGAGCGGCCGGAGGCCGCGCGCCTCGAGCGCGCGACGGAGGGACTGCTCGTTGAAGTCGTGCGCGCAGCTGATGTCGTCCGCCAGCTGAGCGCGGCGCGCCACGCAGCGGCGCTCGGCGAGCCCGGGCGGTGGAGGTGTCTCTCCGGGCATGTCGTCGACGAACCAGCGCGCGTAGGTCGTGGTCTCGGGCGGCGCGGGCCTGCACGCGGCGCGGGGCTCGACGGGGAGCTCGCGGCGCCCCCGCGAGGCGACGCCGCAGGCGAGGCCGAGCGCGGCGCAGGCCAGCGTCGACATCGCGGTGGAGCTCGCGCGGCGCATCCCGGTGATCGTAGTCAGGATGCGGAGCGCGCTCCACCGCGAAATTGGCGGAGGATGACGCGCGCGCTACAGCTCGCCGCCGAGCGCGTCGATCAGCCGCGCGCCTGGCTCTCCGTACAGGACCATGCTGGCCCAGCTGATGTCGAACAGCCCGAAGCCGGTGGTCGCCTTGGCCCGGCACGCGCGCTCGGTCGCGGCGCGGGCGGTGTGCAGCGCGACGCCGAGCGTCGAGCGGCGCAGCATCAGCTCGCGGTAGAAGCTCGTCGCGAACAGCCGCCCCGGCTCGTCCGCGATCGGCCACAGCGGCGCGATGTAGGCCTCGACGCCTTGGTTGATGCAGGCGGTCGCGAGGCCGAAGACGTCGCCGGTGTACAGCGAGCTCGGCCTGTCGGAGCTCATGCCGGCGTCGCAGGCGTTCGCGTAGATGAGCCACGGCGGCGAGTTTGACCACGCGAAGGTGTTTCGCAGCTCGCTGGCCCACAGCGGCCCGTCGCTCAGCAGCCACGCGCTGCGCTCGGGGTGATTTGGGTAGAAGACGCCGTGCCCGGCGAAGTGCACGATGTCGTAGCCGCGGTCGCGCAGCAGGCGGCGCATGGCCGCGCGCGTCAGCGTGGTGTGGATGAAGACGTCGCGGTCGCGGCGGAAGTCCATGGCTGGGCCGAACTCGCGCGAGAGCTCCTCGAACAGCGCCGCGACCTCCTCGGCCTCGGCGCGCGCGCCCGTGAGCTGGGCGCTGGCGGGGTAGGGCGGGTGCAGCCGGGGGTCACCCACGATCAGCACGCGCAGCGGGTCGGTGTCGCGCTGCTCCGGCGGGATGACGCGGGTCGAGTCGGTCCAGACCTGACGGCCGATAGCGAAGCGCTGGCTCAGCAGCTGCTCGCCGTCGCTCATCAGCTCCCAGGGGTAGCGCATCAGCTCGCGCGGGATCTGCAGCGCGAGGTGAATGAGGCGCCCGGGGCTCTCGCGCTCGAGCTCGGCGCGCATCAGCTCGAGCGGTCGCTTGAGGTCGCCGATGATGTCCTCGCCGAGGCTGCCGCCCATCGACTGGAGATAGTGCCACTCGGCGTCGCTCGCCGCGGCGCTGCGCAGCAGCGAGTCGAGGCCCGAGAGCGCGTCCTCGATGGCCCGCGGGTTCACGCGGCGCAGGCCCTGGGGGAGCGTCGCGTTCGACTCGCTCGAGCTCAGGCGCACGCGGTAGCGCAGGTCATCGTCGTCGAGCGTCACCGCGGCGGCGCCGCGGCCGAGGTTGTAGGGCGAGTCAGGCTCCAGCGAGAGCGTCAGCAGCGGCGGCGAGGCGAGCGAGGCGAACTGCGCGTGGTGGGTCGCGTGTGGTCCCTCGTCGCCGCGCGGCGGCGCGCGGGTCTCCTCGGGACCCAGCGGCGCGTCGCGCTCGTCGAGCACCGCGACCATGGGGACGGCGGTCTCGAAGTTGGCGAGCCGCTGCAGCAGCGCGCCCCGCTGCGCGCCGCTGGTGTAGCTCAGCGCGGCGCGGACCATGTCCCACAGCTGGTGGGGCCGCGAGTTGAGGAGCAGGCGCGTCGCGGTGAGCAGCGAGTAGAGGTGCACGTCTTGGTGGAAGCGCAGCTCGAGGTACTCGGGCTCGTTGAGCTGCCCGTCGAGCGGGAGGTGGACGCGGAGCTCGTCGCCGTGACCGTTGAGCTGCTCACGCAGCGCCTCGCGGGCCCGCGTGATCGCGGTCCGGATCCGGTTCAGCAGCGGCCCGCTGCGGTGGTCCGCGAGGTGTTGCTCGAGCTCGTCGAGGAAGTCTCGGAGCGGTCGACCGCGCGCCTCGAGGCGCGTCGCTCCATGCGGATCATGCGGATCATGCGGACCATGCGGACGATGCGGATCCGGGGCTGGAGGCGCCGCCGCGGGCGGAGGATCCTCCGCGATCACGACACCTGTCGGCGACTCATGTCCGCGGGCGACGTCTGTCGGCGACAGACGTCGTGATCACGACGTCTGTCCAATGCGACATGACAGACGTCGTGTTGGCGACAGACGTCGCGTTTTCCCGGAATTCGGACGTCTGTCAGCGACAGACGTCGTGATCACGACACCTGTCGCGCGACAGGCGTCGTGATCACGACACCTGTCACCTGACAACGACGTCTGTCGTGTCACGCAGTGGCTCGAATATGCTCGAATTCGTGCGTTTTCGCGCCAATTTGGGCATTTGCGAGCATGCATGAGACGACAGACGTCGTGTAGCGACATTTGTCGTGTCCTATCGGACATTTGTCGTGTGAACAGGACGTCTGTCGTGTCGCGTCGGCGAGGCCGCTCGCGGCCCAGGCCGGCGCGCAGCTCGACACGCTCGCGCTCGTCGGCGAGGCCGCGCTCGCGCTCGTCGCAGCTCGACGCCCGCGTCGCTCGTCGGCGAGGCCGCGCTCGCGCTCGTCGGCGAGACGCAGCTCGACGTGCTCGTCGGCGAGCCGCTCGCGTTCGTCGGCGAGGCCGCGCTCGCGCTCGTTGGCGAGGCGCAGCTCGACGCCCGCGTCGGCGAGGCCGCGCTCGCGCTCGTCGGCGAGGCGCAGCTCGACGCCCGCGTCGGCGAGGCGCAGCTCGACGCCCGCGTCGGCGAGGCGCAGCGAGGCGCAGCGAGGCGCAGCTCGACGCCCGCGGCGAGGCGCAGCTCGACACGCGCGTCGGCGAGGCGCAGCTCGACACGCTCGTCGGCGAGGCGCAGCTCGACACGCTTGTCGGCGAGGCCGCGCTCGTCGGCGAGGCCGCGCTCGCGCTTGTCAGCGACGCGAGGTCAAAAAACCAGTGCCAGAGAATGCCAAACTTGACGCAAATTTTCGCGTGGCGCCGCGTACTCGCGCGAGACCAAATACGCTCAAAACCCCCGCTAGGGCCGATCCCTATAACAGGAACGGATCTAGCGGGGGTCTCTTGACTAGGGCTTGAAGTCGCGGTGGATCAGCTTCGCGTCGTGGGCGGCCGCGAGCCCGCGCCCAGCCTGCGCGAACATCGCGACGATCTCGCGCCATCGCTTGCACCGCGCGGCGGGCTCGCCGAGCGCCGAGGTCCAGGCGCGCAGCGTCTCGCCGCGGATCAGCTCCATCGCGATGAAGACCTGGCCGTCGTGCTCGCCGACGTCGTGGACCTGCACGACGTTGGGGTGCGAGAGCTGGGCCATGGCCTGGGCCTCGCGCAGCAGCCGGGCGCGCGCGCTCGAGCCCCCGCCGCCGCGCTGCTGGTGCAGGACCTTGAGCGCGACCGGCCGGGCGAGCTCGTCGTCGTGGGCGTGAAACACCACGCCCATGCCGCCCTCGCCGAGCACGCGGATGATCCGGTAGCGACCGACGCGCTCGGGCTCGCGCGGGCCGCCGAACAGCATGGCGGTGAGCGCGTCGCGGGCCATGAGATCGGCGCGCCCGAGGTCGCGCTGCGCGGTCGCGAGATCGCGCTGGGCCCGTGAGAGCTCGGCGCTGTCGGCCGAGGAGTCCATCCGCGCGCAGGCTCCCGACGATGGCGGACGTGGGCGTCCTCGTCGCGCCGCCTCGCGCCAGCCCAGCCCCGGGCGGCGCGTGCTCGGGCGCGCGCAGGCTTGGAGGGTCTCCGCCGCGCTATCGATCGCTCGCGGAATTCCGAAAGCGGAGGTCGCGGTCTGGGATCGGGGCGCTCACGTTCTTCAGCGCTCGGATGCGCATGAAGAGCCCCTCCTTGCGAGGCGGCAGGACATCGAAGCCGAGGTGGCCGAGGTCGACGCAGAACTGCTCGACGTCATCGAATTTGTTCGCTGGCTCCCAGACGTGGAGCTCTCCGTCCACCCGAAGGCAGCGGTGCGCCTCGCGGAGGTACTCGGTGAAGTTCGCGCCCATGAGCGAGAGACAGAAGATCGCCACATCAAGGACGCCGTCGTCGACAGGGACGGCAGAGATGTCGCAGGCCTGCACGCTGTCGTTGATCGCGACGTGGTCGAAGCTGAGCACCTCGTGGCGCTCGCCCACCGCCTCCGCGATCATGGCCTCGCCGCAGCCGAGGTCCGCGACGACGTAGCCCTCCCGCTGCTCGAGCCAGCGGATCTCCTCCTTGAAGGGGATGACCTCCCAGCGCTCGCGGAGGGATCGATACATCGTGTGGTAGTGCGCCCACTCCTCGGGGTTGGCCTCGAGCCGCGTGTGGGTCCGCTGGCTGCTCGCGGCGTACCAGCGGTTGTTCATCCGCGAGAAGTCGCCGTAGCGCTGGGTGCGTCGCTTGATCTCGCTGGGCTCACGCGAGAGGGGGACCTTGATCAGGCGTCGCTCGATGGTCTCGACGGCGCCGCTCTCGAGCCGCTCGAGCCAGCCCATAATGTCCTGCTGGGCTTGAGCGGGGGTGCGGAGGTTACCCTCGGGCACGACGCCGTCGACGGCCGCGTCGGCGATCGACTTCTTGTACTCGAGGCGGTGGAGCTTGGACTCGCAGTAGGACCAGCGCTCGCCGTTGACGTAGGCGAACGTGACGGGAATTACGACGGTGACCTTCTCGAACGCGCTCCCTTGTCGCCAGAGGCGCGCGCGCAGCTGCTCGTACTCGGCGTTGGTCCATGGGAGCGAGTTGATGATCAGCGTGTCGCAGACGTGCTGGAGACCGTCGACGCCGGTGCTCACGCGGCTGCTCGCGATGAGCACGTCGACCTGCCCGTTTGGTCTCTTGAACTCCTCGAGGTCGGAGTCGTCGCTCTTGCCGGTGTACAGGCCCGGGCGGAGGCCCGCTCGGATCACCGCCTCGCGGAGCTGGCTCGAGATGCCGTCGACGTAGTGCGTGTAGAGAAGCGTCTTCTTGCCCCGCTCGCAGTGCTCGATGATCGTCGGGACGCGGATCGTGGTGAGCACCCGCTCCATCTCGAGGACGGTGCCGCGGCCGACCTCGCGTAGCTCCTGCAGGTGCTCGACGCAATCGACCTCGGGCTTGAGCGTCTCGAGCTGCGTCGCGTAGTTCGGCTTCCAGCGGGTGCCGAGCGTGACGAAGCGCTGATAGAGGCGCATGCAGTTCTGCACCGTCGCCTTGGTCTCGATCTCGTCGTGACGATGGCCCGTGATCAGCTCGATGAGGCTTCGGCCCTCCTGGAGGGTGTTGATCACCGGCGTCCCCGACATGCCGAGCACGCACAGCTCCGGGTTCTTCTTTCCGGACTCGAGGATGAGCCCCTGGACCAGGCGCTTGCGCCGGCTCATCGCCTTCTCGCTGCGCTGCTTGGCGAAGTGGATCTCGTCGATCACGATGAAGTCGACGACGTGCCGCGCGAGGAAGTCGACGAGCCTCTCCTCCGACGTCTTCAGCTGGAACTGCTCGTAATTCAGGATCAGGTAGTGCGGCTTGTTGGACATCGCGTCCGGCCACTGCGGCGTCCAGGTCTTCTTCTGGATGTGGAGGCCCGGGAAGGCGTTGTTGATCTCCTTCTCCCAGTTATCCACGACGGCGTTCGGGCAGCAGATGATCGTCAGGCCCGAGCGTGTCAGCCGCGTCGCCACGATGGCGCTCAGGGTCTTGCCGGCGCCCATCCCGGACCAGTTCCCGAAGCGCCTCCCCTCGGCCACGCTGACGGCGACGTGTCGCTGCATGAGGTTCGGCTCCGCGATCGCGGCGGCGGGGGTGGGCCGGAAGGAGTAGCCCTCGGGGAGCTTCATCGACATCGCGGCGTCGTACTGCGCGAGGAAGCGATCGCGGACGATGGTGGAGTAGGCGTCGCCCTTGAACTCGCGGGCCTGCTTCTCGGCCTCGGCCGGCTTCATGTACGCGTGGCGCCAGAGCTTCGCCTGGGCGCTCTGGAGGAGGAACCGGACCGTCTCGGCGTCAGCGTTGGCGACGAAGACCGTATCGAGCGCCGCGAGGGCGTCGCGGGTCTGCACGACGGGGAGCTCGCGCTCCCCGTCGTGCACGGTGCTCGTGGCCGTGACCGCCGCGGGGACGTCGAGCTCTCCCTCTTCCTCCAGGTACTCGCTGTCGGGCGCGTCCGGCAGCGCGTAGCGGTCGTCCTTCGAGCGCTCGAGCTGCTGCGCGACCGCGTCGACTCGCCCCTCGACTCGCTCGAGGGTGAGCTCCTCGTCCTCGGCGAAGTCGTCCACCAGCGACGGCTTACCGTCGGCGAATTTCTCGAGCTCTCCGACGGGGAAGCGCCCCGTGGTCAGCGCTTTGACAAACGCGGCCGAGGCCCTGCCGCGCAGCGCTCCCGCCTGCATGGCCAGGGCGAACATCTCGCTCGGCGTGAGGACGTCGATGTGCCCGAGCAGCGACCGGACGAACGTGCGAATGCTGTCCACGGTCCACGCGCCGTAGCAGCGGGGGCAGCGGCCGTGGCTCCGCGTCCGCGACCGAACGACGGCCTGAAACTCGTGGCCTTTACTGCAGAGCCACCAGGCGGTCATCCTGTGGTCGGGCTCCACCTGCTCTGGAGCGAGGTCGCCGTTTTTGTGTGGATGCCACTCGGCGGCGAGCTCGGGGAAGTTGGCCGCGAGGCTCTCCGCCGAGAGCGCGCAGTGGGGGCAACCACCGTCGTTGGTCATCTGGAGGGGCGAGCGCTGGAAGGCGTGACCGTCCGCGCAGACCCACCACACGTTCGCGGTGTGGCTCGCCGTGACATCAGTCGGTTTGGCCAGGTTCTTCCCTGGGTGCCAGCGCTTGACGAGGCCCGGGTGGGTGTCCGCGAGGCTGGAGCCGCCGAGCTCGCAGATGGGGCAGACGGGCTCCTTCGAGAGCATCCGCGGCTTGCGCTGGAACTCGTGACCCGCTCGGCATCGCCACCAGCAGGTCCGGTAGGCCCGCGCGGGGACCTTGGCCGCGGGCTCCTCGTTCTTCTCTTCGTGCCAGAGCACGAGGAGCGCGGGGATGTCCGCGACGGTCTTAGCCACGATGACCCTCGCCCTTCAGCGGCGGCGGCTCGATGCAATCAGCGCTGAGCCAGCGTGGATCCCTGGGGTCGAGCCCGCTGGGCAGCCCAGGCCCCTGGATCGTCTCGCCGTCGGCCTCGTCCTCGGCGAGGCACTGGTTCAGCTCGAGCAGAAACTCGGTCGCCTCCGTGTCCGCAGGCTTGCCGTAGACGGCCTCCACCGCCCGGTCGAGCACGGCCTGTGCGTCCTTGAGCGGGTGCGGGCCAGAGACGTCGGCGGACTGGTACAGCTCGCGCAGCGACCAGCCGTTCTCCGCCATCAGCCGGCGCCGGGTCGCTCTCAACTCGCGGCCCGCAGCCGCGACCGCGACGACGTCCTCGGTGGTGGGCTCCTGGGGCCACGGGAACGTCTTCCAGACCTTCGTCCGGTACCGGACTCGATCCTCGAGGCGCCCCCCGTTCGCCTTGAGCCACACCCAGTGAAAAAAGGACTGCATGACGCCGAAGGAGTAATCGTCGTCGCACGCGAACATCTGTATCGCGTTGGTGGGGCGAAACTTCGTCGATAAAAAGAAGAAGATCGGCCTCGCCATCGTCTGAGAGCAAGATAGCATTCGGCGCGAGTCGTTGAGTGACGTGAAAAACTGTCGCTGCGCCCGCCAGGGCCTCCACCACGTGCGCAGCCACGAGCGATAGGATGACTTCTGAGCGCGCTCGCTCACCGATGACTTGATGTCTTGGTGGAGATACCGCGTGAACGCCCCTGGGCTCGCGGGCTGCTCCAAGTGATCGCTGTCGATGTAAACCGCCCATTGCGGGTGACGCCTAAATTTCCCGCTCAGGACGTCCGCTCCGGTGGTGAGCCCAAAAATTCGCCCCGCGGCGTCACGATCCTCAGAGAGCTCGTCAGCGGCCTCCTTCGTCAGATAAAAGCTCGTGCTGCTGTAGTCGACCCCCTGCGAGGTCCCTGCGTCGTTCGCCGCGAGCGCGGCGGCGGTCGAGGTGTCAGCGCGCAGCTCGAGGTGACTCGGGATCCTCTTCCTCCGATACCGTCTCCCGTCTACGATCAAGAACCTGGGGCCGACGTGCTGCCCACGAAGCCAGCTCACCGCGCTCACTCGTATCGCCGCTTCGCCCGGCCACTCTCGATCGGAGACCGCGTTCACGAGCTCGCCGCCGCCGGCGACGATGTACTCGATCGAGGCTGACGCGGTGACCCCGTGGCGTATGCTGATCGTGCCGATCAGGCCGGCTCTCCCCTGCGGACCGAGCGCGTCGTGGGCTCGCCGAAACCAGTACGCGCAATAGTCTGACCGCCCGTGAACGTCGGGATATGCGTTGTGGAGGCGGTCCACGTATCCCGAGCCCAGCTCGTCGCGCAGCTTCTTCGCCCCGAGAAACGGCGGGTTCCCGACGATCGCGTCAGCTCGTGGCCACGCGACGAACAGCGCGTCTCCACACACGATGTTCTGGTCTAGATTATCCAGCGGCAGGGAAGGGTCGACCTCTAGAGATCCTTGACCGGAGAGATCCGTGACGGTCTCCATCCTCTCTTCAAACGCGATCTTCTTCGCGATGTTTAGCGTCGTCTTCGCGAGCTCGACGGCGAAGGAGTTGATGTCGATGCCGAAGAAATTCGTCGCGCGGATGCAGGAGACCCAGCTCGTTCGATTGGGGCCCTCTCGCCCCGACGAGAATTCGTAGATGCGGCAGAGAACCTCGGTCTCTAGCTTGTAGAGCTCACGGAACGCGACGTAGAGGAAGTTGCCGCTGCCGCACGCCGGGTCGAGGACGCGGTAGCTGCCGAGGTCGGTGAGGATCGCGCGCAGCTCCGCCAAGGTGCTCGCTGCCGAGATTCGCGCTCGCCAAGGCTCCACGATGGTCGGCCCGACCACGCTCATGATGTCCTCGCGGGCCGTGTAGTGGGCGCCGCTCGCGTGGCGCTCCGCGTCGTCCATGATGCCCTGAAAGACGCTGCCGAAGATGTGCGGATCGACGTACCTCCAGTTCGCCTCCGCCGCCTTCGTCAGCGCCCGAAGCGGGGTCGCGCCGAGCTCCAAGGTGACCGGGGCGGTGAAGAGGCCGCCGTTGAAGTAGGGGATGCCGTCGCGGCTCCCCTTCGTGCTCATCGCCGTGAAGAGCGCGGCCAGCCGCGCCTTCGCGTCGCCCGTCTCCGCCGCCTGGTAGAGCAGCGTCGTGAAGTACTCTTTTGGCAACAGGCCGATGTCCTCGGCGAACATCGCGATGATGCACTGCAAGGTGAATCGGATGACCGCGTCGCCCTGGTCCGAGTTCCTCGCCTTCAGCACGCGGTAGACCTTGGCGACCAGGTCGGCGACCTCCTTGCTGACCTTCTCGTCGTTGATGATCTTCGGCGTGCTCCCGGGCACCCAGTCCGGCTCGAAGAAGACGAACGCCTCGCTGTACTTGGGCAGTTCGTCCAGGGCGCGGCTCAGGCGAGGCGCGCCGCGGTCTTTGGCTAAATCGTAGAGGCGCACGTCCCGTTGGTTCGTGAGCACCACGTACTGCGGCGCTGGATCCATCTGGAGCGAGGCGCGGAGCAGATCGCTCCAGGCCAGATCCAAGCTCAGGTCCCGATCAACCACCTCGAGCACCGCGCGTCGTCGCGGCCAGTAGACGGTTAAATCTCGAGTCCCCCGCTTGCCCGCGTCCACCACCGCGATCGTGTGGCCGAAGACGGGTCCGTCCTCAGCGCCCTCCTTGACGCCGAAGCAGGCGAGCAGCTCTCGGGCGAAGGTCTCGCCGCCGCTCTTCCCCCGGTAGCCCGCGGCGGCGCGCAGGGCGAAGCGACGCAGCGCCATCTTGGAGCTGCCGCCCGAGGCGCCGGTCGCGGAGGAGAGGAGCGGAGCGGGGCCGACTCGCTTTCGCGGCTTCTTCTTCGCCGTTGGCGATGCTGCCCGCTCGATCTCGATCCCCGGGACGGGGAGCTGGGCCGCTCCCGGGCTCGAGTCGCTCCCCCCCATCGAGAGGATTCGCGCCACGATCGGCCGCTTCGCCCGGCCCTTGGCGCTCAGCCCGAGGGCCTCGCACATCGCCTTGAGCTCGGCGCGCTTGAGCCGATCGAGGAGTCTCTCGAAGGAGAGACTCCTCGCGCGGGCGATGGCGTCGACGTGCGCCTGCTTGACCCGTCGATCCTCGACCTCGAGCTCGAAGGCCTTCGACAGCTCGGCCAGGGCGTCACGAGAGAGGGCGTCGAGGGCGCGGCGGCGCTGCTTGGCGCTCAGCCCGAAAGATGCGGTCATGGCGGGGAAGGATACATGAGGATCCCGGTCGAACACCGCCAGGCGCTCGGCTTCGGCGGCCGAGGTTGGTCAACTCCCGACTCCAATCCGCCCGCAGCCGCAGACGCGCGTGACGGGACTCGGCTCGCGACGGTTCGCGGCGAGCGGCTCGTGGCGCTCGGTGATCGTGTCGGCGCGCGCCCGCGAGGCGCCGCGCTCGTGCGGCCGAGCCCGCCGCGCGCGCGGGCGTCGGCGCCTCGGGCTTCGGGGTGGAGCGCGCCGCGGTCCGCGTGCGGCGTGAGGCGGTTATGTCCGAATGAACAGCTTCCCTGCCGCGCGTGGCTCGTCAGCCCCCGAAGGTCGCGTTCTTCGTCCAGAACATCGCGTCGGGGTCGGTGTTCCAGATCGTCTGGGTCGTCGTGAAGACCCAGAACCACCCGTTCCACGACGCGCTCCAGCACGACGGGATCGTGGTGCCGTTCGGACACTCGACGGTCGGGTCGAGGCCGTTCTTGCGCGGGTTGTCGAGGCAGATCGCGCCGTCGGGGCCCCACACGGCCTCCTCGTTGAGCACGTCGCTGGCGGAGTGCTGATTGATCGACCACTCGTCGAGGATCGTCACCGCCTCGCCCGGCTTCGTGAACGAGCCGCCCGAGCCGCAGTAGTCCGCGCGCACCATCCGGATCGCGGCTTCAAACTCGGGGTAGCTGAGGTTCGGCTGCCCGCCGCCCGGGTTGTCCGGCGCGTAGCCCCAGTACGAGGCCTTGCCGATCGAGCCGGTCAGGCACGCGAAGTAGCCGTAGCCGTGGGGGTCCCAGGACGTCGTGGCGATGTCCCCGGTGCCCTCGTTGACCAGCAGGCCGTCGTAGATCACGGCCCACGCGGCCTCGCCGTTGGTGCCCGGCAGGCAGGTGTGAAAGCCGTCCCACATCTGCTGCGGGTTGGGGTTCTTCGGGTCGAGGGGCGTGCCCGAGGGCGGCGCGTCGGCGGATGACCACTCGTACACGTAGCGGTCGGGGTCGAGCATCTCCATGCTCTTCGCGTACGGGCTGTAAAGCCCCGCCTGCGACGCGGTCTTGACGTCCTCGAGCACCAGCACCGAGTGCGTCCCGTTTTGGTTGATGAGCCACAGCGAGCCTTCGAAGTGCGGCGCGCCCATCTGCACGTTGCCGGCGACGCCCCGGATCTCGCCGTTGACGACCTCGACCGTGTTCATGTCGACCCAGCCGAAGTCGCTGTAGATCCAGACGACCTCGGCGCCGTAGCTGGTCGGCTGCCCGAAGCGCATGGTGTTGATCATCCCGCCGTTGACGACGTTGGTGTTGAGCCGCACGCCGCTCGAGGAGAAGCCGCCGCCGCGCGCCTGCACGTCCTCGAAGCCCTCGAGGATCGGCTCGTCGGTCGGGAAGGTGCCGACCTCCTCGAACTCAGGATCCTCGCTGTCGCAGGCTGCGGTGAGGGCCAGCGCCAGGGGCAGCGCGAGGGCGGTGTTGCGAATGATGTTGCGAACCATGGTGTGTCTCCGTTCTCCCGGCCGACGGGCCATACCCGGCCAACGTCTGCCGCGCCGTAGGGCGGTCGTCTCAATTGGGGCTTGATCACTGAGGGGTGCACCAATTGCGTAATTCGAAACTTTTTTGAGATTTTCTCGCGACTTTCTCCGATTATGGCTCTAAGGCCAGGGACGGCGCGCGATCGCGCTCGACACCAACTTTCGCGACCACCCAATTGGTCGAGCGGCCGGAGGTCAATACACAGGCAGGGGCCGCCGGACATCGGGCGGCCCGGGAGCCCGCAGCATCGTGCCGTCTCGAGAACCGCTATACCCCGTCAATCCCGCCCTCGGCACGCGCGACACGATGATGGCCGACGAGAGCGTCCGGGCCGGGCGCATCGCGGCGCTCGACACCGTCGCGCCGGAGCGCGCCGCGTCGGCCGCTGCGCTCGTCTGCGATTCGGCCGGCCGGCTCGGCACGCTCGACACGCTCGCGCCGGCGCGAGGCCGCGCGGATCAGGTCCTCGGCACGCTCGACACCATGCTGCCGGCCGGCGCGGGCGTCGACGAGAACCTCGGGACCCGCGAAACCATGGCCTCGGGGCCAGGTGAGGCCCGCGCGCGCGCGTGGCTGCCGGGCCCGGACGTGTTCGGCGTCGACGCGGCCCAGCTCAAGGGTGAGCTGATGAGCGAGCTGTTCGGCGCGACCGCGTCGCAGGTCCGGATCGGCCGCTTCACCGTGCTCGAGCGCCTCGGCGAGGGCGGCATGGGGGTCGTCTACGCGGCCTACGATCCGCAGCTCGACAGGCGGGTCGCGGTCAAGGTCCTGCGCTCCGTCGGCGGGGGCGACAGCGCCGGCGCGCGCGCCCGGCTGCTGCGGGAGGCGCAGGCCATGGCCCGGCTCTCGCACCCGAACCTCATCGTCGTGCACGAGGTCGGCGAGCACGAGGGCGCGGTGTTCGTGGCGATGGAGTTCATCAAGGGCGCGAGCCTCGACAGCTGGCTTAAAGCGCAGCACGAGGACGACGGGCCGCCGCCGGCGACGCGCTGGCGCGTCGTGCTCGACGTGTTCCGCCGGGCGGGCGCCGGGCTGGCGGCCGCGCACGCCTCGGGCATCGTGCACCGCGACTTTAAACCGCACAACGTCATGCGCGGCGAGGACGGGCGCGTGAAGGTGCTGGACTTCGGGCTCGCGCGCCTGACCGACGCCGCGCTCGAGCCGGCCGACGGGGCCGCGGAGGAGCGCGGCGAGTCGGCGCTGGCGGTGCGGCTCACGCGGACCGGCGCGGTGATGGGGACGCCGGCGTACATGTCCCCAGAGCAGCACGCGGGCGAGCGCGCGGGCGAGCGCAGCGATCAGTTCAGCTTCTTCGCCGCGCTCTACGAGGGGCTCTACGGGCAGCTGCCCTTCGCCGGGGACACGCTCGGGGAGCTCCTCTTGAACATCAGCGAGGGCCGACTGCGCCCGCCGCCGGCGGACGCGGGCGTGCCGGCGTGGGTGCTGCGGATCGTCACGCGCGGGCTCTCGGCCGAGCCCGCCGAGCGCTTCCCGTCGATGGCCGCCGCCCTCGACGCGCTCGCCCGCGATCCGGTCGCGCGACGTCGACGCTTCGCGTCCGCGGCTGCCCTGGCGGTGACGATGCTCGGCGGCGGCGTCGGCCTGTCGGCGCTGGCGCGCGGCGAGGGGCCCGTGCCGTGCGAGGAGGTCGGCGCGGAGATCGAGGAGGTGTGGCGGCCCGAGCGGCGCGCGTCGGCCGAGCGCGGGCTCGTCGACACCGGGTCGCCGATCGCCGCGATGACTTGGGAGCGCGCCGGCGGGATGCTGGATGACTACGCGCGGGCGTGGGCGGCCCAGCGAGTCGACGCCTGCGAGCAGCACCGCGGCGGCGCGCAGTCAGACCGCCTCTTCGACCTGCGCGGCGCGTGCCTCGAGCGGCGTCGCGTCGGCCTCGACGCGCTCGTCGAGATCTTCGAGGGCGCGGACGAGGGGGTCGTGACGAACGCGGTCGCGGCGGTCGCTGGGCTGCCGGGCATCGAGCGCTGCGGCGACGTCGAGGCGTTGATGTCGGCGGTGCCGCCGCCTGACAACCCCGCGCTGGCCGAGCGCGTGGCGACGCGGCGGAGCTCGCTGGCGCGGGGCGACGCCGCGCAGCTCGCCGGGCGCTACGATGACGCGCTCGCGGTGGCGGACGCGGTCGCGGCGGAGAGCGAGAGCATCGCCTACGCGCCGCTGCGAGCCGAGGCGCAGCTGGCCCGCGGGCGCGCGCTGCAAGAGCTTGGGAGGGCCGAGGAGGCCGACGGCGCGCTCGCGCGCGCGCAGGCCACGGGGCTCTCGGCGCGCGTCGAGGACGTGGCGACCGAGGCCGCCGCGCGGCGCGTGTTCGTGCTGGGGGAGTACCTCTCGCGCGCGGACGAGGCGATGGCGCTGGCCGAGGTCGCCGGCGCGATGGCGTCGCGCGATGGCGCCGAGCCGCGCGCGCGCTGGCTGGTGCACAACAACCGCGGGCTTGTGTTGTGGCGCAAGGGACAGATCCCCGCGGCGCGCGAGGAGCTCGAGCGCGCCGCCGAGATCGCGGCCGCGGACCGGCTCGCGATCGAGGCCGGGATCTCGACCGTGAACCTCGGCAGCATGGCCGGCAGCGACGGCGACGCGACCCTCGCCGCGGCGCGCTACGACGACGCCTACCGGTTCTTCGACGGCGCGCTCGGGGCGAATCACCCGCTGACGATGCAGTCGCTGCTGGGGCGGGGCCAGGCCGAGTGGGAGCAGGGCAAGAGCGCGGCGTCGCGGGCGACCATGACGCGTCTGCGCGGCGCGCTCGCGGAGGTGTTCGGGCCGCGCAACCACTTCGTGTTCGTCGCGGAGGGCCAGCTCGCCGAGGCCGCGCTCGTGTATCGCGACTATGACGTCGGCGAGAAGCTCGCGCGCGCGCTCGTGGCGGGCGCGCCGGAGGTCATGAGCTACGCCGCGGAGGCGCACCGGCTGCTCGGCGCGCTGCTGGTCGCGCGCGGCCAGCCCGACGAAGGTCTCCCGATCGCGCGCGCGGCGTTGCGGCACGCCGCGTCAGACCCCGAGCGTCGACTGATTCATTCCTACTACCTCGGCGACACGCTGCGCGCGGCCGGGCTGCTCGACGAGGCGCTGCAGCTTCACCGCGAGGCGGTCGCAGGTTTCAGCGAGGCGCTGGGCGAGACGTCGCCGATGGTCGCGCTCGTTCGCGAGCGTCTCGCCCAGACCCTGCTCGCGCGCGGCGAGCTCGACGAGGCGCTCGCGGAGGTAGCGAAGGCCTGCGCGGTCTTCGAGAAGCCGTCTCCACCCCCCCCGCGGCTCGCGCTCGCGCTGCGAACGCGCGGCCTCATCCACGCGCGGCGCGGGGAGCCGGGGGCCGCGCGCGCGTCGCTGGAGGCCGCGCTGTCGGAGTACGCGCGGACCTTCGACGCCGACCACCCGGACGTCGCGCGCGCCCGCTTCGCGCTCGCGCGGGTAATGTCCGAGGAGTCAGGTGATACGAGGCCGGCGTCTGCGGTCGAGCAGGCGCGCGCCGCTCGGGATGCCTATCAGTCCTTGGGGCCAGGCTTCGCGGAGGAGCGCGCGACGATCGACGCGTGGCTCGCCGGCGCGTAGTCGCTACCGGTCATCACGCAGCTGCTGGCGGATCTGCGAGATCCAGTCGCGCATCCCCGAGAGCGTGGTCTCGAGCTCCTGCGGCGAGACGGCGTGCTCGCGGAGCTCGCGCTCGAGCAGCTGGCGCGCGCGTCGCAGGCGGGTGCGCACGGTGCCCTCGGGGACGCCGATGACGACGCCGAGCTCGCGCGCCGACATGTGCTCCCAGTAGTAGAGCTCGATGATGATCTGCAGCTCGACCGGGAGGCGGCGCAGCGCGTCCATGAGCAGCTGAACCTCGCGCTTGTGGGCGAGCAGCGAGTTCGGCGTCGGCTGCGGCGAGACGTCGTGGATCGAGGTCGACATGACGTCGAAGCGCCGGTTGTCGCGCCGCACGCTGCGGAGGTGCTCCAGCAGCACGTTGCGGGCGACGCCGAACAGGTAGGCGCGAAAGCTCGCGCCCTCGCGGATCCGATCGCGCGCCTCGAGGCAGCGCAGGAACGTGCGCTGGATCAGGTCCTTGGAGGTGGCGCCGGCCTTCTTGTTGTAGAAGAAGCGCAGGACGCTGGCGTAGTGGCGCTCGAACAGGCGCGCGCCCGCCGAGCGATCACCGGCTTTCCATGCGTTGAGTAGCTCGACGTCCTCGATCACGATCGTGGTGCGCAGGACCGCAGTGTAGGTCGTCGCGCGACGCGAGCCAACGGCGGCCGGCCGCCCCGAATGATCAGACTATAGAGACAGAAATATAGAGACAGAAATATAGGGACATGTTCGTCGCGCGAGCGCCCGTCGCCGCGCGTCGACGCTCACCCCGATGACGGGCGAGGGCGTCGCGCTCCGCTCGGACGGGCTCACGGTGCGCGAGCTGGCTCGAGCGCCGCCAGGAACGCGCGCAGCACCGGTGATACGCGCGCGCCGCTCCAGAACACGCGCACGGTCGTCGTGAGCGCGTCGGTGAGCGACAAGCGGTGCACGTCGAAGGGCGCGGCGGGCGTGTCGGGCATCACGGAGACGGCGAGGCCGCGTCGCACGATGTCGAAGGCCGCGTCGAGGGCGTCCACCTCAATTGCCGGCGACCCGATCCGCGCGCCGCGAGACGCGAAGAACGAGCCGATCCCCGCCTCGGCGCGCTCGGAGAGGACCACCCAGCGCTCCTCGCTCAGCCGGGCGAGGCTCGTCTCATCCTCGCCCGCGAGCGGATGCTGCGGTCCCACCCACGCGAACACCGGGTAGGGCTCGAGCGTCCAGTGCTGCAGCCCGATGCGCCCCGTCGGCAGATCGAGAAAGCTGCAGCCGATGTCCAGCTCGCCGGCGTTGATGGCCGCGAGCTGCTCGTGCAAGCCGCGACGCTGCAGCTCGACCCGCACCGTCGGCAGCTCGCGCGCGATCCGCTCGACCGCGGCGAGGAGCGGCGTGTTGGTGAGCGCGCCCGAGTACCCGATCACGAGGCGACCCGCGTGTCCGGACGCGGCCTCGACCGCGTCGGCTCGCGCCCGCTCGAGCTCGTGCAGCAGCGGGCCGACGCGATGGAGGTAGGCGACGCCAGCGCGGGTGAGCCGGACCTGACGGCGGGTCCGGTCGATGAGTCGAACGCCGACGCAGCTCTCGAGCGCGCGGATTCGATGGCTGACCGCCGACTGAGAGATGTGGAGCTGCGCGGCCGCGCGGCCGAAGTGCAGCTGCGCCGCGACCACGCGAAACGCTTCGAGCTGGGCGATCTCTGGGTGCATTGATCGAATATTTTAATCAATTGAAAAGAATTATTCATTTTACGAATCAGTTGGGCCGAGCCAGATTGGGGACGATGACAAAGACGCAGGCGATCGTGCTCAGCCTTGTCGTGGGACACGGAGTCGGGGCCATCGCGGTGACGCTCGGCGGACCGCCGCCCTCGTCCGTGGTCCCGCCTTGGGTGTTCCCCGCGGTCTGGACGGCGCTGTTTCCGTGCTTCGCCCTGGCGACGTTGCGCGCGCTCGACGGCGCTCCGCGTCCCGAGGTCCGGGCGGCGAAGGCCTGGGCGCTCGCGGCCGCGCTCGTCACCCTCGCGTGGCTGCCCGTGGCCTGCGTCGCCGACGAGCCGTGGGTGAACGTGGGGCTCGACGTCGGCGCGTGGCTGGTGCTCGCGGTCGCCGGCTGGGTGTTCGCGCGCGCGTCGCGAGCCGCGCTGTGCTGGTTGGCGCCGCTGCTGGTCTGGATGCCGATCACGACCGCGATCAGCGTGGTCGAGGCGGGAGGGTGGTTGTCTTGATGAGCGCGACACGAATCCGAATTACCGAGCTCGTCTACGTGACGGCCTGCCTCGCGCTGTCGATCGTGATCGGCGCCGGCCTGTACGAGCACGTCGTCGTCTGGCCGAGGTGGAGCGCGGCGCCGCCCGTGTCTTTCTCGATGTTCGCGGGGGACTTTGGACTCGATCCCAGCGTCCTCTGGCCGCGCCTGCACCCCGGCGTCATGCTCACCGTGATCGCGACCCTGGCGCTGTGTTGGCGAACGCCGCGCCGGAGATACGTGACGCCGGTGCTCGGGCTGTACGCGGTCACGCTCGTCGCCACCCAGCTGTACTTCGCGCCACAAGCGATCGCGATGATCGAGCTCGGCGTCGGTGATGTCGTGGACCCCGCGCTGCAGACGCGCGCGGTGACGTGGGAGCGACTCAGCGCGCTACGCGGCCTGCTGCTCGTCCCGGGGACCTTCTGGATGCTGCTCGGGCTTCGCCAACCGCTCTCCGCTCCCGATGACGCGCGGGCCGCCGGCTGACGGCTACTCGTCCTCGAACTCCGCCGGGAACGCGCCGAAGGAGAACAGCTCCTCGGGCGTCCGCTCGACGAGCTCGCCGAGGCCCGCGAGCGCGTCGAGGTCGATCTGCGCGCGATCGCCCATGACGCCGATGATCGCCGGGCGCTGCTCGGCGCCGGTGTCGACCTCGTCGACGAAGCGCTGGAGGTCGGCGGCGGTGTAGCCCGCGAGCGCGGCCAGCTGATCGGGGCGTGGATCGGTTTGCTCGCCGAGGGCGCGCCAGCGATAGACGCGTCTCGGCACGCTGCGCGGGTCGATGCGGGTCGAGCGGTGCTCCTCGAGCAGCGCGTCGCGGACGGCGGCGACCCGCGCGGGCTGCAGCGGCGGGCGGCGCATCAGCTCGAGCAGCAGGCGCGTGACCAAGGCGACCTTGTCGCCCTGGGTCCCGGCCAGGCCGAGGATGGTCGAAGGGTCATCTACGCGCAGGCCGACCTCGTGGCGCGCGGTCGCGGCGTAGGCGAGGCCCCGGGCCTCGCGCAGCTCCTGGAACACGAGCCCGCTCATGTCGCCGCCGAGGTAGTGGTCGTAGAGGCGCGCGAGCGGGCGGGCGCTGCGGGGCAGGGGCGGGCGCGGGAGCGCGACCTGGACCTGGGCCTGCGCGGTCTGCTTGTGCACGAAGAAGATCGTCGTCCGCGGGACCTGACGCAGCGACAGCGGCGGGCGCGGCGGGGGATCTTCGAACGCCTCGGGGGGGTTGTGGCGCGAGCCGAGCTCGAGCTGCCAGCGCTCGTCTGCCGGCAGCGAGGGGCCGAAGTACAGGGTCGAGCGCGCGAGGCCGGTGAGGCTCTCTAAAAGCAGCTGCAGGCGCCGGACGGTGGTGCTGGCGAGCAGCGCGTTGGAGGGGCGCAGGCGGGTCCATCCGCGCGCGCCGTGGCGCACGTAGTCGGCGAGCGCGTTGGCCACGGAGTCGGGCTCGCGCAGCTCGCCGTGACGTCGGCTGAGTCGGTTCTGCAGCATGCGCTGCAGGTCCTCGGCGTCGAAGCGCGGCCCGTTCATCCAGCGCTCGAGCAGCGAGATGCTGGTGTTGAGGTTCTTGCGCACGCCCGAGACGGACACGGTCGTGAGGTCGGGGCCGCACCAGGTGTCGACGGTGGTGCCGAGGCGGTAGAACGCGCGCTGCAGCTCGGGGGCCGGGATCTCGTGGCCGTCGAAGCTGACGCCGGCGCGCTCGAGCATGTCGAGCGCGTAGCGCATCAGCGGCGCCTGCCGCAGCCCGACGCGGAACGCGAAGCTGACGGTGAACAGATCGCTGAGGGTGTTGGGCGCGAAGATGTAGGGCCCGGTCGCGATCGCGCCGGTGGTGAAGTCGACGCCCTCGCGCAGCCAGACCGGCTCGGGCGGGGTGGTCGGCAGGGCCCGGACCTCGCGAGCGAGCGCGCTCTCGCGCTCGGGGTCGATCGGCACGGGCGTGATCTTCGGCGTGCGGATCTGCGGCGGCTCGTGCAGGCCGCGCTCGCGCCGGACGACCACGAAGTCGCCGCCGAGGTAGCGCCGGGCGACCCGCACGATGTCGGCCTTGGACACGCGCTCCATCTCGACGGTGCGCTTGGCGTAGTCGGGCCAGGCCTGGAAGGTCGTGAAGGCCTCGGCCATGCGGGCGGCGCGGCTCTCGTTGGACTCGAGCGCGCGCTTGTCGTGGATCCGCGCGTGCAGCTTGATGGCCGCGAGGTCCTCGTCGCTGAAGTCGCCGGCCTGCAGGTCGCGGATGATCTCGAGCAGCAGCGCCTCGACCTCGTCGAGCGCCTGGTCGGCGCGCGCGCTCGCGGTCATCGACCAGTAGCCGGCCTCGAGGCGGTGCTCGCCGCTGGCGTGGGCGTCGGGGACTTTCTGCGAGAGCCGCAGCTTGACGTTGAGCAGCCCGCAGGTCGCGTTGTCGACCAGGCGATCGAGCACGCGCAGCGCCGGCGTGTCGGCGTGGCCGAGCGGCGTGGTCCGCCAGGCGACGGTCACCGACTGCTCGCCCTCGGCGCGGACCGTCCGCAGCACGCGACCGCGGGGCGCGTGCGCGGGCTCGCCGAG
Organism: Polyangia bacterium; assembly: GCA_030430565.1. GTDB lineage: Bacteria > Myxococcota_A > Polyangia > Nannocystales > Nannocystaceae > JACKDW01. Next base: position 294,365 of record JAUIKS010000009.1, read on the forward strand.
CGCGCGCGGGGGCAGGGGGCGCGGCCGCCAGTCGGCGAACTCGCGCTCGAGCACCGGCAGCGCGACCGCGGCGTCGATGTCCCCCGCCAGCACGATCGCGGCGTTGTTGGGCGCGTACCAGCGCTGGAAGAACGCCACCATGTCGGCGTAGGCCGGGCTCTTGAGGTGCTCGCCGCGGCCCAGGGTCGGCTGCGTGCCGTAGGGGTGCGCGCCGAACAGCGCGGCCATCATGTCCTCGTAGATCCGCTCGTGCGGATCATCGAGGGACATGTTCTTTTCTTCATAAACCGACTCGAGCTCCGGATAGAACAGGCGAAACACCGGGTCGGTGAAGCGCGCGCGCTCGAGCCGGGCCCAGGGCGCGAGCGAGCCCGCGGGCACGTCGCTGATGTAGACGGTCTCCTCGGCCGCGGTGAAGGCGTTGACGTCGATCACGCCGAGCGAGGCGAACACGCGGTCGAGCTCGTTGGGGATCGCGACGGCGGCGGAGCGCTGGGTCTCGGCGTCGATCTCGGCGAGCAGCGCGTCGCGGCGCCGGGGCGCCCGCGCGACCCGGAGCTCGTCGTAGAGCTGGGCGATGCGATCGAGGTGCGGGCGCTCGCGGTCGAAGTCGAGGGTGCCGAGCGCCGACGAGCCCTTGAACATCATGTGCTCGAGGTAGTGCGCGAGGCCGGTGGACTTCGGCGGGTCGTGGCGGGCCCCGGCCCGGATCGCGATCCAGGCCTGAAACCGCGGCTCCCGGCGGTAGGTGCTGAGGTAGACGGTCAGGCCGTTCGACAGCCGGTGGATCGTCACGCCGAGCGGATCGTCGGCCGCGGGCGTGGCGATCGTCGCGGGCAGCGCCTCGTCGCGGCCTCCGGCGGTGACGGTGACCTTGGGGTTCGCGGAAACTAAACTCACTCGATCTCGATCACGAACGGCATCAGCGCGCTCGGGCGGTCATTCGGTAAAAACAGGGTCGAGAGCGGCAGCCGCGAGAGCGCCGCGTTGAGCGCGAGCGGCAGCGCGGCGTGTCGCTTCTCCTCGGCGCGCGCCTGCGCGCGCTCGCGCAGCTTGGTGTAGCCAAACGGCGCGCTGCCGGGGCTGCGCAGCAGGAGGTCGATCAGCCGCTTGCGCCGCGGCAGCACGCGCAGATCGAGCTCGACGAGCTTGGAGATCTTGGCCGCTTTGCGCAGGTAGGCGATCGCCTCGTGCATGCCGCCGAAGCTGTCCACGAGCTTGAGCGCGCGCGCGTCCTTGCCCGAGTAGACGTGCCCGCGGCCGAGCTCGTCGACCCGCGCGACCGTCATGCCTCTGGCCTCGGCGACATGTCCGATGAAGATGTCGTAGATCTCGCGCATCGACCTCATCAGGCGCGCCATCTGATCATCCGAGGCCGCCGACCACAGCTGCTGGATGTCGGCGTTGGCGCCCTGCTTGAAGGTCGTCGTCGAGATCCCGAGCTTGTCGAGCAGCCCGGAGACGTCGATGTTCATGGTCACAACGCCGATCGAGCCGGTCACCGTGGTCGGCTGGACGTAGACCTTGCGCGCGCCCGTAGCGACGTAGTAGCCGCCGGAGGCCGCGACGTCGCCCATCGAGACCACGATCGGCGGGCTGAAGCGCGGGTCTTTGTCGTGCGCCTGGCGGGTCAGGTCGACCTCGCGCCAGATGATCTCGGAGGCCAGCGCCGAGCCGCCGGGGGAGTTGACGCGCAGGATGATGCCCTCGCAGGCCGGGTCCGCGCGCAGCTCCCTCAGCGTCTGGGCGATGGTGTCGCCGCCGGTGAACTGGATCCCGAGCAGCGGGATGAAGCGGTTCTCGCCGTCGATGATCGTGCCCTCGACGAGGACCACGCCGATGTAGGGCGTCGTCGACCAGGTGGCCGGCTCGGGGCTGGTGTCGGGGAACTCGGCGAAGCGGACGTTGGCGTCGAGCGTGTTCGAAATCTTGCGGATGACCTCGTCGCGGTGGGTGACCTCATCGACCAGGCCGTTCTCCACGGCGGCGGCGGGGCCGTAGGGCGCGTCGTCGACCAGCGCGCGGACCTGGCTCTGCGTCATCCCGCGCGCGCGCGCGATGTCGTAGACGACCTGGTCGAAGGTGTCGGCCATCAGCTTGGTCCGCTGGGCGCGGTCCGGCGGCGAGGGCTCGGTGCGCGTGAACGGCTCGTGCGCGCTCTTGTACTCGTCGATGTGCAGCGCCTGGACGTTGACGCCGAGCTTGTCGAGCAGGCCCTTGAAGTAGATGGAGGTCGCCGAGAGCCCGTAGATGTCGAGCGAGCCGCCGGGGTGCAGGTAGACCTGCTCGGCCGCGCTGGCGACGTAGTACTCCTTGATGCCGGTCCCCTCGAGGTAGGCGAACACGTGGCCGCCGTTGTTGCGGATCCGGATCAGGGAGTCGCGGACCTCCTCGAGGCTCGCCCAGCCGGCGCCCACGCCCCGCGCGTCGACCAGCAAGACCGCGCGCGCGCCGGCCTGCTCGGCGCGCTCGAGCTTCTGGAGCAGGTTGATCAGCGATCGCTCGTCCGAGATGTCGGCGAGCTCGATACGCTCGGCGTTGACGATCCGCGGCCAGTACACGCGGCCGCGGGGGACCGAGCTGAAGCGCGCCGCGAGCCCGAAGCCGTCGACGCTCTCCGACAGCCCCGCGTGCAGACCGCTGCGGACGCCGATGACGTCCCAGGACAGCCCCAGGCTCACGCCGCCGCGGACACCGCGCTGGTAGCGGTCGAGCTGGAAGGTCTGGTCGTCGAGCACGGCGACGCGGACCTGCTCGACCTCGCCCGCGACCTCCAGGCCGTGGTAGCGGACCGCGACGCGACCGCGCGGGAACAGCCCGAGCGATTCCAGCGAGTCGGTGGTCACGTTGTTCTGCACGCGGGCCTTAAACCCGCCGGCGAGCTCGAGCCAACGCCGGCCCATGAGCGGGCGAACACCGAGCTCGGCGGCGACCTGCAGCTCCTGCGTGCCGGGCTGGGCCAGCGGCGCGTTGAACATGTTGGCTGGCCCAAACCGGACCATGGCGCCGAGGGAGGCCCAGTTGCGCAGCCGGACCAAGAGGCCGAGGTCGATGTCGGGCTTGTTGGCGAGGTCCGGCGAGATCGGGATGTGGATCCCCAAGCCCGTCGCGGCGACCTCGCCGTCACCGCCCGAGAACGCCAACGAGATCTTGGTCAGGTTCGGGTTGTTGATGGCGTCGAAGTCGTTGACGTCGCGGATGCCAGGCTGCAGCGCCTGCACGCCCAGGCCGACGCCGAAGCCGAGCCCGAGGTTGACGGTGGTGAAGAAGCCGAAGCCGCTGCCGCGCGTGAACGCGCTCGTCGACTGGTAGCCCATCAGCACCAGGTCCCAGCCGGGGGTCGCTTGGATCAGCGCCGGGTTGAGCTCGAGGCTGCTGGCGTCGCCCTCGCTCGAGTAGTCCTTGACCGGGCGGTCTACGCCGTCAGTGGTCGCGCGATCGAGCGCCACCGGGACCTGCGCGGCCGCGGGCGTGGACCACGAGCAGACGGCGGCTGCGGTCCCGGTCGCGATTGCGAGCGCGCGCCAGCGTCTCACTGGAGCTCGTCCTCGGAGATGGAGTCGACGATCGCCAGGATAAAGCGCACCGCCAAGAGCCGCAGGGAGTCGTCCCAGGGGACCGAGATGCCCTTGTCTTTGGCGAACAGGACCTGCGCGCCGACCGGGATCCCGCTGACGTTCTCGCCGAGGTCGGCCTTGAGCACGCCGTCATCGTCGTCGTCGCTCTCGATCTGCATCCCCAACGCGGACTTCGGCTGCGTGCGCGCGACCTCGATCACCTCGCCCAGCAGCGCCTCCGCGTTGCTGTCCTTCGCGCCCGCGGGCAGGTAGAGGCCCGACTCCGAGCGATCCTCGCCGCGGAGGATGCGGACCAGGACCCGCGGCCCCAGCGGTTGGATATGCCGGGCGATCCGCGGCCGACGCCGGCGCGGGCTGGTCACCATATCGTCCGTGTCGTCAGTGTCGTCGGCTTCATCATCCGGAGCGCCGGGGGGTGGTGCGGGCATCGCCGGAACCATAGCCTCCCGAGCGCGCGCCTGTCAGCGGCGCGGGCTCGGAGATTTATCGCAGGCCGTGGGCGCGGCGCAGCAACCACTCGCCGGCGAAGCCGAGGAGCACGAGCAGCAGCGCGCCCCAGCCGTCCCACAACGCGATCTGTCGTCGGCTCTCGACGCTGCGCAGGCCCGCGGTGTCATCGGGCGGGCGCAGCGGGAGGTCGTCGGGGAGGGCGGCGTCCCCCTGGTTGAGGCTGAGCGAGCGCGTGAGGCCACCTGTCTCCCGCGCCAGCAGCTCGAGGCGCGCGCGTCCCGGATCGGCGTCGAGCCACGCGAGCTCGTGGCCAGCCTCGCGCACGAGGAACACCCGGCGCGCGTGGGGGGCCACCTTGTCGCGGGCCTCGTCCCCCGCGTCGTCTTGGAGGTCGAGCGGGTCGTCTGGCTCCGAGGCGACGCGGCGGGCGCTGGCCTCGTAGGAGCCCGGGGGCAGCGGATCCAGGGTCTGCGCGGCGCGGCCGAGCCCATCGGTGCGCCACTCGCCGCGGGCGATGGCGTCCGCGTAGCTCTCCGCCGGCCCGGTCACCTTCGAGTCCGTGTCCGTCGTCTCGTCAGGATCGTCGGCGCTACCGGCGCTCTCCGCGAAGGAGTCGGCGTCGAGCGTCCCGCGGGTCAGCGGCCGGACCAACCAGCGGATCCCGACCTCGGGCTCGGGCGCGTAGCTCGCTGACAGCGCGGTGGCTCGCAGGGTGATGGGGTCTCGGGTGCCGTAGCTCGCGCGGTCGGTCTCGAGCGTCAGGCGCTCCGAGCTCGCGTCGCGCAGCAGCCAGCGGATCACGCCGAGCCAGAGGATGTCGTAGGGGCGGGCCCCGTCGACCATTGGCAGGTCGGCCGCGAAGCCGAGTCGCCAGGTGCTGCCGGTCGCCAGGACGAGCACTCGTCCGCGGCCCGGCTCGGCGGTCATCAACAGCGGCAGCGTGCCCAGACCGTCCGGGTTTTGCCGCTCCATCAGGACCGTGGCCTGCAGCGGACCGCGTCCTGAGCCGAGGCCGGCGTTGACCTGGATCGCGTTGTAGCTGTCCAGCGCAGGCAGCCCGTCCCACCGCGTGAAGCCCGCTTCCGCGAGGCGCGCGGTGACCGGGTGCCGGCGGGCCGCGTCGGTCATGCGCGGGCGGAACGGGCGGGTGTCGAGGCCGGTCGGCGCGTGGATGTCGACCGGCATGACCGCAGCCAGCTCCGGGTTGCTGTAGTCCCCGGTCGCCAGCCCCAGGTCGCCGCCGATCACCACCAGCGCGCCGCCCTCTTGCACGTACTGCGCGATGTTGCCCAGATACCGGCCGACCTGGTGATTCACGGCGTCGAAGTTGTGCAGGATCACCAGGTCGAAGGAGCCCAGCTCGTCCTCAAACAGCGCGTCGGTGGGGAACGCGATCAGGCTCAGCGGAGCGCGGCGATCCTCGCGGTCGCTGTCGTCGAGACCGCGGAGAATGTAGTAGCTGAGCAGCTCGACGTTGGGGTCTTTGCGCATCAGCGTCCGCAGCGCGCGGACGTCCCAGTCCGGGCGCCCGGACACGTGCAGCACGCGGACCTTGTCGCGCAGGACCTTGACGATGAATGGCCAGCGGTTGTTGGCCGTGGTCGCCTCGCCCTTCAGCGGACGGACCACGACCTCAAACACATACTGGCCGGTTCGATCGGGCGCGACCTCAAAGCGAAGCGGCATCACCACGCCGTCGGCGGCCAGCTTCAGGGAGGTGCTCGCGATCGTCGTCCCGTCGCGGCGCAGCTCGATCTCGGTCTGCTCGCCCTCGAGGCCGTGGGCGACCAGCTCCACCTCGAACTCGCTGATGTTCTCGACGAACGCGAATTCGCCGCTGCGGACCTTCGTGATGCTGATGTCCCGCAGGTGCGGCGCGCCCGCGCTGATGGTCGTGATCGGGACGGCGAGCTGCTTCGCCATCTGCAGCAGCGCCGCGTCGGCGCCCTCGCTCTCGGCCACAAGACCGTCCGAGACCACCACGACCGCGGCGAGCGGGCGCGGGTCGACCGGGGCCGACCGCTTCGCGGACTTGTCCGGATCACGGGCCAATCGCGAGAGCGCCTGGGTCAGGTTCGACGCCGGGCCCTCCGCGGTCAGCGCGACGTTGTCACCGTCCTCCCCGGCGGTCAGCTCGCGGATCGCGCTAGACTCGGCGAACGCGCGAAACTCGAGATCGACGCCGCGCGCGCGCCAGCCAGCCAAGGTCTCCCGGGTGCGCTCATCGGCGAGCAGACGCTGCACCCGGTCCACGCGGCGCGCGGCCTCAGCCTTGGGGGCGCTGCGGTCCTCGATCCCCATGCTGGCGCTGTCGTCGAGCAGGACGACCACCCGCGGGCCGAATTCCCGCACATCATCGATCGCCAGGCTCACTTCAAAGGCGACCGCGACCAGGCCGGCGATCGCGAGGGTCCGGAGCGCGAGCAACGCGACGCGCGCGCGAGCCGGCAGAACGTCGTTGGAGTAGGCCGAATACGCCGCTTCCACGAGGGCCGCGAGCGCGCAGAGCACGAGCAGGACGACCGCCCAGGTCGGCGGCGTAAAGCCCGCGATCAATTGCCAGCGCTCGGTCATACGGCCTGCGTCAGTCAGTTAGCGCCAGTGTCGGCTCTGCAGCAACGTCTCGACGTGCGCGCGGTCCGACTTGTAGTCGGTGCAGGTCGCGTACAGCAGGATGTTGACCGCGAAGCGCAGCGCCCACTCGCGCTGCATGGGGCCGCCGGGGGTGCAGGGGTAGGCCGGGAGTCCATCCGGTTTACGGGCCAGCGCGCCGCCCAGGTCGTTGCGCAGCAGCAGGACCTTGAGGCGACCTTCTTCCTGGATCCCGAGCACATGGTCGAAGGTTCGCGTCCGGCCGACGGGCTCCTCGACGATGTAGAACGAGCGGTAGAGCACGTGGTCGCGCGCGACCCGCGTAACCAGCGAGCCGGGCAGAATCCGCCCGAGCATGGCCTTCACGTCACGCTCGAACTGCAGGTCGATCCCGCCGTCGGCGGCGTCGAAGACCAGCAGCCCGCCGAGGTCGACGAAGCGCCGCAGCTGCCCCTCGGCCTCGGCGCCGAGCGCGGGCATCCCGCCCTCGCCGGCAACGTAGAGGAACGGAGTGTCGAACAGCTGCCGACTCGTCGCCGTCACCGTGGTCGGTTCGCGGACGGGCTCGAGGCGTGTGCGCAGGCGCAACTCACTCGCCAGCTGCTGCATCGCGCCTGGCCGCGGGTTCCACGCGCCTGCATAGCGGAGCTGGGGAAGATCGATCCGCAGGACCTCACTTACGAGATCAGAGTTGAGCGCCGAGCGCTCGTTGAGGAAGCGCGACAGCGGGTCCGGGTCCTGCACGGCCTGCGCGTCACGCGGGCCGAACCAGCCGGCGAGGCCGAGTCCGAGGCCGAGACCGGCCCGTAGCCGCGCCAGGAATTGCCGCCGCTGAAGCTCGGTGGACACCGAGGTGCTAGCTCCCCGCCGGTCGGCCAAAGGTCTGCGTCCAGTACAGGGTCAGCGCTCCGGAGCCCTCGACGAAGCCCGCGCCGAACTCCGTGTAGTCCGGCCCCATCATATTCGCGCAGTGGTCGTCGCTGGTCAGCAGCCCCGCGAGCGCCTGCTCGGCGCTCTCCAATGAGACGCCTCCGGCGAGGTTTTCTCCCGCAATTGCATAGCTGTAGCCCGCGTTGTTAAAGCGGTCACCCACCAGCTCCCCATCGGGGTTCTCGTGGCCGAAGAAGTCCCTGGTCGCCATGTCCAGCGAATGACTGCGGGCCGCGCACTGCGCTCGCGGGTTCATCACGAGCGGAGAAGCGGCTGGTAATTCTCCATGTTTTCCACAGGTTGTCGGTGAAGACCTCAAGTTGTTAACGGCCTCCAGCATCGCCTGCTCACGGGCGCCCCAATCCTCGAGCCAGCCGTTGACCGGGCGGTCGTCCGCGACCTGCTGACAGTACGGGCTCGCCCACGGATCATCGCCCTCGCTGGTGGTCGACGCCGCGCTGTCCGTCGTCGCCGCGCTATCCACGCTGGTCTCACCTGTCTCGCTCGCGTCGGTCGCGGCGGTCGCGCTATCGGTCGTCTCGGCTGTCCCGCCGTCCCCGGCATCGCCGCAGGCGAGCGCGATCGTCGCGGATAACGCGACTGTCGCAGCGAGCCGTGCCGTGACCGACTCAGTTCGGCGTAGCGATGACCAGGTCCCAGTAGGTCCCGTAGTTGACGTCATCTTCGCCCTCCGCCTCCGCGGTCTGCGGCTCGCCCGCGTAGTAGACCCCGATCCCGATGTGGTCGAGCTCTTCGGTCATGAACTTCCAGCAGTGCGCCTCGTTGTTCATCCACTCCGCCACCGCGTCATCCGCGGATGTCCAGCCGGCGCCGATCGTCTCGACGAAGGTGCTCCCACCGTAGCCGGCGAGCTCGAGGCGCTGGTTGGTGTTGAGCGCCTCGGGGTCCTCGGGATCCGCGTAGTCGACGTAGCCCTTGGCCTCCATATCGAGGGTGTGGATGCGCGCGGCGCACCGCAGGGACGGCTGGAGGCGCAGGGCCGGCAACGGCGGGTAGGTCGTGTCGCCGCACCGGCCGCCGAGACGGCGCTTCGAATTGATCAGCGAGACCACTCGCTCCTCGAGCTGCCGCGCCGTCGCGTCCCACTCCGCGACCGCGTCGCAAGCCGCGACCTCGGCGACCTCGCGCTCCTCCGACGGGCCCGGCTCCCCTGCGTCGCAGCCCAAGCCGAGCGCGAGCGCGCTGATGCCGAAGCCGAGCGCGAGCGCCCGCCCCGAACCATGACCAGAGCCACTGCCAGCGCGGAGGCGAGATTCGGACGTGAACACGTCTCGAGAGTAGCCACCGCCTCGCTCCCTGCGCAACCGCGGCGTCGCCGCGCGATTTCGAACCGCGCCGGGCCAATAAAAACGGCCTCCTCGATACGCCGAGGAGGCCGGTGTGCCGGGACTACCCCGGGAACTGTGCTGGCGGGACGCCAGCGATGGCGTGAGACAACGCGAATAGGTTCAAGCCAGATACAAGCTAGGGGAGTAGGGGACTAAGCCAGTTAAGCGGAAAGCCAAGGAAGCGAGTTGATAAGGCAGGCTAGGTCAGGGAGCCGGAGCTGCGCCCGGCCCTGGGATGGTTGATAGGCGAAAACTGCGGAAGCTCGAAGAAACCAGTCAAACTCGTGAGCGGCGAGGGATGGGAGATGGTGCGTGGAGGCGGTGAGCAGGCCGAAGGAGTAGGGCGCCCGCTCGTCGTGCCGGTGAGTTCGTTGGATAGGCCAGGTAGATAAACCAGGTGGATAAGCCAGGTAGCTAAGTCAGGCAGTAAGCGAGGTCGATAAGCGAGGTTGATAAGCGAGGTCGATAAGTCAGCCGAGGAGGCGGGCTAGCGGGGGATAGACAGCTAGCGGATATGCCAAAGCGGCCAGGTCATGTCGCGCCGCGGAGTCTCCGGGGCACACGCTTGGATTTTGCAGGTTCGAGACCATCCCGAGCCGCTCTTCTAGGGGGTTGAAAATAAACTGGAAATCTACAGCAGGCCGAATCCGTGGTCAGCCGCGCGCACCCTGCCATGACGCCAGTGTCCGGATCGTCGCGGGCGTTCGGGGCGCGCGTGACAGCGATGTCGTACCCAGGTTCTCGCGGCGCTCGAGCGAGCGATCGAGCGCGCGCGCGACTCAGCGAGCGCCGCGTTCACGGTCCGCGTCAGCGCGCGACTGATCGGGCCGTCGCGTCGATCGGATCGACCTACGACAGCGCTTCGCGCAGCAATTCCAAACGCCGAAGGAGTTGCGCTTGCCCTCGGGCGCAAACGCGCTCTGTATTGATTCTGTCCGTAGAGACAGGTGTTTGATCGGTCCCAACAGCCAGCTAAAAACCAGCGCGCGCGGGCTCGCGTCCTCGCTTGAAGACCGACGAATTCGCGGACCCTTGGCGAAAGTGTTGCTTTCACGCGACCTCATCGCGGCCGTGCGCGGCTACGCTGACAGTTGTATGCTGATCGTTGTGTGCTGAGCCTCGAGAGAGGGCCGCACGCGGGAGCGAACGTTGGCCGGCAGTCACACGAATCGGGCGTTTGAGAGCGAGCTGCGCTCGCTGCGTGAGGCCGTAGCGATCATGGGCGGACGCGTCGAGCAGATGCTCTCGCGCGCGATGCAGTCGCTGATCGAGCGTGACACCAGCCTGGCCCAGCGGACCATCCAGGAGGACCCCAAGGTCAATCGCGCCGAGCTCGAGATCGACGAGCAGTGCCTGCGGATCCTCGCCCGACGCCAGCCGCTCGCCTCCGACCTCCGCTTCATCACGCTCGCGCTCAAGATGGTCAGCGACCTCGAGCGCATCGGCGACATCGCCGTCAACATCGCCGAGCGCGCCATCGACCTGAGCCGCTTCCCGCACGCTGCGGTCCTGCACGACGGGATCCCGCAGATGGAGACGGTCGTGCAGTCGATGATCCGCGACGCCATCGACGCCTTCGTCAATCGTGACATCGAGACCGCCCGCCTCGTCATCGCCAACGACGACGAGATCGACACCCTCTACGACAAGGTCTTCAGCGAGCTCCTCCGCGCCATGCGAGAGAACAAGCGCGGCGAGGAGCTGCACGCGATGGTCCACGTCATGTCCGTCGCCAAGTGGCTCGAGCGCGTCGGCGACCACGCCGTCCACCTCGCCGAGCTCGTCATCTTCATGATCGCCGGCACCGACGTGCGCCACAGCGGCAAGCTCGCCTCGCCCACCGGGCGCTTCCAGGTCGTCCCGCAGCGCCTCGCCAAGGCCGACTGAGCCCGTCGCTCGCGCGCTCGTCCGCCCCACCTAGCCCGGGGATGTTCGCACGTTGTGACGCCCGCATGGAGGCCCCCGCCGCCCCTCCGAGAGCCCCGCGGAACCCAGCGAAAAGCGACCTCGCGCCAAGGAGCCTACGAATCTCCGCGAGGAAAGGAGTCCCTGTAAAGGACAACTTCGCGCGACTAGCTCGAGACGACTACTGCACGGAGCCAGCCGCACCAAAGGGCTTCACGACCGCCAAGTAACCCGCGACAGCGACCAGCGCCGGGATCAAGATCCACATCACCTTGCCGCTGCTCGGCTTGCGGTACAGCACCGTCATCGCCGCCGCCAGCAGCAGCCAGATCAACAGCTTCGGGTGCACCCACGCCGCCTTCCCGAGCGACAGGCCCAGCTTCGGCAGCATCCCGAAGCCCGCCACCAGGATCAGCAGCATCCCCACGCCGTGCGTCGCCGCCACCAAGCCGCGGGCCTGATTCGTCTCCCTCGTCCCGCCGTTGATCGCGTGCAGGCCGAGGCCGCCGAGCGCGAGCAGGACGAGCGAGATGCCCAGGATGTGCAGGACCAGGTAGAAGCTGTACGACATCGGCGGTGGGGCGAGCGCGGCGCGAGACCACACGGGCGCGGTGAAGCGCGCGATCGTGGGGCGAGAGTGCCCGTCGGTTCACGCGCGCGCAAGTATCGTGCGCGCCGGGTGATCTCAGCCCTGTGGCGAGAGCGCGCGCGCGATCGCCTCGAGCTGCGCGACGAGCTCGCCGGCGTCCGGGGCCTCGCCTGCGGGTTCCTCCGACACGAGCCGCCCGAGGTGCTTCCCCGCGCGCGTCACCTCCTGGCTCGATCGCTCGAGGCGCCAGGTGACCAGCCCGAGATCCATCGCGAACTCGCGTAGCGGCGCGAGCTCCTCGGGCTGAATCGGGCGCGCGTCCGCGAGCAGCCGCGTGAGCGCGGCCTTGAGCTCTTCATCCTTACACGCGAGCTCAAACACGCGCTCGGCGAGATCGTCGGCCAACTGCAGGAGCGCGCTTGAACACTCCTCGACGGAGCGCCACCGCGACGCGTCGTGCTCGCGCTGCCGTGTCGCGATCTGCTTCGTCCGCGCGATGGCGGCGGCCAGCAGGGCTGCCAGCGCCGAGGCGTCGGGCGGACCCACCGGCGCCTCCCCTTGCGAGCGCGCGACCTCCGAGAGCTGGGCCTGCATCACGTCGCGGGCGCGCGAGAGCGACTCGATCTGCTCGAGGAAGGCGTGCAGCCGCTCACGGAGCCCGTCGAGCTTCGCGTCCGTATCCCGTACACCCGCGAGCGCGGCGCGTACCAGCTCGTGCTGCTCGGTGTTGGTGAGCCCGGCGTCGCACATACGAGCCGCGAGGCCCTCGGTGGAGTAGGAGAGCGCGCTGACGCAGTCTCCGAGTTCGTCGTCGGTCGCCGAGGGCTTATTGGCGAGCTGGATGAGATCGGTGATGTCGCGCCCGAGCTTCCTGTGCTCCTTCCCGCAGGCGAGGAGCACGCGCGCGAAGGACTCACTCAGTCGCCCCAGCTTGTATAGGTCCCGCGAGAAGCCAGACGACTCCTCCCGCAGCCGCTGGAGCAGCGCCGCGTCCTCGACGCTCGCCGCGCCCAGCGTGACCGCGGCGTCGAGGCGCGCGTAGACGTCTCGAAGGTTCGGCTGCAGCGCGCGCAGGAGCCCGCGCAGCGCGTCTCGCTCGCCGCGAGCCTCGGCGAGCTCGCGCTCGAGCGCGGCGACGCGCGCTCCTTCAACGCCTGTCTCTTCCGTCACCTCGGCAGCGTAGCGCAGCGCCGCGCGCGGGAGCGCTCAGCCGTAGCGTCGCTGCTCAGAGCGCAGGAAGATCTTCAGGATCGCCGGGAGCAGGAACATGGTCATCAGCGTCGAGGCGCCGATGCCGAAGACCACCACCGTCGCCAGCGGGCGCTGGACCTCGGCGCCCGCGCCCGTGGCGATCGCCATGGGCAGAAAGCCCAGGGCCGCGACCGCGCCGGTCGTCAGCACCGCGCGCATCGTGTGCACCGATCCCTCGATCAGCGCCTCTTCGAACACGGTCCCCGGACGGATCGCGCGCCGGACCTCGGTCGCCAGCACCACGCCGTTGAGCACCGAGACGCCCGCCAGCGCGATGAAGCCGACGGCCGCCGGGATGCTGAACGAGAGCCCGCGGATGATCAGGCCGGCGATGCCGCCCGTGAGCGCGAAGGGCACGACGAGGAACACGCTGATCGCGTAGCGCACGTCGCTGAAGATCCACTGGAGCATCACGAAGATCACCAAGAGCGCGGCCGGGACGACGATAGCGAGGCGCTGCGAGGCGCGGGCGAAGTTCTCGAACTGACCGCCCCACTTCACGCTGTAGCCCGGCGGCAGCTCGACCGCGTCGGCGACCACGGACTGGGCCTCTTGCACCCACGAGAGCAGGTCGCGCCCGCGCAGGTTGACCTCGACGCGCACGGTCCGGACGCGCTCGGAGCGGCGGATCTGCGCCGGGCCCTCGTTCTCCGAGATGTCGGCGATCTCGGAGAGCCGCACGGTGTTGCCGTTGACGGACTCGACGTAGAGGTCGCCCAGCGCCTCGGGCTTGGGCGTGCGCGGCGGGACGTGCAGGCGGACTTCGAAGCGTCGCTGCCCTTCGAACACCCAGCCCAGCGGCGAGCCGACGCGCGCGGTCTCGATGGTGTCGAGCGCGCTGCGCATCTCGACGCCGTAGCGAGCCATGCGCTCGCGGTCGGGCGTCACGGTCAGCTCGGGGAGGCCGAGCACGCGCTCGACCCGGACGTCGCCGGTGCCGTTGATCGGCTTGACCAGCTCGGCGATCTGCTCGCTCTTCTCCTTGAGCGTGAGCAGGTCGGTGCCGAACAGCATGATCTGCACGTCCGCCCGCGAGCCGCTGATCATCTCGTTGGTCCGGTCCTCGATCGGCTGCGAGACCGACACGAAGGTGCCCGGCACGTTGTTCTCGATCGAGCGCTTGAAGGCCTCGGACAGCCCGTCGAGGTCCCCGGAGGTCTCCCACTTATCCTGCGGCGTGAGGTGGACGAAGATGTCGGTGTTGTCCATCCCGACCGGGTCGATCGCGACCTCGGCGCGGCCCGACATGGCGAGCGTCGAGACGACCTCGGGGAACTTCATGAGCTCGCGCTCGCAGGCGAGGTCGAGGCGGCGCGCCTCCTTCCAGTTGATCGAGGGCGCGCGCCGGATCGTGACCACCGCGTCGCCCTCGGTGATCCGCGGGATGAAGTTCGCGCCCGCGCCGGCGAAGCGCAGCGAGGTCAAGATCAGCGCGAGGCTGACGATCAGCAGGAGCAGCCAGCGGATCTGGATCGCGCGCTTGACCAGGCGCTTGTAGAGCCGCGCGATGACGTTGAGCCAGGCCGCGCCGTCGCGCTTGAGCGGCGGCACGAACAGCACCAAGAGCGCGGGCAGGAACATGATCGAGTAGACCAGCGCGCCGAACAGCGCGAACGCCATGGTCATCGCCATCGGCCGGAACATGCGGCCCTCGACGCCCTCGAGCGCGAGCAGCGGCAGGTAGACCAGCATGATGATGGCGACGGAGAACGCGACCGGGCGCACGACCTTGGCCATCGCGTTGGCGTAGGGGACCGCGCGCACACCTGGCCGATTCGCCATCTTGCGGCCCATGAAGCCGGCGAGCAGCGCCTCGAGGATGACGATCGGGCCGTCGACGAGGAAGCCGAAGTCGATCGCGCCGAGGCTCATGAGGTCGCCGGTGATGCCGGCGGCGTGCATGCCGAACAGCGCGATCGACATGGCCGCCGGGATCCCGAGCACGATCACGACCGCGCCGCGGAAGCTGCCGAGCAGGATGATGAGGACGATGAAGACGACCGCGACGCCCTCGAGCAGGTTGTTGGCGACGGTCGTCAGGGTGCGCTCGACGAAGTCGGCGCGGTCGTAGATCGGCTCGATCGTGACGCCGGCCGGGAGGTCGCGGCCGATCGCCTCGATCTCGTCCTTGACCGCGTAGACGACCTCGCGGCTGTTGCCGCCGAGCAGCATCATGATCACGCCGGTGACGGCCTCGCCCTCGCCGTTGTAGGTGATGACGCCCCGGCGCAGCGCGGCGCCGTCCCCGACGAGCGCGACGTGGCGCACCAGCACCGGGCGACCGTCGTCGGAGATCTTGAGGACCGTGTTCTGGATGTCCTCGATGCCCTTAAAGGTGCCGACCGCCCGCAGCACGTAGGCCTCGGCGCCGCGGTCGACGTAGCCGCCGCTGACCATCGCGGAGGCGTTGCGCAGCGTGTTGGTGAGGTCGTGGACCGTGAGGTCGTGGGCGTTGAGGCGCTCGGGCTGGGCGATGACCTGGTACTGCTTGAGGTCGCCGCCCATGGTGTTGACCTCGATGACGCCCGGCACGCCGCGGATCCGCGGCACGATGGTCCAGTCGAGCATCGTGCGCAGCTGCTTCTGCGTGTGCAGATCGGAGCGGACGACGAACTGATAAATCTCGCCGAGGCCGGTCGAGAGCGGCGCGAGCGTGGGCGGCGGGAGCCCGTCGGGGAGGTCGCCGCGGGCCTGCTGCACGCGTTCGAACACCTGCTGGCGCGCGAACCACGGATCGGTGCCGTCGTCGAACACGATCGTGATCGCCGAGATGCCCGCGCGGGAGACCGAGCGCAGCTCGGCCATGCGCGGCACGCCGTTGAGCGCGTTCTCCATCGGGAAGGTGACGGCGCGCTCGACCTCCTCGGCCGAGAAGCCGGGCGCCTCGGTCAACACCGAGACCTGGATGTTGGAGACGTCGGGGATCGCGTCGATCGGCAGGCGCGTGGCCGCGAGGTAGCCGCCGACGAGCAGCACGCCGAGCAGCGCGGTCATGAGGACCCGCAGCCGGATCGAGAGTTTGATGAGCTGACCGAGCATCGCGGGTCGACGGACTACCGGAAGAGTTCTGACTTGAGCGCGAACACGCCCTGGGTGACCACGACGTCGCCGACCTCGAGGCCGCTTTTGACCTCGACGCGCGTCGGCCCGCGGATGCCGAGCTCGACCTGCTTGGGGATGACGGTGTCCTCCTCGGGCGCGACGAACACGGTCGACTTGCCGTCGACCATGACGACCGCGGTGCGGGGGATCGAGAGGACCTCTTTCTGCGCGCCCTCGGCCATGATCTTCGCGCTGACGGCCTGGCCCACGCGCAGCAGGCGATCGTCGTTGGGGACGATCACCCGGACCTCGGCGCTGCGGGTCTCGGCGTTGAAGCTGGGGCTGACGAAGTCGACCGCGCCCGTGAACTCATCGTCGGGGGCGGACTGGACGTTGAGGAGCACAGGGTCGTCCTTGGTGATGTACTGCAGCTCGCCCTCAAACACCGAGAGACGGACCCACAGCTGCGAGTAGTCGACGATGGTGAACGCGGTGTGCTGCGGGCCGACGGCCTGACCGCGGTAGACGTTGACCTCGGCGATCTCGCCCGGGATCGGGCTGGTGAGCTGGATGATGCCGATCTCCTGACCTTTCTTGGAGCCGCCGCCGAGCGCCTTGAGACGCTGACGCGCGGCCTTGAGCTCGGCGCTGATCACCGAGACCTCGCCGGCCGCGATCTCGGCGCTGCGCTTCGACGCGATGCCCTCTTTGACGAGCGCTTGTTTGCGTCGCCGGTTCGCGCGCGCGACCTTGGAGCGGGCCTCGATCGCGCGCAGCTCGGCCTGCACGCCGCCGACCTCGGCGCTCGTGAGCGTGGCGAGCGGCGTCTCGGGCATCACCGAGGTGCCCTCGACGACCAGGACCTCGGTGACGCGGCCGTCGATGGCGGAGCCGACCGCCGCGATCTGTCGCTGGTCGTACTCGAGCACGCCGTTGACGTGGATCTCGGGGATGATCTCGGTGACGCCGGCGGCCTCGGTTCGAATTCCGACCTTGGCGATGTACTCGGGGTGGAGCTTGAGCTTGCCGTCCTCGTACACCGGGACATAGGACGGCCCCGCGGCGGCCTCTGTCGGCGCGTCCTCCTCGCAGGCTGTCAGCGCGAGCAGCGACGAGAGCGCGAGCACGCCGGCTCGCAGTCGCGGTCGCGATCGCGGCCTTCGTGGGAGCCGGGGCGGGAGGTCGGGGGAGCGAGGTGAGCGCATAGAGAGTGGGGCTGGCGCGAGCTCGCCGGCGAGCCGCTCGCGCCTGATAGGGCGGTCTTGGTGGCGGCGCGAGAGCGGTTCAGTAGCTTCGGTACGGCGCGCGTCGAATATCGGTCGCGCGAGCTCGGCGGCGTGACCCTGCGCGTAATTCATCGTCGAAACTCCAGCGTGTCAAGGGTCGCGCGAGCGCGGAGCCGCGTCGGGGTCGCGGGGTCGCGCCGCGTCGTTCGGTGAAGTGATTCGCGCCGCATGGGACGTTGATGGACTCTGGTGGACTCTCAAAGTGGTGTGACGCGTCCTCGGGCTCATCGCAATTGCACCTGCGCGCGTGAGGAGTAGGAACGCGCGCGGACGCGAGGTGGTTTTTGCACACGCGCGCTCGGGCGTATCCGCGCTCGCCGCCGCAGTCGGACCTTCGCTGTGGTACACGTCGAACTCTTCCATGGGAACCGCGGCCTTTGGATTGAAGATTCCCCCATCACAGCATTCGCGCGCGCGCCCGCGAGGCGCCGTCTCGATCGCGGCCTGGCTGATCGGACTCGCGCTGCTCGCCCCGTCGCCAGCCCTGCGCGCCGCGCCGGGCGTGGGCCCAGCGTCGAGCGGACGGGCGCGGGGGGCGACGCGGGCGCAGGCGCAGCCCGCCCCGAGTCAGGCGGCCGCGGCCCTGCAGGCGCCGGGGGATCCGGTCCCGCAGTCGCTCGAGACCATTCTCCAGCACGCGATGGACCACGCCGTCGAGGTCGCGGTCGCGCGCGCGCGCGTCGGTCGTGGGGACGCGGCGATCGAGGGCGCCAAGCCGCTGCTGCCGGCGAACCCCAGCGTGCAGCTCGGCCTCGGCGCGCGGGTGAGCAACCTGGGCCCCGGCGCGACCTTCGAGATGCAGCTGCAGACCATGCAGCCCATCGAGATCGCGGGCGAGCGCAAGCGCCGGATCGCCGCGGGCCGCAGCGTCCGCGACGCGCTGCTCGCCGATCTCGAGCGCGTGCGCTGGGAGACCTATACGCAGGTGCACGTCGCCTACAACCGGGCGCTCGTCGCCCGCGCGCGCGCCGAGATGATCACGCGCCTGCTGAAGTTCTCGGAGAACCTGCTGGACGTCTCGCGCCGACGCGCGCAGGCCGGCGAGATCTCGGAGCTGCGGGTGCGCGTCGCCGAGGGCGAGCTGGCGCGCGCGAGCCAGGCCAAGCTCGCCGCCGATCTCGAGTACCGGCTCGCCTGCGTGACGCTGACCCGCGCCGGCGGCTACCCGGTCGACGCCCTGGTCGCGCCGATCGGCACGCTCCGGCCGCCGCAGCGCGTGCAGAACATCGAGGCGTTGATCGCGACCGCCGCCCAGAATCACCCGGCGGTCACCGCGACCAACGCGCGCGCCGAGCAGGCCAAGGCCCAGATCCGCTCGGCCGATCGCGACGCCTGGCCGCACCCGCAGGTCGGTTTTTACGTCAGCCGCGAGGGCATGGGGCTCAGCGGCAACACCGAGCGTCACTGGGTCGGCCTCGGCATGCTCGGGCTGCCGCTGCCGCTGTGGCGTCGCAACCAAGGCGCGCGCGCGCAGGCCCGCGCGGAGCTGCGGGTCGTCGAGTCCGAGCGGCAGGCGCTGCAGTACCAGCTCGCGCAGCAGATCCGCCTGGGCGCGACGGCGCTCAACACCGCGTCCGAGCGGGTGAACTCCTACGCGCGCGAGGTCGTGCCGCGCTTCGAGGCCAACATCGAGCTGCTCGAGCGCGCCTACTCGCTGGGCGAGACGAACCTCGTCGAGGTGCTGGTCGCGCAGGAGCGCTTCCTGCGAATCCAGACCGAGGCGATCAACGCCTACAGCAGCTACTTCGAGGCCGTCTTCACCCTCGAGTCGGCCGTCGGCGCGCCGTTTGACAACTACGCGGTCGTGATGCCCGCGCCCGTGAGCCCGCAGCCCGAGGCTCCGGTCGCGCCCGCGCCCGCGCCGCGCTGAGCGCTCTCGCTCTTTAAACGGTCCTTCAGGACCTGTCGCTCGGATCCTGTTTCGAACGTCAGCCTCCGCCGCCGGGCCCGCCCGAGAGCGTGACGTAGAGCACCGGGACCGCGGCGCCGAGCAGCACCAAGATCGCGCCGCGTCGGCGGATGCCCTTCTTGCCGGGCAACATGAACATCCCGGAGACGGCGAGGAACAGCAGGAACACCGCGTAGCCGTCAGCGACGTAGGTCCAGGCCTGCTTGCCGCGGTTGAGGTGCAGCCAGTTGGCGGCGCGCAGCACGAGGCGCTCGCGCTGCCCGACCTCGGTGACGGCGCCGGTCGAGCGCGTCACGTAGAGCGAGCGATCGGCGAGCAGGATCGTGATCTCGTCGGCGTCGCTCGGGTAGATCTCGGTGGGCCGCTCGTCGATCGCGAGGGCCGCGAGCACGGCGTCGCCGGCCGCCTGATCATCGTCGGGCAGCGGCGCGGCGACCTGGTGCGCGCGCTCGTAGTTGTTGAAGTTGGGATCCCAGTCGCCGATGTGATTCACCGCCAGGCCCGAGAGCGCGTAGACCACGGTCAGGCCGACGGCGAGGTAGCCGACGTCGCGGTGGAGGCCGCGCAGCCAGGGGCGCCAGCGGAATCGCTTGCGCGGGCGAGGGTTTTTTTGGTCAGCGGAGGGCATGGCGAGGTCGCGGGGAGGAACGAGGAGGAGGCGGAGGAGGACGAAGAGGACGGCGCGTCGCGTCGCCGCGCCCAGGCGGGCGGCGTCGCGTCGTCATGGTATCGCGGCGGCGGGCGCGAGCCGTATCGCGAGCTGCAGCGCTAGCTGTAGCGCTCTTCGAGCCAGGGGTCGGCGTGGTTGTTGTACCCGCGGACCTCCCAGTACCCGGGCTCGTCGCGGCTGACGAAGCGGATCCCGGTGAGGTACTTGGCGCTCTTCCAGAAGTAGAGGCTCGGCACGACCGCGCGGACCGGCGCGCCGTGGGGGCGCGCGAGCGGGCGCCCGGCGTGTCGGTGGGCGACGAGCACGTCGGGCTCGAGCGCCTCCTCGAGCCGCACGTTCGCGGTGTAGCCGTGGGCGGCTTCAAAGATCACGTGGCGCGCGGACTCTTTGACACCTGCGCGCTCGGCCAGCTCGCTGACGCGCACGCCCTTAAAGCTCGCGTCGAACATCGACCAGGTGGTGACGCAGTGCACGTCGACCGCGAGCTCGACCTGCGGCATCGCCAGCAGCTCGCGGAAGTCAATTTCGAAGGGGCGCTTGACCTCGCCGTGGACGCGCAGGCGAAAGCTCGACGGGCTGGGCGAGCCGGGGGTCCCGCCCATCGGCTTAAGCGCCTTGATCAGGCGCTGCCCCGGGGGCAGGCGCGGGCGCCCGTCGGGGCGCGTCATCGCCTTGGCCTCGCCCATGAGGAGGTCGTCGGCGAGGTAGTAGAGGCCGCCGCCCATGGCCGTGATGACGGTGCCGGCGGCCGCGCGGCGGAGGAACGCGCGGCGGGCGAGCGACTGTCGGACGTGCGGCGTGACGCGCCCGGGGAGGGCGTGGGGCGAGTCAGGCGAAGACGAAGATGATGATGAGGACATATCAGCGCGCTCCCTACAAGCAAGGTCGACGGGTCGACGGGATCAGAGTATCGGCTACGCGGCGGATCAGGTACCGCGGGCGGGCCCGCGGCGGCCTCTCGCGGGGCTGCGGACTCGACGCCCCGTAGAACGAGGCGACTCTGGTGGGAGTTACGGTCCCTCGCGCCGATCGGATCAGCGCGCGCGTAGGCGTCGGCGCCGCGGTCGCCTGGGCCGGTCTGCGGACGCCGCGCCGTTGAAGCTCCCAGGTCGCGCGCGCGCCAGGGAGTGGGCCTGGCGTACGACGAGTTTCGCGGACGAAGCCAGCGGCGGAAGGACCACGCGAGGTGGCGCGTGGACTTTCACCACGGGCCGCGAGCGCAGCGCGAGCAGCACGAGCAGCACGAGCAGCGCGAGCGCGCCGCTGAGGACACACAGCGTGCCGACGCGGGGAACGAGCCACATCACCGGGGTCTTCAGCCACCGGAGGTAGAGCGAGAGCTTGGGGCCGCCGCGCTCGATCGCGCGGTAGCGCTCGATTACGTCGGCCGGGAGCTCGTGTCGCTCGGCCCCGATCCGTAGCACGGCGTCGCGCGACGCGGCGTGACGGTCCGCGTGTCAGCTCGCGCCGGGGCTTTGTCGCTGGCGAGGCGGGGACCGAAGTTGTACCCGGCGTATGACGAGTTTCGCCAGCGGCGCGTGGACTCTCGCCACGGTTGCTAGCGGCGACGAAGCTTGAGCCGTCGCGTGCCGTCGACGTCGCGGGTCTCGGACAGCTCGAGGCCGCGCTCGGCCGCGAGCCTTCGCGCCTGCGCGGCCGCGACGTGCTGGGCGAGCGTGGGCAGCAGGTCCCGCTCGAGCCGCGCGCGGTCGTACTCGCCGCACACCAGCTGGAAGACGCCGCGCGCGTCACGGGTGAAGCCGAAGTCCTCGACCGTCTCGAGCGGGCCGGCGGGCAGCCGCAGCTCGACGGGCTCGCCGGCGCACTCGAGGCTGCCCTCGAGCATGACGGGTGCGCGGGGATCGGCGACGATGGTCTCGAGGCCGAGGGCGGTGAGGCCCTCGAGCAGCGCGGCGCGGTCGCGCAGCTGGGTCTGCACGCGCACGAAGCGGCTCACGGCTCGTCCTCTGAGTACCCGCACATGCGACAGACGGATGGATCCGCGAGCGTTCGGATCCAGCCGCAACCACGGCACGCGGTCGCCCGCGCCGCGCGGGGCGGGGCGGCGCCGCGGGGGCTGTCGGGGACGCGCGCCGGCTCCGAGCGCGGCACGCTGACGCCGAAGTGCTCGAACAGGTCGCCGGTCCGCCCACGCGCGCGCGGAGGCAGGCGCGCGGGCGTCTGCGGCTCCCCGTCACGGTCTCGGCGCGTCACGAGCGGACCTTAGCAGGCGACCGCGGATCCGCCGAAAACTGACACAATTCTGGGCGGCGCCTGAGCTGTCTCGAGAGCCCTACTACGCGCGGCGGGCTCGGGTCTCGGCCCA
The DNA here is from genome assembly GCA_030430565.1 of Polyangia bacterium. Classification (GTDB taxonomy): domain Bacteria; phylum Myxococcota_A; class Polyangia; order Nannocystales; family Nannocystaceae; genus JACKDW01. Next base: position 316,242 of record JAUIKS010000009.1, read on the forward strand.
GGCGCGCAGCGTCGACAGCTCGCGCGCGCGGCTGCGGCTGAGCGGGATGATGGTCTGCAGCGCGCCGGCGAGGTCGTCGGCCGCGAGCGGGCGGGTCTCGGCGAAGGCGGCGAGGCGGGCCTCGATCAGCGCCGCCTCGAGCTCGGCGCCGCTGAAGCCCTCGGCGGCGCGGGCGAGCGCTGCGAAGGCCTCGGGCGAGTCGGCGAGCTGCGGCGCGCGCCCGAGCCTCGCCGCCGGCAGCCGGGAGAGGTGCACCTCGAGGATCGCCGCGCGCTCCGCCGGGCCGGGCAGGTCGACGAAGAACAGCTCGTCGAGCCGTCCGCGGCGCATGAGCTCCGGGGGCAGGGCGTCCACGCGGTTCGCCGTCATGACCACAAACACCGGCGCGGCGCGCTCTTGCAGCCAGGTGAGCAGCCCGCCGATGACCCTGGCGGTGGTGCCGGCGTCGCTCGCCGTGCCCTCGACCCCGGCGAGGCTCTTGTCGATCTCGTCGACCCACAGGACGACGGGCGCCATCCGCTCGGCGGCGCGCAGCGCCGCGCGGAGGTTGGCCTCGCTCTCGCCGACCGTGCCGCCGAACAGGCGACCCGGGTCGAGGCGGATCAGCGGGAGCTCGAGCAGCGACGCGCTCGCGCGCGCGGCCAGGCTCTTGCCGCAGCCCTGCACGCCGAGCAGGAGGACGCCGCGCGGGGTCGGGATGCCGGCGGCGCGGGCCCTCGGATCGAGCGCGAGCCGGCGGCGCGCGAGCCAGCGCTTGTAGGTCGTCAGCCCGCCGAGGTGCTCCGCTGGCGTCGGGCGCACGCGCTCGAGCAGCCCGGCGGCGCCGAGCGCCAGCGCAGGCTTGCGGCGGCGGATCCAGGCGAGCACGGCGGGCCCCTCGACCTCACCCCGCGCGAGCACGGCCTCGGCGACCAGCTGCTCGAGCTGCGCGAGCGTGAGCCCCAGCGCGGCCTGGGCCAGCGCGTCGATATGTCCCTCGAGACTGGTTTGTGCGTGGCGGTGCCCGGCGCGCTCGAGCCGTCCCGCGACATCGGCGAGGCGGGCCCGCAGCGCCGCGAGCTCGGGCAGCGGGAGCGTGACGCTCGCGGCCTCGGGAATCCTGTCTCGAAGTTCATGTGGCAGCGAGACCCCGGAGACGACCACGCGCGCCGGGCCGCTCGCCAGCGCGAACTCCCGCAGCGCGCGGCTCGTGGCCAGCTCGAGCAGCGCGGGGCCGGCGTCGAGCAGGACCCACAGCTCACGGACGCCGCGATCGCGTCGCAGCTCGTCGAGCAGCGCGCGCGGGGAGAGCGACCCGCGGCCCGCGGCGCCCTCGTCGTCGATCCCCGCCGCCGCGCTCCAAGTCCGCAGCTCGAGCGCGAGGCGGTCGGCGACCTCCTCGAGCAGCCCGAGCGCGCGTCGCTCCTCGCTCGTCTGCAGCAGCAGCACGCGGGCCCCCGCGCGCAGCCGCCGGTGCAGCTCGTCCTCCAGCGCGTCCTCGCCGTCTTCCTCGGTCCTCACGGCGCGGCCCCCTCGCCGACGGTCTCGCGGGCCCACTCGACCCAGGCGCGGACCAGGTGAACCTGCACCGCGTGCGTGATCTCGGCGCGCACGCGGGTGTGCGGGAAGCACCAGCCGTTGATCCACAGCCGGGTGCCGCGCAGCTTTCCAAGCTGTCCGTGGAGCCAGGTGAACTCGTCCGCGAGCGCGGGCAGCTCCGGGACCTGCGGCGTTGTGTCGGGGCGCCAGCGATCCAGCGCCGGGTCGTCTGCGAGGCGGGGCGCGGGGCCCCACAGCGCGAGCCGGTAGACGGTGTTGTTTGGGTTCTTCGTCGCGGGGGCGCCCAGCTCGAGACGCTCGAGCGCGGACCCAAATGACAGCCGGGCTCGGCGCAGCAGCGCGGGGAACTGCCGCGAGCGCGAGCTGCGGAAGTCGAGCGCGAGCACCGCCGGGCTCGTCCAGATCTCCGTCGGCGCGCGGTCCTCCCGCGATCGGACCGGAACTTCGGCGGGGAGATCGGCGTGGATCCGCCGAACGCCGGCGCGAAACGCCCGAAAGAGCCCCTCGACAACCCCCGGGACCGTGCTCGGCGTACGCAGCAGCGCGTCGACTGCGGGGGCGCTCCGCTGGTTGCCCAGCGCCCCCGCGACCCGACGCTGACGGCCCGGGATTCGATGGGCGAGGGTGGCCAGGCGCTGGCACTCAGCCGCGCTCAGGGTCGCGGACTCGGAGCGGGCCACGAGCTGGTCGAGGCGCTCCAGCTCGGACGGCGGGCCCGGGATCGCCTCAACGCCGGGGCGAGACCCGCTCGGCGCGGGTCGTGGGCCGTGACCAGCGCTCCCCACGGACTACCCGTAGTCCCGTTCACGCATGACTCGCTGGACCTCGCGCTTCTGCTCGCGCTCCTTGATCGCGGCGCGCTTGTCGTGCTGCTTCTTGCCTCGACACAGGCCCAGCTCGAGCTTGATACGGCTCGACTTCGCGTACAGCGACAGCGGGATCATCGTCAGGCCGCCCGCGCTGACCGCGTCGCGCAGCCGGTCAAGCTCCCGACGGCGTAGCAGCAGCTTGCGCTGGCGCAGCGGCAGGTGATTGCGGCTGTGCGCTTGCGTGTACTCCGCGATGTGGGCGTTCACGAGGTACAGCTCATCGCCGATAAACTGACAGTAGGCCTCGACGAGGCTGGTCTTCCCGGCCCGGATCGACTTGACCTCGCTGCCGAACAACGAGACGCCGGCCTCGTAGCGATCGAGCACGTGGTACTCGTGCAGCGCGCGGCGATTTCGCGCGAACACGTAGCCGTCTTGTCCTGGAGCCGGCGCTCCGCGGTTTTTCTTCTTGGCTCCCACGGACTCGGAACCCTACGAGAGCGCTCGGAGCAGGGCAAGCCCGCCCACGCGTACAGCCCCGGCCTGGCGGGCGGCGGCCATACAGGCCTGGAGCGTCGCGCCGGTCGTCGTCACGTCGTCGATCACGAGGACACGGCGGCCCGCGAGCGCCGCGGCGCGGCCGGGGGCGATCGCGCCGACGAGGTTGCGCCGGCGGGCGCCGCCGCTGAGCCCGGTCTGTGGACGGGTCGCCCGGACGCGGCGCAGCGCGTTGGTGGCCAGGAGGGGCGCTTGGCGCGGCCGCCCCTGAAGGCCGGCTTCAGGCGTCTTCAGGTGCCCCGTCAGGTGGCGCGCGAGCAGCTCGGCCTGGTTGTATCCGCGCTGGAGGACGCGCCAGCGGTGCAACGGGACAGGGACGAGGACCTCCCAGCCCGGTGACGCGCCGGCGGTCGCGGACCGGGCCATCAGCCCGGCCAGTGTCCCGGCCAATTCGATCTGTCCACCGTACTTGAGCGCGGCGACAGCGCCGCGCAACGGACCCTCGTGGGCGTAGACCGCCTCGACCCCGGCCACGCGTCGCGCCTCGGGCGGCAACAAGGCCAGCTCGGGGCGACATCGGCTGCACAGTGGGAGCTCCGCTCGCCCCAGGAGGAGCCGTCGACAGCCGAGACAGATCGGCGGGAAGAGGGTGTCGACGAGCGCCGCGCGGAGGCTCGCCAGGGAGCCGCGTCGGCGCGGAGCGGCGGAGGTTCTCGGCTCGCTGCGCACGCGGAGTGCTCGGCCGCGGGCGCCCTGACGTTGCGTTCGCCCCTCGCGAACAAACCCGTTTTTAGGACATGTCGTTTGAGTCCTGTTTCTGGGGCCTCAACGGGACGCGCGCCGGGAGATCGCCCCGAGATCGCCCCAGAGATCGAAGCCGACGTCACAAAAACGACTCATTACGAGATCCGCGTGTACGCATTGCAAGTACAAATTTTTTCACCGCGGCGCGGATATCCACTGAGAAAGCGTTGAATGATCATGTATTTGCAAGTTTCACCCCGCGCACGCGCCAAGATCTGCGGGTTTTTTGTTGTAACGACGATAGCGCGTGCATTCTCGCCTGTTTGGAGGCACAACAAATTCAGGAGGTACGTTCATGCAAACGTCGGATCCTGGATCTCTTCGGGTCGGCCACAACTTGACGGCTCACGACTTCTTGATTACCCCCCGCGACCTCGCGGATCACGTCGAGTCGAGCTTCCTGGTCGATGTCGTCGGCTGCTGCGAAGAGCGGCTCTCGACGGGCGCGAACTCCGGTTCACGGTCAGTCAGCCAGCACCCCTGGGGTCGCGTCTGCCCGACCCCGGTCGCCGTCGGTCGGGCCGTCGCGGCGCTGCTCTCGACCAGCGAGCTGCAGGACGCCCACATCGTCAGCCACAGCGTGAACCGGGTCCGCGAGCTGGGCCCGGCGCTGGTCGGGGAGCCGCTGTCCGCGACCGCCTCCGTCCGCTACCGCAGCCGCCGCGCCGGGGCGATCGTCGTGACCCTCGACGTCTCGGTTCGCCGCCCCGCCGGGGCCACGCGCCTCAACTTCGAGCTCGCGGTCGAGCTCGAGTCGATCGAGATCGACGACGCGGCCTGATCACCCCGACGCGCGCGCGCGTCAAGCGTCACGCCCGTGACGCCGTGGTGATCGTCGCGGTCGCCTCGACCGACTGTCAGACACAACCTCCCGCCGAAGCTCCGCGAGGGCCCGATACGTCGAGTGTCGGGCCCTTCGCAATTCACGGCGCGCACGTGACAGCGGCGATGATCAATCGTGGTGATACGGGTGCCCGGCGAGCAGGCTGGCCGCGCGGTACAGCTGCTCCAGCAGGACGACCCGGACGAGGCGGTGCGGCAGCGTAAGGCGGGAGAGCGCCAGCAGTCGATCGGCGCGCGCGCGATCCTCATTGTCAAAGCCGTGGGCGTCGCCGATGAACAGCGCGAGCGAGCGAGCGCCGCGCTCGCGGTACCCCTGGATCCAGCCGGCGAGCTCCCGCGTCGTCAGCTGCTCGCCGCGCTCGTCGAGCAGGATCCGGACCGCAGGCTCACGGCTCTCCAGCCGCTTGCGCAGCCCGGCGAGCGCGCGGACCTCCACGACCTCGACGGGCATGAACGGCCGCGCGCGCTTGCAGTAGGTCGCGCACATGCGCTCGAGGCCGGCGTCTTTGAGCTTACCGGCGGCGTAGACCCGGACTTGCATCAAGAGGGCGCGACGGCGTCGAGGTCCTCGTCGAGGTCGCTGTCGAGGTCGTTGTCGCTATCGAGGTCGTCCTCGCCGTCGTCCTCGAACTCGTCTTCGAAGCCGCCGAACTCCTGACCGCGGAAGGCCGGCATCGGATCGGGCGCGTTCAGCTGCTCGAGGGGCTTCGTGTCCATGACATCCTCGGGGAGCCCGAGCTCAACCCGCGGCGCGTCGCTCCACATGCCCTCAAGGTCATAGTGCAGACGCACCGGGTGATAAAACACATGGATGATGAAGTCCTCGTAGTCGAGGAGATCCCAGAGGTGGTCCTGCAGCCCGTCAGAGCCCATCACGCGGACGCCGAGCTCTTTGAGGCCGCGCAGGATCGCGTCGGTGATGCCGGCGACGTGACGGTCGGAGCGGCCCGAGAGCAGGAGCACCCAGTCGGTGTAGCCGGCGATCTCGCTGACATCGAGCAGCACCGGCCCGGTGGCCTTGCGATCGAGCGCGCAGTCGAGCGCGGCGCGAAGCGCCTCGGGGAGCTGGTCAAGGGTCTTAGGGGTCGCGGTCACGGGGGTCGATTTGTAGCGCCGACCGTATCGCACGGCAAGCCGCGGCCACGGATCATCAATCCAGGGAGCAATGCCGCGCTAGCCTGGACGTTCACCACGGCCGCTAGGGCCTTCGTACGCCGTCCAGCAGCTCGCGCTTCTCGACCTCGTAGCGGAGCCGGTCGGGTGTGGGCGTCGCGGCCTCCGGCGGCGTCACTGTTGCCTCCTCCGCCGTCACGGGCGTCAGCTCCCCCGACCATCGCAGCGCTCCGTCAACACGGCGGCCGGCGTCGTCCTCGTGGTGATAGTCGACCTCTAGCTCGCCGCGTCGCCACAGCCCGCTCGCGCGGGTCAGCGTGAGCGTCCCCTCGACCCGATCGATGATCACGCCCTCGCGCCACGCCTGGAGCGGCTCACTCGCCACCAGCTCGGGCCGCGTCTGCTCGGCGGTCGACAGCGTCAGCGTCAGCTCGTCCGAGCCCGCGTCGGCGACCGTCAGCGCGAGCCGAGGCGCCGCGAATTGGACCGCGTCGTGGGCGCCGCGCTGCGCGTCGTCCAGCCAGCGCTCGTGCGCCGCCTCGCCGCCCTCGAGCGGGCGTGAGCTCCAGTCGCGGTAGGGGAGGCGGGTGAAGACCCGATCGTCGTCGACCAGCAGGTCGCGCCCGATCCCCTCGGCGTCGCCTTGAAACAGGTGGAAGCGCTCCGGCTCACCGGGCGCGCTGGCCCACACGAGCTCGAGCACGTCCGTGACCTCGACCTTCGCGGGCGCGCCGGCGTCGACCTCGGGGAGCTCCGGCAGCTCCTCGGGCGTCGAGTGAAAGCGCGCCTCGTAGCGCAGCCGGTGGGGACCGAGGCGCGCGCGCGCGGACTCGTGGGGCGCGGCGAGCAGCTGCAGGAGCGCGGCGGGGCGCAGCTCCTGCTCGAGCGCGGCGACCTGCTGGCTCATGTCCGAGGTCTTGTCGCGTCGCTCGCTGGGGAACGTCGGGGTCGGCCGCGGCTCCTCATCCGATGGCCCGCAGCCGCACGGGGCGAGCAGGAGCAGGGCGACGACGCTCGCGGTGCGTGGCGCGTGCGGCACGGGCGCGAGGATAGCAGGGTCGGGTGGTCGCGGCTCGCTGGACCGCGGATCATGCTCGCCGGCGAAATTTCGGCATAGGCGCCGCGCCGCGTCGGTTGACGCGATTCGGTGGCCGCAGAGGTGGCGACCTCCGAGTAGGATTCTCCGAGCGTGACAGGCGGCCTCTTCGCAGCATTGACGACATCGCTCGCGGGCGCGCTCGGCTCAGCGCTCGCGGGCGCGCCGACGATCGTGCCCGGCACCGGCGGCGTCCTCCCCGTCGAGGTCAACCCGACCCTCGTCCGCGTCCTGCTCGGGCCGTGGTCGGGGCTCGGCGCGTTCTTCTGGGGCCTCTTGTGGGGGAGCTTCGCCAACGTCGTGATCTGGCGAGTCCCCCGCGGGCAGAGCGTCGTCCACCCCGGCTCGCGCTGCGGCGCCTGCGTGCGCCCGATCCGCTGGTACGACAACATCCCGCTGATCTCCTACCTGCTGCTGCGCGGACGCTGCCGCGCCTGCGGGGCCTCGTTCTCGACGCGCTACCTGATCGTCGAGCTGCTCGGCGGGCTGCTCAGCTTCACGCTCTACACCCAGCACGTCGCCACGCCGTTGGTCGCCGGCGGCGCGCCGGCGCTCGCCGCCTGGCTGCTGTGGTTCGTGTTCGGCCTCGCGCTCGTGATCGTCACCTTCATCGACCTCGACTTCTGGATCATCCCGGACGCGGTGGTGCTCCCGCTCGCGGGCGTCGGGCTGCTCTGCGCCGCCTTCGTTCCAGATGTCCTTGGGGTCACGTTGATCGACGCGGCGCTGGCCGCCGGCGTCGGCTTCTCGCTGCTCGCCGGGCTGCGCTGGGTCTACCTGCGCTGGCGCGGGCTCGAGGCGCTCGGCCTCGGCGACGCCAAGCTGCTGCTGATGGTCGGGGCGTTTTGCGGCAACGCCGGGCTGCTGTGGACGATCTCGGCGGGCGCGGTCCAGGGCCTCCTCATCGCGGTGCCGATGCTGCTGCTCGGGCGCAGCGTCGCCAACAGCTCCCTCGAGGAGGTGCACGGCGACGACCCCGAGCTCGGCGAGGAGGACCCCGACGCGGGCGTGATGGGCGTGCGCGTGCCCTTCGGCCCGTTCCTCGCGCTCGCGGCGATCGAGTTCATGATCCTCGGCGAGCCGCTGCGCGATCTCGTGGTCAGCCTGCTGCGCTGACCAGCGACTCCTGTCTATAAAGACATGTCGCTAAGACGTCGGCGTCGACGTCCGAGGAGGCCGCAGGCGAACACCGCGAGCAGCGCGAGCGCGTCGCCCTGGGGGCCGCGCGGGCGCGTCACCGCGCAGCTCGCCTTGTCGTGCCGCTCTGGATCCATCTCGAGGCAGTCGCAGGCGCCGCACTCGTCGCGCTTGAGGTTGATCCCCGACTCCTCCTCGATCCAGCACAGCACGGGGTAGGGCACCCCGTAAAAGCCCCCGAGGCCGCAGTCGTAGCCGCGCGAGAGGACCCCGGCGAGCACGTACTCGTTGTTGTCGAGCCGCACGAACGCGGGCCCGCCCGAGTCGCCCTGGCACGAGTCCTTGCCCTCGCCGCCGGCGCGGAACTCTAGGCTCGAGTCGCTGAAGGCCGAGATGGTCGTGGTCACGGCGCGCTTGCGGCCGATCCGCTGCACCTCGTCGAGGCCGTAGCCGACCAGCGTGACCTCGCTGCCGGGGTACATCGCCTGATCCCACTCGTCTTGGAGGCCCATCACGCGCGGGAAGCTGATGCCCGTGACGCGCTCGCGTAGGCGGATCCACGCGTAGTCGTGGATGTCCTCTTTGCACACCGTGGTGTCGCCGCAGAACGCCGGGTGGACGCCGTAGTCGGTCGCCACGGTCGAGAGCGCCGACGAGAACATGTTGTTGCCGAAGTACACCCGGACCGACCCAGCCGGTGGGTTCTTCACGAGGCAGTGCGCGGCCGTCAGCACCAGCTCCTCGGTCACGACCGTGCCGGTGCAGAGGAAGTCGCCGACCTCGATCGCCACGACCTCGGGCCAGTCCCCATCCGCGACCTCGACGCCGCCGTAGATCGCGTCCTCCGAGGACGGCGTCGTCAGCGGCGTCGCCGGGGCGGGCGGCGCCCCGAGCGTCACGAGCGCGGCGAGCAGCGAGGGCGAGAGCATGTCCGTTGGATCATACTTGCTCCCGGCCTGTTCGCACCCGCCATCTGCGCGCGCGAGCGCGCGTTCCTACACGAGGTCGCCGAAGTCGGCGTCCTCGAGGTCGGCGAATTCCTCGTCATCGAGCTCGAGATCGGGATCGAGCTCGAGGGCGTCGTCGAGCTCCTCTAGCGGCTGAAGCTCGACCGCGTCGTCGGCGATCTCCTCCAGCGGCTCCAACGCCTCGGCCTCGTCGAGCGGCTCGAGCTCGACCGCGTCGAGCGCCTCGAGGTCGTCGAGCGGCTCGAACTCTTCAAGCTCTTCGAGCTCTTCGAGCTCTTCGAGCTCGTCAAGGGCCTCGAGCTCCTCGAACTCCTCGAACTCCTCGACGGCCTCCACCTCGGGCGTCGGCGCGGCGAGTTGATCGAGGGCATCCTGCTCCGCCTCAAGGGCAGCCTGCGCTGGTGTCTCTTCGGACATCACATCAAGCGCTGGCGCCTCGGCCTCGTCCGGCTCGATGGCGTCGATCGGTTCGATGGCCTCGACGGCCTCGGGCTCGACGGCCTCCGGCTCGACGGCCTCGGGCTCTTCAGCCGCAGCCTCAACGGCCTCGGGCTCTTCAGCCGCAGCCTCAACGGCCTCGGGCTCTTCAGACGCAGCCTCAACGGCCTCGGGCTCGACAGTTTCGGGCTCGACGGCCTCGGGCTTGACGGCTTCGGGCTCAACCAGCTCGGGCTCGACGGCTTCGGGCTCAACAAGCTCTAGCTCGACGGCCTCGGGCTCAATGACCTCGGGCTCGGGCTCGACGAACTCGGATTCGACGAGTTCGGGCTCGACGGCCTCGGGCGCGACGGCCTCGGGCTCGACGGCCGCCTCCGCGTCCTCCGACGGGACGTTCGCGCTCGTCTCCCCGCCCGGCGTCGAGTCGTCAGTCAGCTCGGCGAAGGCGGCGAAGTCGGCCGGCACCTCGATCGTCATGCCGACGCGCTGACGCGCGGCCACGTAGGCGGCGCTGCCGGCGAACACGAGCAGGTCGTTGAGCTCGCTGTCGTAGGGGGCGCGCGCGCGGATCCAGCGAGCGCGATCGTGCTCGTCGCTCGGCGCCCCGAGCACCTGCAGCGCCGCGCGCAGGCTGCCGGCGACGCAGAGCCCCGTGCGGTTCCCGCTGCGCTGGACCCAGGCCTTCCACTCGCGGCTGTCGAAGTGCTCGTCCTTGCCCTTGTCGAAGGCGTCGGTCAGCTGGCGCGCGATCTTCAGGGGGAGCCCGCGCGACAGCGTCTGGCTGAGCTGCGGGACCAGGCCGGCGGTGGGCTGTCCCTTAAGACGCCTGCGCCGGGAGTGCCGGGGGTGGAAGACCTGCAGCGTCGCCGAGAGCACCTTCGTCAGCGTCTCCCGCGGGAGCGCGGCCGCGAGGATCGCCCAGGGGCGCGCGTGGTAGAGCGCCCGCCCGAACGCGAAGCGCAGCAGCGCCGGGTCCTCGCCAGCGTATGTCTCTTCGGACACGAGGATGACCGGCGGGTACTGACAGCGCGGCGCCGCCGGCCCCTCGAGCGGGTCTCCCAGCTCGGGCTCGGGTACCTCGCTCGCGCGGAGCAGCGGGTACTTGGGCGAGTTCAGCAGCGCGCGCGCGCGGTCCCACTCTCGCCAGACCAGCGGAACCTCCTCGCCCTCGGCCGGCTCGTTGATCAGCGCCGACTCGGGCGCGTCGATCCGCGGCAGGTGCTTGCACAAGATCGCCGCGCCGCCGCGCCACAGCAGGTTCAGCGCCTCCACGACGCCGCCGTTGGGCGGCGGATCCTCGAGCAGCGCCTTGAGATCCAGCGGCTCGCCCTCGGCGCGCTCGAGCGGGTGCTCGGCGAGGAAGCGCCGCGCCGGCTCGTGCGCGGGGTCGATGACCGCGAGCAGCTCGTACAGCGCGTGCGCGCGGCTCCAGTCGCCGGCCTCGTAGGTCGCCTGGGCCATGGCCGCGAGCGCGGCGGAGTCGAGCGGATCGAGCTTGAGCAGCGCCTCGTAGTTGCGGCGGACCTTCGCGCCGCGGACCTCGGAGCGCTCGTAGAGCTGCGCGAGCTGGCGGCGCTCGGTGAGCCCGAGCGCGGCGGCGTCGAGCTTGGCCGCGTGCTCGAGCAGCGCGATGACCCGATCCGGGTGGCTCTCTTGGTTGTTGGCGAGGCGGACCAGCAGCGCGCTGCGGGCGGCCTGCTCGAGCGCGCCGCCCGACTTGCTGCGCAGCCCCTGGGTGTTGAAGAACTTCAGCACCAGCGGCTCGATCCGGTCGGTGCGCATCGTCGCCTCGAGCACGTCGCACTGCGCCATCACGGCGGCCGCCGAGTCGGGGAAGTAGCGCGCCGCCGTCTTCGCGTACTCGATCGCGTTGTCGATGTCGTCAGGCTCGTCGCGGCGCAGCGCCAGCTTGACGCCCTCGAGCAGCAGCGGGAGGCGCTCGCTCGTCGCGACGTCCTCGTGCTTGCGCAGCCGCGTCAGGCAGAGCAGCGCGAGGCTTGGGTCGCGCGGCGCCGCCGACCAGAACGCGGACTCCAGCTGGCGGCGATCGAGCACCGGCTCGTCGACCGAGTCCAGCGCGCTCAGGCCGGCGCTCAGGTTCTCGTACGCGGTCACCCGCAGGCGCTCGACCTCGACGCTCGTCTGATCCTCCGCCTCGTCCTCGCGGATCGCCTTGGCGGCCGCCTGGAACAGCATCCCGGCCTCGACGAAGGCCTGCGCGCGGGCGCGCGGATCCTCTGTCGCGTCGGCGAGCGCGACCGCGTGCTTCGCCGCCTCGCCCATCAGCCCGTGGTCGCGGCACAGGCCGACCAGCGCGACGCGGGCCTCGCGGTTGCGCGGGTCAAACTCGATCGCGCGTTGGTAGCGCGTGACGGCCTGATCCTGCTGCTTGAGGTTCACCGCGCACTCGGCCCCCATCACCATCATCGCGGCCGCGGCCGCCCGGTCGGCGGCGTCGAGCCGCTCCACGTCGTCGATCTTCTGGTCGAGCGCGTCGATGGTCGAGAGCGCGTCGCGCCAGCGCCCGGCGGAGTAGCGGTTGCGGGTCAGCGCGGCCTGAAGCTGCAGGTTGTCGGGGTCCTGGCGCAGCGCGACCGCGAGGTGGCGGTGGGCGTCGGCCGGTCGATCTGTCTTCTCGAGCACCTCGGCCAAGAGCACGAGCGCCTCGACCAAGCGCGGCGTGTCGCGCGTCAGGCCGAGCGTCTCGATCGCGGCCTCGATCTCGGGCTCCGCCTCCGCGAGCTCGCCGGCGCTGACGAGCGCCTCGCCGAGCCGGAGATGGGCGTCCGCGTGGTCCGGGTCGTGCGTGAGCGCGGCCTTGAAGCGCGCCCGCGCGAGCGCGACGTCACCTGTCTTCTTAAACAGGGTGCGCCCGAGCTCGGTGAGCAGCTCGGCGCGTCGCTCGGCCCCCTCGATCAGCGGGACCTGCTCGTCCGCGATCGCCTGCGCGCCGTCGATGTCGCCGGCGTCGACGAGCAGCTGCACGAGGCCGTCGAGCGCGGTGAGCCGGCGGCCGGTGCCCGCCTCGCCCTCGCCGACCTCCGCGAGCACCCGTCGCAGCAGCGCCTCGGCGCGCCCGCGATCGTCGAGCTCGCCGCGGGCGAGCGCGGCCGCCTCGAGCAGGCCGTCGAGCTCGCCGCGGGAGCTCAGCGAGTCGACCAGCAGCGCCGGGTCCTCGCGCCGACGCGCGAGCGAGATCCGGCGCTCGAGCAGCGCGACGCGGCGCGCCCCGTCGTCGCGCGCGATCGCGGCGTCGAGGGTCTGCAGCGCGCGCTCGAGGTCGTCACCCTGGGCGAGCAGCAGGTCGGCGAGCCCGCACGAGAGCGTCGACGCGCGCGCGCGCGCGTCCTCGGGCAGCGCCTCCAGGCGCGCCGAGAGCAGGCGGATGCCGTCGTCGAAGCGACCGGAGCGTTGGTACAGGCCGCCGAGGCCGAGCGCGACCTCGTCGTTGTCCGGCGCGTCCGAGAGCAGCTGCTCGAGCAGCTCCGTCGCGGCGGCCTCGTCGCCGGTGCCCTGCTGGAGCGCGCGGGCCTTGAGCACCTGCAGCGTCACCCGCGTCACCGTGTCGTCGGGCTCGAGCGCGGCCAGCTGCGACTCGAGCACCGGCAGCAGCGCCTCGAAGCGCTCGGTCGCGAGGTACAGGTCTTGGAGCCGCGCGAGCCCCTCGGCGTTCCCGCCATCAGCCTCGACGACCGCCTCCCACGCCTCCATCGAGTCCCGCACCAGCAGCGGGTCGTCCGGCTCGAGCAGGCGATCGCGGGTGCGCGCCAGCTCGATGTCGTTCTCGAGGCGCCGACCGCCCTCGAGGCGATCGCGGAGCGCGAGCCGGACCCGCGCGGCCTCGGCCCAGCGCGCGGCCCGGGTCAGCAGGCTCGCGTGCTGCTCGGCCGCGTCGACATCCTCGGGGTACGCCTCGCACAGCGAGTGCGCGCGTGACAGCGCCATCGAGAAGTGCTCGGGGTCGCCGGCCGCCGCCAGCTCGCGAACGAGCTCGAGCGTCCGCTCGATCCGCTCGCCGTCGCCGAGCTCGTCGTACTCCGCGTCGAGCAGCCGCGCCGCCGCGCTGAGGCGCTCGTCGACGTTGCCCTCGCGGCGGTACAGCCGGGCGACGGCGCTCAGCGCCTCGGTGTGCCGCGGCATCACGCCGAGCACGCTCTCGTAGGCCTTCAGCGCGTCCGCTGGACGATCGGCCTCTTCGTACAGGCTAGCGAGGCGCAGCCCGTGGCGCGCGATCGTGTCGGGCAGCGTGACCTCTGACTGCAGGGACTCGTAGGCGCGCAGCAGCCGATCCGGCGCGTCGTAGCGGGAGGCGAGGGCCTCGAGGCAATCCAGCGCCTCGTCGTGATCCGGCTTCAGCATCAGCGCGTCGGTCAGCGCCGCGAACGCGGGGTCCAGGCGCTCGGCGCCCTCCGCCCACAGCCGCGCGAGCGACATGCCGATCTCGATGCGATCGAGCTTGCGACCCGAGCGGCTCTCGCTGTACACGCGCGCGACCTCGTCCCAGGCCGACGTGACCTCCGGACGACGCGGGAGCACAGCGCCCTTGAGATGCGGGAGCGCGACCAAGCCGGGGATCCGCGCCGCGGACGGGCGGGGCGGGGGCTTGGGCGGGGGCGGGGCCGAGGGCGCGGGCGGAGGCGCGGGCGGGCGCGGGCCGCTCGAGGTCCGGCGGGGCGGGGGCGCGGCGGCGGCCGGCTCCTCCTCGAGATCCTCGATGTCGTCCAGCAGCTCGACATCGTCGAGATCATCGAGATCATCGAGCTCGTCGAGCTCGATGCCCTCGAGGGTAGCGAGCTCCTCGTCGTCGAGCGCGAGCTCGTCGTCGATGTCGTCGATGTCGTCGAGCTCCGCGAGCTCGACATCGTCGAGATCCCCGAGCAGGTCGTCGTCGACCTCGACCAGGTCCGCGATGTCGACGACGTTCGTCGGCTCGCGGGGCGGCTGCTGCGGGTCCTCCTCGACGATCGCGCCCGCGTCGTCGTCGACCTCCATCAGCTCGTCGAGGTCGATGACGTTGGTGTCGCCGCGCTTGGGCTTCTGCTTGCTCGCGGCCTCGACGTTCGCCTCGCCCTCGGCCCCGCGCTTGAGCGGCTTCATCGACCGCGCGTCGAGGCCGGCCTTCTTCCACAGCGCGTCGTCGGCGAGCTCCGGCGCGGGCAGGCTCGGCCACAGCATGTCGTCGCGCGGCGACGGCGGCGTGTTGTAGGCGCCGATCGAGCGGGCGAGCCGCCATATGCCCTCGTGCTCCGCCGAGAGCGGCATCTCGAGATCGCTGGTCGGCAGCGCGGGCGCGAGCTTCCACGCCTCGAGGCGGGCCCGCAGCGCGTACTCGGGGCGATCGAGATGCTCCTCGTAGAGCTTCGCGATCTCGGCCAAGAGCGCGCGGCGCTCGTCAGCGTGGTCGGCCTTGCGATCGGCCTTGAGGCGCGCGATCCGGCTCGCCGGCGCGAGCAGCAAGGCGGCCCACGCGTTCTCCTGCTCAGCGAGGCGCTCGAGCTCCTCGCGGGCCTCGGCGTGCTCGCTGTCGAGCTCGAGGATCCGCAGCCACTCGGCCATCGCCCCGCGGGGATCCTTGAGTCGATCCTCGCGCAGCGCGGCGCGGCGCCGCAGGATGTCGATCTTGCTCGCGCTGCTGCGCGTGTTCGCGCACAGCTGCTGGAGCACCGCGAGCACCGTCAAGGCCCCGAGCGCCGGCTCGTCGCCGTCACGCTCCTCGTCGAGGCGAGCGGCGAGCGCCTCGATCGGCTCGAGCAGGTCATCGCCGTTGGGGTCGTAGGCGAGGCCCTCGCGCAGCGTCCTCAGCGCCCCGATCAGGTCCTCGCGCTGCTCCTCCTCGACCTCCGCCGCCTCGAACAGCGCCTCGAGGCCGGCCTTGCGCCGCTCGCCGCTGCCGGAGCGCAGGTGCTCGAAGGCCGTCTGTCGGTGCAGCTCCGCGATCTGCTCCCACAGGTCGTAGCGCTCGCCGATCGCGATCGCCATGTCGAGCGCTTCCTCCGAGAGCGACTTCTCCTTGGTCTGGAACTCGCGGTAGGTCCGGATCAGGTAGTTGAACGCGCCTGGCGGATCGGTCAGCTTCTTCTCGTAGATCCGCGCGATCTCGACGCACGCCTCAAACCGCTCGAGCGCGCTGTCGGAGCGTCGCAGCTGGCGCTCGTGCAGCTCGATCAGCGACTTCCACTGCTCGTAGCGCTCGGCCAGCGCCTTGATCTGGTCGGCCAGATCGGAGTCCGTGGGGCGCAGGTTGTGGGCGCGGTGCAGGTAGCTCAGCGCGCGCGGCGGGTCCTGCAGGCGCTCCAGCGAGATCTCCGACGCGTTGAGCAGCAGGTTGATCGTCGCGTAGTCCTCCTGCGCCGAGGTGCCGGCGCGCAGCTTTAGCTCCTGCTCCGAGACGCCGAGCATCAGCTCCCACAGCGAGTGCTTCTCGGCCAGCGTCTCGAGGCGATCGAGCGAAGGAACCGCGTCGAGGCCGTTGTCGAGCGCGACGAAGTAGCCCTTGCGCGCCCACGAGAACGCCATCTCGTGGTCGCCCATGCGCTCGTCCGCGATCCTCGCGGCGCGCAGGCAGATCAGCACCTGGCCCACCGGGTTACCGGCGTCGGTCACCTCCTGATAGCGGGTCGAGAACAGCGCGAGCAGGTCGGTCCACAGCTCGTGCCGCCCGGCGAACTCCTCAATGTAGTCCGAGAACTCCTCCGGCGCCTCCGAGATCGTCAGCGCGCGGCCGAGCAGCTTCAGCCCGCGCTGCGGCTCGCCGGCGCGCTCGCAGACCTCGGCCATGCGCTCCATGGTCTTGATCCGCTCGCCGACGTCGCGCAGCGTCTTGATCTGCTGCGAGAGCAGCTCGAGCGTGCCCATGTGGTCGCCGCCGGCCTCGCGCAGCTCGGCCTCGAGGCGGATGCCCTCGGGGTCATCCGGGAATTCGGCGCGGAAGCGGCTGAAGGCGCTGGTCGCCGCGCGCGAGTCGTCGAGCGCGATCCAGGCGCGCCCGATCTTCCCGAACAGGTCGCGGCGCTCGTCGATCTCGTTGCTCGAGAGCAGCAAGATCTCGGCCTGCCGGATCAGCTTGCGGTGCAGCCCGGCGCGCTCGTAGAGGTCGATCATCCGCAGCGCGACGTCGCGGTTGCCCGGCGCGACCTCGGTCGCCAGCTGCTCGAGCACGCGCAGCGCCGCGTTGGCGTTGTCGAGATGGTCCGCGAGCACCTCGGCCTGCTCCCAGCCGACGCTCAGGACCTCCTCGTCCGAGTCGACCAGCTCCTTTAATGTCTCGAGCGTCGCCGCGAGGCTGTGCCACGACTGAATCTCGCGGTACAGGCGGGTCAGCGCCTCGATCGCGCCGCGGTGGTAGCGGTGGATTCGAAGCGCGCGCTCGTAGGCCGAGCACGCGCGGTCGGGGTCTTGCAGCGTCTGCTCCGCGAGCGCGCCGAGGCGCAGCGAGTAGTCGAGCTGGCGGATCTTCGGCGTGCGCTTCGAGGCCGCGATGCGCCCGAGCAGATCGGCGAGCTCCTCGTACTGCGCCGCCTGCTCGTAGGCCGTGATCAGCTTGTCGATGATCTCGAGGTTGTGCGGGTCGAGGTCGTGCAGCTCGTACCAGCAGTCGGTCGCGCGCGCCTGGTCCTCGAGGTGCAGCTCGGCCGCGTTCGCCATGCGCCGCAGCAGCCGGATCCGCTCCTCCTTGGAGTCGGTGACCAGCTTGAACTCGCGCTCCAAACAGGTGTACAGCGGCTCCCACTGCTCGTGGTCTTTGTAGAGCGTCTGCAGCCGGTGGAGCGCGTCGAGATCGTTCTCGTCGAAGGTCAGGATCTCCTCGCACGCCCAGATCGCGTCGCCCGGCGCGTCGAGCTCGTTCTGCCAGAGCTCGGCCATGCGCCGCAGCAGCGCGACGCGCTCGGCCGGCGCGCGCGAGGTGTCGTACTGCTGACGCAGCAGCTCGATGCACGCGTCCCATGAGCCCGTGCGCTCGTAGACCTCGATCAGGCCGTCGATCACGATCTTGTCGTCCGGCGCGGTGTTGACGAGCTCGTCGTAGACCGCCATCGCGCGCTCGGAGTCGACCAGGCGCTCGCGGTACAGCTTGGCGAGCTTGCGCAGCGGACCGAGCCGCTGCTGGTCGTCGTAGAGCTCGGCGAGCGCGTCGAACTGCTCCTGCTCGCTGTGCTCCCACTCGGCGCCGCGTCGATCGATCCGCTTGAGCTGCTCGCGCGGGCGACGGTCGCGGCGGTAGCACTGCGCCATCAGTTTCCACGCGTCGATCGCCCCCTGGATGTCGCCCAGCCGGGTCTCGCAGATCTCGGCGACCTCGGCGAAGTGCTCGGGGAACTTCGGATCCCCGAGCGGCGAGTTCTCGCCCTGGTAGTTAATCGCCTGATCGATCTGGTAGAGGATGACGTCGCGCAGGTGCAGCCAATTGTTCTTGCGCCGCCAGTGCTCTTTGTAGCCCTCGAAGGCCTCGGCGTTGAACGGCTCGCGCTCGAGCACCTTGTAGAAGAACGAGGACGCGCGCTCGTCATCCTTGAGGTTGTCGCGGTAGACCCGAGCGGCCGTGAGCATCTGCTCGGTCGTCATCTGGTCGGGCAGGTGCTGGGCGTAGAGCTCGTACAGCGCGACGAGCGCGTGGTCATCTCCGAGATCGGTGTAGAGCCGCTCGAGGCGCTGCCACGAGTCGCCGCCGATGTCCTCGAATTGGCTCGCCATCTCGAAGCACAGGCGTGCCTCCTCGCGCCGGGAGAGGCGGGTCTCGAGCAGATCTCCACGCGCGAACCACACGCCGTAGGCGTCCTCGCCCTGGACGTAGTCGATCCAGGTCGAGTACAGCTCGGCCAGCTCCATCCAGCGCTCGCGCGACGTCAGCAGCTCGGCGAGCAGCGTGCCGGCTTCGAAGTGGTCGGGGCGCAGCGCGGTCGAGCGCCGCGCGAGCTTCAGCGCCTCGCGCTCCTCGTCCTGCTGGCGCGCGAGCTTGGCTGCCTTAAAGAACACGTCGGCGGCCTTGGCGAGGCCGTCCTCGGTCGCCTTACCTGACCCTAGGTACAGAACGCCGAAGGCCCGCAGCGCGCGAACGCTGTCGGGCGTCGCCTTCAGCGCCATGTGAATGTGCTGGGCCGCGGCCGCGATGTTGTCGAGCTGCTCGTGCTCGATCCGCGCGAGGCCCAGGTGGAGCTCGGCGACGCGGTCGGCGTCGCGGACGACGTCGCGGTGCTTGAGCTCGTTGTTCATCAAGTCCGCGGCCTGCAGCCACGCGCCCGCGCTGACGTGAAGGCGGATCAGGTTCTCCCACGCCGTGGTCGTCTTCGGGTTGAGCGCGAGCGCCTGCTTGTACAGCGCGAGCGCCCGCTCGATGTTGTTGAACTGGTGCTCGCCGACCTCGCCCAGCTCGACGAAGACCTGCGGGACCCCCGACGGGTTCACGCGCTTGATGTACTCGAGGCGCCACCGCAGCAAGGTCGCCAGCGGGCTGCCCCAGTCGAGCGCTCGGTACGCGTCGGCCAGCTTCTCGTATAGGTCGTCGCGCGTCGGCGCGGCCCGGAACGCAAGCGCTAGCACGTACGCGGCTTGCTCGAGGTCCTCGACCCGCGCCGTCCAGACCTCCGCTGCCTGGACGCACAGGTCGGCGACGCGGTTGGTCGCCGCGCCCGCCTCGGCGATGGCGTGCGCGTGTAGGGTCATGAGCGTGGCGAGGGAGCGCCAGTCGTTCGCCTCGCGCAACGTTCGACGGAGTCGCCGGTAGCTCGGCTCGTGCACCGGCTTCTTGCGGAACTCGGCGAGCGCAGGCGGCTCGTTCTCGGCCACCGGCGGGGGCGGTGCCTGAAGATCGTTGGGCGGAGGAACGGGCGCGGCCGCGGCTTCGGTGTCAGTCATGCAGGACCTTCCCAAGCGGGAAAACGCGCAACGACGGTACCACGGGAGTCGTTGCCCGAGCGCCGAAACACGCGCGCGAGAATTCAACCTGTACGCGGGACCATATCGATGCTCGTTCGCGTACGTCGACTCTTCGACTGCGCCCGCAACGCGAACAATTCCGGCGCCGCGCCGAACACCGGGAGACGCCTCGATCCCCGAGGTACGTTGTTCTACGTCGAGATAGACCCGCGACGCCGATCGTGCGAACGATGCATGTTCACCGAGTCGAGTTGCGCTATTTGCGCAAGGCTACACCAGCGTCAACACGTAGACGTCGTAGAGCGCGTGAGTCCAGGCCGCGACCGAGAAGCCGCGGAGGTGATACACGAGCCCGAAGAACGCGCCCGCGAGGGCGCGATACGTGAACGCGGTGAACGAGAAGGCCTCGACCCCGGGGCCGACGTGGTGCGCGACGCTGAAGAGCAGGGACGAGAGGATCAACGCGAACAGCCACGCCCGACGCGGCCCCGTGATCCCGGCTAGCAGCCAGCCGAGCCCAGCCATGCCGACGAGGCGAAAGACCAGCTCTTCATGCAGACCGGCGCCCGCGGAGATCACGACGACATCGACGGTCGTCAGCGAGCCGATCGCCAGGGTCGGCACCAGCTCCGACGCCCACTGCATCACGCACAAGATCAGCGTGCCCATGGTCGCCGCGTAGAACATCGACTCCAGCAGCACGGGCAGCATCGACTCCGAGCGAAACCTCCCGCGCGGGCGCAGGATCAGGAGCAGGCACCCGTAGCCGACAAACAGCGACGCGAGCGTGAGCAGGTAGTGGTCGAGATCGCGCGCGCACAGCTCGATCAGCGCGCGGGTCACGAAGTCGACGCCGTTATGGCCGCGCCCGCCCTGAAGGAGAATCCCGAGCTGGTAGATCAAGAACAGCGGGAACACCTGCAGCGCGCTCGTGAACGAGTCCTGGCGATCCGAGAAATGCGCGAGCATCCCGCCGGACGCTCGCGGTGCGCGCTCTGCGTAAGGGTCGTGGGCACGGGCCATCCCGACGCGATCGTGCGGTAGGTGGGGGGCGTCTGCAAAAAAATGCCCCAGCGCGTATCGTCTGTGCGGATCGGGGACACGGAGCGATGCCGACTTGGTGCTGGGTCTTTGTCGCGGGGGGGAGCGGCGCGGTCGCCCGCTACCTGCTCTCGAGCGCGCTCGACGGCGTATTCGCGGCCCGATTCGCGCACGCCGGCGTCCTGATCGTCAACCTGTTCGGCTGCCTGCTGATCGGCGTGTTCTCGGCCGCGCTCAGCGACGCGACGACGCGCGCGGCGGTGCTCACGGGTCTGCTCGGCGGCTTCACGACCTACAGCGCGTTCGCGCTGCTAACCCATGAACTAGCGAGCTCGGGTCGCTGGGGAATGTTCGCCGCCCAGGTCTCGATCCATCTCGTCGGCGGGATTGTTTGCGCGGCCCTCGGTCTGTGGATCGGTCGTAGCGTCGTCGGTTGAGGACGGGAGAACAAACCACGTCGCTCAGACGGACGAAAGCCCGCCAGGGCGGGCTTTCGTCGTCGTCGCGCGTTGATTAGCGCTTCTTCTTGACCGACTTCTTCTTGGTCTTCTTTTTGGCGGCCGACTTCTTCTTCGACTTCGAAGCCGCCTTCTTCTTGGACTTGGTGGCCTTCTTGGCCGTCTTTTTCTTGGACTTGGTGGCCTTCTTCTTGGCCTTGGTCGACTTCTTCTTGGTGGCCTTCTTCTTGGCCTTGGTCGACTTCTTCTTGGTGGCCTTCTTCTTGGCCTTGG